>WTKD01000008.1 GCA_011524535.1 Spirochaetaceae bacterium
AGGTCCAAAATATCGTCCGCATCTAGATTTACGTTTCAATAATCCCATAGTTGGGAAATTTATAGCAACCATGATGTTGGATGGCAAAAAGAGCAAATGTGAAAAAATATTTTATGCGGCAATAGATCGTATGGAGAAAGACCAGGAAGAGAATGGTCTTGATTTATTTCTAAAAGCGATTGATCTTGTAAAGCCAATGCTTGAAGTTAAATCGCGCAGAATTGGAGGTTCTACGTATCAGGTTCCGGTGGAAATTCGACAAGTTCGAAGGAACTCGCTGGCCATGCGTTGGATTATTGATGCCTCAAGGAAAAGGAGAGGTCGTTCCATGGAAGAAAAACTATATTCTGAATTGGTTGACGCTCTTAACTCCACTGGAGGGGCGTTCAAGAAAAAAGAGGATGTGCACCGAATGGCGGAAGCGAACAAAGCATTTGTCCACTATCGCTGGTAGTGAAACTTGACATTTTGTGTGCTTATGAAGACAATACGTAAACATTTTTTTATTCTTCTGGAGTGGCGTATATGCCGGTCAATATATTAAGGAGTCGAGATGGCAAAAGAGAAATTTAACAGAACTAAGCCGCACGTAAATGTAGGAACAATTGGTCACGTAGATCATGGAAAAACTACTCTTACGGCTGCTATTACTATGGTTTCTGGTAAGCTTATGGGGACAAAAGTACTAAGTTACGAAGACATAGACAACGCCCCTGAGGAAAAGGCACGTGGTATTACGATCAATACGCGCCACGTTGAGTATGAAACGAATGAGCGTCACTATGCTCACGTTGACTGTCCTGGGCACGCCGACTATATCAAGAACATGATTACTGGTGCTGCGCAAATGGATGGAGCTGTCCTTGTTGTTGCTGCAACGGATGGTGCTATGTCGCAGACAAGGGAGCACGTTCTCCTTGCTCGCCAGGTTGGAGTTCCAAGAGTCATAGTCTTTATCAATAAGACGGACCAAGCTGATGAAGAAATGGTCGAACTTGTTGAAGAAGAAATCAGAGATATTCTTAATTACTATGAATTCCCTGGGGATGAAATTCCTGTGATAAAAGGAAGTGCATTCCTAGCAATGGAAAACATCGAAGACGATGAGAAAACTGCTTGTATTAAGGAGTTGCTCACAAAGATGGATGAATATTTCCCTGTTCCTGAGCGAGTTGTTGACAAGCCTTTTTTGATGCCAATTGAAGACATTTTTTCTATTCAGGGAAGAGGGACGGTTGTTACTGGTCGTATTGAAACTGGTATTGTTCGTGTTAATGAAGAAATTGAAATTGTCGGTATACGAGAAACTCGAAAAACGGTATGTACCGGAGTTGAGATGTTCAACAAGCTCCTCGATGAGGGGCAAGCTGGAGACAATGTGGGTGTTTTGCTTCGAGGTGTTGCAAAAGATGAAGTTGAGCGTGGACAAGTTCTTTCAAAGCCTGGTTCGGTCAGCCCTCACACAAAATTCAAGGGACAAATATACTGTCTGAGTCGTGAAGAAGGAGGAAGGCATTCTCCGTTCTTTAATGGATATCGTCCTCAGTTTTACTTTAGGACAACCGACGTTACCGGGGAGGTCACCCTCGCTGAAGGTCGTGAAATGGTTATGCCCGGTGATAACACCGAGGTTGTAGGAACTCTTATTCGACCTATCGCCATGGACAAAGGTTTGCGCTTCGCTATACGTGAAGGGGGGCGCACCGTTGCGAGCGGTCAGATAACAGAGATTTTGGAGTAAAGAATAAAAGATGGTGGTAAATCGAAACAAAACATTAGCCAACTCGATCAGAGTAAAGTTGCAAAGCTTTGATGCTCAAATTATTGATCAAAGTTCAAAAACAATAGTGAACGTAGTTCGCAAAGCAGGTGCAACTATTTCTGGTCCTATTCCTTTGCCTACATCTATAAAAAAATACACGGTGCTGAGATCTCCACACGTTAACAAGAAGTCTCGAGAGCAGTTCGAAACACGAACTCATAGGCGGTTGATTGGTATAACCAATCTCTCTCCTTCGGTTATGGATTCTCTCATGAAACTTGAGCTTCCTTCTGGGGTGGATGTGGAGATTCAGCAATAGGATTATATGCAAATGAGTATCGGATTGTATGCAATAAAAAAAGGTATGACTCAGTTATTTACCGATGAGGGATTACTGGTTCCAGTAACGGTTTTAGAGTGTACCGAAACCAAATTACTTGAAGTGAAGGAAGAAAAAAGTCACGGTTACGATTCGATTGTATTTGGAGCTTTGCCCGTTTCCGAAAATAAGCTTTCTAAGCCTATAGCTGGTCAATTCAAGAAATTAGAGAAAAAGACATTTAACCGCATTTACGAGGTTAGAACAAAGGTTCCTAAAGAAGGAGCACCAGAGACATTGAGTGCTTCTCACTTTGAAAATGTGGCCTTTGTTGATGTGAGTGGTAAAGGAAAAGGTAAGGGTTTTCAGGGAGTCATGAAAAGACATAATTTTTCTGGCGGTAGAAAAACTCACGGTTCAAAATTCCATCGCGAGCCAGGTGGTACCGGTATGGCGACCTTTCCTGGGCGAACTCTGAAGGGAACAAAACTTCCAGGAAGAATGGGTGGAAAAGAGGTCACGGTGCAGAGCTTGCGCATATACGAAGTTGATACAGACGCCAATCTCTTGTACTTACAAGGTTCGGTTCCTGGTTTCACTGGTTCTGTGGTATATGTAACTCCAGCGAAGAAGAAGACTTATGCAGATTGAATATCATATAGACGGTGGGAAAGGGAAAAAAATCGATTTTTTCCAGGGCTTGACCGCGGATTCTGTTTCTCAAGGTAGTGTTTATTATGCAATAAATGCGACCCTAGCAAATAGACGGGCGGGACTCGCTTCGACTAAATCACGTGGGATGATCCGCGGAGGTGGTAAGAAACCTTGGCGTCAAAAGGGATTAGGACGTGCTCGTGCTGGAACTCGCACTTCCCCGCTTTGGCGTGGTGGAGGCACTGTATTTGGTCCTATTCCTCATGACTTTTCGATTCGCTTACCAAAAAAACAAAAAAAAGCAGCCTTGCGCTCTGCTCTTTATGAAAAGGCTTTTGAGAATAAAATAACCGTTCTTGACGATTTTGTTATTTCTGACGGAAAAACCAAGAGTTTACTTTCCAGGATTTCCTCTTTTGCGGGTGCCAAGCGTGTTTTGCTTGTCTTGTCAGAGGATAATGAATTGACCAAGCGAGCGGCAAGAAATATTTCATGGCTTTCTTATAACCATGTTTCTAGATTATCTATACACGATGTGTATTATGCTAAACATATCCTTGTGCAGGTTTCTGCTCTAGGCGAGCTTGAAAAAAAATACGGGGTTGCGCAATGAACGCCTATGAAACCATAATAACCCCCATACTTAGCGAGAAGTCAACAAACCTAAGGACTTTGAGGACCTACGTGTTTCAAGTTAGCCTTCGGGCCAATAAACATCAAATTTTGGACGCTATCAAAGAGTTATATAATGTAACTCCTGTTAC
This sequence comes from Spirochaetaceae bacterium, assembly GCA_011524535.1. Classification (GTDB taxonomy): domain Bacteria; phylum Spirochaetota; class Spirochaetia; order WTKD01; family WTKD01; genus WTKD01. The sequence goes on from WTKD01000008.1 coordinate 3,500, forward strand.
ATGCAGAACAATACGTATGAAAGGAAAGCCAAAGCGACTTAGACGAGAGTCTGGCTATACTTCTTCATGGAAGAAAGCCTATGTAACCTTGGAAAAAGGTGCCTCTATTTCGCAATTGGATGGTGCATAAACATGGGAACTCGATTAGTAAAACCGATAACACCAGGTCTTCGTTTTCGTGTCGAAAAAAAATATACAGAGATAACAAAGACTAAACCTGAGAAGTCTCTTACATTTGGGCTGAAAAACCGTGCGGGTCGATCTTCTTCTGGGAGGATATCTGTTCGCCGTCGAGGTGGAGGTCATAAACGGCTTTACCGTATTATTGATTTCAAGAGAGATAAGCAGACGATTCCTGCTAAAGTACATTCTATTGAATATGACCCAAATAGGTCTGCTCTTATTGCTTTGCTTTATTATGTAGATGGTGAAAAAAGATACATTTTATGCCCAAAGGGCTTAGTTGTCGGGCAAGAAGTTATCAGTGGAGCGGGTGCTCCTATTTCTGTTGGGAATGCTATGCCTCTCTCAGAAATACCGCTGGGAACTGAAGTTCACAACGTTGAATTAACTCATGGAAAGGGTGGGCAATTACTTAGAGCTGCTGGTTCTGGGGCTAATTTAATAGCAAAAGAAGGTGCCTATGCAACTATTCGCTTGCCTTCCGGGGAATCACGCATGATACACCAATCCTGTTATGCAACGATTGGATCTGTCGGAAACGAAGATATCATGAATGTGAAGTACGGGAAAGCGGGCAGAATGCGGTGGTTGAGGAAGCGACCAAAAGTTCGTGGTGTTGCAATGAACCCGCATGACCATCCTCATGGCGGTGGTGAAGGTAAGACTTCTGGTGGAAGACATCCTGTCAGTCCCTGGGGTGTTGCCACAAAAGGCTATAGAACGAGAAAAAAGAAGAAGCAATCTTCAAAGTTTATAATAAGGAAGAAGAGCTAGGATCATGTCGAGATCGATAAAGAAGGGCCCTTATATAGCCCCCAGTCTTTTCAAAAAAATTACCAGAAATTCTGAGGGCGAACGTAAGAAGGTGATAAAAACATATTCGCGTTGTTCTACAATTATCCCAGCTATGGTTGGAAACACTATCTCGGTTTACAATGGAAAAACATGGATACCAGTGTACATTACTGAATCGTTGGTTGGGCATAAATTGGGAGAATTTTCGCCTACGCGTCTGTTTCGTGGACACGCTGGTTCAGACAAAAAAGCGAGGAAACGCTAATGGCAAATGGCTATTCAGGACGACTTCGATACGTATCCCTTGCTGGGTATAAAGCCCGTCGCATTGCGAATGTTCTTAGGAATAAACGATATCCAGAAGTTGTGGGGATTCTAAGAAATTTACCCCATAAAGGTGCAAAGATCATACGAAAACTTGTAGAATCGGTTGCCAGCAATGCGCTTTACTTAGATAGAAATCTCGATGAGGAAAGTCTTAGACTAACGGATATCCAGATTAGTGATGGACCGCATATTAAAAGAATTTGGCGCCGTGGCCGTGGCCGTGCCGATGTCTTATTGAAAAAACAAAGTCATATATATGTGACGCTCAAAGGGGGTAGATGATATGGGTCAGAAAGTTAATCCCTATGGAATGCGGCTGGGTGTAAATAATACATGGAAGTCAAAATGGTTTGCTGGGAAGCAAAAATATGCAGAACTCTTGCATGCAGATTTAAAGATTCGACGATTGCTTAAGACGCTTCCAGAGACAAAGGATGTTGATATTGCCGATGTAATTCTTGTTCGTCAACCACAATTCGTTTCTCTTGTGATATATACAGCGAGTCCAGGTGTGTTGATTGGAGCAAAAGGGGCAAACATAGAACGTCTTAGTGCTCGTTTGCAAAAAGCTGTTCAGCAGAAAATTCAAATCAAAATACGGGAAGTGAAGCGTACAGAAGCTAATGCCCAGTTAGTGGCTTTTAATATTGCTCATCAATTGCGGATGCGCTTTGCATTCAAGCGAGCTCTAAAAATGGCTGCTACAAACGCTATGCGTGCTGGAGTGCAGGGCATCAAAATCCGCGTTGCTGGAAGACTTGGTGGTGCAGAAATGTCACGTGTCGAAACATACAGACAAGGTAGAGTCCCATTACACACGCTTAGAGCAGAAATTGATTATGGATTTGCGGAAGCTCAGACTACTTTTGGCACGATAGGTGTGAAAGTTTGGATATGTACCGGAGAAAATTTTGCGAAATCCAATAAAGCTGCGGCAAAGCCAGGAGCTGGAAAAATTCTTGCGAAAAGGAGAGACTCAGTCGGAGTAAAATCTGATGTCTAGCAACTATGCTTAGTCCTAAAAAAGTATTGCACAGAAAGCAGCAGCGAAGAATAAAGCGCCATTTGGGTGGTGTTGCAAGTCGTATGAATAAAATTTCTTTTGGTGAGTATGGGTTAAAGGCCTTGACTCCAAACTTTGTTACTAACAGACAAATTGAAGCAGCTCGTATTGCAATAAACAGAAGAATAAAGAGGGGAGGGAAAATATGGATAAGAATTTTCCCTGATGTTCCTCAAACAAAGAAACCCGCAGAAACTCGTATGGGAAAAGGAAAAGGTTCCCCCGAACAGTGGGTTGCCGCTGTCAAAGCTGGCACTGTTATGTTTGAGCTTGCGGGCGTAAATACAGAGCTAGCAAAAGAGGCGATGGTTCGAGCTTCTGCAAAATTGCCTTTGAAAGCGGTGTTTATCGAACGGAGAACGTATTAATGAAAAACTCGTACAAAAATATGGATATTCGGGAGCTTGTAGCTACTCGTGAAGCACAGAGAAAACAGTTACTCGCGCTTAAAACAGACAAGGTTCTTGGTCATTTGGCTAATCCTTTGGAGATACGCGTCACCAGACGGAATATAGCGCGTTTAAATTCTCGTATATATGAAAAAACATTGGAAGTGGAGTAGCAGATGTTTCTTGAAATAATTCCACAGAAGAAATTAGAAGCAAGCAAAAACAAGTTGTTGCAAGGCATAGTAGTGAGCGACAAAATGGAAAAGTCTATAGTTGTTGAGATATATAGAAGAAAGCTGCATCCTTTGTATCAGAAATATATAACCATTAAGAAAAAAATTATGGCCCACGATGAAAAAAACCAGGCTCAAATAGGTGATAGTGTGCAGGTCTTGGAATCACGTCCGCTTAGCAAAAGAAAAAGATGGACTCTGGCTTCCGTTGTTGAGAGGGTTCAATAATATGATACAGATGCAAACTCAGTTGAATGTTGCTGACAATAGTGGGGCTAAAAAAGTACAATGTATAAAAGTACTCGGAGGTTCTCGCAAGCGATATGCGTACGTAGGGGACACTATTGTTGTTGCTGTTAAAGACGCTTTGCCAAATTCCCCTGTTAAATCGGGATCTGTTGAGAAAGCGGTTGTTGTGCGTACAAAGCATGCTCTACGCCGGGCAGATGGCACATACATTCGTTTTAGCGATAACGCCTGTGTCTTGGTTGATGCTTCTGGTGTTCCTAAGGGAAAACGTGTATTTGGCCCTGTGGCCAGGGAGCTTAGAGAGAATATGATGAAGGTTATTTCCTTGGCTCCTGAGGTGCTATAGCTATGGTAAAGAAGAATTTGAAGGCTGTTCCAAAGAAAATAAAAATTCAGAAAGAGGACAGAGTTATTGTTATTTCTGGAAAAGATAAAGGTAAAATTGGTTCGGTGTTACAAGTTGACAGGAAAAGCGGCACGGTTATTGTTGAAGGGGTCAACAAAATCAAGAAGGCTGTAAAAAAGAAAAAGCAAGATGATCAGGGGGGCATTATTGAGTTAGAAGCTCCGCTTAATGTCTCGAATGTTATGATTGTAACAAAAAATGGAACTCCTACTCGTGTAGGCTATGTCTTTCGTGACGGAAAAAAACTTAGAATTGCGAAAAAAACTGGAGAAGAACTATAATGCCTACTAAAAAGAAGGCCTCTTCAACCAAAGAAAAAATGGTTGATATGTATCCACATTACAAAAAGCAATTTAACGAGGTGTTTAGAAAAGAGCTAAAAGACGAGCTCCGCTATGACTCCATTATGCAAGTTCCTCGTATGGAAAAGATTTCCCTCAATATGGGGGTTGGCGATGCTACTCAGAACAAAAACTATCTTACCCAGGCATTGGAGCAACTTGGCGCTATTGCGGGGCAAAAAGCCGTAAAAACAAAAGCTCGAAAATCTGAATCTGTCTTTAAAATCAGGGCGGGCATGGAAATAGGGGTTCGTGTTACTCTTCGTGGAAACAGGATGTATGATTTTCTATATCGTCTGATCAATATAGTGCTTCCTCGAACTAAAGACTTTCGTGGGGTAAATCCAAATGGTTTTGATGGGCATGGCAATTATTCTTTGGGAATTCGTGAGCACATCGTTTTTCCTGAAATTGATTATGATAAGATAGACAGAATTGTGGGACTAACTGCAACATTGGTTACGACCGCTTCCAATGACGAGGAAGGGCGCGCATTGTTGGAGAAATTTTCATTCCCTTTTAGGAAAACGTAAAGATATGGCTAGAAAAGCTCTAATAGAAAAAGCAAATAAAACACCGAAATTTTCGACAAGGCATGTGAATCGTTGTAGAGTCTGTGGGAGACCGAGAGGATATATGCGAGCGTTTCAGATGTGTCGAATATGTTTTAGAAACCTTGCCAGCGAAGGTAAAATTCCTGGAGTAAGGAAATCAAGTTGGTAATATGTCTGTTTCAGATCAAATAGCAAATGCAATTATAAAAATACAAAACGCTGTCCGTGCGAACTTGGAAACTGCAACCGTTCCAAAAATAAAGATCCTTGGCGAAATCCTGCGTGTCTTGAAAAAAGATGGGTTTATCGAGGATTATGTACTCGAGATGGAAGAGGACGTTGCGAAGGCTCGATATCTCGTAACCCTTAGATACACTGCAGACGGAGAGTCGGTTATTCATGGAGTTAAGCGTATTTCCAAACCTAGTCGAAGGGTCTACGCTGGGTACGATTCCATTCCCTCAATTTTCAATAACTATGGTCGTTTGATCATTTCTAGTTCAGAGGGTGTGCTCACAGACGCAGAGGCAAGGCGTAGAAAAATAGGAGGAGAACTTTTGTTCTCTGTGTGGTAGATACTATGTCGAGAGTCGGTAAATTTCCAGTAACAGTGCCATCTTCCGTTAATGTTCGTGTAGAGGATGGAACGATGTTTGTTAAGGGTCCAAAAGGCGAATTATCTCAGGATTATCACTCTTCCATAGTGGTTGGTGACCTTAAGGATTCAAAAATATATTTGGAGACTTCTGCAGAAGATAAAAAAACAAGGGCTCTGCATGGGCTATACAGACAACTTTTACACAATATGGTAACTGGGGTTTCTCAAGGTTTCAAAAAGGTTCTTTTATTGCAGGGAGTTGGATACAGAGCTGAGTTAAAAGGAGATACTCTTTTGTTATCATTGGGTTATTCTCTTCCTATTGAGTATTTTGTGCCCAAATCAATTTCGATTTCGGTTGAAAAACAAACCCGTATAACGATAGAAGGGATCGATAAGCAAGAAGTTGGACAAATTGCTGCGGAAATTAGAAGCATTCGTCCCCCAGATGCCTATAAAGGCAAGGGTGTGAGATACGAAAATGAGTACGTTCGGCTGAAAGCTGGTAAATCCGGAGTGAAAAAATGAAAAAACTTATTGAGAGAGCAAAACGACGTTCAAAAGTAAAAAGAAGGATACGATCGCAGATAAGCGGAACAGCGGAAAGGCCGAGAGTCTCAGTTTTTCGTTCCAATAAGCATTTTTATGCTCAAGTAATCGATGATGTCCAAGCTATAACCCTTGCTTCAGTCGCATCGGGTCAGAACGATTTTAAAGGCGAAGTAGGAAACCGCAGTTGCGCAAAAAAATGTGGAGAGAAGATGGGCTTGCTTTTGAAAGATAAAAAGGTGAAAACTGTGGTTTTCGATAGAAATGGATTTATCTATCACGGTATAGTTAAAGAATTTGCAGACGCACTACGCGATCAAGGGATAATATTATAATATGGCTGATCGAAATGACAAAACTGGATTTTCTTCCAGGAAAAATCAGAATGGGCAACCAGAGTTTATTGAAAAGCTCATAAATCTCAATCGTGTGGCAAAAGTTCAGAAGGGCGGACGTCGATTTGCTTTTTCTGCGTTGGTGGTCGTTGGTGACGGTGCTGGCAAGATTGGTTTTGAAATTTGCAAGGCATTGGATGTGTCAGAAGCTATACGAAAAGCTATGCAGAAAGCAAAACGGAACCTTGTTAACGTCGAGTTAAACAAAAATACGATTCCTCATCCAATTAGTGGGGTTTTCAAATGCACCAAGGTTAGATTACTTCCCGCTGCTCCTGGAACTGGTGTTATTGCAGGGGGTGCTGTTCGAGCAGTTATGGAGGCGGCAGGTATTCAAGACATACTTGCAAAAACGTATGGTTCTCGAAACGATTCAACAGTTATTCAAGCGGTCATAAATGGTCTTCAGAATCTTTGGAGTCCTAGGAAAATTGCTCGTGACCGAAAGATTAGTTTACCGGAGCTTTGGGGATAACATATGTCTGACACAGGAAAGCAGGTAAAGATAACACAAATTAGGAGCTTGATTGGAGTAAAACCCAAGCACAGAAAAACAATGAAGGCTCTTGGCTTTAAGAGGATGCATCACACCATTGTTCATGACTCCAATCCAGTTATTTGGGGAATGATTCGTTTGGTAAGGCATCTAGTTCGTATTGAGGAGAAAGCTTAATTATGCTTGTTAAACCAGAAGGAGCCACTACTCGTTCAAAAAGAAAAGGTCGAGGAAGAGGTTCGGGTCTCGGAAAGACTGGTGGCAGAGGCCAAAAAGGTCAAAGAGCTAGAAATAGAGTAAGACCCGGTTTTGAGGGTGGTCAGATGCCTCTGTACAGAAGAGTGGCAATTAGGGGGTTTTCTAATGCTCCTTTTAAGAAGAAAGTTTTGACGGTTTCTTACAGTGATCTAAACAAGGTTGCAGCAGATGGTCAGACTATTACTTTTGCAGAATTGCTTGATTTACTGAAAATAAAGAAAAAATATGACAGTATCAAAATTTTGAATAACGGAACCTTGGAACGAAAAAACATCCGGTTTGTGGGTATTTATTCCTCCAAATCGGCAGCTGAGGTGCTGAAAAAGCATGGTTGCGAGATCGAGGAAGATCCAACAAAAAAGGAAGATACTGTTTCTAGCACCACGGAGGAAGAAAACTAGTGGCTAACTCATTAATAGACATCTTTCGTATCGCAGAACTTAGAAAGAGAATTCTTTTTACTCTAAGCATGCTCTTTGTTTTTAGACTAGGGGCGGTTATCCCAATACCAGGAATAAACCCCAGCGCCTTAGAAGCATATTTCCTGGCGCAGCAGACAGCGAGCAGCGGGGTTTCCTTAACCAGTTATCTCGATTTCTTTGCTGGGGGCGCGTTCAGTAGGTTTTCCATTTTTATGTTGGGAATTATGCCCTACATTTCTATGTCTATCCTCATGCAATTGATGCTTTTGCTAGTCCCTTCTCTCAAAAAAATCTCTGAAGAAGAAGGCGGACGCAAAAAAATTCAGCAGTACACTCGCTATGGGACGGTTCTTGTTTGTTTGGTGCAATCCTTTGTTGTGACCATCTATGCCGATAGCATCCCCAATGCTATTGCTATCTCTAGAGCTTTCTATATCCCAGTGTCTATGTTGACGGTAACAACTGGCACAATGTTTTTGATGTGGATAGGAGAGCAGATAAATCAGCGGGGCATCGGAAATGGTATTTCGTTATTGATTTTTTCGGGAATCGTTGCAAGAATCCCCGAGGCCTTGTGGACTCTTATTCGTAGCATACAACAGGGTCAGTTAAACCCAGTATTTGCTATTGTTACCTTTGGTATCTTTATTGGTGTAATTGTGTTAGTCATTTATGAACAACGCGGGCAACGAAAAATACCAATTAGTTATTCAAAGCGGGTAGTGGGACGTCGCATGTATGGTGCACAAAGCACTTATTTGCCGTTCAAGGTCAATCCTTCTGGAGTTATTCCGGTTATATTTGCTTCTGCTGTTTTGACATTTCCTTTGCAGTTGTTGCAGGGTCTTTCAAGCGGGGCTCGTTGGATTCAGCGATTATCAGCCTTACTAAGACCAGATGGGTTCACCTATGTGATATTCTATACATTGCTTATTGTGTTTTTTGCTTATTTTTATACACAGGTCAGTATGAATCCGGTTGAGATAGCGAAAAATATTCGAGAAAACGGTGGTTCAATCCCTGGTGTGCGCACCGATAATGTTGAATCTCATCTAATGAAAGTCATGAACCGTATAATTTTGCCTGGAGCATTGTTTTTGTCTTTCATTGCGATCATTCCCAGTATTATCCAGGCCTTGTTCGGGTTTCCCCCCTCTCTTGCATATTTGATGGGTGGCACCTCGCTGTTAATTCTTGTTGGTGTAGATCTCGATCTCATGTCTCAAATTGAGGCGCATCTAAGGATGCATCACCACGGAGGATTAACAAAAAGTGGTAGAGTAAAAGGAAGAAATCTCTAGGAGAAAATATGAAAGTACGAGTAAGTGTTAAGCCAATGTGCGATAGCTGCAAAGTAATAAGAAGACGAGGGCAAGTTCGAATTATTTGTTCTAATCCAAAGCACAAGCAGAGACAGCGATAATGGCAAGAATTTCTGGTGTAGATTTACCTAATAAGAGGCTTGAGATTGCCCTTACCTATTTGTATGGCATTGGACGATCGACAGCTTCAAAAATATGTTCTGCGGCAAAAATTGATCCCAGTGTTAGAATAGATACGTTGAGCACAGAACAACTTGCCTTATTACGCAAGATTATAGAAGAAACTTATGTTATAGAGGGAAGACTAAGAACTCTTGTATCTTTGAATATCAAGAGGTTGATGGACATAGGATGCCATCGTGGAATACGTCATAGAAAGGGGCTACCTGTTCGAGGTCAACGCACAAGGACCAACGCCCGTACAAGAAAAGGTAAGAGAAAAACAGTAGCCGGTAAGAGAAAGGCATAGGTCGTAGAATGGCAACAGCAAAAAAAACAAAAAAGAAAACAAAAAGATCAGTAGTTGAGGGACGCCTTTACATACAGGTAACCTTTAACAACACATTAATCACCGTGACAGATATGGTAGGAAACTGTATTGCCTCTTCAAGTTCAGGTGCACTGGGGTTTAGAGGGGCAAAAAAGGCGACTCCTTTTGCTTCACAGGTAACATCTAGCACCGCTTTAAAAAAGGCAATAGACCATGGACTTCAATATGTCCACGTTTTTGTAAAAGGGCCGGGATTAGGACGAGAATCAGCGATTAGAGCAGCCATCACAGTTGGTTTGACCATTCGCTCGATAACCGATGTTACACCACTGCCACACAATGGCTGTAGACCAAAGAAAAAGAGACACGGATAGAAATGAACATGAAAACTAATTTTGCTGCACCGATTGAAGAAACTATCGGTCTTCTATTCTTTCAGAAAATTGAGGCTGATGAGACTTTTGGCAAATTTGCAATTAAGCCGCTAAAGCAAGGTCTTGGAACTACGATCGCAAATTCCCTTAGGCGCACCCTGCTTTCTTGTGTTGAAGGCTGGGCCTTGTATAAAATTCGCTTTGATGTTTTTGGCGAATCAGACGATACGACTATCTTGAGCAGCGAGTTTGAATCGATTCCCGGTGTAAAAGAAGATACAATCGATATCATTGCACGTTTAAAACATCTAGCCTGGAAAGTTGATTCTGAAGAGCGTGTATGTGAAAAACGCTACGAATTCTCAGGAGAAAAAACCGTCTATTCAAATGATTTTACTGATAATGAGGTGACGGTTGTTGATGAGGAAGCGCCCCTATTTTCTTGCGGGAAAGACACTTCTTTTGCTATTACAATTGTATTACAAAAAGGTATGGGTTACGTTTCTTCTGACCAAATGCCACGTGAGGATGAATACGGACAAATAATGGTAGATCCTTTATTTTCTCCTGTTAAAAATGTAAAATTCACAGTTTCACAAACTCGTGTGGAAAATAGAAGCGATTATGAACAGTTGCTTTTCGAAGTGACCACCAATGGGACTGTTACTCCGGAGGACGCGATTATGGCTGCGGTAAAAGTACTCATTTTGCATTTTGAGGCAATAAGTGGAATACCACTCGGCAATCAAGATACATCTAGTACTTCTCTTGAGGACATAAATAGACAAAATATATTAAAGAATTCTGTTGAATCTCTTGAGTTATCAGCACGGGCCCTGAAATGTATAAAATCTATAGAAGTTAATACCATTGGGGACTTGATAGAAAAAACAGAAGCAGAACTTGCAAAAACCAAGAATTTTGGCAAAAAATCTCTCGATGAGATCATTGCCTCTTTAACGGAACTTGAGTTGTCATTGAAGAAGGAACAAAATGAATCATAGAAAAAAGCAAAATGCTCTCAATCTTAAATCTTCTCACCGTCGAGCTCTTATAAAGAATATGGTAACTTCTTTGTTTCAACATGAACGAATAACTACTACGCTTGCACGAGCTAAGGCGGTTCGCCCCTATGCTGAGAAACTTATTACCAAAAGTAAGACGGACAGCGTTCATAATCGTCGAATAGTTCGGCGAATGATTGAAAATAAGTCTATTCTTGGAAAATTATTTTCTGTTCTTGGCCCTCGATTTAATCAAAGGCCAGGAGGATACACGCGTATATTGAAACTGGGTCCCAGGGCTGGTGATGCTGCTGAAAGAGTATTATTCGAGTTGGTAGAGCGTACAGAAACCGATTCTAGCAAGCAATCGAAGACAGCAAAGAAAGAAGAGAAAGCTGAGAAAAAGGCAGAAACAAAAAGCCCTTAGCGTGTCCCTAGTCAATGCATGTTTTTGCTAGAAATTAGAAGACAGTGAAGAAAAGGCTATATTTCTTTTTCATCATTTCTAACAAAAAATCGATTCCAACTCTCTTTAGATGAAGAACCAATGTGCTAGATTCTCCACCTGTCTGTAAATTGTATGTTTCTGCTGTCTATTCCTGCTGTCTAACTCCTCTTCATTTTTAGTACAATGTATTTTCGAAAAGATCGGTGTTTTTTCTAATATAGTGTATTGCCTAAAAAACACGAGCACCCTCTTTGAATAGCTGCTACCAAGCGTATTATTTGATAGCATAAAGCTTAGAATCTGGGCTTTTAATCAGCAAGGAAGTACAGTTATGTGGTATATATTTTCTTCTGCGCTTATTGTGAATGTTTTGTTGGAAGAAAACTGTTTTTTAATTTCTTTAAAAGAAATGAATATGAAGGAACCAAATATTTCTATTTATACAGATGGCGGATGCCTTGGAAATCCTGGCGTGGGAGCCTGGGCCTATGTCCTTGTAGATAAGGACATTTTTGCTTCTGATTCCGGGTATGAAGAGCGGACGACAAACAATCGAATGGAGTTATCAGCCGTAATCGAAGCATTACGTCATTGCGAAAAACATTATGCTACAGCGCATTTACTCTTGTTTTCGGATTCTCAATATGTTGTTCGAGGGGCTGTAGAATGGTTGCCAGCGTGGAAAAAGAAGCAGTGGAAGGGTTCTAACCGAAAAATAATTCAGAACGTGGAATTCTGGAAATCTTTGGATGCTCTCGCACAATTGCTTACCATTGAGTGGAAATGGGTTCCTGGCCATGCGGATGTCAGATACAATGAATTCTGCCATGAGATGGTGCATTCTACAATAAAAAGAGCTCAATCACTTCGCTAATTTGTGACATATATGTGTAGTGGTCTATTCATATACACAGTTTGGGTACAAGGGTCACGTTGTAAAGGTTGAGATCGATATATCCCGGGGATTGCCGGGAATGGAGATCATTGGGCTCGCCAGCTCAGAAATTCAAGAGGCTAAGGAACGGGTTAAGATTTCACTGAGAAGTACCGGTTTTCAACTTCCAAAAAGCAAAATAGTAGTCAGTTTATCTCCTTCCGGAATAAAAAAAAGCGGGGTGGCATTTGATTTGGCACTTGCTGTCGCTATACTTGTTCGCGATGGGCAGGTTTCTTTGCCAGAAGAATGTACAGATCTTTTGGTTCTTGGCGAATTGGAACTTTCTGGAAAAATCAATGCTGTCTCTGGCGTTATTGCAGCGGTAGACGAAGCAAGAAAACTAGGAATTTCGCATATTTTGCTTTCTCCAGAAAATAAATGGGAGGCGCATTCCATTGATAATACAAAAATTGGAGTTGTGAGTAGCCTTTCAGATATTAGAGAACTTAAAAATTTGTTCGATAGCACATGTCCCTCCACAGAAGAAAACAGTCCTAGTAAAGAGACAAGCGTTTACAAACCCGATTTCAGTGATTACAGGGGAAATGTGAAGCTTGTTCGTGCAAGTCTCATCGCCGCTGTAGGCAGACACAATATTTTGTACTATGGACCACCGGGATACGGGAAAAGCATGGCTGCACAGAGATTGCCATCCTTGTTGCCCCCTCTTTCCATTGATGAATCTATCGAAGTAACGCGTGTCTTTTCTTTGGCACAGCGTATCAGAGACAACCTAGAAAGGGTGACTCTGGCGCCTATTCGTTCTCCGCACCACAGCTCCACGCTTGAAGGCATCATAGGCGGCGGAAAAACTCTTGTTCCAGGAGATGTTTCTCTGGCGCATCGAGGTATATTATTTTTGGATGAAGTAACAGAGTTTCGTGCACGAGTTTTGCAAGCATTGCGAGAACCAATAGAACAACATGAACTATATCTTTCTCGTGCCGGAAGGATGTATTGGTTTCCCGCCGATTTTCAACTAGTTATGTGTTCTAATTTATGCCCTTGTGGAAATTTTGGTCATCAAAAACGGGAGTGTCTGTGCTCAAAAACAGAAATATTTCGATACTGGCGAAAATTTGGCTCAGCTCTATTAGATAGAATCGATATTAGATTTTTTACCAATGAAGTTCTTTCAGATGAAGATAGAGCATGTGATATGCAAGAACTCAGGAATTGTGCAGATCGGGCATTGCATATCCAAAAGAAAAGAGCCAGAGATGTAAACCTTGTATGGAATTCGCGTATGTCGGAAGAAAAAATACGTGTTGCTTGTAATATGAATAAGCAAGTGGAGAGACTTTTTCTCGAATTGATGAAAAAAAATGAGATATCGCGAAGGGGACAGGTTAGTATTCTAAAAATTGCCCGTAGTATTGCTGACGTTGATGGTATAGATTGTGTAATTGATGAACATATTATCGAAGCCGTAGAGTACAGACAAGCACCTGAATTGCGTGGCATACTTGGGGTGTAGAATATGGAAACATCACTCTGTTTGGATGTAGGAAGCACATCAATAAAGGGTGCTGTGATAAACCCTTCGCATAATATATATATGACTCATAAGCACGTTCTTTCGATTGAACCCTCGATAGAGGAGTTATCGAATGCCTTTTTGGAAGTCATAAAACAACTGAGCGATATGTACAGAGGCGGGGATATCACGAGCATAATTGTGTGTGGAAATGGGCCAAGTTTGGTCATAAATCCAGAATTAGATTCACGATACTGCGTGTATTGGTACAAGGAGGCGAGAGAAAGACAAGAGTCTCTATCGTTCTACCTTCCCTTATTGTCACAAATGAATACAGTCGAAAAGAAGGCTCTCCGTGCAGCACTCCCCTTACCGGAATATTTGTGCACAGTGTTGGGGGGCGCTCAAAAAACGATACTGCCAGTAGATTCCTATGGAGATTTTATATTATCAAAAGAAGACTGTGCGAACCATCAATTACCGCAAGAACATTTACTTGATTATCATCCTATACATGACCAGCTTGGACTAAGTAATCAGAAAAGTATGCAAATACTGAAAGTGGCAGAAACAATTCCATTGTTTTGTGGAGGAACCGATTATCTCATGGACATACTTGGGATAGATGAGCTTAATGTTTTTGATCTGGTCATACGTGTTGGGACAAGGGTTGTGTGCAATTGTATTATTGATGCTCCATCGGTGAAATATTTCGATGACTGTGTCGTTCTTCCATATTTAGTCGATAAAACTTACACAGCCGCCATTTTTTATTCGGATGAATCCAAGAAATTAAGGAATGCAGTGCAGGATATTATTAACGAAAAAGAAAATGCTTCCCTTTTGACATATTTTGAAGAGTTGGCTAATGCATTTGATTATGACACGGTGCTTGATTTATGTGCCTTGGGGTTAATGTTTCGGTATCGCTTGAACACTATAGAAACTAGAAGCGCTAGAAAATTTGGAACGGTTCATCTTTCGGGTGAATTCAAATTTTTTGATGTATTCGCTGAGTTATTTTCAATGTGTCTGGGACGACAAGTGACATATGCGGGCACTTCAATGACATCCTTGATGGGTTGCTATAGACTTTCTGCTCACAAAGAGAGCATACATTCTCGGCTACCATGGAGTCCACTGTTTCCAGGAAAACAGCGAATACGAGTAACACCCGATCAGAACGAGTATAACCCATATATAAATGAAATATATACTGATTTTTCTCAGCGGGTGCTCCGGAGCGAACAAATGGATTAAGGATTATTTTGTTTTGAATTGCTTTGTATCAATCGAGTGTTTTGCAATTCTTAATCGTAATATTCTATGACTGATTTTCAATAATTTTGCGGTTGTGCTTATCGAACCACGAGATATTTTCAAGGCATCTTGTATGATACTTGCTTCATAGGTGTCCATAAGTTCCTGTAGAGACCCAGAAAAGGCCGTTTTAGTCGATTCTGCGCTCTGCAGTGTGGGAGGTAGATGATGGGGGTGTATGACGCCTTCTGTGTTCTTTAGACTTGCCAATTCCAGTGTATCGGATAATTCGCGAACATTTCCTGGCCAGTGATAATTTATCAAGAGGTCGATGGCTGAACTGCTTATACGTTTTATTGGAATAAAATGTTTTTCGTACAAATTAGACACAAAGTGGTTTGCAAGCAGAGGTATATCACTTTTTCTGTTTCGCAATGGGGGTATCGGTATATGTATAGAGGAGAAATAGTCTTGTAGTGAGGGTAAAAGAGTTGAGGGACCCTGGTCTGACTCAGCATATACATCACTCGCAAAAATTCTTGTATTTATTTGATGGCATTCATTTGTAACGGGATTTACTAGAGTCCCAGATCGAAAAAAGTTAAACAGTTTTTCTTGGATTATCGGGGACATCGAAGATATTTCATCGATATATAGGGTTCCGAGATGGGCATTTTTTAATAAACCGGCAGTGTCTGCGGAGCCAAATAAACGTTCTTCTAGGTTGTTTTCTAGTGTTTTTTGGGCGGGGACATAGATAAACGCATGATCGGACCTATCACTGTTGTGGTGGATGATATGCGCGAGATAGTTTTTTCCCGTACCCGATTCCCCAGTTAGATATACTGGTGAGTCGCTCCTGCAGGAAAAAGCTATTTTTTCAAATACAGAACTCATGGAAGCAGCGTTTCCAATAAAATTGGAGATTTTGTGTTTGTCTGATATTTCGGCTCGGAGTCTCTTGTTTTCTTGAAGCAATTGTTCTCGATCTTCGGTGATGCGTTGTCGCAACCTGATTGCCTGGGTTACGAGAGAAGAAATGACCGAAAGCAGGCGTAGATGTTGCTCGAGTGTTTCTTTATTGTTTTGATACTCGTCTATGGCAATTGCGCCTATTGGATCGCCTTCTATTTTTATGGGAGCACATATAAATGCGAGATTTTCTTCCATTTGCAAGCGTGATTTTGTTTTATTCAAGAATGCTGGTTCATGCGCAACTGAAGGGATGAGGCGAGAAATACCCGTTGAAATGACAGTGCCGATAATTCCTTCACCCAGATTATAGCGGGTTCTTGTTTTTTCGAGATCGGTCAGTCCGTAGGCTTCTTCTATTTGAATATCATTTTTTGATTTATTAAGTATGGTGATCATACCGCGAGGGCTATCGAAATATTCACAGACCGTCTGTAGAACAGGATATATAACGAGTTGTATGTCCGGATTTCTATCTAGAATTTGACTGATTGAAAATAGAAGTTCTAGTTCGTGGTCGTTTTTCATGCTTATGACTCAATTTCATATATTATCATCTCTCCCCCCGATAATCCGATTGGCTTTCCTTCTTCCAGATTTGCTACTTTTGTGTGAATACCGGCTACAACTACTAGCTGTGGATTGTGGTACACCAAATCATCAAGAACTTGGAGATATGAATTACAAACTATTCCTTTCACGTGCCTCAACAATGAAAAATCTTCTGTGTTGAGGTCCTCACATACAAGGATGAGATTCTGTTTCAGTTGCATGTCCTGCCGAGCTTTTTGTATGTCTTTCATATGATATACAATACCTTCTGCAAAGGTTCCATACCCTTGGAATCCACGTTGCAGTATTTTTCCGACGAAACGTATCATGATGGTGTTGAGCATAGTAGCGCTTGTTAGGGGCAACCCAGCTGCAACGGTGACAAAATCTCTGCTTCTTACTATATTTTCTTTCATCGCTATTGCGATGGTATTATCGATTATTTCTTCAATGTCGGGAGAGTCTTTCTTAGGGAGAAGGACAGGGTAGACGCCCGAATATATGAGCAAGCTCTTATAGACTTGTTCATTCGATGTAGGTGCTATGATTGGCTGAGAAGGGCGAAACATGGAAAGAATATGTGGGCTATTGCCACGTAAAGTTGGGGCAATGATGGCACTGGATTTGGTGTCTGATGCGGTAATACAGGTTGATTTTGTTACTGCCGATCGAACATCTTTCACCTGTTCATGCAATGAAAACAGCTGTTTGCAATGTTCCCGGTACATTTTCGATGATTCTATTTTAGAAGCAATATTATGCATCGTTTTGACCGCCTGCACGGGATATTTTCCGTTTGCTGTTTCTGCTGACAGCATAATTGCATCGGTCCCATCAAGGATTGCATTGGCTACATCGGTTGCCTCTGCACGCGTTGGTCTAGGATTTACAATCATAGATTCAAGCATCTGTGTTGCTGTTATGACCGCTTTACCGTATTGGTTGCAGATACGAATGATTGTTTTTTGCGCCATCGGAACATCCTCTGGCTTTAGTTGAACTCCCAGGTCACCTCGTGCGACCATAGCTCCACTGGAAGCAAGTACTATTGAGTGAATATTATCCAAGGCTTCTTTGGTTTCGATCTTGGCTATTATCTTCATAGCAGCCTTATGCCCTTCAAGCTGGGCTTTGATCGATAAGATGTCCTCCACCGTTTGAACAAATGAAGCTGCGAGGAAATCCATATTCATCGATGCCCCAAAGGCTATATCTTCTATGTCTGCTTCCGTTAATATCGGTAGAGAAACCTTTGTGCCAATGACGTTTACATTCTTGTTTGAGCCAAAAGAACCGCCTGTAATGACTTTACAGAAAATTTGAGCGTCTCTTATCTCTTGTACTTCTAGTTCAATTAATCCATCAGCAATGAGTATTTTTACGCCCTTGCTTACGTCCTTTGACAAAAGAGTATGATTTACAGAAAGAAGGCTGGGGGTACACAGGCTTTCTTTATCACCGGTAACGATGATATCCGAACCTTCTTCCAAGGTTATTTTTTCTCCATCGATTGTTTTACCGGTACGTATTTGTGGACCTTTTGTGTCGAGGAGGGTAGCGACTGGTATGCCTGTTTCTTTACTCGCAGTCAATACCGTGTGTATACGCTCTTTATGTTCTTCATGTGAACCATGGCTAAAATTGAAACGAGCTATTGTCATGCCTGATTCCAATAGTTGTTTAACTAGGTCAAGGCTATCGCAAGTTGGTCCAATTGTACAAACGATTTTTGTTTTTCTCTTGTTCATACGAGCTTACTCACAGTTATTTTAGAAATTTTCTTAATAAGAAATTATATTTCATAACTGGGATTATGGGGAAGACAGGAGATTATTCTTCGGTAAAATCTTTAATCAGCATTTCGAGCTCGGATTCACTTGCACCAAATTGGGAATGTTCCTTATTTCGCCCCTCGCTCTTGAGTTGTTCAAGGTAGTTTTTTGTTTTTATCTGTTGGCTAAGAATTTTCTTTGCTGCCTTTCCAAGGCTAGAATTTGATATACCTTTATCAGTGGAAGTTTGTTTTTCGATCAGAATGTGCAGGAGTTGTACGAAGCGGTCTACAACATGATGCAATAGGAGTACATAGGAAGAGCGTTCAACAAAAAAACTATTTGAGGAAATAAATGTATTCAAGCGTTCTACCACTACATCTATGAAAGTGATGTCTTCAAGGCATTTTTTAGCGATAGCCGAGTCTTCAAGAAGTTCCAATTTTTGAGCTCCTTGAACGATTTGAACATATTTGTATGCAATATACGCTTTATTTTTAAAGTGTTGTTCCATGCTTATCTTTGTTGACAGTTCGCACATTCAATACTATCATTTTCCATAGGGTATAGTAAATTATATGAGCCAAAAAGATTCGCAATATGAGATAACTTGCATATTTTATTCTGATACTTCCAAGTTTCACGCAGGCAGAGACCAGGTGAGGGAAGTTATTAAGAAGTTAGGGATGAAAATTGCCGGAGAAGAATATATGGGACTGAAAGAACTCGCCTATCCCATAGAAAAAGAAAAACAAGGAAATTACTTTTTGTACAAAGTTATTTCAAGACCAGAAGATGCCCACCGAGTTAGGAGTGAACTTAGGCATAACACAAGTGTTTTACGGATGATGGTCATAAAGTGCGAGGAGCTATGGCTGACATAAACGCCGTTGTTGTTGGAGGTCGGCTAGTAAGAGATGCTGAGCTAAAATATACGGGAGGCGGGTTGGCAATATGTACCTTTTCAATTGCGGTTAATCGTAGAAGAAAAAACGGCGAAGAATGGATTGAGGAAGCGAGCTTCTTCGATTCTGTTATGTTTGGTCGGTACGGAGAAGCTTTGCAAAAAAGTCTGATAAAAGGGAAATCCGTGGTTGTGCAGGGTGAACTGAGACAAAATCGTTGGGAGCGAGACGGAAAAACGAGATCTTCGGTTGAGATTATTGTTGAGCAGGTTCAACTTTCTTCGAGTGGCGATTCATCAGGCAGACCATCAAACGCTAGCGGAGAATCTACTAATCGTTCGTTTGATCAAAGTGTAGATTCTGATGACTCGTTTAACGATGACATACCGTTTTAATTTTGTGTGACATAAGGAATACGTATGAGTGAGATAAAAAAAGATACTGAACAAAATCAGCAGTCAGAAAACAGAGGTTCTCGTTTCAGAGGAAATCAGTCCGGAGGTCGTGGTGAATATCGTGGGCGAGGTAGATTTGCTCCTCGATATCGCGAAAGCATAGATTTCCAAACAATTGAGATAAATTACAAAAAGCCAGATGTGCTGAGAAATTTTGTAACAGAGCAGGGAAAGATTCTTCCTCGCCGAATAACACGAGTTTCCGCAAAAATTCAACGAAAAATAGTTCGCGAAATAAAGAAAGCAAGAATACTCGCTTTACTTCCTTTCGAGAACAAATAATTCACATAAGGAACTCTTTATCTTTAAGGAATTTAGAGAGAAATACAAATTCCCGCTTGCGATTTTGACAAGTACGCTTTTGTTCTTCTTTTTTTTCTGGTTGTATACTTTGCCTTTGCAGGCACTTGTGTATTCTTCAAAAGATCGCCAGAAAACAGCAAACCAACTTCAACTTTTCTTTCTCGTCTTGCTTTTATTGAGCTTTTATATGGGCATAAATACGACGAATGGAGATATTTCCGTATCTCGACTTTCACCTTTTTTGACTAGAGGTTCACTTTTTAACATTCTTATTCTTATCGCAGGTTCTGTTTCGATATTCTGCTTTAACTCATCCCAGATGAGCAAAGAGATAAAATTCCTAATTTCAGGGGCAAGTTCGGCTGTGATAGGGAGTCTCGCTGGGGTATATTCTATATCTCACGAACGGTTTTTGCGGGATACGTATGAGTGGTTATCCCAAATAGCGGAAAATCCTGGGTCCTACGAAGATTTCTTTTCTGCATTGGTTATTATTTTCTCTTTCCTCGGAGTATTTATATTTTTCATAAACTGGACAGGATTCTTTTTTGCATTTCGGTACCGGGCGAAAAAGAATGGGGAAAAATTTGCAGTTCTTCGTCGTTTGGAGGGTTTATCTTTTCCAACACATACAGTATGGGTCGGCATACTTTCTTTGATAGCTCTAGCCTTTTTTGCTCTCATTCCAGGTGATTACACCACATGGATCGTTGGTATAGCTAATGTTTTGATTATATTTGTGTTACTCTATGGATTGCAGGGGCTTGGTCTTGTCGGTAGCTATCTCAGATATAAAGAATTGCCAGAGCATCGGATTAATGGTACAATAATTTCTCTGGTAGTTGTTTCTGCATTCCCAATTATAGGTAATTTTTGCTTTGCACTGTTATGTATATTGGGAATTGCAAAGCTCTGGATTAGAATACCTACGCGAGGAATATGAAATGAATGTTCAGGTTGTTTTGATACAAGATGTGCCCAATTTGGGTGGAGAGGGGCAGGTTTGCACCGTGAAAGCAGGGTATGCGAGGAATTATTTGTTTCCACAGAAATACGCATTGCCACACAATAACACTACTCTATCGGTCATGAAGAGTCGTGCCTCCATTATAGAAAAGAAAAGAGAAGAAAAGTTAAAATCTGTTCTCTCGATGAAAGAAAGTTTGCAAGGTTCCGTATTTAGAGCTCGATCAAGAGCTGCGGAGAGTGGAAAATTATTTGGCTCGATTACCAATGCAAATATTCTGGAGGCCTTGGAAGCGGAAGGTATTCAATTAGACAGGCGTAATTTGCACCTTGAGCCTCATTCTGTTCGACAGATTGGTGTCTATCGAGTGCGACTAGATCTATATGCCAGCGAATCTATTGATCTTCCCTTGGAAGTTGAGGCATTATCTAGTGAACAAGAACGAGAAGTTCTCACACTCTGGAGTGCGGAAAAGATACGTGCAGAGCAAGAAACAAAAGAAGAAGAAGCTGGTGAACAGGTAGCCAGTACTGAGTCCGAAGCGTCGATTGAAGCAAGCCCAAGCGATGCTGTAGATAGTACTGTTCTTGAAGAGCCGGATTCACATCAGGAAACGCTTTCAGAAACAGCATATCAAGATAGTTCCGACGTAGACAATTCTTAGCGGTATTAGATGAGCGAGTCTCGGGTACAACCACATAGTGACGAGGCAGAGCTTGCGACCCTAGGTGCGATATTAATAGATCCAGAGTCCTTAGACGATATCCTTCCTATACTGCGTAGCGATGATTTTTACAGAAAAAAACATGGCATCGTATATGAAGCCTTAGAATATCTGCATCTTCAGCAAAAAAACATAGATTATCTTACACTTTCTGAACGTTTAAAGGTCATAAAGCAGCTCGATGCTGTAGGAGGTGAGGCATTTGTTCTTGAACTAACCAATACAGTGCCTTCGAGTGCAAACCTTAGAGATTATGCCGAGCTTGTTCGCGAAATGAGTATGCGGAGGGCACTCATTCGCATATCCTCTGAGGCCATAGAACAGGCATATCGGCTCGACGTAGATTTGGGCGCTATCTTAGATGAAGCAGAGCGGAAGATATTCAATGTTGTTGAGAAACAAAACACAGTCACCTATAGGAATATAAAGGAAGATGTTGGTAAAACCTTCAACTACATAGCGGACAGGAGAGAAAGAGAAGGAAATTCCTTGCTCACTGGTGTTCCATCTGGATTTCAAGAACTCGATGATATGCTGGGAGGATTTCAGAAATCAGAGTTTATAGTCCTCGGCGCACGCCCATCAATTGGAAAAACAGCCTTTGCCCTATCGATGGTATTGCACTCTGCGGTGAAGAAAGAAATTCCGACGGCTCTTTTTTCTTTGGAAATGTCGGGAGCAGCCCTGGCTCAACGTTTGCTTTCAATGGAATCACGAATAGATAATTTTCTTCTTAGAAATGGCAAATTGAGCGCTCGTGATATGAAGACATTACGCGACACAGCAGAGTCATTATATGGTGCTCAGCTGTGGATTTCAGACGAATCAACTATTAGTCTTTTGGATTTGCGTTCCTTGGTCAGAAGGTTGAGACGAAAGCATAACGTTGAATTGGTCATTATCGATTATATTTCTTTGATTGGAACGGTCCAAAACAGTGCAATGGCTCGCCACGAACAAATTGCAGAAATTTCGCGATCCTTGAAGGCCTTAGCCCGAGAAATAGATATTCCTATCATCGCTCTTTCACAGCTTACCAGAGATACCGAGGGGAAAAGACCTATGCTATCGAGTATTAGGGAATCTGGAGCGATAGAACAGGATGCGGATGTAGTATTGTTTTTGCACCGAGAACGTGAAATTGCAAATAAAAGTGCAGAAAAAACAGGATTAAAAACAGAGGTAATCGTGGCAAAACAAAGGAATGGTCCCATTGGAATCCATAATGTAACATTTCTGCCAAATACGGTTCGTTTTGAGCCCTATGTTGATCCTGTGCAGTATGCGTTAGATTCTGGAGCTCGCTCTGCTCCCCCGTTGCCTCCAGGGGATTATGATCCCCCACAACGTTAGATACCGATAATCTTTCTAAGCCACAGCATGATCAGCATGGAGCTTCCTGGAGATTGTTAAAAACTTCAGTTTTCTATGGGGTATGTATTGGTACCCGTCGGCAATACCAGCTCCCAGGCAAACAAAAAAGAATTGTATTTTACTGTGGCTAGTAAGTCCATGTTTTTTGCATCAAAAATAACAAGGCTTCCTTCCTGATCTAGGGCTGCGATATGGCTGCCGGTACTTTCTGCGTTTTTGTAATTCCTAAGGGCTTCGCTGCCAACTGTATTGAAATAGCTGACATTGTTCCAGGACACAGAAGAGTCTTGGAGTCCAACGATTGAAATTTCTGAGCCATGCTCAAGTAATGTTATATAGAGCATTTCTTTGTTTATTTTCACTCCGGTAGAGAAGGTTTGCGGAGATTTCATGTTCCGGACTTCTATGCTCGTAGTAATAGTATTGTTAACATTTTTTACCAGACCTAGATTGTAGAGAAGATTGGTCTTTTCATTATAATGTAAATCAAATGTATAAAATTGTTCGGTGTTGAGGGGAAATGTTTCTTTGGTAGTCCCATGTATAGCTATAAGTGAACTGCTCAATAGGCCTACTTCGGATTGCGCAATGAGAATGAGATCATGATCGTGGGCAAAGGTTGCTTCGTTCATGCCGAGTAGAGAGATTTCGATACTCGGAGTTTGATCGTCTGTTTTTTTCAATGTCAGCATGTTGGTGTCTGAACGTGTGAGGATATGATCCTCGAATATTTTTCGAGAAACTATGCCAACTTCGGGGACTTCAGCGGTTCTTTGGGCAATATTTTCGGTTTGAGACGAAGAAACAAGGGGGGATTGTGAGCTTTTAAAAAGGCGCACATTATAAGGGCTAATTGTATTAGCTCTTGTTGAAAATGGAAATTGGAGAATATAATCTTTGTTTTTGACGCGTAATGTTCTTTGATCAAGGAATTCATAGTCTGTAATTTTTTCGCGATATTGTTCCAATACGACAGAAAAGGATGTCGAGCGGTCATTGAATAGGTAAATATTCTCACGACTATCCGTGACAAGGAGCCCCGTCTTATTGGCGTAGAAGACAGATGAAGGGAAAAATCCAGTGTCTAAGGTTTGAATATTCCCAGGCGCAGAGAGTATCATCGAAAAAAGGCTTGAGGTTTCTTCCTTTCTTTCAACGAAGTATATACGTCTGGCAGAAGGATCAATGGTCCAGGATTCTAGGCTTCCCTGTGAGGAATATATCTTGATAGCATCTCCAGTGGTTAAATCTATCGTGTAGAGGTCTTTTTTGCTGATGATTCCAATGGAATAACGTGGTGAGTAAGAAAGAATGTTGTGTAATTCTGGGATTGTTGGAAGGGACTGGATAAGATTTCCAGTAGTAAATGTATGATATTCAAGTATGCCAGATTTTTCTTGGTATGTAAGAATATTTTTTGATGTATTTCCAATGATAAAATAATCGATAAGGCCAAGCGGCTCGTCGTATTCTGGCAGGAGTTCACCAGTGTCCACTCCAATTCGTACGAGTCTAGGACGGGTAGTTGCGGTCACCAAATAATTCCCATCAGGAGAAAATGCAGTATAGGTAATCTTTTCACCTGGCTCTAGATTGACAGAACGAATTTCTTTTTGTGTTGCGGTATTATACAGTGCTAGGGTGTTGCGCTGTGCATTTCTTTGCAGCTTGATGGCAACAAGGGATCGAAATGGATGCATTGCAAGTAAGGAATATGTCCCCGGTGGTAGGTTAATGGTTTTGGAGTTCTGGAATACATCGGTTGTTGTGATTACCTTGTTGTTATTCATCGTTACGATTGTATTTGTATTAGAGAATATCTTCTGGGTACTGGTATTTTCTTGAGACAGGGTTTGTGCTTGTAATGTGCTTATATACAATAGCAGGTATAGAACTGGGTATATGTATTTCATAAATTTCTAAAAAAATTGAAATCCTGATACACCGCCAATACGAGGAGCAACAGAATTAAGATGCTACCAATGGTGAGATAATTTCGTTGAAAGCGTAATGTAAGTCTTCGGGCAAGAATCGCTTCTGCAATAGGAAGCAATAATTGACCACCATCGGTTACAGGGATAGGAAGGAGATTCATGATCGCGATAGCCACGCTAATCGTTGCAATGAGTTCTAGAAATCTACTGAAGACAAAGGCATTTGAACTTCCCAGCGATAAATTACCGATACTGAACACGAGTTGTCCAGGTCCAGAAATTACTTGATCGAGCGGGGCTCCAGTGAAAATCATTCCTATACTTTGAAAGACTCCCCCGACCACACTGCCAACAGAGCGAATGCTTTCTAGAAATCCTGAAAAGGCGTTTTCTGCGGCATATCGATCGGTTATTGTTGGCGTTTGAAAACCAAGATCTTCTTCCATACCAAGTGCGATGGTGAAGGAAAGCTGGGTTCCGTCCCGCAAGACCTCGACGGGGAATGTTGATGAAGCAAGTTCCAGTTGTCTGACCAATGAAATACTGTGTTCAATGGGAACCCCATTCGCACTAATAATTTGGTCTCCGTTTTGCAATCCAGCTATTTCTGCCGGGCTGCCACTAGTGATATTTGTTACGATTGGTTCTACCCAGGCATAGACTCCTATTCGACCCACTCCGTTTACATTTTCTGGAGTGATGGTTCCCGCTAGAATACTTCCTTGCCGTAAGATTTCGTAGGAGATTGTGGAATTTGGGTGCTGAGAGATAATCTTTTGGAGGTCTGTAAACGAATCAATAGAAGTCCCATCAAGTTGGGTGATGATATCGGCAGATTGTAGGTTGGCAAGTGAGGCGGGGGTAGAAGTACCTGCCTGGTCGATGTCATCCGCTAGGATTATTTTGTTTGGGAGTGTTTCTATGGAATACCCAATGGAAAACAGAGAAGTGTACAATATTATTGCCATGAGAACGTTGAAAAAGGGTCCCCCGAGAAGGATTAACACGCGTTTCCACCAAGCGGCTGAGTAATATGACCCTTCGATAGGGTCTAGGTATCGTTTTTTCTCGTTTACGGCTTCTGAAAACTCACGATTTCCTTTCATTCTGCAATATCCACCGAGAGGAATTGCCGAGAGTCTGAATTCAGTACCTGCGATTGTGGTCGATAGAATTCTTGGGCCAAGCCCAACAGAAAAAGTTTCTACACCTACCCCACAGAATCGCGCGACAAAATAATGTCCAAACTCATGTATAAGAACTATAATTCCAATTCCAAGCAATCCAATGAGCGTGTATATCATATAGGAAGTGTATCACAAAAGGGATAATATGATATATAAAATTGGTGCGGCGAAACATACAGAATCATAGGAATCGAGTACACCTCCGCGTCCTGGGATAATGTCTCCCGAGTTTTTTTTGTTTAGCATTCTTTTGAGGTATGATTCTGCGAGGTCGCCGAGAATTCCCGTCATGCCGATAATAATTCCAATGCCCATCCCAAGAAACGAACCAAACCCTAGACTTTCGCGAAATAGCAAGGGAGCTAGAGAATAGAGTAGAGTGCTGGCAAAGATCGCAGCGAGAAATCCGGGGAGTGTTTTTTTTGGACTAACCTGAAGCATTAGCTTCATATTGAGAGCCTTCCCCCATACTTTTCCGATGAGGTAGGCAAAACCATCTGAACAATAAATGGCGGTTAGGAATAAAGTGAGGTGGATGTTTGCTTGTTCAAAGGATACAATTGCTATCAAGAAATATGAGAATAACCCCGGGTAGATTAGGAGTAATATTCTACTCATAAGAGAATGGAGAGCTCGTGTCCCATCGCTTTTCCTGTAAAAAATTACCGATCTGACAAAAATATAGATTATAGCCAGAACCAATAAGAGTAGGTAGACGGGTTGTTCGATATCTGAATATACACTTATAACCGCGGTTATTGGAAAGAAGGAAGAGAGAAAAATTGTTTCTAGGTTTTTCAGAAAATAGCTTCGAGCAATTGGATTAAAAAGGGCCTTTACTTCGAAGCCAGCAAAGATGGTGGTTATGACGACAACAAGGATAAAAAGAGAACGAAGTTGAGGGAACAGCACAAGGCAGAGAACCAAGGGTAATCCAACAACAAAAGTAAATATTCTATTACTGTTTATTTTCATACTAATATATTAATTCGGCTAGCTAGGCTCCAAAAGTTCTATTTTGTTTGGTATAGTGGTCCAAAGCCGTTTTGAATTCTACCTCGGTCCATTCGGGCCACATATGTTTTGAGAAATAGAGTTCAGCATAGGCCGAATGCCATAACAAAAAATTACTTAGGCGATAGCGGTTACCCGTTCGAATGATTAAATCCACGGGAGGAATATGTGCGGTGTCCAGAGCACTTTCTAGTAATTCGTTTGTAAAAGTTTTATGCCCCTGACTCAATAAGAGATTTGCTGCACGTATTATGTCATCTTGCCCACCGTAATTTATTGCGAAGGTGAGGTGTAACTTTTTGTTATTTTTGCTTTTGTCGATGACCTTTTTTATTTCTGTTTGTACTTTCTTTGGGGTTTCGCTTAGCGAACCGATATGAGCGACCGATATGTCGTTCTGTTCAAAAAAGGGATACTCTTTTCTAAGCCGACCAGAAAATAATTCCATAAGGTATCCGACTTCCTCTTTGGAACGTTTCCAGTTCTCTGTTGAGAAGCTGTATAAGGTGAGATAGTGAACATTGTGTTGAATCGCAGCAAGACAGATTCTTTTGGCTGTCTCAACCCCCGCAGCATGACCCTTAATGCGAGGAAGCCCCTTGCTTTTTGCCCACCTCCCATTCCCATCCATCACAATACCGACATGAGAGGGGGGGATGCTTTGATTCATCAAATTTCTAGTATTTCTTTCTCTTTTTTTTCAAAAAGTTTAGATACTTCCTGTATGTATTTATCGGTTTGTTCTTGAACGTTTGTCTGCAGGTTTTTTTGATCGTCTTCGCTGATTTCGCTATTGGTTTTTTGTGTGTCTATAGCATCGTTGGCTGATCGGCGTATATTTCTGATCGATACTCGAGTATCTTCAGCATAGTTTTTTGCCTCTTTGACGAGCTCCTGTCTTCGTTGATCGCTCAATGGAGGAACAAAAATACGGAGTACCTTTCCATCATTGCTTGGGTTGAGTGACAAAGATGATTGTTGAATTGCTTTTTCAATGGGGCTAAGAGTCTCCTTGTCCCAAGGTTGAATAAGAATTGTGTTTGCTTCGGGGGTGCTCAGTTTCGCGAGTTGCTTTAATGGCATCATCGAACCATAACAAGAGACTTTGATGTCTTCGAGCATGGC
The DNA here is from genome assembly GCA_011524535.1 of Spirochaetaceae bacterium. Classification (GTDB taxonomy): domain Bacteria; phylum Spirochaetota; class Spirochaetia; order WTKD01; family WTKD01; genus WTKD01. Next base: position 31,354 of record WTKD01000008.1, read on the forward strand.
GGGGGATGAGCCACTCCCCCGCAATTTTTTATAGAGGTCGTCCAATTTAGACACCGATTTTTGCATTTTTGTTTTTGCTTCATCAAGAACGGTCATTCTGTGCCTACCTTGTAGACAATGACATTGGTCAGGGCAATGTCAGCACCGATCACTTTTGCAACAGAGGCAATGTGCTTTGCTACGCTGACTTTGTCATTCTTTACGAAAGGCTGTTCGGTAAGACATACCTCTTGCAGATGTTTTTTTAGTTTTCCATCTGCTATTTTTTGTGCAATTTCTTCTGGTTTTCCCAGGTTTTTTATTTGGGCGTCAATGATTTCTTTTTGTTCTGAAATATACGAGTCTGGAACAGAGTCCGGCGACACAAACATTGGGTAGAAAGCAGAAGCATGTAGGGCAATGTCATGGGCAAGTTCGGCAACGTCAGAATGGTCCTTTTTTTGTGCGTCGCTGACGCTTACTTTTACCAAACTGCCAACACCTGCAACTTCTCCGTGAAGGTAGAGCGATACATGTTCATTTTCGGCGATCGGCACGGTTGTTTTTCGCTGAACGCGCATATTTTCTTTTATTGTGCTTGAAACCTCGAGAATCATTTTTTCCAACATCTCATCGGTGTGGGTGTTATCCAAAATCGTTTTTGCCAAGGTTTTTGCAAGTGAGACGAATTGTTCATTTCTTGCAACGAAGTCTGTTTCGCATCCAAGCTCTAGAATAGAGGCAGCCTTTTCGTTCTTTGCGCAGGCTATCCTTCCCTCGCTGGTTGATCGACCACTTCGCTTCGAGGCTGCCACGATACCACGTTCTTTGAGTAGTTTTTGGGCTTCTTGTATGTCTCCCTTCGCGTCAACCAATGCTTTTTTGCAATCCATCATGCCAGCGTTGGTAAGCTCTCGCAAGGTTTTTATATCAGTGCTCGTTATAGGCATTACTCGGTTTCTTCCTCTGTTTCGTCAAGATATTGTCTTTCTTCGTTTCCAAGTTCAGACTTTTCGGTATCTGTTGGGGTTTCTTCTACTTGAACGCTCGTAGAAGGAGCGGGAGCTTCCTCGAAAGGAGCTTCTTCTTCTGCATATTCGTCCATATACCGTTCGGTTTGGTCGTAATTTATAGAATCATAATCCATTGTCGAATCTTGTAGGGTTTCTATCACTTCTAATCCCATCTCATTATCAGTGTCGATGACAGCCTGCGAGATGATTTGTGTGAAAAGAGCAATAGAACGAATTGCATCATCATTCCCGGGTAGAGGATAATCTATGAGTCTTGGGTCACAATCGGTGTCGGTTATTGCAACGATCGGAATACCGAGCTTCCGAGCTTCTGCGACAGCAATTGATTCTCGCTCGGGGTCTACAAGGTAGATTATGCCAGGTAATTCCGACATATCCTTTATACCACCCAAGTTTCTTTCGAGTATTTGTCGCTTTTTTGAAATACGCGAACGCTCTTTGCTACTCAATGTGTCGAGAGTACCATCGCTTTCGAGTTTTTCGTAGCGCTTTAATTGATGAATAGATTGTTTGATGGTTGAAAAATTTGTAAGCATACCGCCAAGCCATCGATGGTTTACGTATAATGCACCACATTTTGTGGCTTCACGTTCTATCGCGGTCTGAGCTTGCTTTTTTGTACCAACAAACAGTACTTGTTTTCGCTCCAATACCACGGAACGAACCGCTGCAAAAGCGTCCCGTATCAACGGAATCGTTTTTTGCAAATTTATGATATGAATACCATTTCTCTCGGTAAAGATGTAGGGCTTCATAGCAGGATGCCATCGCCTTGATTGATGACCAAAATGTGCACCGGCTTCTAATAAGCTACGCATTGAAACAACAGCCAATATTTCCTCCAGTTATAATCACAAATGTGAAATTTTGTTTGTACATAAATATCTTCCAAGTATATCGTCAATTAGGTGAACAGGCAAACCAGCCACGGTGGAGGGGGCGCCAGCGACGCTTCGTATCAATGAAATTCCATCCGACTGTATTTTATAGGCCCCGGCGGCATTTTTCCAATCGTTTAGAGCGATATAGGAGGTGATTTCTTCGGCAGAGAGAGATCTGAATTCTACCGTTGCCGAATCGATACCCTCGAGCCAAGTATTGGTTTTGGCACAATAAATAGTGACCGCTGTGTATATTCTTTGTGTCGATCCATTCAGCAGGTCTAGCATATCGACCGCCTCGGAAATATTTTTTGGCTTTCCAAGTATGCGAGGGCCAACGCAAACAATTGTATCGGCGCTCAGTGCATAGGGGGTTGTGATTTCGTCGGCAACAGAACGAAGTTTTTTTGTTGCAATTTCCTGCACATAGTCACGAATATTTTCTTTTTCTGACCGCTCGGGTATTTTACTCACTAAAAACGTAGCGGAGATACCCATTCGTTCGAGTATGGTTCTGCGTGTCTCAGATTGTGAGACCAATGTGAGCTTATTGTTTAGTTGATGGAGATGCATTAGTGGCTTGTCGGGTTGTACTTGGACGTCGCGATCTACTCGTCTTTTTTTTCTTAAACAAAATATAGGCAATGCAGGCTCCGATGAGGGTTCCTGGATTACAGTACATTGTAATGCTCAAAACCCGCACATCGATGGTGATGGGCCCAATCGCCAGGGAGAAGGGAAAACCAAAGATGTCTGCTATGCGCTCGATGGATTCCCATACCAATGTAGATAGAATAATTATCCCCGCGGTGGTTAGTATATTCGATGTCTTTTTTGGCATGGTGTAGCGTATCAATATTATAGAGCCGTATGCAATCTAGCGCTGTGCGTGCAGCGGCAGTTTTATATGATGATGGAAAAAGCATCACAGACGTTTGAAGGACAGCTCTCTACTACTATAGATGCAGTTAAGCTAACCGGTATTCACTGGGACTTAAGAATTTTTTTGTAAAGCCGATTGTATACCGTATGATACGAGGATTGTATACCGCTGGAAGTGGAATGGTTGCATTGCAACACCGAATGGATGCATTGTCAAATAATCTTGCAAATGTAGATACTACTGCATACAAAAGAGATGTATCGGTGTTCAAGGCCTTCCCAGAATTATTGATGCGAAGAATGGATGACGATGGAGTTCGTACTTTCTTTTTACGTCAGAGACATGTAGGTTCTTTCGATACCTCACCGGTTGTTGGAACACTCGGAACCGGAGTTGAACAAAACGAGGTTCGCACCATTTTTGAACAGGGTTCCTTAAAAAATACCGAGAACGTATTCGATGTCGCATTGTTTGGCGAAGGTTTTTTTGCCATTGAGACTCCCTATGGAGAAAGATACACAAGAAATGGTAGTTTCTTGCTCGATCCCGATGGATATCTTGTGACGAAGGAAGGATTTCCTGTATTAGGTGAAAACGGCCCTTTGTATTTGAAAAAACACAATTTTATGGTGGATGAAGACGGAAAAATCTTTATCAACAGGGCTTTGCAAGGAGACTCAAACAGGCTGGTGGATATGAACGAAAACCAGTGGGAAGAACAGGAATTCCTGGATCGGCTAAAAATAGTCGAATTTGTTGATGAACGATATTTAGAAAAGCAGGGGTCAAGTTTTTGGCTGGATACAGAAGAATCTGGTCCAGCGGTGGTGGTGGCACCCTCGAGACGAGCAAAGGTAATGCAGGGGTTTTTGGAAACCGCGAACGTGCAGCCCGTTGTTGAAATGGTGCGATTGATAGAAGTCAACAGAAATTACGAAGCCAACCAAAAGGTAATACAAACCGAGGACGAGAGCACAAGCCAATTATTGCGTGATGTTCTACGGGTATAGGAGATAATATATGGTGCGATCGTTGTGGACCGCGGCGACCGGCATGGTCGGACAACAGTTTAACATAGATACAATTTCGAATAACCTTTCAAATGTAAATACGACAGGGTTCAAAAAGAACAGGGCAGATTTTGAGGATTTGCTCTATCAAACCATTCGAACCGCAGGAACCCCAGCAACCGAGCGAACATTGGTACCGGTTGGAGAACAGGTTGGGCACGGTGTTCGAGTAGCAGCGACCCAGAAATTGTTTTTTCAGGGGTCCTTACAATCAACGGGGAATGTTGCGGATATAGCAATAGAAGGCGAGGGTTTTTTCCGTGTTCTTCGCTACGATGGAACCTATGGGTATACCCGCGACGGAGCCTTCAAAATTGATTCGGAAGGCCAATTTGTTACTTCGGATGGATACAGAGTATTGCCAGAACTCATTATGCCGGAAGATTTCTTACGCGAAACCATATCGATATCGCAAGATGGGCTGGTGACGGTAAAGGTCCCGGGGGCAGACGATCCGCTTGAAGTAGGACAGTTTGAATTGTATCGTTTTGTGAATCCAGCGGGATTGACCGCATTGGGCCAGAACCTTTTTCTTGAAACCCCAGGATCGGGCGAAGCCATACCAGGATTGCCGGGTCGACAGGGGCACGGCGAACTTATTCATCGATTTATTGAAATGTCCAATGTTCAACCCGTCGAAGAAATGGTAAATATGATTGTTGCACAGCGTGCCTATGAGATGAATTCGAAGGCAATACAGACCTCCGACACGATGCTGGGCATTGCAAATAATCTAAAGAGGTAATCTATGACTATTGAAGAACTGGGACTCTCGGCGATTGAACAGCACAGAACAGAAAATATGCGCAATACCCTTGACTCTGGAACACGAGACTTGCATAGCGTTGCTGAAGAATTTGAATCATTATTCGTCAAAAACATGGTAAAAAGCATGAGAAACACCCTGCAGCCAGAGAACAACTTTTTGTACGGTGGCTTCGCGGAGGAAGTATTCCAGGACATGATGGACACGGAATATTCGCGTTTGCTTGCGGAGACGCAGTCGTTTGGATTTGCTGAAATGATCATCCAGCAATACGAACAACATTCGACCACGATTCCCACACTATAAAACCAGCTTGCAGCCAAAAAACTAGCTTGCAGCCAAGGGCGGAATCATCAGAAATCAAAATTGATTTCGTTGTACACTTTTTTGCATTTTTAGTCGCTTCTCCGAAGCCACAAAATTCTATTCTCAGTCTTCCGTGTAAAACTGAAAACCTCGAGCGTTAAGAAGAAAGCATATAAAACCATCTCGTAGACTTCTACGTTCTGACCACCTTTCCAAACAAGAATTCTTTTCCTTGATCCACATTCGAAATGAAACATAAAAACGATCAAAAAGACTACACAAATAACCATTAAAATAATACCATAGAAGACACGTAAGAGTATTAATAAGAGTATGT
>WTKD01000006.1:0-43500 GCA_011524535.1 Spirochaetaceae bacterium
AAAAAATAATGCACACTATAAATACCTCCGGTGCTTCTTACCCCACAGGCAACGAGTCTTTCTTCAGGACACGCAACCGCTTAGAAGAGGCTGCGGTAGCACCTCAAACACATCGATCAAACCGATAAAAAGCTCTGTCTCTGTCGTAGATTCAAAAAAAAGCGGTCAAAACGATCATGGTCGTCTTGACGTACTAATAAACAATGCCGGCTATGGACTCTTCGGAGCCGTTGAAGAAATTACTATTGAGGATACTAAGCACCAGTTCGAAGTAAATTTGTTTGGACCCGAACGTCTAACGCAATTGGTGATCCCCATAATGAAAAAACAAAGAGAAGGGAAAATTATCAATATTTCTTCGGTGGAGGAAAAATATACACCCCTTTCGGCGCTTGGTACATAGCTACAAAGCGCGCTACTCGAAGGGTAGTCCGATTGCCTTAGAATAGAACTCGCACAATTTAATATAGATGTTGTCGTCATCGAATCCGGTGCAATCGAATAAGTCGGGGCTTGCTATTTTTGCATGCATCACGCAGCTACACTACCTTGCAAAGGCAGAACAACGATGTTGCGTTCGGGCAACTCCGCTATACGGCGGTTAGGCTTGATCCGAACTCGGTTTTTCTTCGTCGCTTTTTGGCGGCTTCTCAGAACTTGATGCCTCTTTAGAATTGGAAGATTTCTTCTTTTTTGGTTCATACTCAAAATGCACCGAAGCTCTGCCCCCTTCACTTTCAACGGAGGCTCCTGTTTCTTCTTCCTTTACCTCGTATCCGCTCCAAGATTCTTTTTTCTTTTTCTGCGAAGAATGGCGACTACCGAACATCCCGCCACCAAACAATATACCCGAGCCAAGTACAAATCCAAAATCGTACCATCCACCATTGTTATATACTTCATACAGCGATACATTGTCGGTAAGCAAAGAAATGACAAACGATACCGGAGAAATAATTCCGTGCCATAGTCCTCTAAAAAATCCAACTCGAGTTCTAATATCCTCGACGTCAATAAGTTCCAATTTTTCATTGAGTGTGTCGACTAAATTCCTCTCAGGAAAGCAACCCACCAATACTATTACAATACAAAAACAAATAATCCATTTATATAAGAACTTCGTCATTTAATTAATCCTATGCACAAGTATATCACGTAGTTACGTCACTGCCCATAACATAATTTTATTTCGACGCATTAGAAAGCAAGGATAACAATTGCTCGACGGCGTCCGTATCCTGAACCCGATACCTGGCCTTGGTCAATTGTTCACCTACCTTGATAGTCCACGCAGCATCCGGAAGCGATGCAAACATATCTTCGTCGGTTCTATCGTCCCCCATCGCAACGATGCAATCGAAGGGCTCCTCCAATTCGGTCAGTACCCGATAGGCTAGACCCTTATGCAAACCCTTCACCCGAATTTCAATATGCTTATTGCCATGGAGAACTTCTATCGGGTATGCCTGAAAAAATTCGGTCACATGATGTACAAGCTCCTTTGCTTGTGTCATCGCATTTTCTTGTTCGGCTCCTCTATAATGCCACACCAAGGATGCTTCTTTTTCTTCGATGAGGGTTCCTGGAGTTTGGTCGATATATTCTTGCAATAGCTTTCTTACATTTTGTTTCCAAGAAACATCCACATTGGTCAACAATGGTTCCCATGAGTCCCCGTGAGGTCTACGCATCACAAACCCATGCTCCGCAATGATATACAAAGGTATATCGCCTAGCCAATTTCCGATGGTATCACGATCTCGCCCACTAATAATAACGGGCAACACGCTCTGATCGCTGGCAAAGACTTGTAATATAGACCTGATCGCTGCGCTCGGAACCGCTTGTTCTGGTTTTTGTGTGAATGGACGCAATGTTCCATCATAATCGAGTAATAATAATCGTCTTTTCGATGTATTCCACACCTTGTATAATTCATCTGGTTCTAATGTTGTCGCTTTCTTGGTATACATCAACGAAACTTCCTCCAACGCCTCAAGGTAGGAACGAGCCCATTTGTGGACATCTCCTCGCTCTATCTTAGACCGCAGCACCGATATACGGGAACTCTTCTCTTCAAACTCCATATGGAGTGCTTTATGCATCGCCTCTGCGATTGCTTCTTCATCAAGCGGATTGACCACCAGAGCCTCACCCAGCTCTGCATAGGCTCCTGCAAATTTACTCAAAATGACGGCCCCCGTGTTGTCTTGTCTCGTCGCTATATATTCTTTTGCAACAAGATTCATACCATCACGTAAAGGGGTCACAACCAATACATCTGCTATTTGATACATTGCATAGAGTTCTTCGGGGGCTACCGATGTGTACATATACTGAATAGGGGCCTTGGTTCTCTTCCCATACAATCCGTTTATTTCACCAACAAGCCGCTCAACTTCACTCTTAAGTTCTTGGTAACGCGGAATGATTTCTCGTGTAGGCACCGCGAGTTGTACAAATAATAATTTGTCTCGCCAAAATGGATATAGTTCCAATAATCGTTTGAAGGCACGAAGCCTGTGCGGGATACCCTTGCTATAATCCATGCGATCGACCCCTAGCAATACCGTGCGATTTTCTACTTCGTTCTTCCAAGAGGTCAGGGCTTGCTTCGTTTTTGGTTCGCTCAGTTTCTCGACGATCGCTGGATAATCCACACCGAGCGGAAATGCATCAACTCTAACCTCACGATTGTTTGCAACCAGTTTATCTTCTTTAAATTCGGCTCCAATAACCCTTCTGCACGAAGAAACAAAATGTCGCGCATAATCGAATGTATGTACTCCTACAAGATCTGCATGGCACAGAGCATCCAATAATTCGGAGGCCATGGGTAACATGCGGAAAAATTCAGACGAGGGAAAAGGGATATGCAAAAAATACCCAATAACAATATCAGGGAAATACTCACGTATATACCGTGGCAAAAGCATCAGATGGTAATCATGAATCCATACACTGTCGCCGGGTTCGATGATCTTTATCAAAGATTCGGCAAAAATAACATTCGCCTTGCTATAGGCAGCATAATCAAGAGGATCAACGACGATTGTTTCTAGGAAATAATGACACAGGGGCCACAACACACCGTTTGAAAAACCGTTATAATACCGGGAATATACGTCATCATCCAGTTCTACGGGGATCAAACGATCCTTGTGCCATTGCTCAGCATCGGAAACTGGACCTGGACCCAGGGTTCCAACCCAACATGCCTCACTCTGCTCCCAGACGGGGCGTAGTCCCGATACAAGCCCCCCCGCACTACGCGAAAGCCCCTTGGCAGAACCCGCACTATCGAGTGACACCGGCAATCTATGAGAAATTATGTGTACACGACTCATGGTTTCCTCTGTGTGTAATCGTATTTACCTCGTTGTACGCTACCTGTGGCATCATACATTCTTTGGGTATGCTTCTATGAATTATTCGAACAGTTTACCAGCCAAGTAATACCGTAGCGGTCCTTTAGTGAACCAAAATAAGCGTCCCAAAACACCGTGTCCATAGGCATGGAGACCTCTCCTCCCTCGGATAATTCTGCAAATAGTCGATCCGCTTCGACCTTGTCATCTGCTTCGATGGTGATGCTTATGTTGTTTCCAGGGTTAACCGTAGAGCCAAACACTTCAAGGATATCGGAGCCAAGCAGAACGGCCTGCCCATTGACTGAAAGTTCCATATGCAAAATCTTTGCTCGATCTTCTTCCGTAAGCTTCGTATCGGCTGGCATTTCATCAGAAGGTAAGTCCCGATAATATAGGCGAGATGTAATTTCTCCACGAAGGACATTAGCATAAAATTCAAAAATTTTCTCTGTATCTTTTTCAAAATTTATATAAGGAACAAGGGATTTCATGATCTTATTGGTACTCCTTTTTTTGAGTATATCTATATTTACTCCCTGGGGGAAGAATTCGCGCACCCACGGAAGTATAGCCTCTCTTTTCTCTTATTAAAAATATTTAATAATTAGTTGATTTTAAATTAAAATTAATTATAATATATACGTATGTTATTTGGAAAATATAATAAACGATATCTTGGTGTTTTTCTGCTACTTGTGATGCTTGGATGCAGCCCGCAATCTGATAATACTCAAGTATTCGATGAGCCCGCGGGCAACACCGATTCTACTACTCCTACCAATGAAAATCTGTGGGAAACCGAAGAGGTCACCGAATTGTGGGAGTCGGTGATGAATGTGTACGAAATAGAAAACTGGCGACAATTGGAGTATATAAGTAATCAACACAGCGACGACGAAACCATCATGGGGGCTGATTTTGTACTTGTAAACGATATCTATTTTCCATCGCGCACGGATGTTCCAGAAGAACATGAATTTAGTTTCTATGTTTTGCGTGGTTTTGTCCCGATCGGAACCATATCTACGCCATTTACAGGAACCTTCGATGGACAAAATAACAAGATAATTGATATAGAGATAGAAAACAGAGATTCTGATGCTGTAGGTCTATTTTCTCATATCGATGGAGACACCGCCTCTGTTTCGAATATACTCATTAAAAACAGCAAAATATACGGAAGGAACGAAACCGGAACCCTCGCAGGGTGTATTTCAACCGGAGTGCATATAGAAAATGTGCGTGTCGATACCGGTCATGTAGAGGGAGATAACTCTACTGGGGGTCTTGTTGGGGTTACCGAAAGCGGAACAACCATCCTGGATGGGTATTTTGAGGGTCTGGTAATGGGTGTCAATTCGGTGGGGGGAATATTGGGCGATGTTTCTCTAACGGATTCCGTCTCGGGCACTATAATTGATAACAGTCATGCGCAAATCACAATAGAGGCAAGCGGAGATAGTGTAGGGGGTTTGATCGGACGTTCGAACAGTGCCAATATAACAAACAGTAGCGCAATGGGAACCCTCGAAGGTAAATCGTCGATCGGGGGATTAATCGGCGATCTTTACGGAGGGTCTGTCCTAGATAGCCATGCCGATGTTGATGTTGATGGTTCAAAATCAACGCGTGTAGGGGGGCTTATTGGACAGGCTCAAGACGCACTCATTTCAGAAAGTTATGCCGTTGGAGATGTAGATGGCGGCACTGAAACAGGAGGACTCATTGGAGCAGCCCAAGCAGGCAATGTCATAGAAAAAACCCATACAAGTGGCTTTGTACAAGGAAGCTCATTGGTTGGTGGTTTGATAGGTACATCGAATTCCCCGATACGAGAAAGTTATACATATGGAGATGTTACCGGCACTGAACATTCTGTTGGAGGTTTGGTGGGAATAAATCAATCCATCGGATCAATAGAAAATAGCTATGCGAGTGGGTATGTGTCGGGAGTTACTTCTGTTGGAGGCCTTATAGGCGAATACCATGGTGTTTTCGAATTTGGAAAAGACCATGGTATTATACGGAATAGCTATTTTGTTGGTGCTGTCTCTAATTATAAAGATACTAATTCCTTGATGCCCAATAGTTCGGGGGCAATAATCGGTCTATATAATGCAACCAATCTGGACGCTCTTCAATATGTATATTGGGCCCGTTCTGCGGTTGAAGTGTTTCCCATTACGTTCGATCATGTAAGGTCAAGCGAAGCGATCGGAAAAAACTTAAGCAACACCCCACCTTCCAGCAATCAGATATATTCGGTAAACCTAGATATCTATATTATCTCCGATAACGGTGTATACAGGGACTCTTCTACCAACGGTCAAATATTCGTCGGCTGGGATTTTTCTAATGTTTGGCAATGGAATGGCGAGAAATCATGGCCTACCCTTACCCAAACACACATGCCATAATTACATTATAATGTCTCTGCGCATAGTATAGGTATTTCTGTGCTACATTTTACTGCAATGAAGATAATTGTCTACTAGGATGTCCTGGTTTTTCGTTACCCTAACAAGAGCGTAGTTTCCTGCCGTTTTGGTTGAGAATCGCACCGCAATTTAGTATTATATATCTCTATAGGAGAAGTGCGAGAGCGGCTGAATCGGGCTCCCTGCTAAGGAGTTGTACTCGTTCGGGTACCGAGGGTTCGAATCCCTCCTTCTCCGTGTGCCCATAGCTCAGCTGGATAGAGCGTTAGGTTGCGGACCTAAAGGTCGAAGGTTCAAGTCCTTTTGGGCACGAGTGGAGAGGTGCGAGAGCGGTTGAATCGGGCGGACTCGAAATCCGTTGTACTCTTTTGAGTACCGAGGGTTCGAATCCCTCTCTCTCCGTTGTTGTTTAAACCGATGCGCTTAGATCCATCGTAGTCGATTCCCCTGGGCCGGACACAGTCTATTGGTTTCTAGACAGATACAGTAATACCCGAAATAAAGAGATCCAATTTTTCGCCTTATATTCAAAGGCTATACGTGAAGATCGATAGGGTCCGAAATACTTATTTTTGGTGATGCGTGTAAATCATTCAATCAGACTTTTCTATTAACCGCTAATCAAAACGCACCTCTACCAATCCTTCAAAATTGAAATTGATATAAGTCTTTTGATTCACATAGGGTTTCGAACAAAGGAGGAAAACAGTTTTAGGATAGTTATCGGCGAGCTTTTCTAACTCGCTGACCTTGAAACCTGATTCAACGAGCTGTTCAAGTGGCATATAGGTTGATGGCCGTTTGGTAATGTCTGCCGATGTCAGTGTGTTATCAAAGACAATGGAATAGCCGTTTTCCTTCTTGTTAAACCAAGCTTTACCATAATACACTCGAACTTCCTCTGGGAATTCAGATATATCTTGACCATTTATCTCGATAAATAATTCTTTGATGTCATTGTAAGATTTTTTATTAAACCTTACGCCGAATGTCTCATTCGCCAAAAATGAATCTACGAGACTTGAAAAACCCATAGAAGGCTTGGTGTCCCGCGTGCCCGAATCTAGTGTATTACCAGTTTTTGCTTTTATTTCATCATCCTCTCCACTTTCATGTTTGACTACTGGTTCTAATCCTCTTGTGTTGTATGGCTCGAAAATTACCTCGCTCTCAGAGATATTCGTATCGCTTCTTCGACTCTTGCCGGTTGAATTTCTTGATTGTTTTTTTGAGGCTTACTATCTTTTGCAATGGCGCATTCGCTGCCATGGCTGCCAACTACCCTATAATATGGGTGACGTTTTCTTTGCTCGATAGGCCGGTTCAAATTAGCGCAGGTCACCGGTGCTTTGCAGGTTTCATCGGGGCATTGAAAACGAAATTTGGACGTGATATTTTTTTTCTATACCGTATATCTGCTTCTTTTGCCGTAATACATCTGCCCAGCTCTTCAGAGTAAGCCTTATCTAATTTCATATTTCACGTTTCTCCTTTTTTATAACACTCATTATCTTTCTCTTTCTTCTCTACCTCAAAATTACTCGCATATATTGCATACAGTATCGCAGAACGAACAAGCCGAAGAACAAAAATGTATTTCTCTTCCAAGTCTTCGGTCCTTGCATCGCAGTCATCATTTATTTTATACCTGTATTTATATACTGCACATTATTAAAGCGTATGTTTTTGGAATTCTCCAGTTATCAGCGGGACTACAGACATAGGCTTTTTAGGATGGTAGAAAGCCGACCGTTCACTCCAAAACCATTCTCTCAGAAATTCTGTTTTTTCTTATGTGATCACAAGAATGCGGATAGTTTTACGTCTTTCCATCCATGATGACCGGCAATGGGAATGCATTCAATGTCTTGCGCAGACTTCTCCATTGGGGGAGCAATCTGTCCATATGTCCCTTGAATACATGGTTATGCGATGCTTCTAGAAAATGAACGATTTCGTGCACAACAACGTATTCTATGCACTCGATCGGTTTTTTTATCAATTCAAGATTCAACCAAATCCGTTTTGTGCTTGGATTACAACTGCCCCACCTGGTTTTCATACGTTTGATGCCCCAAGACCCAACCCTAAGGTTCATCACCGATTCCCATTTTGCGATGAGTGTTATAATAATCGCATGTAACTCAGCCCGATACCACCGCATCAATACGCGTGCTTTTTGCTCAAAACCGGCGTTTGCCTTCGCCCGAAGCACGAGCGTTTGATCGCCTGAAATAGAAACCGAAGGAGGCCCGGAGCCATTCACAAGCTCTAATCGATACAATGCACCAAGATAATACAGTTCTTCCCCCGGTTCTAATGTCTTCTCTGCTTCTCGACCTTGCTGTACGTATCTATCCTGCTTGGCTTTGATCCAGTTGATTTTCGATTGTACCGCGCGTATGACCTCTGTATCGCCGAGGAACGAAGGAACCGTAACCCTGACCCACCCATCGGGTGGAAGAATCGCCACGTATAGATGTTTTATGTTCTTGCGGATTATGGTTATGCGCACGTCGTTGACGTATAAATAGGTGCATTTCATGGTTCAGCGCCCTGCATCCCCGATCTCACACAAAAAAATCGACCGGCTCTATAATATGTTTCTACAACAAAGCCCATTTATTATGGTGCAAATTTACGCCCACAATGTTTAGCCCGTATGGGCTTTTATCCAAACCGCTTAGAATTCGATGTAATACCGGTTTGCTAACTCCATTATGTTTTGCTAAAACTAGTATAGTTTCTCACTCTACCCTATGCTGCTACGCAGCTCTCTTCTTTGAAAGAACGCGTTTTTTATTTCTCTTGCGTTTGTGAAAGGAAGCGTTGTCGCTTTTGCGCTTGCCTTTGAAATGTTTCTTGTTTGTTGGTCTCTCTATCTCAGAACGTTCCGCATCTGGATTGAGTAAGCGATCGATCGCGTTCCATTTCCCTCTATCTGCAGGGGTCACGAGACTGAGCGCCTTTCCTTCAGCCCCTGCCCTTGCCGTTCTGCCGATGCGGTGAATATAATCCTCAGCGCATTGCGGTAGGTCATAATTGATAACATGCTCAATATGTGGAATATCCAATCCCCTTGCTGCAACATCGGTCGCCACAAGGATTCGATATTTTCTACTTCTGAATGCTGCGAGCACACGGTCACGCTTATTTTGGCGCAAATCTCCGTGGATAGCATTCGCACTATGCCCCTCTTTTGAAAGCCTCTTCGCCATTCTTTCCGTACCATATTTCGTTTTCACAAATACAAGCACCGAGCCTTGGCGTTCATCAAGCTGTGTGAGTAGGCTAGGATATTTTTCCCCTTCGCTGACCCTAAGGTTATCCTGTTTGATATTGTCTGCGGGTGAAAAGGTTTCATCAATCGCGACGCGGACCGGATTATCGAGGTATTTCTCCGCGATACGAATGATATTCTTTGGTAACGTAGCAGAAAAAAGCAATGTCTGACATTTGGTCGGTATGTATTTCACAATATTCTCGATCTGAATCGTAAAGCCCATATCGAGCATCCGATCGGTTTCATCCAAGACCAGAAAATCGGTATCCTGCAAGCTGAGGCTTCCGCGTTTTAGGTGGTCATTGATCCGGCCAGGCGTGCCAACGATCACACGGGGGCGGTTACGCAGCTGCGTAAGCTGCTTCGGCATTGGCGCACCACCAATCAATAACGCCGATTTTATCTTCGATCTTTTCCCAAGCATCGCCTGTAAATGATTTATAACTTGTGTGGCGAGTTCGCGCGTTGGTGTCATAACAAGAGCAGCGCTGCGCGGATTTGATAAAAGCCTCACAATAAGAGGTATCCCGAAGGCGCCCGTTTTTCCCGTCCCGGTCTGTGCCGATCCAAGTATATCTTTACCCTGGAGGGCAAGGGGAATAGCCTCGGACTGGATAGGGGTAGGTTCGTTAAACTGCATATGCTGCAATGTGTGTGTTAGAGACTCTGGAAGTCCCATTTCTTTGAACGTAGTCATGTCTTTTCCTTGTTTAGATAAGCGCCTGTACGAATCAACACACAATTACGCTTCTATTTTAAATGATCAAAATTTATCTGTGGTTTTAGGCAAAGTCTTACCTTCGTGTGTCTTCATTTTACAAAAACCTCTTATTCATATGTAGCTCATAAACCCTCGGTTTTTCTAATGAACTGATATGAACAAAGACGTCTTTTGATCCATAATCAGAAGCAAGTAAGTCAAAGTCCTTTATGGTGAAGAATGTTACTGTACCGTTTGCCGCAACACTTTGTTTTTCGTTTAGAAAGAGTATTTATCCATTACGAAACATATCGTGTGACTCATCGGCTTACTCTCATTCAAAGTTTGGGAACGACAATATAGGGAAGATTTTTGACAGAATCCTCTTCAGGGCGTATACCATCATCTAATTACATCATCTTAGCAAGAATAACAAATACGCAGTTGTGTGTATAGAGAACAATCGTTTATAAGTCAAAAAATTCTCTTATTTTTTCATTCCAACAAAGATTTCGAGTATTCGGAGGCAAGATAAAAACGTATCGACTAATGATGCAGTATACATATGTCTTAGGCGGTTAGAGATCGCCATATTCTTGGTCTTTTTTCAATTTTGCACATATCATTCTCCGTGATACTATAAAAGAAATCGAAAGAAGGATACCCATCAATGAAAGAAATAAAATTTTGGCACATAGATGCCTTTGCAAAAACTGCATTTTCTGGCAACCCAGCGGTTGTCTGTCTTCTCGAAGAACCTCTTGAACCATCCCTCATGCAAAGTATTGCTATGGAGATGAACCAATCTGAAACCGCATTCATAACACTGGACCCCAACGACAACCCACTCATCCGGTGGTTCACCCCAACCCTTGAAATTGATTTATGCGGACATGCGACTCTAGCAAGCTCCTTCGTTTATTTTTCTGCGGTAAAACCAGAAGCAAGCAGCGTAACATTTCGATCGATGTTCAAAGGGCCTCTCAGCGTCACAAAAAAAGATTCCGAGCTCACCCTCAATTTCCCCTCACAACCCGCTACCGATCTGTCCTTGGATGCAGTTCCTTCTTATGTTCTTGATTCTCTATCAAAAAAACGCCCAACTCAGGTCCTGAAGGAAAGGGATTTATTGCTAGTCTATGAACATGAAGACGATGTCAGAGCCATGAACCCCGATTTCTCCCTATTGAGCCAGTACACGGACAGTGTCATCGTGACAGCCCCATCATCAGACCCGCAATTTCAATTCATCTCCCGCTTCTTTGGTCCAGCGATTGGTATTTTGGAAGACCCCGTAACCGGAGCTGCACACTGCACCCTGGTTCCGTATTGGGCAAACCGCCTGAAAACAAACACCATGCGGGCCTATCAGGCTTCTAAACGGGGAGGGGTTCTCTCTCTTGAATTGCTAGGTGACCGAGTAGCCATAAGCGGAAATGCCGTAAAGGTTTCTGAAGGAACTCTATGGGTCTAATCTGATCCAGGTCATTCTTTCATCTAGCACGATCTTCTATCAGCGAAGTAAAAATACGTTTTTGGAAACCGATTTCTGCGATGCTCTCTACTATTACAGTATGCCAAAGACACAATTATACGATGCAAAAAGCGCAATAACCGACGACCAATTAATACGAGAAACCATCCTGCATACCAATAGATGTTCGAATTCCTCTGAAAATCCAAATATTACTTGTCTTTTATTCGATAGTAGGGTATAAATTGTACATATAGGATGTTTCTTTACTCCTACTCCTTATGCGGTTGCCGAGGTTAGACTTCTTGAATACACATTCCTCAGTCGCTCAATTCTACATAAGATGAGTAAGGGAGAAACCAATGGGCATGTAGCGTGGCTTTTTTGGCT
This sequence comes from Spirochaetaceae bacterium, assembly GCA_011524535.1. Classification (GTDB taxonomy): domain Bacteria; phylum Spirochaetota; class Spirochaetia; order WTKD01; family WTKD01; genus WTKD01. Next base: position 11,657 of record WTKD01000006.1, read on the forward strand.
AGAGACTCTTAATAAAATAACTAACAACGCGCTAAAGGAAATTACATGGCAAGTGGAACAGTAAAATGGTTCAACCCGACAAAAGGATACGGCTTCATCACCCCCGAAGACGGATCAAAAGATGTGTTTGTACATATTAGTACTCTCGAAAAATCGGGAATAAACCAGTTGAATGATGGACAAAAAGTATCTTTTGAGATTGTAAACAACAAGGGAAAGCCTTCAGCTTCCCAAGTACAACTCGAAGACGAATAACATAAAAGCCTTGTTCGTGATAGAACCGTCTATACCGGACAGGGCTCATTACTTCTATTTTTTATACCCCGTTCAAGCTTCGCTAGCGGGTCTTTCTCGCCCTTCTTCTCTAATATTCTTCGCAGATCATGTTAGAAATGTCAAGCTTGTGTGTAATAATTATTGAAGCCAGACCCAGCGTTTTTTTGCATACATGCTCGAGATATATCTTGAAACACACGTTTATGTTTGATACGATACGATCAAATATGAAAAAAATAACGAGCTATTACCCCGTTTTATGCGTCGATGACGTAAAAACATCTTCAGAATTCTTTAAAAAGAATTTTCAATTTGAAGCAGGATTTGAAAGCGATTGGTATGTCCATCTCCATCGAGCAGAACAAGAATCCGAAGTAAATATCGCATTGGTAAAAAAAGACCACGATAGCGTCCCTAAATCTATGCAAAAATCTGCACAAGGGATTCTTATAAATTTTGAATTTGAAGAAGTCGATGAACTTTACCAGCATTTTCTATCAGAGAAATTCGAAATATTAACTCCTCTCAGAGATGAACCTTGGGGGCAACGTCATTTTATTTTGGGAACCCCATTTGGAATTATGATCGATATAATCAAATTCATCCAACCTTCCGAGGAATTCATCACACAATACTCCGAGCAATTTTCCTAGAAATTATTCATCGTAAATTGGGCATTACTGTTACTTAATTTCTCATGATACGAACAAGACACTAGATACATTGCAGCGATAGCAAATATTTGGCTAGCCTTAGAACCTGCAAACAAATAATACAGATATCGTGTAATTAATGCTTTGTAATAAAAAGGGGTCAGCAAAATGACCCCTTTTCATATCAATACATACTATGTTTTTCTATGTCATGATGACTCTCATCATTAAGATCCGTACATCTCTGACATGTGGAAGATCGGCCAAAGCACCTCTCCGTCAAATTTCCAGGTTGAAGAAAAATCCCACTGTCCAAACGAAGATTGACTGACCTCAGAATCCGTTAACGGTTCTGCCCCTGAATTGCTTGTTTGTACTCCGATTCCCGTAATCGGTCTTCTCAAATTCCTACTGTTCAAAGGAGTTTGCGCATCAGCACTCCAATAACTGTTTTCGATGATATTCTTACCCGGAGCGTCACCCACTAAGCCCCCAATGTGTTGTTCACCTTGGACTGCTCCTGCAGAATAGCTATTTATGATTGACTTTGATGCCTCGTGAGACCCCACCAATCCGCCTATAAATTGCACTCCTTTAACTTCTCCAAGTGCATAGGTATCGATAATGCTAGATTTTTTCACCTGCCCAACAAGACCACCTATAAATTGGACTCCTTCTACCTGGCCTGTTGCATAGCATTTTGTAATATCCTGTGTGGAAGTATGCATTCCAACGAGTCCTCCTACGAATTGGACTCCTTTTACTTTCCTGCTGGCCGCATAGCTATTAGAAACAACTACTGTAGACTTCATATGGCCAACCAAACCACCAACATTATTTACTCCATCTACTCTTACCTGAGCATACGCGTTTACGATTTGACTGCCCCCTTCAGATAATCCTATCGCACCTCCTATATCACTTCCTCCAGCTTCCACTGTACCACTGACAAAAACGTTTCTTATCACGGCACTATGGATGTCTCCTGCCAAACCTCCAACTTTACTGTCTCCTTTCACGTATACGCTTGTTAACTGGAGATCATGTATTTCTCCTCCAGACTGACCATTGCGTTTTACACCACCAAAAAAGCCAACTCCATCTTCACTCGCTTGACTAATAAAAACATTTCTTATTTTTTTATTATTGCCATCGAAGACCCCGGTAAATGGCTGATTATCCGTTCCAATTGGAAGAAATCCATTTCGTGCATAGGATTCTGATTGTCCTTGTGGGAGAGATTCAATACTTGGAAATTTGATCGAACCAGAAAGTTCATACCTATAATCAAGGACTTCTCTACTTGATCGAGATTTTTCGCTCAAGTATTCAAGATCGCGCCAGGTAGAAAGGAGATATATTGTAACGCCTCTTTCTTCTCTTGATCGTAATCCTGTTGTTTTCTCAAAAGCCCACAGTTTTGCATTATTATCGGAGTCTCCATCGTCTTCATCATCGCCAGAGTTGCCGTTTCCTGAGCCTCCGCCATCACTTCCTCCAGACCCGTCACTTCCACCAGTACTTCCGCCATCGCTTCCTCCAGACCCGTCACTTCCACCAGTACTTCCGCCATCGCTTCCTCCAGACCCGTCACTTTCACTAGTACTTCCGCTATCACTTCCTCCAGACCCGTCACTTTCACTAGTACTTCCGCTATCACTTCCTCCAGACCCGTCACTTCCACCGGTACTTCCGCTATCACTTCCTCCAGACCCGCCCCCGTCATTATCACTATTGTTGCCCCCTAGGTCAGCCTCATTACTACCTTCACCGGTTTTTTCATCGGAATTATTTCCGCCGTTATCGCCAGCATCATTCGAGGCTTCTGTCGTAGAGTTCACATCGTTTCTGTTCTCATTGCCCTCTAAACTACTGATCGTACTAGAGCTATTTCCTAACCCTTCACAAGTACTCAATAAAAAAATCACACCTATACAGGCAACTAGCCATGCTGGACTTTTTTTCACATTTTAACTCCTTACATTAGAATTTAATAATAAGTAAAAATAAAATATACTCATTATTCAATAAGGATTGTATCAAAAAAATTATTTTGAGTAAACATAGTAATTATAATATTATTATTGGAGTTTTTTAATCATGTATTCAGAAGAAGATTTCTGAGAAAAAATCACTTAATCCACGAGAAATAAAAGTATTTCATTCGTTTGAATCGCCTATGTACAGGCTATTTATTATGTTGACCTAGTGTAGACGGCAATACCAATTGATAATACCGAAAACCACCACCGCCCTGCCATTTCACCACCTTGGATATCCCCGTCAGGTCTTCGCCATCGATAATACCCCTTAGTCGCGGGACAATGTGAGTTCGACAATGATCCCCCATCTCGATCATAATCCATCTACGCCCCATCTTATGCGCCACCGCCCCGGTTGTTCCTGAACCAGCAAAACTATCGAGTATGATATCACCAGGATCAGAAGACATTTCGATGATTCTTTGTACCATTTTCTCAGGTTTTTTGTTCTTTTTAAATACAACACCACCCTCTTTGGCAATTCCTTGGAAGGGTATATCGAGCCAAAGATTCGTAACCTGTTCCGCTGTCTTATAGCCCCCGTCAATTAACTTCAATTTATCCTTATAAAAAAGAATCCTATTTCCCTTCACAAGGTAGATGTCCGGATGATTCTCTCTACGTTGCACAAACACTCTCTTGGGATTTTCTTTAGATTTTAGGATCAATTCCCTGGTCTCTCTCCCCACCCCTTCAAAATGTGGCTGGGCAAACCGAATTATCTTCTCGGGCTCGGTGTACATAATCTCCTGTGTCGTTTTTCCCTCTTTTTTTAAGAAAGATTTTAAAGGAATGAATCGCCAATGCTCAACACCCTTATCGTAGTTTGCTATGTATTGATTATAGGCTTTGTCGTAATCTCTCTCTGTATACTGAGGCTTGTAATTCCAGTGCTGTTTATTCTTTGCATAGCACAACAAATAGTCGCACACCTGTACTGGTCCCTGATTTATAGCCTTATGGCCCGTCGGAGCGCTTCTTTTTATCGTAGATTGTATAACAAAGTTCTTTCTACCAAATATTTCATCACAAAGGATCTTTAAATAATGGCATTCTCCATCATCGATTGAAATCCAGATGCTCCCATCCTCGCTCAGCAGGGTGAATAAGACCTCTAGCCGATTGCGCATCAAAGAGAGCCATTGTGAATGTTCGACCCTGTCATCGTAATATTCAAAAGCACTCCCCGTGTTATAGGGCGGATCGATATAAATGCATTTCACTTTGCCAGTATATTCGCCTGCAAGGGCCTTTAATCCAAGAAGATTATCCCCGTGGATTAAGATATTTCCATTCGCCTCCTCTGATTTATACGATTTTTCTGTATCTTCCAGCAAAACACACGGATTATGCGGGGGGGTATCCTCTTTTCCAGCCCATACCAATTCTAATTTTCCGTATTTACCCATGTTGATCTTCTTTACTGTTTTGAGATGCCTGCCAGTCTTCTTATTCTGTTTCAAAAAGCTGCATTGCCACAATGCTCATAGAATATTTCGTAATTTTCTTATCGGTTTTCGAATGTTTCATACAAAACATTTAATTACTATTTCATTTTAAAACTTCCACTTAATCCGCAAGACGGGAGTATAGTGTTGTATATGGGGGCTTTTTGGGTATTGAATCACCTCGATATCAGAGAGTAATTAGGAATGAACTCGATTGTTTGCTGGCATCATTGTCCATGATTAATCCATCTTATAAATTCATATACTTTTCAAAAAAAATGGTTAATTTTTTAAACACGTTTCTCTTTTTCTTTGCCCGAGTTAAGTCGAGATAAGCATTCTGGTAATCTTGAAATTCACGTTCAGACAAAATTTCATTTCCGGCAAATTCGTCGAATGAAGTCAGAATGTTGCGTAGGCGTAGAATCGCCCCCATAGTCTGATGAAATTTTTTTCAGCTTGCTCACTCTCGATAAACACAGGAAGAGGGAAACGTTTTTGCAGTTCGGTAATAAGGTCGACATACCCTTTCTGAGGCTTGTAGTCTTTCTCCCAACCGTTATAGTATCCATGAAACGATTTCAGTAGGACAATACCCCCTGCTTCCTTATTGCCAAAAAGTGAAAATACGTCATTGATGACCCGCTCAAAATCGTTAAAACAAATGACGTTACCAAAAGTTTTGACAGAATTCAAAATTCAATTGCTGCGTGAAAAAGTCTATAATAGACCATGGTGATACAGATTTTTATCTACCCCCAAGGTGTTCAGTGTGGTGGCATCGAAACCGTTCAGAAACATATTGACGACAATCAGCAAATCGATTTCACGGTTTTTCATGTGAATTGATACGTCTTTGTAATGATTCTGAAACTTATCCACGCTGGTGTCGTAATTCGTACCGAAACCTTGGTTGTAATTGCTAATGGCGCTATCAAGGAAATCACGAGAGGATTGATCCAGTCCTGCGGTATTAAAATACTCGTCGGGTAAGAGTTCATCTTCGCTTTCATATTCATTCGCACCAAAACTATAGATGATGGCAATCTTGAATCCTGCATCACGTAATTAAAAAGTATGATAATATTTTTTAGCCACATCGATTGATGCTAACCGCAAAGATGGAGTTAAATCCTATTCAAGCGTACTTTATTTCTGATTTCTTTGATCTTTTTAGCGGCATCCTTTTCTTTATCAGCCGCCACATCGGCAGTATTCATTAATTTGCTGAAGTCATAAAAGCCGCCATCGCGTTCGGTTTTCTGTTCAAAATTCTCAAGGATGTAGTTCGTCACTTGTGCAATACGTTGCGGCGAACTGGTGATCGCTTCACCATCGATAGCGTGAATTTTTTTGTCTTTACCCCGATCTTTCATTTTCAGAGCGTTGATGTAATCAATTCTAAACGGCACTATATTCTCATCGTTGATAAAATCACCAATGATGTACGCATGAAGTTTTTTCCCGAAAGCTTGCTCGGTTGTTTTAAGCTGTGGATTGCCGCCAGAAGCCGCGTTGACCGAGAAAATGAACGTGCCCGTGAAATAAAACAAATGGTAGTGCTTAAACGCTTTCGTGATTGCCGTGTGCATCTCTCCAAGTTGTGAGCGATGACATTCATCAGATATCAACACATTATGGTCATTGAAAACACGATGTCCTTTATTTGCTGCAACAAACTTGGCTAATTTCTAGATGATGGTAATGATTATTTTCACGTTCGGGTCGGCGAGCTGTTTACTCAGAACAGCGGTGCTCGTATTGGAATTGACCGAGCTTTTTTTGAATTTGTCGTATTCCTTCATGTTTTATGTAGCCAAGTTCTTTTCGATCCTCTACAAACAATACCTTATCCATCCCTTCAAGCTGACCGGCAGGCTGAGCGGTTTTGAAACTAGTCAGCGTTTTACCACTGTCTGTGGTGTGACAGATATAGCCACCTGCATCGACTCCACCGAGTTGCCTATGATTAGTGACCATAGCAATATGATTCATAATGCGCTCTGTAGTCACTATCTGATAGGGGCGCATGACCAACAACAATGTGTCCGAAGTAAACACGCAATATTTTGTCAAAATCGACAGCAATGCATGCTTGGAGAAAAAGATTTTACTGAAATCAACCAGATCGACAATGCGTTTGCTCTTCGCATTTGTCCACCAGCAGGTAAACTCAAAGCTATTTCTCGTTTTCTTGCGTGATTTTTTACTCTGTTGTTCTTTTAAGTGTGCACTTCGAGTGGTATTGGAGTAATACTTGGTATGGGTGCCGTTAGAAATGACAAAGAGCTGTACGTGTTCAAATAAACCGCTGTCTGACCAGAAGCTATCGCGCTGGTAACGATTAATTTGGTTGAAGGCTTCGCGTATGACCACACCGCGCCGTTTTAATTCCACAGGCCCCATCGGCAACCCATTAATCAGAACCGTCATATCATGCCGGTTTTTGCGTGCGCCTTCGGCTTCATATTGATTGATGATCTACACGCTGTTGTTGTGGACATTGGCCTTATCTGGAATCCGTATATTTTTGGTGGAGCCATTATCGGGTTTAAGATTGAAGATATAATCATCTTGTACTTTGGTACTTTTTTCATCGATACCTTCGTTTTTATTGATCAGATAATGCGTTACCATCTGCTGCCATCCGGCATCTGAAAACTCAAAGGCATTGAGTTTTGCCAGTTGAACGCGACAGTTTTGTAATAAGTTGTCGTTATGAGTAATAGCGAGATACTCATAGCCGTTGGTTTGTAATAGCCGGATTAATTCGCGTTCCAATTCATATTCGGATTGGTGGCGTTCTCGATCGACACGATATTCCGAATATCTACTCGGCTACAACGGTGCTATTGGGGTTTTCGGCAATGGTTTTATGAATCGCCATTATGTCACCTCCCGAAAGGTCAGCAATCGGTCGCAATAATATTTGTACTGTTTGCGCCGTGCAACAATCTCAGCCGATAACCCCGTGGAAATATCATTGACCAGTGCATCGAACCTGTCGAGAATGGCAACGATACGGGCTTGTTCATCAAGAGGAGGGATGGGGATTTTATATTTTCTTATAATTCTAGCATTTAGGTTAGATTGACTTCCTTGTCCAAGATTTTTTAATTTGCTGTATTCATTTGAAATCCAGTAATAAACAAATTTATAGTTAGCTTTTTCATGGTCAATCTCTAGGTTACAGCATGCTTGGTTAGTTGTCAGCTCAATTGAGTTGGTCGCCGCTTTTGCAGCGGTTGCTCCATACATTGCAACAATCACACAGTTTTCTGGAATCCATTTTGCTGCAGAATTTTTTAGCCCTTTCTCTGTTATTGTCATGCTTGTTGATAAGATTGGCTTATAATCAATGTCTTGTGTTCTTAGCCAGGGTATCTGACCCCCATAGTAACTTTGATTGGTAGATTCTGGAGTGCCCCCAGAGCAAACTTTTTTGCAAATGCTTTCGATTGTCCCATACTCTACTCCATCCGGGCAATGCTTTTCTATCAACTCATCATTAAACGATAGGAGGACCTTGCGATAATATTCGTACTGTTTGCGCCGAGCCTCTAGCTCCGCCTCTAGCTCCATCTCTAGCTCTGCCTCTAGCGTAGTGAAGCGATCAAGAATAGAAACGATTTCTTGCTGGACTGACAGAGGCGGGATGGGGATTTTTATTTTACTGATGTTTTTCGCGCTTATACTTCTTACTTTAACTCCTGTTATATAAGGCCTTTTTTGTTGTTGAAATTCATCCGTTTGGAAGAAATAGGAAACATATTTAGGATTCAATGAATGTTTATAGATAAAAGTGTGGTTACTTATCGCAATTTCTTCATCACCTAACCATACAACCGCTTTGCATAAGTCTTCATCATCTTCACTAGTGTCGGTAATAATTAAGTCTCCTGTTTGAGCCTTTTTTGCTTTATTCGCGATAGCTGTAGATATAAAGGTTTTTGTCTGCTTTGCGTAAATCCCATAATGCGTATACAGTTGACCATAATGAATGCAACCAACTCCACTCTCGGTAAAATCTTTTTTCTGAAAACCATTCCCGTGAACAAACATGCCTACTTCTCCGAGTGTTTTCCACTCCACTCCATCCGGGCAATGCTTTTCTATCAACTCATCAATCTGGCTCATGCTCAGCTCCCTCTAAATCAGCAATGATGGCATCAATCTGCGTGCGTAATTCACTTTGACGGGCAGCAATGTGTTCAATCTCAATATTCAGCGTTGTGATGTCGATCACTTCCTGGGTGTCTTCCGATTCCACATACGTACCGACGCTAATATTGTAATCCTTGTCGGCGATCTCCTCGTGTTTTGCTAGATAAGAGAAGTGTTTGATTACCGTACGTTTGGCGTAGCAGTCCAGTATTTTCTGCATATGCCCGTCATTAAGCTTGTTTTTCGCCGAACCACGTACGAATTCCTGAGTAGCATCGATAAACAAAACCTGGCTGTCGAACTTGTTCTTTTTCATCACTAAGATACAGGTGGCAATGGTAGTGCCATAAAACAAATCGGTTGGCAGTTGGACTACGGCGTCGACATAGTTGTTATCGACCAGATACTTACGGATTTTTTGCTCCGCTCCGCCGCGATACATTACGCCCGGGAAAGAAACAATGGCCGCTGTCCCATTCGTGGCCAGCCATGACAGAGCGTGCATTACAAACGCCAAATCAGCCTTGGATTTTGGCGCAAGTACACCCGCCGGCGTAAAACGATCATCATTGATCAAGATTGGGTTGGCATCACCATCCCATTTAATTGAATACGGTGGATTGGATACGATTGCTTCAAAAGGTCCCTCATTCTCATATTGTGGATCTGTGAGCGTATTCCCGTGGGCAATATCAAACTGTTCGTAGTTAATATCGTGCAAGAACATATTGATACGACAAAGGTTGTAGGTGGTGATATTGATTTCCTGACCAAAGAACCCATTGCGGACGCATTCCTTGCCCAGCACCTTGGCGAACTTCAACAGTAATGAACCCGAGCCACAGGCGGGGTCATAGACTTTATCGATTTCCTGTTTATCAACCACGGTGATACGCGCCAGCAGTTCGGAGACCTCTTGTGGGGTAAAGAATTCACCACCCGATTTGCCCGCATTGGCGGCATACATGGTCATCAGGTATTCATAGGCATCGCCAAACAAGTCAATGACGTTACCGTCATAATTGCCGATGGGTAGATCGCCGATAGCATTCAGCAGTTTCACCAATGTTTCATTGCGTTTGGCTACCGTGGCACCCAGCTTATTGCTATTGACATCCAAGTCGTCAAATAGTCCCTCCATATCGCTTTCGCTATCGGTGCCTTGAGCAGAGGTCCCAATGTTGTTAAACACCGTTTCCAAGGTCTCATTTAGATTGGCGTCGGTAGCAGACTGCTTGCGAACATTTTCAAATAGTTCGCTGGGATGTATAAAAAAGCCTTTTTCCTCTAAGATAAGATCGCGAGCACGCTTTGCCTCGCTATCGCTTAAACAAGCATAATTGAAATCGTTCTCGCCCGCTTCTTGCTGTTTTTTATTGATGTAGGCACTCAAATTTTCACAGATGAAACGATAGAACAATATGCCCAGCACATACTGCTTAAAATCCCAACCATCAACACTCCCGCGCATATCATTGGCGATACGCCAGATGGTTGCGTGCAATGCTGAGCGTTCTTGTTCTTTTTGTGTATCAACCATTTTTCGGTTTCTCCTTAATCGATACTTTTCGCTCAACGATTCATTGTTCTATATCGGTTTGTTTAAAGCGCCAGCTTCCACCGACTGTAAAACCGGGCAGTTTACCTTCTGTTACTAGGCGATCAGCGGTTTTTTTAACCAGTTTTAGATATGCAGCACCCTCTTCCAAGATCAAAATTTCATCCGTCATATGTTCACTTACTCCATATGCATCACTATATTTTATGAGAATATTGAGGAATAAATAACAATATTATACTTTATTCAGATATAGCAAGCGAATATTTCGAATATTCATGCATGTATTTGTTATTAAACATGGTAGGATATTTGCGGTATTGGTGATTCTTAAGGGGACTCCTTTTCAAGGATAATTAATAAACACCGTCTCAATGTGAATTGAGTCAATGTCTAGATCACTCAGGGTAGAGAGTAAATTAATGGCGGAGAGAGGGGGATTCGAACCCCCGGTACCCGGTTAGAGCACAAACGCGTTCCAGGCGTTCACCTTCAACCACTCGGTCACCTCTCCACAATGTGCCATTATACAGCGGTTTTTTGCACTACGGAAAGAGTACTAGGCAAACTCGAATAACTCGCCAGAGAAAAAACAACCCAATACCATTTATTTGCCAAACCCCGTCTCCGTGCTATACTTCCCACAATGAGATTGTCTCGTATTATCGCATGTATTATTACGTGTTTACTCTCTTGCTCCCTGCAGGCGCATCCAGACGAGCCAACCGAAACCGAAGCAACTACCGTTTTTTCCGAAGCCCGGGAAGACGGAAGCCTTGTCTTTTTTGCCAAGAATCCCTTGGTAATTCCAGTGTGGATCCAGGTAGCTTTCTCAGAAATGAGCAATCTGGTATCGCCCCAAACCCTCCCCTTCGAAGGACCCGTTCCTGAAGAAAGCACCAAATTTGAATTGTTCACCCTAACAAAAGCAAACCAATCCCTTGGATATTCGTACCGTCTGACCATAAAAACTCTGTATAGCAAACCCCAATCCGACTATGCATCAACGCACACCTATCTCTTGCCCTTTGAACACGGGAAAAAATACAAACTCAGCCAAGGGTTTAATGGAAAAAGTACACACTCGGGAGCAAACACCTTTGCAATAGACTTTGAAATGGACACAGGAACAGCGATACACGCGGCACGTGGTGGAACCGTTTTTTATATCAAAGAAGATTCAAACGTCGGCGGATTTTCCAGTCGATATTCTGACCACACAAACCTTATAAAAATAATGCACGATGATGGGAGCGTTGGAAACTACGCACATTTGATGTATAACGGCGCGATCGTTGATATTGGCGATACCGTAGCTGCGGGAGCTCTCATAGGGTTTAGCGGTAACACAGGTGTTAGCTCCGGCCCCCACCTTCATTTTGACGTGCGAATCCCTCGCACCGACACATTCGAGATGTATTCTACACCCTTCACCATCCTCACCCACACCGGCGAAACTGCGACCCCCGAAGAAGGAATCTATTACTATGCCTTCCACCCAGGGAATCCACCTTTCGAAGCTACACTCGGAACAGACCTAAAAAACGAAGACTTTGACGGATATATACGATCTACAAATGCATCAAACGTTAGTATCCGCGAAGAGCGGGTTGATGATACGAGCATACTATATATATACAACGGGCTCAGCAGAGACATTAGCTCCACTGTGACACTCAGCCTCCAAAACATGGTCGCAAGCACTGCCACAACCTTGACCATCGATATCCCAGCAAAAACCGAATATTTCTTGTCACTCCTTCGCCCAACACCCGGCTCAACTCAATATCGCTATTCCACTCAATTGCGATATTGATAATTACTCCAAAAACACATTACGCGCTGCTCACTAGATTATACCTACACCCAAAAATACATCTGTCATTATGAGTGATTTCCACATACACTAGGGCATGGGCTTCCTACAAACAAAACGTGGCGCTGAATCCATGCTCATCATATTAACCGTATTATGGGGATCAACCTTTTATGCAAGCCAGGAAGCCATGAAATCGGTCTCACCGATCTTGCTAACCAGCGTTCGATTTTTTATAGCTGCTTGCATTACATTGATCGGGTGTCGATCGTTCTCTTTGCGAAAACTCCCCTTGCGCTGGGCCCTTCTCCTTGGATTACTCTTCGCCCTTGCAATTAGTCTACAAAACATCTCACTCAGCTTGGTATCAACCGGGCGAGGGGCATTCATTGCTTACAGCTATGCTCTGTTCATCCCTCCGCTACAATACCTGCTATTACGAAAACCGATAAACCCAATAAACACCCTAGGCATAATACTGGCCCTAATCGGGGTTGGTATATTGTCGTTTCAATCGAGTAATGGAAGCTTCAGCATAGCCTGGGGAGAAATCGCTATGATCGCAAGCTCCTGTGTCTTTCCGTTTTATATCATATACCTCGATCGCCTGCCTCCCATAGAAAACTTTCCGCTTTTTATGTCCTGCGTATTTTTCATCATATCGCTTGCGAATCTCCCCTTTGTATTCTTGTTTGAAACTCCGCGCTTTTCTCCATCATTACGAGGAATGCTCTGGCTAGGCTATTTGGCAAGCATTGGTACTGCCATTTCATTATCGATTCAGTTCAATTTTCAAAATAAAACGACCCCGGTACGTGCAACAGCAATATATGCTCTAGAACCTGTATTCGCAGCCCTCATCGCTTTTTTTATTGGGGCTCAGATAATGACCCTACAAGAATTACTCGGCGCCGCCCTCGTTATGTTCGGGGTTTTGGTTATAGAATTTCTGCCCTGGTTTATCACCAAGCGAAAAAGAACATGACTTATACAGCTTTCCGGCACTCTTGCTTTTCTGCAATTTTCTAATCGCTATATGTAATTCCTAGGAATCATCAAACATTTGCATGCAATGTTTTTATCCAGGCATCGCTGCGCAATCGATATAGACCAATCGCCAATTTTACAATTTCCTCGGTGGCAAGACCGATCATCGTGATTACTGGGCCGGCCTCTAATACAAGCCCAAGAAGGAAGGCAAAGGGAACCCCAATGCCCCAAATGGACAATATTTCCAAATACATAGCAAATTTCGTATCAGCCCCACCCCGGAGTATCCCAATGATGATATGAAGATTTACAATACGCAAAATAAACAAGGGAGTAAGCCCAAATATTGCATAAGTCAACAAGGCCTTTGTTTCTCCTTCCAGGTTATATATGTTCGGAATAACCCATGCTAGAGAACATAAAATCCCGGAAAGCCCCACCGCCACCAGAAAGGAGGCAGGTAACAATTTTGAGATATATCTCTTCACGATGTGCAGCCGGTTTCCTCCAACCATTTTTCCAATCAGGACCGTTGCCGCCTGTCCAGAACCGATACCACCCACAAGAACCAGTCGAAACAACAAAGACCCGATATTGAATGCTGTTATCGCTCGCGTCCCCATTCTACCAAATACTATGAAATACATCGTCGTTCCCAACGACCACAAAACTTCATTGACAATCACCGGTGAAACCACGCGTAAAAACTGTGTTATGCTTCGTTTTGTCCAGTGAAAAAAATCAGAAATCGGTCCGCGTATTTCGTTCTTGGTAAACAAAACAATCCCAAAAATAACCCCCAGCTGCACCACCATCGTTATGACCGTCGCATAAGCCGATCCAACCACACCCATTGCTGGAAATCCCAGATACCCAAATACCATAACAATATCGAGCACAACATTCATGACCACAGCCCCGAGAGCAACGGGAAACATCGCACCCGCACGTTCGATAGAACGAAATCCAGATATGAATATAAATGCAATCGCCTGAAAAGGATACGAAAACAAGACCGCACGAAAATATTCAACGCCAACGGCAATAACCTCAGTATCTGTCGTGTACAATCGCAAAATGCTTGGAATAAAAATACCAACCACCACACAAAACACCAATGACCCCGAAAACGAAATCAATGAAGCAAACCCAAGCGAGCGTCGAATTCCCTGCAACTCTTTCTGACCCCAAAACTGGCTCAATAGTGTAGAAGCCCCACTACCAATACCAAATAGGAACAAAATGTATATAAAAAACACCTGGTTTGATATGGCAACCCCGGCAACTGCCGTTTCCCCTAATTGTCCTACGACGACATTATCAACAAATTGGATCAAAAAACGCAATAAAATTTGTAGCGAAATAGGAATCGATAAGCGTAGATGCCTGCTTAGCAGCACGCGTGTAAGCGAATGAGATTGTATGTTATTCATATAAAAAACCTTTCATGATTATACATCCACTACCAGAATAGTTATATAGCAAAATTGCACCCTATACACAAAAGTATGAACGAAACGCATCCGCAAAATCCTTCCATTTTCGGCATCTACACACAGAAGACATCCATCAAAAGCAGCCTTGTCTTCTTTTCTTTTTTAAGTAAATTGTATACGATGTAGCGTCTATGAGCTCGCAGGAGGTATTATCATCCAGTCGCTATCTCGAGGACTGACATTCAGTGACGTATGTCTTGTCCCGCAATTTAATAACGTACCATCTCGTACGGAACCGCTACTCGAAACATGGCTAACAAGGAATAGAAAACTAGGATTACCCATCGTACCCGCAAACATGGATTCATGTGTATCCCTCGAATTGGCGACCATTTTCGTTGCGCATGGCGGAATACCGATCTTTCACCGATTTGCTCCCTTAGAAACCCAGCTGGGTTGGGTTAAAAAATTGAAGGAAAATATGTTCATCTCCTGTGGTATACAAGACGAACACATCGCCCAGGCAAGAAAACTCCTCGATGCCGGGGCTGGAGGTGTATGTATCGACGTTGCCCATGGACATTCCCTAAAAATGCTCCAGCATATAGAAGCACTGAAATCATCCCATCCAGACAAAGATATTATAGCGGGGAACGTCTGTACCCCCATGGCATATCAAGACCTCGTCAACGCAGGAGCGGATGCGGTAAAGGTTGGCATAGGCGCCGGGGCTGCCTGCACCACGCGCATTGTTACCGGATTTGGGGTCCCACAATTTACCGCAATATACGAATGTGCGAAGGTTGCAGAAAAACTCCGTATTCCTCTTATCGCCGATGGAGGCATTTCCTCAAGCCGTGAAATAGTTCTAGCTATAGCAGCCGGGGCCAGCTCGGTGATGATTGGCAAACTGTTTGCTCTTACAGAAGAAAGCGCTGCAAAAAAAAGAGATCACAATGGTGAACGCCAAGCTCTATACCGGGGTCAAGCCAGCAAACATTTTCAAGACGAATATTATGGCGGAATGAAAAAAGGAACCGTATCGGAAGGAATCGATTTTTGGAAGAAAGTGTCCGGCAGCACAGAAGAATTGATACACGAACTTCTGGGCGGTATACGTAGCGGACTCACCTATGGCGGATCACGGAACATAAAAGAGCTCCAAAGAAAAGCCGAGTTCATGGAAGTAAGCCCTTCCTACGCAGAAGAAAGCAAACCGAGAACCACATAATACGACAAATCATCGATTTCAGCAGATTTCTTTCATAGGAGAGTCTTCAAGAGTCCTAGGAGAACCCTATTGTTCATTGAATCGAGACGTGACATCTGGTATAATCTGCCATGCCTAGGCAAAAACTGTACGGAACGACAAATGATTCAATACGATCGCTAATTATCAAAAAGCATAAACGAAGACTTAGAGATTACAGCCTCCCCATTTCTATATTGGCCTCTACCCTCGCTTTCACTTTGTATGTCATCAGGAACATATTAATAGTTGTTCTTCAGCGTTTTTCACTGGACTCCTTTGGAAGCCTCACCTACATGATAGCCTTCATTGGCGTAATTGCTATCACCGCCTTGGTTGTTTTATCTCTAATCACCAGTCTCTTGGCCACAGCTTCTGCCACTCCCCATAGTCGCGCCTTTACATCGGCTATTATTTCTATTTCATTGACGGTCTTATCCGCGATCTTTCTTTCATCATTAACTGAGACGTTTCTCGAACTCACTACAGCGGTATTGAGACCCCTTCTCTAAAAACTGGCTCTAAACAGCGCGATACATCGCCTCCTATTTCTTTCTCTGACAAAATACATTCTCCATGACACAATAAGTCATGACCGGTCTCATTCTTGGCAGATTTATCCCGCCACACAACGGACACCTACAATTGATCAACACCGCCCTGGCACAATGCACACGGGTATACCTCGTAATTTGCTCTCTAAAAACCGATGCAATCCCTGCCGGCTCTCGCATATATTGGATTAAACAGTTGTTCGCACAAGAAATCGCCATATCATCCCTCGTGCTCATTCATATAGACAAGGAACTACCTGCTGCGCAGAGAAATCGCCCTCACGCCCCCGAAATTTGGGCCGGAGCCATCACCGAGCACATCCCCGGCCATATAGATGCCGTTTTTTCATCCGAACCCTATGGCGAAGAATTATCGCATGCGCTTGGGGCGCAATGCATTCAATTTGATACCAATCGCCCTCATGTCCCCGTTTCTGCATCAAACATACTCGCCGACCCTCAGCACCATTGGGAGCACGTTCCGATAAATGTCCGTCCCTATTTTGCAAAAACAGTATACTCGCGCTGCCCCAACATGTGCTACACAACATTCATCCATGTACCAAGCTCCCCATTGGCAGTGCATATCTCGGAGATCTTATCTATTCCCGAATACAACGAATCATCCCCAAAGTCATGGGCCTTTGTATCCTCTCTGGATATCCCAAAACTCCTCGAACTTTCCTCTAGTATCGGTGCTGGGATCATCTCCACGCTTCTATCTACTGAGAACATCAGAACAACCAAATGCTTGCCTTTTTCCACAGAAGAAACTCGATCCAAACAAGAGCCTCTCTCCCTGACTGCCAGTATCGAACAATCAAAAATATATCTAACAATGATAACCAATCACATACTTACCGTATTACGCGATGTATATTCTATACATATAAGCGTTCCTAATTATCCGCTCGATGAATAGACTCTTATCTATGGGGCAAACGATTATTGCAAAAATGTAGTGTGTATAGCTGATTATGGGCGGGTACGTTTACGATCCCTGGGAAATGCAGACGCTTCTTTTACATTTTTTAATCTCAAGATTTTTTGCGCAAGCCGTTCAAGACCAATAGCAAATCCGCCATGGGGTGGGCATCCATACGAAAATATTTTAACATAATCTCTCAGCGAAGATTCTGAAAGCCCATTGACCGAGATAGACTCCTTCAGCATTGTTGTGTCGTGTATACGCTGACCGCCCGTTGTAATCTCCACCCCTCCATACAGGAGGTCGAAACTACGCGAATATTTTTCCTTCGGATATGTGTAGAATGGTCTTTTTCGTATTGGGAATTCGTATACGAACACGGCAGGAACATTGTGTTCTTCTTGAGCCCACAAGCATAATTCACGTTCAGCCTCTGGGTCGATATCAAAGACAACCTTTTTTGTGCGTTTTTTTAACAATTTTTTTGCCTCGGCGTAAGTA
The DNA here is from genome assembly GCA_011524535.1 of Spirochaetaceae bacterium. Classification (GTDB taxonomy): domain Bacteria; phylum Spirochaetota; class Spirochaetia; order WTKD01; family WTKD01; genus WTKD01. Next base: position 29,272 of record WTKD01000006.1, read on the forward strand.
CATCTCGGTATCTTAGACAGCGCCTCACTGTCTGGTACCGTTACATTCCACATATCCAAAGCGGGTGCACACCGCTCTGCAACGGTAGATATTATATGCTGCAACAACTGCGTCTCAAGGTCCATGAGATCGTGTTCATCCTGTATGAATGCCATCTCAACATCAAGAGAAATATATTCATTGAGATGCCGAGAAGTTTCATGTTTTTCCGCACGGTAGGCGGGACCTATTTCAAAAACCCGCTCCAAACCCGATGCAACCATCGCCTGTTTATAGAACTGTGGCGATTGTGCCAGATACACGACCTCATCGAAATAGGAAACAGAAAACAACCCTGTTCCCCCTTCGGTCCCCGTTCCTATAAGTTTGCTCGTTTTTATTTCGGTAAAGCCATTCGAACGCAAAAATGATCCAAAGGCGTCGATGATCACGGATTCTAATTCAAAAATACTCCGCACCATTGGATGTCGAAGACTGCTAATACGCTGATCGAGTAGCAATTCTAGGCTATAGGATTCAGCCGATTGTGCGGGATTTACCGGAACGGGTTCATAGGAAACCCCGAGAATCTCGGTATTATCTACATGGATCTCTATTCCACTAGGAGAACGCTCGTTTGAAACCACCGTTCCCCAGACACGAATAACGGATTCCTGAGCAAATGTCTGACTAGAATCATTGTACACAAGCTGTACAACACCACTCCGATCACGGAGCAAGACAAACTGTATTTTTCCAAAATCGCGGATACGGTGCACCCATCCCTCGAGGCATATCCTTGAATTTAGATGCTTACCGACATCGTTAGCGAGAATTCTCTGTTCGTTCATCTACTACCCTTTGGAGTATTTCTTTACCTCGCTGAGGTTGAATCTGCCCCTTACTCAGGCGCATCAATGCCCCCATAAGAAAATCGACTCCCTTGGCGGAGCCCGATTTGATCTGCTCAATAATCGTAGGATTGGTATCACAAACTTCTTCAGCCATTGTTTTTATCGAAACTTCGTCGGTGATCAATGTCCATCCTTCCGCCTTGAGAATATTTCGAGGAGACCCCTTCCCCTCGGTCATGGCATGTATCAACTGCTTCGCTTTGCGTCCGCTAATCAATTCTTCTTGTAATAATTCAAAAAACTCTTTTAAATCTTCAAACCGTATGGGCACATCGCCAAGCGTCGATCCTACAACGCTCAAGGAGCCACGCAGATCACCAGCCAGCCATTGGGCAACCGCCTGTGCTTCCAGACCGGACTCACACAATCTATAGAACATATCGCCAAATTCTTTTTCGTCGACAAATATCATGGCAACTTGTTCGCTGAGCCTATATTGTTCGAGTAAATCGACCAAGCGCGAAACCGGCAAAACAAGTTTTTTTTCTTTTGCAGCCTTTATCACATCTTGAGAAATCGAAACTTCGGGTATATCTGGTTCTTGAAAATAGCGATAGTCATGCACCTCTTCCTTGCTTCTCATCCCCTCGGTAATATCCTTGTTGGCATTCCATAGCCTTGTTTCAAGTTTCACAGGCATGCCTTCATTCAAAAGTTCGGTTTGCCGCTCTATTTCAAACAGAAGCGCCTTTTTTACAAAATGAAAACTATTGAGGTTCTTTATTTCTACTTTTGCCCCCAAAGTCTTGGCATCTTTGCTCAACGAAATGTTAGCATCGCAGCGGAAAGAACCTTCTTCCATCGTTGCATCGGAAACATCAAGGTATTGGATCGTTTTGTGGAATTGCCGAATCATTGCTTCGGTTTCCTCGGGGCTGCGCAATTCGGGCTGCGTTACAATTTCAACCAGCGGATATCCAGCGCGATTGTAATCAACATAGCTTTCACTCTCAGCATGTACCAACTTTCCAGCATCTTCCTCTAAATGGAGCTCCCGAATAGCAATATGGCGGAGCTCTCCCGCATAATAATACGAAAATTTTCCCTCTCCACCAACAGGCTGACGATACTGACTAATTTGATAATTTTTTGGCATATCTGGATAGAAATAATTTTTCCGATCAAAGACCAAGGTTTCTGCCAACTTACACTGTAAAGAATCGATTATTTGGATCGCCTTAACAATCGCTTCTTTATTTGGAACGGGAAGAGTCCCTGGCAGCCCCATACACACGGGACAAATATACGCGTTTGCTTCTTCCCCAAACTGCGCTCTGCACCCGCAAAACATTTTGGTGTTAGTATTCAGGTGTACGTGTATCTCAAGCCCAATATGCACACAATATGACATCATTCACTCCCCATCATTCCTAACGATGTATATCCCGAAGGTCTCATGATTTTCTCTTCTGGGCGCATACTTTGAACCAAGGAAAATAGTTTTGATTCACTGTGTGCCGGCCCTACAAATTGCATACCTACGGGCAATCGCTCGTCTTCTCCCATTGGGAATGACAATGCCGGCAAGCCGCCAAGATTCGCCAAGACATTAAAAATGTCTCCGTATTTTATGGCCACTTCATCCAAACTATCTTCGACTGAAAACGCTTCGATCGGATATACCGGAAGAAATACCGCATCATAGGAAGCAAACAACCTTCGAAACGCGCTAACAAGATCTCGCCGGACGGCCAAGGCCTTGCCGTAATATTGATCATAAAACCCGCTTCTCAGTACATAAGTTCCGAGTAATGTTCGAAACACAACCTCATTGCCAAACGCCTGACTACGCGTATCAAATAAATACTCGAGATAGGTGTCCGCCTGCCCCTTGCGTTTTCCGTAACGTATGCCATCGTACCGCGCAAGGTTACTAGAAGCCTCTGCCGTTGCAATAATATAGTAGGCTGCTATAGCATTTTCTATCAGGGGAAAATCTACCGTCTCAATTTCATATCCTTGGGCAAGGAGCATGTCGCATCCTTTGCGGTATACTCTATGCGTTGATTCGCTCAGAATGCCCCGATCAAACGAAAGCACCGCAATGCGTGCCGATAATGATTTTTTTTCTGTTGATGGAGAAGATGAAGAATCGCGTGCGTTGGAGATATCCACCGAGCTAGCATCCCGCGGATCCATTCCTTTACTGAGAGAAAAAATCTGCTCAATATATTCAAGACTTTCACCCAATACCCCAATACAATCGAGTGAGGAAGCAAAAGCAACCAAGCCGAAACGAGACAAGGCTCCGTATGTGGGCTTCAATCCATATACGCCGCAAAAAGAAGCAGGCTGCCGAACAGATCCTCCTGTATCAGAGCCAAGTGCCAAGGGAGCCATTCCAGACGCAACCGATGCTGCCGAACCTCCACTTGAACCGCCGGCACTCCGAGAAAGATCCCAGGGATTTTTTGTTTTTCCATGAATGCTATGAGTTGTTGAAGCTCCCATGCCGAATTCATCTAAATTCGTTTTTCCTACAACATGGAGACCTGCATCAAGTAATCGCTCAACCACCGTTGCATTGTAAACAGCCTTGTAGTTTGCCAATATAGGAGAACCGCAGGTGAGGGGTAGCCCAGAAACAGATATGTTATCCTTCACTAAAATTGGAATTTCACTCAATGGGTGAGTCGTGGGACGAGCTGGAATAGCGTCGCAATCGAAATGGCAAATCGATCGAATGTTTTTGTTCATGGCTTCGACCGCTGCCCGGTATTGTTCTTTATGCCGAGAAGTAACACCACTCCACATCGCTACAACACCGATGGAATGACAACATACCCATCTTCTTCACCCTCTGAAGCGTTAATTATATCTGTTGCATAATGGGATGCTTGTACTGTATCTTTACGAAGCGTTTGACTCGAATCCTTACTGGCTGCATCATCATTTGTTTCGCTAGAATACTGCGAAAGCTTATCGAAATGTTTTGACAACCCATATAGCTGCTGATGAACGTACGCCTCAAGTGACTCATTAATACGAACACGATACATATACTGTGTGGATGCAAACTCTTCGGTCGATTGCTCGAGCATGGAACTGTATAATACTCCAGAAATGTGACCTCGTCAAATCTCTTCGGTCACGATTTTATCGCTGTTGATGCCTCTCCTCTAACTCTTCAAGCACATCATTCCAGCTAACCCCCTCGGCCAATAAAAGTACAAGCATGTGGTAGAGCATGTCGCTGCATTCTAAAACGAGCTCTTTTTTATCCTGCGCCAAGGCAATTTCTATCCCCTCTTCTGCAAGTTTCTTGCGTATGACCTGAGTCCCCTCTTTCAACAAATACGTAGTATAACTACCTTCGCTTGGATTTTTTTGTCGTGTTTTAATCGTCTCCCACAAGGCTTCCATAACCGCTGCCTTATGAGGTGATGTATCATTCGAGATAATGGGCTGGCTGTCCTTGCCCGCATTACTTGGAATCTCTGCAGGAGTAGAAACAAATAGTGCATCGAATGGCGGTGCGTTCTGACTAGCCACCTCATACCACTGTAGATGATCGGCTATAGCTCCGAAAACAAATCGCTCTTTGTATACCTCTTCATAGGGAAGCACACGACCGGTTTTTTCGTGTACTACCCATAACGTTTCTTCTTCAAGTGTCTTTTTGTAGGATTTCTCATTTCCCATCGCATAGATGAGCCTTTTTCTCAACCTATCGCTGTTTCGAATAACAATGGGTTTATATTTTGTGTGTTGCTCGTTAAGCAAATCCTCGAGAGTTATTCGATTTTCATAAATCGCCTTGCCCATGATAACACCCGATAATGATGCTTCTCCCTGCGAAAAGACCTTCCGCACATCTTCATCAGACCCAATCCCTCCCGATAAAATAACCGAAGCCCCTTGTTCCTGCGCAAGCAATGTGATCTCATTTGTTCGTGTGATATCTGGCCCTTCGAGCGTTCCATCTTTCGCAATATTGGTAAAAATTATTTGCTCTACGCCCCAAGAACATACCTGATTTACCAAGGAATTTGTTTTATATTGAGCATTCATACTCCATCCAGCGATATACGCATTCCCGTCTTTCTCATCTATCCCTGCAATAATTCTCCCCGGATACGCATGAACCCACGATTGCACTTCACGCTGAGATTTAACAAGCGCAGAGCCAACGATAACATAATCGATTTCTAAGGCGAGTAATTCTTCAACATCTGCCTGGGTCCTCACCCCTCCACCAACTTCAAGAATCATAGACGAAGCAGATCGCATACGTCTAATAACCGAACGATTATTACCCGTAGAAAAAGCAGCATCAAGATCAACCACATGCACACGGTGTATTCCCACCGAGGCATACGCTTTTATTTGCTCTACTGGGTCTACCTCATAAAATGTTGCTTCTTCTCTTCGCCCTTTATGCAATCGGACGCATTTTCCATCCAAAAGATCTATCGCAGGAATGAGTGATTTATAGCTCATTGCCGGTGATCATACTCGTATAATATTTGCACATCGTACATCGGGTTTGGCGCACACAGGCTTCATTCAAGGGCACACGAATATTTGGTAATCCCAAGATGGCTTTGTTGCTTTTCAATTTTTTCACCAAGGCATTCATCCTTGTAGCAGAATCCGAACTCATTGCCTCTCCAACCCGAGAAACGATATCGTGCGCTTCGGATTCATTCATTCCAAGAATATCATAGAAAAAATCAAAAAGAGCCCGCTGATGATGCAGTATCTCCTGTGTCATTACAAACCCGTTTGGGGTAAGTGCTATGGTCCGATAGGGCTTGTGTTCTATGAGATCGCTTTTTATAAGAGAACTGAGCGCCTCTGTGACCGACGCACTCGTAACTTGTAGGGCGGCCGCCACATCTTTTACTCTAACGGTATCCTGCTTACGGCTGATGAAATATATCGTCCGTAAATAGGCCTTCAAACTTTGCGAAAGGGTACAATGTGTGACTCTCGTGTTATATCCCATTCTTTCTTCTCTCTGTTGTTTTATGGTACAATGTATGACATCGTATTCTCAATGCAAGGGAGCAGTAATGAACAATGTAACTGAATTTACACGCGGTAATAACCTCGGTCAAAAACTAACACTTAGCACCGACAAAACTTTGGCTTCATCATTTTTGAGAACCATTTTCAATTGGATGGCCATAGGTCTCCTCATAACGGGGCTATGTTCGTGGGCTTTTTCAAGTATATTGATCCAACGCGGAGCGCAGCTTGGAAATCTCGCCTTGATTGGTCTCGGAGCGATGATTGCTGACATTATTCTCGTCTTCTCTTTTGCAAGACGCATACATACCATGCGCCCTACGCAGGCACGCTTATTCTTCCTAATACACTCTGTACTCGAGGGCATAGGTCTATCCTACATATTCCTTGTCTACACGGTTTCCAGTATCGCGACAACATTTTTTGTTTGTGCAACAACATTCGCGGTAATGAGCCTCTATGGAATGTCAACAAAAACGGATCTCACCAAAATGCGCAGCTATTTCATTATGGGATTCATAGGCTTGCTCATCATGTCGGTTGTGAATTGGATTATCGCTTCAAGCGCCTTGTATTGGTTTATTTCAACGGCAGGGGTTGTCTTGTTCTGCGGAATTACCGCATACGATGTTCAAATGTTGCTACGACTCGGTGATGACCTAAAAAGTGCCGATCAGGCATCCTACAAAAAATATGCCTTGTTTGGCGCCTTGAAACTTCATCTCGATTTCATTGGCTTATTTTTGTATCTCTTACGCTTCTTAGGAAAAAGAAACTAACAGTGCGGACCCTCATTGCGGATATTTCCGAACAATCGACCGAAAAGCCCTTTACTATCAAAGGGTGGATACACCAGCATCGAAGCCATGGCTCTGTCATATTCTTCAACCTACGTGACCACACTGGAATTATACAAATCGTTGCAGACGAAAGCTCTCCTCAAGAAGCACACGATATAGCCCAAACCCTCCGGCTTGAATATTGCGCGCGTATAACCGGTGTATTACGAAATCGTCCGGACTCCATGATAAATGAAACCGAAGCCCGCGGAAATATCGAACTCTTGGCAAAGGAAATTCATATATATTCACAGTCTCCTCCATTGCCTTACCATATCCACGAATATGCGCGAGAGGAATCTCGTTTGCTTCATCGATACCTCGATATTCGTTCAAAAAACATGCAGCAAGCATTGAGTCTGAGAAGCAAGGCCTCACAAATATGTCGAAACTTCCTGCATACCGCAGAATTTCTTGAAATAGAAACCCCAACCATGATCCGCTCGACCCCCGAAGGGGCACGTGATTTTTTGGTTCCTAGTCGGTTGCATGCGGGCTCTTTTTATGCACTGGCTCAAAGCCCCCAACTATACAAACAAATGCTCATGGTTGGCGGTGTACATCGCTATATGCAATTCGCAAGATGTTATCGCGATGAAGACATCCGAGGAGACCGACAACCCGAACATACGCAAATCGATATCGAAATGTCATTCCTAGAAGATGAAACCGAACTCCATACCATTATAGAATCTATGGTTTCAGAACTCTTTTCGGCATGCACCAACGCACCCCTCTCTACCCCCTTCCCACGCCTCACATACGAAGAAATTATGAACAGATTCGGAAGCGACAAAGCCGATATACGCACCGATTATGCATTGGTCACCTTTTCTCAATTGGCAAAAAAAATAGAATTTGGCATATTCACCAATGCCCTGTCTTACGATGAAGGTGTGATAAAAATGCTGCGTATCCCAGAAGGGGCTTCTACATCACGAAAACAAATCAGTGAACTAGAAGATCGAGCAAAACAACATGGTGCGAAGGGATTGGCCTGGACAAAAATTGGATCTGCCGAGTGCGAGGGAGGAATAGCCCGCTTCTTGAACCCAGTGTACTCCGAGATGGTGGCAGAATATTCCTTAGAACCAGGAGATCTTTTACTCTTTACTGCAGACTCATGGACAACCGCCTGCACATCTCTCGGCGCGGTACGATCCCTGTTTGTAGAGAAAGAAATTCAGGAACATCCTGAAAAATATCCTGCCTATGCGTTTGCCTGGGTAACCGATTTTCCTCTTTTTGAAAAAACCGACCAAGGAACATGGACCGCCTTACATCATCCATTTACCCGCCCCCAGGACAGAGATCTTGAACATCTCGAGACCAATCCAGGAAGAGTCCGAGGACATCTATACGATCTTGTCTGCAATGGGTATGAACTCGGATCGGGCTCTTTACGTATACACAGCAAAGAAATGCAACAACGCATATTCTCCGTCATGCAAATAGAACAAGTAGAAGCAGAGCAACGTTTTGGATTCTTCTTAAATGCCCTTCAATACGCACCCCCTCCCCATGGCGGTATCGCGTTGGGATTTGATAGATTGTGTATGCTTCTCATGAATAAATCCAGCATCCGTGATGTAATTGCTTTTCCTAAGAACAACCAAATGGCCTCATCGCTTGATCATGCTCCATCCCCAGTACACGAAGAACAACTCAATGAATTACACATGAAACTAACAAAACCCACCACCGAATAAGGATATAGAGCCAAAAGCATCTCGAAAAATCATGTATACAATAAGAACATTAAACAACATACACAAAAAAGGTATTGAAAGCCTAACAACTGCGGGTATCACCCTTGCGGAGGAAGATCAGGATTATGATGCTCTAATTCTCCGTAGCCATTCTCTCCATGATTACCCATTACCCGATTCGCTTCGGGCCATCGCCCGGGCAGGAGCAGGAGTAAACAATATCCCTATCGATCTTTGTTCACAGAAAGGAATTGTTGTGTTTAACACCCCTGGAGCAAACGCCAATAGCGTAAAAGAGTTGGTTTTGGCCCTCATCATTATGTCATCGCGTAACCTTTTTGAATCGATGCTTTGGACCCAATCCCTCGCAGGAAGGGCAGACGAAATCCCCGCTCTTATAGAAGAGCAAAAAAAGAATTTCCGTGGCCCAGAAATAAAACAAAAAAACCTCGGTGTTATAGGTCTTGGAGCCGTAGGTTCTCTTGTCGCAAACTCCGCTGTCTCCTTGGGTATGAAGGTTCTTGGATACGATCCCTATATCTCGATCGAAACAGCGTGGAACCTTTCACACAAAGTAACCCGAGAAACATCTTTGGAAGCCCTCGTTAGGCATTCGGATTATATAACCCTTCACATCCCCTATACGGAACAGACCAAACATTATATCAATGCAAAAACATTGGCTCCCGCAAAGCAGAACTTGGTCCTCCTCAATTTTTCACGAGAGAATATCGTCGACACCGATGCCATTCTTGAAGCTCTGCAGCAAAAAAAGCTTGCCCGCTACGTAACCGATTTTCCCGAAGATTCACTCCTCGGAACGCCGGGCATCCTTTCCACTCCGCATCTGGGAGCATCAACTCCAGAAGCCGAAGAAAATGCTGCCGTCATGGCTTCCAAAACACTCATTGATTATCTTTACAAAGGAACTATACAAAACAGCGTGAATTTTCCAAACGCTATGATCGACAGCACAAGCCAACATCGCCTCGCAATAGGAAATCAAAATATACCTTCCATGGTGAGCACTATAACGTCCTTGATAGCGCGATATACTATAAATATAGAAAACATGATCAACCAGCATAAGCAAGATATTGCCTATACACTCATAGACATCGATCAGCCCATCCCCTACAAACTTATTCAAGAACTAACCGCCCAAGAAGGTATTTTGTTTGCCCGTTACCTAAAAACAACACCTCCCCAGTAATCAACGAAATTTGACATCTTTGCTTAGATATACTATACTGTTTAGCATTAGTTACTATTATGATTAAGTCTTTGATTCGCTATATATTAACGTTCGCTTCTTTTATTGTTATAGACCTCATCTGGCTGGTGCTAATCGCAAATGGAATATATCGAGGATTACTCCAGGAGTTTATGACCGATTCCGTCCGTTGGGGGGCAGCCATGATTTTCTATGCGATGTTTATTGCTGCTTGTTCGGTATTTGTCATAACCCCTGCTAGAAAAAAGCGATCTTGGACTCAAGCATTGGTACGAGGAGCCTTTTTTGGACTTGTAACCTATGCAACATACGACCTTACGAATTATGCAACCATTGATGGATGGCCTCTACAACTTGTATTTATAGACTTGGCATGGGGAACCTTTCTCACTGCGACGGTCTGTACAATTGGCTATGGTATCCATTCACGCATATAGTTATTTAACAACAACACTTGGCATAACTTTATTCAAAATATGGATGCATTTATTTATACATGGAGGAATGTATGTGGAGTTATATTGGATTTTCTGCGCTATGCTTGCTGGCATACGCCGTTTTTTGCTTCATTATTTCGGTTATCATAAAGAGAAATGATATTGTAGATATAGCCTGGGGGCTTGGATACAGTTTTCTTTTTCTTGCTCATATCATTAGAAGTGGGTCTTTTCCAACGAACCCACTGGTAGTCTTCCCATTTCTGTTGGTTTTGTTGTGGAGCCTCCGATTAGCTGGATACCTTGCAATCCGTATGGGAAAAACCGAAGATTTTAGATATCTGAATTGGCGAAATGAATGGGGCAAACGCGTCTATATTATTTCGTTTTTCAGGGTTTATATCCTTCAAAACATATTTTTGCTCTTGGTGAGTCTTCCCATTACCGTCATTATGTATTCCTACAACAACCAATTGCTGCCCGCATCTCAAGAGATTTCATCAATCTTGTGGGTGTTTTTTGCCATTGGATTGTTCGGACTCTTGTATGAAAGCATAGCAGATCTGCAAATGCACCGATTTAGAAGAAATAAGAGCAACAAGGGAACAATTATCACGACCGGTCTTTGGAAATATTCTCGACACCCAAACTATTTCGGGGAAATGGTTGTCTGGTGGGCTGTATGGGCATTTACGCTGCCATCTTTGTGGTACATTGCCATCATTGGACCAACAATCATAACTCTTCTTCTTCGATTTGTTTCTGGTGTCCCGTTTCTTGAAAGAAGGTTTGGAAAACATCCTGATTTTCCTGCCTATGCTGCGAAAACACCAGCAATTGTCCCTATATTGGGTCGCTTACTCATGAAGAAATCGTAGGATCTGTATGTCTTTTTTTCTCAACTCGCACTTGATTAGCAAAAGCTATTCTTTGATATTGAGACAGACTTTGTCCAAAAGAGGAGTCGTACAAAAGATATGTAGTTTTTCGCACGGCTCCCTAACTCTATTTGCTATGAGTATATTCCCCTGCTCTGGCTTTTCGGATAGTAAAAAGGTATAATAATTTTTCTATATGGATGTGGCATCACCGGTAAGACAACTATTTCCTTTGTATGTAGTAGAAAATCTTTCTCTGCAAATTGATTTCTACAAGCGGTACTTTTCGTTTTCTTTGATTTTTCACTCGGAGCATTATGTGCATCTTGTGAATGATTCTGGAGCGCAACTCGCTTTTATGTCTCCAAACCAAAAAGATAGACCCAACCATATGCGCAACACCTATACTTCGGGGGGCGCTATATTATCCTTTGAAGTTGATGATGCGCAATATGAATTCGAACGCCTCTCTAATGAGGATATTACCATCGTATCTCCATACACAGAAGAAAAATGGGGGTACAAACATTTTCTAGTCCAAGATCCATCAAACATTATTATCGATATCGTTTGCTCATCGATAGATCATTAATACTCTCTAATTAAGTACTCTGACCTTATAATGTACCAAACAATCCAAACGCATTGTCAGTACTGTGAGCTTTCATCTACTGCCGATTTCTGCGAGAAAGTCGTGATCGCAAGAGATACACAAGAAAAACAAACAGAAAAATAACCCCATGTACAACTACAACCGCTGGGATCGGTGGAACATCGATATAAAAAGAATACATAACTCCCGATACAACCGCGAATACGCTGACACACACGCTATATACCAACATTCCTCGCGGTGATTTTGCCAAATAACGTGCCGAACTAGAAGGAAACACCAACACAGTAGAAATAAGTAATGTCCCCGTCATGCGTATAATAACTACAACAATCGTTGTCAAAAGAACCAAAAAAGCACCGTTCACAAACCCAACTTTTACCCCTTCGGCACGAGCCAAATTTGCATCTATGCTAAGGAACAGCAAATCTTTCCATAAAAATATAAGAAAGAACCCTGTCACAAGAGTAAGAACCCCCAGAATAAACAAATCAACAAAAGTAATTCCCAGAAGATTACCAAAGAATAATCCATGTAAATCGATGGATTGTGGCGAAAACATGTACATAAGAAGAATCCCTATTGCTAGAGAGGTATGTGCAATCATGTGCAATGCTGTCGCATGTCCAGAAAACAACATTTTTTTCTGCATACCGTAAATGGCAAGCATAAACAAAATGCCGACTACTATCAGGCCCCATTGAAAACCAGAAAAAAGAAGCAAATTTAATGCTATCCCCAGACTAAGGCTGTGCGCTAATGATTCTCCAAAAAAAGTCATTCGGCGCCACACAACAAAACTTCCAAGGCTTCCCGTTGTACTTGCAATCATTATCGCGGCAGCCAACGTTTTCCAAAACAAAAATTCCAGCATCTATCCTAAAGCCTCATTTATTTATTGTTTCTCGTTCGGTATGCTGGGGAATACTATGATGGTATACTGCGAAGGTTTCTGCTATTTCTTGCCCAAATAAATCCGCAAACTCACGACTATCTTTTACAGCTTGCGGGGACCCGGAACAGCATACTACATTATTAAGACAATATACTTCTTGTGTGCTAGATACAACAAAATGAATGTCGTGCGAAACCATCAGTATGGCGCATCCATAATTTTGATATATCGATCGAATAATATCGTACAAAGCAATTTTTCCCCCAACGTCCAGATTTTGATCGGGTTCGTCTAAGATCAATAATTCAGGATTATTCAACAATGCTCTAGCGAGCAGAACTCTCTGATGCTCTCCTCCCGACAATGTATGCATCTGTTTGTTCAAAATAGGGTCTATCTGAAATGTTTGTATTACAGGATTATTGTGCACATCCAGGGGTCTTCGATATAAACGCAGCATATCTACCACGCGTAATGGAATATCTTTCGAAACCTGTAAATGTTGAGGAACATAGCCTATACTCAAATTCTTTTTTCTTGTGATGGACCCCGAAATTTCTCGTTCAATCCCCAACAGCGTGTGCAGTAGCATCGTTTTACCAGCTCCGTTCGGACCAATAATGGTTTTAAAACTATTCTTCTCTATAGAAACGGAAACATCCTTAAGAATGTGTTTCCCGCCTTTAACCACAGAAATGTTATGAGCATGAATCAGGCTCTCACTCTTCATCGCAGTTCCTACATATCCCAACAATCTCACACAATTGCTCAACCACATTTAGGTCATATTTATCGCAGACATTTTGCAATGCAGTTCTAACGTTCTGCTGACACAATTCTTGGACTTCATGACAGCTGTTGCAATAAAAAAGGATACAATTATTGTGCTCGGCTGGATGTGAACATCCAATATAGGACTTTACCATATGTATTTTGTGGATTAGTTGTTGTTCACAAAGAAAATCTAAAGCCCGATATACATTCACAGGTTCAACTGAAGCGATGCGAGGATCGAGTTGGGATAATATCGCATAGGCCTTGACAGCGCGATGGGATTTCCAAATAATTTTGAGTACTTCCTTTCTAAGCTCTGTGAATTTTTCACCTCTTGTATCACAGATACGTTGAGCTTCTTCCAGGGCAAATGAAATACAATTGTTATGATTGTGTTCTTCTAGCCCATCACCGTGTAAGTTCATGAAATTCTTCCAAATATGCATAAAGAAAATGTTGACCGAGACTCATTGATGTTATAATATTACGTCATTATGAATAATGTAAAGACATACCCTCGTTTAAATATCCTTTGGATATCTTCGCATCTATCCCTAGTTTTATTATTTTTGCTAGTGATTGCTCCACTATCCTTCCTTTCTGCTGCTCCAAGTGCAGAACAGGATTCAGAGAACGCCGTCGATATTCTCACGTCCATTCCACCTATCGAAGGCATTGTGCGTGCCTTGGTTGATGAAGCCCTTTCAGTTGATTCTTTGATTTCTGGTGACCCCCATGCCTACCTGCCAAGTCCAAGTGATGCATTGGCTGTCCAAAATGCACCTGTTCTTGTGTTGCTAGAGCCATCTTTTGAATATCATCTTGGTAAGTTGCTCCCGTCTCGAGCAGACTCTAAAGAAACTATTATTCTTGGGGAGACTCCTTCTCTTGATTTACTCGAAGTGTCTCATGAACATCATCACCACGGTGACGAAGAGCACGATGATCACGACGAAGAGCACGATGATCACGACGAAGAGCACGAT
>WTKD01000006.1:43600-256181 GCA_011524535.1 Spirochaetaceae bacterium
GATCACGACGAAGAGCATGATGATCACGACGAAGAGCATGATGATCACGACGAAGAGCATGATGATCACGACGAAGCCGCAACAGGTTCCTATGACTACCACATATGGCTTGATCCATCCCTCGTTGGTGTAGTTGCTGAACATCTATTCGAAAAACTATCTGCTCTATATCCACAACACCGCACATTAATGAAAGAAAATTTGGATGAATTTCATGAAAAACTTGAAACCATCGCGTTAGATGTCGGGAATATTCTCACACCAGTACAGGAGAAATCCTTTATCGTAGTTCATGATGGCATGCAATATTTTGAAAACGCTTTTGGTTTAGAACGATCGTTTGCCCTCTTTCCTGAAGAAGCAGTAAACCTTTCGGGAAAACGAGCTACCGAACTCATAGATGAAATTGAGTCTAATGACATAAAAGTCATGTTTATAGAAAATCAATTTAGTTACGACGTCTATACCGAACTTGGAGAACAACTTTCACTTAACACCTATTCTATAGACCCTTTAGGAATAACCATAGACAGAAACAAGGATCATTATTTTGTATTGATTACATCACTCGCAGAAACGATAGCTGAAGCATTGAATAATTAGACTTGTACCAATCGCGCTCGTTGCTACTTTAATGCTATGTAGTCAATGAGCGTTTTACAAATTCGCTCTAAAGATTGTCCTTTTGTATAATCTGCAGGAGCGATATATCCCGCCCGCTTATGCTTAAGCAATGTCTCTGCCTGCATACGCGCTGAAGATTTATCGGGATCATAGACCACAACCGAATGACCCCCTTGATAATTAAGCATTCTCATAGCAGCAACGTCCGTTTCTCCGTCTCCAATATATATCATTCGAGAAAAGGGGATAGGACGGTATTCTTCTGGAAAAAATGCATTTAATTCTGTATCATCCCATAACTCGAAGGATCCTTTGTTGATACGAAACAAAAATTGGACCTTATTGGTATGGTTGATTGCAAGGGCCGGCCACGTTGCATGTCCTTGGTCATCAAAAGCAAATGAAGAAGCAAAAATATGAGAAAAATACTTTGCAATTGGAACTCCGAGTATCATCTCCCTTGGGCCACAAGAGACAATAGCGTGCTCAACCAAATAGTCATGCTTTTTTGCATAATTGTTGATTCGCTTAAACCAATCATCGAGGCCAGCGAACAATCGCGCTTTTTGACCCGACTGAGAAAAAACCTCCCTTGTTAGCAAAACTTTCGATTGTTGTGCCTTTTGAATAGTAAGCCACATATACGCCAATATGGCATCCATATCATGCGTTTTTGCAAGTTCATGGGCTTCTCTCCAAAAAGATTCTGAATCTACCCCTATTTTCTTAAAGAACACATCCTCCTGAATATTCCCACGAGCCAATGTTCCATCAAAGTCATATATAATAACTATGGTTCTGCATTTTTCTTCAGTTAATTTTCGTTTCTCTTCATACAATGCATGAGATCGAGTAGGGAGCATATCACACTGTACGTCAGGATTTACAGAGATTCAAGCTTCCTTTCTTTAGCAAAAAAAGGATATATATTACCATAACGCAGATATGCCAATATGCAAATCTTTAACTGTACATTTTGAAAAGCTCCTATGGAATTAAAAACATTAATCACCCTCCTTCGTGGCATAAACGTAGGGAGAGCAAATCGAATCAGCATGAAAGAACTAAATGCGATTTTCTTACAGGCAGGATGCCAAGCCTGTAGTACATACGTTCAAAGTGGGAATGCTTGTGTGGTCCATGAATCAAAAAGGCAACTGATCGATCAGATTTCCCCTATTTTTGCAGAGCGTTTCGGCTCACTCGTTGCGCTATTTGTGTATACCTCCGAAGAATGGGGAAATATAATAAAGAATCTTCCCTATCCAATCGAACCTATGCCCTATGTAACATTTATGCAAACAGAGATATCTCCTGATCAACTCGAGAAAATTCGCAGTACACTCGAACCAACAGAATCGATTACATTCCAGGGCTCCTGTTTGTATTACACCGGAAAAACACCAGGCACATCCAAATTCAGCAATACATGGGTCGAACAATGCACTCAAAGTCTCACAACAACACGAAACTGGAATACAGTCACAGCCATGCAAACAAAAATCCAATCATTCTATTGCTAATCCATCGGTGAAAATCCTCTCTTACACCACAGTGCTAGACCGCCCCGACTAATTGGGGTGGCAGGATTGTTCATTATTGAAGTTTTCTAACCAACTCTCTATATAGTGATTGGCTTTCTGCTGTGCCAATATATGACCCAGTAGGCATCTTGTATAAAGAAGCAAATCCATCACCATCAATCTGTATGAGTTCTTGCTTCATTTTTGCGTACAATATCCTTCTCACCGATTCATCGATGCGTTCTTCTGATAGTTTTCCTGATCCGATTGCTTGCAGCAATGCGGCCCTCGCTCGCGTCATACTCGCAGGTTTTAGCAATATGTCATTGCCCGCCTGCACGGCTAATACAAAAATGTCTTCTGATGAAACCGCCCCCACTACTCCCCTCATTCCCAAAGAATCTGTGATAGCTAATCCAGAAAACTTCAACTGTTCGCGCATGAGAACTTTCAACTGGGGCGAAAGACTTGTCGGAAGCTCGTCATCAAATATATTTTTATATACAACATGCGAACTCATAAGAGCATCTGCGCCTGCATTTAACCCAGCTCGGAATGGACCGACTGCATCCATAATTTCTTCGACGGAATCATAACTCACCGTAACTTCTTCGTGAGTATCAGCTTGTGCCCCTCCCTGACCAGGGAAATGCTTCAATACAGCACTCACATTTTCAGATTGCAAACCCTCAACATATGCACTTACCATCCTGCTTACAAGAGCTCTATCATTACCAAAGGCACGATCGCCAATTGAAGCATTATCTGGGTTCGTAAGAACATCAGCGAGAGGAGCAAGGTTCATCGTAATCCCCAAGGAACGCAACTGCTTGCCCGTATGCTGTGCAAGTTTCTCTATAAATGCTGCATCGTCTATAGACGCAAGTACGGCGGGAGAAGGATGATTCTTCATTAGAGGATCATCAATATCTTTAAGACGATTGACTCTTCCCCCTTCATAGTCGATGGCAACTGTGGCAGGAATGTTCATGTTCTCCTGTATGGTATGAAGCAGGGTTTTAATCTGTTCTGCAGAACGAATATTTTCACGATATACAATAATTCCGCCCGGTTGCAAATCAGAAATACTATTGATATAGTCTTGATTTGCCGCTGTTATGAATGAGCCCCGTGAAATCATCGGAATCATAAACAACTGAGATACTTTTTCTTCCAAAGACATGGTCTCAATAAACATGTCTACGTACTCACGAGATCCCACTAGCCCTTCGATACCAGAAGGAGGGGTTACGGTTTCAAGCTCAAGTTCTGTCTGTGTTGTCGCTGATTCTGGAGATGAAGGGATAATTCCGTCAGAAAGATCGTATACCTGCGCATCCGATTGGCAAGATATCAGCCCGATGAGCATGCATGCCACAAAACATTTCGCTATATATTTCATTTTTTTCTCCTTTGATGTCTGTCTTCACTCGTACAATTCTCACATAAATATACTATACTTTTAATACCTATTATGTCCATTGTATTAATAATTATTCATACAAATCTTTTTAATGATCCGCTGATACGCCCAATTTCTACCCATTCTTGATGCTATTTACCTTTATACAACCCCAAAAATGTTTTTTTCTTAGACTTCAATCCACTCTCTGATTATGCACGAGATACCATACCCTCTGGCGGTTTCTTACCAGAAATCTTTCGCATGTATCGATAGGTCACTACCGCAAATACTAGGGCTGATACCACACTCAAGATACTAAATCCCACGCGTATACTCGATCCTAAAAATAAATAGAGCCCCCCTTTTGTAAGAATATATAACACAAACGCTATATTCATGTCGATCTGGCGCTGTTTTCGATTAAAAACACCCGCGATAACACAAAAGATCAAAAGGAGCCCATAAAAATAGTTGAAATATAGCCCGCGGCTCACGCTATTCATGATACTAACCCCAAGAACCGTAGGATCTATCGGTATTTGGGTTGCCATAAGTCCTACTAATATTGCTACCACTAGGGATAATGATCGATATGTTGTTATTGATGTTGTCCTTCCATACATACCAAACAGCATAAGAAACATCGTAGACAATACCATACCAAACACGTATAGGCGGGTAAAGTTCACCAAATACTGATAAGAAAATTCCAAATCAATGCCCCACCAGATCCACTGCGGAATAAGGTCAAATATGCTCAATAAGAGAAGCAAAAACAGATAGTACATTTCGGCATTTGTGTTTTTTGTCATCCCACGCCACATACCAACTGCGGTGCAGATCATGCACATAACAGAACAATATACAAGGATTATTTGAATATTTATGTTTGGAAGGTCTTCTAATGCCGAGCCAACAATAATTGCAATCCCTTCTGAATTCTGCATGATGCTATATATCCCTTGTATCGTTGAAGCGAGTACACCCAAGATAGCAATCAATGCAAAAACACCCGAACAAATGACGAAAATCATCTGACGCATACACGAATATACGACATTGGTGCAAAAAATTCTACATTTTCGATGGTATTGATCGACATATAATGTAGATATGTGTAGGTTGCGTCATGTGTACATGTTAGGATTTCTTTTTGTTGCGTTCTTCGTTCATGCAACCGATTATGCAGAGTTCGTAAACTTGGGATTTTCCAACGATTCAAAATATTTTATGTTTTCGCAGTATGGGCATGTAGACGATGATATCTTCGCCGAATTGATCGTAGTAGACGTTGAAAAAAACAGATACGCACCAAGCGGATATTTCTATGAACAATTCTCGGGTCCATTTCCGGTCGGACAAACCGGTCAAGGCGCCATGCTCACAACATTGGCCAACAATAACGGTCTGAGAAATCGTTACAATATAGATCATGTCGAAACCGGGCGGATAATCTACTTTTCTCTTCTGGATAATCCAAAAAGCGATATCCAGTTCCGAGACACTGTAACCAACACTCAATATTCTGTATTGCTTACTCAGAGCAATATTCAAGCAACCTCAAGTATTGAGAGCAGTTTTTCAATAGAATTAACAACAACCCATCCTGAGGGAGGGCAACGTTTTTTTAAAATCGGGGAACCACACCGATACCGCGAGAACGTACAAGAATACTCTATACAACAAATCATTACATCAGAAGACAACCGGACCTTGGTGTTTCTAATCGCCATGAAAAAAAATGTTGCTGGAAAAATCTCATTCCGCTATATGGTTGAAACCGTTGTTATACGCTAGGATGATACCATGTCAGATTCGATCACACCCCGCTCAAAAGACTATTCAAACTGGTATCTTGATATAATCCTAAAGGCTAAATTGGCTGACTATTCTCCTGTCCGCGGATGCATGGTAATTCGACCAAGAGGCTTCGCCATCTGGGAAGCCATCCAATCCCAACTCGACAGGATGTTCAAAGAATCTGGACATTTAAATGCCTATTTTCCTCTACTTATTCCTGAAGAGTACATTCAGAAGGAAGCAGACCACATCGAAGGATTTGCACCAGAACTAGCAATAGTAACCCACGGAGGCGGAGAAAAGCTTGAAAAGCCCTATATAATTCGCCCTACCTCGGAGACAATCATCTGGAGCATGTATAAACAATGGATACATTCATACAGAGACCTCCCTCTATTACTTAACCAATGGGCGAATGTCATGCGCTGGGAGAAACGAACTCGATTATTTCTAAGAACAACCGAGTTTCTATGGCAAGAAGGGCACACTGCTCATGCAACAAAAGAAGAAGCCCAAGAAGAAACCCAGCATATATTTGAGATATACAAAAACTTTGCCCACAACTACATGGCGATGTATTGTATCGGCGGGAAAAAAAGTGAATCAGAAAAATTTGCAGGCGCAGTCGAGACATATTCCATCGAATCGCTGATGCAAGATGGCAAGGTTATTCAAGCAGGAACTTCACATTTTCTTGGTCAAAATTTTGCTCGCGTCTTCGATGTGCAGTTTCAGTCCGAACAGGGAAGTCAGGAATATGTTTGGGCTACCTCTTGGGGAGTTTCTACGCGGCTTATTGGCGCATTGATCATGGCTCATTCCGATGACAAAGGGCTCCTCCTTCCACCGAGACTCGCTCCAACTCAGATTATTATTCAAGCAATCTATCGTGAAAATACGAAAAATGAAGTACTCACATGCGCACAGAGTATTTTTGATGAATTATCTGAATCATTCAGATGTGTGCTCGACACAGATGCTCGTCATTCTCCTGGATGGAGATTTGCCGAATCAGAATTACAAGGTATTCCAATACGTATAGAAATCGGACAAAAAGATATAGAAAAAAATTCATGCCTTGTATCAAGACGCGATACCGGTGAAAAAAACGCGATCCCACGTAATGCTCTGGGCTCTGCTATTGCCCCGTTGCTGAATGCAATACAAACAAATATGTTTGAACGGCACAAAGCATTCACAGAAGAACACACCCACACACCCGATAATTACACCGAGCTAAAATCGCTATTTGAAGGTCCAATTCCGGGATACTGTATTATCCCCTGGGATGGAGAACTTTCTTCCGAACAAAAACTAAAAGAAGACACCAAGGCGACAATCCGAGCAATACTCGATCAACCTCCTCCGCGTAGCACCTGTATAATCAGCGGACGCCCCGCAAAACAATGCGTTATCGTGGGAAAAGCTTATTAGCCGAACATATTCCAATAACACGTCCATATATATCGCTATCCATCTCTGTTCAAAACAAAATGTCTATCCTTGATAAAGGAAGTCTCTCTGGATTCTTCGACTACGCGTTCTTTTTTTAGTACCAAGACAAACATAACCCCCGCACAATCAAGTGCAGCTGCCAGGCGTTGTAGAATAGCCAGCATCGGATAAAGAATAAAATACATAGAAGAACCTACCCCCAACAGTGGAGGGGCGATACTTGCGAGAACAAGGATGAAATTATTATAAGGGTTATTAAAGAGAAGAATTGTAAAAAAAGGAACGCCCAGAATAACGATGAGGGTTTGTGTAAATGTTATCGTTAACGCACTATAGGAACGAAGAATAACAATGCAACACAGTGAAACTACAAACACAGTCCCTAACCTAAAGAGCAATGTGCTTGCAATCAGCCTTGATGAATACATGGGATGCGGAAAGGAAAACGATTCACTTGTACTCCGATACATACTCGGCAAACTGTAAAGAACATCCCCAGTAGACAAGGCAAATAACATAGGTGGCACTATGGATGTAATCCACAGCCGATACATATTTTCTTTTCTGAAAACATTAAGAAGTAGTGGCAATATTCCAAATATAATTACACTAATGGATAGGGCGACAATCAAAAATAGCGATGTAAAAACCGATTCAGAAAACAAGTCAAGCGCTTTCCACACGGTATCACTCCCGAGAACAATAAGAAATCCGGCGCAAACAGTGGTTGATATCCGCAATAATTGCCATACTGCATACCAGCTCAATTCCAAAAATTTGGCCACACTGTTCTTGCCAAGTTTTTTTTCCGTGAGCGCTAAACACGCTATCAGTATAGCTGCGACACAGAGCGGCAGCACGTTATCAGTTTGCGGCAGGAGTAATTCAAATCCATTAGCTGGGAACATCTGTTGTAATGTATCAAATAGGGTTTGTTGTTCAAGCAAGATTTCGCTCTGGAACTGGGGTGGGAGACGATCCGAAACAAAAAAAACCCCTACAAGATATCCAAAAAAACTCCCACACAAAAAAAGCACCAGTATTAGAATAAGAATACTGGCAACGTTTTTTATCTGTTGCCTACGCTGCACCGCAGCGATCATGGAAAGGGGAAGCCCAGCGACAATTACAAAACTCAAAACAAATCGACCAACTATTCGCATAGTCTCGACAACTTCGGGATAATAATCAGCAACAAATCCACGTAGGCCAGGAATATAGGCAAGGACAATACCTATAGCAAACCCTACTACACTTTGAATCCATAACTTCATACTACCTCCTCTTGCAATCAAGATATATGCTTAGACCTTGGTCGAAAAGTATCTATACCTTAAAACAAATTATATGATATCTTGTTAAAACCACTATGAACATATACATACACCAGGTGAATTCAATCATTGGAAACATCAACCATAACGCAGAGATAATTATACGCTTAACCAATGAAACTCCCCCCGGGAGCATTTCCATTTTCCCAGAACTCATGCTCAGTGGATATCCAACCCTTGATCTTGCCGAAATGGATTGGTTTTTGGAGTCGATTGAGCGAAAATTAGAGCACATACAAGCCTCTGTAGAAGAAGACAGACTCTGTATATTTGGAACCATTCTGCGATCTTTGCACTCTGATGGGAAAAAAGCCCAAAATACTTGTATTGGGCTCACTCGCAAAGGTATTATCCATAATCAAGCAAAATTTCTATTGCCCAGTTATGATATTTTTCATGAAAGCAGAAATTTTGAACCCTCACGATCAACGAGCGTTCTTACTTGGCGATCGTTAACTATTGCAACGGCCATTTGTGAAGACATATGGGGAGAAGTCGAAAATCGATACCAGGAATCTCCTATCCCATCCATACTCAGCTCCAACCCCCATCTCTTAATCGTAATTTCCGCCTCTCCTTACACCAAGCAAAAAAAATACGAACGACATACCATTTTGAAACATATCGCGAAACAATACGCAGTACCTATATGTTATTGCAATCTAATCGGTGCAACCGACGGCATAGTATTCGATGGATGCTCTAGTTTCGTACAATGCGACGGATCAATCGCCGCAGAAGCATCTAATCGCACCCCAGACACCATTCTTGCCAGTATCATTCCTCCAAGCGATACTCAAACCCTTCCAGAAAAATCGCTTGAATCGAAGAATACTACCGAAAAAATAGACGCTCACCCACAGCTCCTCCTTCAGGAAAATGCACAGCCTCCTACCCCAAGCCCCGCCCCAATCTCCTTGCCCAACAATTATTCATTTGCGAGCCCTAAAAACTCCCAAGACATTGTTGACGCTTTATCACTTGGTATACACGATTTTTGCCACAAAAATGGCTTTGAAAAAGTACATATCGGATTGTCCGGAGGAATCGATTCAGCCCTAGTGGCCTGTCTAGCAAGTATAGCGCTTGGGCCACACCAGGTACTTGGCATCATGATGCCATCGCACATAAGCAGTCCGGCCAGTATTACCGACTCATTGGAATTAGCATCGGTTCTCGGTATACAAACCAAAGAAATCCCCATAGAGGATAGTGTTCAGGCTCTATCTACCACCCTAGAACATTCATTTTCTAATGCGCAGTCTTTTGACCTCATGAGAGAAAATGTACAGGCGCGTATACGAGGCACCATATTAATGGCTTATGCCAACACTACTCGATCCTTATTGCTTAGCACTGGAAACAAATCAGAAATGGCAACCGGATACTGTACTCTATATGGAGATATGTGTGGAGGATTGGCCGTTATAGCAGATCTGTATAAAACAGAGGTGTACACATTATATCGACATCTACAAAAAAATTACGCTCTCCTCCCTGAAAATATCTGTAAAAAACCCCCTTCTGCAGAACTCAGACCAGACCAGACCGATCAGGATACATTGCCTCCATACGCCGACCTCGACGAAATACTGCGTCTTTTTATCGAAGAACATCGCTCTACGGCCGATATTCTTGCTCTTGGGTTTCAAAAAGAAATGATTGCAACCGTTCTTTCTCTTGTATCGCAAGCCGAATTTAAGCGACATCAAGCTCCACCTATCATAAAAATATCTCCGGTAAGCTTTGGAGATGGCAGACGCATATCGATTAGTACCCAATTGCATTTCTTTTGAATCTAAACAACAATATTAGTAATGAGAGAAGATACGTTAATCCCCGCAGAAATAGTTTCTGTCGCTATAACTAATAAAGGGGATGCAATATTCATCCGTCCAGAAAACGATGAAACCCATATTGTGCCCATTTTCATTAGACCCTTTGAGTCGCAGGCAATAAAGTTTGCTCTATCGAATGTATCCATCCCAAGACCCCTTACCCACGATCTGATCGTGGAATTACTGTTAAAACTCAAAGTAACCGTTGAGCGAGTTGAAATCACCCATCTTCGTGAAAAAACGTTTTATTCACGTATTGTCCTAAAACAGGGCTTGAAACGCATGAACATAGATGCGCGACCTTCTGACAGTATAAACATCGCCTTACGATACCCCTGTCAATTGTTTATAGCTGAATCGATTATCGAAGAAGCCAGTGTAAACCTTGAACTCATTCAAGGCAAAGAACATCAACCTGAGGCTCCTAAAAAAACAAACACCGAAACCCTTGAAAAAATGTTGGAAAGAGCTATCGCGGAAGAAGACTACGAAGAAGCCGCCCATATTCGTGATCAGCTCCTATCAGAATCATAACTCTTGATCGACTGCCCCTTCAAAGATTACTCGAAAGTCGTTTTTGAACAGGTTCCCTGAATGTGTATCTCGTTTATATGTCTTTCTTAATTAATTATGATACTGGAACAATAGTTCCAAAGAGATCTGCGTAGGTTTCTGCCCGACGAATACAACTCACCGTTCCATCCTTGCCTAACAGTAATTCCTTTGAACGAAGTTTTCCGTTGTAATTAAAACCCATTGAATGACCATGGGCTCCTGCATCGTGAATTGCAACAAGATCATCTACTTCTATGGGAGGTAATTCTCGCTGAATTGCAAACTTATCGTTATTCTCGCATAAACCACCGGTCACATCGTATACCATGCTTGGAGGAGCTTTGTGTTTCCCTAAGACGCTTATGTGATGATACGCGCCATACATTCCAGGCCGCATAAGGTTTGCCATGCACGCATCTAGACCAACATATTCTCGATAAGTTGATTTCTTATGAATCACAGTGCTGTATAATAATCCGTGTGGCCCTGTGATCGCTCGACCGTTCTCGGTAACTATTTCCAATGGATCTAATTCGGTGCCTTTGATAAGATCGTCGTAATGCTTGCGTGATTCTCGAGCCACAAAAACTATATCAATGGGTTTTTGATCGGGCTGGTAGGGTATCCCTATGCCGCCTCCAAGGTTCACATAATTAACACGAACACCGGTTTTTTCATAGATTGTGAGAGCTAGTGTAAACATCATACGCGCGGTTTCCACAAAGAAACTAGCATCCAATTCATTTGAGGCCACCATAGTATGGAGTCCAATCGTTTTGCAATTCCAATTCGCAATATGCGCATATGCTTCTATAATTTGCGGAAGCGTCAGTCCATATTTTGCTTCTTCTGGTATTCCAATGGTTTTATTGCCAGACCTCAATGGCCCAGGATTGTACCGAAAACATATGTGATCAGGAATCGTTTCATGTCTTTCCAAATATTCAACATGAGAAATATCATCAAGATTTATCTTTGCCTCAAGCTCCTTCGCCTTCTTTAATTCATCTATCGGGGTATTATTCGAAGTAAACATGATATCCGGACCTGAAACCCCTATCATCTCTGCAAGCAACAACTCAGCAAGGGAGCTGCAATCAAGGCCCATGCCTTCTTCAACAAGAATTTTTAATATATGAGGATTGGGTAATGCCTTCACTGCGAAAAAATTCTTGTACTTGGGAGAAAGTGCCGAAAATGTCTCCAAAAATCGCTTTGCATTGCTGCGTATGCCTCGTTCATCATAAATATAGAATGGAGTTCCATAGGTCTGCGCTAGTGATTTTATAAAAGAATGTGAAAACAAATCCGCACTATTCATAATTAGGTAAATTATACACAGCGGACTCATTTAACTCCAGACAAAATTCCTGTCACATGCTTGTCATTGGTAATCGTATTGGGCTATCTGTTTCCAGTGAGTATGAATAGTTTTCGAATATTTCTGCCGTACATGCGCCCTCACAATAATTCACATATTGGATACCTATGCCATTAGTGCATCAGGATTCTGTGACTATTTTGATGGTTTCTGGAAGGATTTTACGCGCACATATTTCATTATTCAATACATATAAATGGATTCCTGCGTAGCCACGCATCTGCTTTAGTTCACGAAAAAAATAATCTGTAAACAGCGTCTCTTTTTCGCTCTTCTGAAGATTTTGTGAATGCACAATTTCCATCAACGCAGCAGGCACACGTGCTCCTAGAGCAATACGATGTATTCGATCTAAACGGAACCTCGTCCTAAAAGGAAGCAATCCGAGAAAAACTGGTGTTGTAAGACCCTTGATACGTAGGCGCTGGATGTAATCATTCACATCATGATGCATAAAGCACATCTGAGTTATAATTCCTGAAGCCCCTGCATGGATTTTTTTCTGCAAATAATCGAATTCAATGCCTCGATTTGGTGTGTCGGGATGACCTTCAGGAAAACCCGCAACAAAAAACGCACAATCGGAAAACAATGATTTTAAATACACCAGACAATCGCTCGTAAATTGGAATGAATGTTTGTTGCGAGAATCCTTCGCGTTTTCGTCCTGCGGTAGTGGGTCACCTCGTATCAAAAGAAAATTTCTGATCCCTAAATCATAGAATCGACGAATACTATTCGCTAGACTATTCTTCATAAAAGACAGGTGTGTGATATGGGCTATAATTGGTATACGAACCCTTTGTTTTAACATCGCAATGAAGTCTATGCTTTTTTGCCAGGAAGATCCTCCTGCACCAAATGTAACGCTAAGGAAATCTAGTGAGTATTCATTAAGAAAGGTCACATAAGAGTCAATTTTTTTATGAATTCGAGGGTCTGATACATCTTCGGGAAAGAGTTCGACCGATACGGTCTTCTGTTCATCTTTTCTCCATGGATAGTCCAATCTGATATCTTGCGGTCTCATGGGAGCAATTTTTTCAGCATTTCACACCGCCGTGCGATTATAAAATTCCTTGCGAACGGTACTTACCCTTTCTCGTCCCAGATAGCGCACAGAGGTTTGGTAGATATTTCATCAGCAATCTTATCCATATCTTCTGCTCCGAGGGTTCCAGAGGGCAAGAAAGAAAATTAATAGCGATATTGTTCATGCTTGAATGGACCCGCTACATTAACTGCAATATATTCACCCTGCTCTGAAGTTATAGAATCAATCTCAGCCCCCAAGGCTGCAAGGTGCAATGTTGCCACTTCCTCGTCTATACGCTTATCCAATAAATACATCTGGGGCTTATGCGTCTCTTGCCACAATGTCATTTGCGCCAATACCTGATTGGTAAAACTAATGCTCATGATAAAGCTTGGATGTCCTGTTGCGCATCCAAGATTCACCAAACGCCCCCCAGCAAGCAGCAGAATCGAATGCCCTTCTGTTTCAAATGAATATAAGTCGACCAGAGGCTTTATATTTTGTTTTGTAATATCAGACGCTCTTTCTAGCGAAGCAATGTCGATTTCGTTATCGAAATGTCCAATATTGCATACAATCGCTTGATTGCGCATCTGGCGCATATGCTGTTCGTTGATTACATGGTAATTGCCCGTTGTCGTAACAAATATGTCTCCGATTGATAGGGCTTTTTCCATTTTGCACACTTCATAGCCTTCCATTGCTGCTTGGAGGGCACAGATCGGATCGATTTCAGTCACTAGCACTCGTGTATAACACCCTCGGAACGCCTGCGCAACTCCTTTACCAACATTTCCGTATCCACATACAACAGCGGTTTTTCCAGAAAGAGTAATATCGGTTGCTCGGCGTATAGCGTCTACAATCGATTCACGGCATCCATACAAATTATCAAATTTACTTTTTGTCACAGAATCATTCACATTTATAGCTGGAACCAACAAAGTGTTTTGTTCTTCACGAAGGCGTAATCTGAGCACTCCGGTTGTTGTTTCTTCGCTAATTCCCCGCAACGATTCTACTACGCGCGTCCAAAACCCAGCATCTTCAGCGTGTATCTTTTTTAAAACATTACGTATGCAACGTTCCTCTTCATTCTTGCTCTCAAGATAAACCCAGTTATCCCCATGCTCTAGTTCATACCCACGGTGCAAAAGTAAGGTCGCGTCTCCACCATCATCAACGATCAAATTTGGACCCTTCCCCTCATAAAAACAAAACGCCTTGTATAGCAAATCCCAATATTCTTCGATCGTTTCTCCACTCCACGCAAATACGGGAACCCCACCACGCGACGTCCCTTCCTCCCGTCCCTTCGCAACGGCCGCAGCTGCCTGGTCCTGGGTTGAATATATGTTGCAACTCGCCCAGCGAATATCGGCACCCAGGTCTTGGAGAGTTTCAATCAACACCGCTGTTTGGACCGTCATATGTAGACTCCCAGTAATACGTGCTCCTTTGAGTGGCTTGGTCGTTCCATATCTTTTGCGCAGGGACATGAGTCCCGGCATTTCATGCTCGGCTAATTGTATTTCTTTTCGTCCCCATTCTGCTAAAGATATATCTTTTACTTCAAATTCCACGTTTTTATCCTTTATTGCGGTATAATGGGTGTATTTTTTTTCTAAATGATTCGTAATCTTCCCCAGCATGATACGATGAGCGAACCAATGCTCCTGATTCACAATGAGTAAACCCAAGTTCATAGGCCTTCCCCTTCAAAAGAGCAAATTCATCTGGATGATAATATTTTTGGACGGGTAGATGTGTTGCCGTTGGTTGCAAATATTGCCCTATATTGCAAATCGAAACATCAACCTTTCTAAGGTCTTGTAACGCTTCAACCACTTCTTCAACCGTTTCCCCGAGTCCTACCATCAATGATGATTTTGTAGTAACCGAAGAATCGTGCTCATAAGACATCTCCAACACACGTAGTGATCGTTCATAGGAAGCACGAGATCGTATTTGCGGAGTCAATCGCTTAACCGTTTCGATATTATGACTCATAATGTCGGGTTTCGTATCAACAATCGAAAAAATATCAGCAGGACGAGCCATAAAATCGGATGTCAGCAATTCAACAGCACATTCTGGTGCATGCCTTCGAATTGCATGTACGGTTTCAACAACCATCTTGGCCCCACCATCGGGCAAATCGTCACGATCAACCATGGTAATTACTACATGTTTCAGCCCAAGCTCTGCCACCGAACTACCCACTCGGTTTGGCTCTTTAAAATCTATTGTCCGAGGGAGTCCTGTCTTTACCGAACAAAATCTGCATCGTCGTGTACACACTTCCCCCAGGATCATGAAGGTTGCGGTTCCGTGCTGCCCCCAGCATTCATGCAGGTTAGGGCAGTTTGCTTCTTCGCAAACGGTTGCTAATCGTTCATTTTTAACAACATTTTTTACTCGCTCGTGAGTAGCGGTCACCCTTCGGTCAATTTTTAACCATGGGGGTTTTCGAAGCTTGCCGGTTTTATTTGATGCAGAAAGTGTATCCATTGTATTTACGTTTCTCCTGCTATGTATTGTTTGTATGATTCTTCTGTCATAAGGGTTGCTAAGGATTCCAGCGAATCTAAGCGTATAACAGCCAGCCAGCCAGCCCCCTCGGGGTCACTATTCAGTAGATGTATTTCAGAACTAAGCTCGGCATTTACTTCGGTCACTTCCCCAGACACCGGAGCATATAGATCACTGGAAACCTTTGTACTTTCAATTTGAGCGAAAGGTGCTTCATGCTTTATGCTAGTGCCGATTGCAGGGAGCTCCATAAATTCTATAGTGCCCAGTTCTTCAATCCCTTGCTTACTTATTCCAATTCTTGCTAAATTCCCACCGATTGGTTTGAGCCATTCGTGGGTTTTTGTATAATACATCTTCGAGTTATCCACTAGTTATCCCCAATTGCAATTTTTTTTCACAGAAAATAACAAATTCAAGTAGACAAAATAAAGGATTTACGACATAAATAAAATAACAAAAAAGTCCATTTAAATCAGAAACTATATATTTATGCAAAAATGCACGAATTATCAGGGATTTTCTTAGAAATGTGCACATGTATGCACATATTTGTCCACAGGTTATCCACATACTTATGACTCATCAATAAAAATTTCCACACGTTTTATATAGTCTTTTTTCTCTCCTCCGCTCATGGTTGCAATGCCCTTTACATCTGCTACCGCTTCATGGACTATCCTCCGCTCCTGTGGATTCATCGGAGGCATAAATACCGATTTTTTCGATCGACGTACCTGTTGTATTATTTTTTGTACTTGTCTTCTGATTTTTTCTTGCTGATGCATTCTATAGTTTTCTATATCAATGCGCACTCTTTTTTCATACCCCAATCCACGGGAAGCAGCTGAAATAAGTGTTTGCAAAGCAACAAACGTGTTTCCATTTTTCCCAATCAGGATCGATGGGTTTGAAGAGGTTATAGACAAATCAAGAATGGCATCTGTAGAATTTTCAATTTCCACTTTTCCTGATACATCAAAATAATGTAAGAGCTTGTTTACAAACTCGATAGTTTTTTGTTCTGGTTTGGTTAGCGATGTGATATCTTTCTTTTTTTCTACATATTTCGCTTGAGAGCCCTCTGAAACGCGAATACGAGCATATCTAGTAGTTCCAAAAAAGCCCTTTTTTTCTTCCAAGATTTCAACATCTATGTTTGAAAGAGTGAGATCTAATTCATCTATCGCTTTTTGTATGGCTTCTTCGACCGTTTTACCTTCAAATTCATGCATATTGGTTCCTTTTTTTTATGAATGTAGAAATCCATTGCTGAACAACCGTAAGTACGTTAGAGCTTATCCAGTATACCAGCAAGCCCGAAGGAGAATTGTACAGTACAAAAAAGAGGAATATAGGTAAGCCGTATTTCATAAGCGCGGCTTGCCCTTGCGAAGTTCCTCCTGAATTTACATTCGGTTGTACAAAAATCGTTATTAACTGAGTGCCTATAAAAATAATAGGCAACCCACGAATAGCATCCCAGTTGACCAGGGGGATAGTAAACGGCAATTGAAACAACATCTCTGGCGCAGACAAATCGTTTATCCACCCGGATATGAACGTTGCTCCGCGTAAATCAAAATGATTATTGAACAGCCCATACATCGCTATAAAGAAAGGAAACTGAATGAGCAGCGGCAAACACCCACCCAGAGGATTTACCTTCTCTTTTCTATACAATGCATTCAATTCGACATTCATTTTTTGTCGGTCTTCACCGTATTTCTCACGAAGCTCTTGCGTTTGCGGATTTAATGCTTGCATGCGCTCCATAGAACGTTGTCCCCTCAATGTAAGCGGCAACAGCATAAGTTTTACAAGCAAGGTAAGGATTATGATCGAAATCCCATAATTCGGGAATAAAACGTATAGCCACTGCAATCCGAATTTCAGAATGTTTTCAAGCCAACCAAAAAGCACTCGAGCATCTAGAACATCCTCAAGCTCAAGTCCCTGCAAGCCCAATGAATTATCTTCCGCATCGGAGTATTTCGATAATGTATTCTGCCTTTTTGGCCCCACATAAAATTTATACACATCTTGAACTACACCAGATTTTATAGGCGGTCTTTGCACAATCATTGCATGTTCTTCTATCGGTGAGGAATTATTTCTACGAAATGTGTATGCGTATTGGAGATTGTCCGGAATGAGGAGTATAGAAAAATACTTATCAGAAAACCCTATCCAACGAACACGGTCGACCAACGTTTCGCTTCTGTTATCACGAACATTCTTTGTTCTACGTCGATTATTATAATAGGAAAAAACGCGTACGTTTTGATTACTTTGCGTCTGCAAACTTTCTTCAACAAGTTGAGGTCCAACATAGAGAGCATAGGGCTCTATTGAAGAAGAACCCTCTTCCAGTTGAATGCGAATTTCTAAATCGTATATGTACTCATTCGGATAAAATACATATTCTTTCTCAATAAGAACATCGGTCCCTACATTGGGATCCGTGTGGGTGAATGTTCTAGAGAATACATATCCCTGTGGTGTTTTCCGAGCATTATACAAAACATTCAAAGCCTCACCACCCCACAAAAGGGAAAAAGGATCTGGATATGAATTATTATTAGAAATTAGCGCAACCGAATTATCACCAATTTGATCACTTGGCAGCAACTCCATTGTCTTTATGCTACCGTTCTCCTGAGAGAATTCTATAGAAAAAATATTTGTCTGATGGTTAAGCGTAGACAGTATTTCAGGATCATCGCCTGTTGGAATCAATAATCCCGATGTAACATTATCGATTCTTTCATCTGCTAACTGACTCTCTGTTTCTGCTGTGCTTGTCGGCTGATTGGATCTACCCTGCAAAAAAGTAAATACAAATACAATAAGAGTTGTAATTAAGATTGCAATTATTAAATTTTTTGTTTCCATGGCATGCTTTTTAACAATTTTCCAAAAATAACTTGTATTTCCCCGTGAGAAAGATTAGTTCCTCGAATCGAAAACACAATCTGTACACCATTAGAAGACGAAAAAAAATTGTGTGCAAACTCCTTTCTCAACACTTCGCGAATCCTGCGACGAATTTTATTTCTCGCAACTGCATTCGGATATCCCCTTGCCAACACAGCTATCTCGACTGCTCGATGTTCGGAACCCAGCGCATACACACGAACACCAGAAAACATAACCCTCGGTCTCGAATAGAGAACACGCTTTATGTCGGATCCTTTCTTAATCGAACTAATACTAATACGGTTTTTTTTCGTTTGAAACGGTAAGACTCCAGCGATTTTTTGCTCTTCTTCTACTTAGCACAGCTCTCCCAGCTTTTGTTTGCATACGCGCCCTAAATCCCAATTTTCTATTTCTTTTGACTCTGCTTGGCTGATATGTTCTTTTCATAACGATTTTCCCGGAGCTTTATACTACCCACCACTAACTAGTATTGTCAACGTTGTTTTGTAATTATGAATTGTAATCCTCTGAATTCAATCTGCACATCGTGTTCCTTGAGGTAGTTTCGCATATCTTGTTCTAAACTTTTTTGTATCAATTGAGCATATTGAAGATGTGCCGAAGAATCAACAGACACAATGATTACCCCTTGTTCGCAACGATACACTTCCGAATGACCTCGAAGTTTTTCATGCACAATTTGGTCCCATATTGAAAAAATGGTTAACGCGTTATCTGGGATGATTTTGTTTACCATTGCAAACAAGAAATCATCTATTTTCTGTATTCTTTGCACCTCTCCCCCCTTCGATGGTATACACGATGCTATCGGTATCATTGTAATATGAAAGCGATTCCGAAGGAAGAAATGTAAAAAAAGCCTGGGTGTATTTTGGCAAGCGCGCTATGAAATTCCTTTTTTTTTCTTCATCTAATTCGAGAAGAACATCGTCAAACAAATATACGACTTCCATACCATGAGCCTGTATATATATCTGGGCTTGCATCATACGCAGCAGCAACGCTGCGATACGTTGTTGTCCCATGGATCCTCCCAGTGAAATAGGAACCTCGTTGAGATACAAACGATAAGAATCCCGGTGAGGTCCAGAATGGGTTATCTTTGTAATACGCTCTCTTTCTCTGTTTGATTTCATTGATATATCTATCTCTTCGTACTCTGTGGATTTCCACGAAGGCCTATATTCCAGACGTATGGTGAATTCTCCGTCAGATACTTGGTGCGATAGATTCGATATAATCGCTGCATGATTTTCAAAAAACCGCTTTCGTTTTTCTTGTATTTCACATCCAATATGGATAAATTGATGCGTTAATGCATCTAATTCCTGTGTAGCTCCCTGTTTCAACGCCATATTTCTCTGTTTCAGTATTTTTAAAAACTGGGACAACTGAGTTCTTATCTGGACATCTTCAATTATTAGCGATTGGTTTAAAAATTTACGTTTATGTTCTGGAGAACCAACCACCATCTCTATATCCTCCGATACAAAGGGTATGCAAGGAAAATGTTGAATCATACTAGCCCGCGAATGGATTGGTTGATCATCAAGCTGGACCATTCTTTTTTTATCGCTGTAGGCGTATAGAACCGTTTGTATATTGCTTCGCGAACAAATTCCGCGCAACCACATCGCGTCGGTTCCAAAAGTGCATAAATGCCTCGGGGAATGTGTACGAAATGAATTCCCTCGAAACAAGCAATAAATAGATTCAAGAAGATTTGTTTTACCCTGCCCATTATTTCCCACAAAAAAAATGTGTTTATGGGAAAAATCCCAAGTAGCGTTGTGAATGTTCCTGTGGTTGTAGGTACTAAGAGAATCGAGACAAACCACTGATCACTACAGATGAACTTTCATAGGCATAATGATATGGTAGGACTGCATTGTTTGTTCTTCATCTGGAGTAATGGTTACAACTTTCTGTGGATCTGTAAAAGAAATTTTTACGTTCTTCGATTCTTCAACGAGCAATGGGTCCAGTAAGTATTTATGATTAAATCCAAACAACACATCCTCCCCAGAATACTCAGTGCTAATATATTCTTCAGCTTTCCCAAAATTATTATCATTGGCATGTATATGTATTTTGTTTGATTGGATGTGGAATAGCACTTTTTTTGAAAGCTCTGCAAACAAAGATGCTTTTTTTAATGCCTGGATACATTCCTGCCTGTCTATACGAATATGATTTGTTTGAGTTTCTGGAATAACACGTTTATAATCTGGAAATTGTCCTTCAATATGGGGGGCAATTATACGAAGACCATCACCAATTACCACAGAAAAAAATCGATCGTATACGGTGAGCGTCGCTATATCATCCGTATTCCCATGTTTTTGAATGAATTTGAGCATTTTTACCGGTAAGATTTTCCCGGTGAAATCGCTGGGAATTTGTATGGTCGGATCCTTCACGATGGAGAGTCTTTTTCCATCGGTTGCTACTATATGCAATATTCCATTTTCTTGGGTGAAGTACACACCAGTCAAAAAGACGCGCGTGTCATCTGTCAGAACAGAGATAATACTTTTTGATATAAGGGCTAGCAATGTTTGTGTCCGTATTTCAATAGATAATCCATCTGTTAATTCTGGAACTGTTTGGAATTCGCTTGCCTCTATTGTTTTCAATTCAAATCGTGCTTGAGTTTGTTTTGCTCCTATGCCTTTTATGATCATTGCATTGTTTTCAAATCGGAGATGTACGACGCTTTCGGTGATAGATTTTAATACAGATAACATTCGCGCTGCGTGTATTGCGGTTGTTCCATTTTCTATACCTTCTACATGCATAGAATTATATGTATGTATTATGGAATCGCTAGCATATATAGATAGTATATCACCATCGATTTTTAAAACTGCATGCGAATATATATTCAAAAAATTTCTATCTGTTATGATATCTGAAGCTTCTTGTAAAATTTTTGTGATTGCGTGAAGAGGACATTTGCATTCCATATAATTTCTCTTTTATGAATTATACTACGTGTATATATATAATAAAAGTAGTAGTAGGCTCGGTGAATTTGTGGGAAATCATCGTAACATATTATGCTAAAAACACTAAGACTTACCATCATATGTGGATGGGTATCAAGAAATCTCCAAATAAGTGAATAAAATTTGTGATGTTCAGATGTTTTCCCGAAGATGTTCAGAAGTGAGCTTAGAGAATTCACAAGAAACACATCGATTATTCACTATTATTAGCAAGTTATACACTATCGTTGATAGTGTATACACTGCTTTTTCAGAGTTTATCTCCAATCTATCCACAAGTAACACAAATAGACAAGGGATTTATAGTATAGTGAAGCCGTGACCAGATCTAAGAGGTGGTTAGATGGATGAGATAATTTCTTCTAGAACGTTTGGAAGGCTTGGATCGTCTGTAAGCATTTTTTTTACGCTGCGATATGCGTGTATGACGGTTGTATGATCTCTTGCTCCAAATTCGAGTCCTATGTCCTCATAGGAAAGATTTTCGTTATATGTTCTTGATAAATACATAGCGATCTTTCTTGGTTTTACTATCTTGCTGGTTTTGTTTTTGCTCTTTAATTCTGAAATGCTGACCGAAAAATAGTCTGACACAGCTTTCTGTATCGTAGGGATGGGTATATTTTTGCGGGAAGATTCGTTGAATAATGTGAGCAATGTAGGCTTTACGTTTTGGATGGTGACATCCTTTTGGAACACATTTGCGTAATGAATTACCTTTGTTAATGCAGCTTCAAGGTCGCGGACATTGGATCGTATGTTTTGGCATATGTAGGTTAGCACGTCGTTTGGGACAGAATATTTCTTTTCAGAGCTTTTCTTTTGTAGGATGGCCACGGCTGTTTCAACCAGAGGTGGCT
Organism: Spirochaetaceae bacterium; assembly: GCA_011524535.1. Taxonomy (GTDB): domain Bacteria; phylum Spirochaetota; class Spirochaetia; order WTKD01; family WTKD01; genus WTKD01. The sequence continues at coordinate 65,895 of WTKD01000006.1, forward strand.
TTAGATCTACAATGAGTCCTCTAGTAAATCTATTTTGAAGGCGTTCGGTAATGTCCCGTATCTCTGAGACAGGTCTATCACAGGTAAATACCATTTGTTTTTTTGCTTCAAACAAGGCATTGAACGTGTGAAATAGTTCTTCTTGAGTCTCTATTTTTTTTTGTAGAAAATGGATGTCATCAATCAACAAAATGTCTGCCCTGCGACGGTATTTTGATTTGAATGTGTTCATCGAATTTTCTTTTATCGCTTGAATGAATTCGTTTGTAAAATCTTCTGCAGTGATGCATATGATAGATTTTTGTGGACGATGCTCGAGTATGAAATTTCCAATGGATTGCAATAAATGTGTTTTCCCCAATCCAACCTTGCCATAAATCAAACAGGGGTTATACGCAATCCCGGGGTTGTTTGCGATGCTAAGGGCTGCGTGTGCTGCGAGGCGATTATTGTCTCCAATCACAAAGGATGAGAAGGTGTAGTCTTCACTCAGTCCGGACTGACTTCTTCGTGAGACAAATTCATTCTTGAGTATCTCTTGAGCATTCACACGGAACACGTCTGAAGGTTCTGTTTGATCCGATGAGAGGGGGGCTTGATTAAGAACAGGATTGCTTGAAGATTGCTCTTGGTTTGTTTTTTTTTCAACGCGATAATCGAGTGAGTACGTTCGTCCAGAAAGAGTTTCGAGTTTTCTTTCTATACTTTTTTGGTACCTTCTTTTGAATTGATCTCGATAGAATTCAGAGGGAACGGTGACGATTATTGTTGAGTTTCCCATCTCGTCAAATGTTATATTTGAAAACCATAATTCCTGCTCTTCTGGGCTGAGATCGGTCGACAATTCTTGTAATGCTTTGTTCCAGAAGGTGGATGTTTCCATGGTTCACCTAAAGGGTATATATCTGTACTCACTTGTGCAAGCAATGTACAATATGAACAACTAACCATATACTTTCTAGGAATCCGCAATGTCAAATCGATATACTTCTGAAAACATACAAATACTTAAAGGTCTAGAGGGTGTCAGAAAACGCCCAAGTATGTATATTGGTTCGACCAGCGATACGGGTCTCCATCACTTGGTTTACGAACTAGTGGACAACAGCGTTGATGAAGCTCTTGCCGGGTATTGTACGAGAATAACTATCACCTTGGAAAAAGATGGCTCGGTTACAACGGTAGACAATGGACGCGGAATACCGGTTGAAGAACATCCCGAGGAAAAAATGAGCGGCCTCGAAGTAGTTATGACGAAGTTGCACGCAGGTGGAAAATTCAACAACAAGTCATATCTTTTTTCAGCGGGCTTGCACGGAGTAGGGTTGTCGGTGGTGAATGCTTTGTCGAGCATGTGTGTCGTACGGGTGTGGAGGAGTGGCGTTGTTTGGGAACAATCGTATTGTCGAGGAATCGTACAATCTCCATTGCTGAATAAAGGGATAGCGGACAAAACGGGGACTCAGATCAACTTTCTTCCTGATCCCGATATTTTTTCGACCACTGTGTTTAATTTCGAAGTCTTGTCTCGACGTCTACGTGAGATTTCATTTTTGCACCCAGGTATTACCATTGAAATAATTGATTCTCGGGGAGAAAAGCCCGTTTCACAGAGCTTCTGTTTTGAAGGAGGTATAAAAGACTTCGTCCTGTATTTGAATAGATCGAAGTCTATGCTTCACAGGGAAGTTATCTATGGTAAGGAAGAGATAGAAACATCTGCGATTGAATTTTGCCTAGCGTATAATACGGGCATCAACGAACAGGTGTTCTCTTTTGTGAACACGGTCAGCACCCGGGACGGAGGAACGCATCTTTCCGGTTTTCGATCAGCTTTGTTGAAATCCATCAACGAAGTTTTTAAATCTATGAAGATCCAGAAAAAATCGATTACTTCGTTTGAAAGCGATGATGTGCGAGAGGGTCTTTCAGCGGTCGTCACGATAAAACTTAGAGATCCTCAATTTGAAGGACAGACGAAAACAAAATTGGGAAATGCAGAAATAAGAGGGCAGGTGGATTCAATGGTTCGCAGGCATCTCATGCATTATTTTGAAACCCATCCCAAAGAAACAGAGCTGATCATAAAGAAGATACTAACGGCAGCTGAGGCGCGTTTGGCAGCCCAGAAAGCAAAGGAGGTGACCAGACGTAAATCAATATTTGATAGCACAGGTCTTCCCGGGCTTTTGGTAGACTGCGCAGAAAAAGACCCGGCTAAATCAGAGATATATATTGTGGAAGGTGATTCTGCAGGGGGTAGCGCGAAACAGGGGCGGGACAGACATTTTCAGGCCATTCTTCCTCTGCGAGGAAAACTACTCAATGTTGAGAAAAATAGAATAGACAAAGTGCTGTCGAATGAAAAATTGCAGCCAATTATTATGACTCTCGGGGCGGGGATAGATGACACGTTCGATATTCGGAAATTGAGGTATCATAAGGTGATCATGTTGGCGGATTCCGATGTAGATGGTTCGCATATACGGACGCTGATGCTAACATTCTTTTTTCGATATATGCGCCCAGCAATAGAAGCGGGATATATATATATAGCGCAACCGCCGCTATACAAAATCACATCAGGAAAAAAATCTCAGTATGCTCTTTCTGATAAAGAGAGAGACGATTATCTTGCAACGTTGGACCCCAAAGCAAAAGTCTCGATACAACGATACAAAGGGCTTGGAGAGATGAATCCAGACCAACTGTGGGAAACTACAATGGACCCAAAAGCCAGAACATTGTTACAGGTGCGCTTGCAGGACGAAGTGAGTGCGGATGTGCTGTTCAGTTTGCTTATGGGGGATGAAGTTGCTCCGCGGCGTGAATTCATCCAGGAGCACGCGTTGCAAATCAGCGAATTGGACGTATAAGGCATGGACACAAACAACAACAATATTATCTCAAACGTAGAACCGATAAACATCGAAAAGGAACTGAAGGAGTCTTACCTTACCTATGCAATGTCGGTCATTGTTAGTAGGGCCTTGCCCGATGTTCGAGACGGCCTGAAACCAGTACATAGAAGAATTCTGTTTGCTATGCACGAAATGGGTATTACCCATGAGAAAGCTTTCAAGAAAAGTGGACGCGTAGTGGGGGATGTTTTGGGAAAATATCATCCTCATGGGGATCAAAGCATATATGACGCCTTGGTACGTCTTGCTCAGGATTTTTCATTACGCTATCCCGTGGTTGAAGGACAGGGGAACTTTGGGTCCATCGATGGAGATCCACCGGCTGCTTCACGATATACAGAAGTTCGCATGACACGACTTGCGGAACTTATGGTCGAAGACATCGAAAAAGAGACAATTGACTTCAGGCCAAACTACGACGTTTCCTTGCAAGAACCTTCCATTCTTCCAGGAAGATTCCCTTTCTTGTTGGTCAATGGTGGATCAGGGATAGCGGTTGGTATGGCAACCAACATACCTTCTCATAACCTCCGTGAAATCGCTTCCGCGATCGAAGCCGTTGTTGAAGACCCAAATATATCCACAAAAGAATTAATGCAGCATGTGCAGGGACCTGATTTTTCGACAGGCGGTATTATAATTGGAACAAAAGGTATTCTTGAAGCTTACGAACAAGGTAGAGGACGCATTGTTCTTCGGGCTCGCACGACTCGAGAAGAGATTGATGGAAAATCGGCGATTGTGGTGACCGAAATACCATATCAGGTAAATAAATCAGAATTATTATCAGGGATTGCGAAGCGCGTCAAAAACAAAAAACTGACGGGCATCCGCAATATTCGCGATGAATCCGACAGGAATGGTCTTCGAGTTGTCTTTGAATTATCGAGAGATGCAAACGAGGATGTTGTTGAAAACCAGTTGCTTGCCCATTCTGAACTACAAAAGAATTTTTCGATAGTAAACCTCGCCTTGATTGACGGGTTACCAAAGGTTCTTTCTCTCAGAGATCAAATACAGTCATTCATAGATCATCGAAAAGAAGTAATCACGAGAAGAAGTGCATTTTTGTTGCGAAAAGCAAAAAACAGAGAACACATACTTGAGGGCTATATTCGAGCTCTTGATGTTCTTGATGAAATTATCGTGATTATCAGGAAATCACACTCAACATCCGACTCACGAAAAAACCTTATGGATCGTTTTGAATTCAGTGAAAAGCAAGCTCAGGCGATTCTTGACTTACGACTATATCGCTTGAGTCAATTAGAAATACTCGAGATAAAAAATGAAATAGAACGAATACGAAATACGATAAAAGACCTTACCGAGCTGATATCAAATGAATCTCGAATACTTGAAACCGTTGTTTCTGAAACACGCGAGATAGCGGATAAATTCGGAGATGATCGTCGAACAAGTATAGAACGAGAAGAGGTTTCTGAACTCGATATAGAAGATCTTATGCAAGAAGAAGGCATGCTCGTCACCTTGTCTGCAGAAGGGTATGTGAAACGAATTCCGGTGAGTCAACTTAGGGTTCAGTCGCGTGGAGGCACTGGGGTAAATTCATCAACTAGCCTACACCGTGGTGATCATATTTCACATCTCTGTGAATCTTCCACACATGAAAACGTATATTTTGTTACATCTTTCGGCAAATTGTTCTGGATGCGCTGTTACCTGATTCAAGAAGGGCGGCGGGATTCTCGAGGAGCACACATCTCTTCTTTTGTGCTGCTCGATGAAGGAGAGAAAATAACTTCCATTTTTGTAGCTTCACCCAAGGATGTAAAAAAATCGATCATATTTGCGACGAAGAAAGGTAAAGTAAAGCGTATGATGCTTTCTTTGTTTGATCATGCGAAATTGCGAAAAATAAACGCCATTAATCTTGGAGAAGGGGATGCCTTGATTGCAGCCGTTGTTATGAATGACCCAGAGGACGATGTGCTTTTTGTTACGAAAAAAGGAAAGGCCCTTCGATGTTCGGGGAATCATATAAACAATGTTGGACGATCTGCCGCAGGAGTGCGAGGAATTCGTTTGATGGATGGAAATACACTGGTGTCCGCACATTGCATTGCTGAAGATGAAAAATTGTTGCTTGTGACCGAAAAGGGATACGGAAAGCGCGTTGAATACAATGCTTTTGTTCCGCATGCTCGAGGAACAAAAGGGCAGCGATGTTTTGCCATCAGTGAGGAAAAGACGGGCGATGTTGTCGCCGGCGTTTCTGTTGCCGGAGACAATTCGTGCACACTCGTAACTCATTTAGGGAAGTTGATAAAATTTGACGTTAACAGTGTTTCTGTTCAAGGAAGAATTGCCTCAGGGGTTCGCGTCTTAAACGTTAAAGAAGGCGACTCGATTATTTCTCTTTCAGCAACTCAATCTTTTTAGCCTTGACGAGTAAATGTTTCACGTGAAACATTTATAGCTTGCTAGCTGTGCTTGCATAGCCTGCGTGATTGAATGAATATTGACTAATTAGCATGACGCAGCAGACTAGAAAAACAAATTTTCTCAGTGCGTAGATAAGACAATTCGGATGAAGGGAAATTTCAGATTTCAAAGTTGGGGCGCTATGTAGGTAAGCCGGCGACACTAGACGGATGGTTTGTGGCGTGCATATCATTGAAATGATGATGCTCACGTTGTTGTAAAATGAAATTTTTCTACAGAACATAACCCTTTTTTACAGTCCTAATCAAGCGTATAATTCTTTTGCTATACTATGTTTACAGAAGCAGTTGACCTTAACTATTCTTTATGTTAGTATAACTCTCAAAAAGAGAGGGGTTCTATGAACTTTAAAACGATCGTAATACATCTTGGGTGTATTGTTTTTGGTTTTTTTCTTTTTGCCGCGTGTACGCCAGCAGAAGAAGAAGTGTCTTCCATTTCTATCATAACTTTTACAAGTGAATTCAATGATCAAGGGATTGTAGATGATTTCATTGCGCGAACTGGGATAGAAGTTGATCTACAAGTAATTCCAATTGAAAATTATGAAGCAAAGATTAGGCCTTTGCTGGCAACTGGCCAAGAAGTTCCAGACATATTTGTCGGAGAGGCTGCCTATGTTCGCCAATTTGTAGAGGCTGGACATTGGGATAATTTGTCCGCAGCTCCATACAATGCTGATGTTTCTGGGATGTATGATTATGCAGCTGAAATGGGAACCAATGAGGATGGAGAAGTTGTTGCTTTGACATGGCAGACAACACCAGGAGGTTGGTTCTATCGCAGAAGTATTGCCAATGAAGTATTTGGCACAGATGATCCCGATGAAGTTGCAGCCTTGTTTGCCGACTGGGATGCTGTCTTGGCAAATGCTGAAATATTAAAGAACGCCGGGTATACGATGTTTGCGGGCATTGGTGAAACAATTTTCCGTATTTTTTATTCAAATCGTGCCGCCCCCTGGGTTGAAAACGATGAATTCATCATTGATGACCAAATCAAAGAATATTTTCGTGCCGCGAAGACCATTCGAGACGCAGGCTATGACGCAAAACTTTCAGATTGGACAGGACCATTTATGGAGGCCATGAACACAAGCCCCGAGGATGCAGACGTGTTTGTATACGGTTGGCCAACATGGGGATTACAGTTTGTACTAGCAGGTCAAGAAAACTCTTCGGGGGACTGGGCGGTAACAACGGGTCCTGGACCATTTTTTTGGGGAGGAACGTGGCTAGGAATTTATAAAGATTCTGAAAACAAAGAAGCTGCTTGGGAGTTTGTGCGTATGCTTACACAAGACGAAGAATACATGAATGCCTACACAAGAAAATCGGAAGATTTTCTTTCCAACCGAAATGTTATGGAAAGTGTCATTGCAGATTTTTCCAGTGAAACGCTTGGAGGACAGAACCATTTTGCATATTTTGCAGAACAGGCCGAAGGGATCGACGGTTCAACCATTCAAGGATATGACTACCAGATAAATCAAATTCTTTCCCAGGTTATGAATGAATATCTTGAGGGTTCATTGAATTATGATGAGGCATTAGAATCTTTGACCGATCAAGTTCTTACGGCCTTTCCAAGGTTGACAGCTCGATAAAGGGAGCGTAACGATGGACCAAACGAAGACATCACGGATTTCACGAGAAGGATACGGGTATCTATTTGTTTTACCCTTCTTTCTTGCGTTTGCGGTGTTTTGGGTGTATCCAATCGTAAACACGTTTGTAACGAGTTTGACGAATGAGGATTTCACCCTCCCCGATCGTGTTTTCGTTGGGTTTCAAAATTACATAGATGAACTACTAAGGCCAGAATTTTGGGGTTCTCTTGCAAATACTTTTATCATTTGGATTCCGAATATTATAGCCCAGCTTTCATTGGCGCTCTTCATTGCAGTGGTGCTTACCGAAGAGCGTCTGAAACTCCGTGGAGTGGGGGCTTTTCGGGCTATTTTCTTTTTTCCAAATTTGGTCACAATTGCCTCCTTGGGTATACTCACCTATGCAATACTCGACTGGCAGAGCGGAGCGCTTAACCAGCTCATATTTGGAACTGGGGAGGGAGCAAGTGAGAACTATATATTTTGGTTGAATTCTCCTGAATATAGCCGGGCAACCGTGTCTATCGTGCAAACGTGGATGTGGTTCGGATACACCATGATTCTTTTTATGGCGGGGATTCAAACAATTCCACAAAGTTTGTTTGAAGCTGCGCACATCGATGGTGCCTCACGGTGGCAGAATTTTTGGAAAATAACGTTTCCGCTTCTATCTCCGGTGATGGTGTACATTATTATAACGTCATTCATCGGAGGGCTAAATATGTTTGATTTTCCTTGGGTGTTGACTCAAGGACGTGGTGGACCAGAACAATCATTAACTACTGCAGCGGTATATATGTATAAACGCGCGTTTCAATGGTATCAATTAGGGTCGGGGTCTTCTGTATCCTATATTTTGTTCTTTTTTACCGCAATTTTTTCTGCGTTCTATCTTCGGATGACCGCAAAATTGAAGGACTAAGGTTAGTTAGCGTGGCAGAACAACAAAGCGTAGCAGAACAAAAAAACATCATTATAAAAAACAAATCTTTAGTAGGGTTGGGGAAAGTGCTATTATATGTTTTTTTGATTGCTCTGGTGATAGTGTGTATAATCCCATTTTATTTGATGATTATAAATGCGACGCGTACAAACATAGAAATAACTCGTGGTCCAACTTTTTTACCGGGGAGTAATCTCTTAGAAAATCTCAATGCGTTTTCTTATAGCTTTTCATCTGTGAACAGTGAGAAATTGAACGTGGTCCTCGGGCTGTGGAATTCTTTTCTGGTTTCAACAGCTGCAACCCTATTGGCGGGTTATTGTTCTGCTCTTACCGCATATGGTTTTTCTATATACAGATTTAGAGGACGTAAATTACTTTTTGGGTTATTGCTCTCTGTGATCATGCTTCCTCCAACAATTACTCTTATTGGAACATTCAAACTTATGTTGTCATTGCAACTGTTTAACACACGGTGGGCATTGATTCTTCCCGCAATAGCAAGCCCGTATACAGTTTTTTTTCTCAGAGGCTATATAGGGTCTGCAGTGAATAAACATATGATAGAAGCTGCTCGAATTGATGGGGCTGGTGAACTTCGAATATTTCATCGAATCGCATTCCCTCTTATTATGCCTGGGGTTGCTACGATGTCAATTTTTGGTTTTCTTGCGCAGTGGAACAGCTATATACTTCCGCTTACATTGTTGCAAGATCAGAGTAAATACACGCTTCCGCTTATCATTCAGCAATTGAATGTTTCGAATTACAATCGTGATCTTGGGGCCTTGTACACGGGAGTGGCAATTTCGGTTGTTCCCATACTTATAGCCTTTGCAATTTTTTCGCGGTACTTAGTTGCTGGAATCAGTTTTGGAGCTGTGAAAGAATAGAGTGACCAGGATACAAAACCCTATACTTCCCGGGTTTAATCCAGACCCTTCAATCTGTCGTGTAGGAGATGATTTCTACGTTGCGACTTCTACATTTGAGTGGTTCCCAGGAGTACAGATATGGCATTCACAAAATTTGAAAGACTGGCGATTATTAACGCGACCACTCAATGAACCACGATTGCTGAATTTAAGAGGTGTGCAAAGTTCAGCAGGGATATGGGCTCCTTGTCTCTCTTTCCATGATGGCATTTTTTATCTAGTGTATACCGTTGTTTCTAAGTGGCGTGGTGAAACACCAGTTGACGCGGGCTGTTTCAAGGATACGCCCAATTTCTTGACTACAACCAATTCTCTTGAGAATGGATTGTGGTCTGATCCAGTTTATTTAAATGCAAGCGGCTTCGACCCTTCATTCTTTCATGATGACAATGGGAAAACATGGCTAACCAATATGGAATGGGATTATCGAGGTGACCCAACATATTTTTCGGGTATAGTATTGCAGGAATATAGCAAAGCAAAACAGATGCTTGTGGGACCTGTTCGTAAAATATTTACAGGAAGCCCGATTGGAAGGACAGAAGGTCCCCACGTGTACAAAAGAAATGGGTGGTATTATCTTATGACAGCGGAAGGGGGAACCTCCTACGAACATGCCGTGAGCCTTGCGAGATCGAAGCAAATTACGGGACCGTATGAAATTCATCCCAAAAATCCATTATTGCAAAGCTTTGAAAACAGGACAGAGGACAAGAAGCTATTGTTAGAACTTGCAGGATCATCGGATAATCAAGTTTTTTTTCCTGAACATTGGTATTCTCGCCCCCAGCGAGCGGGTCATGGGTCCATGTGTATTCTTTCAGAAAAAGAATGGGCTTTGGTACATCTTTGCGGGCGTCCTATACAAGGATCGATTGCCTGCACTCGAGGACGCGAAACAGCCGTGCAGCGTATCATATGGAAAGAAGATGATTGGCCCTACGTGGTAGATGAAGAGGAAAAAGAAAACAATCTTGCTGAATTTTCGGTTTCTTTCACGTGGGAAAATGAAAATGCCGACACGCAATCAACACATTTTTCTTTTACGGATACATTTAATGACCCGCAAGGAATAAATCCGCATTTCCGCTTTTTGCGTCATCGACCCGGTATGAGACAGGATTCGGATAAAGGATGCCTTTACTTACAAGGCAAGGAATCACCGGTATCCGAAATCAATCAAAGCCTGGTCGCTGTTTCGGTGCCATTTTCTGATTATCGAATTGAAACAAGACTGCACTATTCTCCAAAATCATTTCAACAGATGGCTGGATTGCTGGTGAGGTATGATGAACGAAACCAATACTATCTGCACATTACATACGATGAGCTACGAGGATGTGTAATTGGCGTGTTACGTTTTATTAAAGGGGTATGTTTATACCCAACGTATCAGGTGGCAAAAAATGCCGATGAATACCGATTTGCTGCAGAAATTCGTGGGCTTTCAGGACAATATTTCTATGGAGATAAACAGGGAAAGTGGAAAGAAATTGGTCCAGAATTAGACATGCGACAGCTTTCTGATGAATACACTTGGCCTGAAGGATTCACTGGGACTTTTGCCGGTATGGGCTGTCATGACCTTACAGGAAAGGGCACAGAGGCTATGTTCACCTATTTTTCAATGCACGAACTACAACATGTATAAGATGCAGTTTATTTTTTTGTGTTCGAATTATTATCTAACATCAATAATGCCTTTGCAAGATCTACAGGCATGATTTCTTATAATTCAGTACATCATACCGAGAATATCCTTCCTGAACAGTAGTCTAAGATAGTTCTTATATAGTATTTTTATTGACATAAATGTTCACCAGAATACAATAGTAAGTACATAAATGTAAGAAATAACAAAAAATTACAAAAAGGGAGCAAAAATGAAAAATATTACACAAAAGTTCACAGTCTTGTTGATAGGTATAGCTGGTGTACTTTTTGCGTCGTGCTCGGATGCATCTCCAACGGGATCGTTGGAAAATGGAATGCTGAGTGTAGGAGATGAAGAAAGTGCATCTTTTGCGAGACAAATTCGCTTTGGAGGAAGTCCACGCTTTGGAGAAAAAGGGACTCATGATCGTATTATTGGAATGAGGACTAACTCGCACACTATCATAGAATTTGGTGAAGGTACGCCTCTAAGGCCCAGGAGGCTTGTGGTTGATGAAGCACTCATTGATATCCCAGAAGGCTATTTTGCAAATATGAGACTTAGTGTGATTATTCTTCACGATAAGGTGAGAAGTATAGGAGAGAATGCGTTTGTAGGTAATGAAATAAAAGAAATGACTATACCAGCCGAGCTATACAAGAGTATTCGCCAGGGAGGAGAAGCAGAAAAGATATTTGGAGAATCAAACTCTAGTCAAATTCGATATACTCTTATGATCTCGGATTCCACAACAAGAATCGAAGAATCGATGTACTTTTCCAATAATCTTGTGAAGGTAGAAATTTCTAATTCGGTTACAAGTATCGGGCGGGCAGCCTTTGCTGATAATAAATTGAAAAGTCTAACAATTCCTGATTCGGTTACAAGTATCGGGCAACAAGCTTTTCGCAAAAATGAACTTGAGCTACTTGTGATATCCTCTTCAATCACTCGAATAGAAGAGGGAGTTTTTTCAGGCAACAGTCTAGTGAGTGTGGAGATTCCTGATTCGGTTACGAGTATAGGAGATTCTGCATTTGAGGGTAATAATTTGACGAGTGTAGAAATTCCTGATTCGGTTACGAGTATAGGAGATTCTGCATTTGAGGGTAATAATTTGACGAGTGTAGAAATTCCTGATTCGGTTACGAGCATAGAGTTGAATGCATTTCGATTTAATGATTTGAAGCATGTTACAATATCAGGATCATTGTACAAGGATTTGTGGGAAAATAAATCGTTATACCTCATATTTGGAGATGTGGAATACACTGTTTTTATTCCAGATGGTGTTACGGATATTGAACCTGACTACCTTCGTTCGATGAAGATATCACATCTTCGCCTCCCTTCCTCTGTTCAAAGAATTGAACGAGCAGCATTTTCCTGGAATAATTTGCGTTCTTTGGAAATTCTTGGATCGATTGATTACATAGGTGATTTTGCATTTACGGGGAACAAACTCGAAAGCCTTGTAATAAGAGGCTCTATTGGAAGTATTGGAATCTACGCGTTTAGTAATAACAAATTAAATATAATTACGATAAACGGCAGGATTGGACATATTGAGCCTGGAGTGTTTGCGAACAATGAGTTTGAAGAAGGAAGTAGGATAAGGATCTACGGGATGACAAACATAGCACAAGGAATGTTTTCAAATAATAAATTGAGAAATATCAAAATCCCTTTATCGACTAGATCTATTGGGCGAGAAGCTTTTCTAAATAATAACATCAGAAAAGTAACTATTCCAGATTTGGTTACGACTATTGGGGAAAGAGCTTTTGCAGGCAATAGCATGTTAGAAGTTACACTGTCTCCAAAATTGAAGGCTATTCTTGAAGGAACTGGTACGCTTGCGAGTAGATTTGGAGCTGAAGCTCGATACTTCAGCCCTGAAATCAGGGAGGAAGTTTGTAAAGATCCAGGAAAAGCCCCTAAGAGCTTTGCGAGGTGTGAGATTAAAGTTACTCCACGCAGGGAATATTAGCCGACTGTTTTTTTCAAGATAGGTGAAGGGTCGTCACTGTGCAAAGGATTGACGGCCCTTAGCTTTATACATCATTAAAAAAGAAAACAGAATATTCCGGCGAATTTCATGCCTATTTTAGCGTTGTTCAAATAGCGTAGAAAAGGCAAAAATATTTTAAATAATACAGTAGATTGCATGAAGTGAGAGATTTTCTGCGAGCTCTGTAAGGCAGGAGGTTTTAGAATTTTGAAAGGTTCATGAATATATAATTAATGCATTTTTTTGAATATGACCAGGAACATTCATAAGATAATTTTTTAGCAGATATGTAGAAAATTTCTCTCTATATGTATAGAACAAAATATTTTAATTGATTCATAATGGGTATGGAACCACAACAAAAAATTTCTAGTTTGAGGGGGACGTTCAATGCCAGGGAGCTTCGTGCTGGTATTGTTACCTTTCTCTCGATGTCCTATATCGTTATAGTAAATCCGATAATACTTTCAAATACTGGTATGCCAAGTTCGGCGATTTTGACGGCGACAGATATTAGTATCTTGTTTGTCTTCAATTCTCATGGGCGTTTGGGCAAAACTTCCGTTTGCACTTGCCCCGGGAATGGGGATCAATTCATTTTTTGCGTTTTCGTTGGTACTTGGTTCAGGGCTATCCTGGCAAACTGCACTTGCAGCAGTGTTTTTGTCGGGCGTCATTTTTGTGCTATTGTCTGTGTTTAAGATTCGCCAGTTGATATACGATATGATTCCACAATCTCTTCGTATTGCCATTGGCGTCGGGATCGGACTTTTTATCGCGCATATTGGACTCCAGTGGAGTGGAATTGTTGTCGACAACCCGGCAACATTAGTTCAGTTCGGAGGCATACATTCAAACACATTGTTCTTTTTGTTCTCGATTAGTTTTCTAGGATTTTTACTGCATAGAAAAGTTGTTGGGGCATTGCTTATTGGTATTGTGTGCAATGTTCTTGTTTTGTTTGTTCTTACACAAACGAATATGGTTGTTTTTGACGGAGTTTCTTTTCCAGAAATAAAAAATTTGGTTGCACTTCCTGATTTTTCTGGTTTTCTCCAAATGGATATCGGTTCTGTACTCACCATTGGTATTATATTACCTGCGTTTACTTTGTTATTCACGGACTTGTTCGATAGTATCGCAACTTTGACAAAAACACGGGGCGTCCACTGAATTTGAACAGGGCTTTGTTGGTAGATTGTATTGCTACTACAGCATCTGGATTATTTGGAACATCAAGCGCTACCGTATATCTTGAAAGTGCAACAGGAATACAAGAAGGAGGAAAAACCGGATGGACAGCCATCGTTACGGGACTTTTGTTTCTCCCTTTCTTATTTTTTAGTCCATTGATTTCCTTGGTTTCTTCGGTCGCAGTTGCCCCAACTCTGGTAGTCGTTGGGATTTTTATGATAAAGAATCTTATTAAGATCGATTGGAATCGATATGAAGTTGCCGTTCCTAGCTTCCTCACCATTCTTCTTATCCCTTTGACATATAGCATAACACAGGGGATTATCTGGGGTCTGGTTACCTATCATTTGCTGATGCTCTTGCAAGGAAAATTCAAGGAGGTTCACCCACTGCTTTGGTTTACCAATCTTGTTTTAGTGCCTATGTATTTTCTCGCATAAGATAAAAAGAGAATATTCTTTTAACGAGTATTCAGTATTGCTGAACAAAAAGAAGAGAGTCAGGCTCTAGGGAGGTGTTGCAGCCGGACTCTTATTGATACGTTTATGGAGTGCCTTTCTTAAGCGCTGCTTATATTTAATATAGCGAGGAGGATTTTTTTGAGTGGAATCCTCCTCTACTAAAATAGCGCTCTGATTAGCAAAAGAAAAATTTGGCAGCACACAGTATTTTTTAATAATTGTGAGGAGTTAGAATGAACTTGGCGGAGGCTGAGGGCTTTCTTTTAAGATGACAGGCTTTGCTAATTATTCTTAAAAATTTCAAGAAAAGACGGCTATGCAGGCGGTATGGTTAATCTTCATTTGGTAGGTGAAGCAATTCGACAATTCTCATGAGATCGTACGTGTCGTAATAGGTGAGGCTCAGTTCTCCTCCAATTTTCCCTTTCTTTAATTGAATTTTGGTTCCAAAATGAACCATCATCCGATCAATAAGGAATTTTTCTTCACTGTTCAGTGTTTTCAAAGAAGATTCCTTCTGTTTTTTTGATAACTTTTGTGCATTTTTTGATGATCCCATACCAGGATTAGGTGATTTATTTTCTTTTCTCACATGAAGAATCGCATCTTTCAAGGGCATATTATTTTGCATGAGAGCAACCAATTGTTCTGTTTCCCGAACAGAGCAGTGGTGATCAATAACATGAACACAGAGAGAAGCCTGTTTTACATTCTGTAAGCCTCCTATGGCTCGAGCATGTGATGCACTAATTATTCCCGATTTCAAACAAGACTGTACCGATTCGTGTAAATCGAGCAATCGAAGCAAATTGGTAAGCTTACTCCGGCTCATTCCCAAATGCTCGGCCGCTTCTGCTTGGGTCCAATGTGTCACGCGTATGAGATTCTCAATGGAATTCGCGATATCCAACGGATGTAAGTCTTCCCGTTGAATGTTTTCAATAAGAGCAATTTCCCTTTTTTCTATATCGGTGTAATGTGATATGATCGCCGGAATTTCGGTTAAGCCTGCTTGAAGGCTCGCTCTGTAACGTCGCTCTCCTGCGATAAGTTTTAAATCTCCATCGACGCGCTCGAGCAATACAGGCTGCAACACTCCATGCTGACGAATGGAAGTGGCAAGTTCTTCCAACAATTCGGGATCAAAACTGGTTCTTGGTTGAGAATCGTTCGTAGATATAGAATACAGCGGAATCATTTCTACCAACATTTCTGAAGAATTGTCGGTACTGGGTGAAGGCTTTGCTTTTTGTAATAATGCTTTTAACCCTCGACCGAGGGCTTTTTCTGATTTCATCGGTTTACTATCTCTTCAACAAGATTTGCATAACTCTTGGCTCCTATGCTTTGTGGATCGTATGAAAAAATACTTTTTCCGTGCGATGGAGCTTCGGCCAAAGTGATGTTCCGTGGAATGATTGTATCAAACACAAATTCCTTGAATGCAGATACAACCTCTCGTACTACCTCTCCCGCAATACGAGTACGTTTGTCATACATAGTAAACAAAATTCCGTAAACATTCAACATAACACCCTGGGCTTCTATTATGGCTTCAATGCTATTCATCAATTGACTCAATCCTTCGAGTGCAAAATATTCGCATTGTAGAGGGATAAGAATATTGGTGGAGGCTATAAGACAATTTATAGTTATTAAATCTAATGATGGAGGTGCGTCCAAAATTATATATTCATACTTGTCTAGACGCGCCGAGGATATGGCCTGCTTGATTTGCGTTGTTTGTGAATCAGACTCTTGAAATTCTACCCCAGTCCCTGCAAAATCGATGCCTGAAGGAACGAGGTCTACTTCATCCAATGTTTGTACAATGGTGCTCTCTAGGGGTCGCCCACGAACAACATCGTAGATAGTGTGATCAGGCTCAAAGATGCCAAGTCCGCTAGTTAAATTGGCTTGTGGGTCACAGTCGATAAGTAGAACTCTTTTTCCTTTTCTCGCCAAGCCGCAGCCCATGTTTATAGCTGTGGTGGTTTTTCCAACGCCCCCTTTTTGGTTAGCACAACAGATAATTTTGGGCATGAATCAGTATACTGGGCCTAGCATCTGAAATCAATAATGCTCTTTTGAGAAGTCTATATCTCTAGATGTGCGAATAAGTAAAAATAACTTTTTTGTTAGCATTTTTTGCAAAATATACACAAAAGTAACAGACTATCTATATTGATACATACGCAACATATGTAGTATAGTTAGTCAAAAAGGAGCTAATAATGAGAAAATTGCTTGTTTCTGCAGCAATCTTAATGATCTGCAGTGCATTTTTATTTGCTGGAGGTGCAGAAGAATCAACCAACAGCATAGTAGTAGCAACCGATGCTACTTGGCCTCCAATGGAATTCATGAATGATAACTCAGAAGTTATCGGATTTGCCATTGATATGTTTGATGAGGTTGCCGCTCGTGCTGGGCTAGAAGTTGAGTACTTGCCTACCGCTTGGGATGGGATTTTTGCTGGACTTTCGAACGGAGCATACGATGCTATATTATCTTCAGTGACTATAACTGAAGAGCGACAAGAAAAATATGATTTTTCGATTCCCTACATAAATGCGGGTCAAATTCTGGTTGTCCGCAGTGATTCTGATTCTTCGCTTACCCATTTGGATGATTTCGCTGGGCTCAGTGTTGGTACACAGATTGCCACAACCGGTGAACTAGAAGTGAAAAAGTATCCCGATGTCGTATCCAAAACATACGATGAAATAGGGTTTGCTTTTGAGGATTTGGTAAATGGGCGTATCGATGGAGTTATGACAGACACTCCTGTTGCTGCAGATTTTGCATTGCAAAGTTCTGCCTACGAAGGCGTTTTGAAAATCGTTGGTGAACCATACACGAGTGAATCTTACGGTATCGTTTTTCAAAAAGGTAATGATGAGCTTCGTGAAACAATAAACACCGCATTGCAATCAGTTATTGATGATGGGACCGTCGAAGAACTTATCAAGAAATGGCTTCGCTAGGAGATTTAAAACCTAGTAAAAAGATTGTACCTTTTGTTAACGAGAGCACTCTTGTTCCTGTAAAATCGAACAAGCAGATACTTTGGGCATGGCGCATTTCATTGTGCTGTGCCCTGGCTCTTATAGTCCTTCTTCCAATACTTTCGCCAGATCCCTATGCTCGTATTCTCAGGGTTTTGCCCGACGGAATTCTTAATACTTTTTTGGTGACGATTTGTTCGATGGCCCTAGCTCTCATCATTGGTGTACTTACCGGTCTAGGACAAATTACAACTTTTACACCAGTTCGTATTCTCTGCACCACATATGTAGAGATCGTGCGAGGAATCCCTCTCCTTATCCAATTGTTTTACATATACTATGCCCTTGGAAAATTTGTGGCCTTACCTGCGATGATTTCAGCAATCATTGCCATGGCTGTGTGTTATGGAGCGTATATAAGTGAGATATTTCGATCTGGTATGCAATCAATCCCAAAGGGACAAATGGAAGCTTCTATGGCGTTGGGGCTTTCACGTTCGCAGAGCATCATTTATGTTATTCTACCGCAAACCTTTCGTATTGTTTTGCCTCCTATCGGTAATGAATTTATCGCATTGTTGAAAGACTCATCTCTAGTTTCAATTTTGGCGATATCGGATCTATCACGACGTGGGAGAGAATTTGCCGCAGCAACATTTACCCATTTTGAGACCTATACCATGATTGCACTTATATATCTTGCTATAACCCTTGTGATGTCGAAAGGCGTTGCTTATTTCGAAGAGAGGACGAATTATTATGAAAACTGACCAAACAAAAACAAAACTTCGTATCGAACAACTAAGCAAGACGTTCAACAATGAAGTGAACGCATTACAAAATGTTAGCCTAGAAGTTGAAACAAAAGAAGTGGTTGTTATAGTTGGTCCCTCAGGAAGTGGAAAAAGCACATTGCTGAGGTCTATAAATGCCTTGGAAATTCCCGATTCTGGTTCAATATATTTGGGTGATGAACTCATCCATATGGACCCCAAGCATATTCGTTTGGTTCGTGAGCGAATTGGAATGGTTTTTCAACAATTCAATCTATTTCCTCATCTAACCGCCCTACAAAACATAATACTCGCTCCCACTCGAGTAAAACATATTAGAAAATCACAGGCAGAAGAGCGTGCCCATGATTTGCTTAGGACTGTGGGATTAACAGACAAGGCGAAGAGTTATCCGGGCCAACTCTCCGGAGGACAGAAGCAACGCATTGCAATTGCTCGGGCTTTGGCCATGGACCCTGAAGTTATGTTATTCGATGAGCCAACTTCAGCCCTGGACCCAGAAATGATCAAAGAAGTACTCGATGTTATGGTTCATCTTGCAAAAAATGAAGGGATGACAATGATTGTTGTTTCTCATGAAATGGGGTTTGCACGGGCAGCAGCTGATCGGGTTATATTTATGGATAAGGGCCAAATCATAGAAACAGCACCGCCACAGGAATTATTTAATAATCCAAAGGAAGAACGCACAAAACGTTTTCTGAATCATATCCTGTAGTCTTCGATCTGCCCTGAGACATTCTAAACTAACTTTGCCTTACATCGTTTATACGACGCAATCTATGTAATAGATTCTTCTGTATTCAATGAAGAAAACAACACCCATCTGTGATGATGAGCGCATAAAAATCGTAATTATAAGAGGTGGTGAATTACAGGTCTTTGCAAACATGTAATTGCGTACCGCCGAACTTATGGGTTAAGTTGCGTTTGAAGATTAGCCACATCGTAATACTCTATCGGATTCGTTCCAAAATAATTTGTAAGGTTGGAAGAAAGAGTATTAAACAACGTTGATGATAGAGTGACCATTGAAAAATTAGCACTAAGCACAAAGGCATTATTTCCTATGCTTACTACTGAAGCAGGAATTTCTATTTCTGTAATGTCTGTATCTAGAAAAACAGACCCTTCTAGGGTCATCAAAGAAGTCTGGATCTCTGAAGAACCTAGAAATGTGATTGATATGAGGCTTGTTTTTGAAAAAGCTCCTTCTTCTAGTGATGAATAGCACTCCTGAAAATTAGAAAAGATCCGAACATACTACGTCATCCGTACAAAACAGTATGAAAAAGTGCAGTGCATTGGTGAACGTGCACAAGTTAATTTCATGCATAGTCGTGCACCAGAAGAGCGCGAACACATTGTTACTTTTCTGAATAGGCAAAAGCATAAGATATAGTTTGACGACAAAGAAGAGCGCAGCTAGTAACAGATTGTTGCTAAAAGAATGTGCTATATGTTTGAAAGATACATGAAGAATAGAGTAAGGTTCATAGTGGCAGTAGATACTGTACACATAATAAGGAGTAAGAGATGAAGTATATATACATGGCACTGGTTATTGTGGGGGGTTTGATGGGGTGTTCGTCTGGGGGGACAGGATCTCCTGACGATCGGGTTAGTGCATTCGAGCTACCGAGTGCTGTGGTTGTAGATATAACGAATGGGGAGTCAGTATATCGATCGACTCGGAAGCTGACGTGGGATCTGTTTGGAGAAGTTGGCGAAGGGGTGACCTACAAGGTAGACCTCACTGATGCGCGCGAAGCAATGCCAACAGTTCTTGAAGACGAGAGCGGAGTGGTGTACGAAGTAAAAGCAGGAGAAGATACAGCAGGGGTTATACCATCGAAGATAACGATTACGTTTCCGTCACCAGCGATGCCAGGAGTTTTGGAAGCAGGGAAGGGATACGAGTGGAAAGTGGCTCGCTTTGAAAACGATCAAGAGATAGAGAGTAAGGAAGGGAGTTTTACGGTTGAAGAGCGTGAAGAAGTGGAATGGAACAAAGGATTTGAGGTAGGAGTGGATATTTCAAACATACGAGAAGCGGGAGCGTTTGCGATTGGTGCGGACATTCGGATACACATACCCGCAAGATTGATGCACGCTACAAAGACGAATAACAATGATACCAAGCTGTGGATAGCGGTGCGGGATTACGAGACAGGGTTGGAAGACAAAACAGAAAATAACGATAGATACACGGAGTACATACGCAATGCTGAGGCGTTTGGAGGGATACTTCCTCGTTTTTTGGTTGACCGTGAAGGGGCAGGACATACAGTAGCGAGTATTATAGAATCTAAAGCGAGCATTGGGCTTGGGTTGTTGGCTGACTTGCGGTTATTCTATCAAGCGTATGGTTTTTTGGGTGTTGAAGAGCTTAAATCACTGAGCGGCGACAAGCTGGGCTTAGGCACTCTATTTAGTAGAGAAGAGGATGGTGGGTATGTGATTTCGTATCCCAATGTTGGATTTTGGGAAGTGGGGACAGGTGATGTGAGTCAAGATCCATACGATTTGTTGGTGGGGTACAATGCAGACCATCCAGAGCAACGGGAATTTGAGTACAAGATCTATTACACAAGTAATGCGAGGGTACAGACAACGGAGGGGATTACGTTTAAACGACCCGATGGAGAACGAACGAACCGCCAAGACTTGGGATACGAAGACATGGTAGGGGAGCTTAATCTCACTGATGATCAGCTAGATAGGCTGACACAAGACGAAGCCAGTGATGATGTAGGCACATCTCTTATTGGAAAATACGCACAGACAGAGCATTTTAAAGAAAATTACAATCAGTCCCCTACTAATAATTTAGAAACACGAGTAGTTCCGTATGGAGCAGTGTCGTATGGGCGTCGGTACGACAGACATACGGTAGCACATGTGGCACACCTTACATCTGTGTTTAATCTGGCGATTTTGAACTTGGATTTGAACTTGGAGAAGTTGAAGGAAAGCGGCGACCTAGTGCTGAAAAGTAATTTTCAATTCCCCTCTTCAGGAGGAACAACGATAGATGAAGATTACACAGAGAAGATACTTGATGTGCCCTTGCAAGATACAGAGGGACAGGACTACAAGAGCCTAGAGAGCTATTTGAAGGTTGCTGAAGCAGTGAACAGCCGATGGGCTGATGCTGGAAAGAGCCCGTTAAAAGAGGGAGAACTCATCGGGGGAACGCCTGCGCAACAAGAAGAGCGACTGAATGCTTTGGAAGATCTGTCGAAATACATGGCTCCGCTTGGATTTTCAGCGGACGGAGTACGTGCGTATATGCTCATAAAAATGGATGTTGACGACAATGACACTGGTGTTTTTTCGTGGCGCTATTATGATATGTCGTCTGACGTAACAGAAGGCAGAGATGAACAAGAACTTGATAACAGATCACGAGGTTGGTGGACTATCGAGGACCGCGCAGCATACTATGATGCGAATGGTGTACGAACCACGCTGAAAGATACGCTTAATGAGTACAATGATGAGCGGTTGCTTCCGTTTCATCGCATGGTAAGGATAGCAAATGGGTGTGCCGGAGCTCATGTGTCTGCTGAGTTCGCAGCGCAATACCCTGGATACTCCGTGGTCCAATAATTAGGACGATAGGGCAGAGCACACGAGTACGAATGGCTTACGCATCTCTGAAGTGAGAGCGCTATGCTATCAAGTGGGACATGTTCATGTGTAGGAAGTACGTAGATGACATATGCTTATGTCATCTAATACAGGCTGGATTGTTCGATCGGTGCATTGTAACCGAATAGAGCGGTCCATGCCTGGGTACACATGGAATCCATTGTCTGAAAATTGCAATCTAGGATGTTTGGGAGCTTCGAGGCGAACAAAAAAAGCAGGAACCGTGGTTGAAAGGGTTAGAGTTTTTCCACTTAGGGATGTTGAGAGGTGAGGGGATGGAAGCAGGAGCTGTTTCGGAGGAGAGAGAAACATAGTTTTTTCGCATAGAAGGGGCTCTGGTACCGAGGCTTCGTTCTCAAGGCGAGCATACAGGACATGCTTATTCCAGGCATTTGGTAGGTCCTGAAGGGTTACAGTATTCAATGTCTGTTGAGAACGTTTTGGAATGATAATGCTTTTGACTCCAAGAGAGCGATTTTCTGCGGTCGTTGTCAACGGAATGAGAGAGGTTTTCAAAAGAGCCCGTTGAGGTTCGGCTGTTTCGTTGATGCCGATCAAGCGAAGATACTTTTCGGTTCGTTGCCATACAAGACGTAGAGGCGAGAAAAAGCGCTTGGCTGCATAGTGAAGGAGCTTCCAGCGTCCTGAATACTCGATGGAGGACCATGAAGTTACGGGCCAGCAATCGTTCAGTTGCCAATACAGAAATCCAGCGGATTGTTCAGGAAAGCAGGACCAATGATCTACAGCTTTTTCTATTGCCATTGCCTGTTGCACCTGACTCAGAT
This sequence comes from Spirochaetaceae bacterium, assembly GCA_011524535.1. Taxonomy (GTDB): domain Bacteria; phylum Spirochaetota; class Spirochaetia; order WTKD01; family WTKD01; genus WTKD01. The sequence goes on from WTKD01000006.1 coordinate 88,333, forward strand.
AGAGCATGTGTTTGAACGAATGAGGCATACGAAAATAGCGCATCATAGTTTCTACGATAATGGTGTTTCCCCGTTCGTTTTTTTGATGATGTTCCATCTGAGGTGCGCTTACATTCATATCGCTGGAATCACAGAAAGATTGAACCGTAGGCAGGGAGGGAAAAGATTGGAATCCAAATTCACTACAAAAGCGTGGAATTATCTCTTCATAGGCCTCAAAGGGTTTTCCTTCGTGCCAGACATCCCAGAAATGCATATCCCCTCGGCTATCATCATGCCAACAATCTGAATAATCATTTGAACCGGCACTCGGCGACGAAGGCCACCAAGGACGGTTTGGATCAAGTTTTTTTACAAGGCGCCCGACGGTGCCTTCATACAAACGGTCGTAATCAACCAGATAGACATCTCTATTTTTGCGAGTTTCCTCAAACCAGGACAGGGCTCCGAGATTTTCGTTATTTCCGCACCATATCGCAATGCACGGATGATTCATGAGTCGTTTGGTTTGATAGGTTACTTCTTCTTCCACCGAAGCGAGGAAATCTGGGTCTGCAGGATAGGTTGAACAGGCGAACATGAAATCTTGCCAGACGAGGATACCTTCACGGTCACATATGTCGTAAAAGACATCGTTTTCGTACTGCCCACCACCCCATACGCGAATCATATTCATGTGGGCTTTTTTAGCAGATTTGAGGAGGTATGCATATGTATCTGGTATTTGTCGAGCGGGTAATGCGTCCACGGGTATCCAGTTACTCCCCTTGCAAGTGATGGGATGTCCATTCAGAAGAAATCGAAAAGCACTCCCGTGGGCATCTTTGGAAGTGTCTAGCGCTATGGTTCTGAATGCAATCGTTTGTGTTTTTGAATCATGCGATGATTGTACTCTAACCTGATAGAGTGGTTGATCCCCGAGATCATGGGTCCACCATAGTTTGGGATTCTCCACAATCATTGTTGTAGAGAAAGAATTTGTACCAGGCAAACAATGCACAGAGGATGAAGATTCTGCGATTGGTGTGTCCGCATAATAAATCGAACATGAAAAATGGTGTGTGGATTCTATCCGGGCATGCATGTCGACATGTACAATGACTTCCCAGCGATTGAAGTTAGTGTTTTGTACGTGAGTATGGAGATTGCTCATATACCCGTTTGGACTATGCAGCAATGTAATTGAGCCATAAACCCCACTCGTCATAATGCAAGGACCCCAGTCCCAGCCCCCGTGGCATTGAGTTTTTCTCAGAAGATTTCGATGGGGCGATTGGACAACCGCGGACATATGAGGCAATGGATAGGCTAAGCCAGAAGCACGGGTTGCGGCTTCCAGTTCGGGTGATTGTAGGCATATCTGGATACGATTTTCACCGATCTTCAAGACTGATGAGAGGTCAATATGATGCATTAAGAACGCATTATCGCTTGTATGTACCAATGAATTATTGAGATAGACGCTGGCTACTGTATCGATGCGATCGATGCGCAAAGTCCATAATGAGTTCTCTAATGAATCCGCTTCGAGTACGAATGTCCGCTCAAGAATCCATTCTTCTCGAGCAATCCATAATAATTCTATTTCGTTGGTCCCATAGAAAGGGTCTGGTATATTCCCGGCTTTAAACAATGCAGAAACTATGTCTCCAGGGAGTTCTATTGAGCAATCTTTTATGGAGTCGGATCGAGATGAAAGTGTCCATGTTCCGGTGAGGGTCAGCATTTGGATATGATCATTTTTCTGAACGATAAGAGTATTGTTGGTCACTATACACACAATAGCAAGCCCATATTGTTTGGTAAAGAAAAAGCATGCATGGAAGAATCTGTACTTACAAAAGTAAATAATCACAGTTAATATATTTGCTTGAAAAAGTACTAATTTGTGTGGTACAGTTACTCAAAGTAGCTCCTGCAGACGTATTGCTGAGGTGCTTCTCGGATTCCCCTCAGCAAATAACGGTTTGCAAAAGTTACACCATCACACATACAGGAAGGAGTAAGTATGAACAAACTATTTTTCATAGTATTTATAGCGTTTTTGATTATTACTGCTGGTCCTTTATTTTCAGAAGGTTCCAGTGAAACGGATGATCCCAATACGTTAACCGGATTTCACTATCTCGATCAAGCAGATCGAGCAGCGGTGGATAATTTTGAGGCATTGAAAGCTCGTTTTGCTGAATTGCACCCAGAAATAACAATCGAATGGGAGTACTTGGTAAATGAACCATACCATAACAAGCTGCAGACCTTGGTCACATCGGACCAACTGCCAGATATAGTATTTTTGTGGCCAGGAAAAAGAACAGGAAATGTGACGGGTAATGGGAACATAAAAGATTTATCACCCTGGTTGGAGGGCAATAGAGACAATTTTTCCGTAGCAGCCATGGCTCCTCAAGGTCAAAATGGAGAAATATGGGAACTTCCTGAGCAAGTTACGTCAACCCATGTCATGTTTACCAACGATAGACTGCTCGAAGAATTGGGGCTTTCATTCCCAGAAACCATGGAAGAATTGATTGAGCAGGGCGAAGTCATACGAGAAGCCGGCCTTATACCAATTGCGATGGATAACAAAGATGGATGGCAAATGCAATCAACCTTTCTCAGCGCCCTAGTTGAACGCACAGGTGGCATGGAGTGGTATGATCGAGCGGCAAAGGGTGATGCACAATTTACAGACCCAGAATTTATTGCTGCCCTGGACGTAATAAAAACACTAAACGACAATGATATGTTTTCACCTGGAATCAATCAGGCGGAATACGGCACAGCTCTCACCGATTTTGTGAACGAACGAGCTGTATATCTGATTGATGGTGGTTGGAGGACAACAAACCTCACTACCGAACTTGATGACGATCTCAAGCCACATATTTCATACAATACATTCCCAGATATTCCAAATCAAAAAGGACGTTCTGGTTCTACGGCCATAGTGACAGGCACGGGATTTGGTATGAATGCAAATTTGGAAGGGCAAAAAGCAGATAATGCTTGGAAATGGATATGGTTCTATTCTGGTCCAGAAGGTTCGAAAATCAGAAAAGAGTTTGGAAGCCTTCCAGCGTACAATCTTCCTGCCGACAGCAATGACCCAATCCTGCTCCAAAAACTTGGAACTTTTCTTAGCGAAACGCCAGGAGGGTATGTGTTAGATGCCGTTCTTGACGGAGAAGGAATGGCAGTATTGCACCCGCAAATCCAAGAAATGATGTTTGGAAACGTCACCCCCGAAGAAGCGGCTGCAACCTATGAGGAATGGGTTGCTGCAAACGATTCAAGTCGAAAATAATCTAACAAAACCAGCGGGATAAATATGTCCTGCTGGTTTTTCATTGGGAACTTTTTCATGCCATTATTATCAGAAGGAATAGAAACTCGCCAAAAACAACGTAGGAAAAAGAGAAACAGCTATGCCTTGTTGGTTGGACCATCTGTCTTTCTTTATGGTGTATTCATAATCTTCCCGGTTATTTTCAGTGGTGTGTTTGGATTCACCGAGTGGGACGGAGTAGGGATACCACAATTCATTGGATTTGATAATTACGTATCTATATTTTCTGACCCGGTATTTTTGTTTGACCTCAGAAACAATTTTTTGATCGTAGCTATTTCTGTGTTTGGACAATTACCGATCGGATTCGTAGTAGCCTATATCATATACCGGAAGCTTGTTGTGGGCGGAAAAGTGTTTGAAACGGTTCTGTTTCTCCCGATTACCATATCAGCGGTAGTCATCGCGATTCTGTGGAACCAAATTTTTGGTCCATCGGGGCTTCTTACGGCCTTAATGCGATTATTGGTCAATGATCCGCGATATGTATTTGCAGTATTTGAAAACCGTGTTTTTGCAATGGTGCCAATATTGTTTGTGATTTTGTGGATGTATACAGGGGTTTATATGATTATATTCATAGCGAACCTTCAAAGTATTTCGCCATCGGTGTTCGAAGCCGCGGTTATCGATGGGGCATCGGAGGGTCAGATTCTCTGGCGGATTGTTATCCCTGCGATGACAAATATATTGTTTACTACATCAATTTTTGCGATCTCAGGAAGCCTTAAAAGTTTTGATCTCATTTTTGCAATGACAGGAGGAGGACCAGCCCATTATACTGAGGTCGTTGCAATATATATGTATCTTCAGACATTCAGGTTTTATAATTTTGGATACGGAAGTGCGGTATCGGTAGTCATCGTTGCTCTAAGTCTTGGATTAATTACCTTGCTGAGAGTGTCTTACAAACGCATTGAAAAGAGATTTGGATGATAGCACATCAACGCAAACTTGGCATAGTAATCGTTTCGTACGTTGTTCTCATAGTGCTCGCCCTCATCACAATTCTTCCCTTGATTTGGTTGTTGTACACATCATTCAAACCCCATAAAGAGATTATCGAGAATGTATTTGCATTACCACGAGTCTTCAGTATGGACAATTATCAGCGTACCTGGGAATTTGGTAGGTTTGGTATTGCTTCGTTTAACAGTATTTTCTACTCGACTGTAGCAACGCTGCTGACAACACTGCTCGCACTCATGACGGGCTATGGATTTGCAAAATTCGGATATAAGCGCCTTTCTGGCTTTTTGTATTATTTTTTCATCCTCGGACTACTCATTACGGTGCATTCGGTACTTGTTCCTTTATTTATTATGGAATCATTTTTGAACCTGGACGATACGCGATTGGGTATCCTTTTACCTTATATAGCATTTGGACTTCCTTTTTTGGTATATCTTTCAACATCCTATATACGTACTATTCCAACAGCACTCGAGGAAGCGGCCCTTATCGATGGAGCCTCGTACATACGTGTGTTTTGGAGTATTATTGTGCCCATGTCACGCCCAGTGATAGGAACTATGCTTATTTTTTCTTTTTTGAGCAATTGGAACGAGTTCGTCTTTGTTTTCACACTCACAAGCAAAGCAACATTGCGTAGTTTACCGGTTGCTGTAAACGCTTTCGCTGGAGGTATGGCGCGTGATTTTGGTCTTTTGTTTTCCGCCTTGACCATCGCAACGATTCCGATGATTGTGTTTTATTTTGTATTCCGCAAGAAAATCGCCCAGGGCTTTGCGGCAGGGTCGATCAAAGAATAATCTACAATTTGTGGGATTTTAGATAAGATTCCAGTTTTCTCACCCCCAGCGTAAGACTGATCGTCAGAATTAAATATAAAAGAGCCAATATACTATAAGATTCAAAAAATCGAAACGTGGATGCTGTGTATAATCTGGTGTTCAGGGTGAGGTCAGCAACTCCGACTGCCGAGACCAATGCCGAATCCTTAATAATAGCCACTAGCTCGTTTCCAAGAGGAGGGAGAACGTTTCTTATAGCCTGAGGAAGCACAACTCGATAAAGTACATTACTCCGACTAAATCCTAATGCGAGAGCAGCTTCGTATTGTCCATCATCGATTGATTCGATTCCAGCCCGAAAAATTTCTGCTATAAAGGCACTGTACCCGATGGTCAAAGAAATTATTGCACGACTAGTAAAAGATATAGATCGGATGTTGATGGGGTCCATCAATCCGAGAGATTGCAAGGGCTGAGTTATCGCGTTTAGCAACCATACTAGGCCTGGAGCTCCTACAAAAGCGATATAGTATAATAGCACCAGCATAGGAATACCACGAATTAATTCGATGTATAAAGTAGCAAATTCACGCAACACGCGAAAGGCTGATATTCTTAGGAGTGCCATAATAAGGCCAAGGGTGACCGATGCTATATACGCAAAAACAGAGACCGCGAGGGTTATTCCCCAGCCTTTGGATATCTTTGAAAATATATTTGTTAGTGTTTCATTGTATGCAATGTTCCAAAAGGCAATGAGCATAATGAGAACACTGCAGAGGAGCCAAATGGGTAACTTTGTTGCATATCCCCGATGCGGCAATACCCTGAGGATATGCCGCCGAGGAATAGAATTATTGGGATCCATTACCAATTATAGACTAACGTCTAAATTACTTGGTAATCAGTCAGCCAAGGTTTTTTCAAAAAACCAATAATTTTCTATTGATGCAAGGGTCCCATCTTCACGAATGGTTGCCAATGCCTGATTCACAGGAACGGATAGGTCAGATCCCTTCGGAAAGACATACGCAAATGCGTCGCTTCCAACGGGGCTACCAATGATCTTTAGTTCACCCTCATAGGTATCTATATATCCCTGACTGGAAGGGCCGTCCATCAAAACAAGATCAACGTCTCCGGATCGGAGTGCTTGAATGAGAGAACCGAAGGATTCAAACAAAACAATGCGTGGGTTTTCTTCGTTTCCATCGAGAACACTATAGACTGCGGTATAGAAGTTTGTATTTCCCGGATTTGCTCCCACGAGTAATTCTTCGTTTGCAACAAAGGATTCGGCATCGGAGAATCGCGATTCGTCGGAGCGTACAACCATAAATTGTTCTGATTCTAGGTAAGGTTCAGAAAAATCGACGATCTTTTGTCGCTCATCGGTGATAGAAATTCCATCCATGGCTATATCGTATTCACCGTTGGAAACGGCTGCGAGCATGGTTTCCCAGCTTGATAATCGCCAATCTATCGATAGGTTCAGTCTCTCCGCAATTTCCTTTGTGAGATCGTACTCGAATCCTACAGAATCCCCCGTTTCTGGGTCGAGCATACTCAATGGTGGATAATCATTACTTGTAACCGCAATGATAGTACGTCCTTGAAAATCTGGAAGTCCAGATTCGCTCAGCTCAGAACCAGAAGAATCACCCTCTGATGATCCACCAGCGTAAATGAGTCCGACAAGGAACATCATAATAAACAGAAAACTGTGTTTTCTCATAGCGCCCTCTTTTTAAGCATAAATATTTTAAATAATTTTACTCAAATATAGCTAATATAACAAGAGGTCAAGGATATCTTTGATAGAAGCCGCAACACCTTCAAAAATGCCTAGAATTGATACAGAATCAGAAAGAAGCAATATTTAATTAATACTCTACATGCGAAGAAGCTATTGTAGCAAGGAGAACATATGAAAACAGAACAAACTATGCGAGTAGCAGTTTTTGAGTCCTACAAGAAAGGGGCAGATGCGCATAAATCGATTCATTTGGACACTCGCGCCGTTCCAGAGCCACGAGCTAATGAATTATTGGTGCGTGTTCACATGACATCATTGAATGCGGCGGATGGTTTGTTGTTGCAGGGGAGCCCCTGGGTTATTCGTATGTCGCAAGGGGTATTCCGTCCAAGGAAGGAAAATCGTGTGCTGGGTTCAGATCTGGTTGGCAAAGTTGTTGCTTGTGGCAGCCCAGAGGATCGCCATTTGATTGGATCCATGGTCATGGCAGATGTTAGCGATTCTGGGCGGGGAAGTCTTGCAGAATATATCAGAATTCCTCGGTCTACTAGCATTGTTATTTCGGACGAAATTTCTCTTGAGTCTGCTGCTGCTCTTCCCCTGGCAGGAAGCACTGCGCTCCAAGCACTCAGGAACAAACTTGCTATCAGCACGGGAGAACGAATATTAATATTGGGTGCGTCGGGCGGGGTAGGACATTTAGCGGTTCAATTGGCGCGGAATATAGGGTGTATTGTATGTGCAGTCTGCAGTGAAAAGAATATAGAATTGGCAAAAAAATCGGGGGCAGCTGAAGTATTTGATTATAGAAAAATAAATATTATAGAACAATCCGAGTTGCTGGGTTCTTTTAATTCGGTGCTTGATGTGGCTTCATCCTATACCATGGCAGAAATAGAACCGCTCCTCGCGGATGGAGGAAAATATGTTCGCATAGGAGGTTCTTTGAAACGCTTGTTCGGCGTTATGTTTGGGGGAAAGAGGTTTGGTAAGAAAACAAAAAAATCTTTTGGTACTTATTTGCAAAAAGTTGACCTATCAGACCTTGAAACGCTGGTTGAACTATTAGTCGGCGGGCATCTAACTCCTCATATCGATGCGGTATATCCACTCGAGAACGTGCAAGAAGCATTTCGTTATTTCATCGAGGAACACCCTCAAGGAAAGGTTTTGATTTCTTGTTTGTGAATGGGCAGATATGACCCGCATGAAAAATTATCCAGTCTAGAAATTTTCTCTGTGGTGGGTATACTTAATAATGCATTCTGTTATTACAGTATTAGGAAAGGACAAAACGGGTATAATCTCGACCGTATCACGCGTCATTGCGGCTCATAAAGCAAATATTCTTGATATTTCACAAACAACCATGCAAAAAACATTTGTGATGATGATGATGATCGATGTTGAAGAAAACAACTATAAGTCCTTACGAGAAGATCTTCAGAATGAAGCAAAAGAACTACAGATGACCATCAATACATATCATGAAGATGTGTACAACGCGATGCACCGGATATAAAAAGAATGCATTTTACTCCCTTTGAGATAGAAGAAACGAGGCGAATGTTTCAAGAACAACATCTTGATGTTCGAACCGTAACCGTAGGTATTTCTTTGTACGATTGTGTTTCTCATTCACTATCAGTATTCATAGATAGAGTATACGAGAAAATGCAGCGGGTTGCGGGGAATATTCGGGCATGCGCTCAAGAAATTGAATCGCTGTATGGTATACCAATTATAAACACTCGAGTGTCACTTACTCCGTTAGCGCTTGTTTCCGCCGGAGCTTGTACATCTGTGGAGGATCTATGCCTCTTGGGTGAGCGGGTTGATGAAGCAGCGCAGGCGATAGGAATTGATTTTGTGGGGGGATTTTCGGCTCTCCTGCACAAGGATATGACCGATCACGATACGCTGTTTGTTGAATCTATTCCACAGGTTTTGACTCGATCGACTTGTTTGTGCTCCTCGCTGAGTCTCGCTCATTCATCGAGTGGTATTAATGTTGATGCTGTGTACGCAACGGCAGATCTAATTCTTAAAGCTTCAAAAGCCGGCCCGCTTGGTCCTGCGCGGTTCGTAGGATTCGCAAACGTACCCGATGATAATCCTTTTATGGCAGGAGCTTTCCACGGGGTTGGAGAGGGAGAATCTGCGGTTCATGTTGGCGTTAGTGGTCCTGGGGCCGTGCTTGCCACCGTTCGTGAGTATCCTGACGCCCCATTGCATATTCTTGCAGATAAAATAAAACGCACCGCATTCAAAATTACTCGCCTCGGGCAACTGGTTGCCGATGAAGCTGCAAGACGCCTTGGTATCAATGCCGGCATAGTGGACCTGTCTTTGGCTCCAACTCCGGTTGTTGGAGACAGCGTTGCGCGTATATTGGAATCTATCGGAGTATCGGTGTGTGGAGCTCCGGGCACGACGATGGCTCTATCCTTGTTGAACACCGCTATAAAAAAAGGTGGAATGATGGCATCGACCAATGTGGGAGGCTTGTCTGGTTCTTTTTTACCCGTAAGTGAGGATGAAGGCATGGCTGAGGCGGTTGCCAAGGGTGTTCTTACATTACAAAAGCTCGAAGCGCTCACATCGGTATGTTCTGTGGGGTTAGATATGATTGCGGTTCCTGGGGACATCTCGGTGGGAACTTTGGCGGGGATTATTGGTGATGAAATGGCGATAGGGGTTGTGAACCACAAAACAACCGCAATACGTATTGTGCCAGCAAAGGATAAGAAGGTAGGAGATTGGGTTCACCTTGGTGGATTGCTCGGTGAAGCTCCTGTAATAGATGTGACAAATTTTCCCGAAACAAAACTTTTTAGCAGGGGTGGTAGGGTTCCTCCTCCCATCACCGCATTCAGAAATTAAATACCTTTCAACTCCTATTGAAATAACTATTTGGCACTGATATGAATAATTATTCGTATTCAAACCGGCCAAGAGATTCCAAAAAGCACTGCCCAAAAACTAGTTTGAATTTTTGTGATATCTGTGGTACAATTAGTATTATTTTTTAGGAGGGTTTATGAAGTTAACTTTCATGCCATTATGCGTAATTTTGTCTGTACTGCTTATCTTTGCAGGATGTGTCCCAAGCGAAGAAGATTCAGATCCAGCAAATGCATCGTATGTAAATAATCCATACACCAATGGAGAAGATCTGTCCGGTACAACCGTGAACATATTTGGAGCTTTTGTAGACGTTGATGAGTCTAGATTTGAAGATTCAATGCTTCTATTTGAAGAGGCAACGGGCATAGATATTGTATATGAAGGATCTGGTGATTTTGAGAGCTTGATTCTTGTTCGAGTTGAAGGAGGAAATCCCCCAGACCTAGCTGCATTTCCTCAGCCTGGGTTACTAAATGACTTTGTTAAGTCAGGAGCCATAATCGATCTTAATGACTGGTTTGATACAAGCTATCTGTCTCAACAATATTCCCAAAGTTGGCTAGATATGGCAACGATGGAGGGTATTATGGCGGGGATATGGCACCGTGCAAACATAAAGTCATTGGTCTGGTACCCAATCCCAGAGTTTTATGATGCAGGATATGAAATCCCAGAGACATGGGATGAGCTTATAGCACTCTCTGATCAAATGGTCGCAGATGGTGGAACTCCATGGTCGATAGGTATTGAGAGCTCAGGTGCAACAGGATGGGTTGCGACAGATTGGATCGAAGACATTATGCTTCGAACCGCACCACTTGAAGCCTATGACGCCTGGACAAGAGGTGAGTTGCCATTCGATTCTCCAGAAGTTCGTCGTGCGGTCAGCTATCTCGATCAGATTTGGAGCAATCCTGACTACGTGCTAGGAGGAAAAGAGGGTATTCTTCTTACTCCATTTGGAGATGCTCCGAGACCATTGACGGATAATCCTCCCGCTGCTTGGTTACACCGACAGGCATCCTTTATCCCTGCATTTTTTCCAGAGGGAACAGTTGTAGGGGAAGAGATAGACTTTTTCTACTTCCCACCAATCGATCCAGAATTCGGAAAACCTATGCTTGGAGCTGGTGATATATATGGGATATTCAACGATCGCCCAGAAGTTCGTGCGGTTGCTCGATACCTAACGACTGGACTTTCAACCAAGGCGTGGGTTGAGGCTGGCGGATTTATTTCCCCACACAGTGATGCTTCAATAGATTGGTATCTAAACCCAACCGACAGGAAATTTGCTGAACTGCTAAATGCAGCCGATACTTTTAGGTTTGATGGTTCAGACCTTATGCCTGGAGCCGTTGGAGCTGACTCGTTTTGGACCGGTATGGTCGACTACGTGAATGGCGCGTCAATCGACGAAGTTTTGCCACAGATAGACGCTAGCTGGCCAAACTAAGTTTTTAAACTGTATCGAAAGAGTGGGCTCTGACCCACTCTTTTTGCTAATAATGAACTTCTATTGAAATAGTTGCTTCTGAATAACATATATTTTCTGGTATAGATATCGGAAAAACTCAACACATGTGAGGTCATATTGTGAGTGATGTTGACGAAAAAAAATCTAATGAATCAAAAGAAAGCCTTTTCTTAAAGCATCGGAATTCAAAGATTGTTTTGTCCTTGTTATGTATTTTTTTGGGGATATTTGGAGTCCATCGCTTTTATGTTGGAAGGATATGGACAGCATTAATATATCTTTTTATGCACCTGTTTGCGAGTGAGATACCTCCCTTTTTTATGGATCGCGCAATATTGGGAATCAGTATACCAGGTAATCTGTTTGAGTCAGTAGGAACCATCAGCGAACCTATAGTTAGATGGACTCTTACCGGTCTTTTGATTCTTGATTTGGTGCGTATTCTTCGGGGGAGATTCAGAACTCCGCTACCTATTTTTGCGAATTGGGATCCCAAGAAAGCCACAAAGGAGAAAGACAATGAATAGTCTTACAGGACAGGTACAATGAATAGTCGTACAGAACAGGTAACACAGAATTCTCTTGGTGGATTACAAACAAGAGACTTAATTATAAAGGGATTGATGTTTCTTGGTGTCATTGGGGTGATAATTTTAAGCGCCTATGTGATGACAATACCAGATACTCCAAAAATAATATTAGGACTTTTTGCTATAGTAGCTGGTATTGGGGGTATTTGGGGCATTTTTTATTCTTTGAATGGAATTGCTGAATCCATGCCATCTCGATGGCACGATAAGTTGCTGCCATGGGTTTTTGTAAGTCCTGCGGTGTTGTTTCTCGGATTTTACATCGTGTACCCAACAATATCGACTATCTTGGATAGCTTTTTTGTGTACACTCTCTCAACGGGAGGCTGGGCTGGATTTACATTTGATAATTATTCAAAACTTTTCACTGATCCAAAATTACTAACCGCCTTGCGCAATAACGCATTCTGGTTGCTCACAGTGCCTGTTTTTTCGGTCTCTTTAGGTCTGATTCTTGCAGTTATGATGGATCGTATTCCATGGGAAAAGCAGGCAAAGGCATTGATATTTATGCCTATGGCAATCTCATTTGTCGGCGCTTCTGTAATTTGGCGATTTGTGTATTTCTATTCTACATATGGAGAACAAATTGGTTTATTAAATGCGATAGTCACCTTTTTTGGCGGTGCTCCCCAAGGATGGTTGGTGATTGAACCGTGGAACAATTTTTTCCTTATTACCATTATGGTATGGCTCCAAACCGGGTTTGCGGTTGTTGTGTTATCCGCTGCGGTAAAATCGGTTCCGGTCAGTCTTTTGGAGGCTGCAAAGCTCGATGGAGCGAGTGAGATCAAAATATTTTTTAGCATTATTATTCCGGTTGTGGGAGGAACGATTCTCACGGTTACAACAACGATGATAACGCTAGTTCTGAAGATATTCGATATTATTTTTGTGATGACGAGTGGACAATACAATACAGATGTCATTGCAAATATGATGTATTCGCAGATGTTCAAGGTGGGCAATTTTGGATACGCTTCCGCAATTGCCGTACTCATTTTTGTGGGGGTTATTCCTATACTCATCTATAATATTCGAAGTTTGGATCAAAGGAGTCTCTCATGAACAAAATAGAATCACGCGTTGGCGCTAGCACAACTCAACGATCTTTGATGACTTCAAAAATAGTTATCAATTTGATCGTTTTGGGGGTGGTCATTCTGTGGTCTATTCCTACGTTTAGTCTGCTTGTCAGTTCTTTTCGCGGAGCAAACGCTATACGTTCATCTGGATGGTGGACCGTTTTTGGATCACTGTTTGAAGCAGGACAATGGACCTTGGATAATTATGTGTTTGTTATTACAAATGACAAAATGGGACTTGCTTTTTTGAATAGCCTCTTGGTTACTTTGCCAGCAACCGTGATTCCAATTACCATCGCTGCTTTTGCTTCATACGGTATTGCTTGGATGAATTTCCGAGGGCGAAAACTTATATTTGTGTTTATTGTTGGGATGCTTGTTGTACCTTTGCAAATGGCTCTCATTCCATTGTTTAAGCAATATACTTCGCTGGGCATAAATGGGACCTTTTTGGGGATATGGATGGCACACACCGGCTTTGGGTTGCCTCTTGCTACGTATTTGCTTTTTGGATTTATCTCGGGTTTGCCACGCGACATCATTGAGGCTGCTCGTATTGATGGGGCAACTCCTATGACGACATTCGTGGTATTGATTTTGCCGTTGACAGGGGCTGCTATCGCAGCATTTGCTGTATTTCAATTTTTATGGGTATGGAATGACCTTTTGGTTGCATTAATATTTTTGGGGACCAGAGAAGACGTTGCCTTGGTTACTACGCGTCTTTCCGAGATGGTTGGTTCACGAGGTCAGGATTGGCATGTACTAACAGCGGGGGCATTTATTTCGATGACGATACCACTCGTTGTGTTCTTTTCGTTACAGCGTTTTTTCGTACGCGGTATAGTTGCTGGATCGGTAAAAGGATAAAAGCAACCGATACGAAGTAATACGCGATAACTAAATCAAATGATGTTGCAAGGATAAGGCGGAAGGTTGTCTTCCGTCTTATTGTTTTATTTGTTTGCGGGTTTCATTTCGTTTAAGAAACCATTTACGTCCATTTCTTTCAAATAGATAAGTCCTCGAGTTGCTCGAATAAAGGCACTCGGGTGTGAAAAGAAGAACGACTCTCCAAGACAAGTTTTGATCATTTCGTATTGTTGAACTTGGGCTTTCTGTGTGGCTAGAGAAAAAGGACCTTGAAAGCGAGGGGAGGGAAATGAGGCGTCTTTTTGTGACATATAACTACTCATAAACGAAGTGTGTTGTAGCGCAAACATATTTAGCGATACCGGAACGAAAATATTTGCTTCGCTGGGGTGGAATTGGAACCACACGTTTCTATAGCCAAGGATGCGTATTTCTTTTTGCCTTGTCTTATCTGCATATTGTTCTATAGCAGCAGCATATATTTTCAGCGTTTCATGGTGGGCCGCGGGGGCACTTTCTTCTGGATCAAACGCCAGGGTTATAATCGATGGGTTTACTTGAGTAAGCAAAGACAGAACAAATTCCACGTTTTTCTGAAATAATTCTTTACTAGGTATTCCATTTTCATCTACAAATCGCATATTTGTATGCGTTAGAGACGATTTATCAAACCCAAAATAGCCCCAGAGACATTCTGATTCCCATTCACGACAGCGTCCTTTTAGAACTTGAATATGTGGAAGGTCTTCTTTTCCTGGATATTGTGTTGCAAAATAGTTTATTAGTTCTTCAAGTCGTGCTGAAAGGCCTTCGGGAAGGGTTTCATCGAATATTTCTGTTAGAATTGTATATAAACGAGAGAGGAGGGCAATTTTTCTTTTTTCTTTTGAAAAAGACGCTATCCCATCTAGGTAATCAAGAACTTGGACACCACCTCTATCTTTTTTGTCATAATTTTCTAGATATTTTCTTATATGAGAAGAAAGAGTTTTATCCTTGAGATGTGTCTTTAGTTCTTCGCATAAATCTAGCATGTAGGCATTTGTCACGGCGCGAAAACCATAGGTCATAGACGCGAAATGATGTGAATTAGAATGTTCTCGCACATTTCTTACTACGTAGGGTAAATATCCAAGCATAATGTCGTCGTGGTGGGGCTCGGAATGAAAAAGTGTTTGATTTTTTTGTGGATGCACTCCTCGTTGTATGTTTTCGATGAGGCGCCGTTCGATTTCCTGGAGTGTTTTTTGTAATGAACTACCTGAGACATGTAAGAATTCTTTGATTGGAATGTGAGAGAAATCGTCTTGAGTCAAGGCATTAATTTGTTTGCCTTGTGCTAAGGCTGTGTCTATAATTATTTTTTCCAAGTCTTGTTTGGTTACTTTCTTTGTTTGTTTCATACGCAACATAGCGCGAGAAGTAAGATGTTGTGCAGACCCCGTGGTGAGATAGACTCGTGCTGTGGGTATATCGTGTAAAAAGGTTCCCGGTGTTCGTATACTTTTTTCGTTGAGCAATGTTTCGGCAATTTTCACGGCTTTCGCAGCACCCGAGGCGATAATTATCGGTGTGACATTCGGGTTGTGCCGAATAGTACCAATACCGATTGTGATTGCATGGCAACGGTTCGCCGTTTCGATTCCTCCAAGGTCATTTGCAGCAGCAGCTTTTGTTTCGTAGTTTAGGGGGCATAGACGGGTTGTTGAAAAGAAATTACTACCTTCGGTGTTGAAGGCGATGTGTCCATCGGGGCCAATACCACCAAGAAAAAATGCGATGCCTCCATCCATGGACCGGATAGATTCCTCGTATTGCATACACCACTCATCTACCGAAAGGATCAGGTCTTTTTGTCTTCGTTCTAGTCTTGTTGTAGGTTGCCGATCGCGAAGGGATAAATCGACCGGTTTGTTTTGCCAAATTGATTCGAGTGTTTCGGTAGAGGATAATCCAATAGTTGATCCGTCGATAGTCAAAGCCCTTTCCGGAGAAAAACCAATTCCTTCAAAATAGTGCTTTTTCACGAAATACAAGAAACTGTTTGTTTGAGAGCTGTTGATGGGATAGAATTCATCCATCTGTACAAAACGTATTCCGTCTAATCGAGGGCGAGAGTGCGTTAACCCAAAATGGTTGAGTTTTTGTTGTGTTTCCTTTGTATTCCAGGTATTTAAAAGACGCTGTGTCTCGCGTATAAATGGAAGGGGGGAATTTCCGGTTGGAAGAGATATAACCCCATCTGGATGATTTCGATGCCATTCAAGAAATCGTAATGCGGTGACTTCCCCCAACTGCTGAGCATTGGCGGTAACTAAGACACCAATTTTTTCTCCTTTATATTGGAGGGGTTGATCATTCAGAAATATTTTTTCAACAGTTGTCATGTGTTTCTCCTAGGGTACTAAATATGGCTATATGGTACTTCATATGAATTGCATATGTCATGAGCAAGGGGTAAGTCTTTTTTTTCGAGGATATTTGATGACCAAAACCGGTGTGCGAGTACAATCAGTCTGGGAAAAACGAGGTGTTCAACTTCCCATTCCGCACACATTCCCTCAGTCCAAATGGCTGCTTGCGCCCCGAGAACCATTGTTTCATCCAATTCTGGAAATGTTAGACGCATTGTTTCCTCGATACTACAGGTTCCAATCCTTCCCATATGGGTAGGACCCTTAGCGTACCCGTGATCAAGATAACATCCTGCATCTTGTGGACATAAAATAATAGAATATCCTGCATTTATAGCAGCTTGCGCATATTCCTGGCTTTGCCAAATCATGCCCACTGTGCCCTTTGGAGGTGTATGGGCTATGGCTTCGTCCCATGCGATAGGGATTTTATTGTGAGAGATAAGAAAATCACAGATATCCTTAAAGAAGTCATCGAGAAGAGATTGAACATTTGGAAATGAACCAGTTGATCCGATTAGCGATTCTGAAGGAACTTCATCTCCTCCAATATGAAAATACCTACCCGGGAACAATTCCATAAGATTTTTTAGGATTTCTTTTAAGACAGTACGGACCTTTGGTTCAGAAATATTATAGGCGTCTTCCAGAATGCCCCAATGCGAAGGCACTTGAGAATAGGCCTTTTTTGAAGCCAATTCGGGGTATGCAACCAAGGCGGCTGCACAATGTCCGGGCATTTCGCATTCAGGGACAACGGTTATTCCTCGTGTTGCAGCATAGGCAATCAAGGAACGGATATCTTGCTCGGTATAATACCCGCCGTGTATTCGATCGCCATCGGTTCGCCAAGCCCCCACCTGTGTAAGTTGAGGAAAATCTGGCAGCTCAATTCTCCATCCCTGGTCATCACAAAAATGTAGATGGAACACGTTTATCTTGAATATGCTACACATGTCTATTAATTTCTTCAGGAAACGAAGAGGAAAAAAATGTCTTGAACAGTCAAAATGGCATCCACGCCATGAATATTTGGGGCTGTCGGTGATGGTTTGACAGGGGATTGATCGATCTGCAGAGTGGCTAAAAAATAACAAAAACAAGGTCGCTGAAGCAGAAAAAAAGCCAGTTTCGCTGGATGCTTCGAGTAAAATTTTGGAAGTGGAAATAGTAATGCGGTAGGCATGCTCTGGCAATGAGGAGGTATTCCATTGTATTTGAGCCGCAGATTGATGTTTGCGCAAAGTGGCGATAGCATCGAGACGTTCTGTGAGCAATGTTGCGGCGGAGTTAGCAAGGATGTCTGCGTTAAAAGTAATTACAGGAGCTATACGAAATACACCTGTGTGAAGTGTAATGTTGGATGGATGAGGTATCATTTATTAGTATCATATCGCAAACAAATGAATACCGCTAATCACTTGAAAAAGGAGAGGAGTTAGCAGAATACTCAGGGAAATGTAGCGATGGGTTGGGCTGAAAATTATCGGGATGTCTCTATAAAAATTGTCGATTCCCAGGGGCGAAGCTCTTTTTGCGAGGTGATTGTTTGCTCATCAATGTAATTAGAACAGAGTATTTTCATTCCGGTACTAGGTATATCCCTTGGTATTGGCGCATAATGAGATGAAAGGTTTGAACAAACAAAGATTTTTCCTTGTTCTGATGATCTAGAGAATACCAGTATGGATTGTTCATCTGATGAATGCGGTTGATGAATATTCATGTCGCCGTAGACCATCGAAGGATTTGTTTTTCGGTACGTGATGAGCTTCTGAGTATAGGCATAGATGGACTGTGGGTCCTTACGCTGTGCAGATGCATGTATTGTTTTGAAATTTGGATTTACAGATAGCCAGGGCGTTCCAGTAGTAAATCCGGCATGTGGGGAGTTATCCCATTGCATGGGGGTTCGTGAATTGTCCCGGCTGTTTGGTCGTATTATTTCTAGGATTTCATCGTCTTTTAGCCCTTTTGCTCGTTGTGCTTCGATGAAATGTAATGCGTCGACGTCTTTGAAATCGTCAAAGCTAGTGAATGGATAATTAGTCATACCCAATTCTTCCCCTTGAAATAAGATAGGGGTTCCGTGGGCAAAGAGTGAAATACTCAAAAAGGCCTTTGCTGCCTGTTCTCGATATTCGGTGTCATTTCCAAATTTAGAGACGACACGCGGAAGGTCATGGTTGTTGAAATAGTTTGTTAACCAGGCCTTACCGTACAATTCAGACAGCCAGGAAGTAAAATATTTTCTGAGTTTCGTTGCAATGTTTTTCTCACGATCGCGGGCTTCCTGGGATTTCATAAGGTCGTTCTTCGTGAGGTCAAAAGAATACAAGAGGTTTAAGGCATCATTTTCATAGCCAATAAGCGGGAGGGCTGTGTGCGCATACTGCTCAGGGCATTCTCCTAACATGAGAAAATCATCTCCGGCATAGGCTCTCGTTTTCTGACACAGTTCTTGAAGATATTCTTGTAGCCGTGGTCCATTCAAAAAATCAAACGCGGAAAGGGTATCTGTTTTGGAACGTTTTGAGAAGAGAGAGGTGTCCTTTGAAATCGCATTCGCAACATCTATGCGAAATCCATCAATACCACAGTCTTTCCAGAATTTCACCACGTCGAGCATTTCCTTGCGAACGGCTGGGTTGTCCCAGTTGAGATCTGGTTGCTCTTTCAAAAACATGTGCAAGTAGTATTCGCGGGTGGCTTCGTTCCATTCCCAAGCATTTCCTTGAAAAAAACCGATATGGTCGCTTGGGGAGCGTCCCTGCTCTCCGGGATGCCATATATAGTAATCGTGATATTTATTATCTATCGAACTACTCGCCTGGTGAAACCATGGGTGTTGGTGAGAACTATGGTTTGCAACCAAATCACCGAGTATGTGTATGCCTCGTGAATGCAGTTCGGATGCCAGAATTTGCCATTCTTCCAGCGTTCCATACATCGGGTCTATGTTTCGGTAGTCTGCAACATCGTATCCATTATCGTATTGTGGGGATGTGTAGATAGGACTCAACCAGACAGCACTCACTCCCAAATCCGCTATATAATCCAATTTTTCACAGATTCCAGGGATATCCCCGATCCCATCGCCATTGGAGTCAAAAAAACTTCGCGGATAGATTTGATACAATATCCCTTCTTTCCACCAGGTGCGTTTTTCGTGAGTCATGCTGATAAGGCCTCCTACTTTTTTGAATATGAATTTAATTTTAACAGTATGAGTCAAGCAATAAAAGAGGTGAAAAAAATGGTGAGAAATTTACTAATGGGATATTTTCTATCTATGTATAGATAGACCTTTTTAATTTCAATAGGTAGCATATAACCATATATGAGTGAGGAGTTTGCAATAGTATGAACGTAGTTGTTCCGAAAGAGCTTTTTCCAGGAGAGTTGCGGGTTGCCTTAATTCCTGCGCAGGTGCCTCAATTGGTGCAGGCAGGGGCTCACGTTTTTATTGAGCAGGGAGCTGGAGAAGCATCGGGGTATATTGATGAAGAATATAAAAAAAAGGGAGCCGAGATAGTAAACTCTCGAAAAAACTTGTTGGCAAAAGCCCAAGTTGTTCTCAAGGTACGAGCAGGGGCAGCTGATTCTGAGCATCCAAATGATTTGAAAGATGTTCCAGAAGAGGCAGTAGTTATTGCCATGCTCGAGCCGTATATGCGACATGAAAGCTTTGGTCTTTTTTTGAAAAAGAAACTGACAGCGTTTTCATTAGAGCGCGTCCCTCGAACCACCAGAGCCCAGGCAATGGATGTTCTTTCATCGATGGCCTCTGTGGCTGGGTATAAATCGGTGCTCATTGGAGCAATGCATTCGCAGAAGATGTTTCCAATGATGATGACTGCGGCAGGTACAATTCGCTCTGCTGAAGTATTTGTTATAGGAGCGGGAGTTGCAGGTCTACAGGCGATTGCAACCGCAAAGCGTCTTGGTGCGCATGTTAGAGCCTATGATATACGTACAGCTAGCAAAGAACAGGTTGAGAGTTTGGGCGCACGGTTCGTTGAATTTGATTTGGACACTGGTTCATCAGAATCGAACCAGGGCTATGCAAAGCAAATGAGTGAAGAATTCTATCGACGTCAGCGAGAATTGATGACCGCTGAACTTGCCAAAAGCGATGTGGTCATAACAACCGCGGCGGTACCTGGAAAGAAAGCTCCTGTGCTAATAACCGCTTCGATGGTGGATGCAATGACCGACGGATCGGTTATTGTTGATCTTGCTGCAGAGCGGGGAGGGAATTGTGAGCTCACTAAACTAAATGAGACGGTTGTTGCCAAGAATGTTCGTGTTGTAGGACCGAACAATCTTGCCTCATCAAGTGCGTATCATGCCAGTCAGATGTTTTCAAAAAACATAAGCACTTTTTTTCTCAACATGATAAAAGACAAACAATGGAATATCGACTTGGAGGATGACATAATTTCCTCATGTCTCGTGTGCCGCAATGGCTCGGTATTCGATGAATCTTTAACGGAATATTTTTCTTAGGAGACAGTGGAACAGATATGGTTTTGCTATTAGTTGTTTTTGTGTTATCTGTATTTTTGGGCTTTGAGGTGATTACGAAAGTACCCCCTACACTGCACACTCCCTTGATGTCTGGATCAAATGCGATTTCAGGGATCACGATCATTGGTGCAGTGGCAGCTACAAAAACTGGTTATGGAACCATGGCAACAGTTCTTGGAGTTGCAGCGCTTTGTTTCGCAACCATAAATGTGGTTGGCGGATTCGTGGTGACGCACCGCATGCTCATGAAGTTTAAACGGGGTAAGAACAAATGAATATAGATATTCAAAATATATTCTATTTGCTGTCTGCGGTGATGTTTATTTCTGGGTTGAAATTGTTGGGACATCCGCGCTCAGCGGTTGCTGGAAATCTTGTGGGGGCATTGGGAATGTTGGTGGCTGTTGTAGTCACATTGATTGCACAAGAAATACTTAATCCGGAATTATTGCTCATAGGTATAGGAATCGGATCTATCGTTGGAGTTGTGCTCGCCGTAGCAATTCGGATGACGGCCATGCCCCAATTGGTGGGGTTATTTAATGGGCTTGGAGGTATCGCCTCGGTACTTGTTGCGAGTACGGTCATTTATGATAATTCGATAGCATCCCTGGGCTTGGTTGCTTATATTGCCTGCGCAGCATCGGCATTAATCGGAGCGGTTACGTTCTGGGGCAGCTTTGTTGCATTTGGAAAATTGCAAGGATTGGTCACCGAAAAGCCAGTTAGATACCCAGGCGAACAAATCGTAAAAATTCTATTTCTAATCGGTTCACTCTATGTAGGATACCTCTTTGTTCAGACGCTTGATATTGGAGTAGGATTGACTTACTATTGGTTGCTTGCGGGACTTGCTAGCGTATTGGGAATATTGTTGGTTATCCCGATAGGCGGCGCCGACATGCCAATTGTTATCGCCTTGTTGAATTCGTATTCAGGGTTGGCTGCAACTGCAACGGGGTTTGTACTCGATAATCTTGTCCTCATCGTTGCAGGTTCATTAGTGGGTGCCTCTGGAATTATTTTGACTAAAATCATGTGTAAGGCCATGAATCGATCTTTGGCAAATGTCTTGTTTGGGGGTATAGAAAGCAAACAAGAGGATATCCAGGCCGACGATGTCTATGAAGGAAAAATAAAGGCAACCTCGGCGGACGAAGTTGCTCTTTTGTTGGACTCTGTTGAGCGTGTTGTATTTGTACCTGGCTATGGAATGGCTGTTGCACACGCACAAACCGCGGTACGAGGAATTACCGAGTATCTAGAATCTCGTGATGTTGATGTTTCTTTTGGTATCCACCCCGTTGCTGGGCGTATGCCAGGACATATGAACGTTCTACTTGCGGAAGAAAATATAGATTATGAGAAACTTCTTGATCTTGATCAGATAAATGCGGTTCTTCCACAAACCGATGTGACCATAGTGCTCGGTGCAAACGATGTTATAAACCCACTCGCTCGTGAAGAAGGAAGTGCCATTTCTGGTATGCCTATCATAAATGCGGATGCTTCGCGGACCGTGGTGGTAGTTAAGCGTAGTTTAAGTCCTGGTTTTGCGGGTATTCCCAACCCTCTTTTTGCCATGGATAATACATTGATGTTGTTCGGAGATGGTAAAAAGGCGATGGAAGAAGTCCTAAAAGCCTTGAAAGAATTGTAATAGAGCAAGATACAAATTAGAAATATTTTAGAATAGACACAAGCTAAGGTATATCTAATTCGTATTTCTTGTTTATTTTTCTAATTTCCGCTTTAATCTGAAAAAAGATGCTGACAAGTTCAGGATCAAACTGCTTACCCGACTGCATTTTTATTTCTTGCAGGCAAATTTCTTCTCTGAGAGCCTCTTTGTAGGATCTCTTTGTTCGCATAGCATCATAGGCATCGGCAAGTGCAACGATACGTCCCGAAAGGGGGATTTCCTTCTCCTTTCGAGGGATAGGAACAGGATGATTCGGGTAGAGAGATTTGCCATCGTTAATATCGACATATCCGGGATATCCGGTGCCATCCCATCGTTCATGGTGCGTAAGGGTTACATCTCTGACAGTGAGTTCAAGTTCCGTTTCTGCGTATTGAAAGAGTTTAGACCCTTTCCAGGTATGTGTTTTCAATAGCTGCAATTGTTCAGGATCAAGCGAAGAATAGGAATGGAGGATATTATTTGGGATAGAAATTTTCCCTAAATCGTGGAGCATCGCTGCATGCTTGATATTTGCTCGTTCTCGCTCCAGTTTTTTTTGTGGGCGATTGCGCAAATTTGCCCATCGAGTGTAGATAGCCGAAGAATATTCAGCAACTCGTTGCACGTGTGGAGCTGTTTCATTTGGATCGTGCATTTCAACAATATCGACCAATTTTGCTATAAGGGTCTTGGTCACTTGGGCTTGCTCAATTGCAATGGTTGCATTCAAGGCGAACAAAGACAGCAAAAACGCATCTTCTTCCTTGAATGGTATCACGCGCCCCCGTGGACTTTTTTTGTTTATTAATTGTATTACTCCGTATATCTGTTGATTGTCTTTTAAGGGAATAACAATCATCGACTTACTTCGGTATTCTATGGTCTCATCTATCCAGCTTCGAAATAGATAGGGTAGTTTTTTTGGAATGTTGTAGACGTCTGAAATAATGAGGGGTTCTTTTGTGAGGGCGCAGTATCCAGAAATAGATTCCTTGTTTATAGGAACAGATAGTCGTTCAATATCGATGTTATTGTATTCTTCTCGAGAAAGAGATTTATTCTGCGCATAATAGGGAAGCAACATGTTCTCTTTTACAACATAAATAGTTCCTGCATCAGCGTTGGTAAATCCTCGTGCTTCATATAATATTTTTTCAATTAATACATCTGGATCACGAATCTCTCGTAGGTTGTTAGAAGCTGAAACAGCTTTAAGTAAGTTCTTTTGACTCATAGCATGCCTCTGTATATTATTTTCATATGCATTGGAGACGACTTTTGAAAGAGATAGGCGTTCTGCCTATAAGATTGTATCAATTATTTATCTCGCCTTTTCTTCCCCGTCATTGCATCTATTCTCCGAGTTGTTCCGAATACACCATACGTGCAATACGAGCATTCAATATTTTCCGAGGGTTATACCTAGGTTTACATCGAGTAAGTCGCTGCTCCGCACGATATAGTGGAGGAAAAGACCCAGTTCCTGAAACATGGGATTCAAGAAACATTAGGGAAAATCGAAGGAAGTTCAAAATATGAATCCGTCTCAATGCTCGACAGTGGAGTTGAAATTAACGAAGACTTTTCAAAGAAATGTTTCGTTTGCGTAAATAGGGCAACAATCCTATTTTTTCAATCGTGCGTAAAGCGTGAGTAGAAACCTTTAACAACAAATATTTTCCGGTCTCTGCAACAAAAATACGTTTTTTCTGTATGTTCGGTCGCTGAACTTTTTTTGTTTTATTATGTGCGTGAGAAACGTTATTGCCGAACAAGGGGCGTTTCTTCGATAAAGTACATTTTCGTGACATATTTTAAGCCTTTCCCATTTCTTTATATTCTACGTGTTTACGAATAGTAGGGTCGTATTTCATAAATGACATTTTTTCGGGTGTGTTTTTTTTGTTTCTGGTCATGTAATAGCTGTGTTTACTCTCTGTGCTCTGCATTCGTATTTTCAATAAGTTTGTTTTCTTCGATTTTGCCATATTTCGAACTCCTCAAGATGCAAATATTCAATCATATATTTCCTTGTTTTACAAGCCGCTGGCAGATTTGGGAGAGAAGTAGTGAATGAAGAGAAGCCATCGTAGCATAGAAAATCGCGGGCCAGGAGGTCTGAGTTGGTATCTATCGGTCTTATAAAAGAATTCCGCAATTTCATTTTTTTGTATATTAAATCCTGAAATATCTTTTAGAGGGAATGTGCGAGAATAATTATTGAAATCCTTTGAATGTATGATTATCTGATCTGCGTATCCATATAAGTGGCCGGACAATCGAAGAATATTCTTGTTGTGTCGATATTGTATCAAGGTCAGATTTTCACTCGAGATGAGAGATGCATCAAGAGCCATTTCCTTTTTTTGTTTGAGAAATGTTTCGAAATATCGTCTTTGGGCTTCCATGTAATCGGGTATGGACAAGCGAAGATGGGTAACAGCAGAGTCATTACTACTCATGATTTTTTGCATAGATTGGATCAAGGCGGGAATGATTTCTTCTGGATGTGAATAGAGTAGAGCGCCGGTTCGATCGTATGTCAGGTAGTGCGAACAATTCTTGCATATAAGACGTGTGTGACGCGATTTCATGTGATCCTGTGAAAGACAGTTTGGACAAACAAACAAAATTCGTTCAAGATATTCCGCAGGAAATAATCCTTTGTAGGGCTGATTATACAGTTCTTGGTGAGTGCAGGCGTTGTATTGCAGAGCTGAGGCTAATTCTTTTTCGAAGGTTTCAAGGTTCATTGATTTCTGGGTCTCAACATCAAAATAGCGCCTAAGTGTGATTCGAACACGCCCCTTACGAATGCCCCGCATCCAACGAGAAGAAGCAAAATAAGACCCTTCTATTGAAAAACACAGAACGGGGAGTGAGAGCAGGCGTATGAGTTTTGCCGTACCTTTTACCAAGGAGATTGTTTTTCCATCCCATGAAGATTGTCCTTCTGGAAAAATCGCAAGCGATTCGCCTCGGCGTGCCCGGTCAATCATAGTGCGTAGATTTTTTATATCGTTTTTCCCTTTGGTCTTTGGGATAGCACTTAGCAGGCGCATGACATTTCGCAGATAGGGGGTGCGAAAGTGGG
Source organism: Spirochaetaceae bacterium (assembly GCA_011524535.1). GTDB lineage: Bacteria > Spirochaetota > Spirochaetia > WTKD01 > WTKD01 > WTKD01. The sequence continues at coordinate 113,843 of WTKD01000006.1, forward strand.
TGTCTGAGGCGATGAAGGATACTTTTCTTTTTATGAATGTTCCCAACAAAATAGGGTCCCAGTTTGAGGTATGGTTTGCTAGTATGATAGCGTTCGATGCGTATAATATATTTCTATCAGGAAATGTCATGTCCAGCCGGAACATAAAATTCATCAAGGGAATGACAAGTGCCCGGCATAAGTGGTAGGCGTGCAGCAAAAAAGCTGTCTTTATAAACAAAAAGGCCTTTTTTAAAAACAGCAAGAAAGAAGCCATACAATTATAATATATCAAGACATGGTGTCGGAAAACTATATGAATACAAAAGAATGACTAACGTATAGGGAGTTTTTTGTAGATTGATAATACACCGGTGTTATCAGAAAGCATACGTTTTGATACACTCGATTATGCTCATAGCTTTTTTAGCGACCTCCTTCCTTCTCTTGGGATTGGCTCTTGTCGGTCCATTTTCAATGCTGCCTCTCGATTTCGGCGGATACTTGTATTTGTCTTTGCTTGTGGCGCATCTAACAACCCTTGGAGTGGAATTCTGGCGTAAACACTCAACAGGAGAACGGTCCAATCAGTATATTGTCTATGAAGTTCTGATGGTGCTTTGGCTCTTTTTATTCGTTTTTTCGTGGATATATGCTCGCAATGCAAATATGGATTATGCACAGCGGATTGCTGCGGGCAGTACTGCTATATCATTTGAACAGTCTAGCCTCATCGCGCGGATATACGCATTAATACGATATATTCCACTCTTTTCTATGGCCGTCTATTTATTCGTGAAGTATTCAAAGGGCATATCATTAATTTCGCGTGGCGCTACTCTATTTGTTGCACTTTCGGTTATCGTAATAACCCTTGCCCTGCCTTCGTTTCTTTCCTTGGAAGGGATAGGAGGGCTCGCCTGGATAGCTCTAGTGCCATTATTTTTTATATTACGTAGGTCTAGCTATGCTCGTGGGCTGTGGCTGATCGGTGTATACGCAGCATTTTCTACGATGTTGATTCATTATTGGCTTGGAGGATTTAATTTGGTTGCCCTGCAAGGCTCCACTATTATTATAATTGGATATTACATTATTTTTTTCTCGGTGGGCTATTTTTTTCTAAGGCGTTTTCGTAATCCATTATTTTGGGCCATGGTGTGGACGGTTTTCGCGTTTTATCGACATTATGGGTTTTCTGCTTTTCCTTGGGGGCTTCTCACACATGCACAGTATAATTCGCCTACTCTTATTCAAATTGCTGATGTTACGGGTATCTGGGGCATTGAGTTTGTGTTGGTGTATTGCAATGCTGCTCTTGCTTTTTGTCTTGATTCTGTGGGGTCAGAAAATATCACTCATAAGAGATCATTCAGTACGGTATTGCATAAGATGCTATCGGTTCAGCAATGGAAATCCGTTGGTATTGGAGTTTCGCTAATCGTGGGTCTTTTGATCTATGGTAGCATACAAAAATCAAATCCCGAGCAAGGTGAAGAAAAAGTAAGGGTGGCTCTGGTTCAAAATAATACCGATCCAAGAAAAAAAGATTATCGTGAAACATTTTCTATTCTAAAACGTGAAACAAGTGTGGTGCTTTCTGAAAATCCTGATATCGTTATCTGGCCGGAAACGGCGATAGTTCCAAATATACGCAGGTGGTCCGAGGAAAATCCAGAAGAGTTTTCCTATGCAGCCATTATAAGAGATTTTATTGAATATCAACGTGTTATAGACACATATCTGTTGACCGGGAATGATGATTATGTATTAGAGCTCGATGATTCTGGACGGGAAATTGGAAGAAAGAATAGAAATGGAGCGGTCCTCTTTTCAGATCAAGGAGAGCGTCTAGATACGTATCATAAAATACGCTTGGTTCCTTTTACCGAACATTTTCCATACAAGGACCTGTTACCGGGGTTACACGACTATCTGCTCAATTTTGATGTTTCCTATTGGGAACCAGGAACAGAACCCACTATTTTTGAACACCCAAAAGTTTCATTTGGTGTGATGATTTGTTTTGAAGATAGTTTTCCCGATGGAGGGCTTCTACTTGCGCGCGAAGGCGCACGAATGTTTGTGAACATAGGAAATGATTATTGGGCCCAAGATCCAGTAGAAGCTCAGCAACATTTGGCAACTGCGGTGTTTCGGAGCGTTGAACATCGCCTTCCATTTGTACGATCAACTACTTCTGGAGTCACTTCGATCATCAATATGAAGGGTGAAATTCTTCAAACCATTGACCCATACACAACAGATAGCCTTGTTGGAGATGTTTTTGTCCAAGATGAACCATCAAAGACAGTGTACACACGGTTTGGGAATTGGTTTGCGTACACGCTTATCGGGGGGATAGCTGTTTATATAGGTCTTGGATGGCTAATAAAGAAAAAGAAGAAAAATGGTTAGTGTTTATTTCTTGCGAAATCTTTTTCTTTGATTCTTTTTAGGCTTTTGATTTTCTCGCAATAGCTGACTACGCATCGAAATGCTTTGTTTCTTTTTGAATATCGCAAGAATAGCAATCCCAGCCAACACCATGCCGAAGGAAAGAAGTTGCCCCATTGTGATATTGAATATTGAAAGAAAAAGCCAGTTTGGGTTGTTTGGAACCGCCTGAATAACAAAATCTAGACCGGTGTCTGGTTGACGAAAGTATTCAGCAATAAATCGAGTAATTCCATACAACACCGTATAGGCTCCTAAGGCGAACCCTGGATAAGATTTTCGCTTTCTTATTACAAACCACATGATCAGCCAAACAAGGACCCCTTCCAATAAGGCTTCATATATTTGCGAAGGGTGTCGCGGTAAGTTGACTAAACCGGAATCGGATGCAGAGATGCCTAGTTGTTCGGCAGCAGAGGCCACACGAGTATCGGTGATCGAGAGTCGTTCAGCATTGGGAAACAATACGGCAAAGGGGAGGGTGCTTATCCGGCCATACAGTTCTCCATTGATAAAGTTTCCAAGTCTCCCAAACGTATAGCCAAGGGGAAAAGCAATGGCCAAAAGGTCTGCTAATTCTAGGAATGAATATGCCTTTTCTTTTATACGTGAATAGAGATATAGTCCTAGCCCAGCTCCGACAAGGCCACCGTGATAACTCATGCCTTGTAGTCCAACAAACTGCATGTTTGCATCGAAAGGCCAAATTATTTCCCAAGGCCGACTAAGATAGTAACCAGATGTGTCATATATTGTTGTAGCAAATATGCGTGCACCAATGAGAACACCTACAATGGTCCAAAACATTACATCGAGTAATTTTTGATTTGTGAGTGCTGGTTCGATATCGTTTTTTTGACGTTTGAGTAGCATGTAACACAAAACAAAATTGACAACGTACATGAGACCATACCAGCGCAAGGGTAATCCAGGAATAATCTCTGGAATAAGCCATTTCGGATATTCGATAAACAAGAACACTGACATGATATATAGTAATATTATATGTGTCCGAAAGCAACAAGGAGAATATATGACAAATAAAAATACTGCAAAACGTAACGAGAACAGATGCCTAAATCTTTTTTCTGTTATTTGGGTGGGGCTTCTTTTAGGAGGAGCGATTCTGGGAGGATGTGCGGGGGGTCCTCTTAGCGCGCAGGAAACAGACGAAGATTTACGACTTTTTCAATTTTTGTATGAGAAAATGCAGAGTCATTACGTCGATGAACTCGATGCGAACGATTTAATATATGCGGGAATCGAAGGATTATACGAGGAAGATGATACAATACTTGATACCTTGGTGTCCGAAGAAGAATTTGTTCAATTGGAGGAAGAAGAAGCTTGGAATACATTTGTTCAATGGTATTATGTAGCCTTGGAGGAACAAACCATCGAGGAGAATGATTCTGAAGAACCGAAGCCCTTGATGTATTCTGCGATAGAAAGCATGTTTAGCGTTGCAAATGATCAGCACACTCGCTTTATGGATGAATGGGAACTTGAGCAGCTTAGCGTTTCTACTGCGGGAGCGTTTGGGGGAGTTGGGATGTATGTAAACAAATATCGCTCAGAGATCGAAGAGGAACAATTTCTTGAAGTGATTTCTCCCATTGAAGGGACCCCGGCTTTTTATGCAGGGTTGCAGGCTGGAGACCTTATCGTTGATATAGAGGGTAAATCCACCCAGCTATTGAGTACAACTGAGGCTGTTTTGTTATTGCGAGGCGTGCCTGGAACGTCTGTGACCATTGGGGTGAAAAGGGGTTCTAGCGAAATATACAAAGTTACATTAAAACGAGAGACCATTCAAATTCCATCGGTTCGATTTGGTGTAATAAACGACGATATTGCGTATATCGAGTTGATACTGTTTAGCGAGAATACTGTAGAGTTGTTTGAGGAAGCCTACAAGGAAATGGATGCTGAATACGATCTCTCTGGTTTAATTGTCGATATGCGGGGAAATGGAGGAGGACTCTTGTCTTCTGCGATTCAACTTGGTGACTTTTTCTTTAGAAATGGGACTATTGTCAGTATCGAAGGGCGTATCAAATCACGCAACCAAGAGTTTAAGGCTCGCCGAGCTACCTTGATCCCGACGGATCTTCCTGTTGCTGTATTGGTTGATGGAGGCTCTGCGTCTGCTTCTGAAATTCTTGTGGGAGCTCTCAAAGATCGTACTCGCGCAATTACCATAGGAGAGAAAACCTATGGGAAGGGTTCGGTACAAGAAATATTTAGATTTGGAGAGGTCGGAGCCAGGCTAACCGTGGCACGATATTATACGCCAGCGGGGGAAACCATCGATGGGGTTGGAATTGAGCCGGATATTGAAATTTCGAATCCTTCTCTTGATGAAGAAAAAAGCGCTGAATTTTTGGAATTAATTCAAAGCGGAAAAATAGTAGATTTTGCTCAAGCAAACAAATCTGCCTCAGATGATCAGATCGAAAAATTTGTGAATTCTCTTACAGAAGGAGATGAAACATATAGGTGGCATGTAGGCCGGTATCTACGGCAAGAAATGTTCCGATTTAATGAAAATAAACCATTAGCATTTGATCTTGATTACGATGATGTATTGCAAAGAGCGGTTGAAGAGGTGAGTAAATAAAATACTCTGATGCACGAGGGAGTACGTGGTGAAAGTTCGTGAAGCGGTTTCAACCGATTGTTTAAAAAGTGTATACGAGGATTGGAATAGAGAAAGATCCCTGCGCCATATTAGATTATTGTATCATCCGGATCCATTCTTAAAGAAACTTTCGGGTTCGTTTAAGCGCATGCAAGAATCTTGTTCCGATGTTATCAATTTTTATACGTTGCGTAGACAAGAAAAAAAGCCTATACCCGAATTGATTTTTTCTTCGTTACTACATTTATTGTCCTATCTCGAAGAACGTGGAGATTCAATATTCTTACTGGGGGGTCAGGTGCAACAATGCGAGACGGTATACATAAATTGCAAACACACATTTCCTCGTTTGAAAATTTTGGGTCGTCACCCGAGTGTTAATTCAGAAAATCAAAATAAACCTGTATTGGCTGCTCTTCAAAAGTTATGTCCCAGCTTACTCTTTCTTGGGAGCAATATGCACGATGGAGATGCGTGGATATATCGCAATAGAGCACAACTTCCAGCGTCTATGTGTATATGGTTACCTAGTTGCTTTTTGCGTATGACTAGAAGTGGTTGAGCAGGATATCTTTTCGTTTAGCGTAACGCCAAGAGTTAGGCCCCCGGTATCAGCGGCTTTTTTGCGATTGTGTTGAGAGGGCATCTTTCTCATCGCCTGGTCGTAATTCTGCACAGAATTGGAGAAAGACCTGTTCGAGGGTATCCTTTGCGTAGAGGCCAAACATATGCGTAGCAAGTTGCCGAATTGGTGGAATGAACAACAGCAGACCGAGAGCATCAGAAAATAACCCTGGAATACATAATAGGCCGGATGCGATAAAATAATAGGCAATGCGCTGAATGTGCTTTCGACTTGGATTCCCGTGATGAACGGCGTTTTTCAGATTGTTAAGTTGTGCGAGTAAATTCGCACGAAATAGTAACGCTAGTCCTAGCGAAAGGCCAGTCTGCAACGCCAACATTGCATATATCCCAATAGCTCGGGCTGTAATGACTGCAAAATAGCAGTCGGCAAGTATGATGAGCCCGAGAAGTAGTACCCCCTGTAGGTGCTTTTGTAATCGCTGTGGTGTTGTTATTGCATGCAGAAGAATGGAAAGCAAAGTGAGGCGAGGCTGAGACATACATGAGTATATCCGAATCATCTAGCAAATCACAGCAAGAAAAAACCTGTCTCATGGTAGGGGGAGGAAGTGGTATCGGGCTTGCAATATGCGAAATGCTTGCAAAGAGAGGATATCGATGCCTCGTACAATCAAGAACCCTCAAAGAAGAATTGAAGATTCTGGCTTCTCGGTTTGATAAAAAAATAATACCGATGTTGATCGATGCGAGAACTATAGATGATCTTGTGGTTAGACTTTCTCCCCATCTAAGTGTGGATCTTCTTGTTTTGGTGCATGGTCCGATGTATCAAAAAAAGACAGAAGAAACCGTTTCGGAAGATTGGAAAGAGATGATGGATTGGAATGTGCATTTGGCGATCGATCTGACCTTGGAGGCTCGAAAAGCAATGAAGTCGGGAGGGACTATTATTTATTTTGGGTTCGATCAACCTCCATATAAAACAAACACCCATACCGCTGCCTATGTGGTAGCGAAAAAAAGCCTTCTACAATTCATACATCAATACGCACCGGTGTTATACGAACGACACATCAGGAGTTTTTGTATAGCTCCTGATTTTGTAGACTCTCCTCTGCTTGATGAAAAACAGAGGAAAAGATGGATATCGTACGCGGAAACAGGCTTTTTGTTAGACCCGGAAGATATTGCGGAAGGAATTCGATGGATATTGGACGCTCCTCCTTCTATTAATAGGCTCGTAGTGCCGATAAAGAAATGGAGGAGTTGTCGCAAAAACAAATCCAGCTTATGAAGCTCTTAGGTATATGCACACGTAATATCATTCTTCTTGCCCTATTGTTTGCATTTGGAGTGTTCTTTGAAATGATGAGGTATGCAATGATTGGGGCAGAAGAACCTTATTCACTGATCCTCTATATCATAGGAAGCGATGGAACGAAATTGTTGTGGATTGCCGCGATAACAACCCTATTTGCGATTTTGGCTTCTGTCGTGTATGCTCCTAAATTCACTAAGAGACAAAAACTAGGGTCCTGTATTGCATGTTTTTTATTCTTTTTGGGAGCCATTTGGGGATCATTTTCGATCCAGGATATCAGCGATTCTTCCCCACCTGAGATGACCTCTTTGTTTAATGTGAGTTCACAAGAAACCTACCGGGCAGAAGATGGGACAGGCTTCTGGTTTGCTCGACGAACCGCTGCAGATCAGGTAGAGAGAGCAATTACTGTGGATCCGAACGATCCAATTGTTATGGATACAACCGAGAATGGGTTGATTGACCTTAAGTCGGATACGTTGCAATTTGATAGACGTGTTGTAATGTGGGATACGGTTCAAGATGTAGATATGTCATTTGGAGCGAATGCTCAACTGTATCCGTTTTTTGAGGATTTACACAGGAGTTTTGATATCATCAGTGAATCGTTTTATCGGGAAAGCGGCATGGTTCGTTTGTTGGTTTTACTGCAAATAGTCATAATCTTTTTTGCAATTTCATTATTTTTATTCGTATCTACGCGGGCATTTTCATTTGCATTGCTACTTGTCCTAGCTGCTTTCAGAGTCGTTGTGCTTGGCTACCCTAGGTGGATTACCTTTGGGTTCACGATATATCCGGATATGTTTACTTTGCAATGGGTATTTGTTGGAGGAGTCTTGGTAATAATGACGTGTTTGGCATTGTTATTCAGACGGAAACATAGAGATGAGTAAGATATTTTTTCGATACTGGGGATTAATGATACTCGGTATCATTGGATACGCTGGATACATTTTCTTTTTTGGTGAGTATCAGCAGGTGTTTGAGGAATTCTCGAGGCGATATTATATTTTTGAAGTATTGACTGGATTCCTAAAATATATGTTGGTCTTTCATATGGTTGTATCAGTAATCTACTGGTGCTGGCACCGTGTGAGATCTGCAACCGCGACGCATACTGTTTCTCACGTTTTTCTTGTAACTCTTCCCAGTATTTTGCTGTACATAATAGCGATATCGTGGCTATATCCCCAGCTTGAATTGACAAAACAACGGTATTTTTACACCTCACGCTATTTAGAATTGCTGGTGAAACAAGCAGAAACAGCGATAGAAGAAGGGCGTCCGGAGTTTGCAGTGAGATTGCTCGAAAAATATACAAGTTTGACAACGAGGGATGAGCCAGTTGAAACATTATTGTTGAAAACTCGGGCCCAGCTTGGAAGTCGCCCAGCAAGAGAGGATAATACCGATTCTCTGGGGCTTGCCATCGAATTGCGAGAAAGCAATGCTTCCGAATTGTACGCCAGAGCGGAAGAATATTTTGATGAGGATGATTATGTTTCTAGCTTCTATTTTGCGGGAGCTGCGGCTTTGTTGAGCGAACCTCCGCGCGAAGACGCAATTTTGTTGCAGGAAGAAACCAGACTTTTAATAGAGGAAGGAGAACTAGTTGGTCAAGAAACCTCTGCGCGGGAATTGTTCTTCAGGAAATCAGCCGCGGTTCAAGCTTTGATCGCTGGACGGATGGACCCCGATGAAGCGTTGCGAGCTTATAAAATGCTTAGGGTCTTACGCGATGCTTTTCCAGAAGATATAGAGATCACTCAATGGTACGCAGAAAGTTTTGAAGGGGTCAAAAAGCGATCCTTTTTTCTTGTGGATGCTATTGTGAACGAGAATCGGCCGGGATTCTATAATGTTTGGTTTCTCGACACATTTGAAGACAGGTACCTTGTGTTTTTTGCAAAGCACATGAGTTATGAAACAGGCATAAGTTATGCTTTCGATGTTGAAATTATCGAAATTGAAAGAGAATCATTCAGAACCAGCGGGCATATTCAAGTAGAAGTTGTGCAGATCATCGATAACGTTGTGCATATGCGAGGTCTGACAGCAGACGGAGTGCAGCAAGAAATTCAAATTTTGGACGGAAGTCTTTCTGATGATGTGTACGTGTTTAGGAGAAATATTGCTGATGTTGTGAGCCGTAATCGTATTCAGCAGAACTGGAACACGGTTGGAATGCTTGATTTTTTTCGTATATTGCGGGAAAGCAGTGAAAGAATACAGTTTTTTATGATTTCCTATTTGGTAATTCAGGGAGCTGTGGTACTGTTATTTTTTGTATTTTCGTTTTGGATATATGTCATTGTAGACAAATATATCTACATCAGGAGAGAAAAAGACGAATGGTATGCTTGGCTTGTCGTTCCTCTAATTTTCTTTGTAATCTTGTTTTGTTATGAATGGATCATGTATGTGATAACCACGCTAAGTATGGCGTTGCATCGAATGATTGGACTGACAGGAGCGATTGCAGGGGTAGGTGGCTTGTTGTTGGCAGCTCTGGTGGTTGGTGTTATTCAGACCCAAAGAGAACCCAATGCGGGTACATAGTGCATGAAATTCGCTCTTGCACAGATTCGATTAATCGTCTGCATTCACTCGAGTGATGCGCGCCCCTAAGAGGGAAAGCCTCTCGTGTATATGTTCGTATCCCCTGTCTATTTGATAAATATTATTAATAACACTTTTTCCTGGTGCGATTAAGGCCGCGATAAGCATCGCCATACCAGCTCTGACATCGGGAGATGTAAGCTCTGCGGGGTGTAGCTGGGTTGGCCCTATGACAACGGCACGATGAGGGTCGCATAGAACGATGCGTGCTCCCATTTCTATGAGTTTATCAACAAAGAACATACGAGATTCAAACATTTTTTCGTGGATGAGAATGGTTCCCTCCACTTGGGTTGCAGTTACGGTTGCTATACTGGTTAGATCTGGTGGAAATCCTGGCCATGGAGCATCGTCTATTTTTGGAATTGCGTTACCAAAATCAGGGACAATTCGTAATGTCTCCTTTTTATCAAGGATAAGTACATCATCTTCATAGGTCCAAGAGATTCCGAGTTTTCCAAATCCGATGCCCAGCCCATTCAACATACGGGGCTGTACTGGGCTTATCTGAATAGCAGCTCCTGTAATGGCTCCTAGACCGATGAGGGAGCCAATTTCCATATAATCGCTTCCAATGCTAAAGGGTGTGCCTCGTAACGATGATACTCCTGATATGTATAGAATATTAGACCCTACGCCCGTGATCCGTGCACCCATTGAAATTAGCATATTGCAAAGGTCCTGTACGTGTGGTTCGCTCGCAGCGTTTTCGATTACCGTGTTGCCTTCTGCCAGCACCGCGGCCATGATTGTGTTTTCGGTTGCGGTGACGGATGCTTCGTCTAAGAACAGATCGGTTCCAGAGAGCTTTCCCGCAGAGAACGATATGGTTTCATCGATTGTTATATGAGCTCCAAGTTCTTTCAAGGCAAGAAAATGGGTATCAAGTCTTCGTTTTCCTATGATGTCTCCGCCCGGTGGATAGAGATGTGCTTCTTTGCATCGAGAAAGCAAGGGCCCTGCAAAAAGGATAGAAGCACGTATTTTTTGGGCTAGAGATCTCGGAATTGTTGATTCAGATACATTTTTTGCACATATCGTAGCGGTGTTGTTTTCAAAAGTTACATCAACACCGATGTGGCGTAGTATTTCAAGCATGATGTGAACATCTTCTATGTCTGGAATATTTTTCAATTCCATCGGTTCAGAAGTAAGCAAACAGGCCGCGATACAGGGAAGAGCGGCATTTTTATTCCCCTTTACCGAGATAGCCCCAGACAACGGATGCCCACCTTCAACAATGAATTTCAGCATAAGTAATGCTTGTCTTATGGAAGGATATTGTCAAGTTTCTTGTTTTATTTTGACATCTTTTCTGGCTAGATATTTTCTGATAGTCTCGAATATATGCGCATAATCAAAATAGACGGAGATTCACTTTGGAATCCCTCATCCCTTGAGCGCATTGGTGAACTATGTACATCTAGACCAGGGGGCGGTGTTTTTGTACTGTCAGCGCCAACTACCATCTATGGTATCCTCGAACAGATAGCGAACATCGCTCCGAGTGATGCCGAGAAAAGCAAAAAATTACTTTATTCTTGTTTGAATGCATATAAGAATTTATGTGATAGATACAATCTCAGCGAGGCCTATCAAACAATAGAAGAAATGTCAGAAAATCTGAATGATGTTGTTGGCGGTGTGGTTCGTATTCGTGAATGTTCGATCCGTTCTTCTGATTGTATTCGAAGTTATGCGGTGCTATTTGCGATCGAATTTTTTGCAAAACTATTAGAGTCACGTGGTAATGATGTTGTGCGGTATGCTCCTTCAGAAGGAATTATATTCGACGAACCCCAGGGAGATGTTTTGTTCGATGAATCGTACGCTAGGCTTGAAATTTTACGGAATACCCAACAAGAAAAAAAAGTGCATTTGGTAGCTGGAGGCATTGGAAGCCTGAAAGAGAGTGATGCCATAACCTGTTTTGGTCCTGGCGGAGCAGATCTGACAGCGGTTCTTTTTGCTGTTGCCTTTCGGGTAGACAAATTGACCTTGCTTACCAAGAAGGAGGGGCTCTTTGTTGTCGATCCTTCATTGGTGAGTGGAGCATCGGTAATACAAGAATTGTCTATGCAAGAGGCGTTAGAATTGACATATTGTGGTGGACATACGATACATTCAGAAGCACTCATCCCTTTGGAAACCCACAACATCGATGTGCACATAAAGAGCATAGAAAAAATAGATGCAAGCGGGACATGGATTCGATGGAATCCTCCATCATCAGCAAATCCAGTGAAGGGAATCAGTGTGGTGCACGATGTTGCATTGGTTGTAGTGTCGGGAAGGGGGATGCGCGGGACGCAAGGAACCGCTTCGAGAGTATTTGCCGCATTGGCGCAATCATCCATAAACGCCGTAATGATCAGTCAAACAGCGAGCGAGCAAAATATTTGTATTGTATGCACGAAAAGCCAAATAGCTCAGGCGCAGGGAACCTTACAAAACTCACTCAAAGAAGATTTACAAAAACACAGAATATCTCATATTTCAGCGATCAATGATGTTGCGATCCTTGGAGTTGTTGGTGAGCATATGCGAGGCCGGCATGGCATAGCTGGGGCAATTTTTAGTAGTTTGGGGAAGGCGAATATCAATGTAGTAGCTATTGCCCAGGGATCGTCGGAAGTAAATATATCCTTTGCGGTTGCACAGGCAGACGTGCATAAGGCCGCAAATACCCTCTACCAGGAGTTTTTTGGATGAATTTGTGTAGTACACGTAATAAATCACTACGAGTCAATTTTTCAGAAGCAGTAGCCAGTGGATTGGCTTCCGATGGTGGATTGTTTTATCCAATCGATTCGATAGATTTACGTCGGGTGCTTGAATCTGATCCACCGAGTTTTCAAGATTTTGCCTTCACCGTATTATCTGAATTGCTAGCTGGAGAATGTACATCCGAAGACCTAGAAGCAATCGCTCACGAAGCTTTTTATTTTTCTCCGGACATGTTCACTATACACGAACGTATTAGCTTGTTGGATCTTTCTACGGGAAAAACAGCTGCCTTCAAGGATTATGGTGCGAGCTTTTTGGCCTCTTGGATGTCGCGTTTCCAATCGGACCCAGTAGTAATTCTCACGGCGACGAGTGGAGATACCGGCAGTGCGGTTGCGCAGGCGTTTTATAATAAGCGGAATATATCCGTTGTCGTTTTGTTTCCGGAGGGAAAAATAAGCCAGATACAAGAAAGGCAGATGACGACTCTGGGGGATAATATAGATTGCCTTGCTGTAAATGGTTCTTTTGATGATTGTCAGGCCATGGTAAAAGCATGCTTTGCCGATGATCAGTTACGCGATTCTATCCATATCAGTTCAGCGAATAGCATAAACATTGGAAGACTCATCCCGCAATCGTTGTATTATCTATATGCGCGTAAGCGTATCGAAGGAGACATACGATTTTGTGTTCCTTCTGGAAATTTTGGAAATATGGTTGCAGCTATGTTTGCGCGACAGTGGGGGATGGACTGCGACCCATTCCTGGCGGCCTGTAACGAAAATGACACAATCCCATCCTTTCTATCTTCCGATACATATGCGGCAAAACCATCGATTGAGACCTATGCCACGGCGATGGATGTTGGTAATCCAAGTAATTTTGAACGATTTATGTTCTTGTGCGAACAGCGGTCGATATCTCCACAAAAGCTTGTTTCGGCAATTTCGGTGACCGATGATCAAATACTAGAAACAATCCGCCGGTATTATGAAATGTACGGGCAATTCGTTTGTCCCCATACAGCAACCGGGTTGTATTATGCAGAGCAAGAATTAGATAAAGGCCTGGAAGGACATGTGGTGTGTGTTAGCACCGCTCATGCTGGAAAGTTCAGAGAGACGGTACACAAAGCCTGTGGGCATACTCCCGATCTACCTCCACAACTTCAGGGGCTTGAAGACAAACCTACACACAAAAAAAATATTGATGCGAATATTGAACAATTTAAACAGCATCTTAGGAAACGATATGGCTGATACAATCACCACCAAACGAGTAACACAATATGAATTATCTCTGGAGCATACCCAATTTCTCCGCATAACCAACAGGGGGCAGGGGTTTTGGAGATTCCAAGTGGGAGAAAAAGAAGAAATTAGTCTTCCGGATTACACTGCAATAGAGGAATCAACGGAGAATGAATTTCAGGTATCTGAAGAAGAGCGCATAGTACGGGTATACGACAAAGATATCATATGTGAGTTATGTATCGATGCGGAATGGGGAATGTTAAATAGTATTACCTACAGCTTCCTGAAACATGGGGGCACCGAAATTCTTGCGCAAGGTATGTTGCTGCGTAGATATGAACACGGAATACAATGCAGTGTTGATACAGATTCTTCTTGGAGGGTTTTGGGGCTTGGGGAAAAAACGGGGGGTCTCAACAAGAAGGGAAATATTTGGGAAATGTGGAATACTGATGAACCAACGCAATTTGCCGAAACGGATCCCCTCTATGCTTCTATACCCATTTTTTTTCATCACCGGCCAGGACAATGTCTAGGAGTTCTGGTCAATAGCACAGCACGACTCGTATTTGATTGTGGGAAGACCTATAATCGTGAAATACTTGTTTCTGTTCCCGAACCTAATTTGGATATATGTATGGCTTTTGGCGATGGATTGAGTTCAATCCAGAAGGGTATTGCCGAATTGGCTGGATATATCTCCTTGCCACCGATATGGAGCCTAGGATTCCATCAAAGTAGATATAGCTATTACTCGGATATGCAGGTCAAAAATGTTGTAAGTGAATTTCGTAGAAGAAGAATTCCATGCGATGTCATTCATCTAGATATACATTATATGGATTATTTCAGGGTTTTTACGTGGAATAACACACGATTTCCGAATATAGTTGCATTCATAGAAGAGATGAAAAAACAAAACATTCATTTCATAGCTATTGTTGATCCGGGTGTAAAAGTAGATGAGGATTATCCCGTCTACCAAGAAGGAATAGAAAAGGGATTATTTGTTACGAGGGATGATGGAACTGTGTATATAGGCGAAGTTTGGCCTGGAGATGCAGTATATCCAGATTTTTTTAACAAAGAAACTCATGAATTTTGGGCGAAATGGCATTCTAAATTGCTGGGAATGGGTATATCGGGGATATGGAATGATATGAATGAACCCGCGAATTTTAGTAATACCGATGATCTTGCTTCACATGGAAGATCGCTTCCATCGAAAACAGAAGTTATCTTTGATGGAAAAAAAGTACCATTCGATCGTTTGCACAATGCGTATGGCACGGCAATGGCAATTGCAACGATTCATGCTTTCGCTAAACATGCCCCAGAAAGAAGACCATTCATACTTACAAGAGCGGCATCTTTGGGGGCTCAGCGACATGCTGCGTTATGGACAGGAGATAATACGAGTTGGTGGGAGCATTTGAGGCAGGCTGTGCCTATGCTATTAAACCTTGGTCTATCGGCCTTTCCTTTTGTCGGAGGGGACGTAGGGGGTTTTCAAGAGGAATCAAATGCAGAATTGTACACTAGATGGATGGGTGCGGCCTGTCTCATGCCTTTTTTCCGCGGACACAGTGTACTGGATTCTGGTAACCATGAACCCTGGGCCTTCGATGAACAATGCGAAGAAGACTGTCGATCGTTTATTTCTTTGCGCTATCGTCTTTTGCCGTATTTGTACACACAGTTCTATTTGGCATCTCGTTCGGGGGTGCCGATTATGCGATCCTTGGGATACGAATTCGAGAACGACATTATCGCCCACAATGTGCAAGATCAATTTCTGGTAGGAGATGCCTTGCTCGTGGCTCCTATCCTGGTAGAAGGAAATCGAGCGAGGACCGTATATTTGCCCGATACTACGGAGTGGTATGAGTGGGAAACGAAACGAATTCACAAGGGTGGAGCTCAGGTTCAGGCAAGAGGAGAACTTTCTGACCTGCCTATGTACGTAAAGGCAGGATCAATTATCGCAAATGAGCACCCCCGTGAGCACACTGGAGAAGAAAGAAACACCCCGTTGATATTGCATGTGTATCCCGACAAAAAGGGGTGCGGGTCACAGACCCTATATATTGATGCAGGAGAAGGTATGGAATACATGAAGGGTGAATATCTCGTTATAGAATGCGATTATACAGATCATGTGTGTGCTTTGCGTCTTCGAGATGGGCATGGGTTGTTTCCCTGGGAAGGGGTTCGTGTACAGGTGTTTGATGACCCAATCCGTGATGGGGAGGAAATCTTTGCGCAGTCTTTTTTTCTTAGTAATCAGGAGATTATGATTGAAACTACTTCGTCCACTTGATTGGGTGATAATTGGAGTGGCTATTTCCGGTTTGATTTTGCTTGGTTGGTATAGTTATGGGTCTGGAGGAACAGGATCAATTGTGGAGGTACGTAGTGATGATGGGGTAGCTGCTTATCCATTATCCGAAGACAGAGAACTCTTTCTGACCGGTCCCATCGGGGAAACACATATATCGATAGAAAATAGCACGGTTAGGGTATTGGCAGATCCAGGACCCTTACAGATATGCGTTAACGCAGGAGCGATAGAACGCCATGGAGAATGGCTTGCTTGTTTGCCTAATAAGATACTTATTACTATTCAAGGAGCCATCGAAGGGGATATAGACATAATCAGTCGATGATATACATCACCAACCGATCTATGTTTTGGATTGTGAGTTTCTTATGATGAAGTTGTAGGACCTAGGCTGAGTAGGCGAAATACAGTCCTTCTAGTGCATTCCAGAGCGATTCAGACATGCGTCGACAGGCATCAAGGGCCTTTTCTCGCTTATCGGTATCGAGTGATTCCATGCGGGTGAACAATTTTTCAGCCTCGTGCTCATTGTGTAAATGGGCCTCGAAATAGGGCTCTACCCCTTTTGGAAGGTCGTATTTTGTTTTGAGCCCGTCTAACTTTGTACGGGCCGTTTCGGGTTGTTGAACCTCGAAAGCATATAATGCTCCGGGGGCGGCGTTTTGATCTGAGAATAATTCCTTTGTTGTATCTATGAGGGCTTGAACTTCGGGAACGCGAGCCTGGCCAACCTTTGTATCCAGGGCTTCCGCAAAATCATCCCAGAGTTCCATATGTTCTTGTTCCTCTTGTGTTGTTTCTGCGTCCGAGAGGGTTGTCCACCCTTCAGGAAGACAGGAAATAAAGGCTCCATATTCTTCTGCATAGGCCTGGAGTGCTCGGCGGGACAAACGTCCTTCGGTCCAGGCAACATAAAATGGATTCTTTAACAGATTCCAACGAGATACAATAGATGATAGAGAATCTTTCAAATACGATGTAGGATGTGACATACGATAACGTACTTCTTCATTAGAATTTTGTAAAGGATAAGGGGTAAATATGGATAAAAAGCCGCTTGTTTTTCGGATGCCCATTGGCATCTATACTTATGATATAGATTATGCAGGTCATGTAAGTAATACTGCCTATGTTCGTTGGCTTGAGGTACTTCGGTATCATTTTCTTGAGGAATATTATCCTGTTAAAAATTTGATAGAAGAGGGCTATTTTCCCGTGGTTGTCCGAACACAGATTCTATATAAAAGACCATTGAAGCTTTTTGATGAATGCATTGGTTCGATCTGGGTATCTCAATACAAACAGGTTCGCCATACATTGAAGGCTCATTTTTCTGTGCAAGATATTATATACGCGGAAGCAGAGCATATAATGGCTTTCATAGATGCTGAAACATCAACGATACGTAAAATTCCTGATGCGCTCATGGCTTTATTTCGTAAGTATTGTTAATCTTCCCATTGGGGGGCACATTCATAAGCGCTATAGTTTATTTTTGGAGTCTCAATTCGATCTCATTAAAATTGTATGGGTTAAAAGTATGCCTAATAGCCCGTGTCAAAGGAAAATCCCTAAGACTTTAGACCTATGCTTGCATTAAATCTGGTGGAAGAACAGAAAGAAAAATTTTTCCTATTTCTTATAGAGGAATTGAAATTGCGTCAACATACCATCGGGTGTGTTGATATCGATGTTCATAGCGTTTAAAAAACAACTACAGATCGGTCCAAAACGGAATGCGTCTTGCTACCGCTCGGATGCTCTCAACAATTTCAGCTCATCCTTGTCGATGCTGAGCTTGCTAGCTGTGGAGGTTCCCTCGAGGTCGACGCGCCAGAATGGTGTTATTTCGGCTAAGGGTGTGTTTTGGTTTCGTTCTTCGATCGCTGCCTCGCAGACGATTCGAAAAAATATACCCGTTGAAACAGGACAAGTTGCGTCTGCTTTGTGTTTCTTCGCTAGAGATTTTCTCATTTCTAGGGGTGAGACGGTTGTCCCCCGAGGAAGCTGACGAATAAATTCGTCAATTTCTTGAGGTGATGAAATCAGCATGGTATATCCCGACGGAATTCCAGCAAAGGGTTTATGCAACACCTTCGTATGAGGGGTTTTTCCGCAATCTCGTTTTTCAACCCATGTCTTTGGCATATTGCCTCCCAAAAAACGATGTGTGTTCTGTGGATAATGCGCCCACACAAGGTTCACATCTATATCTGTTTGGTCCTCCATTACCTGCTTTTGGCAGGACGGAGAGAGAGGGATTCGAACCCTCGGTACCCTTACGAGCACAATGGTTTTCAAGACCATCTCCTTAAACCACTCGGACACCTCTCCTTCACGCAATTTATTGTATCGAATAATAAACCACGCTACGTGAAAGTGTACGAACAGTCAAGAAACTCGTCAAGCAAACAAGAGATCCTGCCGATCAACTGGGAATTCTATAATCAGGTAAAATTCTGAACAATCGTTTTACCATTCAAATTTGCGATGGTGGTTGCATCGGTAATGACGAGTACCGTTTGCAGAACATGCAATAGTTTGTCGAGGTAAGAATGAAAAAAACCCTCGGTTGAGGCTGCTATCTCTGCGACCATGTAATCAAATTCTTCCTGAGCGGGTGATTGGTTGTGCAGTAAGGCATGGGTTAATTGAGTGACCGATAGTGTATCTATAATCACAATATCAGCCCCAAGGGCAAAGAGTTTTGGCACATCTGAAAAACGTTCTAGAGGACAATGTACGAGTAACAACATTTCGTGCTTTATGGTTTTTTCTTTTACCCTGGGAAGTATTTCAGCAAAAGGGGCGTATACCCCATATTCGGTCATACACATTTTTTGTGATAACCCATAGCCAAAGACAAAAGCATTGCATCCAACATCGGCTAGATAATCTATTTTATAGAAATCATCGCTCGGCCCCCAGGCCATAGGGGTCTGTGGGAATTCTTCACGCCATTGGGATAGAGTATGTAATGACAATTGCTCATCTTGATCATAGGTAGAGAGATACAATATTAGTGATGATGTTTTATCTATAGAAATTTCTTGCAGCATGGTTTTTACTTTTTTTGGTTCGTGCTTTCCTGTGGGTATAGACAAGGCATAGAATGTCTCGGGTTGAAATGAAAACAATCCAATCTGTTCGAGGTGTGTCATGTGCACACAAGCTTCGTGTGCTGGGGATAGAACGAGTGGAGAGGAAGGAATCATGAGGGGGATATTGTTCTTGGTTAATTTATCTTTCCATCGAATGGGAAGAGACAGAGATGGTGAGGCGTTGGGGTGGTAGGCTTTTGTTTGAACAATATGTAATTGTTCTAATGGATTACATCGCGGAATGTATTTTTTTGGATTCATATAGGTGATACGTTCAGAATGTTCGCATAGCTTGCGTCAAATCTAGGATATCTCTTCGAAACAGTAGCAAAAGGTAATTAAGAGATTGCTATTACGGAGTAAAAATACGTATATCATGCAAGGCATAAATCATAAGGCTTTGCATGATGTATTGTTTGTTGATCGCTTGTACTTTGTGGATAGAACGTGGACTAGTATATACATCTTCTGATATTTCCGATCCTATATGAGCAGGCAAGCAATGCATCACCAGGGAATTTTCTGGCGCACATGATAGGAGGCTAGAATTCACCTGATAGTCTTTGAACATTTTCTCTCGTGTACTCTGCTCTGATTCATCTCCGATAGAAACCCATGTATCGGTGTAGATGATATCTGCATCGGAGACGGCTTCTCGCGGGTCTTCTATGTACTGGGCGGGGACCCGTTCTTTGAATTTGTAAGATTTTGGGGATGAGTACACCATAGTCATATTCATCTTTTCTGCCAAAAATGCGAGTGATCTTGAGACGTTATTGGCGTCTCCGATAAATGCAAGTTTTAGATTCGAGAAATCGGTTTTGAAACATTCGTTTATTGTAAAAAAATCGGTTAGGGCTTGTGTTGGGTGTTGGACGGTGGACATAGCATTTACGAAAGGCACGGAAGAAGCCTTGCTGAGTTCTACCAAAAGAGCATGATCGTACATACGTACAAAAATCATAGAATAGAGTTCAGATAAAATCTTTATTTCTTCTGTGGGATGGGTGAGATGTAAATTGGTTGTGTGCCAGTCCATGTACGTAAAAGTTGTGCGTAACTCATGGGCTGCTATATCCAAAGATGAACGCGTTCGGGTCGATGTTTGCTGAAACAATCCCAATACAGGGCGCGCAAATTGCAAAGAAGTAATAATAGATTTTGCGTATTTTATTCTTTTAGAAACGTCCAGAAAATAATTGCAGAGATCGACCGACAAGTCTTGAATTTCATTCAATATAAAAATATTTTTCTTGGTTTGTTGGTTTTCATGGAGATATAGAATATGTTCTAAGCTCGATTTTTTGGCATCCATTGTAAAAGATATCAATTTCTTGACATCTAGTGAAGTCATCAGAAAAGAAATATAGCACAAAATATTTTAAAAATACGAGGATAGAGTAATATGCGAGTTAGGCATTGAAAATAATATGAGGGCTAATATCGAAGTATTCTTGTTACGGTACATATTCAGAAAGTGTCGAGGTAATTTATCTATAGTGGCATAGCATTCGATGTACGAAAGACGAAAATCTGCATTGGTATAGTCTTGTTTTTGTATAAGCAAGACAAGTTCATTATGAACTGCTTGTGGGGTCGGAGGGGGACGTTGTGTTAAGGAGGGCTGTTTGTTCTTCTTCTGTTAAAGATTTCCAGCAATACTCGCTGTATGGACAAAGAAAGGGATGTACACAATGGGGACCAGGAGGACAGCTCGGTGGTGTATGGTTTCGAATAACTGCGAATAATTCAAAATTTGTTTTTGTGATGGATTGCTGCATAGATATGATCGGTGAAGTCACATCAACTCGGGTGAAAATTCCTGAAACATTGGTTACGGGTGTATCTGCAGGGATTTGTTTCTTTAGATGGATAATATAAGCAGATGCTAAATCATAGCCAGCTGCTTTGAATACTCGCCACTGAAAAGCAAGGTCATCGAGGTGATGAGGAAGAACCTCCGAGGCTGCCTTTACTTCATACAATATCCATCGGTTATCCGAGTTCATAGAAAGTATGTCTATGCGGGCATGAGAATGATCAAGGGGATGCTCTGCGCAGGCTTCGAATAATATTCGAGCTCCCTCTGCGATCAAGTTTTTTGTGCGGATAATTGATAACGATGTATTCCAAGGAGGAGTATCAACTAGCTTTCCTTCGAGGAATAGTTGTCGGGCTCGTTCTCCTATTGTTGTCCCAAACGTGAGATTTTTTTGGACCTCTTCGCGTGGTGGCGTATATATGTCCTTACGATGTCGATAGAACCATAGGGCCAAGGGGCATTGTTTTCCTCTTAGAAATTCAGATTTTGAGATACCACGAACAAGGGGGACCATTAGTTAGTATACCTTTGAAAAATATTTCTTAAAATGATATTTGTAAAACGTAACCGTATACGTGTAACCTGTGAATCGAAACTTTGTTTAGATTCTGTAATGTACAAAATACTGTTACTGAGTGTCATCATTATCAGCGGGTTGAATATCGTATTTGCGCATGATGGTCATCATGAATCCATGGTCAATGTGTTCGAAAATGAAGTACTGCAAGAACTTTATATTATTGAATTCACCCTGAGTGAAACGATGAAGGAAGTTTCTAGTCAGATAGATGAAGCGTGGATATTTCCGCCTGATATACGAATAATGGAACGAATTGACGATATTGAATCTGCGATTATTATCCAAAATGGCACAGTTCCCACCATGTCTCCCCCACTGGTTGGTTCTGTTTCTACACTCGAGCAGGCGTTAGAAGTTGTTATTACCGCTGCAGAAAGTGCGGAGCAGGCGTACATGAGGCTTATAGAGGCTGAGAGCGATTCGGTTCGTCAAACGACCTTACGGACCGCTCTTAGTTCTGGCCCTGCACGTATATTTCAGGTGTATACTGTGCTCCTGACAGCTCTCGAATCTGATGAGTTCATGGGTGAATTTAGGAAGTTGAGAAATAGACTTTCGAGGAAGAGTTTGGGTGATGAAAAAAGAGATCGAAATTCTAGAAAAGAACAAAGTGACATGGATAAGCATGGGCACAGAAAAAATTCAGAAAGCGAAAACAGTTAAACAATGAGATAAAACCAATTGCCGATTGCTAGGGCTTTGTGAGTTAGTGCAGGATTGTTGAAGTGCAAAAAATTTGCTACACTTTGTTGCACTGGGTGCTGTGCACGTCATAATTGCAAAACCCCGTCAGGTTCGGAAGAAAGCAGCGGTATGTATGAGTGGTGGTGCTGCAGGTCACCTAGTGCGTTTATATGCGTCGCCACATAACAGCAACCCGTAGAAGACCTGTTTCATTCGAAGAATTGAAAGGGCAGGATTTGATTGCTACGTCTTTAGACAAGGCTGTGCGAACCGGAGAGATCAGCAACGCCTATTTGTTTTCGGGTCCTCAGGGGGTAGGAAAAACTACAGCGGCACGCCTGTTGGCTGCTGCGCTACAAGGAACTTCGTCCGAGCAAGGAACGCCTTCTGGCAAAAAAAAACAAGCGTCTGTTACGTATGCTCCTTGGGTGAACGGAGGGGTTGCGGTGGATGTTATCGAAATAGACGGAGCCTCACACAGCGGTGTACACGATGTTCGAGCGATTCGAGATCAAGTACTGTACCCTCCGATTGAATACCCATACAAAATATATATTATTGATGAAGTGCATATGCTTTCCAATAGTGCATTCAATGCTCTATTGAAAACAATCGAAGAACCTCCTTCCTATATTGTATTTATATTCGCAACCACAGAACTACAAAGAATGCCCGTGACAATCCGCTCGCGATGTCAACAATTTCATTTCCAAACGATCGAATCTCCGGTTATTGTTTCTTCGCTCCAAGAGGCAGGAAAAGAAGATTCATTGACTATAGAGCCAATGGCTGCCGAACTAATGGCGAGAGAAGCACATGGATCTTTACGCGATGCTTATATGTTGTATGATCAAATCAAGACCATAGCTCCCAAAGGAAAAATTTCAGAGAAACTTGCCTTAGAACATCTTGGGTATCACGGTATGCCTACATTTCGAAAGCTGGTTCTTCATATTTTGAATGCAGAAGAAAAAGAAGCTCAAAACTGTCTAAAAACCCTGTTTGCGAATGGGAATAGCGTTCAAACGATATTGTCTTTTCTTATGCGGATGTTTCGGACAGCGTATTGTTATACATTGGATATCGAAGAAGATACACTTTCATTTTTTGGTTTGACTCCAGAATCGATACAGCGATACTCCACCATGCAATGTGAACATGGGGTGTTCAGATGTATAGAAGTCCTTCGTGATGTGCAGCGATCCGATTTTGCACAGGTTGAAGCCGAATTACTCATTTCTGATATGTGTAGGTTGTCATCATATAGATCATTGACCGAATTGGTTGCCGATCTTCAGACACTCGCAAGTGGAGATGCTGTTGTAAATGCTTCTTCGAATGATTTTTCTATCCCATCCAAGGGATTGGATTACGAAGAGCGCACCACTGAGGGCATTAACATATCTGTTGATATTTCAGAATCAACGGAGAACAATGTGTCCTGGAAATCGCAGCAAAAGCAAGAAATGACCGGTCTAGAAGATACTGCTTCAAAAGACAAAGCCCTCGATAATTATTCGGTCGCTAAGACAGATGTGCAAGAGGAGAAGAAAACACGGAAAGCAAAAACCTCTTCAAAATTAGAAGCGGAGCGGAGCGGAGATTCAAAGCAAAACCCGTTGCAGTGGTTTAAAGAAGTTATTGCCCATTCTCAAGACAAGAAATATTTGATTGATTCGCTAAGCATGATCAAACGTGCGTGGATAGAAGGAAAGATCATGCATATAGAAGTCCCTGATCAAGGGGTTAATCATGTAATATCAGAAAACAAACAACATACCTTGGGTGTTTTACGTTCTTTTGATAGTATTGAAAATATCATTTGTCACATAAAGCTTAGGAAGGACGGTCACAATCCCACATTATCAGAGATGCAACCGATTTTACAAGGAAAAATATCAAGCAACCATGAATGAGAACTTTTTTCAGTCACTCCAAAAACTAAACGCACAAGCAAAACAAGTACAGGAATCTCTTGAGAACATAACGGCTACGGGAAATTCCGGGGGCGACATGGTTTCGGTGGTTATGGATGGTCATTTCATGGTTCAATCGGTAACAATAGATGAATCATTACTCGCAGAGGAACATAAAAAAGTCCTCGAGGAAATGGTTCAGGCAGCATCCATCGATGCAACAAAAAAAATAAGAGAACAGATTCAACAAAAGGTAGGAGGCCAATGGTCTTCGCTTATGAACTTCGGCGGCTGATGTATGCGTGCGATTGATACGTTGGTTGCTCTTTTGACTCGGCTGCCGAGCATTGGACCAAAAAGTGCGGCGCGCATGGTATATGCATTGTTGTATCGCGATAGATCATATGTGGCGGCCTTATCCGAATCGATTCGTACACTCCATGAGGAGGTGCGTTTTTGTCCTCGGTGTGGAGGGTATAGTTCTGGCGATTTATGCGATGTGTGCACCGATCCTTCACGCGATCAGAGCTCGGTCTGCGTTGTTGAATATGCACAGGATGTATTTACTCTTGAAAAAGTACAAATATTTAAGGGCGTTTTCCATGTGCTGCAGGGGGTAATAGATCCCCTTCATGGAGTTAGCATCGATCAATTACGTGTCCATGAACTCGACAAGAGAGTTGAGAATGAAGTCATAACAGAACTTATCATTGCTACGAATCCTAGCGTAGAAGGCGATACAACCGCCGTTTTTTTGCAAGAACGTTATAAAGAAAAAACTCGAGTTACAAGACTTGCTCGAGGAATGCCCTTTGGGGGTTCCTTGGAATATTCAGACAGGCAGACGCTTCGCCGAGCTATTCAAGGCAGAGTGATGATGGAATAATCGCTCGATGGCGATAGTACGCAGATGAGTGCGCAGGTATATTTTAGCAATGAACGTGACCCGCATATAAATCAAACAATCGAAGAAACCGTTTTTCATAGGGATTTTTCCCATGGAGGAGGAGAACACGTACCGCCTTCGAATAAAGCAATGATGGTTTGGCAGAATGATCCCGCGGTGTTTATTGGGAGAAACCAAGTTCCATGGTTTGAGTGTAGACTGCTAAATATGTGGGAGGATGCCATTCCTCTATGCAGGAGGATCAGCGGCGGCGGAGCGGTATATCATGACAAGCATACTATTTCAATGTCGTACATTGTTGATCGAAAAGAATTTAATAGAATTACTCTTGTTCGGTTTCTGCAATCGGTATGCCAATCCTGGGGGGCAAAAACATTTCTTGATAATCGTCAGAACATATTTTTAGAACCTAAGACATCAGAGAACACAGGAGATGATTCGTCGAAACTGTTAAAAATAGGCGGCAGTGCGTTTCGTATAGAAAAAGGAAGAGCTCTTCATCATGTATCATTGTTGTTTGATTCTAATGCACAGGCTATGTGGAAATATCTTCGCTACAATAAGAAATTTCTCTCCCCGTCGGGGGGGACAGAATCCCAACGTAGTTCTGTTGGGTCCCTGTGCGAATACTCAAAGTCGCTGGCCAATAAGGAATCAAAACAGCAAGATTTTTTGACTTTATTGATCAATTCTGCACAGGAATTTCTGGATGCTAGGGTTGTAAGGCTCGATAAGGACATTGCTGATACGGCAGTTTTCGCAGAAAAAACTTCTCGAAAATGGATTCTTGGGATGACTCCAAGGCATACATTTGATGCGATGATTTCAGGTATTCCCTATCGTTTTACAATCGCTTCTAATAATATTCTGACTTGTGAAAATATCTTGAATGGTGAGATATCATCGGGTACAATAGGCTCTGAGTTATTCAAAGACTTACCATTAACGCAGGAAGAAATATCCAGTGGTCAACAGTATACCAATATTTCACCGCAAACCTGCACTACACTTGAAAAATTTGAGGAGACATTAGGAAGATGAGTGTTCATATAGCTGCAAAACCAGGAGATATTGCCGAAACAGTATTGCTGCCAGGAGATCCTTTACGGGCAAAATTTATCGCCGAGTCATTTTTACAAGATGCAGAATGCTATAACAATGTGCGTGGTATGATGGGTTTCACGGGCGTTTACAAAGATCAAAAGATATCGGTGCAGGGGTCCGGGATGGGGATGCCTTCGATGGCTATTTATGTGAATGAGCTCATTACGAGTTATGGAGTCAAGAAAATCATCCGTGTTGGGTCTTGTGGAAGTTTACAAGAATACGTACACCCTCGCGATATAATTATTGCTATGTCTGCTTCCACCGATTCTGCGATGAATGCAACCCGATTGCAACCAGGGGCGGTATTTGCTCCAACGGCTTCATATGCTTTACTCGAAGCAAGCGTATCGGCGGCTCGAACGCTGGATATTCCTGTGCATGTGGGAAGTATTTTTTCTAGTGATACATTTTATCATGATGATCCAGACACATGGAAATTGTGGCAAAAGTATGGATTGCTCGGAGTCGAGATGGAAGCTGCGCAATTGTATTCACTTGGAGCGAAGCATGGCATTGATACTTTGGCCTTGCTCACCGTAAGCGATAGCCTTGTGACGCATAAAGAGTTATCAAGCGAGGAGCGGCAAACCGGATTTCATGACATGATGAGGGTTGCTCTAGAAACCATACGCCCAAAATAAAGATGCTGGCGCTCCAATAATTTGGATATTCTTGATAGGTCTATTTTATCCGAATCAGGTTTTCACACATGATGTTTTTCGCATGACTGGTTAGTCGGGGAGTTCACCCAGACGATAGATGGGTTTCAAATCGTAGGCGGGCACTTCATAGGGGTGAGATTCTATCAATGCTTCGATCACAGCTTCTACTTTTTTTCGAGGACAAATCGTCTCTACTCTGAGCTCGGGGACGAGGGATCTTTCGCCTACCTTTCCAATATATGGGGTGCTCGTCTGTTGAGGAACAAACTGACCAACTCCCAACACCTCCCAGCAGGATTCTGCGTATCCTTTTTCACTTCCCGCTCCCGACTGAAAAATCGCTTTTTTTACTTTCTCTGCATGTCGTATAGGAACAAAAAAAGTTAGTCGGTAGGCGGTGAATCCATCCATCATAGATCAAAGACTGTTCAATAAAGTTATGCCTTGTTGCACTGCTTCTGCAGATTTTTTGAGGGCTGTTGATTCTTCATCATTTAGAGGGAGTTCGAATATTTTTTCTACTCCTTCGGAACCGAGTAAGACGGGAACCCCGAGATACAAATCTGAGTAGCCGTATTCTCCAGTGAGGTAGGCGGAGATAGGAGAAACCGTTTTTGTATTGCTGAGGACCGCGTGTACCATTTTTGCAGTTGAAGCCGCTGGGGCATAATAGGCGCTACCAGTTTTTAGATGGTTTACTATTTCTGCGCCACCGGTTCTCGTTCTATCAACCATAGAATCGATTGCTTTTTTGTCCAAAATTTCGGTGATAGGAATGCCAGAAATAGTGGTATATCTCGGAAGAGGAACCATTGTATCGCCATGTCCACCGAGAACCATGGCAAACACATCTTCTGGAATGGTACGCGTTGCTTCGGCGATAAAGTATCTAAAGCGTGTTGCATCGAGGATACCGGCCATTCCGAACACGCGTTTATGGGGGAACCCCGTTTCCTTCAGACAAACCATGGCGATGACATCGAGAGGGTTCGCAACCGCAATGACGATAGAATCGGGGGCATAGGTGAGAATAGCTTTGGCTGCTTTGCGTGCGATGTCTACGTTTATTCGAAGGAGGTCCATACGATCCATGCCGGGTTTGCGAGCTATACCCGCTGTGTGGACAACAATATCAGCGTTTTTGATTGCCTCATAATCGTTGCTACCGGTTATGGTCACCCCAAATCCCTGGAGTCGGTCGACATGTGAAAATTCCTGAGCTCGGCTTTGTGGTAACCCTGGGACTACGTCTATGAGTACAACATCTGCAATTCCTTGACTAGCAACAAAATAGGCGGTCGAAGAACCGACATTTCCAGCACCGATGATGGCAACTTTTTTTCTCATAATAGCTCCTTAGCTAGAGATGCAATCTCGGTTTCTGCTTTTTTAAGGAGCTCTTGAGAAGAGGTGGAGAGGGTTGGGGTTCTTTCTTCGAGATGTAAAGTGCCATTGTATCCAAATACATAATGTGGTTTGCCGACAGCAACACCCGTCTGACTATCGGGGACTGCAACAGGAATTATTTGAGGAGCTGCATTTACGATGCTTTTCAATAAGGATGTACAGCAGGCAGCCGGCCCATAGAAGGGGTAATTTCGCTGTGTAAGTTGAAGAAAATCATTGTCGTAATTTTTAACGGTATTCGCAATTTCTTCAAATTTTTTCTCGGTCATTAAACTTGTGATTGGAATGCCAGAAACACTTACATAGTCTGTGTCCATTATCGTTGTCCCGCCGTGGTGGCCAAGTACGGTCGCACTAACATCACTGCTATTGATAGATAGCGATGTAGATAAGAGCGATGAAAGCCTCACACTATCTATATAGCTACTCATTGTGATTAGACGATCTCGTATCTTTGGTATCTTCATCCCGAGATATGTTGTTATTATTTCAAAAGGTTCGCTTGCGACAACAATGGGGGATTCTGACTGACTCAATGGTTCCAAATAGGGCTCGAGCGTTGCGACTGTCTTCCGTGCTCGCTCCAATGTACTTGATTCGGTATCAGAACTATTGCCAAGGGCGAGGACTATGGCGTCTTTTTTAATAAGGTCTACAAGATCTGTTGTAGGAGAGATATATGTGCTGTATTTTCTGATTGGAGCTGCTTCGAGAAGATCTAGCGATTTTCCAGTAGCGATTCCAGATTCTTCGTGAAATATATGTACGAATCCAATATGCTGTTCCGCGAGGAAGAAAGCAATATTGGCACCCATGTCATTTGCTCCGATGATTCCAATTGTTCCCATGGCATTTACTTATAGTATACGTTACCATGGTATGAGCGTCATCTGATGCTGTCAATGAGGAACACTATGTCAAACAAAAAAAAATTATCGAAGGGTGAGACGCGAACAGAACACGATAGTATGGGGGGGGTAAGCATCCCCGGCGATGCTTATTGGGGAGCGCAGACAGCTCGAGCGATCGACAATTTTGATATATCGAATCATAGAATACCGCCCAGTATGATTGTTGCGTTGGGATTGATCAAGAAACACGCAGCGATTACCAATGCAAACCTCGATCTCATTCCAAAGGACATCAATAGGGTTATTGTGGAAGCGGCTGATGAAATTATTGCAGGGACATGGAATAACCAATTCCCACTGGACGTGTTCCAAACGGGCAGCGGAACCTCATGGAATATGAACGCCAACGAATTAATTGCAAATCGTGCCAATCAGTTGCTTGGGATGGATTTAGGAACTCGCTCTCCGGTACATCCAAACGATCATGTAAATCGCGGTCAATCTTCTAATGATGTGATTCCAACCGCGGTGCATATTGCCAATCGACTTGATGTTTCTGGATTGATTGCATCTCTGCAAAAATTGATTGAAAGCATAGAAAAAAAAGGGAAGGAGTATGCGGATGTGGTAAAGCTTGGAAGAACACATGCACAAGATGCGGTTCCCATGACCGTTGGTCAGGAGTTTTCTGCCTTTGCTACGCAATTTCTAAAAGCAAAAGAGCGTATCCAACGATGCCTGCCTTCTCTTGAGGAACTTGCCTTGGGAGGGACCGCTATTGGCACCGGATTAAACACTCACCCAGACTACAAAGAGGCTGTTATACAGGGTATTGCAAAAGAAACAGATATTCCATTTCGTCCAGCAGACAATACATTTGAGGCTATTGCTGCTCGAGATGCTCAGGTAGAACTCATGGGAGCTTTGAATGTTTTAGCGACGGCTTTGATGAAAATCGCAAATGATCTTAGACTTCTTGCCAGTGGCCCGCGCGGGGCTTTGGGCGAAATACAATTGCCCACGTTACAGCCAGGATCTTCGATCATGCCTGGAAAAGTGAATCCTGTGATCCCGGAAATGCTCATTCAAGTAGCTGCGCACATTTCAGGAAAGGCGGTTTCGGTAAGTATTGCGGGACAACATGGTCCTCTACAGCTGAATATGATGCATCCGCTTATTGTGTTTGAAACCAGTGAATCTATTCTTATTCTTAAAAATGCAATAGACGCCCTTCGCACACGTTGCATAGACGGCCTAACGGTTGACGAGGAACGTATGGCTTCATGGATCGAATGGTCTTTAGCCTTAGTTACTCCATTAGCGCTTGAGATAGGGTATGATGCAGCGGCAACCCTGGCTTATAGAGCCTTCACAGAAAAGAAAAAAATTAGAGATATACTAGAAGAAGAAAAAATTCTCCCCCCTGAAAAAATAGCAGCGCTGTTAGATCCAAAAAATATGATTCCCTAGCCCTTTGGGGGCATCAAACATTTACACACGAAGGACTGTACGTTTTTCATACAAAAAACATGTTTTGTGAGATATATACAAGGCATATGACTTATTGTAATTCTTTGTTACAATGAAATATAAACCAATAATACCTTTTTGAAGGACATAAGCAGTGTTTCTACCCTCAGTTTTTGATATAGGACAGGCGTTTCCAACTTTTATTGTTGCAATCCTTATATGCGTATATTCCTTGTATATACATGTAAACAGGAAATTCCGAGAGGGAATGAGGATTCTTTGGATTGTGCCTTTTTTCTTCATAGTAAGTATTCTTGTAGGCTTTTTGAATTTAGGAAATGCGCAATACACTATTGCCATAATAGCTATAGATCTGGTCATTGCAGGATTGTATATCTCGTGGTTTATTGCTGATTCGGGGAGTAATAAGGCTATTAAATGGTATTGGGCGTATGGGGTTATGATTACTGTTGTACAAATCTTACCCTTGGTCATAGGGATTGATACCAGCTCCTATTTACGGATATTCCGCCTAGCAGCTACACTTTTTACATTATTATATTTTGGGATTACATTACGACGGGCAGCGCTTCGAGGGGATCCAATTATGAAACTGTTGCAAGTTCGCTTTTTTGTGGTCCCGGTGGGCTTTTTCCTCTTGATGGTTTTCAATCAACGAGGAGCAGATAGCCTTGTTGTTCTTTTTATCGAACATGCGTTGATGCTTGGGTATTTCTACCCTGTTTTTCTGTACGATAGAGAAACCTATAAACAAGCTACCCAAACCATTGATGTACAAACAAAAACCTTTGTGCGATTGTTCAACGACCTTCGAGAAATTAGCACCGAATTATTGAGCGGCGGTACGACGGTAGAAGATAGAGATAAAAATGTTGGTGGTGTGCTTGAGAGGCTTTTGGAATCTGTTGTTACAGCGGTAAAACCAGACGGGGTAGCGGTCTTCTTGTTGGATAGGTTTAATGAAAACCTTGAAGTCAGTAATGTATATGGACTATTTCCACCGGTTGTTGAAATCCCTTCTAATGTATTGCGGGCTCATGTGGGGGCGGTTGAAGACTATTTGAAATCGGTGTCAATTAAACCTGGAGAAACCTTTCTTTGGCAAGTCTTTAAGAGAAGAGAACCCTTGTTTAGACGAACATTGAGCGATCGAGACAGAAAACGATTGTTTTTTGACGTTCCCACACGTGGTAATATCGAGTCGTTGCTTGTGCTTCCTCTCTATGCCGACAAAAAGAATTTTGGGGTAATGACCTTGGTTAGAAATGTGACGAATAAACCATTTGATATGGTTGATGTATCGCAAAGCGAATTTCTTTCTCGATATGTTTCTTTGGCTATAGATAACCGTAATACCTATGTTGAACTGTTTGAAAAACAGCAAATTGAACAAGAAATTACGATTGCTGGAGACATACAGAAATCACTTCTGCCGACTCCTGACATGATGTCTTCTCAAATGGCGAATGTGGAAGTTTTGTCTGTCCCATTGAAAGGGGTTAGTGGAGATTATGTTGATATCATCTCACTGCCAGAATCAAATGCGGTCATTGCGATGATCTGTGATGTTGCAGGAAAAGGTATACCTGCTGCGCTATTAATGATGTTGATACGTTCGGTATTGCATATGATTGTAAAATCGCAAAAAATATACGATCCCGGAAGAATTATAACCGAGATAAATGTGGCCATCTCTGAAGCAAAATCCATCGACAGATTCGCTACAATGAAGGTGCTCTATCTTCAAAAACAGGATAATAACGAGATTACCCTCGATTTTGCGAGCGCTGGGCACCATCCCTTGATTGCAGCGACGATGAAAGCTGGGGAAAAGCCAAACGTTGAAGAACTAGATACGGAAGGAATACCCGTAGGAATAGATTCTACCGTAGAATATACACAGGTTCGCCACATATTGCAGGGTGGTGACTATATAGCGTTATATACGGATGGTGTATCGGAGATTAGAAAAGGAAACACACAGGAAGAATACGGCGTTGGGCGTATGTCAAATATTCTCGAGGAAGTAAGAGCGGCAAATGTTGATCCTTCTCAGGCAATTATGCTTTTCAGAGAGGATATGAAAAAATATGCAGCAGGAAGTAAACAACATGATGATCAAACATTTGTGTTGATTAAATTGAAGGAACAAGAAGCGTGACCATAGATATTCAAGAAGAAGGCACAAGCATAATTTTGAAGATCGCAGGGGACGTGGATTTGTTTTCTTCAAAAGAATTGAAAGAAAAATTGATGGAGATATTCGAGGGCGCATTTGTAGGAATTGTTCTCGATATGGAAGAGGTGAGTTATCTAGATAGTATGGGAGTTGGATGTCTACTGTTTGCATTTTCTGAGAGCAAAAAAAAGCACAAGTCCATTTTTTTTAGTTCAATCATAGGTATGCCACGCAAGGTTATCCAACTAACAAAACTAGACAATTATTTTCCTCTTGTAGAATCTATCGATGTAGCATTAACTCGACTAGGAAAAGCAGATGAATAAAGGTATACGAATAGACGAAAATAGCCCGTTTTTTGATACAAAGAACCTGTTCTTCAAAGAATTCCCCAGTGATTATCGGCAAGTGCGCTTTTTTGGCTTATTGATGATACAAAAATCGCCGGCCTCTATCAGGGATGTGAACTTGTTAGAGCAACAAGTAACCGAACTTCTCAAAAATGCAATAAAACATGGAAACAAACGCGATGTTTCCAAGAAAATAAAAGTGTGGCATGGATATACCGAGAATTCTGCACATCTCATCATAGAGGATGAAGGTGAAGGTTTCAAAAATCTTGAAGAATGGAATGAATTCTATCAAAAAAGACAAGGTTTTCTAGAAGCGGGGGATTTCGAGAAATTGATCGATTATGCTTCTTTTCGAAATCTTGATAGCGATTTTGAAGACGGCGGGAACGCGCTCTTTGCGGCTTTAGAGTACTGGAACGAAGGGGTCGTATTTAATGCAAAACGCAACAAAGTTGCAGTCAAGCGGAAATTTAAACGTAGAATAATTGGAGACTGAATCTTCTCTCAATCATATCAAGAGAGATACATTATAGAGGGTTTGTTCTAGATCGGGAATACTGCTAACGAACGATTCGAAATGAAGTTTTAGACGTTTGCATTCTTGTTCAACGTAAAACAAATAAGAGAGACCGAGTTTTGCTTCTTTTTCTGGATCGGAGCTAGATAGGTAGTACTCTTGGATATTTGTGTGACGGAGCACTTCATCGGTGTCCGAGGTCAATCTCGAGTGGAGGTTGTGGTATTCTGACTTCTTGTTTGAGAATGCTATTCGGAGTAGAACCCTTTCCCGAGGTATATTCTGTCTTGTGTTGAAATTCCAAATAACATAGGTTTTTGGTGCTTTTTTTTGAGTATTATGACTGTTTAAAAGCTCTTCTATATTATTCTCGCCTGTATGCAATAGATTAGTTTCATGCATAGAGACTTGTAAAATGAGTTCAACTAGGAGCATGCTAAAATAATCTGCGATACTTGCTTTTTGTATGTAGGAGGTAAGCAGTTTCCCGAATTCTTTGTATACCTGGAGTTGATTGTTGTGCTTCATTAGGTATATGAGTAGTTTGGTGACGGGGCTACAGTTCACGAGAAATTTTCGTGTTATTTGTTTCAGAAATCCTTCAGATTCTTTTAATGGCCCAAGAGTTTTTAAATAGTTAATTGCTTCATCACTCACAGCGTTCTGCATGGTGTTTATATAATTCTTTTTATTGGCTAGCCAGGACGCTACCTTTTGTTGATTTCTGCGTTCATAGGTGATCAAGAATCTGGAATTTTTCCTATTCCATAAGCTTACAATGCCAAACTGATCGAGCATGTCAAATGACGCGCAATCGAATCTACGATATAGGGCTGCATAGACAAATCCCTTCGCTATGTCCATAAAAGCAGCCCTTTCCTGGGCTATATCAGTGATACATATTTCATTGCTGATGAGATATCCATTGAACAAAAAGCTCTGTAAAAAATTCATGTGGTATTTATTTATGCGGATACCGGGCAGAACTCTGCCGTCGGATAAGTGTACGTTTGATGCGTGTATGTTGTTTTGACGTAAGAATATACGTGCATCATTACTCAAAATGAAGGTGAGCGGCAACTGTATTCGTTCCATTGATATATATTATATTTTACAGGATTTTTTACAGAAATAGCAATAAGCCAGTGGTCGAGAGAAGTTGTATTTAATAAAAAAAAGTAGTACTCTCATTTCATAATGAAACTTTATATGTTTTTTCTAATTGGGGTCATTTTTGTTAATTTTTTGTTTGCAGCACCACAAAAAGAGGCTGAAAATAAAGAACTTATTGTTTTAGCGTATGATTCTTTTGTCGCAGATTGGGGATTGGGCCCCCTTGTTGCTGAACAATTCGAAGCAGAGACAAGTATCAAGGTACAGTACATAAATGGTGGAGATTCTATCGCAACGGTTGTGTTGGCACAGCAGTATGCAGAAGATGATATGAATCGCCCCGATGTTATTGTTGGGGTTGATAATAATATGATCTCACTGGTAAACTCTCTGGATATCCTAAGCACAGACCCTATAGAAGGGCAGAAAAAAATTGAGGTGACGGAAGATTCACTCCCTTCGTATCTTGTTCCATTCGATTATGGGTATTTTAGCATTGTGTACAATTCTGAGATGTTGACTGAACCGCCGAGCTCTTTGCAGGAATTGACCGATCCGCGATTTCTTGATTCTTTAGTTTTGATGCATCCAAGTAGCTCAGGACCAGGAGCATCATTCCTTTATTGGACGATTGCTGAATTTGGAGAAGAAGGGATTGCTGATTTTTGGAGCGCATTAAAACCATCGATATTATCAGTTACCGATAGTTGGGAAACCGGGTACGGCATGTTTATTGCAGGTGAAGCTCCAATGGTTTTGAGCTATACTTCAAGCCCTGCATATCACATAGAATACGAACAAACAGATATATACAAAACTGCAATTTTTCCATCGGGACATTATATCCATATCGAAGGAGCAGGGGTTACAAGCTATGCACGAGATGTTCAAAATGCGAGAGAATTCGTTCTTTTTTTGCAGACAGAAGCAATACAGCAAGCCGTTCCTCTCACGAATATAATGTATCCTATATCGACTGAAACAGAGCTGCCTGCTTCTTTCCAATCTTTGGAGAAGCCAAGCGAGGTATATGTACTTGAAGATTCAATGATCGAAGAAAAAGGCCAGCAATGGCTGGATGAATGGAATCTTCTGATGAGTCAGTGATTCGACTGTCGACAGGCCAATGGGCTCTTCTTGGGTTTGTTGGTCTGATCGTTTTTCCAGTTTCTTTTTCTTTTCTTTCCCATTTTTCTTTTGAAGAATTCTCAGAGCTTCTTGGTAGCGAGCGCTTTCAGTTGATCTTTTTTCGGACCCTGAGGCAGGCGAGTATTAGTACGGCAGGATGTCTTATCCTCGGGTTGCCGGGAGCCTGGCTATACGCACAGCATAAATCGGCTTTGAGCGTGCCAGGAATACAAACGATGTTGAGAGTATTCTCGATTATTCCTTTTTGTGTTCCTCCTATTGTGTTTGTGTTCTGTGTTGTGTTGGTGTTTGGGAATAATGGACTTATCAATAGATGGCTTGCATTACCTAAAATTTCCTTTCTATACAGCCAATGGTCTATCATTGGGGTGCACGTTATCTATGATTTCGGGATATGTGTCCGGTTTGTTGGGCAAGCACTCAGAGAATCGATATTTGGTCATGTGCACAGTTCGAGGATATTGGGCGCCTCTCGATTACAATCCTTTTTTACGGTTCTTTTGCCTTTGATTGTTCCATCTGTTGCACATGCAGCAAGTGTTACCTTTTTGTTTTGTTTTACAAGTTTTGTCATCGTTATGTCCTTGGGAAGTGGGCCCCGGGATATCAGTCTTGAAGTTATGATATACGAAGCAATACGTAATGGGTACGATATCACACGAGCAAGCGCACTTGGAGCGGTACAATTGGTGGTTGGATTTGTCATAATAGGTTCTTATTCTATGGCTTTGCGGAAGAATATTCCGATTCAGCGGTATTCAATGACTCTAAGAAAGGATTCTATGATCCATTTAGGCCTATGGCAATGGGGATTTGCTCTACTATTCGTGGTGCTTTTTGGCGGTTCGGCCCTGGCTTTTATCTTGCGGATATTTGGGAAGGGGCCAAACTTATTTGGGAGTAATCTCATCGCTATTGTTCCAATTCTGAGGAGCCTGGGGAAAAGTCTTCTGATAGGGGGAAGCACAGCGATGTTCTGCGGTTTTCTTTCAACGCTTTTGTGTTCCATTGGCATTCAAAGATCGAGATTGTATCGCAGTGTGATGAATTCTTGGGCTAGTATACCGTTAGCAATATCTCCTCTCATGATAACACTTTCGCTTATTACAATATTCCCTCGGAACATACCCGGTACAGTATTGGTCGTGTTGGTACATTGTGGCTTGAGCCTGCCCTTTATTGTTCCTATCTGTATGCAATATATTCAAAATATTCAAGAAAATCTTGTGCAGGCTCCACGAAACTTGGGGGCAAATTGGGTGCAAAGTTTTTTTCACGTGCGCCTTCCTCAGGCAAGGTCGCCTATATGGGCGAGTGCAAGCATGGGAATGTTACTGTCGATTGGTGAATTTAACGCTGCTTTTTATCTTGGGGCTCGAGAAAGAGTTCCTACACTTTCGGTGTATTTATATCAGAGTATTGGTCGATACCGATTTGAAGAGGGCATGGTTGCTATGCTTTTATTAGTACTATTCGTCGTATTATTCACTTCTTTTGTTGAACGATTTCGCTCTCGAGGTTCTAGAATTTCTGCGTACGTTCAATATAAGGCGAATTCTTTAACATAGAAGCTAAAAAAAGGCGTTTGTAGTTCGAAACGATGTGATAGACTTTTTGTATAATTCTTGATGTTGTCTTTAAATGGCGATGGTTTATTGCTAATAATGCGCGAGCTATACTACACGTCACTAATAATATTTTTTTAGTGCATTTCTGGAGGATGATTTATGGCTTTAGAACTTCGGAATCTTGTGTGCGAGAGAGACTCTTTTCGTTTAGAAATAAACGTTGAATTTTCTTCTGGAGCAATAACAACGATTGTTGGAAAAAGCGGGGCGGGTAAAACGAGCCTTTTGTACGCTATTGCAGGGTTTCTACCTGTAAAGCATGGACATATTATTCACAAAAAAAGAGAAATACAGGCGCTCCCGCTTGAAAAACGGAACGTAGGGATAGTGTTTCAGGATTATGCATTGTTTTCACATATGACGGTGTATGAGAATATTGCATATGGGCTGAAAGTTCGAAAAACAGGGAATGAGGAGATGAGGCGACGTGTTGTGGAGCTTGTGGAACGTTGTTCTCTGGGAGGTTTGACAACGAGAATGGCAACCGAACTTTCAGGAGGACAACAACAACGAGTTGCTATCGCAAGAGCGCTAGCCTATGATCCTGATATTCTGCTTTGTGATGAAGCCCTAGGATCGCTCGAAGGAAAATTGCGTCAGGATATGCAATTGCTCCTTCAAGATCATACACAGCGTACAAATGCGACGGTTCTGTATGTAACGCATGATCGTAAAGAAGCCTTGTCCCTCGGGGATCACATCCTTGGTATTAATGATGGCACTTTTTTATTTCAAGGGAAACCGGAAGCATTGTACCAGACGCCAAAGTCATCAATTGCAGCTGGATTACTGGGAGATTACAACGAAATTTGGGCAAGAGTTGATGGAAAAGAGGACAAGAGCTGGCGGTTGGTGCATGCAGAATGGGGAATACTGTTTTGCCGAGGCTCCGATGATGCGGCTTGGCGGGTTGATGAGAAAAGATGCATTCTTGTTCGCCCAGAGAAAATACGAATAGCTCCAGACACTCCTGCACAGCGCAGCAGGCAGAAAAAGAAGACCACCGAAATCGCATCTACAACCGGGTTATGCGCAAGGGCGAAAATTATTTCACAGCGATTCCATGGACAATATTGGGTTTTAGAACTTGTACCAAGTGCGGAAAATAATCGAACGATACTACACGCATTTTCTCCTGAACCCATGCCATCGAGTACGTGCATGGTGGAGATCGCCACTGAGGATATGTGTCCAATATAATTATTGTCTTAGACCGATGATTTCCTGCTTGTAGGATCAAGCAGGAAGGTTTGATTTTGTAGGTTTTCGGAAGTTTGTTTTTGATTTAATCATCATAGAGAAGAGCAAGATAATAAAACCAGTCGTAGCAGCTCCTCCGGCTATGCTTGTGTTAGGGAGTGAGGCTAGCGCTGGCAATGCTATCGAGATCAGAAAACCACTAATCATTGCGGTAACCCCGAAAGCTGTTGTTACAAGAAAAAAGACCGTGATATTCTTTGAGAAAAGTTGGGCTGTTGCCGCAGGAATTACGAACAAGGCAATAGTGATAATACTGCCAGCGATTTCAAATAATGCAACGTTTGTGATTGCTATATCAATGATCAAAAGATAGCGTATTGTTCGTACAGGAATCCCCTGCATACGGGCGTACAAGGGATCAAATATAAACAAAGAAATTTCTTTCTTAAAAAAAACGAATACCACGAGGTGAATGATTGAAAGCACAAACAGTTGTATAAAGGCTGGAGGTATGGACAGGCCAAATATCGATATTGAAATGAGAGGAGTCAATTCTAAAGCTCCGAATAATACACAGGAAGGATCTAGATCGACATTATCTGCTCCCTGTACCATAAGTAAGAGGCCAATAGAAAAGAATATGCTGAACAGTATACCAAGCAAGGCATTTGCTTCGGTACGTAATGTTTTTTGAAGGTATTCAAGGAGCAAGACCAGCAAAACGGCGACAATGACTGCCCCGATAAACATTATAATACTATTGCGAGAGTTGGTTATTATGAATGCGATAGCGAGACCAGGGAGAATAGCATGTGATATGGCATCGGACATGAGGGCATTTTTTCGGAGTACAAGTATTCCACCAGGGAGAGCCGCGGCGATTGCGGCGAAGATGCTTATGCCCAATATCCATGCGTCGATCGAAGTAAATATCATACGTAGCGTTCTCCCATTAATAATTCTACGGTTTCAGAAAAGAGGATAGGGTGTTCTTCTTGTAGTAAGCTATGAATTTCTGGGGATAATTGGGTACGTGCTCGCGTTTCTTGCATGTTATTCGTATTAGAGAAGGTGTGTAAGAGACTTGGTTCATTACGAATAAGGAAATGGTATAATTCATGTCTTCGCATCGTTGTAAGTGCGGCTCTAACCCCATCGGGGGTGAGGGTATATTCTTCGACTATTTCTATCCATCCGTTTCTGCGAAGTAATTTGGCAATTCCATACAGTTGAGTGGGAGTCCATCCCGTTTTTTCTAGTACGTAGGCGTGAGGAAGGGATAGGCTTGATAAAGAATCTAATGAGAATTCTTCATCAGGGGAGATATTTTCAAAACTTGTTTGCCAGACGCGCAGCAGTTGCTGGATACATCGCTTTTTTTTCTGAGAACGAAGCTCTAGAGAGGTGGATATGATCCCTCCTCGTTTTCCTAATAAAACACTAAAGACAAATATCACACTCGATGACAGCACAATGATGGGACCTGCAGGTGCATTCTCAAATCGTGTACTAAGCATTGTTCCGATAAAGGTACTACACAAACCGAATCCACCCGACAAAAAGAGCATTGTTGGGAGCTGCTTGGTCCATAATTGGGCAGAGACCGCGGGAATAATTAAGAATGTGATAATAAGGATTATTCCGGTTGCTTGTAGTCCAGACAATACCATCAGAAGCGATGATAGTCCTAAAAGGATGTCTACTCGTTCGGGTTTATAGCCAAGGGTCCGAGCAAAAAGGGAGTCGAATACGCAGGCATGTATGGGGCGGTAGAAAATCAGTATAAGGGTCAACGTGATACATGAAATGATACTTATGACTATAGCATCAGAAAAGAGCATAGCTGCCGGTTTCCCATATAGGAATCGATTGATGCCACTGGCGCTACTAGTAGGCAATTTTTGAATGATTGTCAGTAGAAATATGCCAAATCCAAATAATGCGCTCAAAATAACCGCGATACTCGTTCCCTCATCGAGTATCTTCAATGAGCTAAAATATTGCAAGGAAGATAACGCAATAAAACAGGTGACTGCGGCCCCTAAGAGGAGTCCAAACGTTGATATGCGCATACCCAATGCAAACAATATGAGAAAGGCGAGTGCAATACCTGGAAGGCTTCCATGCGAGATAGCATCGCCGATCAAGGAACGTCGCCGGAGCAATAGAAAAACACCCAAAACTCCAGAAGAAAGCCCAAGAGTACAAGTGCCAAAAAGGACAACAAGGGTATTGTAATGGAATGGTAATTCATGCATGATCAAAATTCCTGAAAGAAGGATTTTGGTTCGCCTGCATAGGTGTTACGTATATTTTCTTTTGTAAATGTTTCCTGTATCGGTCCATATGCTATGACCGTTCCGTTCAAGAAAATGATTTGATCGAATAATTTTTGTGCAGTGTGCAGATTATGATGGATTATGATGATGCATTTATCACGTTTTTTTAACATACGTAATACTTCCTGCAACACGTCTTCTGTTTTTGCATCTACTCCTGCGAATGGTTCATCCAAGAAATAGATATTCGAATCTTGTATCAAGGATCTTGCAAAGAAAACGCGTTGCTGTTGTCCTCCGGACAGTTCGCCGATTTGTGCATCTCCATATTCTGACATACCGACGGTTTCCAAAGCCTGTATACAGGCATAGCGTTCGGCCATAGAAACACGTTTAAACATCCCCAATTTTCGATAGAGGCCCATCATCACGAGGTTTGTTACGGTGATTGGATAGTTCCAGTCTATGCTTTCTCTTTGTGGAACATAGGATAATTGGTGTAATTGATGTTTAACCGGTTTCCCAAAAATTTTAATAACACCGGTGGTGTTTGGGATTACGTCTAGAATTGCTTTCAATAACGTTGATTTTCCTGCTCCATTTGGGCCCATGACACCAACGATACATCCGGATTCAATATCCAAGTGTACATCCCACAAGACAGGATCTTTTCCATAGTGAACCATCAAGTCGGCCACGGAAAGGGGATATGCATTGCGTAGGGATTGTTCTTTGTTATGGGCATGTAGTATTTTTGCGTTCATTGTTCCTCTTCATCGAGTAGATCTTGAAATCCTCCCGGGCGAGGGATTCCATGTAATGCTTGGGTGATGAGAGTAGCATTGTGATCGATCATGCCTACATATGTACCTCGATATGTTTCTGGGTGACCCATAGCGTCAGAGAACAATGACCCACCGATAGACACAGTATGCCCTTGCGCTGCAGCCCCTTCTATTAAACTTCGGACATACCTGTCTTGAACACTACTTTCAACAAAAATTGATGGTATTTTGCGCTCTACTATGAAATTTACGAGACTGTTTACTCGCTCAAGGCTTGCCTCGCTGAGGGTAGACAGACCTTGAATACCCCTCACTGTAATGCCGTATGCCTCACCAAAATAGCTAAATGCATCGTGAGCAGTGATTACGATGCGATGCGCTTCCGGAATTGTTCTTATTGATTCATGTACATAAGCATCCAATGCGGAAAGAGTTTCCTGGTATGTACTGGCATTTGCTTCGTAGTTATTTTTGTTTTCTGGATCGATGCCCGAGAGTATATTTGCAATAATTGGAATGGTCTGCGACCAGAGAGATACATCCATCCATGCATGGGGGTCGGGGGTTTCTTCTGAATAGATTAGAGAAGAAGGAGACAGTTGTTCTGCAAGGGCAAAAATGTTCGTTGGATTTTCTTTCTGTAAAACTTCTAATACATTTGCCATCGCTCCTTCAAGATGTAGTCCGTGAAAAAATACAAGGTCAGCAGTGCTAAGCGCGTTAACATCATTACGCGTGGGAGTGTAAAGGTGAGGGTCTATTCCAGATCCCATGATTACAGTAACACGAGCATGAGCACCAGCTATTTGGCTTACAACATCTCCTATCATACCGGTTGTAGTAACAACGTGTATGGCCGATGAGGAATACGATTTTTCAGAAGTAGAAGGGTTGCTGTTGCCGATAATTAGAGCAAATACAATGACAGCAGCTATAAAGAGAATCAATAGAATTGAGAATAGTCTTACCGAGTACTTCATCAATACAGCATAGAGAAAAAAATAAATATTTGCAAGAGCAAAACAAAATTTTTGATCAACAAAGAATTAGAGGTTAGTCAACAAATAAGGGTATAATTTATCTATTCAGTCAAAACGATGCTAGGGTCGTTCAAGCAAGGTTGCGCCAGCTTGCTCCATATTATGTAGAGCATTTTCTACGTCTTTCGGGTGCAGGTTCACGCCACGAATAGCGTCACAATGCAGCCGAACGGTATAGCCGAGGGAAATTGCATCAAGAACGGTATAGAGGACGCAATAGTCGGTTGCCAAGCCACAGATATTCAGGTTTGACTCATTCATACCGGATAATATCTGGTGGAGCGAAGTTTCGTTTTTTCTGTGATTATCGAAAAATCCGCTATAACTATCGATGTCTAGATTGGTTCCTTTAT
This sequence comes from Spirochaetaceae bacterium, assembly GCA_011524535.1. Taxonomy (GTDB): domain Bacteria; phylum Spirochaetota; class Spirochaetia; order WTKD01; family WTKD01; genus WTKD01. Next base: position 156,899 of record WTKD01000006.1, read on the forward strand.
GAATAACCTCGGTGATGAGACGAATGTCTAACTCTGAGGCGAATGATGCTCCAAAGCTCCCTTGTACGCAATGTTCTGGCCACATGATCTGGGGCAAGGAATCTATCTCTATGGTATCCCCTACGTTTGTACCCTTATTATTACTCGCAAAACTACAATGATCAGGGGGGTGCCAGTCCATTGTTGCAATAACATGCTCGTATTCCGTTTGCAAATGGTTGATTCGTTCAATAATCTTGTCTCCTTCGGGTACAGCGAGTGCGCCGCCAGGAAGAAAGTCGTTTTGTACATCGACGATAATCAATGCAGCCATGGGACAGAGTACTATTTTCCTATTATTGTGTACATAATCGCTTATCAAAGATGCGAAGCATAGAGGGGTACAGGGAGATCGATGCAGCGAGGATACAATCCATACAAAAATTCTTTGCTTGTTATCATACATGAATGGGGTGTACAGTTGGTCATGTGTGCTGCAATAGTATTGAATAGAGGTGCAGAATATAATTCCTTGTATCGTTCGTATTCTTCAGGTCCATTTCAAGAAAAATTTGCCGGAAATACGCAGCTGGGATTTGCCTACTGGGATCCGCATCCTCTCTTGCCGGTACGTAAAAAAGATGAAATCGTTCTTTTTGATTGGGGTCATAGAGACGGCGATAGAAATTTACCGAAAACCGGTTGGGCCCGTCTCGAATCCTTATCACAAAATGCATGGGATCGCTATAATCCGATAGTTGTCCGTATTCCGGCGCATTATGGATGTGAAAAAAAGGTTTGGTTTGCGGTTCAAGGTGATATACGGGGTATCCTTATTCGAGAAGGAAATTATTCCTGTGTGTATATGATTACTCAAGAAGCGACAGAGGCTTATAAAGCTTTGACCAAACATGCCAGGATGCCTCGATTTCATGATGGACCAAACTCTTTTTCGGTCATCTCTGAACCTACTTACAGAAACTCTGTCGAAAAGCTTGTGTAACTTCTTCTCTCATTGTGTGCATATATAAAATTTTTGATATCGAAAAAGAATATTCTTTAGAAAGTGTTTTACATTTCGGAGTAAGGTTATTTGTGTTGACAATGAAGTAGGAATATTGTTGAATACCACACAGGAGATTGTATGAAGAAATACGTTTGCGATGTATGCGGCTACATATACGACCCCGAAGATGGTGACCCCGAAGAGGGCATTGAACCTGGGACCCCGTTTGAAGATTTGCCTGAGGAATGGGTGTGTCCGGTATGTGGTGCAGAAAAATCAGAGTTTAAACCAGAAGAAGAATAATCTGCACTTGTTTTCAATCTAGATTGTATATAGCAGGACTCCTTAAGAAGGACCTGCATACAGTACTTTTTGAGTTGTCTTATCCCTTTTATTCTAACCTAATTGCTAACTAGGTGTAACGCTTTATGATCAGCACTCCGTTATGTCCACCAAACCCGAATGTGTTTGACATTGCTACATTGATGGATTTCTCTTCAGCCTTGTGCGGCACGTAATCAAGATCACAACGTTCATCAGGAGTATCGAGGTTGATGGTTGGAGGTATGAATCCTTCACGTATGGCGACCAAAGATGCAATGGCTTCGAGTGCGCCCGCTGCGCCAATACAGTGACCCGTCATCGATTTTGTAGAGGAGACCTTTAATGCATCGGCGTGGGGGCCAAAAACTTCGCGTATGGCGTGTGTTTCGGTAGGATCATTAATGGGAGTTGAGGTTCCGTGGGCGTTTATATAGTCTATATCCGTCAAAGCTAAATTGGCATCTTGTAGAGCGAGTTTCATAGCATCTTGAGCTCCAATACCTTCGGGGTGGGGCGCTGTTTGGTGATACGCATCACAGGTTGCAGCGTAACCAGCAATCTCTCCGAGTATGGGTGCGTTTCGAGCTTTTGCATGTTCTTCTGATTCTAGAACCAATACGCCAGCAGCTTCGCCTATGACGAATCCGTCTCGATCTTTATCGAAGGGTCGGGATGCCTTGGAGGGATCTTCAGAGAATTTCGTGGATAATGCATGGAGCGCATTGAAACCACTGATGCCAACATGGGTAATGGGGGCTTCAACCCCACCGGTGATAACTGCATCGACGCTTCCCGATCGTATCAATGTATACGATTGACCTATTGCATCATTGCCCGAAGCACAAGCAGTTGCAACGGTATAGCAAGGACCACGAAGTTGGTGGTGAAGCGCTACGTTTCCTGCCCCTATGTTTATGATAAGTTTTGGAATCGATAGAGGTGGGATGGAAATATGATCTGAATCGTGTTCTGAATCGAGATGCTTTATGTATATATCTTCGATTGTTTTGAATCCTCCGATCCCCACACCAAAAATGACCCCTACACGAGTAGGATCGAAGGATGATTCTGTCAATCCTGAGATAGAGAGAGCTTCTTTGCTGGCTAGATGTGCAAATACGCTATAAGGGTCCATTCTGCGCAATTCGCGCGAATTGTATTGAGAATGCTGCTCTATGTTTTTTACTTCTGCAGCATAGGTGGTTGTATGACGTTGTGGATCTATATGCGTAATGCGCCCAATCCCACTTGTTCCGGCTCTCAGAGATTGAGAGAATTCACCTATACTATTTCCTATGGGAGTGACTGCGCCCCATCCTGTAATTACTACTCGTTTCATATGCTATACTCCTAGCCCCCCGCTTACTCGAATTGTTTCACCTGTTATATAACTTGCATATGAGGATAGCAAGAACACGCAGGTTTTTGCAACCTCTTCACTCGAACCAGGTCGCGCTAGAGGGATGCTTTTAATAAATGTTTTTCTGTGATCTTCACTGAGAGCCTCGGTCATATCGGTTTCGATAAATCCTGGAGCAATGGCGTTTACGCGAAGACCTCGTCCACCCAATTCACGGGCAAGACTTTTTGTAAGACCAATTATGCCCGCCTTGGCAGCACAATAATTGCTTTGTCCCGCATTGCCAATAACACCGACGATTGAGCTTATATTCACGATAGATCCTGCTCGTTTTTTTGCCATGGGCATTGCAATCGCTCTGGTGGTGAGGAAGCAGCTTTTGAGATTGGTATCTATCACCGAATTCCAAGCCTCGACAGGCATTCTAAAAATAAAGCCGTCTTTTGCGATTCCGGCATTGTTCACTAGACCGTCTATATGGGGGGCGTCTTTAAGAATCGATTCAAATGTGGTTTTTACCGCCGATTCATCAGAAACATCACAGGGATAGAATTTGATAGAAGCACCTTGAGCACATAGCGGGGTGTATTCAGATACGATGTCCATTTCGTTCCTGCTAACGCAGTAGACAGATGCTCCGTGTTCAACGCAAGCTCGAACGATTGAGCGCCCAATGCCGCGTGAACTTCCTGTTACAATGATGTGTTTGCCAATCAGTTCCATATATTCCTCGATTATGAGTCTAAAACACCGGTCAGAATTACTTCTGGTGGGGTGTTAGTAGATTGTGTTTTCATGAAATTTTTCCAAAGCCCCTGCAGGACCCGTCCGGGACCAACCTCGTATAGTGAAAGGTTGTTGATTATGGATATAGATTGCATTGTGTCGACCCATTGAACTGGAGAAACAAGTTGCAGGGCACACAGAGAACGTAATGTTTCCGGGCTTGATTCGGGAGCTCCTGTTACATTCGAGTATACAATTTTTTGAGGAGGGTTGAACGTATACCCAGAGAGTACCTCGGCAAATTTGATCCGAGCTTCTTCCATAAGTGGTGAATGGAAGGGACCCGATACGGCTAGAGGGACGCATCTTCGGGCATGTGATAACGCTTCTTTTGCTTTGACCAAACCCATATAGGTTCCCGATAAGACGGTCTGCTGGGGGCTGTTGTGGATCGCGATATAGGCCCGATCTACGTTCTTCACTGCTTCTATAATTTCTTCACTCGTTAGACCCAATACGGCAAGCATACCCGATGGTTGGTTATCTTCATCCCAGGTTCGTGAATGCTCTTCCATTACTTTTCCTCGAGCATGGACAATTTCCAATACATCGCCAATAGATAGGACTTCGGCATCGGCCAAGGCAGCGTATTCGCCTAAGCTGAATCCAGCGACAGTCCCACTGGTTAGGGGTATATCTCTTTCTCTCAGAGTATAGGCCGCGGAAAGATTTACAAGGGTTATGAGTATCTGAGACATATCGGTGCGCGAAATCGTTTCGAGGGGTCCATCTTTCAACAAACGATGGACATCACAACCGGCAATATCTGATGCTTGCTCGAACATTTCACGTACTTCTCGAAAAGAATCATAGAAATCGAGACCCATCCCGAGATACTGCGATCCTTGTCCAGGATATAAGAAAACATTCATTTATATACGTATGGTATGTTCGGCACATGGTATTGTCAATAATTCACGATAAATTGAGAAATTGGTGGTAAGACGCCTCATTGTGCGTAGAGAGCAGCGGGTTGGGCGTCGGGGTGGAGGGATAGGCAATAGCTTTTTTGTTCTTTTAATACCTGTTGAGGGGGACAAGTACAAGTTATCAGTGTTTTTTGCGCAGTAAATTGCACTTCTTGGTAGGATCCATAGAATCGTTTTTGAATGAGCGTTCCTTGGCAACAGGTGCAGAATTCATCGTCTGTATGTTCTTCTATAAGCAACATCGATGGCCGAATCATAAGTGCCTCTATATGTGCATCATTCCTATAAGTATATATTTTATTTAGAGCAATGGGCCCGAGAGGGGTTATGACGTGATCCCCATTTGGACGTGCGGACACTTTGTTTGTTTTTCCAAAAAAGTTTGCTGTAAACATACTTTGAGGTTTTGAATAAATGCTTTTTGGGGACCCTTGTTGAATAATATGCCCGTTGTTCAACAAGATGATGTGATCGGCAATCCGAAAAGCTTCATCCCGATCGTGAGTAACAAAAATAGTCGTTATATTTTCCTCCAGAAGCATATTCCTGAGAGATTCGAGCATGCTGTCTTTAAGGTGTAGATCGATGCTGTTGAAGGGTTCGTCCAGGATGAGAATATGTTTTTTTTGGGCGAGCGCTCGAGCAATGGCTACGCGCTGCTTTTGTCCTCCAGACAATTCGTGAGGAAAATTGTGCTCAACGTTTCCAAGATTGCTCATATGGAGTAATTCCTGTAATCGTTTTTTTTGGGCGGCACGGGGAATAGAATCAATGCCAAAAAGGATGTTTTTGTGAACCGTTAGATGAGGGAATAGGGCAAAATCTTGGAAAACCATACCGATATTTCGCATCGCTGAAGGGATCGAATATGTGGGAGAGGCGACCAATTTTTCATCTATATGAATGGTTCCATGCGTGGTTTGCTCGAAACCGGCTATGATTCTTAGCAGGGTTGTTTTTCCAGAGCCGCTGCTTCCAACTAGAGCGGTGATCATCCCCTTCGGGATAGTACAGTTTACATCGTTTAGAACGGGTCCATCAGCGGGGGTGAAAATTTTGCTTACGTTTGTGATTTCAATATGTTTCTTTTGTGAAGATTGCATAGAGGTATAGACTCAATTCTAGCAAAAAAGAAAAGGGGGAGTAAGCCACAGAAGACAAGACAAAGGGCAGGAAATGAGGCTTCTATAACGAGTTCATATTCGATGAGTCGGTGTACTTCTACTGGCAAAGTGCGGAAATTGAATGGATGTAAAAGCGCGGTGAGCGGAAGATCACGAAGAACATCGATAAATACCAAAATAGTAGTTGCTATGATAAATTTTTTCATAACGGGGATTTGAACTTTTACGAGGGTTGATAGATTACTCTTTCCTAAACTGCGAGAAGCCTCTGCAAAGAGTCTACACCGGGTGGACATTGCTCCATAGAGTGGTGCGTATGCGACAACGATGTAGCGAGCGCAGAGTCCAAAGAGCAGTGGTAGCAATGAATTTCCCGCGAACAATATCGGAACCCATTCGGGAGGAGAAATAAAGGCAAGTGCTTTGGCGATATAAGTACGCAATGCCATAATACCGATAGCCAATACGGCTCCTGGTATGGCATAGCTTGTGTGTAATGTGTGTGAAATAAGGGGATTTCGTTTTGTATGAAGAATTGAATGATGGTTTGCAATTAATAATGATCCTGCAACGCATAAAAAGGCAACGATTGTAGCAGACAAGAAGCTCCTAAATGCGAATAATACGGTGTTTTGCAGCGCAGGAGTTTGTAAAAATGACCAATATACAAGCTGAATGAGAGGCAAAACAAACCCTAGTAGGAAGGGAGTGAGAAGCATGCACCAGATCATAATTGTCTTTTTTGTAGATGCTCGAGTGAAGGAAATCGAATTTCCGGAGGGAACAAAATGGAAATGGTTGGATCTGTTATTCTCAATCAATAAGGCAATAAGAACCAATCCCAATAAGATTAGAGATCCATATTTCGCGAATTGGAAATTATAAGCATAGGTCCATGATCTGAATAATTCAGTTGTCAGTGTTTTAACTCCCAAATACGAAGCGGCTGCATATTCATTCAAACTTTCAACGAATACAAGAGAAGCGGCGGCACTCAGTGCTGGGCGTGATAATGGCAATGTGATAGTAAAGAATATATCTGATGGAGATCGCCTAAATCCCTGAGTGGCATCACTGATATGCTTGGATTGTTGCAAAAATGAAGCCCGTGCGGCCAGATACACATAGGGGTAGAGAACAAGGGCCAGAACGATAATCAATCCGAAATGTGAATGGATAGGAAAGGACACTGAACCTTCTGAAACAAACATGGAGAAGAATCGCGAAACAATCCCGGGAAAGGTCAATGTTTCTCGGATACCAAACGCCGCTATGTACGCGGGGACTGCTTTTGGAAATATGATGAGTAATTCCAGCAGGCGTTTTCCAGGGAAATCATATACTGAGACGAGCCAGGCAGATCCTATACCAATAAAAAGAGTAAGAACCGTTGTAGATAACGCTACAATAATGCTGTTCCACATGAAGGGTATGAGCTGAGTCTGACCGACTATAATGCTGTTCCACATGAAGGGTATGAGCTGAGTCTGACCGACTATTTCCGCGGATGCGTCCCCAAAAGGAAAGAAAAACAGGGCAATGATCGGAGCCGTCATGATAAGGGTAATGATTATACCGAGACGATTGGTCGCAAAAAATCGTGCTAGAGATTTCAGGCCTGTGATCATCATCGCCCGCCTGGTTCAATTAGTACCAACCGTTTTGTGAGGCTATGTTGATAGCTTCTTGTAAATACGGTCGTAAATCTGAGAGGTTGAAATTCGATTCTTTAAATGAACCCCAAGAAGCTACCGTCGGACCAGGGGGCACGGCTGGGTTCACCGGATATTCATAATTCTCATTCGTATAGAGCTCTTGGATTTGCTCTGAGAGCAAATATTCAATGAATTTTTCGGCGAGTTCCTTGTTTTTTGTATATTTGATGAGCCCAGCGCCGCTGATGTTCATATGGGTACCCGAGCTGTCTTGGTTTGGAAACCATATGCGAAGCGATTCACCGATGGCGCGTTCTGCAGGGTCCTGCGAATGAATCATAAGCCCAAGATAATAGGAATTTGATATAGCCACGTCGGCATTTCCAGAAGCAACGAGTTTTATTTGACCTCGGTCATTTCCCTGAGGTTCGCGCGCGAAGTTATTCACCAATCCCGCAACCCAAGCGATGGTTTGGTCTGTGCCTAGTTCTGCAATTCGAGAAGCGATAAGAGAAACATTGTAGGCGTTTGCGCTAGAACGAGTCGCGATGGTTATATCCGACCGGGTTGCCAGTGATTCATAGGTTGGGAAATTGGTTGGATCTGTGACCAATGGATCGTATATAAGGACTCGTGCCCTTTTTGTAAATCCAATCCATGAATTGTCGTTTGCTTTAAACTTAGATGGAATAAAGGATCCGATGGATGAAGATATGGGTTGTAAAAACCCAGAATGCTGCGCTTGAGTCAATGCTCCGGCATCGGGGGCGATGAGTATGTCTGCTGGAGTGTTTTCTTGTTCCGCACTAAGCCGCGCGATCAGTTCGCGAGGATTTCCAGAAATTACATTGACCGTTGCTGAGTAGACGTTCTCAAATTGTGCAATGGCAATCTCATCGCTGGCATAATTTCTTGCAGCATAAATATTGAGAATCTTGTCTTTGGTTTCTGAAGAGCCAGAAGCATACAGCGAAGCCGTTGAAACGAATACAATTAGGATGATGAACAGACATTTGTAAAATAGTGGAAAATGTTTCATTGGTTAAATTCTAAGATAAAAATCATACAGAGGTCAATTATTTGGGGAGCCTAAAATTTTATCGGATATGGAAAGGATTAAGACATACATAATGTCGTAGGGTGATCGATCGGCAGTTTACAGCGTTTACGTATGTCTTTGCATGTTACTGTTTATGCAAAACAAAAGCTTGCAAGTATTCTGCTTTAGTGTGAAATTTTTTGACATATTTTTACACAGTAATGATGAACTTTTATATAGGGAACGCCCATCAAAGGCTATAATCATTGTTCAGGAAATTATACCATATGGTATGCAGACACTTTCAAAACAAGACATACTCTCCCTCATTGAGAATAAAGAGCTCTCGAACGAGGTGATTAAGTCTTCACCAATAGTTGTAAGTATTTTCACACAAGGATGGTGCGGTGATTGGCATCGAGTACAGACATGGCTGAAGAATGTCGAACCAAGCTCGGATGATTTTTCAATATTCTTGTGCGTATACGATGAAGATTCTCATTTTGATCAAATCAAGGCGGTGAAGGAAGACCTTTGGGATAATCATTTGATCCCCTATTTTCGGTTCTACTCCGGGGGCGTGTTTAAAGAAGCCTATAACGCCATTTCAGAAAGAAAATTTTTGAAAGTCATAGAATCCTTAAAGAGCGACACTTAGCATATTCCCGACAGTTCTTCGTAGAAGAACGTGGGCATTCAGATTGTTGAAAAACAGTGCAGCCTGTGTAGGTAGTAGATAGTACCGGCTTGTGGCACTAGTCAGACCTATGTTCCCAGCAAATACTTGAAGCGCTCTGTAATTGCCCCACTCATATGAGAGGTAGATACAGCGGGCTTGCCCTGGGCTATGTCCTTTGTGAAGATGCCCTCGCTCAATGTATCAGAAACCGCTTGTTCTAACATTCTAGCGGGTAATTCAAGTTTACAGGTAAGTCGTAGTAGGAGAGCAAGAGAAAGAATTTGGGCAATTGGATTTGCAATACCCATACCGGCGATGTCTGGAGCAGATCCACCCGCAGGTTCATAAAGATTTGGACTAGTTTCTTCGGAGCCCGCTAGAGCGATGCTAGCGCTCGGGAGCATGCCGAGTGACCCAGTAAGCATAGCTACTTCATCAGAGAGAATATCACCAAAAAGATTGCCACAGAGCATAACATCGAATTGTTGCGGATTGGAAACAACTTGCATTGCCGCATTGTCTACGTAGATGTTTGTATAATCAACGTCGGGGTATCGTTTGCTAACTTCTGCGACTACTTGTCGCCATAAGACCATGGTTTCGAGTACATTTGCTTTATCAACCGAAGTAAGTTTTTTTCCTCTCGCTTGTGCTAATGAGAACGCGAGATCAGCGATACGTTCAATTTCTTCACGGGTATAGCGCATAGTATCGAGAGCTTCTGTGTCGTTACGGTGCTTGGGCGTGCCAAAATAGATACCGCTTGTAAGTTCTCTCACAATGAGGATATCGAGCCCACGCTTTGCAATGTCGCTACGGAGTGGAGAAAGGTCAGTGCAAGATGGATAAATGCGTGATGGGCGGAGGTTTGCAAACAAACCAAGTTTTTTACGCAGGGGAAGCAAGGCAGCTCGTTCTGGTTGTTCGGAAGGAGGCAAATGTTCCCATTTTGGTCCGCCGATACTACCAAACAATACCGCATCACTATTCATACAAGTTTCGAGTGTGTCATCTGGCAAGGCCTTGCCATTTTCATCGATAGCAACGCCTCCGACGTTTTTCTCTGTACATTGAAAACTGACCGAATAATGCTCCTCAACGATAGGTAGAAATTTTAATGTTTCTGCCATGACTTCTGGACCGATGCCATCTCCGGGCAACACGGCTATCTTAAAACTATGCATAGGACCTCCAAATAGGTACGATACGAACAGAATACCATGCAGAAAACAAACATAAAAGACATACAAACCATTGCAAATACAGTGCGAGGATTAAGCATAGATGGAGTTGAACGGGCAAACTCAGGACATCCAGGAGCTCCCCTAGGCCTTGCTGAATTGGGAAGTTATTTGTTTTTTGATGCGATGCACCTTGATGCAAAGAATCCCGATTGGTTTAATCGTGACAGATTTGTTCTTTCTTGTGGGCATGCATCCATGCTTTTGTATTCCTTGTTACATCTTCGTGGGTTTGATCTTTCTCTCGATGATTTGCGGGCTTTTAGACAATTACATTCCCGAACACCGGGACATCCAGAGCGTGATGCTGCACTCGGTATCGAGGTTACTACCGGGCCCTTGGGGCAAGGTTTTGCCAATGCGGTGGGACTTGCTATTGCAGAACGGATGCTTTCAGAACGATTTAATACAGCGAAGCATGAGATATGTAATCACACCACGTATGCGATAGCGGGTGATGGATGTATGATGGAAGGCATCACCTCAGAGGCAGCCTCTCTTGCTGGACATTTGAAGTTAGGAAAATTAATAATATTTTATGATGATAATGAAATAAGTATCGATGGAAGCACGGATTTGGCTTTTACTGAGGACGTTGCGGCGCGATTTGCTGCGTATGGGTGGCATTGCCTTTCTTGCGATGGGCATGATGTGGAAGAGATCGAGCGTTGCGTATATGACGCAAAGAATGAGAGTGAACGTCCCAGTTTGATTGTGTGTAAGACTAGGATTGGCAGAGGTTCACCCAACAAAGAAGGAAGTGCTGCAGCACACGGAGCCCCTCTAGGTTCAGAAGAGGTTCTACAAACGAAGAAGAGATTGGGTATTTCTGAGGAAGAATTTTTTGTTCCCGAAACTATAAGAACTCTCAACGATCGAGCAGAAAAACGGTCTTCAAATGCTTATGCTGATTGGTGCGGTGTATTCGAAGAATGGAAAACAGAAAATCCAGGATTATATGCCGAGTGGAAGGAACGTTTTGAATTGTCTCATGCTACCAATTTGCGTGACATCGCGTTTCCCATTTACAAAGAAGGACAATCACTTGCAACACGCAAGGCAGGACAGGCATCAATACAAGCCATTGTAAACCTTTTGCCCTATGTTGTTGGAGGGTCTGCTGATCTTACGGGTTCGAACGGAACAGGAATGAGCGGGGTAGGGGTATTTCAAGCAGGCAGCCCTAGGGGGCGTCAGTTTCATTTTGGAGTCCGGGAACATGGAATGGCCGCCGTAGTGAATGGGATTGCTGCTCATGGAGGGTTTATTCCTTTTTGCGCGACTTTTTTGACCTTTAGCGATTATCTGAGACCTGCTTTGAGGCTGAGTTCGCTTATGAAACTTCGAGTGATATATGTGCTTAGTCACGATTCCATCTTTTTGGGAGAAGACGGGCCCACGCATCAGCCTATCGAGCATCTCGCAGCACTTAGGGCGATTCCTGGATTACAGGTTTGGCGTCCAGCGGATGGAGAGGAAACAAATGAAGCCTGGCGGGCTGCATTGCTCCATGAAGGGCCGAGTTGCATTGTAGTCACGAGGCAGGCATTGCCGGTTCTTCCAAAGCATGATTCTTCATGGGAGAGCTCGTATCCTAAGGGAGCCTATATATATTACCAGACAGATGACACACCAAAGAACGTAATCTTGGCAACGGGTTCCGAAGTGCCACTTGCTCGAGAGGCAGTTGAAATATCGGGAATTTCAGCTCGGGTTATTTCTGTCTCCGAATTACAACGATTCAAATCAGATGGTGCATTACAACGCCAATTGATTCCATCCTCAGCCAAGGTATTTACCATCGAAGCGGGAATTGCTCAATCTTGGGAATTTTTTGTACAGGGGACTCAAAACATTAGCATCCACGGATTTGGTATGTCCGGGGCGGCAGAAGATCTCGCCAAGGAATTTGGTTTTGACGCAGAGTCAGTAGCAGAACGTCTAAAAAAGCAGGCAAACACGTAGACTGACCTTGGCTACGTAGCAAAGCGAATAAGATATACTCTACAGGCGAGAAATAAAAGAATAAAACACCGAGGCCGAAGCCTCGATGTGTGCAGATGGATTAGTTCATCGTCAATGAGACGTCATCGATGATAAGCGTGTAATCGCCAATCCCGTCAGCGAGGAGGAATTGTACCATCGCTTCGAGATCGGTTGCATACCCCATTGTGAAATCAAAAGAATATTCAGTTGGCGTATCGGTGAGTACCACTTGGGTTTGTCCAAAGCGGGTATAGGCCTTTCCTATTTCGCCGACCAATGCGGTTATCTTGCGTCCTTGGCTAATACTATCATCGATTACATTTGCAGTGAATGAGAGGGTGTAAGATGCTCCTTGCAAAATCGGAATCCCTTGGTTCATCAGCTGTAGATGCCAATCATTTCCGCTATCGACGGCATCAACCGATAAGAGAAATTTATTTTCCTCTATTCTAAGATCGACTCCTCCATGTCCTGGTTGGGCATAAAAGCTCCAAAACGAACTCCCGGCTAGATCAGGAATACCAGGGGTGTCGGCGGATATTTGTATTGAATTGGCATCTTCCAGGGCGTACGAATTGTTTATGTTCCAGTCGAAACCGCCATTGTAAACCAAATTTCCACCAGCAACAGCTGAGCGCATGGTTGGTGGAAGAACTTCTCCGGTTTTCTTCACGACTACATTATCGAAATAGAACTTTCCGGTGCCGATAGCGCCAAGGTTGAATTCTAGTCTTGAGAGTGTATGTGATTCATCATTCATATCAAAACTGAATTCGTATGCATTGAAATCGTCATGGAGGGTTATGTATTGATCACCACTGAAATTTGCCCAGCCACGTTCTTCTCCAGCACCAAGTTTGACCATAATATTTTTTTCTGGGACCGACCCAAGATATCCCGCGTGGAATGAGACGGTGTAGGTGAATCCTTTTTCAATGGTGAGTTTTTCATGGAGTATCTGATTGCTAAAAAATGCAGTTCCTTCGTTTGTCACATCGATTTCGAGTACATTGTGCTCGGTAGAAATCGTGTGTTCGCCATCGTTTATTTCTAAATTTTTCCAATAGGAGCTGTCTGGGGTGACTTGGAATGTTGACCCGTTTTCGCGCTGAATTGTATCGCCTGCGTTCCAATCAAAGCTACTGTCATAGATGAGGTTTCCTCCCGCAAGGCTTGGTCGAGATTCGTTCAGCCATGGAAATTCTATTTCTGGAGGTTCAACATCAGAGGTATAAGAATCCTTTGCATAAATACGCACATAGTCAATTTCCATTTTTTTTGGTTCGCTCATCGTTTTATCGATCAATGACTGCGCTGGGTTTCCTAGGAAATTTCCACCGATTGCGAGGTTCATGATGAGATGAAAATCCTTGTTGAATGGAGCGGGATAATCATAGAGATCGTGCTCGATGGGGTCCGATTGGGTGTACCAAGCGTTCTGGGTTTGAGTTAAAACATTGTCTACGTACCAACGTATTTCGCCAGGTTCCCACTCGAGGGCGTAAACATGAAAATCTGTTGCATCGGTTCCTTCTGGAAAATGATATTCATCACCGGATGAGGTGTTGTAGGGGAATTCTGCACCATAATGCAGGGTTCCGAGAACGGTTTCGGGGGTGTTCCCGTTGTTTTCCATGATGTCGATTTCACCACTGGCTGCCCAGCTACCATATTCATCGTCTTCGCTGAGCATCCAAATTGCTGGCCAGAGACCGATCCCTGCTGGTAACTTTGCACGAATTTCATATCGTCCATAGGTTTGGGCGAATTTCCCCTTTGTTTTGATTCTTGCAGAAGTGTAACTGCATTGTTGCGTATCTGTTCGGCCCTCTGCGGTGTACGAGGCGTCTTCTTTTATTGCCCTGATAACGAGTGATCCGTCTTCAAGATAAACATTGGATGCATGGTCGGTATAACATTGCAGTTCATTGTTACCCCAGCCATTTATAAAATCACCGTCGAAATAGAATCCATTTCCAAGATCATAGGCCCAATTAATGCCAATGTCTGCACTTTCATCATTGAATTCGTCGTTCCAGGTCAATTTCCAGTCCCCTTTTTGGAGGGATAGTTGCAAATCACCTTCTACCGATGCAGATAGTAATGCGGGATTACCTGTTCCGTTATCATAGATTATTGATTGGTCTACCGCACCAAAGGTTGAGGTTGTTGATTGAGTAGCTCCGTTTGATGAGCAGGCACTCAAAATCAATAGACATATACACAAACACGTAAATAATGCTGTCTTTCTCGTGAACTTCATGTTCTCTCCTTACATATTTTGAGTAATTATATATTAAAAGTCCACAAATGCAAATATAATATAAAACTAAAATAATAAACTTAAACGAAATAAGAGCATTTTATATTCCGATGTGAGTGATGTTCAGTGGTTTCTACAATGAGTAGAGAATGAACTAGGAGGATTTTCTGTAATCATGGAATTATCAACGTAGCTGGGCTGGTGAGTAGTAGGTTCCGAATTCATTTACATGTGATGTAGGCTATGGTGTACGAAGTGGAAGTTATTCTTCGTATTCTATTCGATTAAAGGCGCGCCAGGTTGCAATAACCGATTCTTTTGCATCGGTTGGTCTTACGTGAAGATGGAAAATACCACAGTTATTTATCTGCAAGAGTGGCATCCATCGGCCTTCGGGGGTGAAACTTGCTTTAACGATCCATTGCATGATGCCACCATGAGCAACGCAGAGAATCGACGATTTGCCTTCTTGTACGAGCTCGGCGACTTTCTCCCATATTCTATCGGATCGTATGCGGAGCGATGCAGCCCCTTCTGCCTCGGGAACCCCATCCCAGCTCAAACGTTGGTAGTCATTCCAGAGTTTGGGTTCTTCGATTTTGAGTGAGTCTATGGATCGTTCGCTAAAGATACCGGTATCAAGTTCTTGTAATTCTTCAATCGCTTCGACAGCCTCAGGGTCATGGCCTAGTTCTTTCGATACGATTTTTGCCGTTTCATTTGCCCGTATGAGCGGTGATGAATAAATTCCATCGAGATTAAAAGGTTTGAAATAGTTACTCGATATTCGTGCTTGGGTTCGCCCTTCTTTGCTCAGAGCGCTGTTTGCTCGTCCTTGCACCGTATTGCTTTTGTTCGCAATACTTTGTCCGTGACGCATAAAAAAAATGTTAACCGATTGTTGAATGGTTTCAAATCGAGAAATGGGAAGGGAAGAAGTAGGAATACTCATGCTGCAGTGTATCAAAAAAAATATGAGCACATAACTAAAAAAATGCTAAACATAACAGAAAAACATATGAGAGGAAGAAAGTCATAGCGAATGCAAATCGATGAACCCATAGAAACTTATATATTCGAATTGCACTATTTCCCGCTCCAAAGGAAGGAATGGATCAAAAAGCACTTCCGCAATCTAAATAATTTCTCGAGATAGAAGAAACGAGAAAGAAGATATACAAGTCGATTTTTGATATTTTGAATACGAATTATAAGGGATCAGCGGTGTAATAAATATCCAAATAAAGATGTAAAATAAAAAGTAAAAAATAGTTTGTTCGCGCTACATATACCCTATAGGAAGACCATGAAAAACGATGGTGCTTCCATCTCGTCAAAAGGAAGCACACAACACACAAGAGGCAAAGAGGCCTCTTATGTGTTGGACATATACATCATAGGTCTCCATGAAGCACTGCTTGTTACTGAATAAGCGAAGCTAGGTGGAGTAATATTTCTGAAGATTTTTTGTTGTAAATCTAGGCAGCTGGCGCTTTGAACTAGTTTGGAAGAAGAACATTATTCCGGATGCCATGCAATAGTCATACAGGGATTACATCATGTAGAGAGGAAATTCTATCATTATTTACTGGGAGTGTGTACAGAGACTTACTCAATATTTGTGTAGGTGAAGGTTATCGTTCGTTGCGGGATTGAATCGTTGTGTTTTATCATGACACTTCGCAATTCTTCATCATAATGTCTCCCGCGTGCATAGATTTCGAAGGTTGGGTCGTTCCTCCATTGCAGCCCGAAGAGGGTCATGCTATCGAAAGGAGCGATGTTGTGGAACAAGAAATAGCTGGTACGATTTGGGGGAGAATTAATAAGAATTTGCAACTCATCGTCAGAAAAATCAGAATTTGCGATTTCTCCAACTCCCCAGGCCCATGAACGTTGCTCAGAGGTGGTAAGGCCCGTTAAATGGGGGCCAGGAGATTCAACCCTTAGAAAAGAATAGGCAGATTCGGGGTTAAAGTGATCCTGACTGGTTTCTGCATTATCAGAACCCAGATAGATAAAGTTAGGAATTGTATTCTGTTCACTTTTTAGGTTTAATACCGCTTGAACGAGGTTGCGCCCCAGGTTTATCATATTTTCGTCTGTTCTTTCTTCACCATATCGAATAAATGAGAGACCGGCACGCAAAGATAACAAAGTATTCACTTGGTTTATGCCGGTTTTAATAAACAACTCGCCATCAACGCGGATAAGATTGGGGATGATTTGTTCCTCTCCGATCGATTCGAACCCTAAGAGCCACGATTGAGTTTCTCTGGGATAGGTCTCTTTGAGTGTATAATGTTCGAATAAGTAGATGGCATATTCGACAGCCAATGTGGAAGGTTCTACAAACAAAAGAAAGTTTTCTAACCTGGTTATGAGTTCATCCGTCCCTGTGAAATAGGTAAAAGGTATTAAGTCCGGTTGCTCTAGAATCCGGATATCTTGAGAAAGAGTTGCGTTGAGGAGGGATTCAAGGCGATTGTTCTGAATGATTAATTGACGAGGAACAATGTCTTGCATAAATCCAAGATAGGCCATAGCGTTAAAACTCAGTTCAGAAAGATGTAACTGAGCGATACTTCTCATACGGATGGCTTGTTCACTGTATTCATCATCACTGAAATCGAGGTCATCGGATAGCCATGCTTCTCTGAGGAGCGAGACTATAATTTCTTCAGAAAAAATGGGAGGTTCTGTAAATCGATCCCAGGTTCCTGAGGCGCCATTTAATCGGGTATCGGTCCACCCAAGATAAGCCTCATCGATGTATTGTTCGATTTGGTTGGTATGCGATTCTGCGGATATTACTGGCAGCTGTTCAAGAATATCCACCTGTTCTACTCGAATTCCTGACTCAACACTTTCGCTCAATTTTAAGGTTGTTTGTCTATTTGTTAGAGCAATTTGAAGCAGATCGGTTGATTGTTCTACATACTGCGAAAAAGGAGGAAGAACGAGAATATAGGTGGTTTCTTGGTCCAGAAATTCAATAATTTCGGGGTTTTCTTTATCGATTTTTTTTGCATAGTCTGCATTGGGGGAGAGACTTATCTGAATTGTTTCGTATTGAGCGAGAGAGTCGGGTGTTTCGATGGAAATACTGATGCCATTCGTTCCCTGTTCTGCGAATCGTATGGATATCGATTGTTCGAATCTAACGATGAGGCTTTGATCCTCTACTTCGTATGATTGCACCGATACCGCTAATGTTTCATCGGGGGTATATAATGTGAGTTTGTTTTGCTCGGAGAACAAAAAACGAACTCCCGAATATGTGACATGTATTCTTGTGATGAGGGGGGAGGTTTCATCGTATCCCTGGGCAATTAATGCGGAATATTGCATCGAAGATACGGACCCTTGAACGCTCAGACGTCCAGAATACTGAAGGAAGAGAAAGCCAACGAATAGGGCAAGGTATACGAGTGGCACTACAACGGATCGATATCTTTTTATACCCTTCACAGAGAAATAATACCGCTATATATCTGTGAAAACAAGATATAAATCTGATAATCTTTGGAAGGAATGCTGATGAGAATAAAAATTTCTTAATTACAGCACAATATAACACCGATTCTCTGATATGCGGCAGAATAGGACTGGATTTACACTGTTGATGTGTTTTTTACTGAGTGTTGTTATTCTCACGTGTGAGACAACAAATGTTTCCGAGGATAATGCATTAGATGAAGAGAAAGAAACGGTAATGGATCAAGAACAAACCAAAAAAAAAGAAAGCATTGCATTGTTGATTGAGAATGCACCATTTTACTATTTGCCCCTAGAAGAAGGTGTAAGGATTGAAGAATTAGAAGAAGTTGATCGAGTATTTTGGGCAGCACAGGCCTACCTTTTACAGGGGACCTTAGAAGAGGCTGAAATTCTTCTAACTACCATTGAAACTACTAAAGAGATGCAATACGAGGTGATGCACAGCTTGGCTTTAATCTCTATGCGTAGGAATGATTGGAAAACAGCAGAGTTACGCTTGTTGAATCTTTTGGATATGAACAGAGAGGATCCAGATGTGTTAACAAACCTTGCGACTGTGTATTTTGAAATGGAAACATATGCAGAGGCAGAGAGGGTGTTTAAAGACAGCTTGAAACTTCGCCGAGATGCACGAGCTTTAGAAGGGATGGCAATGGTTCATGAGCAAAATAAGCGCTATGTACATGCAGAAGAACTATACACCGAGTCGATATCATTGGAACCCGAAAACCACATGCTCTATGCATATCGAGGAAAGGTAAATGCACTACAGGATATGTTTATTCCAGCAATTGCAGATTATACTCGAGCGATAGAAATTAATCCAACATACGCTTGGCATTATCTTGACCGAGGTCGTTTGCAGGCCGAATTGCGTAGATTTGAAATTGCACTAGAAGATTACGATGATTTCATAGAGCTACGTTCTGATGTATTCATTGCATATTTATACCGAGCACAAATATACGAATTATTGCTAGATTTTGAATTGGCTAGAAAAGATTATGAAATGGTATTGTCTATACGAAATGATATTTCGCAGGCGCATACGGGATATGGCGTTTCTTCTTTCGTAGACGGTCTATACGAGCAAGCATTGCCTTATTTGCACCAGGCTTATGAAGAAGAAGATTACTCGGAATATGCAATGATGATAGGGCTTTCCTATTATGCTCTTGAAAGAACGAATGAACTGAAAGATTTTCTTATACCGGTGATAAAAAAACTTCCCCAGACAGATGTATTTTATATAGTGATGAATCTTTTGTTGGATTCGACAAATATATTAGGTGCGGAACAACGGATTTCTAGCATCGAGGACAAGGTGGACCAAAACAAAGGATACTTTTATATTGGAGCATTCTACGAGGTATTGGGAAATATACGACTTGCAACCAAATTTTATGAGATTGTATACTCAGAAGATGGACGAGCGATATTTGAAACGAACATCGCTCGGTACAAGGTCGATAAGTGGGATGTCAAAATTAGCCGGTAAGCGATTATCTAACCTTATTAAAGAACTCCGTACCGACAGACAAATTTGTATTATGACGCATGATTTTCCGGATCATGATGCAGTTGCTGCTGCATTTGGTTTGCAGTACTTATTGCAGTCGGTTGGTATAGAAACCCATATTGTATATAAAGGCATGCTGCAAAGCCCGTCGTTGGAACACGCCATTTTACTTCTAAATATTTCTATCTATCATTATGATGATGTCGTAGAGGGAGGGGCGCAGATAATCACCGTTGATGGGCTTCCTAGTATTTCAGAAGATGATGATGTAAAGATTTGTGCAATTATCGACCACCATAAATTTTCTCATCCGGAATACGTGACCTATAAAGATATCCGAGCTTCGTATGGTTCTTGTGCCACCATTGTTTGGGATTATTTTCGTGATAGCAAGACAAATGTACCGCAGTCCATTGCTACGGTTTTATTGATGGGTATTATGATGGACACAATGTTTATGACTCGTGGCGTCTCACAGACCGATCTGCGTGCATATAGCGAATTGTTCTACCTCGGGGATTGGGCTCTTGCAAGCCGTTTGCTGAGAAATTCGTTATCAATAGATAACCTATCGGTTTTTCAAGAAGCTTTGAAAAAATACAGACGTCATAACCAGCTTATATTTGTTTCTATTTCGATTGAGTGTAGCGTAGAGGTTCAAGCTCTACTCGCCGATTTTTTTCTAGGATTGCGCGAGATAACCATTGTTGCAGTGGTTATACGACACAGTGGGACAATTCGTATATCTTTGAGAAGTGAAGATAAGAGTTATCCATGCGACCAGCTTATCCGCAAGGTTGTAGAGGATATCGGGCAAGGAGGAGGACACGCTCATATGGCAGGAGGCCAGATACCAGACAACGAATATCCCGGTGATGCAGAGATAGAAAAACGCCTTTGCGAAGGTGTATTTTAATGATTACTGAAATTCAATTGAATGGCCGAGTGATTTATTTGCTCGGCACTGCGCATGTTTCTAAGGAAAGTGTTGAGGATGTTCGAGAAGTAATCGAAACAAAGAAACCCGATACGGTCTGTGTTGAACTCGATGCGCGTAGAGAAAAATCGTTGATAAACAAAAAGAGGTGGCAAGAAACCAATATAGTATCAATTATGCGCAAAAAGCAAGGTATGTTTATGATTGCGTCCCTTATGCTTTCGGCGTATCAAAAACGCATCGGAAGTGATGTTACGCCCGGGGCGGAAATGCTCGAAGCGCTTAAACTGGCCAAAAAAGAGAATATACATGTTTCATTGTGTGATCGCCCGATTGAGAAAACGTTAAAACGTGCGTGGCGAAAAACGGGATTCTTGAAGAAATTGCGACTATTGGAGGCTCTTTTTTCCGCTTCTTTTTCAACAAAATCAATGAAATCAGAAGATATAGAATCATTGAAGAACCAAGACGCAATAGATTCGATGATGAAAGAAATTAGTGATCAGCTTCCGTCGATCAAAACGGTGTTGATTGATGAACGAGATCAATATCTAGCAAAAAAAATACACGAAAGTCCCGGAAAGGGTATTGTTGCTGTACTCGGAATGGGTCATCTTAAAGGGGTTGAAAAACATCTTCGAGCCCTGGAGGCTGAAGAATATGATATCTCTTGTGATCAGTTGAGTGAGGTGCCGAAACCTTCGAAGATAGGGGTCTTTCTCAAGTGGGCAATTCCTATTGGGATTATTGCGCTCATCACGCGAGGAGCGTTCACCAGTGATTGGGCCAGTGTCTTTAATAATTTTCTTTCTTGGTTCATGGTGAACGGCACATTATCCGCGTTTGCAGCCATTCTTGCGCTCGCGCACCCAATTACAATCGTAGGGACATTTCTAGCAGCACCGTTTACATCCTTGAGTCCAGCAATTGGTGTTGGTTTTGTTGCAGGAATAATAGAAGGAAGTTTCAGAAAACCATTGGTACGGGATTTTCAGAACGTAACAAATGATATCCGAACGCTGCGCGGGGTCTATCGAAACCGTGTAAGTAGGGTTTTGCTTGTATTTTTTCTTACTACAATTGGTAGTGCTATTGGAACCT
The DNA here is from genome assembly GCA_011524535.1 of Spirochaetaceae bacterium. Classification (GTDB taxonomy): domain Bacteria; phylum Spirochaetota; class Spirochaetia; order WTKD01; family WTKD01; genus WTKD01. The sequence goes on from WTKD01000006.1 coordinate 178,328, forward strand.
TCAGTGCAATTTCCACCTTATTTTGAATCTAATCAGATACCGCTGGGGATCGCATCGGTTTGAAGCTAATGCAATTCGATAGTTGAGTTGTATATCCCAAATTCGGCGATCAATTGATTTTTTATGGCCTTCTGTACTGTTTTTGGTTCGTGGGCTGCGGTAGTTGATATAGAGGCGTCCAAGAAGGCGCGATCATTATCCAATTGCCATACATGCATAGAATTGATACTGTCTACGCCATCCAATGCTAATAGAGAGGAACGAATAGTGTTTGGATCTATATGCTCAGGAACTCCCTGCATGAGAATGAGGATACAAGCACGGATCATGACGAGCCCTTGGATCAAAATATAGGCAGAAATGGCAATGGTTGCAATAAGATCTATGAAGTACCATCCAAAGAGATAGATTAGTATGCCAGCAATGATGACAGCAATCGACGCAAATGCATCTGCCAAATTATGCAGAAAAGCAGCTCTGATTTTCAGGTTTTTTTTGCTTCCAGAACGATACATCATATAAGCGGTTATAGAATCGACGACGAGCGCGAGAAGCGCAACCCATATAAGGACAGCTCCTTCGATCGTGGTTGGATTCAAAAATCTCATTACCGCTTGATAGGCAAGAAAAATCCCAAGAAAGATCAAAGAAGAACAGTTTATCAAAGCTCCAAGTATTTCAGCTCTTTTGTATCCAAAGGTATGGGTGTTCGAGGGGGGAAGTTTTGCGATATTTCGTGCAACCAATGCAATGATGATGGTTCCGGCATCGCTCAGGTTATGTACCGCATCGGCGATCAAAGCTAAGCTGTTCGCAAGCATGCCCCATGTGAATTGCGCAACAACAAGGGCAAGATTTACAAGGGTGGCGATGATTAGTCGGCGAGAGTTGGCACGATTTTGTGTTAATGTATGTTGGTGCATATCAGATTTAAAATTGTACTATAAAAAAACCATATATACAAATTTTCTGTACTGGATGTTTTTTGTGACATGGGATATCCTAGATATTAGAGAAAAGGAGTTTAGTGAACTTATGACGATACGTAGCATGACTTATGCCGTTTTTGCCATCATTTTGTTGATGCTGAGTGGTTGTGCGACAATATTGTATTCAAGTGAACAAACCTTGGGTATATCGAGTTTTCCACGAAGCGCCCAGTACAAAGTTATAAAAATATCAGATGGAGGCGAAAGGAGCACTCTCACCAAGGGGCTTACTCCAGGAATCATCAACATCCAACGAGGGGAAGGCTATTTTTCAGCGATAGAATATGAAATAGAAGTGACTCTGGAAGGCTACGAACCTGTGATCATTCCTCTGCGATCAAATTTTGCATTTGAACCTATGATTGCAGACTTTTTTCTTGGTATAATACCTCTCCTACTCATAGATCCCTTCACTGGGGCCTTTTATTATTACACAGAGGTTTCGAGTGGACAAGATTCAAACGTGTACACTGTTTTTTCTAATAGAAGAAGATTGGAAATTTCGATTGAGCTTGCAGCAGTGTCGGATGTCCAGAAAGAGAATCTTGTATTGATAGCCCAAGCAGAAAAAAAATAAGACTTTTTTACTATTTGAGAGAGTGCTTTTATTCGGTGTGGCTTTTATCTGATGATTCGGAAATTACCTTGAAAGCCGAATCCAGCGAATCTACAACCGTATAAGGGGTTTCTTGATCCTGTTTTGCTTTGCTTTTAGAGGATGGTCCTTCTGGAGCCAAGCAAAACGTATAGCCAGCATCTTGGGCTGCCTTCAACCGTTTCTTCAGTAATGAAACGGGGCGAATCTCACCGGCCAGGCTTAGCTCCCCTACTGCGCAGCAGCGGTGAGGAAGAGGGATTCCCGTGCGAGCCGAGTAGAGAGAGAGAGCTAGGGCAAGATCTGAGCCGACATCATGTATGGTAATGCCTCCCGCAACGTTTATATAGATGTCCTGGTCGGAAAAACTAAACCCGGTGTGTTTTTCTACGACGGCAGCAATGCGTGCGATTCTACGCATGTCAATTTTGTCTGAATATACGCGGTGGGCACTTACATGGCTTGTGACGGTGAGTGCTTGTATTTCGATGACAAAGACGCGCGACCCTTCAAAGATTGGCACTGAAATAGTTCCTGGAGGAATGGGTTTTGATTCTGGCCTGTGAATTTGAAATAGTTGAGAAATATCAGGTATGGTTTGAATACCTTGCTCTGATAATGTAAACACTCCCAATTCATCGGTCGCCCCAAATCTATTTTTGATTGCCCTGATATAACGCAGATCCGCATCCCCGTGTTCGAACATAAGGACGGTATCTACAAGATGCTCTATTTGTTTCGGCCCGGCTATCGTACCATCCTTGGTGATATGACTCACAATAAATGTACATATTTGATGCGTTCGAGAAAAATCGACCAGGGCCTGGGCAATATGTCGCAACTGTGCAATCGATCCTCCAGTAGAACGGTGATCGTCGAGATGCATTGTCTGAATTGAATCGATAACGATTACTGCTTTGTGCACCTCTTCCAATGCGAGCAATATTGGGATGATATGTGTATCACAAATAACTGAGACCGAGTCGGTAGTAATGTTTAATCGCTGGGCTCGATGTTGTATGCGGGCAAGAATTTCTTCACCTGTGATATACCATACTGGCACATCCAGAGTAGATGCATATTGCAACATCAACGTGGATTTTCCGATACCAGGCTCACCACCAATGAGTATTGTAGACCCGGGCACCGCACCTCCACCGAGCACTTGGTCAAATTCTTGCATGCGTGAGGTCCATCGAACTTCACTCGTATCTGGTCTGCCTTGTAGTGGGTGAACGTCACTGCTTTTTTGTGATGTATGCGAATGAGAATCGAGTGAATGTGTGGCTTCTTTTTCTTCTTCAAGGCTCCCCCATGTGTTGCATTGGGGGCATCGCCCATACCAAGTTGCATGGTATGCATCACAGGTGGTACATTTATATCCTTTAATTTTTGGCATCGGTCTACAATTTCCTTTTTTTCAATGACATGATCGTGTAAAACATCTACTGCTCCAATTCACTCCAATCACGGAGTGTGAAAGAATCATCGATCAATGAAAATGAATCTGGGTTACTGGTCCAAACAGACAAATCTTTTGAAATAAAGACGATATGAATATTTGGATATATGGATTGCAGTTCTGCTCCCATTTGTGAACCAAGCACAAGGCTAGCCGTTGATAAGGCGTCTGCGAGCACCGCATCAGCACTTATGATGGTTGTACTGACGAGATCGCTGTCGCTTGGATACCCTGTTGCTGAATCCAGTACATGATGGTACCGCACACCGTCTTCCTCGAAAAATCGTTCATAATCACCGCTAGTTACCACAGCTGTGTCTGCAGTGATTTCATAGACTCCCATAATGTCTCGTGGACCACCTCGCGGATCTTGGATTCCTACTCTCCAAGGGCTGCCGTCTTCTTTTTTACCAATACTAACAATATTTCCTCCGAAATCGAGGAGTGCTCGAGTTACGTCCATTTCTTTCAATTGTTCTGCGATCTGTTCTGCAATATACCCTTTTGCAATACCTCCTAAATCCACACCCATGCCTTTTTTCTTCAAAAATGCCGTCTCATGTGAGATTTCTATTTGTCTAGGATCGATGAGCGTCAAGGCGTTTTCTATTTCTTCGCTACTGGGGAGCCTCGCGGTCGAGGTTCCTATTCCCCACAGGGATACCAGGGGGTCGATGCCTAGAGCAAAGGCATTGTTTGTTTCGAGCGAAATATCTTTAGCAACACGTAATAAGGCAAGTGCTTCGGGGTGCAATACGATGGGTTCGATTCCCGCCGATGTGTTCAATGACCGTATATATGAATCTGGACCGCCGGGATAGGATGAAAAAATTCTGTCGTACTCATCGATGCTATCCCGAATAGAGTCCCATGCATTGGCATTGAGGCGCTTGTCAAACAGAGTGATTTGAATTGTGGTTCCAATTTGTAAAGATGAAAAAACGTTAGATCCACATCCGGCAAACGTCAACGTAGCTAGAAAAAGAAACAGGATCCTGGTTCCCAATGAGAATATTCTTTTTGTGGACAAAAAGTATCTTCTTGTTTGGGTTGGTTGCGCTAAATCATTCATAGATTTAGGATACACCGAACATTGTACTGTGTGCATTTGTGTGCGGCGGGCGATCCGAGAAATTACCTAATTTCATCGAAATATACATGGTCTTCGGACTCCATTCGAGAAAAATTTGCAGAGTGTAGTTTATTGATGGTAATGATGTATTGTTCACGTGAAGCGCTTCTGCTTGCTCGAGGTTTGTATGCCCGGACCTGCGCAAATTTTGGTTTGAGTTCGTTCATCATGTTGTTTAGTATTTGCTGAGAGAAGATTTTGCATACAAAATTACCCCCTTTCGCTAAGTATTCTATGTAACGTTGAGTATTATCGTGTAATAGTTTTGATTGAGCATTATCCACAATTCGGTTTCCAGTGCTCGATGGGGCTGCATCGCATAAAATAAGAGAAAAGGGGGCATAGGATGCTTGTTGCTGGTATATCGATTCTTGGCATAGATCTCCAATTGTTTGACTAACACGCTTATGGCCTTTCAATGCCAAAGGATTCAAATCAATCGTGTATATATGGGCTTTTTTTGATAGTGGATGTGACAAACACCACTGGACCCAAGAACCAGGAGATGCGCCCAGATCGAGTATTTTTGGATTTGAGAATTTTTTTATACCTTCAAATATCCTAAATCGTTTGTCTATTTCTTGCAGTTTGAACACCGAACGTGCAAAAAAGCCTTCAGATTTTGCTTGTTTTGTATACGAGTCGCTCCATTGTATTCGATGGGAAGGCTTTTTTTTTGAGGCAGGAGATGCATTATTTCTAGTGAGTCGGTTCATGACGGATCAAAGAAAGTGGGATGCGTTATTTACTAAGAATATCCAAAAAAACCGAATAATGAAAAGTGGCTATATGAATATGGAGGGAGAAAAGGAGCCATTATCTGGCTGTGTTGACAACGTATCAACTACTGTAATAGTCTCAGTTAATGAAATTGCTTACTTTCGTAAGAAAACCTCTTCCATATGAGTATAGAAACTTTCTGATTGGCATCATAGGAATAAATGTAATCGTCCAAGTACTTCAATATGCGATGCCATCGCTAATAATATATCTAGGGATGAACCCCTTAGAAATCTTGAGGGGGAGAATTTGGCAATTCTTCACATATATGTTTGTACACGACAGGGGGAACCTTGGACACCTTCTTTTTAATATGTTGGCATTGTTCTTTTTTGGTCGTCAGATAGAACGTGAATTGGGTAGTTGGGAATTCCTTTTGTTCTATCTCAGTACAGGTGTCATATCTGGCTTGATATCCTTTTTTATCTATTTGTTTTCAGGGCAAATTTTAAGCCTTCTTGTCGGAGCTTCCGGGGCAGTTTTTGGAGTTGTCTTGCTGTTTGCAACCATGCACCCTGAAACACGCATATACGTATTTTTTATGATACCAATGTCAGCAGGGTTATTTATTGTATTTCACGTTGGCTACGAGCTATTTATGGAACTAACAAATCGAGGCAGTCGCGTATCCCATATAACCCATTTGGCAGGGTTTGCCTGGGCCTATGCTTTCATATACATTCGATATCGTATTGATCCATTAAAACGGATGTTTCCAAGAATATTTTCCTAAAGGTACGTATTCAAAAGAACAGACTACCTAGGTACAACTCATTAAGATGTGCAAAGAGAGTACCTAGATTAATTAGAGCGGCGGTTAGAAAGTGTAATGTTTTGAGGTGTGCTGCCGTTATTCTTTGTGAATGATACGCGTTTATTCTAACCATATAGGTCTGGGCATCCTTGGGGGACTGATGTTTTTCTTCCTAGGTCCAGAGGTGATAACATCACAGGAATACATACGCAGCGTTCAATCAACAGAAGATTATATTTTATACACAGCCTTCGTTCCCTATGATTCACCTGCTGAATCCAATAATGCTACCAAGGAGCGTAGAGTAGAGGAAAATCTACAGCGAATTCAAGATCAAGTTGCAACATATGTGCGAGGATATATTCAAGGAATCCCATTCACATACCATCCGCATAGCAACCGCTTTGGCGTAAATGAAGAGTTTATTCCAGAGGTTTCTGATATTGCACAAAAACGTGTTCTTGACCGCATAACAAATGCAATCACAGATGAGGGGATTTCCCTTACACTTCGGTATACCTTGTCTGATAGCGAACGACTCTACCGGGCGACTGTGGATAATGGAATTCGCGCAACGTACGATGCTCGCGGAAGAGGGACCAGCCCAGAAGCTGCTTTTTTTGATGCGTTGCGCGTGGCGGTACGCGAGCCTATGAGGAAAAAAGTTTTTAATAAACCAAAGAAAATAACAGGGTTTGTTGTGTTGCATCGGATGCCGCGTGAATATTTTTTACAGGGGAAGTATGTGTGTGAGATTAAGGTTTCCCTCTTGCATATCTCGGTTTCTCCGTACGAGGAGGCATTTTTTTGAAATGTGCTGAGCGGATTCACCATTTGTTGTGGAGAGAATCGCCTTCTATCAAAGGTTTCGTATTTGCCAGTGGCTTAGTTAGTTATGATTGTTTACTAGCAAAGAATATATTTTCTATAAAAAAAGAATAAAAACCGCTTTTTAAAGAAAATTTTTTTAGAAAATAAAGAATTTAAGTGGTTACCCTTTACTTTAGAACATCAGTTGAGTATCATACCGTATGAAATTCATACGTATATGCACGATGTTCTTACTTTGTAGTGGTATATTTGCGCAGTCGCCACTTACACTTGATGACATTGTAGAAAGAAGTAAGAGCTATAACAAACAATTAGCAATCAGTAGATATCAACTCGAAAAAGCAGTAAACACAAGAGATAACGTCTGGTCATATATATATCCAAAGGTTAGTGGTTCCTTTAATTACAATTGGCAACGCTTAGATAATACCGATGCTCCCGCTGCTCCTGGTTTTTCGGCTGCGAACTCAGACCCAGTCACATCTCAGGCACTCGCATTTACAGGGAGTGCCTCGTTAGGGATTTCTTCCGCCCTATATGCAGGAATTCGCACCCAGTACTTGGCGTATGAAATCGAAGAGATTGCATTTGAAGCTACGGCCGAAGAAATAGAAAAGCAGGTCCGAAAGTTTTATTTTGACATTTTATTGCTCAAAGAATCTTTGGAATTGTTTCAAAAGAGATACGAACAAGCTCAGGAATTGCTTTCTAGCACGCAAGCGTCGTTTGACAATGGGTTTGTTTCCGAAATAGAGCTATTGCAGGTGAGACTGCGGGCTGACGGATTAAAGCTGGCAATCGAACGACAAGAATCTCTATATAATCAGCAGTTGCAGGATTATCTAACTTTGGTGGGATTCGAAAGAGGGTTCGAAGTAGATATGGTTGAGCGAATTGCGGATTATTCAGTCAATGAAGATATCTTGAATACCGTTGCATCTTCACGAAGTGTGTCGATATATCAGCGCTCTGATGTTCGAATTACAGAACAAAGAATGAAAGTGAATGCGAGCACACGTACGACAAGCATATTGCAATTGCTGCCTCTAATCAATGTGTCGTATTCCTATACAGGAGTGACAAATGGTATAGAGGATGCGTTTAATTTTGATGACAGCTATTACACGGACAATCAAACGTTTTCTGTTGGATTGCAGTGGACATTATCTGAGCTGTTTCCACTTTCTACACCGTTAACCAGTATTATCAATTCTGGGATTACGGATGATGAACTGGAAGAGTCGTTGGTTTCTCAGATCGAAACAGCTGAAAATACCATCGATAACCTAATACGTGAAATCGAGAGAGAGCTAAAAACTCTAGAAGAACAATCATCAACGATTGAGCTCAATCAACAGTTATACGATAGAACCCTTGAGGCCTATAACGATGGAACGCGAACCTATGATATGCTCCGTCAGACAGAAATCGACCTATTGATACAAGAACAGAACTTTCTGAGCACTCAAGTGACGCTTATAAAAAAGGCATTCGATCTGGCTCATGAAGCCAATATTCTGTTTACAGACGCGTATGTAAAAACTAACTAGGAGAGAAAGAGAATTACCATGATACATTTTAAAAAGAAACTAATAATAGTGGTGACCGCTATAGTTGCTCTGACCTTTGCCTGTACTCCGAGAGGAGAAGGCACCGAAGGTGAACAAGGAGCTCAATCAGAAAGGGCCGCTAGACCCGGAACTGCCTCTAATGAGGAAGAGGCAGAACAGTTATTTGCTGTCAATACGACTATCGCTCGAGAGCAATCAATTGTTGATTACTTTGATTTGAGTGGAGACATCCGCGCCCAGTCGAATGTTACGGTTGTTTCCGAAGTCGCTGGAGATGTCACCAGAATTTTTGTTGAGCTCGGAGAACGGGTTGCTCGTAATGAGCGGATTGCTGAGATGGACCCTTCCAAACCAGGGCAAAGATTTGAATTGAACGTCGTTCGATCTCCTATCGCCGGAACCGTTGTGCAAATTCCTGCAGAGGTAGGGATGAGTGCTTCTCCAGGGATGCCTTTGATAAATATTTCTCAGACTGATGAACTTGAAATCGTCACCCGTATACCAGAACGAAACGTTTCACGGATATCAATAGGACAAAAGGCGCGAGTCCAACTTGATGCCTATCCAGATACCAACTTCATAGCTGAAGTGTTCGAAATCAATCCGGTATTGGATCCAATAACAAGAACACTCGAAATTCGTCTGGTAATACTCGATGAATTTGGCGTTTCAATACGCCCGGGAATGTACGCGAAAATCCAATTGATAGTTGAGGAAAAAGAAGGGGTGGTGTTACCGTTTCAGGCGGTTGTGAGACGTTTTGGGGAACAATTTGTATATATCGTCAACCAGGATGATACTGTCACACAACAACAGATTCAAGCTGGAATACAAATAGACGATAAAATTGAAGTTGTGTCTGGCGTTGAAAAAGATGCGGCTGTTGTATACCAAGGACAATCACTGCTCAGCGATGGAGTGAAAGTCAGGGTTATCAATGAATTGGATTTACTCCAATCCACAGAAGGAGAATAGTATGGGTATTGTTGAAACAATTATAAAACGTCCGATCACACCAATTATCATATTTTCATTGGTTGTTATTGTTGGTCTGGTTACTCTTGTTAACATAGGAGTTGAACTATTTCCAGAAGTTTCGTTTCCAACATTGACTGTGTCTACGATTTTGGAGGATGCCAGTCCACGAGAAATGGAAAAAAATGTTACAGAAGTTCTTGAAGGGTCATTGGGTAATACTCCACGACTGGAATCTATTTCTTCTGAGGTAAAGAAAGGAGCAAGCACCATAACACTTGAATTTGAATATGGTACCGATCTTGATGATGCAGCGAATTCTGTGCGCGATAGGCTAGGACTGGTTGAAACGTTTCTTCCTTCGGGGGCACAAACTCAAGTTTTGCAGTTTGATACAGGTTCGATCCCCGTTATGGTTTTGAGCGTGAGTGCCCCACGGGATAGTGCAGAAATATATGAAATAGCTGACGATTCAATACGCCCCCTTATCGAACGACTGGATGGGGTTGCTCAGAGTTTTGTAGTTGGAGGCGACGAATCGATTGTTCGAGTGGAGGTGCCGCTGGATCGCCTAGAGGCATACGATGTAACACTCACCGAAATTTCACAGTTATTTTTAGCGAACAACACCGAGGTATTTGGAGGTGAACTTTCCCGAGGAAGCTACGATTACATAGTTGAGACTTCTGGTCAATTTGAAGACATAGAGGACATACGGAATGCTGTTGTGGGATATAGGAGGACCAACAATGGTGATAGTTACCCGATCAGAATAAGTGATATCGCAGATGTTTATTTTGATTTTGAAGCGCGTTCCACACAGGTGTACGTAAATGGTAATCCATCGGTGTATGTTGGTGTTCAGAAGAAGAGTTCTGCGAATGCTGTGCAGGTTTCAGATAACGTTAAGGCATTACAAGAAGAAATTCTCCGTATATTACCACCAGATTTTGAAGTCAACGAGGTATGGGACTCTTCTATTGAGGTGCGAAATTCTTTGACAAGTGTTAGCGAAAGTGCAGCCATAGGTGCTGTTTTGGCAATTCTTGTGCTTTTATTTTTTCTTAGAAGCATACGTACTACATTTGTCATTGCGTGTTCGGTTCCCGTCTCCTTGGTGGTTACTCTCCTTGCGATGAATTTCTTTAATCTAACACTGAACGTTATGACTCTAGCAGGATTGGCACTTGGTGTGGGAATGTTGGTAGATAATTCTATCGTTGTGCTCGAGAATATATTTCGATACCGAGAACGAGGGGCTAGCCTTTCGAGTTCAGCTCTCCTCGGAAGCAAGGAAATGTTAACCGCTATTTCGGCTTCGACTTTGACGACGGTCGGTGTATTTTTTCCATTGGTTTTGTTTAGAAATGATCTTGGACTGGTCGGAGAATTATTTACTTCTTTTGTTATAACGGTTACGGTTGCGCTACTCACATCTCTTATTGTGGCGATGATCTTAGTGCCGGTCTTGTCTAGCCATTATTTTAAATTGCGCAGCAATAAGCAGCGTAAACTTAAGGGAATTTTTGCTTTTTTTGACTCTATACTAGAGCGATCTTTTCTAGCAGTAGAGAAAACATATAAACGATTTCTTTCATTTTTGCTCCGCCATCGATTCTTTGCTACGTTGGGTGTGATACTTGTATCCGTTGGATTAATTTTCCTTTTCCCTTTTTCTGGCTTCAATTTTCTCCCAGAGTCTGATGGAGATCGCGTAGATCTACGAGTTAATTTACCACCGGGCACGCAGGCAGATATCACGAGGAATCTTTTGTTTTCTGTTGAACAAACAATGAAAGAGCAATATGGTGCGGAAAATATCACGACAACACTAGTTGAAATCGGAGAACCGGTCCGTGGTCCTGGGGTTTCTGCACAGAACAACGCAACGGGTGCTCTGACAATGATTTTGAGTGGCTTTGAGGAGCGAACAGCTAGCGTAGATGAACTTATTTCAACGGCTTCAGAGAAAATGACAGAATATCCTTTTGCTGAATATGAATTTTCTGAAGGGGGTGGATTCTCAGGGTTAAGTACTTATCCGCTAGAAATTTTTATAAAAGGTCAAGACTTCGATGAAATGGGGGATACAGCGGAACAAATTCTTGCAATTATGGAAGAAGATGAACGGATTATTAATCCTTTTATCGATGAAACAGAACCTCTGTTGCAATTGAATGTTGATATTGATCGCGAAAGAGCGTATAACCTTGGTCTTAATGTTCGTAGCATAGGGGGAGAGGTTAATGCATTACTCGATGGAGTATCTGCGGGAACGTTGCGTTTATCTAATCAAGATTATGACATCAAGTTAAGCGTCTCAGAAGAGAATCGTGATTCGGTCCCAGATCTTTCGCGTGCGTATATTTTCACCAATCAGCGTCAAAAAATCCGTTTGAGTAATATCGCTTCCTATAGAGAAACACAATCACCGAATACAATTAATCGTACGGATAAAAGTCGCTATGTTCGAGTGGTAGCCCGAACAACGCCAGGAATTACAGTTGATACATTGGTTGGAGATCTTCAAAAGAGAATACAGGCTGAGGTTCCGCTTCTTCCTGGCATTTTGATCGAATACAGAGGGGATTATGAAGAAACTCAAGAATTATTAGGGACTCTCATGGTATTTGCAATTCTTTCTGCACTCATTGTGTTTGGGATCATGGCAAGCCTCTTCGAATCTTTTGTAGATCCATTTATCATAATCTTCACTATTCCACTTTCACTCGCAGGTGTGTTCTTTATATATGGGGTTACCGGGGCTGCCATGAACGCATTTACCGCGATTGGGCTCATAATGCTCATAGGAATTGTTGTAAATACGGGGATAGTGTTGGTTGATTACACAAACCTTCTACGAAAACGCGGATTAAGTTTACTCGAAGCTGGAGCGGAAGCTGGTCGATCTCGATTGCGCCCTATACTCATGACAACATTGACTACAATTTGTGGTATGGCTCCACTAGCCTTTCGATCAACCGAAGGAAGCAGTCTTATTACGCCCATTGCATTGACCGTTGTTGGAGGATTGATTAGCGCAACTATACTAACTCTCTTCTTCATACCGGTTTTGTACGCTATTTTCAATGTGAGAATTGAAAAACGCAAAAAGAAAAAGGCAGCAAAATTGGCTGCACGTCAACAAAAATTGAAAGAAGAGCAAGCTTCTGTATTGGAGGGTGCATAAACTAATGCAAAGGATTGAGATATTTTCCACCGAAGCGGTACAAGAAGATTTCTTCGAAATGCTTGAAAGAGAAACAGGCATAACCAATTATTCTTATGTGACCGGAACCTGTGGTTCTGGAAATCAAGGAAAAAGAATAGGGGATTCTGTTTGGCCAGAGAGGAATTTCACGTTCATCTGTTATGTAAAAGATGAAATGATAGAAAGAATTCTAGAAGTGGCAAAAAGAATGAAAGACCTGTTTCCCAATGACGGCATAGAGATGTTTAGCAGCGAAGCAACGGGATATACCCTATAGATTTGAGAACCCGGGACAGCTACAGAAAGTTCTGTAGCTGTCCCGTTCGGGAAGCCCTTTTTCTCTTGGTAGGACCCCAGTTATTGTCTAACCAAGACGATACACTTCTTCAGAAGACAGCGATGATTGAACTCTACGAATGAGAGCTCCTAATGTTCGCCTATTCGGATACTTTGTCGATGGGAAGCCGTTCTTGTACAGCAGAACATACGGCTGCAGTTATTTCAACGCATCGCCCGTGATAGTTTGCGGGAATGGCGAAGAATTGATCAATTGTATCAAATCCAAGGGTTTTAATGTGTGCGCTACAGGCGGACACAAGTTCTTTTTTAGAGGCTAAAATCTCTTTCAGAGGGGCATTTATTCGTTTTGATTCTTGGACCATTCCCCTCACATACTCATAAGCATTCTTAACCCCAGAGACACTCAGAAGAATATACACAGGCTCGGCGAGAATAGAGTCGTTTGCTTGGTTCAGATTTTCCTGCATTCTTTCTCGGTGTACGGATAACCCGGTCAAGATATGCGAAATACGTTCACTTGCTTGCATGATGACTGCATACCATTCCAGGCTAAATCGAGTTGATGCTGAATTTGTGAGGTCGCGTTGATGTTCACTTAGTTGGTCAAAAAAAGCAGTAAGAAGTTGTGGTGTTGCGACCTTCCATAGGCTCTTTATGTGTTCACAATTCCATGGATTTCGTTTCTGAGGCATTGTCGAGGATCCGACCTGATCTCTAGAAAATGTTTCACTGAATTCACCAATTTCAGAACGTGAAAGGTGGCGGAGATCATCTGCCAAATCAGCGATAATACCAATCGCTAGTTGCAATTCACTGCGCAGTCTAATAAGAAATTCGGGTTGAACTATTTGTGTCGATATTTCACAGGGGCTCAATCCGAGTTGCGCTAGTGTTTCTTTTTCAAATTCTTTGGGGTTGGGAATTATGATACCAAGGGCATGAAATCCCCCTACTGCACCAGAAAGCTTACCCTTAAGATTATTTGTTTTTTCAATAAGTTCTTGGATGGAAATAGACAAGCGAGAAGCATAAGAAGCAAAGAAATACCCCGCTGTGATGGGTATTGCAAACTGTCCGTGGGTCCTCCCAATTTGGAAGGTTTCAATTTCCTCCTTTGCGCGATCAAGAAGCTTTCGACAAACTCGAATAAGGCTCGGAATAATGCAATCGGTCATAAGCTTTTTTATGCGCAAAGAGTGGGCTGTATCTAGCACATCAGAAGATGTTAATCCCAGGTGTACGAACCGGCTAATGTCGTCAGGAAGATATTGGGAAAAAACACGAACCACGGCTCGCATATGGTGCTTGGTTTCCCTTTCTTCTGTATATACTTGTTCTGGATCGACTTTATGCGCTGCATCATCTATTTGTTTTGTGAAATTTGCTATTTCTTTTGCGGAGTGGGTTTTCTTGTAGAGGTGTTTTATGAACTGTTGCGTGATGACTTTTTCCACTTCAACCTCAAAAGAAACCGAGGCATTTTCACTGAGGATATTTGACAAAGCTTTGAAGAGTTCTGGGTTAGACACCGCATATCGCGTATCTAAAGGTGATATATTACCATAATCAGTAAAAAATGTCTTTTTGTTAGACATAGTGCATGATATACAATTGAAATCTCTACGACAATATCATTTTAATTGAAAGTTTGACAAAAGAGATCTAGCGAGTATAATGATTATAAATTCAAAGACTACTAATAAAAACCATACTGGAGGATAAAGAATGTCTAAACAATTATTGTACGATGAGGATTCTAGACGCGCATTATTGCAGGGCGTTGAGAAGTTATCACGTGCCGTAAAGGTAACACTTGGTCCAAAGGGGCGAAATGTTCTCCTTGATAAAAAATTTGGAGCCCCTACAGTCACCAAGGATGGAGTTTCGGTTGCTCGAGAGATCGAACTAGAAGACCCATATGAAAACATGGGCGCTCAATTGCTGAAAGAAGTTGCGATTAAAACGAACGATGTCTCAGGAGACGGAACGACTACAGCAACTGTACTTGCTTATTCTATTATTAAAGAAGGGCTAAAAAGCGTTGCAGCCGGATTAAACCCGATGGAGATTAAGCGAGGTATTGATAAGGCCGTTAAGCTTATTGTTGATGACATAGTATCGGCAGCGAAGCCTATCAAAACAAAAGCAGAAGTTGCGCAGGTTGCGTCTATATCAGCGAATAATGATATGGAAATTGGTCAGGAAATTGCAAATGCTATGGAAAAAGTCGGGCGAGACGGGATCATAACGGTTCAAGAATCACAGACTATCGAATCCGACACTGTTTTCGTTGAAGGAATGCAGTTTGATCGGGGTTATGTTTCTCCGTATTTTGCAACCAATCGTGAAGCAATGACCACGGATATGGATAGTCCTTATGTTCTCATCCATGACAAAAAAATATCGAGCATGAAAGACTTGTTGCCAATTCTGGAAAAAGTTGCGCAGATGAGTAAACCTCTTTTGATAATTGCAGAAGACATCGATGGTGAGGCTCTAGCAACGCTTGTTGTGAACGCATTGAGAGGTACTTTGAATACCGTTGCTGTAAAAGCTCCGGGATTTGGGGACCGAAGAAAAGCAATGCTTGAAGATATTGCGATTTTGACGGGTGGACAGGTTATTTCTGAAGAATTGGGTTTGAAACTTGATGCGACAGAAGTGTCACAGTTGGGAACAGCAAAGACAATAAAAGTGACCAAAGAGAACACTACGATCATAAATGGTGGTGGAGAAAGCGATGACATCAAAAATCGAATGGCTCAAATAAAAGCTCAAATCGATGAGACAACTTCTGACTATGACAGAGAAAAATTAGAAGAACGACTAGCGAAAATATCAGGCGGTGTTGCGGTCATAAATGTTGGCGCAGCTACCGAGGTTGAGCTCAAAGAGAAAAAGCACAGAGTGGAGGACGCTGTTTCTGCTACTCGCGCTGCTCAAGCCGAAGGAATTATTGCTGGTGGTGGACTTGCCCTTGTTCAGTCTATTGAAACTCTTGCAAAGGCAAAAATTTCTTCTGAAACAGAAGATGTAAAAATAGGATTCAATATTGTACGTCGCGCATTGGAAGAGCCAGTTCGTCAGATTTCCGCAAACGCGGGTGTCGATGGATCAATAGTCGTAGAGAGAGCAAAAAATGAGAAAAAAGGTGTTGGCTTTGATGCGAATTCCCTAGAGTGGAAGGATCTTGTTGCTGCAGGGATTATTGACCCTGTCAAAGTTACAAGGTCTGCTTTGCAGAATGCAGCATCAATAGCAGGTCTTTTGCTTACAACCGAATGTGCAATTACCGATCTCCCAGAAAAAGAAAAACCACCTGCTCCTGCTGGGGCTGGTGATATGGGTGGCATGGGTGGTATGATGTAGCGTACTATGGCTGTATGAAACGAAATGATTTTGTTTTTTCGATTGCGTTCACCAAAAAATCAACAATGGTGAACAAAAAACTTAAAAGTGCCTATGCGAACAAGCCTTTCCTGACTTTGTTGGAGAAAGGCTTGTTTCGTCAAGCATTGGCTATGGCCTTGTTCGATAATGACATTTCACAACAAGAAACCTTTCTGCAGACGTATGGGAGGCTTATTGGTAAAGATGATCTAGTTATTGAGGAAGTAAAGAAAATATTTGGCGTTTATGATGTTCTTAACTCTGTAAATGCTGTAGAATTGGTCTAAATTACAATATAACGGTGGTATATATGGAAAATATTTCTATGTTTTTATTAGGTGTTGGAACTTCAGCACAGCAAGGTGGCGAAGGTGGCGGGTCAGCTTATTCTCTAATCATGATAGCACTCATTGGAGTTGTTTTCTATTTTTTGTTGATACGTCCTCAGAGCAAACGTCAGAAAGAACAAAAAAAGATGATTAGTTCGGTCGAGAAGGGTGATTCTGTTACTACAATAGGAGGTATTCGAGGTACGGTACAATCGGTTAAAGAAGATACATTTCTTTTGCAAGTAGACGGTTCAACAAAAATAGAGTTTTCTCGAAACGCTATATCGAATGTAACAAAATCAAAAGCCAAAGATGATCAAAAGAAAGTATCCGAAGAAGACTCACAGGACAATAAAAAAACGAAAAAGTCCTAGAATGGAGTAACAACTTTTGGAGGTAGAGCAATGAGTAAACGGTTTCGTGCGCTTCTAGTAGTGCTTATTCTTTCGCTTGCGGGATTCGCAATTTATCCAACATTTGAATGGTATTTTATATATGATGATGCCCAGAGAGAGCTATTGTCTTCCAGCAGACTCGTGTTGGTTGATGAGGCCCAGAAAAGAGCGCAAGAAACGCTTCAGACTATAACCAACTCATTGTCAGAAAACCCTGAGGCTACCATAGACGAGGAGTATTCCTTTATTCTTGATGTTGCAAAATCAAACTATGAGTTAGATGGAGCAGAAGTTCCGGAGACCATGAACGTGGTGGCTATTCTTAATAGCTTCACCAGTGAGCAGGAGGCCTTTTCTGCGGTAGAACAGCATTATTTTCAAGAGCTTGATGCTCAGAAGAGCAAAAAAAGCCGGCTTATACAACTGGGATTAGATCTCTTTGGTGGCGTAAGGTTGATATTAAGTCCAGATGAGACATCGTTAACAGAACAGTTCGGTGCTGCTCCCGATAACGCGCAGATCAGCGATGCCGTTGACGTTGCTGTCGAAGTTTTGAATAGCCGTATCGATGCTTTCGGTGTTTCTGAACCTCAGATACGAAAAAACGACAACAATCAAATCTCGGTTGAAATTCCAGGTGATAACGATCCTGATCGTGTCCAAACTTTGCTGTCTGGTAAAGGAAGTCTAAATTTTGTATTGGTAGACGAATCTGGCACGGATGAACTCATTCTTTTGCAAAGAGATGAACCAGGATGGAACCATGAAGTAGATGGGGACCCTGATTTTATAGATGCCAATTCACAGGTTGTAGAATACATAACCAAAGATCAGTATGGATTAGAACAGCGTGTGAGATGGATAGCTATTTATAGAAATCCAGAAGAAAATGGATTACTCGGACAATATATTGTAGATGCAAGTACCGGACACGACCCGATAACAGGGCGTCCGACTGTTAATTTTTCACTCAACAACGAAGGTGCCGATATATTTGCCAAACTGACCCGTGATAATGCTGGACAATCTCTCGCCATCGTTATGGATGACAGGGTTCGGGCCTATGCCCAAATTCGCGGAGAAATCCCTGGAGGACAAGGTTCCATAAGTGGATTTACCATTGAAGAGAGTGCAGATATTGCCCTTGTACTTCGAACAGCAGCGTTACCGGTGAAACTGAATGTGGAAAGTCAGCAAAGTATTGGAGCCAGCATAAGCGAAGGAGCCGTTCAGGCAGGATTGAGAGCTTCTCTATTGGCATTCGTTGTCGTTGTACTGTTTATGTTGGTATATTATCGCGGAGCGGGATTCATTGCTGGAACCGTTCTTGTGGTGAATCTTCTTATGATGCTTGCTATACTCTCTGCTTTTAACCTTACTCTTACTCTTACCAGCATAGCAGCTATTATCTTGACGGTTGGAATGTCGGTAGATGCGAATGTAATAGTATTTGAGCGTATAAAGGAAGAGTATGCCTATGGTAAATCGGTGCGTGCCTCAATTGATGCAGGCTTTGCTAAAGCTCTGTGGACTGTAGTAGATGCCAACATTACAACGTTTATAGCCGTGTTATTTCTTTCACAGGTAACAACCGGACCGGTGCAGGGTTTTGCTGTAACCCTTTCTGTTGGTATTGTTACCTCGATGGTGTCAGCTCTATTTTATGCTCGATTGATTTTCGATTTTGGGTGTGAAACGTTGGTCTGGAAAAAACTCAGTATTGCTTGGGGTCCTAGGAAGGAGCAGACATGAAAATTTACGATTATTCCAAAATCTCAAAGATATACTTCGTAGTAGTGAGTATTTTTGTTTTGGCTGGTATTGGTGTAATGACCTTTGCTGGAGGATTCCAGTTTGGGATAGAATTCAATCCTGGAGCAAATCTCACGGTTAGGATAGGGGGAAGCTCATCCTTGGAAGAAGTAGAATCCATATTGAGGGAACCTTATCCGCTTGCCCGAGTGCAGATTCTAGACAATCAAATCGGAGATTATTTACTCAGGGTGCCCGTTAGTAGAGAGAGAGCTTTCCAGAGTGAAATTGAGACAGATGTGACCGATCTATTAGCAGAACAATTTGCTTCGGTTAGAGTCTTAGAATTTGGTTATGTCGGGGAAGCTTTTTCTCGTACATTTCAACTACAGACGGGAATTCTTACCTCTATTGCCCTATTGCTGATTCTTGTGTATCTTTGGTTCAGGTTTCGTTTCAATTTTGCAATTTCCTCAATCATTACGCTTGTTTTTCATGATGCCTTGGTGGTGTTGGTCTTCTTAGGAGTTACCCGAATTGAAGTTACATCAGCAACAATAGCAGCCATTCTAACGGTTCTAGGCTATTCCTTGAACGATACCATTGTTGTATTTGATCGAATTCGTGAGAATTTGGTTTTGATGAAGAATACATCTATGTCTGCTATAGTCAACACAAGCGTTACACAAAGTCTAAGAAGGACTATTATTACCTCGCTTACAACATTACTTGCGAGCATTGCCCTTATTGTGTTTGCAGAAGGCTCCGTGCGTAACTTTGCTATAGTGCTTTCATTTGGTGTCTTGAGTGGAACCTTCTCGTCAATATTTATAGCTTCTCCGTTGTTTCTGTTTTTTGAGAGACGGAATAATTCAGCGAAAAATGCGTCACAATCTAGTAAAGAACCTTCTCTTGAAGGAGCGGCTCCGCAACAAGGCATGGTTATGGGATCGAATGATGATATAAATCTTGCTAAATTGCGCGAAGAACTAGGTGGAACAAAACGCAAACAAAAGAAGAAAAAACGTTCATAGCGAATTCACTTTTTTGAAGAAATTCTAGCACATTTTTCCACTTCTTTAAAAAAAAGAATGGTTTGAGACCCTTTTTTAGACCCCTAAAAGAACACACGGTATCGAATAAACTTTGGTTGTATTTTCCCCAAAATTGGGTTATAATGGTGTTTTGGAGGAAATCATGAATAAATTCACCACCTTTTTGTTTGTGCTGATTTGCGCATCAGTATCGCTTTTTGCACAAGATATAGACTCTATACATTTTTTGATTCCTGGAGGAGCAGGAGGAGGCTGGGACGGGACCGCAAGAGGCACCGGGGAAGCCTTGGTTGGGTCTGGCCTTATTGACTCGGCGTCCTATGAAAACATGTCGGGGGGCGGAGGAGGAACCGCTATTGGCTACCTAATTAGAACTGGTCGTCGCCAGCAGGGAACGTTGATGGTAAACTCGACTCCTATCATCACACGGTCAATTACTAAAGTATTCCCCTATTCTTTTGAAGATCTCACCCCTATAGCAAGTACTATCGGGGATTATGGAACACTTGTTGTTCATCCAGATTCTAAATTTTCTGATTTTTCTGATTTGATTAGTTCTGTCAAACGCGACCCTTCATCAGTAACCATCGGTGGAGGCTCGGTATTTGGCGATCTCGATCATCTTGTGGCAGCTACTACTTTTAATGCAGCAGGAGTTTCCCCAAAAGAAATTAGTTATGCGGCTTACGATGCAGGGGGAAAAGCTCTTACTGGATTGTTGTCAGGAGAAATCGATGTACTGGCTACAGGACTTGGAGAAGCTCTTGAACTCTCCAGAAATGGACAAGTTCGTATTTTGGGAATCACGGCAAGTGAACGCCTCGAGGATGCCCCAGAGATACCAACATTTAAGGAGCAAGGAGCAGACGCCTACTTTGTAAACTGGAGGGGATTTTTCGGTCCTCCAGACCTTTCGAGCAGTAAAGTTCGTGAGTATCAAAATGTTCTAAAAGAAATGTATTCGACCGACGAATGGGAGGTTGTTCGTAAGCGAAATGGTTGGGTGAACATTTACCAACCAGGAGCTGAATTTGTTGCTTTTTTGAAAGAGCAAGAAACTGAAATAAGAAAGCTTCGAAGTATTCTCGGACTAAGTGACTAGCTAATGTCGAAGAACATTACCCCAGTAATTGAATTTTGGGTTAGTGTTGCTTTGTTTCTATTTTCGGTTGCTTATGGGGTAGGGGCCATTCAACTTCCTTTACCCCAAGGATCCGATTCAATACCAATTACTCCTAGAAGTATTCCAATTTTTCTTTCTTTTGCGGGAGCCTTTTTATCCTTAGTAATTATCATTCAAACATTTGTGAGCAATAAATCTCTCATGTTCTTCTCTTCCTCTCAGCATCAATCGAAAAAGAATAAACTAAAAAAGACAGTTTTTACTGTAGCGCTCTTGCTATTTTTTATGGTTACCTATGGGTTCCTTCTTCCCTGGCTAGGGTTTCTTGTTTCTAGTTTTGGGTTTATCTGCGCGAGTATTATCGTACTTGGACAAAGAAAATGGTACGTGTTTCTTGGAGTCCCCCTTGTGACGGTTGTGGTATTTTGGTTGCTACTTGATGTATTACTAGGGGTATATCTTGGAGAGGGTGAACTTTTCTTTCTCCTTACAGAGTTTTTTTCATAGAGGATGGTATGGTTGAAGGCATATTAAGTGGACTACAAGAGGCTTTTACAGGACTCAATATTCTCATGGTTATTGTTGGATGTTTTGCCGGAACATTTATAGGTATGTTGCCTGGACTTGGTCCAATTTCGGCAATTGCGCTTATGATCCCGATAACGTATGGATTTCCTCCTGCAACAGCTCTTATTCTTATGGCTGGCGTGTATTATGGAGCGGTTTTTGGAGGGTCTACGTCTTCTATTCTTATCAATGCGCCAGGAGTTTCCAGCACGGTAGCAACTACTTTTGATGGATATCCGATGAGTCAAAAAGGCTACGCGGGTCGTGCATTGGCGATTGCTGCATATTGTTCGTTTACCGGTGGAACTGTGGGCGCCGTTTTTTTACTCATTGCAGCTCCGTTATTAGCACAGCTTGCATTAACCTTCCAGTCATCTGATTATTTTGCCTTGATGTTGATGGGGCTCACTGCAATTTCTGCATTTACGAGCAAAGAAACGGTGTTTAAGTCTATACTCATGGCCGTATTTGGCATCATGCTTTCTACTATTGGCACCGACTTGGCAAGCGGAGTGCAACGTTTCACCTTCGGTAGTATACATTTGGTTGATGGACTCTCTTTCATCATGATAGTTATGGCTATCTTTGCTCTTTCGGAATCCCTTTTGGGGATTCTTCGTTCTGACAACTCTGCAAAAGATGCAGCCGATGCTATATCAACCCAAAAGATTAGTAGCTTACGTTTGGGCAAGGGAACCCTTAAAAAACTCATTCCAACAATGTTGCGTTCCTCTGTTCTTGGTTTTTTTGTAGGTGTTTTGCCAGGCGCAGGCGCAACCATCGCCTCTTTCCTTGCGTATGGGGTAGAGCAAAATCTAGCAAGCCCAGAAGATAAAAAAGAATTTGGTAAGGGAAGCCCTATTGGTTTGGCGGCTCCAGAAACAGCAAATAATGCAGCAAGTTCTGGATCTTTTGTTCCTCTTCTGACATTGGGCATACCAGGGTCGGGGACCACCGCGGTAATTTTGGGTGCTTTGATTAGTTATGGCATACAGCCGGGTCCGCGTTTATTCGTTGAGCAGCCAGCGATTTTTTGGTCCGTTATTGTTTCTATGTATATTGGAAACCTAATTTTGCTCGTTTTAAATTTACCCCTTATCCCTTTTATATCTCGTTTATTGATGATAAAGAAAGAAATACTGGTTCCTTTGATTTTGTTTTTTTCACTTATTGGGGTCTATCTTGTTTCTTTCAACAATGTCGATATCTTTTTCATGGTAGGCTTGGCTATCCTAGCTGTCTTTCTGAACTTTGCCTCTTTTCCACTCCCTCCCTTGATATTGGGGTTCATTTTGGGAGGACCTTTAGAAGAAAATCTCAGAAGAGCTTTGATTATAAACAAGGGCTCATTCTCCTTTTTATGGGAGCGCCCTATTTCCCTTACGTTGTTTATTTTGACACTCTTTTTCTTGTTTCTTCCGTTTATTCGTCGCTTAATTGCGTTCCTAAGACAGCGAGTAAAGAACTAAACTACTTTGTACGCATCTTTTCTATACCGTTCCAGCTTTTTCGAGGTGGTGTAACAAGGTATTTTTCAGCTCGTGTGAGGAAGATATCTATCAAAATATCGTCCGGTGCGATCGTTTTTGCCTTTTTTAGATTCTTTATGGTTTCTGAAAATTCCTGTTGGTAATAATGCGTAAGACCTGAATGATAGTGTTTCCAGACCTCTTCGGTTTCTTTATCTATTGATTTTTGGGTTGTGTAGATTCGTTCACCTTGGGTTTTACCCTTTACCTGCACTATATCAACCATTCGGCATGGATATATATCCTTTATTCTCTCAAATACCGAATCGGAGAACAAAAGAGGGGTCCCATATAGTTTCGTAAGCGATTCAAGACGGGCTCCTAGGTTAACGGTGTCTCCTATAACCGTATAGTCCATCTTTTTCTCACTTCCAATGTTTCCAACCGTTACCTTTCCATAGACAATTCCCATGCCCGTTATAAACTGAGGAGCTTTACTTTGTTTTTGGTGGGTATTAAACTTTTCAAGAGCTTCTTGCATGTTCAACGCGGCTGTAATAGCGTTCTTAGGTGAGTTTTCTAAGTGGTTTGGGGCGCCAAATATTGCCATAATTGCATCGCCAATGTATTTATCAATAATTCCCTCTTCTGCCATGATGATATCAACCATTGTGCCATAATAGCTATTCAAAGAGGTGACCAATTCTTCTGGGGGCAATGATTCAGAAATGGTTGTAAAACTTCGAATATCGGTGAACATCACGCTAAGATCCCTGTTTTCACCGATAAGCATTTTTTCTGGATTTTCAAAGATGCTATCTATGACATTGCTCGGAACATATTTCTGAAAGATGTTTCTTACTTTTGATTCATTCCTCTTGGCTATTACAGCATTCAAGGCATAGTTCTTTATTTGTGAATATGCTTTGTCCAATTCCTCGGTCATCACGTTGAATGTGTGTGCCATTTGACCAAATTCATCATTTTCCTGTACTTCTATTTTTGTTGAAAGGTCATTGTTACGTATAATCGAAAGCATTGCCGCGACGGTGTTTCTTAACGGTCTGATCGTGTATTCAATAAATATCAAAGAGAGGATAAGCATTGCGGAAAGTGAGATCATAGTGATGATACCCGCCTGGGTGGTTATCTCTTGTGCGTCTGCGTAAAATGTGTTGTACTCCTCTGAAACAACTATCAACCAATTGAGGGGCATGAATTTAAAGACCTGGGCAGTTCTTCTCTTGCCCTCCAACATTATTTCTTGCCATCCGACATTCTCTTCGGTATATTTCAGTCCTAAGTCATTTAGAACTTCTTCGGAGAGAGAGGAGTCAGGATAGGTGGAAAAAGCAACGGTCGTTTCGTTCTCGGAAACTTCAAAGGCATAAATTACCTCGGTGTCGTTTTGGAGTAGGGTGTTAGCATACGAAGCGATGGCCAGCTCTGCAGCCCCCACAAAGTCTTCATCGTTTGTAAAACCGTTTTTTTCGAGAATATCCCATTGGTTTTGGGCATATTTGTTTAATTCCAATGCTTTAAAAGCAAGCGCATCAATCGCAACTCGTGTAATTCCATTTCTTGCGGATACGGAGGCAAAAAAGGTTATGACCACGGTTGTAGCCATTTGTAGAGGGATAATAACCAGTAGTAGTTTCCACTTTATACTTATTTGGCGTTTCATGTTGTATTATGGTATACAATTTTGATTATCTGAGCTATATTCAAAAGAAGAGAGTATTGCGCATGACCAGTAGCAATGGCCCAGACAAAGATATTTTTTCTGCAGAACTGACGAAGAACATAGGTTTTTCTAATGATGAGATGCAGGACATTCAGAGTGAAATAGATAATATGGTTCAGTCAAATAAATTGACGGTGGAACCAGACTACCTAAAGCCTTCACCAAGTCGTTCAGGTCTTCGGTTTCCTTTAATTTTGAATGGAATCCTATTCGCGGTTCTTGGGGTGGTTTTTGGAGTTTTTTTTGCTCTAACCAACAACAGACAGGATATGCTTGTCCAAGAAGCCCAAACCTTCGTTTCAACCGAAGCGCAGTTGATTAAAGAGTTAGTACGTCAGTCAGAACGAGAACTTGCTGATCGAGAAGCCCAAATATCTTCAATTCAAGGAGAACTGAGCGAGATTAGTAGTGCTTTGCAACTTCTCGAACAAGATTTTGATTCACAAGTGCAATCTCGCCGAGCAACCTTGCAGGCGGAATTTGAAGCGACCCTTGAGGCCCAGCGTGAACAATTGGAAAGCGAAAATTATACTTCTGAGGAAGTACAGACGTTGTTGAATGAACTCCAGGGTCAAGCCCAAGAGAGAATAGAAAACGAAATAGCTTTATTTGAGAGCCAATTGGCGCTCGAAACAAGAGTAAGAGAAACAGAACTTGTGAAACTTCGCACAAGTCTGGAGGAGGATCTGGCTAGTGGGCAGTCACAAATTACTCAGCTACAGTCATCATTGGCTCGAAGTGAAGAAGAATTGCTTGAGGCTGTTGCCTCAGGTGAGGAAACCATTTCCGAACTCGAGACACAGTTAGCTATTAATTCGGGGCTTGAAGAAGAATACCTTTCACTCTTAGACCAGCAGGAAAGCGAAGCGGTGCTAGTAGCACAAGTGGATGCTGCCTACCAAGAGGTTTTTAATTTAATTACGGCTGGATCATTTGGAGCAAGCCAAGCAAGACTTTCACGTCTTGAAGCTTTGGTTCGTGGAATTGATAATTCTACAAACTACACTAGAGGGGATTTGGATATTAGAACGATCCAAATAATACGCGAATATGTTGATCTTGAAGAAGTGAACAGACAACAACAAGAAGAATTGATTAATGTAACGGCTGTAGCAGAAGATTTAGCTACTGCAAACCAACCCCTTATAGAGAGATTTCTCACCCTCCAGCGTGAATACCAGGATGCGGTAAATAGATCACAGAGTTTTCAAGACCCAGCTCAGGCAAAACAGGCCTTGCTTTCTGTGTTTAACGAGTACGAGGAAGAATTCCCCAATTTTTTGCGAATAGTTTCTAGTTTTGATGAAGCCATTGTAGATGGTATTGCGAGTACCAATCAACGAACAATTACTACCTTAGAAGCGAGAGCAAGAGCCCAAGAAGCAGCAGTAGAGCGAGAAGTCGGTCGTCAAGCTCGAAACGAGGCAATTAGCGATTCTTATGACGTTGTGCAGGCTGCACTTGGAGATCCAGAAAAGCAAGGAGAATCTCGAGCACTGTTGAACAGCGATAGCACCTTGTCTACTATATACGAACTTATTCAAGAGGCCTTGAGTGCGGAAACGATTGTAAGTTCTTCTTCGGGGCAGGGGGCAAGAAACCCATCTATTCCTCAAGTAGAGCTACCCTTTATTGGAAATGTTACAGGCACATTTGGAAGACGTGAATTTACATTCAATAACATTGCGGGTGTAGCCATTCGATTGGGGACAGAAGTCACCGTATATAGGAATTTTAATTCATCTGCTCAGCTTATTGGGCGTGCGGTGGTCAATCGCACCGATAAGGACCAGGTTCAGGCCGTTCTTCGAAATGGAGAGGGCTCTGTGTCGCAGGGAGATAGCATTTTTCTCTCCAGATAAGTATATATTTCGCATTTTTACTGGGGTATTTCTTTTTTTCTGTATAGTGGAGGCATATGCTGAATCCATCTCTTTCTCGGTATGGTCGTATGAATACACTCCTGTAACCAATCCAGAACAGACATTATTAATCATATCAGAACCAAGCCTGTACAAGCGTAAGCTTATTGATTATATCGTGGACCAATTTGAATCTGATGATCTAGGTCTTGAAGAAGTGAAAATCATACCTGAGGAACAGGCATATCTGTATAAAGAAATCTTCTTTGGGGCGGTGCTTTATATGACCAGTTGGAACAAAGGGGATTCTTCATATCTTTCATTGTGGAAAGAAAGTAATTCTACAATCGATGTATTACTCTATACAAAACTTAATCCTTATGAAGAGAAGGAAGCTGCCAGTATACCGATTGATGCAATTACCACCGCTTCAAAGCTTGAAAACATAGATTCTGTTACGGATGATATCTTTAGCGCATTGAAAAAATCTGTTAAACTGCACAAATGACTCGAATAGCAATTTTCTCCGTGGTGTTAATACTTTTTTTTGAAGTGAGCTCGGTACATGCTGGAGGAAGTCCTTCATTCGATGAAGACGTTCTTGCCCCTTCTTCAAACACAATTCCAAGAGGAGACTGGTATGTTTCTGATGCGTTTTCTGCTGAGTA
This sequence comes from Spirochaetaceae bacterium, assembly GCA_011524535.1. Taxonomy (GTDB): domain Bacteria; phylum Spirochaetota; class Spirochaetia; order WTKD01; family WTKD01; genus WTKD01. The sequence goes on from WTKD01000006.1 coordinate 205,282, forward strand.
TAAAGGGCTACTCGATCCTTTTCTGGAAAGTTATACGGATGTTTCTCTCTTTCCATATCATTCTGGTGTAGAAACGAGCGAAACAGCATCAGCCTCAGAAGAAACCTTAGACCTCATCTACAGCAGTAATACCAAAGTGCAAAATGGCAACTACGCCAAAGATCTAACAGATGTATATTTGCTATATGCCAACACACTAAGATTGTCCGAGGTGATTTTGTTATCTATCGGTGATGAAGAAGGAATATATGCGCTCCCATTCGGAGTCCAGGTTGTGAATTCTTGGTTTGCTTCCGATCTCGATCAAGATGTGGCAAATGATTGGGAACTATTTCTTGAAATTGCAAAGACGAGGGCAGAAGGAAATCAAAAAACGCTGCATATTGATGGGAAAAGAAGTTTACTTGGACTGTGGGAATCTGTTGTTCTGGGAGAAATTGGGAATACGGATTATACAAGCCTAGTACATAACTTTCTGAATGCCACTGAAGTTGAAAATTCCGACTTCGTGAACAAATTTCTATCAGCGAATCGTATGTTTTTTAGAATATTAGAATTCTCAGATATTGGGGAAGAAGGAACTGCTCCTCAATTGCCCTTCATATACTCGACAGACCCTTCATATAATTTTTCTAGTCAGATGGATGGAGACTATGTTCGTCAGGCTCTTCCAAAAACAAGCGGATACGCACTGCTTAGGATGACATTCTTACAAGTTAATCAGCAGTCCAGCGCTGATGATATAAATAGCGAATGGTTTCGATATATAAGCAGTCAGGAACAACTCAATAAGCGTGTTGAGTATTTTCGTCTCATGCAAAAATTGTATATTAGCCCTCAGTTGAATAACCCGGCCTCTATGGACCCGGTGACCATCTTTGATGCAGGTCAGTTTAACAATGCTCTGCACGTTCCGAGTATTCTACACGGTGAGAATGTAATTGTGGAGCACAATTTTGAACAGCTATTATTCGATGTAGTCGCCATGGAAATTTCCGAAGAATCTTTCTTGGATCGAATTGGGGTATTTTTCCTACAAAACAATGATTGATCGTACTCAGTCGAATGCCTGAGCCGAGATAAAAATATCGCCTAATTGCATAGTTTCTTATAATATAATTTCTTATATTTTTTTTTGAACTTCCGATTTTGTACGTATGAGTTCTTCTGTGTTGGTGCAGCGTGCGAAATTAGTAGTATGGCTTGGAATACTTGCATGTGGGGCATATATTGCATTTGCAATTATCCCATACGTATTGTTCAACACAGGTACCCTTGAATTTGCAAGTAAGCCATCGCATTTTTTGGGAGGTCTATTGTTCAATGCACTTTCGTATATGTCAATAGGCGTCCCATTTTATTTTCTATGTGCAGCGATTTTACTTTTTCGGCGAAATGTCACCCTTCGACTAATCATCGGATGGACAGCCTCTATTGTCCCCTATGTTTGTTTTGGTATTTCTATACAAGGAATAGCCTCTGGAGCCAATTTTATCGAATCTGGACTGACTATTTTTTTTGCTGTTATTAGTTTTATAGGTTGGCTCTGGCTTGTGTCTACCATTCCTGGATTGGTTAAGATACATGGGGTATTCCGACGTGATCAGGATGATGCTAGTGGGCAAAGTCCAACGAATTTTCTTGAGGCGAAAGGTTTTTCTCAGCATGTTTCTGAACATCAACCGGTGCAGGTTGTGGCTGCCACTGAGGCAATTCATGATATTGAGGAGGACAATAGATCCTTGGTCCATTTGGTAAAAAGAAATATTGCAAATTTGTTTAAAGATGATATTGAATCCAGTTCAGACTTTTCTTCTGAAGAAACGAAAATAGTAGAGGAAAAAGACATCACGATAGATGATTTTGATAGGGAAATCGACGAAATTCCAGAATCTCATTATGAAGCTGATCAAATGGACGACGAAGAGTTTGTTTCTCTTCATTATCCAGACATAAATTCCGCAGAATTATTGGAATTAGATTCCAAGCAGTCAGATTATATTAAAATTCTTGAACAATCTAGCGGAGGTAGAGCAATACAGTCTGAACCTGAAATCTCTACGTCCGGTGATGATCATGATGCGGATGATTATACCCTATTGAGGGATGAAACACAGGACAACGAATACGAAGATTCGGAGTATGGATTTGACCTTGCGGGAGATAGTGAAGAAGAAATTTCAGCGAGACCCCTACAAAAAAAGGAATCATTTCGAAATATTCGTAGAGAGGGTGAATATGTGATTCCAACAACAGGTGTGTTAACTTTTGGATCCTATTCAGAACCAAATGATAACATCGAAGCCATGCAAGATAACGCACAGCGTCTTATCGATACCCTAAAAGAGTTCGGTATTCCAGCTGAAGTATCAAATATACAGAGAGGATCGACGATTACTCGGTTTGAAGTCATTCCGGCGCGTGGAATAAAACTTAGCAAAATTAGTGCTATTGCAGACAATATTGCGTTACGTTTGGCTGCACATCGAGTTCGAATAGTGGCCCCTATTCCCGGAAAAGAAGCGGTTGGAATTGAAATTCCAAATAAACATAGAAGAACGGTGTGGTTTGGGGACATTGTTGAAGAAAGTGAACGTTTTTGGGATGCATCCATGAATATTCCCATAGTTCTGGGCGAAGGCTTAACGGGGGAAGACTGCGTTATAGATTTGACCAGTACCCCGCACTTGCTTATTGCAGGTGCAACGGGGAGTGGTAAATCGGTATGTGTAAATACACTTATATGTTCCATTCTCTACCGATGTGCCCCCGAGGATGTACGTTTAATCCTGATTGATCCCAAGATTGTTGAATTGAGTTTTTATAATGACATACCACATTTACTAACACCGGTGATTACCGACACAAAAGATGCCCAACGAGTTCTTCAATATTGTTTATCACTGATGGAAGAGCGGTATAGCAAATTTGAGCGTACTGGTGTTCGAGATATCGTTTCATTTAATCAAGAAATGAAAGATACTGGGCGTGAAGAAGAAAAACTCTCCTATGTTGCGGTAATCATTGATGAATTTGCTGACCTTATGGCAGGGTCTAGTAAAGAAACAGAAATATTGGTTTCCCGTTTAATGGCTATGTCTCGAGCCGTTGGTATGCATTTTGTGTTGGCGACACAAAGACCATCGACAGACATCATAACTGGGCTAATAAAATCGAATGTGCCCTCACGCATAGCCTTCATGGTTTCTAGCAAAATCGATTCTCGTATTATCATTGATTCTGGAGGAGCAGAATCGCTGTTGGGGCGGGGTGATATGTTGTTTTCTTCGTCTTGGGAACCGGGTCCAGAAAGAATCCAAGCTTCTTTTCTTAGTGAAGAAGATGTACGCAGAGTGGTTACCGAAGTAAAACGGTATGGCGAAGCAAACTATATTGATGAGTGTTTGTTTGATGAGGAGGCGGAGGAGGCAATTGGAGAATTTCCTGAAGATGAAGACCCACTGCTGAAAGATGCGATAAATTTGGTCGTTCAACAACAAAAAGCCTCTACCTCATACTTACAGCGTAGATTTAAGATAGGGTACAATCGAGCAGCCCGGCTTATTGATGAAATGGAAAAAAAGAGAATAATCGGACCTATAAACGGGGCTAAACCAAGGGAAATATTAGTCAAACAGTAGAATTAATATTTACATTCGTTTACCTTTTCTATAGAGTATCGGTATGAGGATCTCTAAAAATGTTAGCAATGTTCTGATCTTGTGTAGTGTAGGTATATTGCTTGGGATATTTCTGGTTTTCATACTCCTCGACATTCAGAAATTTGAGAATAATAGATTCCTTTTGGAAGAATTTCTCAATGAAATAAACTCGACAACTACATATATATCTACAGTAGTAACCGCAAAAAGTCCGCTTACCCCAAGCGTTGAACAGTCTATATTGGATTCGTTATCTGGACTATCTATGTGGATACAAGAATTACAAGAAAATAGCTCGCTCGCTACGCCTAATATGAGATTTCTGGAAGTTGAGGAAGCTATTTTTTCATTAGAGAGTAACTTCAAAGACATTTTTAATGACAAAAACATTCTTATTCTTAATGAAGCAAGCGATGGATACAAGAACTATTTTTTAAGCATAGGGGTATACGATAGATTAACGATAGAACTGGTGAAACTGTCTGCATTTGAGACCTCTCTCAATGATTATCTTCATATAGAACAGAAAAAGATCATGGAGCACATTGGCATCTATATTACGTCTTTTATTGTACTGGCGTTTGGGGTCATTGGAATGTATTTTTTGAGAAGAGAATCGAATATATACGTGTACAATCGAGTTGCACAGATATTGAAATCGGCACTTCCAGGTTTCAATGATTCTTTACAAGAAAAATCTTATGATCTTGAGAAATTTTTGCAAAAATTTCTGCTAACTATGGAGAATAGGACGCTCCATTTTGAAGAAAGAGCGAAGGACTTTAACTCTTTCCTAAAAGGGCCTATGGAACTTATTCGTTCAGAGTCAACCTCTACCGAATCTCGGTTGCGATATATAAATGATATGTGCAAGGATGTTTCATTAAAAATTGAAAGATTGTTTACAAATACCCGAGAATATATGATTTCAATGTCAATTTTGCAAGATAGCTCAATGAAACTTAATCATCTCACGCAGGGAACTCAGAAAATTTCTGGGTATGCTGAAGTGATCGTAAAGAATTTCACCGAAATTCAAGACCTTTTGCAGCATTCGATTGCGACATTGACGGATTATATAGGTATGACACAAGCAAATTATGAGAAAACCAATACTGCTTGTGATGCGTCTTACAGTATCGTTAATCAAACGCAAAAGTATTCTGAAGATATTCTGACTAATTTGAGTTATTTGGAAGATATCTCACATCGATTCACTGTATTGATGCTCAATTTACAAACTTCAGAAACAAAACTGGGAAAAGGTATGTTGGATGAGATGCACTATCTTAGTGAACATCTTTCAAAGTATATCAAGGGAGCACGTTCTAGATCCGAACAACTAAGAACTTCGATGTATAGCCTTGAAAAAACGATGGAAGACCTTATTGATTATTTAAGAACAGGGTCTTTGCAAACGATTTCTGTTAAAAAAGAAATTGAACAGCATGTTCAAGGTGAAAAAATGCTACACTCGCTTAGGTATATTATAAACACGGAGCACGAAACTCTTAACACGATGCAATACATTGCAGAACATGAAAAAGAACGCATCGACACGCTCATGGTAGAAACACATATACGATCGAATGCGCTTGCACTAGAAATGGAAGAAGTACATGTAAGGATGGAAGAGATGTTAAGCGGCTTACAGGAATCTTATGAAAGAGTGGGGGAAGTGAAAAGCAATATACACAGTTTTAAGAAAATATCATATATTCCGTTAGAGAAGATAAAAATAAACACCTGACACCGCCAATTAGTCCAATATATACTAGAGAGTGCTTTGTCTGACCGTGTTTGCTTCTGATAGGGTAGTATTCCGCCAAACAATACAAAATATTCCGGCTCACATTGGACTTATTGAGTGTAGATTTGATGGAATAAGGGATATCGACAAGTCGGACATAGATGAGGCCGGAAGGGTATTGGCGATGGCGCCTCAATCCATACGCAGTATTGCAACAATTCGTCGTTCTTGTGATGGAGGTCGCTGGATTGGCTCAGAATCTGTACGGCAATCCTTACTTTCTTATTGTATACAATCATCATATTTTGATTTTGTTGATGTGGAGGAGGATGTGTATTGTGAGGGTATGCAGCACGTTCCTAATACGAGGGATTCCCGAATAGAGGCATCGAAGGAAGATAGAGCTTCGCATGAGGCCGCCATTATCTGTTCTTTTCACGATTGCACGAAAACGCCAACTGATATACAAGAACGGGTAGATAGAATGTGCTCATACGGCACGATTATCAAGCTTGCTGTTATGCTTAATGCAAGCAAGGATCAATTACAGCTTATTGAAATTGCAAGACATCTCCAGAAACACAAGAAAAATGACTATATATTGATTGGGATGGGTATTTTTGGGAGATGGAGTCGCATATTGTACAAAAAACTTGGCTCAATGTTCACCTATGCCCATAATTCTATCGATCCACCAGCTCCAGGAATGATGACTTATAGCGAGCTGATAGAGTTATATCGTGTAGATCAGCATTCGGAGGGAACAAAAATATTCGGTATTATTGGAAACCCCTTGGAGCATAGCCATTCTCCAGCCTTCCATAATGCCATATTTTCTGAAAATACCGCAAATGCGGTATATGTCCCGTTTCCTACCGATGATTGCCAGACATTTTTTACATTCGCGAAAACTCTGGCTATAGAAGGGTTTTCTGTGACTGTTCCGCATAAACGCAGTGTTATGAAGTATCTGCAGGTGATAGAATCACAGGCAACGGCTTGTTCTGCAGTTAATACGGTTATTATGGAATCATCGGGCTATGTCGGGCATAATACGGATTATTTTGGTTTTCTGGAACCTTTGAGAGAGGCTTTTTCTGAACGATTGATTACTGGGAAGCTCCGTGCTGCAATGATAGGAGCCGGGGGGGCAGCATCAGCGGTCCTGGCTGGTCTGGTTGATCTTGGATGCCAGGTGATTATATATAATCGCACGCTTTCAAAAGCAGAATTGCTTGCTAGAAAATACGATGATGAGGTATGCGCAGAACAACTTAGATCAACTATTGATGCGGGACACGATATAATCGTTCAATGTACTGATATCGGTATGTATCCCAATAGAGAAGAATCGCCAATTCCCGATTATGATTTTTCTGGAAAGGAGATTGTGTATGATCTTATATACAATCCCGCACCAACAGCCTTTCTAGCACGAGCACAGGCTGCTGGATGCTTGTGTATTACCGGTGAACCGATGTTTCGATTGCAGGCAAAATGTCAGTCTGAAATGTTCTTGAATCGGTTGAAATGATGGGTTTAACGCTATTCAAATGATATATCAAAAGAGGAAATAATCAGGGATTTGTCGGTTGCATGCCAAAGAATTTTTCTTCTATGATTTTTGAATACTGGAGAGCTTCATGTTCTTCTTGGAATGTTTCCAGGAATATTCCAAATATCCAACCAGTGTAATCTTCGTATTGTACCTTGTACCATGGTGCATAGAGACCGAATTGAATATCTGACTGTTTGGTGACAAAATCGATGGTGATTATGTCTCCTCCCCGCATGAGTGTTTGTATGGAGGATTGACTATCTGCTCGTGTGTGCAGTTTCGCATATGCTTCTTGAACGACACCGATCGAGCGGTCCTTATACAGTTCATCGGTAGACGATTCTTCGGCGGCACAGCCCATCAAAAAAATGAGTATTATTCTGAAAGGCAATAGTTTCAACGGGTGATACAGCTGGTGAGGGATCATTATCTATCTCCCATTTTTTTTAATGATGCAATTTCATCCCGAAGCGTAACTGCTTCTTCGAAAGCAAGCCGTTCTGCTGCTTCGCGCATTTGTTCTTCTAAAAGTTGTATATATTTTTTTCGCTCGGTGCGATTGAATATATTGTATTCTTGTTTTAATAATTCAACCGAGTAGGCTGCTTGCTTTTCGCGCATTGTTCGCTCGCGGGCGATGATTTCATAAATGGCTTTTTGTATCGATGCTGGTTGTATATTGTGTGCATGGTTGTATTCTTCTTGGATAGCTCTTCTACGATCTGTTTCTTCGATAGCTTTTTGCATGGCATCAGAGATTTTGTCTGCGTACATAATCACTGTTCCGTGTTCATTGCGAGCAGCGCGACCGATTGTTTGGATGAGCGAGGTGGCTGATCGTAAGAACCCAACCTTATCGGCGTCCAAGATAGCAACAAGTGAGACTTCGGGTAAATCGAGCCCCTCTCGAAGTAGGTTTATACCGACTAGAACATCGAATACACCATTGCGGAGGTCAGTAAGCAGTTCAACTCTTTCGATGGTTTCGGTGTCAGAATGAAGATATCGTGCTCGAACTCCGAGTCCGCTTAGGTAGTCGGTAAGATTTTCGGCAAGTTTTTTTGTTAGAGTGGTGATCAATACGCGTTCTCTTTTTTCTACCCGGTTTTGTATCTCTTCGTAGAGATTTTCCATTTGTCCTTCTGTTTTTCTTACCGATATTTTTGGATCTAGCAGACCCGTGGGGCGGATGATTTGTTCGGTTACTTTGCTTGCAAGTCTGGATTCTTCAGAACCCGGGGTTGCGCTTACGAGAACACATCGATTGATAAGTGCCTCAAATTCGGTTGAACGTAACGGCCGGTTGTCTAGAGCGGAGGGTAGTCTGAACCCGTGTTCCACAAGCATGGTTTTTCGTGCTCGATCTCCGTTGTACATAGCTCGGACCTGGGGAAGTGTTACATGGGATTCATCTATAAAGCACAAAGATGATTTAGGGAAGTAGTCGAGTAATACCGATGGGCGTTCACCTTCGTCTCTACCGCCGAGAATACGAGAATAATTCTCGATCCCACTACAGGTTCCTGTTTCTTGAAGCATATCGATATCGAATTGAACCCTTGCTTTGAGTCTTTGTGCTTCTACCATCCTTCCTTCTTCGAGCAATGATGCTTCTCTTATTTCCAGCTCGGCGAGTAATTCTGGAATCGCTCGATCGAGTACCGATCTTTCAACGATGTAATTTCTTGCTGGAAAAATGGTCAAAGAATCTACCTCACGTATCAATTCGAGGGAGACAGGATGCCGAATGGATATTTGTTTTATTTCATCCCAATCTAGCTCAATGCGGTAGACAAAAAGTTCATAGGCAGAGCATACATCTATGGTTTCTCCACGTACACGGAAGGTTCCGCGTTCCAGTGATATATCATTTCGAGTATATTGCAAATCGATGAGATTTTTCTTGCATTTATTGATATCGAGTTTGGTCCCTCGTTTGAGAAATAATTGATAGTAGGCAAAACTTGTTGGACTTCCGATGCCGTATATGCATGAGACAGAGGCAACAACGATCACATCGGAACGGGTCAGTAAATTTGTAGTTGCGGATAGGCGTAGGCGTTCTATTTCATCATTTATCGAAGAATCTTTTTCGATGTACAAATCTCGAGAGGGAATATAAGCCTCAGGTTGATAGTAATCGTAATAAGAAACAAAATATTCTACGGCGTTATTTGGAAAGAAATCTTTGAATTCACGATAGAGCTGAGCTGCCAGGGTTTTGTTGTGTGAGAGAATTAGGCTTGGTTGATTGAGGCGTTCGATAACATTCGCCATAATAAATGTTTTTCCAGATCCTGTGATTCCATGTAGGCATTGAAATCGCTCTCCGTCTTCTATACCTTCTACCAATGAATCAACCGATTGTTTCTGTGTGTCGGTAAGAGAATAGGAGGATTTCAAGTCGAACGTGTTGTGTTGGATATTTATTCCCATTGTTGCTCCTGTGGTCGTTCTGAAAGTATTATCACGGTTGTTTTTCTTGTTCCATCTGAACGGATATAGGTAATATTAACGGTTTCTCCAGGTCTATTGTCCTCGAGGGCTTCGTAAAAATTGGCAATACTTTTTATTGGGGTGCCATCTATTTCAATAATAATATCTCCACCAAGATATATGCTCGTATTCCCGTAGAAGACCTCCGTTTTTCCCCCCTTTAATCCAGCATCGTCGGCATTACCGCCTCGAACAATTTGCGAGACGAGTATTCCTCGGTCAACCGGCAAATCTGCGTACTCTACCAATCGCGGGAAAATTTGTCGGGGGATGATGTCTATCCATCCACGCTGCACAAATCCAAATTGGATCAAGTCGGGAATAACCCTGCGTGCGGTATCAACAGGGACGGCAAATCCAACGCCCACCGAGCCTCCAGAAGGGGTATATATCATGGTGTTGATGCCTACCATGACTCCACGGCTGTCCAGAAGGGGTCCGCCACTGTTCCCTGGGTTTATGGATGCGTCGGTTTGAATCATATTGTTTATTATCAGGTTTTGATCAGTACGAATCGGTCTTCCAAGGCCCGAGACTATACCAATAGTAAGCGTTCTATCTAGACCAAAGGGGTTTCCTATCGCTAGGACTTGTTGTCCGATTTGAAGGTTTTCCGATGAGCCGAGAGGGATGGGGGATAGGCTTCGATCCTCTGGATCAAAATAAAGAATAGCAAGGTCGTTCTCCGAGTCAACACCAACGATTTCTGCTGACATAGATGTGTTATCGGATAAAGTTAATACGATATCCGATGCGCCTTTTACAACATGATAATTCGTTAGAACATACCCCCGCTCATCGATTATGGAGCCCGATCCTGTGTTTCCTTCTTGGGGGACCGGTTCAAGAAACCAATTGTAGGCGATTACTTTGGTTGATATGTTTACAACTCCTTCGTTTCTCGAACGATATATGGAAATTGTTTCCCGTTCACCTTGTGTTAATCCGCCGGATTGTACTGTGATAGGGTCGATTTCGTTTGAAAAGGTGTCTGGTGTGGTCGAAAGGGATTCCGAAGCATCGGCTAGGTCCGACTGGTTGGTTTGTAATTCTTCTTCGAGTACGTCTGGATTTTGTGGCTGGGTGTCTACTGTTTGCGCACTATCACGATTTGGATAATTTTGCCCTAGTCTAAAGAAGAAAAAGAAAGAACCCAAGAGAAAAGCAGATACCAATATAAAGGGTCGGGCCTTCATTACGTAGTATATTCTTCAATTGAAGGGTTCCTCAAGAATATGAGCTTTATTTTGGAGGTCATTTGGTCCATAGGTGTCTGATTTATTGCGGTTTGATATACTATCGTAAGTTGTGAAAAAATGAGTTCACATTATTTCATTTCGCAACAACTAAAGAAAAGGAGTACACATGGCAGAGTTTAAACTACCTGGTTTTTTACGCAAGTCAAATATGATTGTTATCGTCGTCGTCGTCGTGCTGATTATTGTGTTAGCGCTTAGCAGTCTGTTTGTGGTAGACCAAACCGAAGAATCTATTGTCTTGCTCTTCGGTGAGTACAGTAGAACGGTTGGACCAGGGTTACACCTAAAATTACCATTGGGAATAGAAACAAGTGAAAATGTTCCTACTCAGATAATCCAGAACATGAGTTTTGGGTTTAGAACCGAGAGGCCAGGAATAAATACAGTGTTTTCTAATGTTGATTTCCCCGAGGAATCGATCATGCTTACGGGAGATTTAAACATAGTCGATGTTGAGTGGATCATTCAGTATCGTATAGAAGACCCAAGAGCCTGGTTATTCAATGTTGAAGATAAAGACACAACTATACGAGATATTTCGCAATCAATAGTAAATCAATTGGTAGGAGACCGATCGATCATAGATATACTCAGCGATGAGAGGCCGAATATAGAATTCTTTGCGCAGGAATCTATGAATGAAATTTTTGATAATTACAAATTAGGGATTGAGATTACCGCTGTACGTTTACAAAATATTGTACCTCCTGTTGGGCGGGTTCAAGATTCATTTGAAGATGTGAACCGCGCTGTCCAGGATATGAATCGACTTATTAACGAAGGGCGCGAAGCCTACAACAAAGAGATACCGCGTACCCGTGGTGAGGGAGAACAACTTGTGAAAATTGCAGAAGGGTATGCAACCGAACGTGTGAACCGAGCCCGAGGTGATGCTGATCGATTTCTTTCGGTCTTGAGTGAATACAATCAAGATCCTCTCACTATGCGGTCTAGGTTGTATTATGAAATTCTTGAAGAAGTACTTCCAAAGGAAGGAACCACACGCGTTCTTGATCGAGGTATTGATACGGCTATCCCATTTTTTAACTTCTTACCTAATACATCGACTCTTAATCAGGAGGGTACACAATGAAACGGGCTCTCGTAGTATTAATTGTTCTTGGGGTGTTTGTAGGTCTGTTTTTGTTAGTAGGACCTTTTTACATCGTAGAAGAAGGGGAACAGGTCATAGTGATCCGTTTTGGTCAAATTGTATCCGAAGAGCAGGATGCTGGTTTAAAATTCAAAATTCCGTTCGTAGATAACGTTGTGCGTTATTCAAAAAAGATTCTCTCTTGGGATGGTGACCCGAGAAGAGTTCCGACGGCAGAAAACCAATTTATTTGGGTAGATACTACCGCTCGTTGGAGAATAGCTAATCCTTCACGATTCTATTCGTCGGTAACAACGATGGAACAGGCCTATTCTCGTCTTGATGATATCATCGAGAGCGCTGTTCGTACGGTAATTGCGGCAAATGGAATAGTTGAGGCCGTGAGAAATTCGAATATTATCAACACAATAGATAGAGCAGCTCCATTAGACGGGGCTTTGTCCGATGAATCGGCTGGATTAGCAGAAATACAGAATTTGTTGACGATTGTTGATGCTCAGCCAGAAATAGCCAAGGGAAGAAGAATGCTTTCACAGGAGATGTTTGAAGATGTATCTGAAACTACTCCTCGATTTGGCATTGAGCTGATAGATATAGTTATACGTCAGATCCGATACTCTGATGATCTTACAGAAAGCGTCTATAATCGAATGGTTTCTGAACGACAACAGATTGCGCAAGCATATCGATCCTTCGGAGAAGGACGTAAACAAGAATTACTTGGTCAACTTGAAAACGATAAGAGGGCCATCCTTTCTCGCGCTTACGAGGAAGCCGAAGGAATACGTGGATTAGCAGATGCTGAAGCGGCAAGTATATATTCTGAGGCCTATAGTCAAAATGCAGAATTCTTTGAGTTCTGGCGTGCGCTTGAATCCTATAAAAAGGTTATTCCTTCGCTTGATAAAGTGATAACGACAGACATGGAATATTTTGATTACCTATACGACAAAGACGGTAATTAAGACAAATGCGTCTGGGAGCATTGTTGGATGCGATTGCTGAACAGATTTTGCACGTATCTCAAACGAGTGCGCAAGAAATAACCGATATATGTTTTGATTCCCGGATGGTTGGTCCGGGATATCTTTTTGTTGCGCTTCGCGGTGAACACACCGATGGACATCACTATATAATTGATGCCTGTTCCCGCGGGGCTGTTGGAATCATCGGTGAAGTGATACCAGATAATGTGTCTGAAACAGTGTGCTGTGTGCGGGTCACCGACTCAAAGCGCTGTTTTTCGCTACTTTCCGCAAAATTTTTTGACTATCCGTCTTCGAAAATCCCTTGTATCGGGGTTACTGGAACGAATGGAAAAAGCACAGTAATCCATTACATAGCCCAAATACTCGTATCACACGGGGTTCGAGTCAATTATATATCCACCGTTGGCACATTCAAAAGTGGAAAATTTTTGGAAAATGAGCACCATCTCACCACCCCAGATGCTTATACGGTGCAATCCTTCATCGCAGATGCTATTGGCAATGCAGATATAGTTCTTGTGGAGGCGACCTCTCACGCATTGAGTAAAAAAACATACAGGCTAGAAGATGTGATGTTTTTTGCCGCTGTCTACACCAATATAACCCATGAACACTTGGATTTTCACGGAACATTCTCACAATACGTTCAAGACAAAATGCGCCTTGCAAATGTTCTGCTTTCATCAAAGAAATCTAAGCAACCTAGAGTCACAGACACCGAGATAGCCAGTACAAAAAATGATTTTGCTATATCTGTGGATCCCTTTGTTGTCATGCAATGGGGGGAGTCATTTGAATCAGAATTGAATATCGATCCCTCCGTAGAAATATGTTATGTTGCGGCCGCAGAAACTCAAAAGGATATAAAGACAAAAAAACAGACAATGGATGGTTTGAGTACAGATCAAAGGTTTGGAAATTCTTCATATGTTGTATATTCGATGGAAGAAGAACAGCTGTTGAAGTGTAATGCTATATTTGCAAATTCTTTAGAAGAGCATAAGGTTCCACTCATGGTTTCTGGAGAATATAACGTGAAGAACATGGCCATGGCATTGCTTGTGGGTTCAAAATTAATACAGATTGGTTTGGAGAAACTGACCGCAAGCTGTCGTGACATACAAAATCCGATTGGAAGAATGCACAGTATTGAATATGGAACTTGTCGTATTCTGATCGATTTTGCGCATTCTCCCGATGCATTTTCTTTGTTTTTGTCACATGCACGCCAACATACTCCTGAAAGTTTGATAGTTGTGTTTGGATCTGCCGGTGAGAGAGACTATGAAAAAAGAGCTTTACAAGGTAACATCGCCGCGCAGTATGCCGATGTCATTGTGTTATGTGATGAAGACCCGCGGCAAGAAGATCCAAATAAAGTAATAAACGATATCCTTGATGGAATACGTAAGCATTCTCGCTGGCAAGAGAATGCAGTACGATGCGAACGTATCGCTGATCGAAAACAGGCGATAGAGTATGCAGTTTCTTTGTTGCATGAATATGATACATTATGCACACTTGGAAAAGGGCATGAAACATCCATAGTATATGCAGATCATGAAATTGAATGGAATGAGATTGCTGTTGTCGAACAAGCCATTAGAGAAAAAGAGGAAGTAAATGAAGGACATATTGGTCATATACGGGGGAGATAGCCCTGAACACGAAATTTCTTGTGTTTCGGCTCAGTGTATTGTAAAGAATCTTCTTGAAGGAAAAAACAATGTGCAGCTTGTAGGAGTCACACGGAGCGGTGAGTGGTTTTTACAGCAGGATGAAGTACTCAAGGATATAGAGCGCTTGGATGCTCTTCCCATAGAAGAAGACAAACCACAAGTTTCAATTCACCCGCATGTCGGGCTATTTGCTGGGAATAAGAAACTTGAATGCGACTGTGTGTTTCCAATGATGCACGGAAAGAATGGTGAAGATGGAAGTATCCATACCGTGATGCATATTGCGAATCTCCCTTGCGTGGGGGCTTCTCATGTTGCAAATGCTGTTTCTATGCACAAAGTATTTGCAAAACGTATATGGAGAGATGCTGGATTACCAGTGCTACCATTCAGATGGGTAAGGAATGTTGACTTTGAAAATACAATAACAAGGTCAAATGTGTTTGATATGCTTGCCCGTGAAATAGGATTCCCATTGTTTATAAAGCCTACAGAATCGGGTTCATCTTGTGGCATTTCGAAAGTTTCCAAAATAGAGGAACTAGAAGTTGCGATTTTAGAAGCATTTGAATATAGTGAATCTTTTTTAGCAGAACCGGCGCGGCCAGTAAGGGAAGTCGAGGTGTCTATAGTCGGTAATGCTGAACTCACAAGTTTTCCTCCGGGGGAAATTGTAGTGAGAAATGAATTCTATTCATACGATGAGAAGTATAGCAATGCAAGCACAACGCAAATACAAGCGCCGGCAGACATACCCGTTGAATTGCAGAATAATTTTCGTAATCTTGCAGAACGAGCCTATGCCTTGTTAGATTGCCGTGGTTATGCGCGTGTTGATTTCTTTCTTGATACACAGACGAACAAGATATATCTAAATGAATTGAACACCATCCCAGGATTTACTCATATAAGCATGTTTCCAAAACTAGCTGAAGTACAAGGAATATCCTACAAGGAACTGATTGATAAAATTGTGATGTTGGCTATAGACAGGCATCACGCCGACACGATACCTTCTTACAAATAAATAAGTGAGGGAGGTACAATTGCGGTTATGACTATATGACCTCTAATCTCATGTATCGTTGCTTGATTATTTTCATACTATTTCTTTTGATTGGTGGACCAGTTCCAGCACAACAGTATTTTTATGAGGTCGAAGAATTGTTGCAATCCAATACTCCTGGACATGCAATGCATGTTATCCACGAATACGCAAAAAACCTCATCGACGAAAGAGATATCGAGTATCAGACCCTGAGGGGCGGGGATACCGAACAATACGATAGCTATTTGATCGGAGATCCTTCCGCAAAGATGCTCATTGTGGTTCCATTGAAGGAAGATTCGGCAACACTGGCATTTTTTGCTGTGATTCTGGATATGGTAGAGAAACATTCTGATAATTCCTTTGCGGTATTGTTTCAGTCAACGCTCAACGATACGGCAACCGAAGCATTGTATGAACAATTCTGGGTCATGTCGCCTCCCTATGAGGCGGTTATCTTTATTGGAGAACATATAGGCAGTTTTCCGCTCATCGTACAGTCGGGAACTCCTCTTAATGCCCCGAGACACCTCTTCGCGACAATAAAACGAGCAAACACGGAAGCTATTACTATCGTTTATCAAGGAGTGCGCCTCATTGAATCCGTAAATAGACAGTTTTGGGAGAGTGATTCTGCTTCTTCACAATGGATAGCAAATGGAGTGCCAGCAGTGGTCTTTGCTGGAGCTCCATTACCGGAGGAAAAAAATCTTAGCACTGATATCGATTCTGGTACGGTATTGTATGAGAGAGAAGGAAGACTTATGGCGATCCAGTCGTTGATTGAACGAATAGCTTGGGATATTTCTTCGTCTGAGAAGGTAGATAGGATACGATGGCAATTCCAGTTTCTTTCCTTGCAGTATGCTTTATTTGAACCATTGTTTCTTACTGAAATACAGCTATACCTTGTGAGTTTGGTGTTTGTTGCATTTTGTTTATTCGTCCTTATCTTTTTTAAGAAAGGAGTAGGTCGGCGTTTATCCTTTTTGTGGCGTCATAAAAAGGAGATGCTTGTTATTACAAGTATACTCTTGGTTTCTGTATTGGGAGGAACGCTCCTGGCACAGGGGGTTTTGTCCCTAGGTTTTGGAATATCCGATTCTATGGCGATTCTATTGCAGCTTCTGATATTTCTGAGTTTTTTTTACACATTGTATCCCTTCGCTGTCTACATCCTTCGATTAAAAAAAGTAAGCAGGTTTCTCACCAGTTTTGCATTATTGTGGATATTTGTGAGCATATTTTTGCAATCACTCGTAAGTATTTCTTTTATTTTTCATGGAACTCTTGTCGCTGTGATGTGCTTTGTGTTTGCGCTTGTTCGAACACCGAGGGGGAAGATATTGTGTCTGATCTTAGCGGTTATTCCATTGCTTGTAGATATAGCGTTTGCTCGATATTTAAGGTATGAAGAGTTAGCACATCGATTGGTCGAAGACCCTTTGCTGGGGAGTATTGTGCTTATCAGCTTTACCTATCCATTCATCTGTATGCTTGCTCGTTGTGAATTGCTATTTTGCAAGAGATATTTATATGTTTCCCATTTTGGTGGAATTATATGTTTGTTTCTAAGCATTTTTGTCATTTTGACAACAGAGGGTGAACCCTCTCCAATAACCGCACAGATTGTCGAAACCGTCGATACGAATCGACAAACACGATCGCTTTCCGTCGATTTCTCAGAAGATGTTGGTTCCTATACCTTTGTTCAAAATGGAATATGGTATGCGGGCGAAGAACAATACGAAGTATTTGAGCTGCCGTATACGGATTATGGCACCGAGATTTCGATCCTCAACCAGCATAGCAAACCGCTCTATCGATATCAGTTTGATTATACGGCGGTCAATCCTCCGAACGAGTTAACCGTTTCGTTTGATTCGGATATTCCTTTTTTACTACAAAATTCCACACTCCTCAGCGAACAAACCGAAGGCGAGGAAACAACTTCGCTTAGGGTAATAAGAAGGTTCCCTCCGCCAGTATCACGTTCTTCTGTAATTCTGAGCAGTATTACAGAGCCCAATATTCGAGTGCAATTAATCTATCCAGCTGTTGATGTGCGTGTAAACACAGAAAAGGATGTTGTTGTGACGAGTATTCGGAATATTATATATGAACAAACAGCGCAGTGAGATAGCGCATGTCGATCTTGATGCCTATTTTGTTGCGGTTGAACAGAGAGATTTCCCCGAGCTCCAAGGAAAACCGGTTATTGTAGGGGGCTCTCCCGAATCTCGATCGGTGGTATCCTCATGCTCCTATGAGGCGCGCGAAAAGGGTATTCATTCTGGAATGTCGATGAAAAAAGCTCATGCACTACTCCCTGAGGCGATATTTCGGCGACCCCGCTTCGATGAATATCGAAAAACATCAGTAGAGATTATGAAATTCTTTTGTGAGTACGCTCCAGGTGTACAGCAGATGTCCATAGATGAAGCGTTCCTGGATTTTCAGAACACAAGATATTTGTACGATGACTTGCTGGTGGTGTTAAAGAAGCTGCAAGAAAGATTATTATCACAGTTTGGATTATCCTGTTCGATTGGTCTTGCCCCTTCTCATTATTTTGCAAAATTGGCATCTGATTTTGATAAACCGTATGGGTTTGTGCATATAGAGCCAGATACAGAAAAGAGCTTTGTGAACAGACTTTCGATAGAAAACATCTGGGGATTGGGGAAGCAAAGTTTGAAAAGGCTTTCCATATATGAGATACGCACAGTACAGGATTTAAAGAAGATTTCCCCACAAAATCTTTCTGTTATTTTGGGAAAGAGCTATGCACAATACATAGGAGCTGTCTTGGAAGGAGAGCCTCCCCATTCATTTACTCGGAGTTCTATAGAACGGTCAACGAGTGTAGAAGAGACATTTCCTCAAGACCTGCAGACAGGGGATGCGGTGAGAGCAGGATTGCTTAGCCTTGCCCAAAAGTTGTCAGGACGACTGAATGCTGATCATCATATTTCTTCGGTGATAGTTCTTAAAGTTCGATTTAAAGATTTTTCAACGTTCACAGTACAAAAAACGATCTTTCAACAACATTTGCACACGCAAAAAATATATGAGACTGCGGTGGGATTATTCAAGAAACGCTGGAAAACTTTCGATCCAATTCGTTTAATGGGCATTGCTGCAAAAAGATTACAAAATGAATCTCAACTTGTTCCAGACATGTTTGAAACCAATAAGGATACGGCTCTTCGGAAAATAGATAAGACCGCGCTCGATCTAAAAAATAAATATGGTAATGTTTCTTTGAGACCAGCAAGGACATTTAGTCTATACGCCAAGGACACCAAGAAAAAGAATATTTCGAAAAAAACAGATTCTTAGAATATAGAAATTATCATGTGGTGATAAAAATGTATGGTATTGCGATGACAAAAATGTATTTTTGCGAGTATATGTGGGGCGCCTCGTTCTATGCGATCACGTGTGATATACTTGAGTATGCAATTATTGACATTAACGAATATCCTTGGAAACATGCATGACAACTATTAATAATAATTTTTTAAAACTGAACTCTTCCTATCTTTTTTCTCGTATTGCTAGCGAGGTGAAAACATACGATTCAAAAAATGCTGGGGCTCCCATCATTAGCCTAGGCATTGGAGATGTGACGCAGGGCCTTCCAAGTTTGGCGGGACAAGCCATGGTCGATGCGATAGGAGACATGTTGAGTCCATCTACATTTCGCGGTTATGGACCAGAGCAGGGCTACGATTTTTTGCGTTCGGCCATAGTGCAGAGTCAGTATAGATCCAGAAATGTTGACATAGATGCAGATGAGATATTTGTCAGCGATGGAGCAAAAAGCGATACAGCGAATATTCAAGAATTGTTTTCTGATGCGACACGCATAGCGATGAATGACCCCGTTTACCCGGTGTACGTAGATTCAAATGTAATCGGAGGACGCACAGGAAAATGGGTTGATGGGCGGTATGAAGGTGTTGTCTATATTCCAATAAGCTCAAAAAATAATTATAGATTTCTGTTGCCAGATGTACCCGTTGATTTGATATATGTGTGCTCACCAAATAATCCGACCGGTGCGGTTGCAACGAAAGAAGAATTGCAACGCTTGGTCGATTTTGCCTTGGACTGTGGGGCGGTTATCATATACGACGCAGCCTACGAGTCGTTTATACGCGACCCGCGGTTTCCACGTTCGATTTATGAAATCCCACGTGCTTGTGAATGCGCTATAGAATGCAATAGTCTTTCAAAATCTGCTGGATTTACAGGTCTACGATGTGCCTACACGGTTGTACCGAAGAAATTGCAGGTAAAAGATGCCGAGGGAACATCTCATTCTTTGCGTGATTTATGGCTTAGGCGTCAAACTACGAAGTTCAATGGAGTTGCTTATCCCATACAGCGAGCAGCAGCGGCCATGTTTACCCCAGAGGGGCAAGCACAAATACGTGAATTGACGGATTATTATTTAAAAAATGCGACAATTATCCGCGCATTACTCGATGAAACATCGCTTGAATTTAGCGGTGGACTACATGCCCCGTACATATGGATTAATGTAAAACAAGACAGCTGGGAGTGTTTCCGAATGCTTTTGGAAGAGGCAAGGGTTGTTGTGACTCCAGGGGCGGGATTTGGTCCTTCAGGAGAAGGCCATATCCGTATCAGCGCATTTGCGATGAGAGAATCGGTTGTTAGTGCCTTGCAACGATTACGACCGATTTTATTGATGAATTGGAAGAAATAAAAATGGGTTATCCCGAATTGCAAGAAGACATGGCTCTTGCCTGGAATCGACGTGAAAACGCTCATGCTCCCTATTCCCATTTTAAGGTATGTGCTGTGGTACGCTTTACTGGCAATGATCTGTTCTATGTGGGTGTCAATGTTGAAAATGCAAGCTATGGAGCTTCTATATGCGCGGAACGTTCGGCCATACTTTCTGGAATTTCTGCTGGAGAGAGGGCCCCTATTAAGTCTGTGCTGGTTGCTTCAAACGCAAAGCAACCGGCGGTTCCATGTGCGGTGTGTTTACAGTTTCTTGCTGAATTTTCGAATGGAGATACCAAGATTTACTTGGTGAACGGAGAAGAGAAAATTATAGAACATGCATTCTCAGATTTGCTCCCTCATCCATTTACTTCTTTCGTAGGTAATGACTAAGGTCAATACAAGAGTTGCAATTGTTGGTAAATAGTTATTTTTTTAGCCAGATCGTTCCTGGTTGTTGAAAAATTCTTTTTTTCCCAAAGAGAAAAGTTAACAAAAAGCAGACCACTACATAAGCAAGGCAGACGAAAAGGACAATAAAAAACCCTCGCAAATCACCATTGATACGAGAAGGAACAGCTGTGTTCAAAATTAAAATAAGAGGGATAGAAAAGAGAAAATTGAACCCCATTGAATACATATAATCGCTGATGGCGGGCGTTTTGTATTCGGGGTCTACGATACGCAATAGGGCCAATGCTATCGTAAGCGTGCCCGATGAAACCCCGAAGATCATCAAAGTGCGAAAAAATGTAAAATTCTTAAACAATCGACTACAGACCCAGAGCAAGGGGAGGGTGACAAGAAAAATGCCCAGGAGAGAAAGCAGTAGTAATCCAAACCAGTATTTGCCAATAACGGCAAGAGAGATGCTCGCAACCGATGCAACAATGACATAATCCATGGTTATCCCGCTTATCCGGATAAAATGTTGATCCTGAAAGGCACGCATTGCGCCTGTTTTTTGCAAAATTCCTCGTGTAACCAAGGCCCATAGAGCTGAAAACAAAAACGATAAACTCCATAAAGTTTCGGTTAGATTGGATAAAGCCGGATTTCCTGTTGCATTCAGACCAGAAGTAAGGAGTGTTAAAAATGCATAATTAATACCATACACGATGAATACCAGGCAAACATGGAGGGAAAGAACATCGAATAATGAACTATCGTGTGCGTTATTTTCTTTTGATGGATTCTTAGAAGGAGAGGGTTTTGCATCTGTCTGCGGAAGAAGGGTATTTGCGGTAAGATCGAGTATATTCTTTTTCTTCGCCCATTGTATGAGTATGATGCCGAACGTAGATGCTACTAGGTATCCAATAGATGACATGAATATGCCCATGGTTGCGGCTGATTCAAAACCGAGGGTTTCAAACGTTTTTCCGAGGCTGAATGCCGGTCCAGGGCCCAAGGCAAATCCGAGTGGCAATAGGATTCCAAATCCGAGTGACAATTCTGGATATACCATAGATGCGACAAGATAGCCAACCAGAAGCCCAAAGAATCCTTGCAATCCATATTGCATGAAAACAGCGGTGCTGTTTGCTATAACCTGCGAACCAAATTTCTGCGGACGTTTCAAAATGATGGCAATAAAAGACAGATTGAAACAATGAAATGTTATAGATTCGAGGGTAGTGGTAGGAAGTTGTTGGGTTTCATATAAGATTAACAAAAAAAATCCAGCAAGCAATGCGGTAGGTACACGTAGAGCTTTCAGCAATGGAACATATCGTCGAAGTAGTGTCATTACAAGCATTGCAGCACTCAACAACGATAGATCAAGAATCAACATGATTAGACTAAATCACACGCTTCGGGAGGCATCCAGTGATGGTCTTTCCCATTCCATTTTACATTACAACCGATAGGGTTTGTTAATTGGATTCTTGGCTGTTTTTTTGCGACAAGGTCAGAAAGAACAAGATCGAGGGTGAATTTTTTAGAAAGTTGGGCATTTCTGGGGTTGTCTACGGCTTGCCCACAATAAACCAGAGTTCTAGATGTGTCAAAAACGAAAAAATGAGGCGTACGTAATGCACCATAGATGCGTGCTATCTCTTGAGATTCATCATATAAGTAAATCCACGGGAATGTGTATTTTTCCATACGTGCTACCATATGATCAAAACTATCTTCAGCGTATGTGTTTTTTGAATTGCTATTAATGGCAACAAATCGAACCCCTTGGGGAGCAAATGTCTCTGCACTTCTTCGGGTATCTTCGTCCGATCCGGTTACATAGGGACAGTGATTACAAGAGAAAAAAATAACAAGGATTTTTGCGTCTGAAAATGATTCGAGCGTGTACGAGTTTCCGTCGGTTGCGGGGAGAGAGAAGTTAGGAGCTTTTGATCCAATTGCTAATGTAAAGGGCATAACAGAACGACAAATCGCCTAAGCAATCATAGCAAATAGCCGTAGTTTTAGGTAGTACAACGGTATGTGGTTACGTTTTATTATCTGGTTTAAAACTTCACGTTTCGCGATTTTCTTGTATTTTTCGGCTATCGTTCTCCTTGTTAGTGGGGTTATTGTGTTGATTGAATCAGCTGAAAACAATATGTTTCGGACATTTGGAGATGGATTATGGTGGGCGATTGTGACTTTGAGCACAACTGGATATGGTGACTTAATTCCAGTAACAAGAAGCGGGAGAATTATCGCAGCGATGCTCATCCTTGTTGGGGTTGTAGGAACCAGCGTGTTTTCTGGATATTTTGCTTCCTTATTGGTGGAGAGAAGAACTACATATAGGAGAGGACTTATGCAAATTAATCTGATAAAAGATCATATTGTTATATGTGGATGGAGAGGAACGGAGATGCCGGGATTTGTAAGTCGTGTGCTTGTACAGAACGAAAATATATCAGCAAGGCAATGTGTTGTAATTACATCGGTCGATCCATCGCAATTTGATGAATGCTATAGTATCCCTGAATTGAAAGAACTACGATTTGTGCATGGAGATATCTTTTCGGAAGAAACGTTAAAACGTGGAAATGTAAGCAAAGCAAGGAAGGTTATTGTTATACCCGAACCCGAAGTGTCTGGCGCAGAAAGCGACTCCCGTGTGATTATGACGGTTCTTGCATTACGTAGTATTTCTCGAGACGTATATATCATCGCTGAACTGAATGACGTTCAATATGCTGATCAGCTTCGAAGAGCAGCCTGTGACGAAGTAATTTTTTCTAAAGAAGTCCAGCAAAATATAGTCGCCTGCGCCTCTCGAACCGTTGGGTTGAGTAATATCGTGCTTGAATTACTCTCACGAGAAGGAGAGGCTCATTTTAGTACCGAGCGTATCGCAGATAAATACATTTCGGGTACATTTAAAGCGTTTAGGCTTCAGTTTTCACACGATTCGCGATTAGTCCTTGGTGTTCTCGAACATTCGGGTAATCCAGCTCTCATGAAAATGAACGCTATACGAGAAGCCCAAAAAACAGCGAATACATCACAATTGATAGATAATCTCACCCAAGTGCGCACGCTTCGTGTGCATAATCCTGTTTTTTTGCCGGATGATTCGTATATTATCAAACCCTATTCGCGTGTAATGTATGTGGAGCGGAATACATGAACATAGAAGAATTTTTTCAAAACATACAACAGGTATCCTTTTTTAAGGGATTGCTTAAGAATGAAGAATTTCTTGACAGATTACACTCCTATTGTAAAAAGAAAATATTTCCGATCAACGATGTTATAATTCATGAGGGTGAGAGAGGTGGGACAATGTACATGGGCATATCCGGGTCGATAGAAGTCAGCAAAATGACAAGAGCTGGGGATATTTTTACATTGAGCCCATCCTACAACGCTTGCGGAGTAACTTTTGGGGAGTTATCCATGATAGACAATGTTAAACGATCGGCCACGGTTTCTGCGACGTCAAGGAGCGAGTTCTATACTATTGAAAAGAAATTTTTTGAAGCCCTGTGTAGGGATTTTCCAAATGAAGGAATGCTTATTATGGAAAAACTTGCCCGGAGGTTGTCGGGCTATCTTCGAGAAACCAATGATAATATGCTCGCTTTATTCGATGCACTTGTTGACGAAGTAAAGTATTCGTAACGCTATTCTAAGAATTACCATCCACCAAAGAGAGGAGCCTCTCCTAAATCTTCGAGATTAGTATCAAGTACATTGCTCCTTCGCCCCTCTAAACTAATATCGAGTATTCTCATTGAGGTATATTGCTCGCCGTTGAACGTCACTCCTCCATATGCATTTTCTACAAACCTGCTTCCCGATATGAGTCCAAACGAATTTGAATCTCCGCTAATCCTGCGAACACTGACATTGTATTCTATCGTGTTATCTGTTGTGACAAGTATGCCCATATTCCTATTACCCACAATGCCTCCTCCGTAACTGAGAGAAGTTATGTAGACAGGAAGAGTTATTTCCCCTACGTTGCCAGAAGCGATTACTCCGCCGTGCATAACTCCGACCATGCCCCCAACATTATTTCCAGTTTCACTGGTCAGTGATCCAAGTGATACATTGT
Source organism: Spirochaetaceae bacterium (assembly GCA_011524535.1). Classification (GTDB taxonomy): domain Bacteria; phylum Spirochaetota; class Spirochaetia; order WTKD01; family WTKD01; genus WTKD01. The sequence continues at coordinate 230,114 of WTKD01000006.1, forward strand.
GTTCAAGGGTTCCGCTGATCATTTCTCCGACTATTCCACCGACATTATCCGAATGTGAGATGATCGTTCCAGAATTGGTGTTTTGTGAAAGTATTCCGTTGTCCATTATGCCAATAATGCCACCGATTCCGTCGCCTTTTCCATCCAGAACTCCTAGGTTATTGTTCCCTTCGAGGAAGGTTTCGGTGCCGACGAATAGTCTTCCAAGTATTCCGCCGCCAGCCCCTTGTGATACGAGTATGGCACCTTTGTTTGTGCTGTTTCGTATTGCACTTTGTTGGTACATAGAGCCAGCTATACCACCGATGTTTTCTTTTTTTGTACTAATAGAACCTTCATTCGTAAAGTTTGTTATGGTTCCACTGATAAATAGACCTGCGGCGCCTCCGGTATTGAATATTTCACTGTAAATTCTCCCTTTGTTTGAGCTGTTCGATATAGTTCCGGTCAGCGCTAATCCCACAACCCCTCCAATGCCAACAACTCTTTCAGAAGAAATTCTAGATGTTTGTATAGTGGCTTCATTTCTTACCGTGTCTAGTCTACCGGTTTGTATCCTCCCAACGATGCCACCAACATGCTCTAAGCCACGTACCGTTCCACTAACCGATATAGATTGAATTATTCCATTCATCAATAACCCAGATATAGCACCGACACTTGTGTGTCCTTCTATTACTACATTTTCAAGGGCTAGATCTGTTACGATAGGAGCCTCGGGGTTATTTGCTTCGACGATTTCGAATAACCCAGAAGCGGCTCGAGAAGGACCGATATTATTCACATATAAATCGGTTATTTTCTTATCATTTCCGTTAAATACGCCTGAAAAAGCATTGTACACGGCATAATCTGTAAATGATCCAATCGGTTCGTATTCGGGCAGAGAAACTCGATGTTCCTTATTGCATAACAACTGAGGCATGTGGATATCTTCTGTGAGGATGTATTTCCCTGCGAGGACACTTGATTGATAGTCGATACTTGCGGTAGATGAAATGATTCGAATGTCTTCTGTTTCTGTCATTTCTTTCCAGGTCTCTGCTGTTACGTTTGAGTATACGATCAAGATAGGTCCACTGGAAGCTTCTCCGAGGAGTTGTAGTTCTTTCCAATCTGAGATTTCTATACCGGCATTATCTGCTCCCCAGTTATTTTCACGCCATGATCTTATCGTTTCGTATTGATATTGTGGGGTGTATTCCAATAATTCTTCTAGGCAGTATTCGCTATTAATTCCAGGGGAGCGAAGAGTTGCACCGATATCTCCTATGGTCATATCGGTGCATGAAATCGAAAATACTGCTTTTATGCAAATCAAAATCGCTGTGAACATTGATCGCATTTTTCCTACGATACGCATCGATCTTGTTCTTTAATTATTACCATCCACCAAACAGAGGCTTTCCTCCAGATAATGGACTTCCATTCGCATCTTGAACAATACTTGAGCCTATATCGTATATGTATTGTGAGGTGTAGGTGGGTGTCGGTCCTTGGTTTAGAATTACACCTCTGTAGATTCTATAGTTTCGAGGTCTATCTCCAGAGATAAGGCCGAATGTATGGTTGTCTCCGTTTGTTCGAATAACCGTTACATGATATGTAATTACTGTGGATGTATCTCCGACGGTATTATTTACATTTTTTCCTACTATTCCACCAACATGATCTTTTCCTCTTATGGTGACCGGCGCATTCCTAGTCCCAACGCTCACCGATGAGACGTTTCCATTCACCAAGTATCCAACCGCTCCGCCTATGCTGTTTCCTGTGTCAGAAGAAACCGAACCGGTGTTTGAGCTGTCTTTTAATGTTCCCAATGAACCTGGCTCTTGTCGTTGTGTTAGATGACCCATATATCCGATGATACCTCCGATAAAAGAACCTTCGCCGGAGATAAGGCCTGAATTTCTGGAGGATTCCACGACTGCGCCTACAAGATGTCCAACAACTCCGCCGGACAGACCTTCTCTTGTGGAAACGGAAGCAGTATTGGTTGCATTACTAATCCTTGAGGAAGATGCGACGTGCCCCGCGATCCCTCCCGCAGATGTTCTCGAAGAAACGCTTCCTGTGTTTGTGCCGCCTCGTAATACGCCCGCTGCCATATATCCAATCAAACCGCCTGCTTGCCCTTCAGGGGTAGCCACAGGGCCGTTATTGGTTAGTTCCTCGAGCGTTCCACTACCAACTCCTACTATACCTCCAACTCTTCCACGTGTTGCCGAAATTGAAGCGTTATTAGTGACTCTCCGCACGGTTCCACCTGTTATCTCGCTGACTATTCCCCCAACCTTTAAGGTTCCAGTAATAGATCCGCCCATAGATATATTTTCTATCGATCCCGCATGGAGTACTCCCACAGCACCACCGGTATTTTCTCCTCCTTTGACATTCGCATTTATGAAGGAGAGGTTGCGGATGGCAGAATTTTGTCTTCTTCTTTCTACAGATGAGAAAAAACCTACAATTTTTGTATTCGATAGTTCAATAGACAAATTTCTAATACTGTTATTTCTTCCATCAAATTCGCCACTGAAATGTATTCCTGCATTAAAGTCACTGATGGGAGAAAATTTTGGGATGGATATTGAATGTTCATTTTCGCAGGACATTCTAGGCATATATATATCTCTTTCAAGAAAATAGGAACCCGAAGATGCAAAATTTCTGGCATCAATAGTCGAAGATGTTTGGGTGTTACTGGCGTAATTATTTTCTACCAAAGAGCGCCAGACTTCTTCGCTGGTTTCATCCTTGCGGATTTGTAATGTTTTACTCGAGATATCTCCGAGAAATTGTAATTCTTTCCAATCACCTAGAGGTATTGCGCTTGAGTTACCCCAAGATTTTCCATTCCAATCTATCAAGGTTTGAGCCATGAATTGCTTGTTGTAAGCTGCTGATTCTGAACGACAGTATTGATGGGATGCACTTTCCTGGGGGGGAGTATTGGGATCTCTTTGTTCGGGAATAACAGGTATATTGTTTCCGGGAAGACCCGATGTATCATCTCTTGGTTCTACTAGTTCATTCGTACTGTAATCTTCATCGCCGTTTGTTCGACTTATCGTATCAGTAGAAGGTTCTGATGAAGACGATACGCCTATGTTTCCGCAGCCTACAATTATCGTGAAAGAAAAAAGTATACCAAGGATTATAAGAACTCTCAGATAGACATGGGACGGGGTTAATTTTGAAATAGAAGAAGATGGCAAGCATCCATCTCTGAAGTTTATTAAATTAAATAATTCCAATATTGTCATACACTCACCTCATATATACGTTATTGTATATATTGTTTTTTGACAATTAATTTATGTATATAACTTATTTATAATAATAAAATTATTAATATAAATAAAAATACTATTGGTTTTGCACTGTTTAGTAGACTTTGCACATAGAAATATAGGCCTTTTTTTACATATATGCGAATGAACCGACTCAAATGTGAATTACCTGCTGGAGATTGTGTATTATTCAAACCAAGGAATACATGAGGATACCGCTCCCCAAAAATACAAGGTATATGGAAAAAAGAGAGAGTTTTTGCTGGTTGAGTATGTTTTTTAGAAAAGAATATGATAACATCCCCGAAAAAAATGCTACCAAGCACCCTAGTAATATCTGCATGGGAGAGAAAACTCCTTCTAAGGATTGAATGTCGCGAATTTTCAGGAGAAGGGCCCCCAATATAATCGGGATTGCCGATACGAGTGCAACGGAAAGGGCTGTTTTTTTGCTGTATCCGAGGAAGAGTACAGAAACAATGATTAAACCCGTACGCGATATTCCAGGAAGGACGGTAAAACCATGAATAATTCCAATAAGAATTGCATGCAAAGGTGTGACAAGGGTTCGTTTTTCGGTGAAAAATTTTGTTAAAAAAAGCATCAAAGCGGTTACAAGAAAGGCTATTCCTACCCCAATAGTCGGCAAAGGTAATAGTTGAGAGTCTATTGCGTATCCAATGAGTGCGGTGGGAATGAGACCAAATAAGATGGTATGGGCTAGGTTTCTTTCAATGGTTTTCTGGGGGTCTGGATTGGATGAAAACAACGTGATGAAACAATTGGCTAGTGTTTTGCGTGTGACAGTGATGATAACAAGAAGGGTAGAACCATGTAAGAGAACATCGTATACGATAGGAATTTCAGGCATATCGAGTATGTATTTTAGAATCAAGAGATGTCCAGAACTTGAAATAGGCAAAAATTCGGTCATACCTTGCAAAAGCCCTAACAAGACGGCATAGAATGTTTGCACTTAATTCCTCATTTCTCTTGTGAGAGTTTCTATACCAAAAAAATACCCTGGAGCCTCTACGATATTTGATGGCTGATATAAAGAGGTATACCACATGAATGATTCGAATACTTTTCGGATATGATTTCTGGTTTCTTGGAAAGGAATGGCCAAGGCGAATAATACAGGGTTATTTGGTAGACTCGTGTTCCATCGGATTACTCTATTTGGTCCAGCGTTGTATGCTGCTGTAATTTTTGATGGTGATTCGAAGCGTCCGTCTAGTTCTCGGACGTAGGCAAGACCAAGTTCTATGTTTTTTTGAGGAGAATCTAGGCGATTGAATGAAATGTCATATTTTCTAGACATTTCTTCTGCGGTTGCTGGAATTAATTGCATAAGACCAACAGCTCCAGCGGATGATCTGATTGCACTATTGAATCGGCTTTCTTCTCGAATCATCGAAAGAATAAACCATTTGTTTTCATAGTCTATGTATTCCTCGTGCAATACTGGGTAGTAGTTGGTCAGTTTTTCACGGTAGAGATCGTGTCGAACGCGTGGCATGATCTGAAATGTCTGATAGGCTAATCCTGTTTTTTGGAGAATAGGGATGAGTGATAGGATCGTGTTTTCGGTGCTTGGATCGCTCATGATCAATTGGAGTGTTTTTCTTAGGGATAATTGAGCATAATCGTAGAGGATTTTGTATTGCACATCTGAAGGAGGGAGATGATTTCCTGGGAGAACGGGGATAGAAAACAAAGGAGAATGATTGGATGAGCCTATGGAAGCGATTGCAGCAGCGAGCGGGGAGACATTTTGTGTACGCAAGGTTTCGAGTATAGCGTTCTTTTCTAATTCTGTAGTGAATGGGGAAAGGGCGTGAGCCAGAGCGATGTGTGATGATGCTCGCGTGAATAGGAGGGGCTGTAAGGAGCGATATAATGCTCCGAGAGTAATCCATTGTTTGTTTTGAAGCAATTGTGCAAGGATCGCTTCGAGGGCGCTATTGAAATAGTCTCCATGATGCTTCCAAAGAGATGCGTGTTGTTCAAGAAGCGACACCATGTTTTCGGGGTGTGTGCGCACAGAATTGGTAAATGATTCGGCGGATATTTCTGCGAATCTTTCTTGGTGGTTTTTTGAAGGAGAGGCTGAGGGAGCAGAAGGATCGTCTTTGGTTAGAAATAAGCTGAGTCTTTCTAGAGCATGGGTATAATAATATTCTGCACGAGAAAAATCTTCTTCGATGACGAACATTTTAGCAACCGTGACCCATGTTTCGATCTCTTCTGGGTATTCGTGTGCGCGTTGTGCGAGTATTTTTCTAATATTCGAATCTGATTTGTTTCTTACAATTGTGCGTAATGCCTTCAGAACAGGTTCCGACAAAACTGTGTATCCAGAATACCTAGGGATGAGTGATTCAAAGATAATTGCTGCTTCATCGTATTCTCGTCGGTCCGTAAAATACAATGCCTGTAATGTGTTTGCTACCATGGCATAGGCAGGGGATTGGGGGAAGCCTTGATTTTGTAAATAAAGATATAGACGACTTCGTATAAGTGAATCATCCATGTCGAAGACCATTTGAGCGAGTATGTTTCCCCAAGGTTCCTCTCTGGTATATTGGTCTACAAAATGCCAGATGAGCCATTCTTTTTCTAGTTTTTCTTTGGTTACCCGATTCCATGGCAATTCTTTGAGTGAGGGTGCATCGTATTCGCCACGAAGAGCGGAGTATCTTTCTAGACGATACAAGGCGCTCATTCTTAGAAAATGAAAGTCGCGATATTCAAGCATACGTGATTGTCTAGGCAGAGCGTTCAGGATATTGGTCCAGCGTTTTTGAGTATAGTATTGCCAGAGAATTTCCCGTAAAGAGAGGAGGCTCCAGGGTTCACCGTCGGATTTCGTTGATGCATCAAAGAAGGTGTATGCATTTGGAGAATCTAATTCATCCAGCAGCATACCAGCATAATGGGCAGCTCCATTTCCAAAATCGAGGATTTGCTGAAACTGTTCGGTACTGATTGCTGCTTCAAATTGGAGCGCTGAGACTTTGCTCTGTAGAGAGTTGTGATCATATTCTGCGGGGCTACTGTTACGAACAATAAAGGAGGGGAGTACCTGTGCCTGGATCGCAGCAGCGATGATAAGCGTTATAAGGAATGGTAATTTAAACAGAGGGGGCTCTCGAAACATATCTAAGGTATTAGGAAATTCATAAATTGGGTGAGTATTTGCAGGAGATACTCCTTTTTAAAGAGAATGAGCCACAAGAAAGTTACGAAGACGCCCACTCCAGCAAGTCCCGACATAATCAAAACCAAAGAGAAGGAAGCACTCTGCTTTTTTCCTGAGGGTAGGGGGAAATAGTTTTTTGCGAGATATCCTTTGTTTCCCATTTCGCTTATAGAATACGTTATGCCACCGTCTGCACGTGTGAAATTGAGGTTCAGACGGTTATTATGCGGTGAAAGATTCCTTAACGTTATAGTACCTATTGTGTCCATCTGCATTAGAGATGGGTTGGGATTTTTTGTTGCGATGATAGGAATGATAACACAATCGGGGGATATGCATCGAAGGGACACGCTTTGAGAATTCTTGTCTGTATCCAGGACAATTTTTCTCGTTCCGTCTCCCAAGACAATGCCAATCAAAAAACGACCTGACACTATACCCATAAAATACATTTAACCTTTTTCTTGAAGACTATACAATAGATGAGAGGTGTACATACGATTAGAAGCGTGTATAGGGAGCTCGGTTTGCTTGAATTATGAATATTGATATTTCCTTGCTTGTGGTGGCGATAGTGATTGGGTTTCTGATTCCCTTGTTTGTGCTCTATTTTCGAAGGGGCGGAGGACGTACATCTAATACACCCTTACTCAAAAAAACGAGAAGACAGATTTCTGGTCTGAAAGATGTCCAATCATATTCTACAAGAAATGCAAATTCTCTCAGGATGATAGCTGATTCTCAGTACAACGCACAGTTGTGGAAAGAAGCCGCGGATAGCTATAGCACCTTGCTACGTTTGACTCGAGAAAAACCAGATCTGTTTGATGTTATTATACCAACGAGGTTGGGTATTTCTGCGCTAAATGCAAAAGACTACGACAGGGCCATAACCGCATTGCTCATCGCGCGAAGTGTAAAAGAGAGTAATTTTGAAGTAAATTATGGGCTAGGAAAAGCATATAGTACAAAAGGTAACCACAAAGAAGCCATTAACTATCTTAGAGTGTCATTAGCCCTGGAACCCAGAAATATTCAAGCTCAAAGATTACTAGGGCTTTCTCTAGCACGATCTGGCTCTTTGAAAGATGCTGCAATATTCTTGGAACAGGCTCTAGCAAGTAATCCACAAGATGCGGCTTCGATATTTCATTATGCTCGAAGCTTGATGGTATCTGGTAGCAATGATCGAGCCATCGAGCATTTCAAACAACTTGAGAATAACATACAGTATGGACCATACGCCCTGCTTCAAATAGGATTAACAATCACAAAACGAAAAAATTATCTCGAAGCTGTGGAAATCTTTGAAAAAGCTCTTTCTTTTCCAAAGATTCCTGAAACGGTCTATTGTGACTTGAATTATCATTTGGCGGATTCTTATGCTGCGCTTGGAGAATACAAAAAAAGCAGTAAACCACTCCGAGACATCGCGGTTTTGAACCCTTCGTACAAGGATATCATGCAGAAAATAGAACTGTTTGAAAACGAAAGATTGCATGTGTTCATGTTTGGTACCAAAAACGATATTTTTAAACTTGCCTTGCAGACATCATATGCCTTGTTTCCCGACAATCAGGTTCAGCAAGTAAAATGGAGCGAAAGTACTCGCCAAAACAGCAAAATTTTTGACCTTGTTGTACGCATAAAATATATTGGATCGGTTGACCATGCATGCATTCGATTCATCCGATCAAATCTTTCTGTGCAAGACATACGCATCAGAGAATTAAATGAATTCATGCAAGCGAACGATGCGATCAGTGGGTTTTGTTTTTGCGGATCGGTATATTCAGACCTTGCTATGGAATATGCAGAATCAAGGCCTATTAAACTGTACGACAGAACAGAAATGCTTGAATTCTTCACAACATTGAAATGATAGATTTTGACAGTAGAAAATCTATTTTTTTGATAGGTATAAAGGGAACCGGCATGTCTACTTTGGCCATACGATTACAAGCAATGGGGCATGAGGTTAGCGGTTCGGATATTCCAGAGACGTTTTATACGGATGAGATATTGGCGAGGTACGGTATACCAATACGTGAAACGTTTTCTGCTGACAATATAACCGAGTCATGCGATCTTATTATTTATTCTACCGCCTATGATGAAAATCTCCCGGAATTTAATCAGGCCAGAAAATTCAATATTCCAACGATGACCTATGCGCAGTATCTTGGACACGCATCCCAGGTATTACCAAGTATATGCATCGCTGGAGTACATGGGAAAAGCACCGTTACCAGCCTTACAATGCATATGGCGGAGGCGATGGGAACAGAAGCCTTTGGTGTTGCTGGAGCATTTTCTATTGCGGAACTCTCAGAAAACACAAAAGCAGGAGCCTCCTACAAGAAGACATCGAATGCGTATAAAATACCCGATATAGGCATATTTGAAGCCTGCGAATACCAACGAAATTTTTTGTGTTTTACTCCTCGTGTACTTGTCATTACCGCTATTGAATCAGATCATAACGACTATTTTCCTGATCATGCAGCGATAGAGAAGGCATTCCAGGATGTTGTGCAGCAAGTGCAAGATGGAGGAAGAATTCTTCTTTGCGCAGACGATGACGGGTGCATAGGCCTTGCGAAACATCTTAACAAGTCAGAGCTGCTGACCCGAAACATTGGAGTTTCTTGGTATGGGACTCGGAAAGCCTGCGAAGCGATTGCAACAACCAAGGATGAAGATTGCTATGTAATATCGGATGAACATACCGATCAACAAGAGACGGTGGGCTCTGTGCATATGCGTAACCAGGAAGAGCAAACAATACCCTTTGTATTGCGTGTCTGCGGCGGAAAATTACCCCTAAACGTATTGGCTGCATATGCCAGTTTGCAAGAATTACACAGAGCAACCCATGGCTCCGATTATTCTTTCCAAAAAAAGGAAGAGATCCTGCAATCTGTATCTATGTATCGTGGTATAAAGCGAAGAACAGAGATATACGGCAATCCTGGAGGTATATTGATCATCGATGATTATGCTCATCATCCAACAGCCATCCGTGCGACCTTGCGCGCAATACGTACGTTTTACACTCCTAGACGTATTGTTGTTGATTTTGCTTCGCATACCTACACCCGGACGCATGCGTTGTTGGATGAATTCGCACGTGCGTTCGAAGATGCCGATGTTGTCGTCGTAAATGATATATATGCTTCTGCGCGAGAAAAAAAAGGAAGCATCACAGGGAAGGAACTAGCACGGGCAATCTCAGAATACAACAGCATTGTGTGCTATAAGCCAGATTTCCAGGAAGCCGCATTGAGCGCTCTATCTTTCTTAAAGTCCGGTGATGCGTTTGTCTCCCTCGGGGCGGGGCAAAGTTGGCAGGTTGCAAAAAATATTACTGCATTACTAATGGGATGATCCGTGGGTTTTGCCCAAGATATCTACAAATAGTTCTGAGAGTTACCGAAAAAGATAAGAGGGGATGGTGTTATGTTTTGGTGGGCACGCAATGTGACCGTAAGATACATGGCATCGAAATGGAATTGCTATTTGTGATATTGAGAATATGAGTCTTGGATTACTATTTCCAGAGGAAAAAAGACCAGCCATTTTGGATACATGGAATCTTGAGCATGGAGGAAGAAGGTTAGCGCCGATTTCTGAGCAGGGAGGCATTGCCATCTCGGGCAAGAGCGGATGTGGAAATTCCACATTATGCGCCTTGTTAGCGGAACGGTTACGTATCGAAAAAATAAATTATACCTTCCGCAATCTGTCCCAAGAAATGGGGGTTTCCTTGGAAGAAATTACCAAACGGGCCAGCCATGACCATAGTATAGATTGGTTCATCGATAACCGATTATCTTTGTTGATCTTGCGTGGGGGTATTATTGGATCTCGATTGGCGGTATGGCTTGCTCCTTCGAGTATTTTCCGAGTGTATTTGAATGTATCCTTAGACGTTCGTGTTCAGCGGATTGCGCAACGTGAACGAAAACCTCTTGATGTGGTGTATGAAGACACATGTGTACGAGATAGAGCAGATGAAGGGCGTTACAAAAAGCTGTATGGAATAGATGTGAACGATTATCAATTCGTTGATGTTGTGATGGATTACGATGATTATACGCCAAACGAGATGGCCGATATGGTTATGGATGCTTTTTCAAAAATGCTTGAAGAAACATCTCCCACGAGAAAGAGTTAACGAGCAAGAAGAGTACACACCGACAGGGGTGATTGATTCAAAATCTGCTTCCCTGTCGATACGATGAAGTTCGTTGGTATATCAGAACGGGGGTCAATCCCATTCGAGAGAGCCCGCTTGCTGGTATTCTGTGACCCTTGTTTCGAAAAAGTTCTTTTCTTTTGAAAGGTCGGTTGTTGTACTGAGCCACGGGAAGGGGTTTGTTTTGTGGTATATCTTTTCGATTCCAATCCTCTCGAGTCTTCGGTCAGCTATGTATTGTACATATTCACAAAATAATTCTGCATTCATGCCAACTATGCCATCGGGGCAAGATTCACGTGCATATGCCTCTTCGAATTGCACAGCCTTCATTATCAGTTTTTGAATATCACTCTGAAATGATTGAGTCCACACTTCTGGGTTTTCTGCTTTGATAGTATTTATTACATCTGCACCAAAGGCTAAATGGAGGCTTTCATCGCGCATGATGTATTCAAATTGCTCACCAATACCAACCATTTTCCCTTGTCGTTTCAACGAGAGCATCATTGCAAAACCGGCATAAAAGAAAATTCCTTCCATGATGACGTAATAGCCAATCATGTTATGAAGAAAATTCTGGATGTCTTCGAGTGTATTTGTGGTAAATGTAGGATCGAGTACGTGTTTGGTAAGTTCAACAACAAAATCATCTTTTTCTTTTATCGAGGGTATGGTGTTGTACATTGTGTATATTTCTTCTGGATTGAGCCCAAATGAATCGCAGCAATATATGAAGGTGTCTGTGTGAATTGCTTCTTCGAAGGCTTGTCTGAGCATGTATTGGCGACACTCTGGATTGGTGATATGTTTGTAAACTGCAAGCACAATATTGTTTGCGGTAAGTGATTCAGCTGTTGAAAAAAATCCAAGGTTCCAGAGAATTAGTTTTCTTTCTCCTTCACTCAGCGCCGTGCTAGATTTCCATTGCTCGATATCATCTTGCATCGGAATTTCTTCGGGAGTCCAATTGTTGGCGACCCCATCTTTGTAGTGTTGTCGGGCCCACATATAGGTCATTGGAAGGATCTTATTGGGATCTGTTGCTGAATTGTTAATTATCATAATCTACATTGTATACCTTGAAATATACGAGCTCAACAGAAATCGGTGTGTGTGAACGGTCTGCAGGGATTATTCAGAAGAATGCTGGGGCTGATATACGCGTTTTTGGGTATATCCATATTTTTGTGCGTTCAGCGTAGATTTTTCAATTTGAGTTGCCCCGAGCGTTCGAAGGTAATATGTTGTTTTGAGTCCATACTTCCAGGCCGCTTTGTATACCTTATCAAGAAGGTTTCCTGAAACGGTGCTCAGAAAAACGTTGTGGGATTGGCTTTGATCTATCCATTTTGCCCGTAATGCGGTCATTTTTATCAGATGGATGGGATCGATATCAAACACATCGGCGTACAATTCCTTTATTTCTTGGGAAATACCCGATATCTGTGTTATTTTTCCGTCATAATACTTCAATTGATCGAGCATTTCTTCATTCCACAGATTGCGTTCTTTTAAATCCTGTACCAGATACTGATTTATAACGACAAACTCACCGCTCATATTTGATTTTACGTAAATGTTTTTATAGATAGGTTCGATGCACGGGAAGCATCCGGCTATGTTTGAAATCGTTGCGGTGGGAGCGATGGCCATCACATTGCTATTACGCATACCGTTTTCTTGGATCATCTGACGAACATAATTCCAATCGAGTTGCGAAGAAGTGTCATAATCGAATCGCTGGTCTCGATTTTCTTCGAGCAATGAAAGAGTATCGATGGGCAGCAGCCCTCTCTCCCATTTTGATCCTTTGTAGGTAGGATAGGTGCCGCGTTCTTCGGCCAATTTTGTGGAAGCAAGGATAGCATGATATGAAATGAATTCCATGATGTGATCATTCACCTTGAGCGCTTCGATGGATCCCATGGGCAATTTGGTCATAAAGAAAAAGTCTTGGAGTCCCATAAGTCCAAGAGCAATGGGGCGGTGCAAGCAGTTACTGCGTTCTGCTTCTGGCGTAGGATAAAAATTTATATCGATCACGTTATCGAGCATACGAATAGCAATTTCTATGGTTTCACTCAGGGCGAATTGGTTCAGCCCGTCCTTGTTTACATGACGAGCAAGATTGATAGACCCGAGATTACATACGGCTGTTTCATCTGCAGACGTGTTTAAAGTTATCTCGGTACATAGATTGCTTGAATGTATAACGCCACAATGGTCCTGTGGGGAGCGTATATTACAGGGGTCCTTAAATGTTAGCCAGGGATGCCCGGTTTCAAAGAGGCGAGTGAGCATTTTTCGCCACAATTTTATTGCTTCGATCGTGCGGAATTGGTCTAGTTCCCCGCGCTGGGCCATCGCTTCGTATTCCATGTATCGCTTTTCAAACTCTTTTCCATACAATTCATGCAGGTCAGCGGTTTCGTTTGGACTGAATAATGTCCATTCTTGCTTTTCCAGAACCCTTTTCATAAAGAGGTCGGGAATCCAATTTGCGATGTTCATATCATGGGTCCGGCGACGTTCATCCCCGGTGTTTCTTTTGAGATCTAGGAAATCTTCTATATCGAGATGCCATGTTTCGAGGTACGCACAGGTTGCTCCACGTCTTTTGCCGCTGCGGTTGATGGCTACCGTGGTGTCGTTTGCTATTTTGAGAAAGGGAATGACCCCTTGGCTAGAGACCCTCGTGCTCTTGATATATGCGCCGGTTGCTCGTATAGGGGTCCAATCGTTTCCAATTCCCCCGGACCATTTTGACATCTGAGCATTGTCACCGATGCATTTGAAAATGTGATGGAGGTTATCGTTGATTGTGCTTAAATAGCAAGAACTTAATTGCGGATTAACCAGTCCTGAATGAAAGAGAGTTGGGGTTGAGGGGACAAATCGAAGAGAGGAAATGATATTGTAGAATACAGGCACCCATTTGGTGCGGTCTTCTGCCCGTTCTGAAAGCCCGAGCCCCATCGCAACACGCATCCAAAAATACTGTGGAAGTTCTATACAGTGATCATCAATTTTAATGAGGTATCGATCATAGAGAGTTGAAATACCAGTATAATTGAGCAGGGCATCTCGCTCGGGTTTTAAATGAGCTGCGAGAGATTCCAGATCGTACGTATCCATATCCTTGTGAAAAACATTCTCGTCGATACCACGACGTACTCCCTGAATAAACGCCTTCTGGTATGCTCCATCATCCTGGCCAGACATGTTGCTGGCAGCATAGATTTCTTGCTGGAGTTTTTTGTGAAAGAGCCGTGCCGCTAATGTATTGTATGCGGGGTCTTGCTCGATATACGAAGCTGCAGAAAGAATGAGTGTTTTTAAAATATCCTGTGTATGTATATTGTCGAATAGTCCTCGTTCTACATCTTCAACCAATACATCGATCGATATATCTTTGAGGTCCTGTGTATTACGTTCTAATGAAGCGGAGAGTCTCGATCGGCTATAAGCGGTTTTTTTCTTGTGTTCATTTATGACATGTATTTTTTGTTTATTAGGTCCTGCTGTTTGTTGTTCTCTGATTTTCTTTCTTTCTTCTCGATACAGAATGAATAGTTTTGCAATGGGAGGATGTTGTTGCATCAAGACGTTTTCAACCGTATCTTGAATTTGTTCTACGTGGAGAGTCGTTTGTGGTGACTGGCTCAATAGTTCTTCAACGGCGTCTGCAAGGGGTTCTGATAAAAGAGGATCATCACCGTGTGCGCTGAAGGCTTTTTGGATAGCAATTTGAATTCTCTTTTTGTCATAACTGACAATACTGCCATCTCTTTTTTCAACCTGTGCGATCATGATGTCGCACTCTTTATTTTGTGAGTCATTGTTCTTTTATAATATACAAAGTGTTGATGGTTCTTCTATCCTCGATAGGCGATTATTTCTTCGATGGGACAAAATATTCTCCTGGTGATATCATGTACGAACAATGAAAAAAAAGCTTTCTGCACAATTACTTGATCAGAGGGTAAATTATGCGAGTTTTGAAGAATCGTGGTACAAGCGATGGAACGATTCGGGAGCTTTTTTGCCACTGTCTGATCGCCTCGAGCAAGAGGGGCGTACAAAAGAAGCAGACATAGCAAAAAAAGAACATTTTAGCATAGTTATACCTCCCCCCAATGTCACCGGAAAATTGCATATAGGACATGGATTGAACACCATTTTACAAGATATTCTCATACGGTATCATCGTATGCTCGGGAAAAACGTTGTGTGGATTCCCGGAACCGATCATGCAGGGATAGCAACCCAAAACGTCGTTGAAAAAATTATTGAGCAAGAAGGTAATTCCCGGGAAACCCTTGGAAGGGAAATGTTTGTAACTCGTGTCGCTGCACATGCAGAAGAACATAGAAACATCATTCGCGAACAATTAGAAAAACTAGGGGCATCTTGCGATTGGACAAGGGATAATTTTACCTTTAGCGATCGACTTTCCCAGGTGGTGCGGGATGTCTTCGTGAGACTCTGGGAAAAGGGGTTAATCTATAAGGGGCATTATCTCGTGAATTGGTCCACCAAAAGCCAAACAGCCCTGAGTGATGATGAGGTTGAATACAAATCGGTTACTGGAAAACTGTATTATGTGCAGTACCCGCTTGTCGATTCTGATGCGGTGCTCACCGTTGCAACAACTCGCCCTGAAACGATTTTTGGCGACACAGCGGTCGCAGTAAACCCCGAAGATGAACGATATGCTGCGTATGTGGGATCATTGGTACGGTTGCCATTGACCGATAAAAAGATCCCGATCATTGCAGATGCGCATGTGGACACCTCTTTTGGAACAGGAGCCTTAAAAATCACTCCTGCACATGCTATCAATGACTACGAAATAGGGAAACGACACAATCTTGATGTGGTTAATATTCTAAACACCGATGGCACATTGAATGATACCGTTCCTGAAGAGTTTCGCGGGATATCGGTGCAAGAAGCTCGGGGGTTGGCTGCACAAAAACTCGAGGAAGAGGGTTTCCTCGAAAAGACTGAACCGCATACCCATCAGGTAGGGTATTGTTATCGAACGGGTGTTCCAATTGAACCCTATCTTTCAGAACAATGGTTTGTGAAAATGAAACCTCTCGCCGAACAGGCTTTGCAGACCTGGGAAGAGCAAGGCTTGACGTTTTTTCCGGAGCGATGGAAAAACACCTATCTTCATTGGATGAATAATATTCGAGACTGGTGTATTTCTCGACAACTGTGGTGGGGACACCGAATACCGGTGTGGTATAACTCTGAAACAGGAGAGAGCATAGTTTCGCGCGACGATCCTCATACAATCCCTGAACACGCGGGAAAGAAATTTCACCAGGATGAAGATGTCCTAGATACATGGTTTTCTTCTTGGTTATGGCCTTTTTCTGTGTTTGGATGGCCGGAAAAAAACTCGGATGTTGAAAATTTTTATCCGACGTCCACCCTAGTTACGGGATACGATATTATCTTTTTTTGGGTTGCGCGTATGGTCATGGCAGGCCTAGAGTTCACTCAGCAAAACCCGTTTCGAGATGTATACATTACTCCCTTGGTTCGAGATAAAAAAGGACGAAAGATGTCAAAATCGCTTGGGAATGGCATAGATCCTTTGGAAATCATAGAGATGTACGGCAGCGATGCATTACGCTTCACATTATCGTATCAATTATCGCAAGGAACAGATCTTCTCGTTGATGCTGAGTCTTTTTCTTTCGGATCTCGATTTATAACCAAGTTGTGGAACGCTAGTCGATTCATTTTTAGGATGATGGATGATGTTGTCCCCTGTCGCTGGGAGGACATAGCGCTAGATTCCACGGATAAGTGGATGATCAATTGTATCGAAGCGGTTACCAATCAAGTACATACCGCGATGGCTGAATATCAATTTAATGGCGCTGCCCACGTACTCTACGATTGTGTATGGGGTGATTACTGCGATTGGTATGTGGAGCTGGCAAAAAGACATCTATACAGCGAAGACATTGAGATACGTTCGAGAATGGTTAACCTTCTTTTGCACATACATAAGAGAATACTTACATTGCTGCATCCATTTCTTCCATTTGTGAGCGAAGAGATACATAGTATGATTCCCGAAGCGATACGTCATGAAACAGAATTGATAGTGACCGAGTATCCGATTTTTTGCGAAGACTTGATGTACAACGAAGAAGGTATGCGGTTTGCAACGATGCAAACAATAGTACGAGCAATCAGAAGCACGCGTAGCGAGTTTAGCATTAGCCCGAAGAAACAATTTCGTTGTGTTATTGAAGTTTTGGTCGATGACCCCGTGTACAGTATTATTGTTGCGTTCCAAGAAGAAATTTGCTTCTTATGTAACATAGATGCCATTGAACTGTGCCAAACGTTTGATTATTCATTTACACCAATGACAAGAATTCTCGACAATGTCCGCATTCATCTTGATATTCGTTCGATGGTCGATGATGAAAAGGAACTACAAAGATTGCACAAGCAGATAGACAAGATAACAAAGGTATTGAAACAATGCGAACAAAAATTGAATAACAAACAGTTTCTAGAACATGCGGACCCCAGTGTTGTACAGCAACAGCAAGAACTGTATGAATTATCTCACACGCACATGAAACAAACAAAAGAAATAGTCGAGATGGTTAAGGGGGCTCCAGAATGATTATTCTGCACAGTTTTTTAAAACGGTTGACACATGTATGAACATAGCCTACGTATTTGAATCTTTTCTTCCGAACATAAATGGAGTCATTACAGCAACGCTGGATTTAGCAAAACGAATGGTGGAGCGGGGACACAAGGTGATTTTTATCGTTCCTGCTTCAGCACAGACCCCCGATGTGGTCTATGGTATACCAGTTGTTGGGATTCCCAGTGTGGAGCTATCGGTGTATCCAGGTCTTCGATTTATTCTTCCGTGGAGTCGTATTCCCGAAGCGGTTATCAAACGAGAAAAAATAGATATTGTACACATAACAGGACCTTCAACCGTAGCACTCGCAAGTATGCGTGCAGCGAAACGACAAGGGGTACAGGTTGTACACACGTGGCATACAAATTTACTCAGTCCTGAATACATGTCGCATATTGCAAAAGGAGCGTTTTTTGTATCAATTTTAACCTCTATTGGTCGTAGGATGTTTAAACGATTTTTGACCAATGTTGTAATAACAACCCCCGAACGGTTAGTTGGAGTCCAACTCAAACGTTTATATCCTCACATAGACCCTCTTGTCATTGCAAATGGTATAGATCTTTCTCTTGGTACAAACGAAAAAGACGTACAGCTGCGTGATGAACTGTTTGGGCCGATACACAAACATACATTCTTGTATGTTGGAAGGATCAGTAGTGAAAAATCCATAGGAGTTGTGGTTGAAGCCTTAAAGCACCTGTCGAAGCGGAACGTGGATTTTCAATTTATAGCTATTGGTGATGGGCCTGATTACGATGCGATGCAACGATTGGTGAGTCATTACCATCTTACAGCTTGTGCACGATTTGTTGGTCGTATTCCGCATGAAACAATAATGAAATCGGGTATATACGAATCATGTTTTGCATTTGTGAGTGCCTCCACCTCCGAAGTACAAGGAGTGACATATATTGAATCACTGACCACTGAGACTCCGTTAATTATTGTCGACGATATTTTGACTCACGCTATGGTTGATGATGCGGCGTTGTACTGCAAACCAGGAGATAGCAAGGATTTTGCGAAAGCTATGTTGCGCTTGATTGAGGAAAAAGCAGTATACGAATCTCTCAAAAAAGCTTGTGGCCGTGTACGTATGAAATTTGATGGTGAACAAAGTGCAGACAAGTTTGATGTGCTATACGAGCAAATTTTGCAAGGCACACAAGTTTCATCGTAACCATTGCCCGATCAGCCACTACGGCCAGCATGTCCGAATACATGCGAACGATTCGACGGGGAAACGGCAGCTAATGATTTCGAAGGACCGTACAAATATATCGTGAATTTTTTGAAAGAGAACAGGGAGAATAACGGGAGTGACGGGACTTGAACCCGCGATCTCCGGCTTGACAGGCCGGCGCGATAACCAGCTTCGCTACACCCCCATAGAACAACGCTACACAATGCAGAATACAATGTCAATCTCTTTTATTGAGAAGTATCACATGCATTGCATCACTATTCTATTGTAGAACCATAGGCCAGTTGTTGCTATAGTGTAGCATGCTGAGCCTACACTGTATCGAAATTCCTTCATCTCGCCTGGACGCTCCTTGTTTGTTAATTTTGCATGGTCTATTGGGAGAAGGAGGAAACTGGAAGGGAATTGCAGGAAGAATGTCGGATCAGTATCATCGCGTGCTTGTTGATCTTGTAAACCACGGCAATTCTTTTCATATTGAAGAACGTATGTCCTATGGCTTGATGGCAGAACAGGTCTATGCCCTCATACAAGAACATCCACTTATGCAAAACTCGGTTGTGTTGCTAGGACATTCAATGGGAGGAAAGGTGGGGATGAGGCTTGCTCTTGAGCATCCGGATGTAGTTAGAGCCTTGATAGTGCTGGATATCTATCCGCAAACATATCCAAAAATGCACAGCTCGATCCTCGAAGGAATGCTGAAGATAGCAAAGCTTGGTGTGGCAACACGAAAGGAAGCCGAAGAAATTTTTACAGATTATGAGCCAGAGCGGCAGGTGCGAGCCTTCATACTCAAAAATTTGATCAAAGATGCGGATGGATCGATGAAATGGAAATGCAATGTGGAATCCATTGTACGCTCTTATCCGAACATCTGTTCTTGGGAACCCGTCACGGGTGTCTACGAAGGCCCCTGCACCGCGATCTATGGTACAAGGTCTGAATACCGTCAGGAAGAGGGACTGAAATGTTTTTTTTCTCATTTTCCAAACGCTGAAGAACGTCCTATTGAACAAGCTGGGCATTGGGTTCACGCCGATCAACCAACTGCTTTTCTTCAGTCCATAAACCTACTTCTAGCAAACCTGCTCTAGATAATCGAGGAGGGAACCATTGAGACGGGCTGTATGTTCAAGCTCCCCGATTATTTGGATAGCCATTCGATGCGATTAGTATATTCTTCGGCTGAGCGGGGAGATGATCGCAGTATTTCTAGACAAAATGATAGGATTTGCCTAGTGTAATATATGGCGCAACAGATCGATCAACTCTATAAGATTAGACATTCTTTGGCTCATGTCATGGCCGAAGTTGTTCTGGACATGTTTCCCGATGCAAAAACAGCAATAGGTCCCCCCATCGAAACGGGATTTTACTACGATTTTGACCTTCCTCGACCACTGACCACAGAAGATCTCGAGAAAATCGAAACATCCATGAAGACCGCTTTGCGCAAGAATCATACATTTGAATACGAAGAAATCAGCCGCGAAGCTGCTGAAAAAATTTTTGACAATCAACCGTACAAACTTGAATTGATACGAAATCTCCCGGATGATGCAGTTATCTCAATCTACACGGTGGGGACATTCACGGATTTGTGCAAAGGCCCCCATGTTAAAGAAACAAAAGAAATAGATTTTCGGGGTTTTAAATTGACATCCGTTGCGGGCGCTTATTGGAGAGGCGATGAACGCCGGCCTATGCTCCAGCGAATTTATGCTACCGCTTGGGCAACAAAAAAGGAACTCATGGTGCATCTTGATCGCATCGCTGAGGCAGAAAAGAGAGACCATCGAACATTGGGACGACAATTGGATCTATTTTCACTCCATGAAGAAGCCGGCCCGGGATTGATATACTGGCATCCAAAGGGGGCACGTATACGGTCGATCATTGAGGAGTATTGGAAAGCAAAACATTATCAACATGGGTATGATCTTGTGTATAGTCCTCATATTGGGAAATCCTGGCTTTGGGAAACTTCTGGGCATCTTGATTTTTACAAAGAGGGCATGTTTTCTCCGATGGAGATGGATAAATCTGATTACTATGCAAAACCGATGAATTGTCCGTTTCACATCATGATGTACAAAACAAAGAAATATTCATATCAAGAATTGCCTCTTAGATGGGCAGAGCTTGGAACCGTGTATCGATACGAACCATCTGGGGTTTTGCACGGATTGCTCCGTGTGCGAGGGTTCACACAAGATGATGCTCATATTTTTTGCACCCCCGAACAAATAGACAAAGAGATAGAACGGGTTCTTTCATTTTCGCTGATGATGTGGAAAGATTTTGGTTTTACCGACATCCATGCCTTTCTTGCCACGAGGCCTGAAAAAAGTGTTGGTGACAATCCTTCATGGGATAAAGCGACCGATGCTTTGCAAAAGGCTCTTAACAACACCGATATTCCTGTTTCTGTTGACGATCAAGGCGGGGCTTTTTATGGACCAAAAATTGATTTAAAGATAAAGGATGCACTTGGAAGAGAGTGGCAAATGACAACCATTCAGTTCGATTTTAACCTGCCGGAGCGATTCAATATGAAATATGTAGATTCTGACGGAAAAGAAAAAATGCCCTATATGGTTCATAGGACGCTTCTTGGTTCTATGGAGCGTTTATTTGGAGTTTTGGTCGAACAATATGCCGGAGCCTTCCCTATGTGGCTTGCTCCGATTCAAATAGTTGTTGTGCCGGTTGCCGCTGTGATCAATGAGTACGCGATGGAAGTTATGGAATATCTACAATCAAAAAATCTTCGTGTGATTGCAAACCTCACAAATGACCGGATGAACGCAAAAATACGCAAGGCTCGCCTTGAAAAAATTCCTTATATCATCATATTAGGAGAGATAGAACAACAAGGTAAAACGATTTCCTATAAACGGCGTGGTGACATACAAGAGAATACCATACCCATCGATACGTTTATCAGTAAGATAGAAAAAGAAATAGAGGAAAAGATTTCATCATGAACAAGCAATTATACGAGCACAGCAAGAGGATCAAGCAATATATAGGGGTTTTAGCAACCCTACAATGGGATGAAGAAGTCTGTCTTCCCGAAAAAGGTCTGGACGAACGAGCTCAGCAGACGGCTCTCATAGCAACCTTGTTGCATGAAGAATGTATTGGCTCCAAAAGTGAGGACATTTTTGCAGAATTTGAATCGACTGAAGAAAATCCAATTGGAAACGCCGAACCTCATAGCGATGATGCGGCCTTGTTGAGGGCCTTGTATCGGGATTACACACAAGAAAAAAGAATACCGCATGCATTTGTAAAAAAGGAAACATTGGAAATCGCGAAGTCGTTTCGACTATGGCGTAAGGCTCGCGTCGCTGGAGATGGGGGCATCTTTTTGCCCCAACTGGAACGAATTGTTGAATTGATGAGGGAGAAGGCGGAGTATTTGGGATACAAAGAGGATCCTTATGATGCATTGCTCGATCTGTATGCTCCTGGAATGAAAAGCAGAGAGGTGGATGTTTTATTTGAAGAGCTTATTCCGACCCTTAAGACCATACGAAATGCTTGTCTTGCAGCAGAACAACCCCCTTTTCCTCATGAAGAATATCGTATTTCGGATGATATGCAAATGAAAATAGGAAACACTATCTTAGATATTTTAGGATATCCACGCGATAGGGGTCGACTAGATATATCGGCCCACCCGTTTAGCACAACGCTGGGAAGTAACGACGTCCGTGTTACCACGCGCTATGATTCGTTTGTAAATTCTCTTCTAAGCTGTGCGCATGAGTTTGGACACGCATTATACGAATTACAGATCGATAAAAAATGGCACGAAACAACCTTATCCGACGGAACTTCTTTATCGATTCACGAATCCCAATCTCGAACATGGGAAAACCTGATATGTAGGAGCCATGCATTTTGGCGCTATTGGTACCCTCAATTTCTTAAGTTGGTGCCAACGTATAAAGACGTTCCACTAGACGTATTTTGGAAACGATTGAACCGGGTTGGAAACGATTATGTTAGAATAGAATCCGATGAAGTGAGCTATAATCTGCACATCGTTCTTCGATATAGGCTGGAACGGGCAATGATTGCAGGAAATCTTGCGGTGAAAGATGTCCCAGATGCTTGGAAAGATACCGCCTTTGATTTACTTGGACACCGACCACCCAATGACACCAAGGGTTTTTTGCAGGATATACATTGGTCACACGGTTCTTTCGGATACTTTTCAACATATGCACTGGGAAATCTCATTGCGGCACAATTTTTTGGAGTTATGAAGCGGGATATTCCTGGATATGAGAAACAGATAGAGAACGGAGACTTTGCAACTATTCGATCCTGGCAGAAGGAAAAAATACATACCCATGGGCGCGCTTTGACAACCGAGGAATTACTAGAGACTGTGGTCGGGAGTGGCATCCAAACCACCGCTTTTATCGCATATGTAAAAGAAAAATATTCAGCTATATACGGTATTGATATATAATCTATTGTCCAGCTGTGATCAAGTAAAAGTCATTCTCTTATAGGCGGTTGAAATAGTTTTGTGCCCTGCCGCTGAGAAAATGAGCAGAGGGTCTATCGAAGATCCATTTTTGCGGGTGAAGAATGTGCACGCAAATCGTGAAATAACAAGAAGATTCTTTCAATGAAAGATGAGATGATCAAAGCTGCGATTAAAAGTTCGCTCCATCCAATTACCGCAGAAAAACTTTCGTACGTCCTGGGTAAAAATTGCAATAGGCGACTCCACAAAAAGATCATCAAGCAAAACATGGTTGTTTTCCCCAATTTTGTGGCTCCGGTTGCATAGATTTTTTTCTTGATACGTAAGAAAACAGATACCAAGGCCTGAAAGAAATAGCGAATGGCAATCAATGTTATGAAATAGGTTGGTAATAATTTTAAATACCAATAGGTTGAAGTCAGTGATATAAGAAACAAATAATCGGCCATGCTATCTAGGCGACTACCGAGCAGGCTTGTTTGGTGAAAGGTACGCGAAATTATGCCATCCAAAAAATCGGTAAGCACGCTCGCCAATGTAAAGAGAATTAGTAGGGCGACAAATTGTTGTTGGTTTACAACTATAATACACAGATAGCATAGAGTTGGCGTACTACTGATGCGATATATCGTCAGTTGATTGGCAAGACGTAGTCGATGAAACAGAATATTCTTGTTTGAAGATAAAATATCTTTTCTGTTCCGTAAAAGATATATGTAGAGGCTGATATGAAACAGGAGGGACATCCCTAGGGCACCCCAGAGCTCTTCTGTATTTGAATTACGCCCAACATACCAGATAATCGATATCTGAAAAAGAAAAAATAAACAACAGGTGCAAAAAATGGAGATGGTTAAACGTTTAAATGTACCCACAATGCTCTATCACCAATTAGTACAGTCACTCGAACAGCTCAAGTAATCTAGATAAAATAATAGTTTATATTTACCAATTTTAATACGGTGATAGACTAAGGATCAAGAGTGGGTTTAATGGCATCCACAAGAAGAAGAGCATCCGCACCCCTGATATTCATCGGGTTCCGTGTCGCTGACCTTGGTTACGCGTATCGCAAAATGTAAATCAATGCCTGCAAGGGGGTGATTACCGTCTAAGAAGACTTGTGAATCATCATAGTTTGTTATTGTCAGAATTTTGTGGTTTACGGCAACCCGGTTTCCCATTTCGATGGCTGTTTCTTCTGGGAAATAGGTTCGAGGAACCGAAACGGAAAGACTTTCATCTCGTATGCCATAGGCTTTTACCGCAGGAATGACAAAATGTGTATCTTGGCCTGGTTCCAACCCGGTTACAAATTCATCTAGACCGGGAATCGCATCCCCCGAGCCGATTTTGAATGTATATAATCCACTATGTGCAGATGATCCGAGCAACTCACCATTGGGGTCGGTGAAAGTGTATTCTAGTTGTATATATGATCCTTTTGTTGCAAGCATTGCTTACATCTCCTATGTTCTAGCATTCTTTAATGCAGTGGTGTACCACTCGAGTTCATCAAGAAAATTTTTGGCAAATCCATGCATTTCTTCTTTTTGAGGAATGCCTTCTTCATTTAATAGTTCGTGTACAGAGGGAATGGGCATGGAGGCTGGTACAGAAACCGCTCCGATACCGGCGATGAGTGAATATAATTGTACCGATGCACGAACCCCTGCAAACGGGCTAATCGAGTACGTTACTATACCTATTGGTTTACGTGCAAATTCGGGTTTAAAATGGTCAACGATGTTTGCAAGAATTGGGGAAAGGCTGAAATTGTATTCAGGAGAACAGAATATAAATGCATCGGATGAAGAAAAAGAATCTGATAAGTCTTTTAGTACTTGTGGGGCATCGAGACCCTGTGTTTCATAGTCCATGTATCTGAGAGTTAGCAAATTTGGAGACGTTGTTGCTGGATCAACGATATTTACCTTCCATCCCCGTGAAGATGTCTCTTTTGTTAAGAATTTTACAACTCGTTCACTTTGTCGCCCGGGGCGAATTGAACCGCTAACTACGGTAATGTTTAATTTTTGAGACATAAAAAATCCTACGAGGCTCCTGTAATTTTGTCAAGGTTACTTGTCTTAGAAGGAATGAGGGAATAAGATTGTTGTGACATTATACTCGATTACGAAGATGTACCATCTCTAGCGGAACCGATAGATCTTCTTCTGAAAAAAGTTTGTATTGTTTTTTTATGAAAGCGAGATCAATATCCTGTAAATTCTGGACATGAACATGGGCGGTTTGTGCCGCCTCACCAATACCGATTGACAGCATTCTTGCCTTCTTTATTGATTCGACACCGGCGGCGGAATCTTCTATGCCTACACAGGACTCTGGAACCAGGTCCAAAGCCTCGGCGGTATTCAAAAATAGTTCGGGGTCTGGCTTACCAAAACAAGCCTGTTCAGGATTCGCTATGTGATCAAATAAACTGTATATTTTTGTCTGTTTTAGGACGGTTATGGAGTTCTTGCTTGCGGATACGACAGCAATTTTCAGATTTGCCTTACGAATTTCTTTGATAAGTTCGAGAGTTCGAGGGTACAGATCTTTTTGTGTAAGTGTTCGCAAAGATTTCACGTAGAGGGTGTTTTTTTGATCAATAATAGTGGCAAAAAGTTCGTCATCGATGCGGGTGTTGCTATGTTCTAGGATTATTTCTAAGGAACGCCTTCTATCTACACCGCGTAATAATTCATTTACCTCTCTGTCAAATTGTATATCGTGTTTATCACAAATCGCTTTCCAGGCAAGATAATGTTGCTCAGATGTGCTGGTGAGGACCCCATCTAGATCAAATAATACGGCCGAAAGTTTCGGATACCGTGTGACCGTTTTCACGGAGAGGTTTTTATTGAGTGTGTACGCTGTGTTATGGTGTCGGATGAGTATCTCCGGACCTTCAAGTAGGGAGTATGTAACTTTATCGTGGGTAACTGTGACTTT
>WTKD01000005.1 GCA_011524535.1 Spirochaetaceae bacterium
CCAACTATGGGATTATTGAAACGTAAATCTAGATGCGGACGATATTTTGGACCTGTTTTCTTCCTCGACACTATATTATCCCTTTGGTTTTTTTGCTCCGTATTTTGAGCGCCCCTGCTTTCGATTTGCAACACCAAGCGTGTCTTTTGTTCCACGTATGATGTGATAACGAACACCTGGGAGGTCTTTTACTCGTCCTCCGCGGATAAGAACAACCGAGTGTTCTTGCAGGTTATGACCAATACCAGGGATATACGCATTAACTTCATACCCCGATGTAAGTCGAACCCTTGCTATTTTTCGAAGCGCTGAGTTTGGCTTACGAGGTGTAACCGTCATAACACGGGAACACACACCTTTTCTCTGAGGACTCCCAGAAAGAGCAGGAGTTTTAACTTTAGAAGACACACGTTTACGTCCCTTTCTAATTAATTGGTTTATAGTAGGCATTTTATCATTTTCACTAATATCCTAATCTTGGTCAATACTTATGCTATATTTGAGAGAATTTATTCTCTCTGTCTCCACACTCCGATTCATTTGAGCCTTTTTTTCCATCTCTTCTGTCATCTTTGTATGTTCATCTGTTAACTTTGCAATTTGCGAATTAAGATTCTCTCCATTTCGATCGCTAAGGATGGCGTTTCGATATTGTTCAACGCCCGTCCCTGCTGGAATAAGGTTTCCGATGATAACATTTTCTTTTAGCCCATGAAGCGGATCAGAAGCTCCCCTAATGGCAGCATTGGTGAGCACTCGCGTTGTCTCTTGGAAGGAGGCAGCCGAAATGAAGGATTCAATATTTAGACTCGCTCGAGTAATCCCCTGCAAGGTAGGACGTGCAACCGCCGGCTGTCCTCCTTGACGAACAACCTGATTATTTACATCTCTAAACTGGGTCCGATAGACACGTTGCCCTATAATAAACGAAGTATCACCCGTTTGGACAATTTCAACTTTGCGCATCATTTGTCGTATAATGACACCAATGTGCTTATCATTTATTTTCACACCCTGCAATCGGTAAATTTCTTGTATCTCATTGACCAAAAATCGCTGCAAGGCGTTCTCTCCCAGGACAGAAAGTACGTCATGGGCATCTACACTGCCATCACAAAGCGCTTCCCCGGCTTTCACCATATCACCCTCACGAACAAACATATGCCTACCCATTGGAATCAAATGTTTGTATTGCTTGCCAAATTTGTCGGTCACCACTACAGTCCTGCTCCCCTTGACAACCCCACCAATACTAACGACTCCAGTAATTTGAGCCAAAATAGCCACAATTCGAGGATGGCGGGCTTCGAACAATTCACCAACACGAGGCAGACCACCGGTGATATCTCTTGTTTTCACGCTTTCTCTGAGCATCTTCGCAAGAATAACCCCTTCTTCTACTCGAGTGTTCTCCTCTACATTCAAAAAGGCCCCATTAGGCATCGAATAGGTAGCGAGAACATTTCCCTCATCGTCTTCGATAGCGATACGCGGCTGTAGATTTTCAACCGATTGATCTGTTATCGTTCTTTCTACTAGACCAGTGTCTGGATTCACCCCTTCGTGCAGTGTTGTTCCCACATAAACATCTATATATTTCACCACGCCGCTATACTCACATATAATAGGGTCGCTATAGGGGTCAAATAAAGCGATCACATTCCCCGCTGGAACAAAGTCTCCAACTTTTACATGAAGCTCTGATCCATTATGCATCTCTACTTCCTGAGGCTGGGCTACCAAATAAAGTTCCTTTTCGGTCACAATAGTGTACGCGTTCTCGGTAGTTGTTATCTTCTTTCCTTTACGAACGATGATAGGCTGATCCAAAATTACTTTTTGCTTATCTGAAACCAAAACTTCATCTTTCTCTTCTAGCGTAAACGAAGCGAATACACGTGAAACGGTCAAAGATCCCTTCCTCGTAAACAATCGAGCTCCGTTGTCATGAGCAACCGTGTTACCTTCTACTTTTTGAACATAGGCATCATAATCGAGATTAATTTTGTCCTCTTCGGCAGCCTTCATCGCGGCACCACCAATATGGAACGTACGCATAGTAAGCTGTGTACCGGGTTGACCGATCGATTGTGCAGCGATGATTCCCACCGCTTCACCTTTTTCTACTGTTTTATTCGTAGCGAGAGTTCTTCCATAACATAGTCGACAAACGCCTTTCTCGGCCTCACATGTGAGCACTGTGCGAATAAAAACACTTTCTATACCGAGCTCTTCGATTCGCTCAGCTAGTTCATCTGTTATTTCTTGATTTACATCTACGATAAGCTCTGATGTAATCGGGTGCCAAACACGCTCAAGCGTAAATCGCCCACGAATACGGTCAGCAAGACGCTCTACTATTCCTTCATCTTCTTTCAAAGCGCTCATCTCAATACCGTTGATCGTTCCACAATCATCCATGCTTATAACTACATCCTGAGCAATATCAACAAGCCTTCGGGTAAGATAGCCTGCATCAGAAGTTTTGAGTGAGGTGTCTGCCAATCCCTTACGAGCTCCGTTTGTAGATATAAAGAATTCAATAACGGAAAGACCCTCTTTGAAGTTTGAACGAATAGGTAATTCTATAATTTCACCAGAAGATTTTGCCATCAATCCTCTCATTCCACCAAGCTGTCTCAACTGGTTCTTGCTTCCTCTCGCTCCCGAACTAATCATCTTATAGACTTGATTGAATCCGTTTTTGTCTTCTTTCAGAACGTCCATTAGCTGCGTTCCGATCTTTTCGCTTGTGCGACTCCACACTTCAACAACCCTGTTATAGCGTTCTTCTGCGGTAATCAATCCGTTCTTATACTGTCTGAGCACCTGTTGAACTTCGTCGTTCGCCGCTTGAATAACCTCATCCTTAGAAGAAGGAACAGCAATATCATCCAAACCAATGGTACATCCAAAATACGTAGCAAAACGAAACCCTAGCGTTTTTATCTCATCGAGTAGCCTTACGGTCAGATCACAGCCGTGATGCTTATAAGAATAGGCAATAAGTTCGGTAAGGGATTCTTCTGTAAGTTCTTCGTTAATAAAATCGATGCCATCTGGAATACAGCTGTTAAAATAGACCCTACCGGGAGTGGTTACAATTTTTTGACCATCAGAATAATACTCTATCCTTGTGTGATGCTCCACAATATCGTTTTCCAAAGCAAACAATACATCAATCTCAGAGAGAAAGCGTTTGTCTTCGCCCTTACAGCCTTCACGCATACTCGTTAGATAATTTATCCCCAAAACAATATCCAATGAAGGAACCACAATGGGTTGTCCATTGGCAGGATTGAGCAAATTTCGAGAAGAAAGCATAAGCATAATGCACTCAATCTGCGCAGCTAGAGTAAGCGGTAAATGGAGCGCCATTTGATCCCCATCAAAATCGGCATTATACGCGTGACACACCAAGGGGTGCAATCGTATCGCCTTCCCAGGAACTAGAACGGGCATGAACACCTGTATACCAAGACTGTGCAATGTAGGCGCTCTGTTTAACATCACCGGATGATTCTCGACAATCTCATCAAGAACAGCGAAAACCTCAGGAGCTTCTTGTTCAACAAGCATCTTCGCTTTTTTTATATTGAACACCACTTCTTCTTCCATAAGTCGCTGTATAATAAAGGGTTTAAACAGCTCAAGCGCCATCTTTACGGGTATCCCACATTGATGTAGTTTCAGCTCAGGACCTACAACGATAACCGAACGTCCAGAATAATCCACTCGTTTTCCCAAAAGGTTTTGGCGAAATCTCCCTTGTTTTCCTCGCAATAAATCCGATAACGATCGCAATGGGCGATTGACCGCGTTCTTGACAACACGTTGTTTTTTTCCGTTGTCAAACAATGCATCTACCGCTTCCTGGAGCATACGTTTTTCATTTCTGATGATTATATCTGGTGCATTTAGCGCCATAAGGCGCTTCAAACGATTATTACGATTCACTACCCGTCGATATAAGTCATTCAAGTCAGAAGTAGCAAATCGTCCTCCATCGAGCTGAACCATCGGGCGAACATCGGGCGGAATAACGGGAAGCACGGTGATTATCATCCAGCTGGTTTTATTGCCAGAATCTCTGAAATCCTCTGCTATCTCAACTCTTTTCAATAAACGCTTGTCCGTTTTAAGTCCCTTGGCTTCCATTTGATAGCGAAGCTCATCTATCAGTTTTTCTAAATCAAGATCTTCAAGCAAATCTCTAATTGCAGAAGCTCCCATACCTGCCGCGAAGGACATACCGTATTTTTCACGCATTTCCAGATACTCTTCTTCCAAAAGCACTTCGCCTTTTTCTAGATCGGTATCTCCAGGATTGGTTACAATGTAGCACTCATAATACAAAACAGATCGCAAATCAGCGACACTCATATCCAAAAGCAAGCCGATTCGAGAAGGAACAGCACGATAGAACCATATATGCGCCACAGGAGCGGCAAGCTCGATATGTCCCATGCGTTCTCGTCTTACTCGAAAATGCGTAACCTCGACACCACAGCGATCACAAACGACCCCTTTGTATCGAACAGATTTAAATTTCCCACAATAACATTCCCATTCCTTGGTCGTTCCAAAAATACGCTCACAAAACAAACCATCCCGCTCCGGACGTAGGGTTCTGTAGTTTATCGTTTCAGGTTTTTTTACTTCACCATAGCTCCATTCCCTAATTTTTTCGGGAGAAGCAAGATGTAAATTTATTTGACCAAATTCCTGTAATGATTTCATAGCACTCCTTTAAAACTCTTTTGAATGTTTTGCGAGTATTTCCATGTCGCGTTCTGTTAAAGGAAGCATTTTTCCCTTTTTGTCCTGTAGAGTTAGGTCTAAACCAAGCCCTCTCAGCTCTTGCACCAACACATTGAACGATTCAGGAACCCCTGGTTCGCCTGTTTCTTCACCCTTCACAATAGATTCGTATATTTTCGTTCTTCCGTTTATATCATCCGATTTTATCGTTAACAATTCTTGCAATGTGTAGGCAGCCCCATAAGCCTCAAGTGCCCAAACTTCCATCTCCCCGAAACGCTGTCCTCCAAACTGTGCCTTTCCACCCAAGGGTTGCTGAGTAACCAGGGAATAAGGCCCCGTAGACCTAGCATGCATTTTGTCATCCACCAGGTGATGGAGTTTCAAAATATACATATAGCCAACGGTTACCTCGTTCTTGAATTTCTCACCGGTTTTCCCATCGTAAAGGTCTGTTTTAGAGTTTCGCGGTAATCCAGAATTCTCCAATAAATCAGAAATAGATTCTGGAGCAATGGATTCAAACACTGGAGTCGCATACCATTCATCCCTCTCAACAGCTCCCCAAGAAAGTTGCAGCTCGAGCAATTGCCCTATATTCATACGCGAGGGAACTCCAAGTGGGTTCAAACACATTTCAAGACGCCTACCATCTTCCATAAATGGCATATCTTCTTCTGGAACTATTCGCGCAACAACACCCTTGTTCCCGTGTCGCCCCGCTATCTTGTCACCATCTTTCAACTTTTGTTTCGTTGCTACAATCACTTTCACAACTCGGACCACACCAGGATTCAAATCATCTCCGTGCAACCGATCCACTTCTTTTACATCTATGACGACGCCCTCTATACCATGAGGAATACGCAAGGATGTATCTCGTACCTCACGAGCTTTTTCTCCAAATATTTGATTAAGTAATTTGAACTCCGGCGTGTTGTCCATGTCAGATTTCGGCGTAACTTTTCCAACAAGTATATCGCCGTAAGATACATAAGCCCCGATACGCACGATTCCCGTTTCGGTAAGGTTCACTCGACTTCGTTCAGACGTATTAGGGATGTCAGGTGTGATCGATTCAGGACCAAATTTCGTTTCTCTGACCTCAGTAACAAATTCATGCAAATGTATAGATGTGAATCTATCGTCTTTTGCTATGCTTTCCGAAACAAGGATTGCATCCTCAAAATTGTAGCCTTCCCAGGGGATAAATCCTACCAATACATTTTTACCCAAGGACAACTCTCCTTGAAATGTAGCTGCGCCGTCCGCAATTATATCGCCTTTACCCACCGTTTGGCCCAAATGCACCAATGGCTTTTCTACACAGCATGTATCTTGGTTCGTACGGAAATATTTCAATAAATTGTATTTTTGTACATCCCCGGATGCAGAGGTGATTTCTATTTTTGTAGATTCAAGATTTGTAACGGTTCCCGACTCTTTCGCCAAACGAACCGTGCCCGAATCGCGCGCTATGGTTTTTTCCATACCCGTGCCAACTCTTGGCGGTTCAGGAAATAACAGAGGAACCGCTTGTCTCTGCATGTTAGAGCCCATCAATGCACGGTTAGCGTCATCGTGCTCAAGAAAAGGAATAAGAGAAGCGGAAACCGAAATAATTTGACGAGGAGAGACGTCCATGTACTGAATTTCCTTCGGTGTTTTTGTCGTATATTCTCCTGCGCTTCGAACCGAGACTATATTGCCCGAAAAGCGGTTTTTTTCATCTAGTACAGCGCTCGCCTGCGCAATATTGTATTTTTCTTCATCACTGGCTGCCAGATATTCTATTTCATCGCTGACTCTGCCCTCCGACACCTTCCGGTAGGGGGTCTCCAGAAATCCGTATTCATTTACACGCGCATAGCTAGCTAAGGAAACAATCAATCCGATATTCGGACCTTCAGGAGTTTCAATGGGACACATCCTTCCATAATGTGTGTAATGCACGTCTCTGATTTCAAAACCGGCTCGTTCTCTTGAGACACCTCCCGGTCCAAGTGCATTCAATCTACGCTTATGCGTCACCGAAGCCAAGGGGTTCACTTGATCCATAAACTGAGCGAGTTGTGAAACTCCAAAGAAATCTTTTATTGCAGAAACGATGTATTTTATAGCGATTAAATCCTGGGGTTTTACGGTATCACTTTCTTGCAACTCCATTCTATTTCTAGCAATACGCTCCATATTGGCAAAAGCCGCTTTTAATTGTACTTCAATGAGCTCGCCAACCGACCTAACCCGCCTGTTACCAAGATGGTCAATATCGTCTATGTTTTCTTCTTCAACATATACTCGAACAAGATGAACAATAGAATGAATTACGTCTTCTCGAGTAAGAACACTTACATCGGCCCCAACTCCATGTTCAAATTTTTTATTTAATTTGTGTCTACCGACCCTTCCCAACTCGTACCGTCTTGGAGAAAAGAACATCGAAAGTAATTCCCGCTCCGCATTTTCAATAAATCCAGAATCGGATGAATTCAACGACTCGTAGACAATTTCAACCGATTCCTGCTTGCTAAGATCATCCTGTTCGTTGCTGTCCAGATATTTCGCTTCCTCGAAACTAAAACATTGTAACAGAAGAGTTGAATGTAGTGATTCTTCATGGCGCAAATCGATAACTTCCACCTCATGTATCCCTGACGCGACAAGCTCTTCTAATATATGAGGATGCAAATGCTCACCAGAGCGAAGAATTCGTGATTTTTCTTCTCCTTCTCCCGCATAGTAAGGCAAAACAGAATGATACTGCTCAGCAGCCAGCCTGTCTTCAGCGGTTTTAATAGAAACATGCTTAGTTTTGTAAAAAGCTCGAATGATACTTTCTCGAGAATCTATCCCTAAGACACGCAAAAAAACTGTAGCTAATATTTTCTTTCTCTTGTCTATTTTGACAAAAATCGCATTTCTCTTTACGTCAACTTCAAACTCTAACCAGGAACCACGATTTGGGATAATTCGAGCAGAACAACTTCCCTTGCTTTTCGAAAAGACTACTCCTGGACTCCGGTGCATCTGATTAACAACAACCCGTTCAGCCCCATTAATGAGAAAACCACCTGAATCGGTCATCAATGGAATTTCACCCATGTAGATGTCTTTTTGACGAATTTCCCCCGTTTTTAAAAACAACAAACTAATTCTTGCCTTGAGAGGTATCGCATGAGTGAACCCTTTTAACCTACACTCTTGCTCGGTATATTTTATATTCTCTTCGTCGAGTATATACCCACCATATTCAAGTCTTAAGTCTCCATTCGGGCTCTCTATCGGAAACACCGAACGGAATACGTTCTCTATACCTTTATTCAGAGGAGGCTGCTTGGCACGTAACCGATCACGTTGCAAGAATGACTCGTATGAAGCCACTTGCACATCGAGAAGATTGGGCATTTCAAGAATTTCTTCCCTACCTCTAGTCAACGTTTTTCTTTCTATAATTTTATATTGATTACGCATCCTTACCCCTTAAGCACATCACACCCGAAGCAAACAATATGCTCCGAGTGATAATTGGACATAAATATATTTTTTGTGTTTGCTTATCGTAGCTCAACTACCGCGCCGGCTTCTTCAAGCTGTTTCTTAACTTCTTCTGCTTCTGCTTTCTGAATGTTTTCACGAACAGGTCTGCCACCTTCTTCAACAAGTTCCTTCGCTTCTTTAAGACCAAGACCAGAAACAACCGCACGAACAGCCTTTATAACCTGTATTTTGTTAGCGCCGTCCGCAAGGGATTTCAACACCACCGTAAACTCTGTTTTCTCAGCAGCCGCCTCACTAGCAGCAGGAGCAGCAACCGCAACCGGTGCAGCCGCACTTACCCCAAATTTCTCCTCCATCGCCTTCACAAGGTCGGCGACCTCCAAAACAGTCATATTTGAGACTGCTTCCAAAATGTCATTTTGACTTACTGTTGCCATATTATCTTCTCCTTTTATTCGACCTCTGTAGCATAACAACTATCGAAGACTACATAGTCTAAAATCCTCATTCCTTTTTGTCCTGAACTGCCTTGAGAACATTTACCAGGCTTCTGGGTACTGCTTGTAACACACCCACAATGTTGGTAGCGTTGCCATTCATGGCGTTCATAAGCATCGCAAGTAGGACTTCGCGTGAAGGAAGCTCTGAAATACGGACGAGTTCATCCGCCGCTAGTTTTCCTCCATCTACATAAGCACCCTTAACAGAAAGAGTGGAATCTTTCCCAAACTTAACAAGTTCTTTTATTCCACCGCTGGGATCTCCAGCAAAAAACGCAACCGCTGTAGGTCCAGCTAGCATATCAGAAGGCGGTTGATATTCGAGTTTATCGAGAGCAATTTTGCAAAAGTTGTTCTTTACAACCCTGAATACAGCAGATTGCTCACTTAGGCGAGAACGTAAATCGGTCATTTCAGAAACAGACACCCCTCGATAATCAACAAATACCGAATGCTTCGATTCTTCAAAAAGTTTATGAAGTTTTTCAACTCTCAACTCTTTTTTCGCTCTATTGTCTTTTATTTCTTGATTCATTGAGCAGCCCCTGAAAACAGTGAACTTGATTCGATTTGGACGCCAGCGCCCATAGTCGAACATATGCTCACCTTCTTGACAAATTCACCTTTGTGATCGGAGGGCTTGCCGCCCACAAGTATATTTAAAAAATGATGTATGTTTTCAAGCAATACAGATTCATTCATGGAAACTTTCCCGACGCCAATATGAACCACTCCTCGCTTATCGGCTCTGTACTCTACACGACCCTGTTTAAGTTCCTCTACCGCAGAAGCGACTTCGTTGGTCACCGTTTTTGTTTTTGGGTTTGGCATGAGCCCCCGTCTTCCCAAAATTGGCCCCAGCTTTCCCACCGATCGCATGAGATTAGGAGTAGACACGGCAACATCAAAGTCAAACCAGCCCCCTTTAATTTTTTCAATCAGATCTTCAGAACCTACATACGATGCGCCAGCAGATTTGGCAGATTCAGCAGAATCACCCTCTGCAAATACGAGCACCCTCACTTCTTTTCCAAACCTGTGCGGAAACGTAAGAACATCTCTGACACTTTGATTTGGTTTAACATTTAGCACACAGGCAAGCTCAACGGTTTCATCAAAAGAGGCGTAAGCCGCACTCTTGACCATGGAAACAGCCTCAGAAAGCTGATAAGGCGTTGCTTTATCATATTTCTTTACAGATTCCTGATATTTTTTTCCTCTACTCATGATTCTACAGTCACTCCCATACTCCGCGCAGTGCCGGCTATAATTTTCTCAGCAGATTCTATGTCATTTGCATTAAGATCTTTCATCTTTTGAGTCGCAATGTCACGTAACTGCGCTTTATTTAGCTCCCCCACTTTAACTTTATGAGGTTCACCAGAAGCTTTTTCCAAATTTAACGCCTTTTTGATAAGAACTGCGGCGGGAGGAGTTTTTACTTCAAACGTGAAACTCCTATCTTTTTTCACATATATGATAACAGGAACTATGATCCCCGGCTCCAAAGACCGGGTCGCATCATTAAATTGCTGCACAAATTGCGGCGCATTTACTCCATGCGGACCAAGGGTCGAACCTACTGGGGGTGCGGGAGTCGCTCTGCCCGCTGGCACCTGTAATTTAAGAACTTTTGTTACGTCTGGACCGATTTTCATAATCTTTGCGATGACCTCGTGTGTTGATGATAGTACATCAATTATTAAACTTTTTCAACTTGAGCAAAATCAACCTCAACGGGGGTGATTCTTCCAAATATACCAACCATAACCCGAAGTTTGGTTTTTTCTTCCTCTATCTCATCAATTGAACCAGTAAACGTTTTAAATGGCCCATCAATGATCCGCACCGTCTCACCTTCTGCGAAACGCATTCTGAGGCTGGCACTACTTGCTCGAAGATCCCCAGTTAATGTGAGAAGTGTTCTTACTTCTTCCGAAGACAAAGGAGAGGGTTTTTCTTGCCCCGCTCTTCCCACAAAACCCATAACACCATCACACCGTACAATCCTCGAAACAGTCGCTCTCCAGCTATCTCCTAAATCAAGCTGAACCAGTATATACCCCGGGAAATACCCTCGAGCTCCTTTTCGTTTTTTTCCATTCCGTATTTCTACAATTTCTTCTTTCGGATATCGAACATCGAGGATTGAATTCAGGAGCTCTGGATCTTTTTGGAGCAATTCAAGCCCCTTAAGAACCATACTTTCTTTGCCTACTAAGGCCTGAAGAACATACCAATGGCGTGCCATGTCAGTATCTAGAATACCAGCCCGCTTCCCAATAGCAGGACATAATCCAATACACCAAAAAACAAGGCGAATAAGACAACCGACACGAGTACAACCTTCGTTGAAATGCCGACTTCCTTTCTAGAAGGCCACACTACTTTAGCGAGCTCCACATAGCATTCTCTAAAAAATCTAACTATTCTTTTCATACTTCTTGGCTTCCTCAGCTTTTACAGGTCAGGCAGGATTCGAACCTACAACATCCGGTTTTGGAGACCGGCGCTCTACCATTCGAGCTACTGACCTCTTGAGCCCTCGATCGGACTTGAACCGATGACCCCATCCTTACCATGGATGTGCTCTACCGACTGAGCTACAAGGGCCTTGATAGGCTTGTGAATTCTATGGTAACACAGTGCTAAAATTGATACTAGAACCCTACAGAATTTATTGGAAGATTACAAGATATTTTTTAGGTGAGATGCCAAGAACCGGTAGATTAGGTTATGTAAAACTCATGAGCTCTGGTCTGTAATCGTTTATACCAATAATGTTCCTTCGCAAGGGATAACCTCGCCTCTGAATGGTATATCTGGGATAGCCTTTCCTTAAAAGCTGTTACCGCTCGACTTAGAAGCGTTTTACCTTCAGCGTTGGATGCACCGCTATTCAATAAGGCTTCTGAACCAAAAAAACAACCCAAGGGTGCGTAGGGAGATTGCGCTAGGTCTTCAGTGTGCTTCTTGCTAATCTCACTTACTAATATATGAACCGATTCTCCTGGTTCTAGATACGATAGAATCATTGCTCGAAACATTGCCAGATATGTTGGATAGGAGCTTCGATATTCTGGAATAACAAGTTCAACGGAAGAATTTCCACCAATCGAGTAAGAAAAGAAGCCATTGCCAATAGCTGTATAGTCTTCGTATATCTCTTCTACGGCCTTAAAAGCCGAATCGTATTGTCTTTGCATAAAATAGGCTTCCGCCAAAAAGAAAGACCGCTCACTAGATGGAGCAAATTGATGTAATCTACTAGCACCTTCGTGAAAATTACCCCTATAGAGTATGCATCGAGCCGCCCACATCGAAAAAAGCGTTTTAGTTTTCTCATCAACCAATCCTTTGAGAAAAGGAGAGTATGTGGTTAATAATTCATAAGCTAAATCATACCTTCCCAATTCGAATTGAAAGCGCGCTTGCAAAAATTGAAAATACAAGGCCCATTCATGTTGCATGGCTGAAAGAGATTTTTCGTGCAATTCTGTGGCTATCTCATATCCAGATTGCAATCTGCCTGTATGAAAACTGACCGCACATCTACACTGGCCTACGTATGCATAGGAGGCGAAAAAATTCGTACGTCTTAATAAGTCATAAGCGTATTTAAAATAACTTTCCGCTTCTTTATACCGTCTCTTTTGTATAGCAATCCTCCCGAGAATCACATGTGCTCCCGCCGCCGAACGATTGATCCATTGGTTTGATTCAGGATTCTGAAATCCAAGAATTTTTTTTACAAAGGACACCGCAACTTCATTTTCCCCTTCATTCAAAAACAAACCAGCCAAGATATTCATTCGAGCCATTTCAAGTATGCTGCCGTCTGTTGATACTTCTCGTTCTAATTGTCTTCTTAAGGTATGAGATGCAAATGATTCACGCTTGAGCAAAAGGTTTTCGGCCTCAATCATCGAAGATAGAATCTCCTGTTTCTTTATTTCTAGAAATTTCCCCGATTTCTGGCGAGCTTTTTGGAAATAATCTTTGGCATGCGTCCGCCTATATTCCAAATTCAAAACACCGTTGTAGAAGTACAGGAGCTCCTGTTGTTCTAAGGATACCGACCCCAGAAATTGACTCAGGAAAAAACCTATCTCAGAAATTTCTCCTGCCTTTATCTTTTTTGCAAAAAATTGTGCAACTCTTCGTTTTAATTGATCTTTTTGTTTGCCAAATGATTTCTCTATTTCCTGCGCGCTAAATACGCGAACCGTATAATAACCCCCAGATGTTTTCAAAACAAGCCCCAAATCTGAGAGAATATGTATAAGCGAAGTCACCTGCCCCTGTGTTATATTGTCCCTTTCCAGAACCGCCAACACGTAGCTCGGAACAGCGTATTTCCTAAGCAACTGTATGAAGAAAAGAATCCTAAGAAAACGTTTTGGAATAAATGAAAGAAATTGTTTTGTTTCTGAAAGATTTCCTTTGCGCTCTTGAATCCAACCGAGTAAACGCAGCCGGGCTGTCAGATACTGATATACAAGATGTTTTTGAACATGAAAATTCTTTTGCATTAGACGAGCTGTTACGCTTCCATCTTTACGTAATGCGTGGTACCAGCGAATATTAAGATATTCTCGTACAGAAGGGTCTTGCTCATCGGTATGATAGATAATACGAATATCAAACGCTTCATCAATATCATCGAGAAATGAAAAAAACTGTTCTTTCATCGCAGAATCCCATTCTTGATTTCCAAAAATCTGGCATACCAAACATGTCGTGGTCCCGTATTTATGTATCCTAGACAGGTATTCTCGAGCCAGAATACGTAACGCCTTGGCGCTATCTTGTGCGTATGCGAATACATTTTCGCCATCAACTAAATATCCATAGGGATATGCGGACTGCACAGAATCTTCTTCAAATGATCCATCGTCTGAACGCGAAAAGAGATCTCCATGCTTTCCAATTTCAGAACGAGCCTTCTGTTCACACTCGAAAGCGAGCATTCCTAATGATTTCGTGAATTCTCTCGCCGCAGAGTTCTCATCAATGGTGTAATTTCTGTTTAGGCGAATGCATAGTATGTATGAAATAGCTCTAAGCGCCTCTGCAACCACAATTTCATTTCCATCATTATGTTCACCATATACAATGCCATTTAGTCGAGATTGCGACGGAGCACTCAACCAGGATATTATTACGCGTCTTACGTAACGAATTATTGAATCGCGCGCCACATGCTGTTCAAGAGACGTTTGGTGCATTGCTGATTTAATAGACCGTAATGTAGAAGCCTGATACTCCTTATCCGGCATATCTACCTGCAAGAGATTGGACACCGAATTTGTAATGAGGATACAGTTTTTTCTGTCTCGCTTGCTTGTCATTAAAATATGATCATGAAGGGGATTAAATTTTTCATCGATACTGTAATCGAGTAATGCGACGTATCCATCAATACATCGGGCCCATTTTAAAAACGTTTCTTCCAATACTCCAACCGTAGCCAAAATCTGCTTTGGCTCGTGGACAACCTCTGCGTTAATAGAAAATAATAACCAATCGTGAAATCGTCGGACGCGGTGTAATTTGCAAGAAACAGCTGTACGTTGAAATTCCTGACTGAATTTCTCGAACCACTCCTCCTGCAAGAGAGTGTATTGAGTAAAAAATGGAATATACAAACTAAAAAAGTACACTACAAAAGAGTTACGGACTAAGAAAACAAATTCTTAATACATACCATAGTCATATGGACATAAAAGGTGTAATGATCTATACATTTGCCTTATTTATGTCAAAAGGATTACTACGACATAATTTCATTCTTCTTATACAGCAAATACTGAAAATTGAAAATAAAACAAATATGCTATTCTAGCGATCCCGCATAAGGCTCAAACATTGTACTCCCAACTATATCGTATATACGCCAAACCTCATCGACTTTTTCTACATAGAGACTATAAACTGCATGAGCTTCCGGTGATTTCAATCGCAATGGGACCATAAAACCTGGCCCTTCTGTGTAGATTTTCCCAACCCTAACGAAGAAATCCTCTGGGGTTTCAGCAAGGGGTTCCACGTACCATCTAAGTAACGCAATTTCACTTTGTGCGA
Source organism: Spirochaetaceae bacterium (assembly GCA_011524535.1). Classification (GTDB taxonomy): domain Bacteria; phylum Spirochaetota; class Spirochaetia; order WTKD01; family WTKD01; genus WTKD01. Next base: position 14,844 of record WTKD01000005.1, read on the forward strand.
ACAGTTCTTCCAAGGCTTCATATGTATTGTCTTGATATGCTAAAACAAGGCCCGCGACATAGGCATCAACAAGTAACAAGATATCACCTTCGCTGCGAGTCGTACTGCGGTCATCCTGTAATATACCCAATACCTCATCTGATGGTAATAACGGGGTTATAGATCTAAATTTTCCATTTTGCTCTATGTATTCTCCTTCAACTGCGTATTGGGAATTATCAATGACTTCTGGTAGTTCTGAAGGGTTCGGCACTTGTCCAAACACAAGGCATACGACAAATATGAGCAGTGAAGCAATTATTGTCACAAATCATCGTAGCATGTTTACAGGAAATGTATAAGAATAGATACATATCTTGATGATTCTTAAAAAAAACATGTCAAACTTTTCTATATTTAGGTAATCAAGATTATATAAAAACTAGAACACCACCCTATTTTGTTTTATTGTTTGATTAAAAAAGCCGACAATTATTCGTTGGTATATACAATGATTGTGTTTTATATCATTGTGGCAGCACTCTGGAGGTGATAAACGGTGTATACAGTTTTGAGATTACTTGTCTTGATAATGCTATTTGTTGTTCCTACAACTACCCTTGTGTTTGGACAGAATAGCCCACAAGATGGTCTTTCTGAAAATACAGAAACAGACGAGAACTCTCAATTTGATACCAATGAACCGCAAATTATAATTGATGACAGTCTAGAATCTGTTCCCGAGGGAGATGGAACACCTGCGCCAGAGATAGACCCTCTCTTAATAAAATACAACTACTACTACGACCCTCCTTCTTTCGATGGGCTATTTCATGGGACCTCATTTTTTGGAGATTTGCCCGCAGACCCAGGACTTAACTTTGGCATAGGTCTTGGATTCGCAAGCAACACCGGAAGAAACCCAGAGGCCGAGAATTATCAAACTATTCGTTTTCAACTCCAGTACGTGGAAGGTATAGCAGCCATCACATTAGATGCACAAATAAAATTCAAGGTAAATTTGACCGAAGACCCGGAGTTCGCGATTGCCACCGAAGAATTCGCAGCTGCAGACACATCGGGTCTGATAAAGACCTATTTGCCCATACTACAGGTTCGGTTAAATGAACCCGATGATCTCTCGTATTTGAAAGTTGGTTCTTTGTCAGATATAACCTTCGGAAATGGGCTTCTTGTTCAGGACTATACCAACAGCCTAGACCTAATCAACCATCGAACTCCAGGGATCTATGGTCGTTTGGATGGAGCTGATTTTATGTTTCCATACCTCGGAGGAGAAATTTTGTTCGGTGATATCGCATTCACCGACACCCTCGCTGCCCGGATATTTTCAAAACCTTTTTTAGCCAACAGGAATTCATATTTCCGTGAATTTCTTGTGGGAGCCTCGTTTGGTATGGATAGAGGGACATTTTCCACCTTCGATGACATCTTATTCGATTCCCTGCGCGGGGGAGCAATCCGCTTTATGGTTGGCGGAGATATTCTCTTGCCCCTTATTGCAGAAGAAGATTTCCAGATGGTCATGTATGGAGATTATATCTGGGGTGGCGAAGATTCAACGATGGCGCAGCTGGGATTTCAGTTTGAATTCTCTGATCAGACCGATATCGAAATCTTCACAAATTTCTTATTCTTTCAAAGACGAATAGTTCCTTTTTATTTCAATAGGAATTATCAGCAATACGGTTTAGAACAAACCACTAATGTTACTGGACTCCTTCAAGAAGAATCACGCATTAGATATAAGTGGGAAGCAAAGGCAAATCTGTTTATTTTAGATAAAAGCATGAAAGTAGGCTTTCTTACAAGACTGCCTTTTTGGTTTTCAGAAGAAATACTAGAACTAGTAGATGGAATGGATTTTGGACTAGAATTTAAAATTCTCGAAGGAAGACTCCTTGTTTTGAGGGGAATTACCGCTTCTGCCCATTTTTTCAAACAAAGACTTATGACTTTTTCTGAATTCGGTAATCTTAAAGATACGTTTTTTGGCCTAAAGTTCGGAACAAGGGCTCGTAATATTCAAGTGGAACTGATCATTGAAATGCGTCCAAAATATGAATTTCTGCAAGATATTATCGACGCCGGCGTAACCCCCTCGCAGACAGATCTTATAAATTACACAGAGCATTTAGAAAGCGAAGCGAACTATACTATGTACGTAGGATTACAGGGAGTTATGACATTTTGAGAGCTCCCCTTCCTTTTTTTATAGTCGTTCTATTTCATATATGCTCTCTGGCTTTTTCACAATACGCGATACAATATGTAGATGACTCCGCAAAGGTAGAGATATTGCAAGAGGGCTCCTTCTTAACAGAGGCGCTTGAAGGCACTCCGTTATTTGAACTCGATACCATCACCACTCAGGAATCTCAGGTTGAGTTCGCTACAACCAATGGAAACTCTGCACTCGTATTAGATGATAACGCTAGTATTACACTTGCGGAATTCAGTGACATAGAGCAAATGACCTATTCGCCGGCTATCACACTCACAAAGGGGAAAATCAGAACAATAGTTGCTTCTGATGAAACTCCCCTAGAGATGTCCCTCGGAACCGCGAGCATTTACTCGGATTCAGGAGAATTTATTGCATGGTATATGGATGATGGATCTATAGAAATAACAGCATATTATGGAACCATCATTATCACCGATGAGATATTTGGCATCGATCAAATCATCCCCAATATGAGTTCTATCGTTATAAGAAACGGCATTGTAGAAACCTTAGAAGAAGAACCAATAACTCTTGCGAGAAAAATGATCGAGATTCCTTTCAGGACACTAGAAATTTCGAACATCCCCGGATATCAAGAGACGTTTTCACCGGAATACCTCGCTGAAATTGAAAAAGGTGCGGAAGTTGAACTCGTACGTGTCTCAGAAGGAACGATCATCTATGATCCAGAGGAATGGATGCCAACCGTGGATCCTGCGCTTTTTTTCGAATCAACGATCGGTAGTCTGACCGTAGGTGAATATTCTTACGGGATCGCGGCCTTGAAGCCGAGTATCAATCTAGAGCGTCTACGTCTGAAGTTGCACCTTGGGGTAGGAGTAAGAGCAGGAACTGATGCAACTGATTTTCAAAACTGGTATCGGAGCCGGGGTAATTTTGAGTGGGACTTTGGAACCTCCTATTTTGCCACCGATCTCCTCACGGGAGTATTCGACCTACTTACAGATTTGTCATTAAAAATTGAGTATCTTGAAATATTTAGCCGCCAAGACCCAATCTTTTTTCGCATCGGACTCATCGAGAATATACGCGAGGCGATGGGAACCTTCTACGGAGGGTTTACAAATGCACCCAATTTTCCCATAGCCAAACAGTCGGGTTTGTTTCTCGATGTCAATCTAGATTACACTGGGTTTAAGTTTTTTACAGAATCTTTCTCTAATGAAAGTCTGTATGGTGGAAGATTCTACTTTCGTCCTGGCGGACGATCTATAGCTTCTGCTGAACTTGGTCTCAATTTTTTGGCCGATCTAGGACTAAGCAAGGTAGTGAGAAGTATACCAGATGGCACGCCAGAGGAGCTTACAGACACTACAAATCCACTAAGAGCCTACCAAATCGCCAAAAGCTTGAATTTAGGCTATCTTGCCGCTGGTGTTGATATACGACTTCCTGTGGTCTTTCCGACCACATCCGAGTTCAACCTTGTGATAGATGGAAATGTTGTGCTTCCATTCACAAACAACGAATTAGGTTTTGTCGTTTCAAATAATTCTGTGTGGGAGCCTAGCTCTGAATCATTCCCAGGTATTAGTCTTCTCGCCGGATTTGCAGGAACTAGCGACCTCACGGGAGAGGTTATTTTTAACTATTTATTTACTGCTCAATACCTAGGTAGTTTGATGCGTCCACAACTACTCGTAAACGAATACGATAGAAATCGTCTATTTCTCATAAATAAACTTGTAGCTATTACAGATACAGATGCTACCGGCGCATTTACAGACGAGGAAGCTCTCGCAACCATACGTGATTATTCAATAGGCGCCCGATTTGAAGCAGGGGTCAAAACGAGACCAGGGTTCTCTGCTCTTTTTACCTATTTCTTACCAGCAAAGGTAAAACCAAACGAAATAACTTTTGAAGGACTCCATGAGATGTACTTGAATATTTCTCTAGAAAGTCCAGATTTCTTCTTTAAATTCTCGGTCTACGCAAACCTCTACGATGTCCTGGGCACTCTATCAGGAGTAACCCCCTTCATAAGCGAATATACAGATTTAGGAGCCACCTTTGCCATACAACCATATGAATATCTTTCATTTGAAACGCGTATTGCTTTATCCATGCTTGAAGATTTAGAAGGCTTATATATGGCAAACCTGGAAGAAAACAGAATTAGTAACGGCGGGTCGCTGCTTCTCTTGATTAATATACGTCTTTAAACTTGGACATGACTACAATAAATAAATTGGGTCTCCACGTCCAAAGACTGCTCGCAGCCGGAGAAATCATAGAACGCCCTGCCTCAATTGTTCGTGAACTCATAGACAATGCAATAGACGCCAACGCGCATCATATTTCCTTAACCCTTGAGCAGGGTGGCTTGAGTCTCATTGTAGTCCAGGATGATGGGGATGGGATGAATAAAGACGATCTGCATCGCTCATACAAACAACATTTCACCTCAAAACTAGCAGAAATAACCGATTTTGAGACACTGCAATCATTGGGGTTTCGCGGAGAGGCTCTTTCTTCTATCACAAGCGTCAGCAAAACAAGTATTCAAAGCGGCACGTCAACAAACGAACAATCTCACACTATAGAACTATCGGGTGGAACAATTAGAAAGGAACGCTCTTCTCCTCCTCTTTCGGGAACGATAATAACCGTCAGTGAACTGTTCCACCATCTCCCTGCACGAAGAAAATTCATGCGAAGCGCCCGAGTCGAACAACAGTACTGTAAGCAAGTATTTTTTGAAAAAGCAAGCGCACACCCTGACATACGGTTCTCCCTGGTATCGAATGGTAAATCTCTTTTTCAATTACCACCAGCAAATCTTGTTAAGCGTATAGCACAATCAACAACTATGGCTGAAAATGCCTTCTTCTCTACTCCAGTGATCGATTCATGGTTTCAAGCCGACATTATCGCCTCATTTCCCCAATTTCATCGAAAAGATCGAAGTCAAATCCATATATACGTGAACCAACGAAAAATAAAGCATTTTGGACTTACTCAAGCGATAGAATACGCCGCAAGGAGCGTTATCCCAGGCGGTTTATTTCCAATAGCTAGAATTTTCCTCACAATACAACCGTCAATGGTAGATGTGAATGTACATCCCGCAAAACAAGAAGTAAGAATAAAAAATATACAGTACATCCATCATCGACTATCTACAGCATTACAACGTGCATACGAGGCCAGAATGTCATTACACCAGTCTCCCTTGGATCTCAACAACAACAATTTACCCTCTTCCTTACTTGATTCATCTTCTTCTACTGAGCAACCCCGCACTTACACATTTTTCTCATCGGAACCCCCACATCCTATCTCCGAGCCTGAATTTCAGAACTTTGTCACCGATTCATCTCCTCACGCATATTCTGGACAATCCAGCTCCACGACAAAAATCATGACGGGGGCAGAAACAACACAAGGAGGGCCCTTTCTTTCTACCCAACTCAATAACCAGAAAAATATTTCGTATGCGCACCTAGCTGATTCCCAAAAACAAGCATCTAGTTTTCGAGCAGTATATATCATGCAAATATACAAAAAATACTTGATATGCATGATCAATGGGATATGCACCGTCGTAGATCAACACGCTGCACATGAGCGCCTGCTATATAATGAGTTTCGAGAAAACCAGGACATTCAAGAACTCACCACTGTAATACCTATCACAAACGATGAAGAACAAATGTCGTATCTCACATCAATCCAAAAGGAACTTCTCTCTGCCCGTTTCCAGATAATTACCCGCGATGGAGAGATGCATCTAGCTAGCCTCCCATCTATTCTTGCCCCTCAAGCACAAAAAATAGCTGCTACGCTGCCGAAAAAACCTCTCCAAGAATATATTCGAACTCTGTATGCACAACTGGCTTGTTCTCGCGCCATAAAGGCGGGCGATATAATTCCTCCTAAAAAAGCACAAGAACTAATTGAGAAAATAGCAGAAACACAAGAAACAAGATGTCCTCATGGACGCCCCGTCTTGTTCTCTCTTTCTGAAACCACACTCGATAGACGTCTCGGACGTTGCGTTAGCTCCGAAATGATGCAAGAATAATATTCCTTGAGAGTATTTTATGAAAGTTTTATGTATATCTGATGAAATCGACCCCCTCATCTATTCCCCCAACGCTAAAGAGCGATTACGCGATATAGATTTCGTCATTAGCGCTGGTGATTTACCCATGGAATACCTTGGTTTCATATGTTCTATGACATGTACCCCTTTGTACTTTGTTTTTGGAAACCACAACCTTAAATATCTCAAACAATTCAACAAGAGCAACCAGAATAATCCGTTTAGAATTAGTTCTGAAATTCATTCTCAAAATACTTTTGGTGCGAATTATATAAATAAACGATGCATACGTCATGAAGACCTACTTATCACAGGTTTGGGGGGTTGCAAGAAATATAACCACGGGAAAAACCAATTTACCGAATGGCAAATGCTTTTTCGTATGTTATCTTTGCTCCCACGACTATTCATAAATAAGTTGTTGTATGGGCGATTTGTTGATATATTCGTAACACATGCACCCCCGCGGGGAATCAATGATAGAGACGATCCTTGCCATCAGGGATTTGTTTGTTTTCGCTGGTTTATCAAATTGTTTCAACCAAGATATATGATGCATGGCCATGTGCACTTGTATGAAGACCCCAATAAAAGAAAGACTATCTGGGAAAACTGCGAAGTGATTAACGTTTTTCAGAGTCATACGATGCACTTATAATTCGTAGAGGAATATCATATGAAAGATGACCTTATTCGACAAACAGCAAATGAAGATTTTTCTCGGGCTCGGGCAAAAGAATTTAGACACAGACTATTTAGTTTGTTTAGCCCTGAACAAACAAAACTATTGCAGCTCGATGAAGTAAAATCTATTGTTAAGCCATTGGCTGAAATATACCAAGGAGTTCAGGTTGTTCCCATTCACAAAATCATTGGATCAGAAGGACGATTTCAGGACTTCAATAAAATATTTTTACCCAAAAAACACTACCTACGCTCACGATGGACTAGTCTTGATCAAGCTTTTTTAAAACAAGTAATATTGCCACCTGTGCACCTGTATGAAATTGGAGGAATATATTTTGTGCGAGATGGAAATCATCGTGTGTCTGTGGCAAGACAAATGGGGCAGCAAGAAATTGATGCCGTAATAATCTCTTTACGCACCGAATTGCAATTGGATGTTACCACAACGATCGCAAAACTCCGTTCCCAGGTGATAAAACTTGAAGAAAAAGCATTCCACAATGCAACCGGTTTTTCAGAAATATTCCCAGATTACCAACTACATTTCACCAATGTAGGGCGCTATCAAGTAATTACGGAAAGACTGAAAATGCATGAACAATGGATGATAACCCAGATTTCACAGGAGAATTTTACATTCCGCAGTGTTATTACAGATTGGTTTGGAAACGTTTTTTTCAAAATAGTCGAAATAATTCGGGATGAATCCCTCTTGGTATTGTTTCCAAAAAAGACCGAGGCCGATGTTGCTCTTTGGATTATCGAGCATCGTTCATTGTTAGTAGAAAACCACCAAGTCGAACCTTCTGTCGCTGACACCGTGGCCTCCTATCTTTTGACATTTAGGAAGAAAATATCAAGAACTTTGTTCAGAACCCTTGTCTCATTCACAAGAAAATCGCTGTTATTTCTGAAAAGGTTATTCAAACGTAATTAGTTTCAAGAAAATATTCTTCATTGGCTTTGCGTCAATAGGAAATGAAATAAGGACCACTCATAAGAGAGCGTTCTCGATATCTCGCAAAAAGATATATGGGATGTATTTGATATAGCGATTCATCGAGCGATATTTTGCCTGAAGATAATCGAGTTAAGCCAATGATTTTAGAATCTCCCTCAAGAGCATATATGTAGACATCCGTAAGTATGCTATTTAAAGTCCAATTATTATCTCCATCAGATTCGATGGTTGGAACCAAGCTCTGAAAGTCAATATCAGAATCTGAAATGGGAAATACGCGAGAGTCGATATTTAATGCCTTATCGGAAATGTCAACTCGGTATTTTCCTTTCGGAAAAAAATCCGATTCTGGACCAACTATTTTTACATGTCCCACATGTTCATATGAGCCCAGCACATTCTTCACCCACTCGAATTCGGTAAACCGCCACTCTAGCTCTTCATCAACCATGGTGAGAACAATTTCTTCTATATCGTCAATACCATCTTTGTCGGAAAAAGTAAGCCACAAACTCAGCTCTTCTGCATACGAGCCAGCGGCTGGATTAACAAATGATTTTAATTCGTAAGTAAATCTATTTATGACTGGAGTGGAATTACTGCATCCCATATTCATAAAAAGAAATGAAAGGAAGAAAAACAACCATGTTTTTCTCATGGTCTCTCTCGATATGTCACCTAGGAGAAAAATATCTTTTCGCCCTTCTAAGTCTCTTTCGAACAAGTGCTTTTTTAAGTCTATGTCGAACTATGGCAGGCTTTTCGTAAAATTCTCTTTTTTTCCATTCTCGGACAATCCCCTCACGTTCAACCATACGCTTGAAACGCTTCAGGGCTCTTTCAACTTGAGCCTGGTCATCAATTACTACCCTAGCGATATTCTAACCTCCTCATTAAATAGTCAAACTACATTTAATCAGAACATGACCATACTGTCAATTACCTAAGAACCTTGTGTATCTTGAGTTGTATGGTTTCTTGACTTCGATAAACATTCAGAGAAATATCACACAGTACCCCCACTACCCTTTGTGGAAGGAGTGCTCTTGTTGCTTCTTCTTCAGCATTCCAATACACTGCATTCCATTTATAGCCTCCTCCCTCCACTGTCAGGAGCAAATGCTGATTACGGTCTCCGCGATATTTCACATCCACTACGGTCAATTCATCGATCTGGAACAATGGATTACGAAATTCTTTACCAAATGGGCGACATTCCGCCAGGACTTGCATGATATCCGGGGTTAGATTCTCCTGCGATAAAATGCAATCGGGATCATCCTTAGTAGGTGGAGATTCCAATATCAATTCGTATTTTATATATCTTTCCATCGCCGCAAGCAGGGAATCGAGCTGCTTTGTGTATAGCGAAAACCCTCCAGCTGCGCGATGCCCCCCCCATCCTATCAAATAGGAGGAGAATTGCTCTAAAAATTTCGGAGTGTCAAACATATCGATACTCCGGACCGAACCAGTGCTCTCTACATCTCCTATCGATATGCAAATACAAGGCCGACTATGCGCTTCTGCATATCTATTCGCTACAATGCCTGTGATTCCTCGGTGTATTGATTCCCCAGTAACAATTATACATTTGTTGTCTAGTGATTGGAGGCTTTCTGTCGCATCCGTATAATGTTTCTTCATCGCAAATTCGTACAACGTTTTTCTCTTTTTGTTCAGCGTGCTCATCGATGCAAGTAATCTCTTTTTCTCCACCAATTCGGTATTATCAAGGAAAAATTTGACGGTTATCCCCGCCTTTCCCATTCTTCCCGATGAATTAAGCGTAGGGATCAGTGTCCATGGGAGCCTAAGTTCATCCAATGGTAATTCAATAAGCTTTTTTTCGTACAATAAGCCTATTGCTTCCCGTGCTTGCCGGGTGAGCATTCCCAGACCATGATGCAATAATATTCGATTTTCATCTCTAAGATCGACCAGATCAGCAATGAGTGCAAGGGCCGTAAGATCGAGGGTGTTGATAAAGGCTTGCCTTGCACTTTCTTCTGATTGAAACGAATGGAACGTATATAAGGCATGAATCATATCAATTTCTTCAAATTGATCGATGTATCTCTTAGAGCGCGTGTGGGCAAGGAGTTCACCAATGCTTAATCGCGAAAATTCTGTCATGCTTTGTTTCATTTCTTTCTGCAGAGAAACAACAGGCTGCTTTTTATGAGCCTGAAGGACAGCCAACATATGGGTCTGTTGTTCTTCATTGTACACAACCACAGCATCAACTCGTTGATAGGCCTGAAGTAACGCGGCATCCGGAGAGTCCAAATCATATACCCCATGTAGGCGTTCTTGAACGACTCCATAACACAATCGATATGCTGCATATAGATGTATTCCATTACCGGGTGCGGAATGGAACAGTAGGATCTCTTTTGTAAAGAATTCACTTCTATTGAGGTGATAGGCGAATACGAGCTTTGAGACAAGCGCGCAAGCACATGTCTGAGCACAGGGATATACTGAGCCTTCAATTTTTGGATTGATGATGGCATGAGCCCTTGGTAACTCGCTTCGCAAATCGTGGTGATCGATAACGACAACGAATAATCCATGAGATCGCGCGTACTCTATCTCTTCTAGTTGTGTTGAACCACAGTCAACGGCAAATATACCATCTATTCCTGATTCAATCGCTGTTTGTATATGCTCTTTGCTCATACCATACCGGTCGTTCTCTTCAGGTACACAGTACTGAGTATGTATGCCACATGCGCGTAAAAAATTTACAAGTAAGGCTGTGCTCGTGACTCCGTCCACGTCTTTGTCCCCAAAAACCATGACGGACCCTTGTTTTTTTTCAATGGCATCGATGACATCCAGAGCTTTGTGCATATCGGGTAATAGGAATGGATTGTGTACATAATGTAAATGTTTTTTCTCCATGAAAAACTTGACTTGATTGGGGTTTGTGATTCCCTTTCTGATGAGCAATTCTGCGAGCACAGGGTTACATTGATATCGATCGATGAACTCTTGTATATCTTGGGAGAGAAGTAAAGTGGAATCACTCACTGTTTATAATTCCTCAAATACGATGTTCTGTTTTTCGGGAGCATTTTTATCATATGTAATGGCAGAACGTATTGCGTGAGCATCTGACTTATTGAGGGGACGTTCGGTCCAAACAGTAGCCACAACATCTTTCTTCACTTCAGATCCCACACCGACATGTAATTCCAAACCAACATACGGTAGAATGGTATCCTCGGTTTTTTGGCGCCCTGCTCCATAATTACGCAATGTGTTTGCAATAGATAAAGCATCGATATCTACCACATACCCTTCACAGTCCGAACGTAATTCTGTTTTGTTCAAACTACGCTTTGTCCCCACCTGTGTTTGTAGAAGTTCTACATCGCCACCTTGAAGGGAAACGTTATCGAGAAAGGCTCTGTAGGCACTCCCATCGATAAGGACTTGTCTGAGTTTCTGTTTAATATCTTTCGGTTTTTGTTCGGGGTAGGCTAGGCGTACCGCATGCACGCACAATGCAATACTTAAATCTACAAGTCCTGTGCTCAGTGGATGAATGTCTCTCTGTGGGTCTAAAATCGAAATGCATTCTTCGATCTCCAAGAAATTGCCAACCGCATACCCCAAAGGTGCATCCATATTTGTAATCAAAGCACCTATGGATTTTCCCATCGCTCTACCCGTTTCCAACAAGGCTTTTCCAAGGTTTCGTGCATCATCGATTGTTTTCATGAAAGCACCTTTACCGCATTTCACATCCAGTACAAGGTGTTCGCACCCTTCAGCGAATTTTTTTGAAAGAATACTCGAACAAATGAGCGGGATAGATTCTACCGTTGCCGTCGCATCGCGTAATGCATACATTTTCTTATCCGCAGGAGCAACCGAATCAGTTTGTCCCATCATTGCGTATCCAGTTTTTTCTACGATAGTGACAAATTGTTCCTCGGTGAGAGAGGTATTGTAATTCGGTATCGAATCGAGCTTATCGAGCGTCCCTCCCGTATGGCCAAGAGAACGACCACTTATCATTGGGACACGGAAATCAGTTGCAGCAAGTATAGGAGCCAGAATGATAGACACCTTATCTCCAACCCCTCCTGTAGAATGTTTATCCACCAATGGCCTTCCATTAGGAAATTCGATCGTGTTCCCCGATCCTATCATGGCCTGGGTAAGGGCCGCACGTTCGCCGCTGTTCATACCCTTGAACAACACTGCCATGAGAAATGCCGACATCTGGTAGTCAGGAATAACACCCTTTGTGTAGTCTTGGACGATCTCAAAAATCGTGTCCTTCGACAAAACACCCCCGTCCCTCTTTTTACTTATAGATGAAAGAAAATTCATTCTGTATAATCTTTATGATATGCATCTCAGTATACAAGCCAATGCGTTATATTTTCAATCCCATCGCCTATTCGTCGATCTTGATGGAGTTCTTGTCGATTTTGAAGGAGGGGTAGAACAGGCATTAGGGCGTACCGTTGATTCTTTTCATCCGCGTAATGAACTTTGGAAATCGGTTTCTGCTATACCTGAATTTTATGCGAACCTCCCTTGGACGAGTGATGGAAAATTCCTCTGGTCTGCAGTAAAGAACCTATGTCCATCGATCCTGACCGGCGTACCTAGAGGGAATTGGGCCGAGCCACAAAAACGAGCATGGTGTCGCAAAAATATTGGAGAAGATATTGAAGTGTTTGTCTGTCTTTCTAGCGAAAAGAGCGCTGTTGCTTCCGGGGTTTGTGACGGAGAATTGACACCCATTCTCATCGATGACAGGAACTCCCTCAGAGAAGGATGGGAGCATATTGGTGGTATATTCATACACCATCGAAATACAGAAGAAAGTCTACAAGAGCTACAGAGCCATCTCAAGCAATACATTCATAACACCGACCGAGACGCAAGAACACTTTTCAACGAATAACCGAGTGTTTCTTCGAGTATTTTTTTTATGATTTTCCAAGCTTCTCTATACCCAGCCTCACTAAAACTTTCTTGTTTCATGGTTTCGATATGCTGATATGTACAGGCAAAAAGAATTGCAGCGCATTCTGAAGAAATGGCGATAGAAGAAGCCGATTTTTCATCCTCAAATTCAAGCTGACTAACATTAAAAAATCGCGCATTCACCTCAATAGCGGGTCTGATTCCCATAAAACCAAACAATCTCCACATAAAAAGAACATGAATAAGTAACGCTCTGCTCTGCTCGGAGCTAATCAGTCTATAATACGCTCTATCCAACAAACGAAGCGTCTGTTCGTTTCCTTCTATCCCTCGCTGCATCACACAAATACATTCCGCCCAAATTGAAATAATATGCAATTGCACCACCGACAGTACAAACTCATCGGTATACTCGAAGGGTTTGCACTCAACAATACGCGGAATAGAAGGGCGAAAATCAATCAATACCTCACATTGTTGAAAAAACCTTGTTATAGGCCTCAGTTTTGATGTGTTCTTTTGCGCTCCATATGCGACCGCGCGAATCACTCCATACTCAGCAAGAAAAAGCGTGATATTTGCATGAATCTCTTGCATGGTGTCAACACGTAGCACATATCCATGTGATTGACCGATGTTTTTGGAATGTTCTAATCTTGATCTCTCCATGTTATACTAAAAAATGCCCGACAAAAACATAATTATACCTGTTGATCAAGTATTACCCAACAAAATTCCAATAATTGTGCTCCAGGGAAAACCAATTTTCCCAGGTGTTTTTTCTCCGGTATTGCTTACTCAAAAACAGGATATCGATGCTACCGATTTCTCACAGGAACACGCAAGCAACCATATCGGATTCCTCCTTACAAAGGAACAGGGAAATCCATCACCAGATATCACAAACCTGTATGAAACCGGAACCGTTGCAAAAATTGTAAAAAAAGTAAATCTTCCCGACGATGGCTACAATATATTCATTTCCACGGTGAAAAGATTTAGCGTCAGGCGTTTCATCCCTCCACTGAATCAAAATTCCGTGCTATCCGCAATAGTCGACTATGTCGATGAAAAATCCGAAAATACTGAGGAAACTAGGGCGCTTACTCGGGCACTCATCGCCGAAATGAAAGTCATATCGGAAGATAACCCTCTCTTTTCTGAAGAAGTAAGACTGAACATGGTTAATATCGACCAGCCAGGAAGGATTGCAGATTTCATTGCATCAATTTTGAACATTGATCGCAAAGCACAACAAGAAGTTCTGGAAACACTGGATATACACAAACGTATCGAGAAAGTCCTATTGCATATAAAGAAAGAGCAAGAATTACTTCGTATCCAAAAAAGAATACAAGGCCAAATAAACGAGAAAATAGAAAAAAACAAAAGAGAATTTTTTCTAAGGGAACAACTAAAAGAAATTCAAAACGAACTTGGTATTCGAAAAGACGGAAAACATTCAGAAATAGATACATTCAGAAAGAAGATAGATGCACTGAAATTATCCGATGAAATCAAAAAACAAGTCGATTCTGAATTAGAAAAATTCTCGATGTTGGAAACAAATAACCCCGAATATTCGATGCAAAGAAACTATCTTGATTTGATTACACGATTACCGTGGAATTCCGAGCCTCCGAAAATGCCAACTCTGAAGCGTGCAATATCGATTCTCAATCGAGATCATTATGGTCTTGAGGATGTGAAAGAACGCATAACGGAATTTCTGGCGGTAAAAATCAAAAAAAATGATTCTCGAGGCTCTATAATCTGTCTTCTCGGACCTCCTGGGGTTGGGAAAACATCTATTGGAAAATCAATTGCAGCAGCCCTTGGTAGGAGCTTTTTTCGATTTTCTGTTGGTGGCATGCGAGATGAAGCAGAAATAAAAGGACATCGAAGAACCTATATTGGTGCCATGCCCGGCAAGATACTTCAAGGACTAAAACAGTCTAAGAGTAAACACGCTGTATTTATGATAGATGAAGTAGATAAACTTGGAGCTAGTTATCAAGGGGACCCCTCTTCTGCCCTGCTTGAAGTCCTCGACCCCGAGCAAAATCTAGACTTTCGTGATCATTATCTCGATTTACCCTTTGATTTATCACAAGTGATTTTTGTTGTAACCGCTAATACCTCTGACTCAATCCCCGGTCCTCTACTCGACCGAATGGAAATCATACGCCTGTCTGGATATGTTGAACCTGAAAAAGTGCAAATCGCAAGAAAATATCTCGTTCCGAAATCTATAAAAGAACATGGGCTCCAACAAAAAGATGTCATCTATACGCAAAAAGCTTTGAAAATCCTAGCAAGCCAATACGCCCGTGAGGCTGGCGTCCGTACTCTCGAGAAACTTCTTAACAGAATCCATAGAAAATTGGTTTTCTCCATCGTCTCAGAATCCCTGTCGACCCCAGTTACCATTGATGTTGAAGATGTTAAGAAATACCTCGGAAAACCCTATTTTTCACTCGAGACAACAACAAAAATAACACGTCCAGGGATTGCGATAGGACTTGCATGGACCGCGTATGGCGGAGAGGTTCTTATCATAGAGGCATTAAGATTTGAGAGTAGCGGCGGGATAAAATTAACGGGGCAGCTAGGTGATGTTATGAAAGAATCAGCGGCTATTGCATTGTCGTATGTCCGATCTATCGCCACAGATTATAACATTGATACATCAATCTTCGATCAATCCACCATACACCTCCATATCCCAGCCGGGGCAACTCCCAAGGATGGTCCCTCGGCAGGCATTACTATGACAACCGCTCTCTTGTCTCTCCTCACACATAAAAAAATAAAACGATCCTATGCCATGACTGGCGAATTATCGCTTACCGGTGAGGTCTTACCCATCGGTGGGCTTCGCGAAAAAATTATTGCGGCAAAACGATATGGGATTAAACATATCATCGCACCTAGGAAAAATGAACTAGATGTAGAAGAAATACAAGAACGTGTGAGAAAAGGGGTATCTATCCATTTTGTTGACACCATGGATGATGTAATACGCCTCGTGTTCTAAATAGTTATGTGTAGCGTACATCTAAAAAAGAATAGAATTGGTCAATGTGCTTCTTCGCGGGTCTCTATTTTGCTAGGGTTGCTTGTATTGATTCCTAGCCTGTTTGGGTGTGTGAGAGAGGTTGAACAAATTTCTGAAACCCCAGAACAAACAGAAGAACCAAGAACGGCCCAGGAAATAGTCACGGATGTACTCAAGGCATATCCTCAGTCTTTTAAAAATACTGCTCTCGATGCCATCGAAGAATTTTCTCCACTAGCCATACAACTGGCGCAACAGGGTCCCCCTTCCCTGCGATTTATAGACAAGTCTAACCCCCTGCCCCTCGACTATACTCCAAAGCACCTTGTGAAATTAAAAGACGTCCCTTCTCTACACATTTCAAGGGATACACTCGAAGGAACCCCCGAAGCCGTGGATGCACTTACAAGTATGAGCAATGCCATGGATAAGGAAGGAATCACGCTATTGGTTTCATCGGCCTATAGGACTATTGCCTACCAAAACTGGCTGTATGAACGATCGCTTTCGCTCTATGGATTCACAGAGACTGCCATGAGCGTTGCCCCACCGGGAAGCAGTGAACATCATTTGGGAACCGTTTTCGATTTTGGAGACATTACCCCTGCGTTCGCCGATACCCCCGCAAGCGCATGGCTTGTGGAAAATGCCCACAACTACGGTTTTTTGATCACATACCCTGAAGCATCGTCATGGCTGACTGGCTATATGTATGAACCATGGCATTATCGATTTGTGGGGATCGAAGCAGCCCAATTCGCTCATACCTATTTTGATGGGGTTGCCTGGTATACTCTTAAATTTCTCACAGAACTGTCTGAGCATTCTATTATTCACAGCGCCACCCCCTAGACGCAAAAAAATTCAATCAACGTTTCAGTACTCGGTTGGCATCCTAAGGATATGATTCATCTTGAAGAAGTAGCACCATACACGCATACTGTGTTAGATATATGACATATGATTCTCTAGCTCGATGGGGAGTAAACGTACCCGAAATTCTATTACCTAATAAGAATGTTGATCTTTCTCGTTGGGCGGTAATTGCCTGTGATCAACACACCGCAAACATACGGTATTGGAAGGAAGTTGAGTCTCTAGTAAAAGATTCTCCCTCAACCCTCAATCTTATCCACCCCGAAATATACCTTGAAGACACTTCGAGAAAAGAACTTGTACACAAGACGATGGAGTCTTATGTTGAGCAAAGAATTGTTCATTCCATCGGTCATCGACTAGTATTTATCGAACGGACCGTACACAACAAAATTCGAAAAGGGTTATTGATGTCTATTGACCTCGAAAAATATGATTTCGTCGAGGGAACCCAGCTTCCAATACGATCCAGTGAAGAAACCATCCTTGAACGTTTGAATTCTCGTATCTCTGTGAAAGAAGACGCCTTACTTGAACTAAGTCATGTGCTAATGCTCATCAATGATGAAAAGAATGCACTCTTTGAGAATATCGAATCATACAAACAAGAAACGGTATTCGACACCGATTTGATGCTTGGAGGGGGGCATATTGCGGGGTATGCACTTGCAGATTCTTTTCTTGGTCATATGAACGATACGCTAAGCAAATTAGAAGAGAGTAGTTCACCATTTTTCATTGTAGGTGATGGCAACCATAATCTTGCAGCGGCAAAAAAAATCTGGGAAAACAAAAAGAAATCTGGAGTGCGATCAAATGATCCAGCTCGCTGGGCCTTGGTAGAACTGGTTAATGTCTATGATGAAGCCCTCACGCTCGAACCCATAGCGCGAATGGTTTTGAACCAAGATGAAAATGAATTACTCGACTTCTTAGAATCATCGGCCATGAAGATCGACAAACGTAATCTCTCAGATGCAGCAAAAGATAGCATACCAACTAATGAAAGCGTCATAGAGTCGATGAGCTATTCTGCCGCTTGTATCTGGAATTCACCCACAGCGACTCAGACTGTCTGGAATGTAGAGAATGCCTTAAAAAACCTCTCAAAAAGAAATCCTTCCATGGAAATCGCCTATATTCATGGTACATCCGAAGCACGTCTACTCGCAAAGAAATTTAATGGAATTGTTATTCTCCTACCGAGCATACCGCGTGGACAATTATTTCCTGCTGTCCAACGCTTTGGAAACCTTCCGAATAAAGCATTTTCATTGGGACAAGCAGAAGAAAAGCGTTACTACCTCGAAATGCGAGCCCTTAGATAATCAAGATATTTTTGTTTCAGATGGGTTAGCGATGGAAATATCTTCTCGTGGAACCGATAGGCTGGCTTCTACACGCTTGCTTCGCTCCTCGACAATGCATAGCACAACAAAAACAAGAATACTCGAAATCCAAAATACATTCTGCAGTAACAATCGATAACTCGTGTGGGGCTTAGATATGGAAACTGCGTTTGGAAGAGGATGAAAGACCTTACCTTGGTCGTATAAGTGAGGAAACACCCGAGCCGATTCTTCAACTACACCGAAAGAAACTATCTCATCAAACAACATACTGTCGATATCCTGTCTTATTTGTTCAGTAACTGTTCCTATTTGCTCGATTTCACGCTCAAGAGAAAAGATTTGCACACGGATATCTTCTCGGTTCCAATATCCATAGACATCCAAAAATAGCCCAAGTAGCAACCGAATGCATAACCCTGCAATCAAAGAACATATCAAAAAGCGTGAATACACAGATTATCTTCGGTGTAATACTGCACAATGTAGAGGAAATAAGTATCTTGTGAAGATACCAAAGTTCCGACATACTATTGCTAGGGTGTCTAACACTAAGCAAAATCAAGCAATAGATCAAAAGGATCTTGGAAAATATGGAGTCTGGTTGAATGATGATTTATCCGAAAAAAATCCCTATATTCAAGAAGCAGAAGAGGAATTAGTCACAACCAAAAGTGTTCTCGATGACGTTCAATTAGAAAATCTAGAGACTGCTTTTGACACTGACCCCATACCACAAGATGAACACGTATCATTGAAGACTTCAGACGAGTATGCCGATATCCCTACTGAGGAATTTATGCAGTCATCCAATATTTCATCTTCTGAAGAGTTACTCTCTGATGTGGTCCCAGACCTTTCTGAACTTTCGACTTCTACCACTGAAATAAAAAAAGAACTTGAATCTTTGAGAGAAGAAGTAGAACGTTTGACGCTCGCCGTCGCTTCAATGTCGGTACACACCAAGCACGTAACCATAGCAGATACACAACAAGGCCCTGGGGGATTCTTTGAGTACGACTCAAACGACGAAAAAATTGCGCTTACTAACAATGAACTTGATAACATATTCAAAACTTCTGATATAATAGAATCCGAAAACCTTCTATCTTCTGACGATGAAGTCGCTAATATTGTCTCTCCTTCTGATAATCAAGAACCTAGCCTTTCTGCCGAACAAACCGACCAATTAGGTTCGTCTGGAGAATTCTTTGATTATTCCTCTGGTAATAATGAACCAATAGTAATGAACAATCTAGAAGAACTGGTGCCAGAAAATATCTCTGAAGACGTTCCTCAAGACGTAATTTCTGACTCTATTGCTACAGAATTACAGAATGAACCCAATGAATCCAAGACAGATGATGATTCTACTGTCCTTTCTGATATTATTGAAGAAGAAACCCCTATTGAATCGACATTTCAGGAAGAAAATCTTGAGAACCCTTCTACGTTTTCAGATGATTCCTCCACTGAAAGTTTTCAAGAAGGTGACTGGCTTGAACATCCAGAACCTCTCGAAAATATGGAAACTATTCCTGCCTTTGATGATATGCATGAAGTGGATCCAGACGCACTCAATGTAGAATCCTTCCAAGAAACAGAAGTTAGCACTATTGACGAACCTTTTTCGGAAAATTCTACCATGCTATCCCAAGCTATTAATGCAACAAATTCACTTCCAAAAACCTCTGAGGACCCGATAGACCTTGATGAATTGAACTATGAACTCAGCGATCCCGTTCCCGACGCTGTCTCCAACACCATTAGTGAAGAAACCAAAGACTCCCTCAATGACATACTGGCTTTGATTACCGACTTAAATAGGGATTACCCCGAAATATTCAGTAATGTCATCAGTGGAAGCAAAAAAAAGGCTATCGAACACATATCATCTTTGTTGAACGACTAACGTGTTCAATGCGACAGATTTCTTTCAATCCAGAGACAAAAAACAAAACGCCTGTCTCCTTGGTACGACCCTCCACTCTCGATACGATATCGAAAAAGAATGTAAACGTTTTTTGACATCAAACAATGTTGAACAATCCAGCACTATTCTTATCGTTGGGGATTGTTTTCATCATATTGCAAATACTTGCAATAAAATGTTTCCCGATATTCTTTGCTATTCGATCGTCCCTGATGCCGTGTTTACTAAATTCGTGAGTTCACGAAAAAATACCATCATGGTAGATACTAGCAAATATACGGGTAAAAAAGTGCAGAATATGGTGCACTCTTGTCTCCTTTCAAAAATTGATGACTCTTCCATCGGAAAACTGCTCGTTCTTGAATGGCTTCCTTCTAAGCAAATATTTCCAGCAGTTCACGCCGCCATACACGATGGTATTACTCATTTTCTTCAACAATTAAAAACCAATATCTCTACAACTGCATATTTTGGTAGCATGTGGATTCGAAATACCATCAAAAATATACTTTCACTACGCACCATTGTGAAACCAAAAAACTCATTGCCCTATGTCTGTATTTGCGCCCCCGGCCCATCGCTCAAAAAAACAATGCAATCACTGCCTGCAAATATCCCAGTGTTGGCCTGCGCTGCTGCTACGTCCTGCCTTCCGCAAAAGCCACATATCTTTGCAACAATACATACAGATGCCGGGTACTGGGCAAAAAGGCATGTAAAAAATACCTATGGAGCTTTTGCGCATCCCATGCAAGCTGCCTGTGTTCATGAGAAAGAAACTCTGGCAATACACCAAAATTCCTTTGTTGATTCTCTTTTCTTACTAGAATCTTATGCTGCAAGAATCCCAGAACATGGAAGTGTCCTAGGATCCGCCATATATTATGCATCTACTCTGACGGATGGACCAATATATCTTCTTGGAGCAGATCTTTCATTTCTTAAAAACAGATTACACGAAAAAAATTATGTCCTTGACTGTATCCGTTCCCAATCTTCTCGCCGACTTTCTTACCCTGACGCAGTCGATTATGCGTACAACGCTCATCATAGCTATGACAGTCATGGAAAAAGGGTCACTCAGGCTCTACGTCTGTTTGCCGATTCGCTCTCCTTGTTTCCAAAAACAATAATGCAGCGACTTTTTTTTGTTGACTCGCTTCCTCCTGCTAAGGTCAACACCATAAGCGCAAAAGAATGCAAGAAACGTATCAGCACGCGATATCATGTTCACTATTCTAAGACTAATCAATCGATGCACACAAATCGGCAACGAGTCGTGAAAGGAATACAAACCATGCTGACAATTGCTGAAAATTCAGGGGACAAAAGATTCACCATGCTACAATTACATCTGATTCCCCATATGATTAACTACTCAGAGGGCAAGCGAAAACACTCGATGATAAAAAAAATACAAACCCTTCAACAGCGCTACTTGTGAATTATCTAAAAGAAAATCTAGACGTACTTTCAAAGCATTTTCCATACATTGCAACAGCCCTGGCACCGAAAATTCAGGAACATAATAAACCCTTAGAATCGGCTTTCTTCGCAGAGTCTACTAGGGTGTCGGTGCCGACATATGGGTACAAATATTTCGACAAAGAACCCCCGCAAGTACGAGAAAAAAAAGTATATTTTCATTCGCGCATAAACCCAATACAAGAAGCACAGAGAATCGCACATCAACTTTCGGGAATAACATCGCTCGTTCATATCGGAATGGGGAGCCTAGCCTATCTCACTGAATTGTTGTCTATTTCTACACTTGATCAGTGCATACTCATAGAACCTTCGATGGATTTCATGTTCTTTGCATTACAGAACGATTGTTACCATACGGTCATTACCGATACGAGAATATCAATAATCACCCCACCAATCGCTAAAAAATCAGACTCTCAATTGTTTCTGTATTCGGTCGCAGAGTATTTAGAGCAACATCTCGTTCCCCTATTCACTCCGCATATTGCAATGCGCACATTGCACAACAGATCCGTATTTCAATCTGAGTTAACGGAACGTCTCATATCGCTGTGTTCAAATATTTTACATCAAAAAACATCGGAACATTCAATCATGCAACATTTTGGAAGGCGGTGGCAAAAAAATATAATCACAAACTGCGCCCGAAGTAGTAAATCATCGATCACAAAACTCCCTTATAAAAAGAACGCTATCTTACTAGGAGCTGGGCCTGGTGTAAAAATATTTCTTTCTCTCGTACAACAGAAGAAATTGGATACACAAAAATATTCTATAATAGCAACCGACAGCGTTCTCCCTACACTTATGAAATCGGCTTGCCCGATAGACTTTGTTTGCGCAAATGATCCACAGGTCTATTCCTATCTTCACGGATATGCAGGCTATCCAGGATATCCATGGTATTTTTTTTCTTTGTCCTCATATGTGCCACCTCGTCTGCAAAAAGACCATTGCGCTATGCTATTCGTAGCGGGTCCGCACCCTCTTGAGCGATATATCTGCAAAAATAATGCTGCATTACTTCGCATTCCTCGGTATGGAAGTAATGTATCATCTTTTGCCGCTATCATGGCAAAGGTTTTTGGACTGAATATAACCCATGTGTTTGGATGCGATTTTTCCTATCCCGCGGGTACACGCTATGCCAAAGAAACATATACCCAGGTATTTGATTTTTGGCAATCAAATCGCTTAAAATTCCTTGATACACAGTCCGTTCATCGATTATCCTCCGAAGGAGCTAGCATCTCTTTCGAAAACTCTATGCCTAGATACCACACTAAAAGACTTTCAGAGTACAAACAAGAATTTACAACGTTGCTATCAAATGACTCTGATGTCCTCGGTGTAGAATTTTCCGAATACGATTTCAGCAAATACGAACTTAGAGAGTTACAAGCTTCTCAATCTTTCCGCTCTTCTCTACTCGATCTACAGAACATTTTTTCGGATTTTGCAGCCAGCACCACGATTAACAAAGTCGAACCAGCTGTTAGGGCATGCATACCGTTTGCCACACATCTTCTAGCAACCTCCAGAGATACTACAAATGCAGAAAACCATCATCACCGTATAGAACTCGCCCTCAAATCTGCAATAACACTTACAAAAGATTATATTGCTCACACATTGGCCGATAGATAGAGCATGGGAAATATCAGATCTTTCATACCTATATTCGTTGTCGTTGGTATAATATTCTGCGCCCTAACCGTCTTTATCCGGGTATACATGAACCGAAATGCCGGAGTGGAAGAATTCAGAAATTCTCAACTACTTTTTTCGGAAGAAATGAAGCAAGTGCTTTCAAAATCTTCGAACAGCGAAGATTATGCAACAACAATAAAAAATTACATAGAAGCAGACCCACGAAGAATAGCCATGTCCTTCTCCAATGATTCTGGAGAAACCCTCTATCTCTTATCAAAACGCAACACCCTCGTTGAAACGATCAGCAGTAACCCAACATTAAAGAATATAGATCAAAATCTGATCTTTATTCCAGAAAATTTCTATACTCTCCGAGGCGAGGTGTATTCCATACTTGGTGCCTACGAACCAGTGAATAACGTCCTATTTCTTACCTATGTTCGCGATGCGATACTTCTCGCTGCTGCGGTTCTCTGTCTTGCGTGTTTGTATTATTTTGTTTCCATTATAAGAACAGCAAATCAATACTATTCAAAAAACAAAACAAACCAAGAAAATCAATCTTCTCCCATAGCTCCATCAAATCCGGCGATGCAACAAAATTCCTTTCACTCCATCCCTTCAGAAGAAAATTCTATTCACACATCAGCAAAAATATCACAATTGCAAGAATTTCAAAATAGGCACAGCGCACCAGAGGAATCATCAAACGAAGATAATCCTGTGGTTATGGCAGAAGAAAATTATCAATCACGTACAACAAGCGAAGCTACTCCATCCAGCAATTTCGAAGTAGAAAATAACAAACAAGGGCCCATCGAGAAAGATAACGCATACCAAACAACTGATAGTACTCGTGCAGAAACTCCAAGGGAATGGGAAAAAGTTGAAAGCCACTCTCAAGATGATTATGCAGAAAGTGGCAACACGAGTGGACTCAATCTTCCGGTCTTTTCTCCCACTCGAAAAAATAAAGAGGAGAAAAAGATAGAGCCTCATCTGCCAGAAGAAGTTCTTGAAAAAGCAAATCTAAAGTCTGAAATTCCTTCCCAGGAACCACTTACGCACCCTAGCACGATCAAATCGAAAGATGACGCACTCGCTTTATTAGAGGTAGAACTCTATAGAACCATCCAAACCCAGGTCGATCTTATTATTATGCACGTTGAAACATCTAACGATGCAAAAAACAACATTCATAGTCTGACAGAATTACTCCAAGATGTGCCTCCCAATAAAAATCTATTTTGTCAATACGATAGGGCTGTATTGATACTCTTACCCAACATGAGTGTTCATGATGCACAAGAGCATGCAGAACACCTAGCAGAAAATATAAAAGACACCTACGATATCGACACCACTTTTGCGATTACTCAGGTCAGCGGGCGCACTGTTTCACCAGCAGAAATATTGCAAGAAACAGAGGAAATTGCCGCAATAGCAAAGCAGAAACAGCGAAATGTTCTTGCCTTCTTACCCGATAAAGAAAAATATCACAAATTGAAAGATGGTCCAGAAGAGAAGGAAAACATTCCAGTAGGTATTCCTTCTCCCGACACTGCGATTGAAATCACAAAGAATTTAATGGACTAGATATCTGGATTGATTCTCTATTGATTTCTATTCCACGAAATATGAACGGTCTCTAGCAAGTCGTTCTTGGATTGCTGGAGCAAGGACAAATAGAAATTCGTTACGCAATCCAGAGGGTCTAGCATATGCGGTATCAGAATCATCTCTCGAATACAAAATCGTTTCGAAAACAGCTCCTGTCTGCACCCGTACGCTCACCCGCAAAATTTCATTTTCTTCTGAAATTTCTTGAGAAACGGGGACTAATTCACTTGCTTCCAAATTGAAAAAGGTGCGAACATAGGCATTACTTACATCTGAGATTGCTGGGTCCATTTCATCAAGATACCAAGCAGGCAAATCACCAACAATACTACGTGAAAGAATAAACTCATTGCTCCCATTAGAAACAACCACCTGCACCACTTCATCCCTATCTGGTCGGATATTTTCTGGATACAACCGAAGATCTTGCCAATATTGAACACTCTGCCGAAAATAGAAATCAAGTTTGTTGTTTGTTTTGAGTACGTTTTCAGAGTCATTGAGAACGGCGTATAGGTACGGTGAACCCGATACCCGATTCCCCAATTCCAACTGTATAGGTTCTCTTTGATCAATATCGATAACTATCGTTCTTTCGGGGCGCAATCCATAAGAATCGTTTCTATTTCCAACCGAACCAATATCTTTGGCAGCCTGCAAATCTTCGATCAGTCCTATTATTCTATCTTCTCGGGCTGGTAATGTTTCGAAGGTCCAAATGGCTTCTTCTTGTTGTAGAAGAGTATCACCCAAAGAGATAGAAACAATTTCTTGTGTTTCGGGTAATACAATCAATGGTCGTGCCTTTCTACGCCTTGCCTGTGCCTCTGGTGCAACATATAGACCAATAGCCCACGTTAATAGCAGTATCCCGCATGCACATGCAAGAACAATTATTCTTTTGTTCATCGTTGTGTATTTCTTCTCCTCTTAATCATCAAAATAACGCCAATCAAGGCAACTCCAAGAGGTAGTACCAGCATATTAAACCATCGAACCATCCATCTGAAGGTATTTTCAAGCTGAGGGTCTTGGATTTTGTCCAAGGCGCGAGGGCGAATATTTCTCGTTCTGATAGAAAGCAAATCTTCATCATTGCCGAGCCATGTGATCGAATTCATCGCAAAGTCAAAGTTGTACCCGGCGTTTGTCACTCGAAAAACATCAAGTATACTATCCACATCGCTCAGAACTATGAAACGCGCTGAATCGGTCGTCTTAAGTATATTTTCCTCGGAACTATTTTCTGGAATCGATAGGGAGTCGTTGTAGGAGAGCGGGCCTTGGTACGCGAGAGAAACCGTGTATAACCCTTTTGTTTCTAGTTCATTCTGACGGAATAGATATTCTTCTTGGGGATCCAAAATGAATTCATCTTGCATCAACCATGCTTCATCCGTGGTATTCATCAACGTTTCGGCGTATGGGTCCAAAACATCATCTACATATATTGGGCTCGCCCAAAAAAGATCGAACCCTCCAAATCGGGAAGTAGTTGGATGTTCCTCATTAACTGTGTTACCGACCACTACCCAATGTGGATATGGTACGAACTGTGGCAATCGATTCGCGGATGTCTGCAACACCGCTCTGTTGTTCTCATCCAAAATTAATTCCTGACCCACTCGTACCCCATAATGTTCGAGCAAAGAATGTATTGGGGAAGTATTGGGAGTTCCAATATACCCCCCTGAATTGGGATCAATGCGTACGGATACCCCATTAATTGCAAAAAATGCAGAGCCTCCCTGCATCAAAAATTGATCCACATAAAAAGCTGTATTCGCTCCAAATTCGGGGGAATCTAGTATTACCAATGTATCGATGGCAGGCTGTATCGGTTCATTGTGACCCACAATCTCAACCCTGTACTCGTTTTGTAAGACCTGGTACAAGACCTGAGCAGAACCGAATACATCCTGATTACCTTGCATAAATGCGTTTCTTCCCGCAAGAATGCCAACCACTACCTCGTCTTCTTCTATTAATTGGTGCAATGTCGAACTGATCTGGTATTCCAATGTTGCCGTTTCAATTACGAAGGGAAGGATTCTATTTTCTGAACGATATCGGACAACTATCCCTGAATAAATGATTGCATAACTCGTTGCGTCACGTTCGGTTACTTCTATCTGCCTTGGCGCTATACCGAGCGCCTCTACCTCATCCACGATCCCTTCTTTTGCTGGGTCTAAAACATCAATCAAGACATTTCCTCTCGCGAATGCCGCGTATTCATCCAATAAATCGATGATTTGTTCTGTTTCAGGGCGTATGGCGCGCAATTTGTCAGAGAGATAATAGTCTATGTATACGGTCTCCTCTATTTTTTCTACAAGATTTTTTGACGCCGGAGACACACTATTCGCCTGAGTAGTTGTTATATCTATACGTACAAAATACTGCACACTGTTTAGGGCAATGAGCACCAATAAAACCATTGCCAGCACATACTGTAATTTCTTCATTGGCTCTCCTTCCGTTTTTCGATCGTGTATACAGTGAGGATAAGCGAACCTACGATAATGACCAAAAAGTAAATAATATCACGAGTATCTATCAACCCTTTTAGCATTGAAGAGTAATGCGAATTAAAAGAAATATAACTAAAAAATCTCGATAGCAGTTCTGGCAGTGCTACAAATTGCGAAACATTACCAATTAAGGTGAAGAAACAAAGCCACAGAACAGAAATAATAAAAGCCGAAATCTGATTGGTTGCTAAAGAAGATATACAGGTTCCAATTCCAATCCCTGCAGCAGCAACAAATAGCACCGCAAGATATTCACCGATTAATTCACCAATCTCAAACACACCAAATACCGACACACTTATTGGAATACTGATGGTCAATGCAAGCATAATACAAAAAAGAATGAAGGCCCCAAGAAACTTTCCTATGACAAGGTCCACGGTTCTGTAGGGCAACGTAATCAACAACTCGTAACTGCCTTGTTTCCTTTCTTCCGCCCAGGTCCGCATTGTGATAGATGGAAGTAGGAACACAAAAATTATGGGCATCAATCCAAAATAGCCCCGTAAGGACGCAATATTTGATACAAAAAAATTCTGAAAAATGAAAAAAAGCACCGATTGAATAACCAAAAAAAAGGTCATTGTTATGTATGCAATTGGGGAGCTAAAATACTGTTTAACTTCCTTCTGAATCAGTGATCTGATCATTGGTTCCTCCTGTAAGTTTCACAAAAACATCCTCCACACTTGATTTATGGGGTGTTAACCCAAGCAACTTCAAATTTTCCTCGCAGGTAAAATCAAAAATACTCGCTTCAAGGTCCTTACCCGAACGCACTTCTACTTTATGTCTCTTTTTCTCTGCGCCATGATCCACAACTTCCAGTACATTGGGCAATGCTCTCAATCGAGAAAATCCATCCTTGGTCAATGTTCCAAGAAATTCGATAGAGTATTGATAAGCAGCTCCTCCATAGGTGCGCAAATCATTCATGGAGCCTGACGCTACAATTTTTCCCTGATTCATAATAAGCGCTTTTTCACAAAGCGCTTCGACCTCTTGCATGATATGCGTGGACAAAATAACCGTTTTTGTTTTTCCAAGCTCTTTTATATACCCGCGTATGTCAATAAGTTGTAGAGGGTCTAGTCCGCTAGTAGGTTCATCTAATATCAGGACGGCTGGATCGTGTACCGTTGCTTGTGCAAGACCAACGCGTTGGCGATATCCCTTTGAAAGATCACCTATTCTCCTATATTTCATCTCGGATAGACCACAATGCGACAAAGCTTCTTCTATCCGCTCCGTATTACGATCCAAAGAACGTGCATTAGCAATAAAGGTGAGATACTCAAACACGGATAGATCTGGATACAAAGGAAGAGATTCGGGCACATACCCAATCCGCTTTCTTGCCTCAACGCTATCTTTGACTACATCCACAGAATCAACGAAGGCCCTACCTTCATTCGGATGGTGAAAACCAGTCAAAACCCGAATAAGCGATGTTTTTCCAGCTCCATTGGGTCCCAATAACCCTACAATGGATCCAGATTCGACCTGCAATGATACATCATCGACCGCAACAATGTTTCCATATCGTTTTGAAATGTTTTTTACATCAATCATATCTTCCTCTAACACTCACTATACTCTATTCTGATGATTTCCGAGTGATAGTCCTTTACTATATAAACTCAATTATTCCCATTTGGTTTCTTATTCTTCATATGGAATTGGTATATGCATGCCATCTTTCAACGAATAAGTTTCCGGAAATATACTCCGAGCTTCGCGTTCGAGTAAACGTATCTGATGGTCTGTATATCGAGGACTAAAATGGGTTATCCCCATTTTTTTTATGCCTCCGGCTTTCTTTGCAATTGTTGCCGCTTCCATAGCCGTCATATGTTGTTTTTCTTCAGCAGATTGAGCATGTTCATTTGTAAACATTCCTTCGCAGACAAAAACATCAGAACCTGCGACTTCTTTCTGTATTCTCTCGATGGGCCGTGTGTCGGTTACAAATGAGAATTTCCGACCAGGGCGAGGTTTTCCAAGAACTTGTTCGGGTGTAATTACCTTTCCATCCTCTAAAACTACGTTCCTACCTTTTTGAAGAGCTGACCACAGTTCACCCCTTGGAACTTTCAATGCCTCAGCATTTTCAGGACTAAAAGAACCTGGACGTAGTAATTCTTCGAGGGTGTATCCAACGCACATACGCGAATGCTTCAACGCAAAAGATCTAATCCGATATTGCTCGGTCTCCCAGACAACCGTATTCAAATTATTCGGATCGAGTTCTTTTATCACGATTTTATAATTGATATACATTGCCAGTATTGATCGATTTTGTTCTATATACTCCTCAATTCGTGGCGGGCCGATTACGTAGAGTGGAGCGCTCCTATCAACCTGAGAGGAAAGCATCAACATACCCAGTAATCCAGTTATGTGATCAGCATGGGTATGAGTAATAAGTATCGCTGATATTTTCTTCCATTTCAAATTCAATGTGCGGAGCGACATCTGGGTGCCTTCACCGCAATCAAAAAGAAAAAATTCGCCATCACGGCGCAACAACACAGATGACAGATATCTGTTCGGTAGCGGTATACTCCCGCCAGTCCCCAATACAAACAACTCAAGATTCATTGGTTATCGTACAGCCTGCAAATCTACGTCTAAGGAGTAATCTATGGAAGGGTATCCGAATCCATGCATGTGCAAAAACTCGGTGTATACGCCATCTATATCTCCTATTTCCGACAAGGGAAGATCCCCGATTGTTTTCCATTTCTCAGCAACTATTTCTTGAACGTCTGGAGACATTTCCCAATCATCCATACGTATACGATTGTGTTCATCAACGGGTATATCCGAACCAGAATACAATTTTTCACGCAGCAATCGATCCATTTGACCAACGCATTCTTCGTGTGTGTTCTTTGATTTCATCACCCTATACAAAAGAGAAAGATACAAGGGAACAGAAGGAATAACCGAACTTGCACGGGTGACCACCGCCTTATTAACGGACACGAAAGCCTTACCCGAAAGATTCGTCATAGAAGTCTCTATCGCCTTTGCACGACTTTCCAAGTCTTCTTTTGCACGACCTATGGTACCATTTCGGTATAAATCCTTAGTAACCTCTGGTCCTATATATGAATAAGCAAGCGTCAGCGCCTGTGGAGAGAGAACCCCCGCCTCTAATAAGGCTCTAATCCATAGCTCCCAATCTTCACCGCCCATAACCTTGATCGTATGTTCGATTTCTTCATCGGTGGCCGGTTCAACGTGTATCTGCGTCAAATTACCCAGAATGTCCACACCCTGCGACGTATAGGGTGAGCCGATGGGCTTCAATGCCGATGTATACCGTACCCCCGAATCCGGGTCGATACGCACACCGGAAGCAAGGCTATATATCACCAAATCCACGGTGCCCATTGTTTTTTTTATTTCATCAATAGCCGCCTGTTTGCATTCGTGTGAAAACGCATCCATATTGAGTGTGGTTGCTTGCGGCTCTACAGCTTCTCGATAATACAAATCTGCATACCATCCCGCAGATCCCGTTCTTTTCCCCGTTGGTGCTTTTTCATACGCAACACCAAGGGTTTTTGCTCCGGATCCAAGATGTGCTGCAATCCTGGTCGCCAGTCCGTACCCAGTAGAACACCCAATAACCAACACATTCTTCGGTCCTAAGAAGCGATCCTTTTTCTTAACCGCAGAAACCGCTTTTTGCACATACAAACCACACCCCTTGGGATGTGCATTAATGCAAATATTATTTCGAATCATTTCTTTCATAGTCTTTACTCGCTTGTTTTCCACATTACAGCAAACAAATCTCTGAGGCAAGCAGACCCACGTGCACAAATATGTCTGGCTTTCGCACCAACGTATAGCAATACAACTCCCCCTGCTCTCTACTCTCCTTGCAAATTTTGACCTATAATCATGTGTATATCGAGGACAAAATCCCCGACGAGTTTTAGGAGCATACCATGCAGATCATTGATTGGAATCGAGCAACCGAAGAAGAAAAAAGCAGACTCTTTTCTAGACCCTCTATTGATTTATCAAAAAAACTAAAAAATGATGTGGAAACCATCGTCTTGGATATAGCAGATCGGGGCGACAAGGCTCTCTTCGAATACGCACTTCGTTTTGATGGTGTTGATTTTAAAAAAACGAACATGGTTGTTACCTCTCAAGAAATAGCACAAGCGTACAAATATCTGGACCCGGTCCTTATCCAAGCACTCCATTCCGTCATTGATATTGTGTCTTCGTTCACCGAGACAGATCTATCCAGCAAAAGGGATATCTCTACAAACCCACACCCGGGATTATCCGTACGCACGATAACATCGCCCATTCCATCGTGCGCCCTATACGTACCATTTGGAAAAGGAAGTTTCCCCTCTATGGTCTATATGCAAGGAATTCCAGCCCAAGCAGCCGGTGTGCCATTCATACATTTTACAATTCCTCCTGACAAGAACGGTGCCATAGACCCAGCTTGCCTAGTTGCAGCCCATATGTGCGGGATAGAATCGATATATAAACTCGGTGGTGCCCACGCGATAGCTGCGTTTGCCCATGGAACGCAAACGGTTCCAAAGGTTGCAAAAATTCTTGGTCCCGGTAGCACCGTGGTGAGTCTTGCAAAACAACTGGTTTCTTCTCTGTGCGACACGGGTAGCTATACTGGCCCATCAGAGTCATGCATCATTTGCGATGCACAGGCAGATCCAGAAGCCCTCGCGGGTAATCTGCTCATCGAAGCAGAACACGGCCCCGATTCCCTCGCAGTGCTTATATCATCCGATAGGCACGTCCTAGAAGCATGCATTCCAATTGTAGTATCTCTTATCGACAAGACACCCGAACCAAGACAATCCTATCTGCGCAAAGTTATAAAAAATTCATTCATTCTCGTCGATTCACTTGAAACTGCCTGTACCGTGTGCACTATATACGCACCGGAACACCTCCAATTGCAGATTGATGACCCGGAATCGCTCATTCCATATATACACAATGCAGGTGAAATTCTTATTGGAGAAAAAACCCCCTTTAGCCTGGCAAATTATGCCGGAGGAACCAGCGCTGTTTTGCCCACTTCCGGCTTTTCAAAAAGCAATTCAGCATTGTCGGTTCACGATTTCCGCAGAGTAACCGCAATAGTAGAAGCCTCTCCAGAAAAAACAAAAGAACTACGCCAGCACACAAAGATTCTCGCTCAATACGAAGGATTTCATCATCATGCCCGCATCTTCGACACCTTCTAAATTGTTTGAACAATTCGAGAAACTCTGCGAATCCTTCACCAAATACCTCTATTTTGAAAGAACCCCTGTTGATCAAAAAGAATACAAACTTGAACGCATGCGTATCCTGTTGGCTGCATGCAGAAACCCTCAGAATAGCATCCCTATTATCCATATTGCGGGATCAAAAGGAAAAGGGTCCACAACTATATTGATTGAATCGCTACTGAGTGCTGGCGGATACCGAACCGGGCGTTTTACCTCTCCTCATATACACCATTACAGAGAGCGGTTTTATGTATCCAATGTACCGCAGATCGAATATGCACACAGTTTGCTGGAAGTTACAAGAGAAGCAGAACATATAGGACAAACATGCACCGAAAAAGCAGGATCGCCCACAATGTTCGAATTACTCACTCTAACGGCGTTCCTGCTATTTGAACGGCTACAATGCGATATTGCTGTTATTGAAACGGGTCTCGGGGGTAGGTTGGATACAACAAATGTGGTAGATCCAATACTTAGTGTTATCACCCATCTGGAGCTAGAGCACACGGAAATCCTTGGCAATACAATAGAATCCATTGCGGCAGAAAAGGCCGGTATCATAAAAAAGAAGGTGCCCGTGATATCGAGTAAGCAAGAAGAAAATGCACGCATTGTTCTTGAGAAAAGAGCAAAGGATATGCAATCTCCATGGATATACCTACCAGACATATGTGCGATTTCGAATCTATCTATTCGCAAAAATGGTATGGAATTTTCAGCGCATATGAAGCAATTGTCTCAGGAGCATATTTCTCATCATACTATGTTCGAACATACAACGGAGCACCTATCTTCTCCGACAACGAATCATGGAACTACCGAATTTGATATACACAGTCCATTGCTCGGAGAAGCCCATTCAAAAAACATCTGCCTCGCTCTCGCATCCTTGCACATTCTTGGCGCTCCTCTACCCCAGCATACGATACAAGAAACATTGAAAAATACACATATTCCCGGGAGAATGCAACGAATAGACTATAATCTTTTTGTTGATGCCGCTCACACACCCCATTCGATCTCCAATGCAATCGAAACCATGGCAATCATCGCCCCTGAAGGATTTACTGTTTTACTTGGCTGTGTGGAGGGTAAGAAAAGTGATCAAATAGCACTGAATATTCGTCACCCAAGCATACATCGTGTAATTATTACCGATCCCATCATCAGGGCATCCGATGCAAAGAACCTCATTGCAGAATGCACCAAACACTTTATCATCCATGAATACATACCAGAAGCCCGTGATGCGCTCAAGATTCTAAAAAAACACCAATCGCCCATCTTGTGTATTGGGTCATTTTTCTTATTAGCCGCCATTGCAGATATAATCTACCCCGAATCAATCTCAGTATCTGACTAAGCGACGTACAGCAACCCCCTATACATGCGTTAGAATAATACATGACGTTGAACTGGAAGGAAATAGATAAGATTGTTGAAGAGATTTCTCCTCAAGGAGCCCAAATACAAGAATGCATCCAGAGTAATATCCATTCGATATATCTACAATGCTACAAGAAACGTGAATTTTGGATACGTTTCCAGCTTTCTCAACCACTGATAGGCATATGTGAAGACAAAAAACCAAGCAAACCCGACTACGCACAGAGGTTTCAGACGTTCTTGCGTGCAAATATAAAGAACTCCTATATCGAAACATTCAATCAATACGGAAAGGAACGAGTTATCGAACTGGTCTGTGTACGCAAGAATAAGCGATTAACATGTATCATTCCATTATGGGCGGGAAAAGCAAACTTCATTGTCTGTGACGAAAACCTCCTCATCCTGGAAGCTTGTTATCGAAAACCTCAACAGGGAGTTATTGCTGGAGCAACATATTCATTTCCAAAACAATCGGAATCTATACCTGCCAAAGATATTCGCCCCCATGACCCTCCCCTTTCGAAATATATAGCGACACGCATTAGAAAATTAGAATCAGAAAAAAAAGCTTCTGAGCGCATACAAATAGAAAATAATATAAACAAGCAATTGACATACCGACAATCGTTAATCACAAAAAAAGAACGACAAATTCCAAGCGAAGAACATATAACGCACGAAATATATCTTGGTAATATGCTCCTCATGCATCGAGCAGACTGGCATCCTGGATTAGAAACACTAGAAGCCTATGATCCAGAAAGTCAGACAAAAATCTCCATTCCTTTGGATGCCCATCTGTCATTCAAAAAAAACACCGAGGCATACTTTAATCGTTCAAGAAAACTGAAAAGTAAGCAAAAAAACCTTTCTTTGCAGATAACAACACTCAAAAAAGAAATAGAAGCCCTGCACAAAGACATGGAACAGATAAAAGATATGCCTGCCACGCATATACCGAAAAAATATCAAGGACAGAAACAGCCTCCCAGACAACCAAAAAAATCTCCTACATATAGCGGAAAAAGATATAAAATTGAGGGATTCGATGTATACGTAGGAAGGGATGCCCAACAAAATGAAAAGCTTATCAGAAATATCGCACGAGGAAACGATATTTGGCTCCACGCAAGGGATTTTCCTGGAAGCCATGTCATTGTAAAAAGAGCATCGAGGCAAAACCCAATCCCAAAGAAAATTCTTTCTATAGCAGCACAAATCGCCTTATTCTTTAGCAAGGGACGCAATAATGGCCGTGGGGATGTGTATATGTGCGCAGTAAAACATCTAAGGAAGAAAAAACATGGTGTTTTTGGCCAATATATACCTCACCACGAAGAAAATATTTTTGTATCCATATCTGACATTACCTCATTACTTACAGATATACATACACAGGGGATTTAGGCCGGTCATACATTTGACCCTTGACTATATATTTATATAATCTGTAAGTACATGGAGAATCAAAAACAACCGCAGTCACCTACACGATTCACGGATAGAACACAACAGTTGAAAGCAATTATTCGTGATATCAAGGAACATGTAAACCCAAATGAGATAAACGCAATGCGTAGGATTTTTCGATCGGCGGTTCCATTGTCCTATCGTTCATATGTGGCGGCATATTTCTTGATGTATGGAACATTGGAATCGAGAAATCTTCCGACCGAGTCAGGAACATTCAAAAAGCTTTTTATTAATGCCGGACGTATACATCGTCTTAGCGCATCCTATCTTAAAAAAGTGATTTGTGAGGTAGCATCCCTAGACAACACAAACGTTGGACGGATATCTATATTCCGGACCTATACATTCGTGGAAATCGAAGAATCAAAAGCTAATAAGGTCATAAAATCAGTATCAGGTCATCGAACGGCAAAAGGAAAACAGCTCCAAGTGAGTGTAGCAAAAAAAAGTGACGCAAAATCCTGACCTTACGTTGATACAAAAGTATTGACAGTTAGAGATATTTGATGGTACAGTGCCGAGAACATGTCTAAAGAAGATGCCATAGAGGTTATAGGGACGGTAAAAGAATCTCTTCCCAACACAACGTTTAGAGTTGAGTTAGAGAACGGACACGAGGTGCTGACCCACCTTGCTGGAAAACTCAGACGTCACTATATTCGTATTGTTCCGGGTGACCGAGTGAAAATTGCAATATCTCCGTACGACCTAAGTCGTGGCAGAATTATCTACCGAGAAAACTAATACTTCGGTGAGCTACCAAGCTTCTATTCAAACTCTTCATGTTCCTGAAATAATAATGCCGATTGGTGAATCCAGCCAGATAGTTCTGAGCCATTTGTAACTCGAATATAATCTTCGAACTTTTCATGAGTATAAAGAACCGTTCCTGGTTTTATAGCAATCCGATTTTGAGAATCCTTGCTGGGTATACGCGCTATTGATGCATCGAGCCGATAGACTACGTCGAAATCTACCCGCTCTATGCTACGGGCCAAAAAGAAATAAATAGCGAAGCAGACAAATAGCCCCCCGCACACAAACAATCCTATTTTTGTCTGAGATCTTTTCTTTCCGAACACAAAAAGAACCAGTAACAAGCACAATATAACCCAACAGCAAAGCATACCCAAATAAGCGATATCTGATGACAAAAACCAAGGGATTTCTACCTGCTGTTCTAATCCAAATTCAGACTCGATTTGGGCCAATTGCTCACGATAGAGCGTACTCGTTGGGGCATATCTGACCGCCTTATGAAAATAATACACTGTTTCCACAGGATTCATGGCGTAGGCGCGGAAACCTTTCATATACAAAAATGCACTGCTTGTTGAGTTCTCGGTGAGTAATGTCTGTATCTCGTCATTATCAAGTGATTCCAACTCGGAAAACGTCATTGAATCATGCATAAGCACACAGCCAATGCTTATTGTACACATGAATAGGCTCACAAATAATACAACTCTATTTTTCACGTGAATTCCTATCCAAAATGATAATTGTGACCGAAACCCCGATACCGAGTGGAAGAAACAAACACAATAGAATTATGCTTGGTTGATACATAAGATCGCGAAACGGTCTAACAGCTGCTACATCCGAGTCTGAAAATTCTCCACCAAATACTAGCTGGATATCTTCAACGTCCTTTTGAACCTGGAAGAGGATTTCACCTCCTTGCTGTTGTACATATTCGCCGGTCATCGAATCAAATACAATGAAATTCGGAAGTTCTATAGTATATGCATCAGCCGATCTGCTAGAGACTTCATACTGAATGATCCTATTTCCCTGATACCCTAGGACGCTAGTTTCGGCATCGTGCCGGTCATCTAGCAAGGCGATTGTTGCAAGGCTGGATGTAGGTCCAGGGTAATTGATAAAAGGAATATTTCCTTCACCTGAGAAGGTAACGGTAATGGTTGCTGTTTCACCTGGTTTTATCCGCGTTTTGTCTATGACATATGAAAACCCCAAGGAACCTATCCCGTGTACTTCTCGCGGCAAAGAACGTACCAAGACGGTTTTCTCAACAGAACGATAGGTATTTTCTCCAAGGGTGACTTCAGATAGAGGAAAGGTCAATGCCCCCTCGCGTCCGGGTGTTAACAAAAAGGCGGCAATAGGAATAGAATACGAAATTCCACCAGGGTCATTATTTTCCTTGATTTCGCCCACTCCATACACTTCCTCAAAAATACTGTCTGCGGGAATACCAATGTCTATATTCTCTGGAAATTCCAGCATAGCATGCTTTTCCAAAACCAAAGAATACAACACACTCTGTCCAGCATATAATTCGTTCGGGCCAAGCCATTTCAAAGAAGTTTGCGATCCTGTAGCAAAAAATTCTTCTAGATAAAATTCTTGAGCTTGTATGAATACACACAAGGGAAGAAACAAAAACAACCCAATGTACAAACATACGCGCCAGCTGCATATACTCATCCTGCTACCAGTCATTCATATCTACTCTGGCATCACTCGTTGAACGCTCAATTTTCGTTTGTTCGATACGTTGCACATAGTCCAAAACTCTTGCATACTCACTCTTATCCTGTGTTACACTCACCTGCGGGATCTGTGGATCCAGCTCATTTGAAATTCTACCGTGGGTTAATTCCAGCATTTTTTTTATTTCGATATCGTGTCCATGTATGCGCACTGCCTGTTTTAACAATGAATAGGCCTTCGTATAATTTCCTTCTTGATAATATAACACCCCATCATTGAACAAGGAACGTGCAGCCAAGTTCTCGTTGCTACTAGTCGCCGAGATACGCCAAGCCTCGTGTGCCGCATTCGCTTCTCCAAGGGCAATATAGACCAACCCTAAATTGTAGGAAACAAAGGGGTTTTCAGCCTCATCGGCTCGTAAAAATTGTTGCAAGGCTTCAGAAAATTTTCCACTGGTATAGAGTGAATTCCCACGTAAAAAATGATAATACGAATTACTGCCATTGCATCCCATCAAAAAAAATGAAACGATCGATAGATATCCACACAAAGAAAAAAATCTATATTTTTGCATATTACTCACCATTTAGGTGTACAGTTGCTGCTCCAGCAACTACTGTTTCCATGGTATTGTTCCAATCCACAAAATACCAGCAAAACACATAAGAGCAATACTCACAAACAATCTATACCGTGCTGCACTCACTTTTTCAATAGATTGATCTGTATTGCGAAACTCTTGCAAGAAGGAAACGATGCGAAGAAAACTCTCTTCTGTTCCCCCACTGAGAAACAAACCATTGGTTGCCGCTGCAATCGATTTTAATAGTTTTGGATTCGCCTTTGAGATGACAACATCCCCACTGCTAGTGTTAATGAGTGTTCCTTCGTCTGTTTTTATAGTACTTCCTTCTGTTGAACCAACCGCAACGAGTATAAATGTTTTACCGCTATTTTTTGCCTTCTGAATTGCGACCGACTCTTGTCCATTTACCAATTCACCATCACTCAATACAATAATTACCTTATTACGGTTGCTGGGAAATGATGCACTATTTGAAGCAATTTCTATACCCCTGGCTACATTGCTACCTGGGGCAGACATAAGATTTGGGTCAATCAATTGCATTGCCCGCTGCAAGGATAACTGATCTTGGGTAAGCGGCACGAGTAGAATCGCATCGCCCTTAAAGACACTCAAGGAATACCAAAGATCGGGGAAATAATTTACTATACTGCGTATCAATACCTGCGAATATTGTAGACGTGTAGGATATACATCGTCTGCGAGCATGCTATTAGATACGTCCAGTAAAAAACTAACTTCAACTCCATTCTTTTCTCTCGATACAGTTTTGCTTCCTTGATAAACATCCGCATAGGCAAACACAAGCGATGCCATCATTACTAGCAACAAGAAACTCGGAAGAATCAATTTCACACCCAGTAAAACCCTTTGTCTCTGCATCCATTGTTTTCCACACAAAAATATAGCCTGTTTTATCGTTGAGCGGTATATAAAAATCAAGATGAAAACAAGAGGTATGAGGAGAACCAACAGCCAGAGTGCATCTCTATACGCGATCACCATACGAACGACTCCCGTAAAAACACTTTTCGAATAATCAAATCAACACAAAATAGGATCATAATGAGTAATAAGCATTCTCGATATATAGGTCGGGATTCTGCGATATAACGATATTCGTTTTTGGTCTCACTTTTACTCTCTATTGTTAAGAAAGCCTGCTCGAGAGAGGCTACATTGTTAACAGCATAGAAATCACCACCCGTTTGCTCCGCTATCTCCTGCAAAAGAACGGGATCATAGGAGTCAGCGATCATCCCTTGTAACCCAACACCGTCTTCTCCTCCTTCAATATTCACCGGGACACTCTCATTTGTACCAATCCCAATAGAATGGAGTACTATTCCGTACGATGCTGCAATTTCACTGGCATAGATAGAACTATATTCACCGCTATTCTGTTTCCCATCCGTTAGAACAATCAGTATCTTTTCATCGCTGCCACCGCTTCTTAAATACAAAATGCCATGCAAAATACCCATCCCCAGGGAGGTTGCATCTCCCAATGTGAGGAGCGGCACTTCCTCCAATGTCCGAGAAAAATAATCATAATCGAGTGTTGGCGGTACCCGCAACACCGTTTCAGTTGCAAAACCAACCAATCCGATTGCTTCCGTTGTCCTGTTCTTAACAAAATTCTGTATTACTTTTTTCGCTATTTCGAAACGAGAAAGAGACCCTGCATCCAATGCCCCCATACTCGGCGACTCATCCAATACAACAATGATCTCCGATCCTTGGGTTGTGTATACTTGTTCACGCCTCGTTATGGCTGGATCTGCCAATAAACATACCAATAAAATAACCGCTATCCAGCGGCATAACGATGCCCCTCTGTGCAGAAGGCGAGCAAAAATCAGGCTAGGACGATACGGTTGGGTCGGGTACAGCGATATTGCGCAGGGAAAATCACTACCAGCGCTCCTACCCGTATAACTCAGATACATCGCAAATACAATAAGGAAAAATAATAACAAATAGATAGGTTCATTGAATACTATCACGAGAATATACCATACGCTCCATAGATGCTGATTTTTTTACGAAATACTCCAGCTCGGTGCGAACTGCGCGCAATTCGACCTCGGTATACACCTCCCCGGCGTACATAACCTTGTCTGCACGTTCCAATAAGGTTTGCATACAGTCATGAGCTTCTTTTTCCATCGCAAAAGATTTAAAACTATGAGCTAATTCACTCCTTGTCGCAGAATCTAGGGTCGGATGGTACGCCTTAGCCAATATGAAACGAATGAACTCTGATATGCTCCTAAATAGAGTCATTTGAT
This sequence comes from Spirochaetaceae bacterium, assembly GCA_011524535.1. Lineage (GTDB taxonomy): Bacteria > Spirochaetota > Spirochaetia > WTKD01 > WTKD01 > WTKD01. The sequence goes on from WTKD01000005.1 coordinate 55,733, forward strand.
CATCAACAGAAAACAACTTCGTGATGACTTTATACTTTCTGCGCATTCCATACCATTCCTGTAATTGTTTGTATAACTTAACGAGAGAAATAGTACGTAAAAATTTTACGCCGTATCGTGTTGCAAATACAATAATGCCCAATGCAATCAATAAACCAATCCCATATACCAATGTTCGGGGATACAAAATAAGCCCCTTGAATAGGGTCGGTTGGTCGGTTACAGATGGCAATATCGAAGAAATTACCGTCGACTGTCCTCGAATCGTGTGCGGCCCTACTATCATCGGAGGAATCACAACCGTTCCTGCCCTGTATGCAACAAATATGATCTCCACTACGGTCTGATTTCCACGTCCTTGGTAAGATGTTCCTATTATTTCTCCCCAATCGATTTCTTCACTCAGCCGTACCTCATAGCCCTCTTGGTTGAATCCCACATCCAGTACGAGTTGCATAATCGCCTCATCTCCCACATAAATAACATCAGGGATGATTTTCACAAACCGCGCCGGGATTTCATCTGCTTGAAGCTCATGCACGGTAAGACCAAAAAAAACGAGTAGTAGTTTCAAAAAAAATAGAGATTTACCCGCGTTACTGTACATTTCTTCGAAAAAACCTCAGCAAAACTTCCATAGGATCTTCATCGCCTCCTAGGCTAACGTACAAAACTCCAAGCTTTGTGCATGTTTTGATCCATTGTTGATGCTTTTTATTCCAATATTCTTGCATACCTTGGCGATAATGTATCGATCCAGTAAAAAGATGCGTTTTCACACTCGTCTCGGAGTCAATGATTGGTATCGTGCCTACGTTTGATAATTTTCCAAGAACGTCATCATTTATTTTTATGGCGATAACCGTGTGCTTTTTTACCAACAAACTGAGATCACGCTCGTATTGTTCTGTCTTAAAATCAGAAATAATGACGCAAACACCCCGCTTTTTCAGAAAACGATTTGTCATCCGAAGTGCTTTGTCGAGGCGTGTCCCTGCGTTTTTTTTCGAAAGTTTCTCAAACAAGGACACTATATTAAGTATATGTCTATAATCTTTTCGTGGAGGATAAAATTTTTCGATTGCATCCCCAAAAAACAGAGCTCCAACTTTATCACTATTGCTGCACGCAGCAAGTGCCAACAGTGTTAGGACCTGGGATGTAATTTCGATGGTTTGGGTCTCTCCGTGAGAAAAAAATATCGATGCGGAAATATCTACGATGAAAAAGAGCGTTACCTCGCGTTCTTCTTTGAATACTTTTGTATGAGGGATTTGCCTTCGCGCAGTCACGTTCCAATCCATGAGCCGTACGGGGTCACCGTAACTGTATTCTCGGGTCTCGTCGAACTCAACCCCTCTCCCTCTAAAAATGGATCTATAGTTTCCCGCGATGATACCGCGTACCATTCGTTCTGCCAACAAAAACAATCGTCTTAATTTTGGGTTTTTTGCTAGCAACCGCATGTTGTTCCTAGGGTAAAGCTATCGAAGCAAGAATTTTTTCAAGTATTTCGTCAACACTGAGCCCTTCTGCCTCAGCTTCATAAGAAAGCACTATTCTGTGTCGTAGGACGGATCGTGCAACACTTTTTACATCTTCAGGGAGAACATAATTCCGCTTATTGTAGATAGCTTGGACTCGGGCACAACGTATAAGCGCTAGCGAGGCCCTGGGCGAGGCACCAAATTCTATCAATCTTGCAAACAGTCCTTGTTTATGTTCGCTTGGGCGGGTCAAATTTACCACTTGTACAGCATACTGTGCCACGCGATCATCCACATGGATCCCTTCCAAGATTCTCTGTACCTGCAAGATCGTATTAGTGCTTACCACTTTCTGGATACGCTGAGGGTTTTCTATCGCATGTTTTTTAATGATGGCCATCTCTTCCTCTTCACTCGGATAGCCAATCGTCAGTTTCATAACAAATCGATCGAGTTCTGCCTCGGGTAACACATAGGTTCCTTCCTGTTCGATAGGGTTTTGAGAAGCAAGTACAAAAAACGGATCGGGAAGGATCAATGTCTGCGTCCCGATGCTCACCTGACCTTCTTCCATTGCCTCAAGTAATGCAGCTTGGACCTTTGCTGGAGCACGATTGATTTCGTCCGCGAGGACGATGTTTGAGAATATTGGCCCTCTGCGAATAATAAAATCTGTTTTTTCCGGTCGATACATCATCCCGCCGGTAATATCAGCAGGGAGTAAGTCCGGCGTAAACTGTATTCTAGAAAAACTTGCATCTATCGTCTGGGCAATAGATTTAATAATCATCGTCTTTGCAAGTCCCGGCGCCCCCTCAAGCAGCACATGTCCTTTCACAAGTAATCCAATAATCAGTCCCCGCACAATATGTTTCTGACCAACAATGTATTTTTGTATCTCGGTTTCAAGGAGAGACAACATCTCCGATGTTTGTTCTATATCTTTTTGAGGAATGCTTCCGTATGCGTTCATGTCAGGATCGGTACTCTGCATTAATACTAACATATTCTTGAGATAAATCAGACCCGATGATCTGCGCTTGTTCATCTCCAGCATCCAAATCTATAACTATATCCACATTCCCCTTGTTTTCGGGAAAAGCAAGAGTCGAATCCTGTTGCATGGATCTAAGATAGTCACCTAGTTTCTTTTCAAGTGTTTGATTTAACAGGGTTTTTCCCTCTTGAAAAACCAATGTCTCTCCCAAAAACACGCTGGTGTTATGCACCAAGGCTTGGTCTTCGGTCGATTTTCCTATCGCCATGAGAATCCTACCAACATTTGGATCGTTTCCATATATTGCAGATTTTACAAGTAGTGAATTTGCCACTCCACGAGATATTTGCCTCGCAATCTCTGTAGACGGAGCCCTTTTTGTGGTTACTTTTATAACATGTGTCGTACCTTCACCATTTTGTACAATATCGGTAGCCATCTTCTGTGACATAGCCTCCAAAGCGGAAAAAAAGGTGTTTTCATCAACTCCATGGTAACGATTAGAACTAAGGAATAACACGGAATCACTCGTACTCGTGTCGGAATCTATTGATATGGTGTTAAAACTCTTGGACGCTGATTCGACTAGCATGGTTTGCATGCTTTCTCTTGGTAATGCGACGTCCGTAAAAATAAACACCAGCATCGTAGCCATATTTGGCTCAACCATTCCCGCTCCCTTGGCCACCATGCATATACTACTACCATCATCAAAACTATGTCGTAATAATTTTGGATACCGATCGGTGGTCTTTATTGCCTGAGCAAAATCGAGAACATCGTGATTTTCTGCCAAAGATAGGGCGCGAATAGTTGTATTCATTTCATCAACGGGCAACCTCCAACCAATAATTCCCGTTGAAATCGATAGGCATTCTTCGCGGGGAACTTCCAATAAGGTTCCAACCGATTCTGTGATCGACTCAGCATCGGCATAGCCCGTGCCAACCAGTACGTTTGAAAGGCAATTATTGACATGTATAGCGCGCCAATTCTTTTCCTTCATGCGCTCACGCAAAAGTATGATCGACGCTCCAGGAAAAGCATTTTTTGTTGTAATAGCAGCAAAAGAAGGGGTTGATTCTTTAAGATACACAAGGCTACCCGATAAACTGTACACATGCTCTCCTCCTTTCTCTCTCGGAGAAAAAGAAAGGCGATAGGTTTGACAATGAAACCCACGAGGCCACAGTGATATTGTGCGTAGATGCTCTAAATATGCAGCCTCAGAATTATAGACCATGCATTAGTTATACAGCAAGAAGCAAGCGAACTCAAGCTCAGATGTTTTTTGGTATCTATGATCATAGATTATATGCTGGCACATCAGGTTTTTCATTATATCGCCAGACGTACTGTTCGGTTGTCATTGTATTACTAGTTGGTATACTGGATTAATAGCCTTACTCATCATGGATATTTCGCTTCTCTCATCTATATTTTCTCAGCAATCTGATGATCTATCCGCATGTAATTATGCTCCCTATAAGGTATACAATCCACTTGTATACGCGCGCGAACCCTTTGAGCGCTATTTACAACAATCAAAAGGAGCCTCTATTGAAACCATCTATTTCGGTATGAATCCAGGCCCTTGGGGAATGGCTCAGACGGGAGTACCCTTTGGAGAAATAGAATCGGTTACCCAGTGGATGGGAATTTCTGGAAAAATAGATATGCCGGAAGCCCCCATCGAAAAACGTCCTATCCTGGGATATGCAGCTACCCGTCGGGAGGTGAGTGGTATGCGATTATGGAATCTTTTTAAAGAACTGTATGGAGAGGCTCCCCGATTCTTCAGAAAAAGCACAGTACTAAATTATTGTCCCTTATTATTTTTTGACGAATCGACCAAGAACATAACCCCAGCCACACTCCCAAAACAGATACGTTCAGCCGTTGAACTCATTTGTGATAACACTCTTTCTAAAATCATACGATTGCTGGATCCAAAAAATTGCGTTGCTATTGGCAGATACGTAGAAAAGCGACTTCTTTCCATCCTAGGCCTCGAAAAGAAGCCAAAAGAATATAGCGATACGAATGAGCCATCTATCTTTCATATTCCCCATCCAAGTCCTGCAAACCCACAGGCAAACAGAGATTGGTCGAGTCAATGCAAGATAATTCTGGCTGATATACTACCACAGCAGTCATTGTAAATTTCTCTACAGACGAATTAATCTCTCTCTATGCGTTTCTTTCTCAAGACAAGCAAGGCTGGGAAATGATCGGAATATCCGCGAAGTCCCGGATTTCGATGCCACGATCGTGGAGCACCCTCACGCGTAACCATATCACCGGTGAACATGTATTCCCCCTCCACAATTTCGTATAGATCTAACATCGTATGCGAAAGAAAAATTCCATCTATATGACTCCATTCGCCATCATACCAATAACTTCCTGGATCACTCGAACCAAAAGGAGTAACAAAGAATACATCCGATAAAAATTTGCCCCTTGTATAGTCTTCTACGGATTGCGAAACCGCGATGCCATGCACAAGTGGAATTCCCTTTTTATCCCAGTCTATCAAGGGCATAAATGCACCCGATGTCTCGGTAAAATCTTCGTTATAATCACCAAGTATTACGATCGATTCTGTCCCAGACCGGAACAGTTCCCGTGCGCGCGAATATGCAAGGCTTGCCTGCTCCGCACGGATATGAGCCGATTTCTCGCCATCCCGCTTGGATTTCCAATGGTTAACCAAAAAAGCGATCCTTTCTTCGTCCACCAATATATGCGCCTCGAGTATCCCTCGAATACTCGTCCCTCCATGCACATATAGCGAATGTTCATAAATAGCCTCTATTGGATAGCGAGACAATATACCCGTTTGTATTGCAGAATTGGGAAAATTACTCACAGACATATACCGATACGGTCCATGATCAAGAAGGTCTCCCAAATCTTTTAGTACTTTTATATTTTCGATTTCTTGCAAGGAAATAATATCCGCATCCATCATATCAAGCACCGCGACAATACGAGCACGTTTCTCTTGGTACAAAACCTGATTCCAGTCCTTCCCAGGAAGAAATATAGGATATTCGGTTCCATTGTGTTCCGCATCAAATAAATTTTCTACGTTATAACTGACTATTCGAAGGTAATCTTTTTGACCAAGGGAACAGGCGGAACAAAAACAAAATACCCCTCCTAAACACACCATAAACCAAAATACATGCACACGCTTCATAGATGTATGACGCACACAGAATTAGATGCACGTTACTCAAAGACTATTGAACTTATCTTAGAAATCCATGCCTACTGACATATATTGCGCGATGAAAAGCCTTATAGATCTAATTCACTTCTGTTAGAAACAATGCGACTGATGAGACCATATTCCAATGCTTCTTTTGCATTCATCCAATAATCTCTGTCGGTATCAATACAAACTTTTTCAAAGGGTTGCCCCGTTGAATCGGCGATAAGTCTGTTGAGTTTTTCTTTTGTCTTTTCTATTTCTTTTGCATGAATTTCGATGTCGGTTGCCACCCCGCGAAGCCCCGTCAATGGCTGATGTATAAGGAAGCGAGAATTTGGTAACCCAACGCGTTTTTCCGGATTTCCAGTTAAGAGAATGAGTGCGGCCGCACTTGCGATCAACCCCATACCAAGTAGATATACCGGTGGAGATACAAATCTGATCATATCGTAGATTGCAAATCCTGCATCTACATCACCCCCAGGCGAATCAATGAGTACAAGGATAGGTTTCTTTTTGTCATCGGACTCGAGGACCAATAATTTATTTACCGCTTGTTCTGCTAACTCATGATTTATTTCACCAGAAATAAATAGCGTTCTTGTCTTGAGAGATTTCTCAAGAAGAGAATCAGTCTTTGCCTTGCCTTGTTCTGCACTATATTCATCTAGAATTTTCATATACGCTATGATAGGTAGAAAAAGCAGTAATGCCAAGAAAAACATTCCGTGCAGGCTTCATTACATTGATCGGGAGACCTTCAACTGGGAAGTCTACGTTCCTGAACGAAGTGTTGGACCAGAAGGTATCCATTGTATCACCCTATCCCCAATCGACTCGAAATCTAATTCGAGGCATTCATAATCTTGAAAACGGACAACTGGTATTTGTGGACACACCCGGATTCCATTTGTCGAACAAGCGTTTCAACAAGCGCCTCACCTCGCTTCTCTACCACGCCCTCGACTCTGTAGACTTGCAGCTATATTTTGTCGATGCAACACGAAAACTGGGAACAGAAGATGAGCAGATCCAAAAACTCATCGAAGGAAATAATACACCCAGCATTGTAATAATAAACAAATGTGACATAGCCCCCCCGGAAAAAATTATTAACCTCCAGAAATATTTCAAAGAAAAGGATTGGGTAAAAGAAATATTTGCAATCAGCGCTCTAACACATGGCGGTATCCCAAATCTTCTGAGTCATATTGAAAATGCCCTTCCTATCCACCCTCCCTACTATCCCGACACGGTGTATACCGACCAACATCCATCGTTGCGTATCACCGAAATTATACGCCACACATGCTGGGAAAATTTCAAACAAGAAATTCCTTATGCATTGTATGTCGAAATAGAAAAAAGCCTCGTACATAAGGACGATAACAATGAAATTACATCGGTTGATCTTGATGTGATTATTTATGTAGACAGCAAAAGTCATATTCCAATCGTAGTGGGCAAAAAGGGTAGCCAAATAAAAAAGCTTCGCGAATCGAGTTCAAAAATATTGAAAAATGTATTCCCCTATCCTATCGAACTACATCTCCAATGCAAACAAAAGCCAAAATGGCGAACAAATTCAGCCGTGTTGAATAAAACCATCTATTGATATCTTGTGGCAAAGGGTATCACCAAGAAATTTTTCTTGCTTCTGTGTTTGTTCCGTTGTGCACTAAATACGTGTAACTTCTTTCCACGAACAATCCGTGCGCAAGAACATAGGGTTCATTTGACAACAGAGTCGCCAGCCGTTTTGGATCTTTGATCGTATCGTATTGTATGTCGAGTATGACAGCTGCGTTTTCGGTGCGAGCTGGTCCAAATATCCTATCTCCACGCCGCAATGTTATCGCTTTTTTCTCACACCCAACGAGCTTTGAAAGGGAATCTATAGCAATGGTAACCGAGTAAGGAGGAACTTCCACCGGTAATGGGACGGTCAGACTGTCTATTTCTTTTTCATCGGTGATAAGAATAAGGTATTCTGTCGATACCTGTGCAAGTATTTTTTCCCTCAGCAGAGCTCCCCCACCTCCCTTGATCATCGCTCCACGAGCATCGATTTGATCCGCACCATCGACGGTAAGGTCGAGGCATACATCATTGGGTTCGATTTGTTCCAATGAGCAAACCGGCAATTGCAAGGCAGTGCATCTGTGGAGCGTATCTTCACTGGTTACAAAAAACGTACAATCGTGAAGATCATTAATACGCTGAGACAATGCTTTCAGAAAATATGCCACCGTGCTGCCAGTGCCAAGTCCGATCCGCATACCGTTTGACACATATGAATCGCATGCGTAACTAGCAAGAAAGTTCTTTTTATCTTCAATTAATGTCGACATTGCTTTATTCCGCGCGTTGCAGAAGGGTCAATATCTTCTCTTTACCCAAAAGTTCCATAAATCCCGCCAGTCGTGGCCCTTGGTCACGTCCTATCAAATACTGATACAAACCAACACATAATTGTTTTATCGGTACTTCACAATCAGCACTTATTCGATGCAATAATTCGGTGTATCGCTTGGTTACTAACCCATCCGCTTCGTCTTCTAATATACGTGCAAAAGCCATTACTGCACTGTGAATCTCAGGAGGAAGCGTTGGTAATACATCATCTACAGAACCCAGGGAAAACACAAAATCGGGTGGAGCATATTTTTGCAGCCAGTGCTTAGCACATTGAGCACGTGAAACAAGAAAATCGCTATCATCAGCTTCTATATCCAAATGATCGAGTAAATGCTGGATATTCAAATCATGTATCTGCAAAAGGTTACATAAATGCCGGAAAGGGATCGAATAGGGCAATTTTGTCGTCGATTCATCGATCTGTGAATACTTCCATATACAGGACTCTTTTTCTGCCCGCTCTTCGCTACACTCATCGATGCGGTGGGCATACCGTGCACAGCGGTCATAATCTTCGTATATTTTTAGAGTATCGAGGTCAAATGAAACAACAAATTCACTATTCGGTCGAGACCGCACAAACATATACCTAATCACTTCTGGTTGATACACCTGCAAGACATCCTCTAATGTCACAACCATGCCCTCAGAAGAAGACATTTTCCCGCTTATACCCTTTATGCCAACAAAATCAAATTGAAACCCGAATGGGGCATCGCGATCAAATACTTCGCGTGAAATACAGCCACCGCTCTCGAAACTGCCTCCCTTTGAAAAATGGTCCTTTCCCGAAGCTTCCGCCGTCACATCAAAATAGCTCCAACGCATAGGCCAATCTATACGCCACAATAATTTAACCCGATCGGTCTTCCGAATATCTGGTATTGTGTATACCGTTCCCGACGAATCGCATCGATACACGATACCCCATTTATTGTCCCATTCCACAATTTCGGTCGTATCTTTTTCTGAAAATTCACTGTATACAGTGATCGGCCACCAGTCTTCAGGAAGATCGGTAGTACGATATCTGTTCAATATTTCTCGTAACTGGGCTCTATGCTGCAATGCAACCCTTATTAGTTCAGCATAAGTCGATTGTCGATAATATGCAGATTGATAGATATATTCCGGATGTACACCAACTCCTTGCAGAATTTGTTCTACTGGCTTTTCATGTGCTTCGGCATAAGAATTGTAACCAGTAACGGGCGAAGGTATACCATCTAGCGGTTTTCGCAAATGTTCCTCGTACAATGCATTTACATAGGGGGGAATCTTTCGAAATGCATCAAAATCATCCCATATATGAATATGACGCACCGAAACCCCCGTCGCACGCAGGGCTCTCGCAAGGATTTCAATGGTTATAAATTCCCGGAAATTGCCAAAATGTACTTTCCCCGAGGGAGTAATTCCAGACGCACATACAAACGTAGTTTTTTCTGGATGTTTGCGATTCAATTGTTTTGCATAACTATCTGCCCAATGACTCATTTTCTAATAATATACAATGAAAAGGCTTTGGTTAAAGTCTTCACCAAGACAAAATGTTTTGATGAAGTAGGTAAAAAAAACACCGATGATATTGCCATGAATACTTCTACTTTTAGTACAATATTTTTTGCTGTATGTGCACTATGCGTAGTTCTTCTGTCGGCGTTTCCTATATTCTCACAGGAACTATCATTCGGATACGATATACACGTTAAAGACGGCACATCACCGGTGCATTTTCCCATTGCGTCTGAGGAAGAAATTCAAAGCATGATTTCTCATTCTCGAAAAAAGAATATTTCCAATGGTCACAAGCTACAGGGAATCGCATCCTGGTATGGAACAAAATTCCAGGGGAGAGAAACCGCTAATGGTGAAATATTTGACACCTACGAACTCACAGCCGCACATAAAACGCTTCCTTTTGGTACGATTGTCAGAGTAATCAATCAGGAAAATGAGAAAGAAACAACGGTACGCATAAACGATAGGGGTCCATTTGTAGAAGATCGAGTCATTGATCTCAGTCTCGCTGCTGCAACAACTCTAGGGTTTGCTCAAAACGGTATTGCGCAAGTGGCAATCGAAATTGTTTCATCCCCCCCCGAAGAAAAATTTGTCACTTTGCAAATATCTGCATTTTCAGACAAAGAAAATGCCTTCGCCTTACAGAAAGAACTCGCAAACAATAACATCTCCACCGATATCCTTGAGTCCAGCGACAAAACAATTTTTCGTGTAAGCATTTCTAAGTTGCCAAAAGAAAACCTCGAACAAACAATCAATTCACTCGCTGCTATTGGCTACTCTTCACCCCTAACGAAGCCCTTTGTCGAGTAATACGAGACCCTCTCAATAGGGATGGACCATTACGGTGTTCACGTATACCTCTGAGGCTAGATCAATGGTTCGGTTCAGTGCGGTGCAAAACCATCTGAACCCGAGATAGCTTTGTTGTGGGTATGTAATTATATCCACGCAAAAGATAGGCGTTCTGCAACGCTGCCAACGCACAGAAATGAACGCTTTCTATGACGAATGATGAGAAGTCGGATAACCTTTCTTTCCGCTAAAAAAGGTCGAAAATATTCCCACCCAAGGGAAAACTGTTAAGGATGCTTTTCGATACCTGTTTTTTCTTTGCAAAAGGCTGAACTCGTTTTCGTTGATAAGTTAATGAAACTGTTTTATAATTCCGTATCGGGCCTATAGCTCAGTTGGTTAGAGCAACGGACTCATAATCCGTGGGTCCCAGGTTCAAGTCCTGGTGGGCCCACTCTTGTCTTTCCTAGTACACAATTTTTTATGGGCGTAGATGGTCATTATGTTATTTTTTCTAATGTAGTTCTATTCCCATTCTATGGTTGCTGGGGGTTTTGAACTTATATCGTAGACAACACGGTTAACTCCATTCACCTCGTTTATAATCCGATTTGCTATATGTCCCAGCAAAGAATGGGGTAATGGGGCCCAATCTGCGGTCATAGCGTCTACACTTTCCACCGCACGCAATGCAATAACATGTTCATACGTGCGCCCATCGCCCATGACCCCGACGCTTCGTACCGGCAAAAAGACACAAAAGGCCTGCCACACCTGATCATAATACCCCGAGGATTCCAGTTCTTGCATAAAAATTGCATCTGCTTCCCGGAGGAGATCTGCTCGCTCTTCCGTAACATCTCCCAGAATTCGTACCGCAAGACCTGGCCCAGGAAAAGGATGACGATTGAGCATACCTTCGGGTAAATCCAACTCCGCACCCAGTTTACGCACTTCATCCTTAAACAATTCCCGGAGGGGCTCAATAAGCTCTAAATTCAAAATATCTGATATTCCCACATTATGGTGATTTTTTATGGTTGCGCTTGGACCCCGAACATGCTGGCTTTCGATAACATCTGGATACAATGTGCCTTGTGCAAAATATGCGACATTTTCGATTTTTTTTGCTTCTGCATGAAAAACATCAACAAAAAGCTGGCGAATAATTGTTCGCTTCTCTTGGGGATCGGTGATTCCTTTCAAGGTCGAAAAAAAACGTTCCTTAGCGTCAACCACAACTAGAGAAACACCAAAATGCTTCTCGAATACCTTTTGTACTTCGAAGGCTTCATTTTTTCGCATCAACCCATGATCAACAAGTATACACACCAATTTCTCTGGAACAGCACGATGAACCAAGGCGGCGACAACCGAAGAATCAACCCCGCCCGATAATCCACATATTATCTTCCCGGTATGAGCTTGTTCACGGATAATTTTGCATTGTTCTGCTATAAAATTCCCCATGGTCCACGAAGGACTCACATTACAAACATCGCGTACAAACCTGTGGAAAATTTCTTTTCCCCGTGGCGTATGGTGTACTTCTGGATGAAATTGAACACCAGCAATCGGTAATGTCTTGTGCTGGATAGCAACGATCGGTGCATTCTCGCTAGATGCAAGCGTTTCAAACTCTGGGGCTATGCTATCCAAACTATCGCCATGGCTCATCCATACAGCGACCTCTTCCTCCGCATCAAAACAAGAAAAAATCCCCTTTGCTTTTTTTACACGTATAGCAGTTTTTCCATACTCACGATGTTCGGACAAACCAACCTCGCCGCCGAATTGCACGTTAATGAGCTGCATACCGTAGCAAATGCCAAGAATGGGTATTCCAAGCTCCCATACACCCGAATCAACGCGGGGATGTACTGTATTTTCTACCGAAGAAGGTCCTCCACTAAGAATAATACCGGCAGGATCGAAGGCTTTAATGTTCTCAAGATTCACATCATGAGGGAAAATCTCACAATAGACCTGTAATTCGCGAACGCGCCTGGCAATTAATTGAGTAACCTGACTACCAAAGTCGAGAATGAGAACCGAATTATTCATGGGGATATTGTCGTCACACGAAGTATATACACGGCGATCCACTAATTCATAGGATAGTTCGGGGCTGCTTTTGTAATTGTAACGTCGTGTATATGGCTTTCACGTAGCCCCGCGGGTGAAATCCTTACGAAGGTTCCCTTTTCATACAGTTCACGCAAGGTGCATGCGCCAACATATCCCATGCCTGCCCGAATTCCACCAACAAGCTGATATATAGTATTTGAAACGGGTCCTCTATACGGAACTCTCCCTTCAATGCCTTCTGGAACTAATTTGCTATCGAGTTCAAATTCATCTTTTTCATCTTGAAAATACCTATCTCGACTTCCTTCCATCATCGCATCTAAACTCCCCATTCCTCGGTATAATTTGTAGAATCGACCTTGATATAGAATCTTTTTACCGGGAGTCTCATCGGTTCCAGCAAGCAATGATCCTAGCATAACCGAATCGGCCCCTGCTGCAAAAGCCTTTACTATGTCGCCACTAAATATAATTCCACCATCTGCAATGAGTGGCACCCCTGCTTCACAAGTAATTTCTGAAACGTTCAAGATTGCTGTTAATTGAGGAACTCCCACCCCTGCAACAATGCGAGTTGTACAGATAGACCCTGCTCCTATACCCACTTTTACACCATCTACACCAAGATCTATCAATGCCTTGGCTGCTTCGCTGGTTGCGATATTACCAGCAACAACGTCTATGCTCGCATACTCTTTTCGAACATTCCTCACCACCTCCATGACACGTTTGCTGTGCCCATGGGCTGTATCTACAACTATGGCATCAACACCAGCTTCTACAAGTGCTGCAACACGTGCATGCGTGTTGACATCTGTACCTACGGCTGCTGCAACGCGCAATCGACCTTGATCATCTTTGTTTGCATGGGGATAGAGTCCAAGTTGTTCGATATCTTTGATGGTAATCAATCCAAACAGCGTGCCGTCATCTTCGACTACCAATAACTTTTCTATCCTGCGTGTATGGAGTATTTTTTTTGATTCTTCTAATGAAATACCAGGTGATACCGTTATCAAATTTTCCTTGGTCATAACCTCAGAAACGAGTTTTTTTGAATCAGATTCAAATCGTAAATCTCTATTCGTTAAGATACCAACCAATTTCTTCGAAGCATTGACAACCGGAATACCGCTGATATGCGATTCTTTCATAATCCGTTTCGCCTCACCAATGGGCGCTTTAGGACCAATAGTGATGGGTTGTTGGATTACGCTACCTTCATTTTTTTTCACACGGCGAACCGCTGCCGCCTGGTTAGTAATAGGCAGATTTCTATGTAACACACCTATCCCCCCTGCATGGGCCAAGGCTATAGCCATCTCTGCTTCGGTCACGGTGTCCATTGCAGCACTAGCCAGGGGTATATTCAATCGGATTCGTCTTGAAAACCAGGTCGACAAACTAACCTCGGAAGGGAGTACTTCACTCGCACCGGGCTGTAATAATACATCATCATAGGTTAAGGCGTCTTTGGGATTATCTTTTGGCACACTGTTTATCTTCTTCATACGTTACCGCACATAGTAGGAAAATTAGCACATGGCTAGCAAACTATACATAAGGAAGCATATATGATCTCAAAGAAATTATCAAAACCCCACACCATATATGTATATAACACATTAAACATTGCCTTGAACAAAAAAGCATTTATGCTGTCGGTGGCAAAATTCAAGCAGATGATGCATTTTTAACCTATCTATCTGTTACATCATTCATCCTACACTGTAAAAAATTCTTGCTATACAATACAGATATAGTTGCGCCATAATAAAAAGTGATGAATAAAGCTCCTAAAAAACCAGCTGCATTCCAAACAAAGCGCTTCACAATTCCGAGTATTTCTTGCGCTCACTGTGCAAAGACAATAGAACAGGAACTTGAGAAAAACCGAGCCATTCATCAGATATCCATAGATATATTACAAAAATATGTTTCGATCACTTATGACCCATCCCTACCCTTACAAAATATTATCGATACACTGAAAAGAATCGGATACCCTTCAAAAAAAGTCGATGAAACAAACCAATCCCACTCTCGCCAAACGCTGCGGCTGCCCATAGCGCTCGGTTTATCGCTCCCCTTCATGGCGCTCATGATAATACAATACTTCACTGCTATACATATTCCTTATTGGATACATATCCTCGAGGGTCTTGCCACCGGTATCATTCTATTTGTATTTGGAAGAGAAGTAATACGCGCTTCTTTGCGTTCCTTCCGCACAATGTCCTTTGCTATGGAATCACTCATCGGAATTGGTAGCATTACTGCCTATAGTGCTGGTTTATTGGCTTTGTTCGGGTTCAATATAGGAAACTTTTTCAGCATCTCCAGTATGATTTTGATTATCCATTTTATAGGCATGGAAATACGCACAAAATATACAAGGGCCGCCTCTCGCGGGGTTGAAGATCTTCTACAGGCTGAAATCAGAACCGTACAACTTCTTACCAAGGATGGGGAAACAAGAGAGACCTCCCTGAGCTCTTTGAACATTGGTGATGTAGTACTTGTTAGAGCAGGAGATACAATTCCCGTAGATGGTATCATTGTCCATGGAGATGCTTTTATAGATGAATCTATGATAAGCGGAGAACCTTTGCCCGTCAGAAAAACCATCGAACAAGAAGTCTATGGGGGAACTATTAATCAAGATGGGTTGCTCCACGTGCGTACCAACCGCCTCGGAAAAGACAGCTTCATCTCACGTATAGCCACATTGATTGAAGAAGCTCGTCTGGCGAAAATTCCAATACAAGAGCTCGTCGACAGAATTTCAGCTGTTTTTGTCCCCGTTGTGATCAGTCTCGGACTCCTATCGAGTATACTATGGATTGTTTTTCCCAGCATTGGATTAACCCTATATGCATCACTCACCGCATGGTTTTCTTGGCTATCTCCAAATCCTAACACAATACAACAAGGGGTAACCGCCTTTATCACCACATTGGTGATTGCCTGTCCTTGTGCCTTAGGATTAGCTACTCCGACAGCTCTGAGTGTTGGCATTGGCCTCGCCGCAAATCGTGGAATACTCATACGACATGCCGCCGCTATCCAGGAAGCAAAAAATATTACAACCTGCATATTCGATAAAACGGGCACATTGACCGAAGGAACTCCCCGCATAACCGCGATGTATTGCATCGAAGATTCCTCGAAAACCCTTCAATTTGTCGCCTCCGTCGTATACCACTCGACCCATCCCCTGTCCCAGGCAATCGTCAGGCACACGCAGAGCCTAAATCTATCCATCGTCCCTGCGGCAGCCCACACCATCGTATCAGGATTCGGGATACATGCGCGTATACACGAGACGGATTGGTATGTTGGGAGCTCTTCTTATATGCAAAAACTGGGCATTACAATACCCCCAGACATGTCTGCAAATATTGCGAAAGATAGCACCAGCCTTACGTACATCGCACGTGAAGATCGAATCATAGCAATATACGCCTTTCACGATACTTTGAGAGCAGAAGCAAAAGATCTCATACATGCCCTACACAAACAAGGTATAGAGACCTGTATTCTTTCTGGAGATAATCCGACCGTAGTTGCTGCGATTGCAAAAGACCTTGGCGTCGACCAAGCCTATGGCGGCGTGTCTCCACAGGGAAAAATTGATATGGTAAAAAAACTGCAATCTTCGGGACAAAAAATCGCGATGATTGGTGATGGCATAAACGATGGCCCCGCTTTACAACAGGCCGATATAAGTATAGCCATGAGTAAGGGTAGCAATATAGCAGTAGAACATGCCAATGTAGTACTTGTCGCCGATAACATCGCTCTGTGTGGGGAATTGATCCGCTTATCAAAACGTACAATGTCGGCCGTGTCACAAAACCTGTTATGGGCATTTTGCTTCAATGTACTTGCCATTCCACTAGCCATGGTTGGAGCTCTCCACCCGATTGTTGCTGAATTAGCCATGGCAGCAAGCTCCATATTGGTCGTACTGAATTCACTTCGATTACGCGGTTTTTCGCGCTAAAGAATTTCTAAAAATTATGAGCCATGCCCTGCGAAGAGAACATTTTCTTCTCGTTAGAAACCTATTCTCCCTGATATGATCTTAGAGATTCTCAAAACACATAGCACCAGGATGTATAAAACATTGACAGAGTTATCAAGCCCCTCTATCGTTCAGATAAAGGAAACTATGAAATCAATATTACAATCGAATTTAAACAAAAAAAATATAGATGTTCCACAGGTTTTGCAAGAACCAGCTAGCACGAATATGGCAGTAGAATATACCCAGACCAAGGTCGCAGAGGATATTGCAGTACTAACCCCAAACATTTCTAGCGAAACTGTTTACAAATTTGTAAGTGGAGGGGGAGGCGATTTTTCCTCAAAAATCGGTGTTTTGTTTTCGGGCGGACAAGCTCCAGGGGGCCACAATGTTATTTCCGGATTATTCGATGCACTTGGACAAAACACGAAACAAGGGGTCCTTATCGGCTTCCTCAACGGTCCATCCGGATTGGTCAATAACGAATACACTCTCATCACCCGGGAGCATATCGATGCATATAAAAACACCGGGGGCTTTGATCTCATTGGCTCTGGTAGGACAAAAATAGAGACCAAGGAACAATTTCAACAATCGCTTGAAACCGCAAAAGAGCATAGCCTAGATACCCTCGTCATCATTGGTGGTGATGACAGCAACACGAATGCTGCGTTGCTTGCGAATTATTTCAAACAACACAAACAGCCTACTACGGTAATCGGAGTCCCAAAAACCATCGATGGTGATTTAAAAAACACATTCGTCGAAACCTCTTTTGGCTTTGATACCGCCACACGAGTATACAGCAATTTGATCAGCAATATAGCGCGCGATGCACTGAGTGCAAAAAAATATTGGCATTTTATAAAACTTATGGGCAGAAGTGCGAGTCATGTTACCCTTGAATGCGCCCTGCAAACGCAGCCAAATGTGACCATAATTGCTGAGGAAGTGGCCGAACGATCCCAATCTCTTGCCGAATTGGTTGAATCCATCGCTGATACAGTAATAAAAAGACATAAAACAGGCCTCAATTTTGGAATAGCCTTGCTTCCAGAGGGGTTGCTCGAATTCATACCAGAAATGAAAACGCTCATTTCAGAAATAAACGAACTCCTTGCCAGCAATATTTCGCTGGAAGAGCTCCCAAAACAACTAACACCTCCATCGCATAATCTTTTTACAATAATACCCGAAGCTATCCGAGCCCAACTACTACTCGACCGAGACCCCCATGGAAATGTAAACGTCTCATTGATCGAAACAGATAAACTCATCGCACATATGGTGGATGAATACATCAAGAACAACCATACAACTGTTCCCTTCTCCTATCATTGCCATTTTCTCGGCTACGAAGGCCGTGCTGCATTTCCTTCCGCATTTGATGCGAGCTATTGTTATTGTTTGGGTAAAACCGCCTATCTTGCTGGAACCCAAAAGCTCAGTGGATATATGGTAACAATCATGGATACCACCAAGCCAATTCAGGACTGGGTTCCCCTGGCAATCCCCATTGCAAGCCTCATGCATCTTGAAAAACGACATGGCCATATGAAACCGGTGATAGAAAAAGCTCTCGTTGAGTTAGATCAGCCTGCATTCAAGCATTTTGAAATGCACAGGAATAGCTGGAAATCTCACAATAATTATGTCTTTACCGGCCCCATACAATACTTTGGTCCCAATGACATCGTGTGGCGCTGCACCCACACACTCCACCTTGAAAAGTCTACAAAATAATAGTAGATTGTAAAAAATGCTTTTCTAGGAGGAAAACTCTATGTTTATAAGAACCACGATGTTCTTTACTCTCTTACTATGTCTTGGTGCAATCATCACCGCCCAACAAGAATGGGTTCCAGCAGCCGGATCCTGGGAATTTTCTGGTGAGAATGTTCTCCAAAATGATGCTTCTGGCAAACTGTCACGAGTGGATATTGAGACAAACGAAGATAATTTTTTGAACGTTTCTTTTACCGTTCAATATGTTGCTGGCGGATATTCAAATGAACAAATGTTCGAAAAAGGAGAATACCATGCAGGGTTTGGTGTACATCTAGGGGTTGAAGACCCTCTCCTTCGCACCGAATCTTGGGGAAATGGAGACTCCTACTTGTTGTGGATAAACCTTGATACACGAGAAGAAACTAGAATAGACAACCCAGAACATTATGGGTTGCGTGCTCAAATTTACAAAAGCAATTCACCAAGTAGCATGAATCTTCAAAGAAGCCCATTGATTGCTAATAGCGATGCACTCAGTTCGTTTAGTGTGGAAGATTATGTGAGTATCGATTTGGTTAGTACTATCGAGTCACTCTCTGGTGTGAACGCCTCCATTTTGGACGTCATTTCCTATTTTCGTCCTCAAGGAGTTGAAATCAACATGAGTGCCGATTTGACAAACGGCAGAATTTCCATTGTCGATCCCACAAATCCTGAACTCACCTTTTACGTTTCCCTTGACCCTTCCGTCCTTTCTGGCAACTATGTATCACTAAGAACGAACAGCGTTGCTCTTCGATTCGAAAACATTTCAGTAAACTAAAAAACTTAGTAAACAAGAGACATACTTTTTTAAGTATGTCTCTTGTTTACATATAGAATAATCGATACCAGGAATAACAAAAGCAATGGGAAATAGAGCATGCTTGGCTGTGCCTCATTGTATCGCCTCGCTTCGTAAATCATAAACCCCAAACTAGGTGTTGGTGGCTGTATCCCTATCCCAAAAAATGACAAAGAAGATTCAATATGTATGGAAACCAATATAGTTTGAATCGTAAGAGGACGCATACTCGGCAGAACATTGGGTAGATAATGTATTGTAAAGAGATCAAATCGATTGCAACCCACCGACAGCGCCGAATTTATATACTCCTCTGTTTGTATCCGTAATGATTCCATTAGGCCTAAACGAACAAAATAAGGCAAGGCGATAAACATCAGAACGATGGCAATAGAAACAATACTCTGCGATATAAATAGAGCTATGATTAGAGCAAAGAAAATACCTGGAATGGTAATGAGCGTATCGCATATCACGAGCATTCCTAATGCGATCGATTTCGAAATAAATACGACACATGAAATCCCTAAAACCGTCCCTAATAATGCAGTTACTCCGCCTGCAACCAGGGCGATACTCAGGCTATTCCTCAATCCAAACAAAGATCTAAAAAATATGTCTCGCCCAAATGCGTCCGTTCCCAAAACATTTTTTGAAGAGATCGGAGCAAGCGCATTTGTAAGATCGGTTGTATTTATGCGTGACTCAAATTCTGGAAAAACGAAGACCAGAACAAATAGGGTCAATCCAAATAGAACATAAATACTAGTTCTTAACTGTTTTCCTGAAATCATAGGTTTCCAGTTGAGGTTGGAATATAACATGTTTCACGTCATCGCGAAGCGCAATATACCTGTTCGGTGTTCCTACATACACAAAGGGTAGTTCATCCTTCATACGCTGTAGAATTTCGGTATAATATTTTTTCCTCATCTCTACATCGGTAGTCTGTTGTCCCTGTATGATTAAGTTTCCTACTTCGGAATTCCCCCATTGCACATAATTGTCTTCGCTTCCAAATATGGAAAGACGTGCATCGGGGTCTAACTTGCCCGTATGTCCAATAACGGTAAATTCAAAATCCTTTCCGCGGTACACCGAGTCTAACCATCGGCTCCATTCATAAAATTCAAGTCGAACCGGAAGCCCAGCCATACTCAATACTTCATGATATAGTTGTGCAGCCGATACGTGTGGCTCAAAATTCTGCGGAGCAATGATACGAAGCTCATCTTCCTCGGCATATTGAGAAAGAATACATTGCGCTTCATCTGCCGATACAACGGAGTCTGCTTCCACTAATGAATCTGGATAAAAAGAGCTTCCAATATCCATAAATGTTTCTATTGGAGATCCACCTCCATACGCAGAGCGCAAAATCATTTCTTTTTCAATCAAAGCATTAACGGCTCGGCGTACTTCCAGTTGCGACAATATGGGATGCTTTGTATTCATCGCAAGAACGAGGACCAATGCGGTCGGCTCAACTTTGACTACCACCCCTTCACTATTTTGTAAAATAGATAACTCGGGTTCAACGATCAAATCAACTCCATCAACATCGCCTCGAATTAATGCCTGTGACTGCATAGAAGGATCAGTGATAAACACAAAGTGTATCCCATCCAATTTTGGATTGTCTCCCAGTGTGTATTGTTGATTCGCCACCATGCTCACTTGCTGTCTCTCCTCCCATCCTTCAAACACAAATGGTCCCGTGCCAACGGGTTCGAGAGAAAAATTATGGTCACGGTCTATCAAATCCTTGGGAAGAATAGCTGACCAGCCGGAAGCAAGAACGGTCAAGATAGGAGAATATTGTTCTCGAAGATTGAAACGAACTATATGCTCATCCTCTTTTGTTATACTCTCGAGAGATCTAAAATCAGCAACATGCGGACTATCTTCTCCCTGCTCTAATATCCGTTCAAATGTTGCGATCACATCATCCGCTGTAAATTGCTTGCCATGATGAAAATATACGTCATCGCGTAACTCAAATTGGATACTAAGTCCATCATCTTCAAACGTCCAGCTCTTTGCAAGAGCTGGGATCAGTTCTCCACTTGCTGTAGGCTCAAGCAATGTATCATATAGAGAACGTGTAATTTGAAATGTCAATGTTCCTGTTGTTTTTTGCGGATCCAAGGTATCGGGTTCGCCAGAAATGACAAAATTTAGATAATTAGATTCTGCCCCCCCCATAGAGAAAAGCATAGTCACCCGAAAAATAATAGCAATACAAATAAGACCAATTTTCACCATTTTTTACCTCTGCATAAATCTGAGTATATTCATCACAATATTGTTATTTTACCTGAGAGCAAGCGCCTAGAGATATACATACATGCGTTTAGCTGAAATAACATCAAACTTATTGCAATCCCGGAGCTCGCCTGAATCATTGGGATATCTTTTGTAATCACCGAATCCACAAATAGGCTCCCAACCCCAGGAATGGAGAATATGCGTTCCAGTACGGCACTAACTCCAAATAGAATACTAATCACTGCGCCAAAATAGACGATCGTGTTTGGCAATATGTTCGGTAATATATGGCCAAAAACTACCCTTCTTCGGCTAGCTCCAAACGATAAAGAAGTTCTTACATAATCCTTGTTGTATTCTTCCCGTACTTTCTGGTCAATCATTTGAAATAACAATCCTCCCCCTATCAAGGACATAGAAAGAAAAGGAACAAGAGAACGAACAAAAATATTCGGCGACCAAACGGGAAGAACATTGAGGACATCGGAAAAAAAATAAGCCAACAATAAAGCCAAGACAAAACGAGGAGGCGCCAATGAAAGTACCGAAACAATTGAAGCAAGTCGTTGTAGGTTTAAAAATAAAAAGCACAGCAGAGTAGCGCCTCCCACTCCGAGGAGTATAAACACGATAGATTGCCTAGTTGCGGGAAACAGCACATCAGAAATATCTCTTCCGGTGTACACAGAGGGGGAAAAGTCGAAGGTAACTATCGCTCGCATCCATTGCATATAAGATTCAAACACAGAAACTTCTATTGATTCTGATTCTTCCGTCGAAGTTACCGTTAATCCCCTGAGTAATTGATTCGCATTGCCTGGAAGTATCTGCACACAAAGAAAAATAACACTCGTCGCGATATACAAAGAAAGAAGAAATTGTAGCAAACTTTCAATCAACAGTTTCATAGGCCTTGAATACCAACTTAGTAGCAAGTATCACAAGAGGGTCAAAACATGGAACCGAAATATTCAAACTAGATTGAACCAAGGAGATTTCTGTACACCCAAGTATGATAGCTTGTGCACCATTAGCAATGAGGGTTTCTGCAGTCCCTTGAAGAATATCGATCGCCCGAGATCGTATAGACTGTGAAAATGTTTTGATACCGTATTCTGGGTTATAAATAGAGCTATGTACTAAATTGCGTTCTTCTTCTGTTTCTGGCGATAAAATATGTTGTGCTCGCTTCTTTCCATGCAACCCGTATACATTGCTTGTATAGGTTCCCTTGGTTGCTAGAAGTCCAATAGTAGTGATTGTGGCATCGGTTGCGTATATCTCAGCTAGCGTTTCATCCACCATATGCACGAAATCCAATCCGCGTGCGTCCATGTCAGAAGAAATCATCGATAATATGTCGGGAGAATGAGCCGTATTACAAGGAATTCCCACTATACGGCATCTTGCGTTCGCAAGAATATCTACCGCGGTTTTTAGCGCTTTTTCTGGGCTTTTTTCATCTCGCGGGTCCAGCAAATACTCTGTACGATCTGGAATTGAAGAAGCATTGTACAACAACAGCTCAGGATAATCCTGATCGCTACGCGCTCTGATGCTCGCTATGTCGAGGATATGTTCGAACAATGCCTTTCCTGCATAAGGGCCAACCCCTCCTATGATACCTATTTTGCTCATACTATTTGGAAAAGAGTTGCGTCACTTCGCTCTCTTTAGAATTTCCCCCATCCCGATACAGCCGATAACTCTTTTCGTACAGTTTTCGCGTTGGAAGATCATCCGGAATAAGTTTGAGAGCATTAGCAAAATTGTGCACCGCCTTGCCCCAGTTCTTTCTTTTAAAGAAATATACCGCTTCTTGATAATAGAACAAAAACCTTTTCTCTATATCGTGTGAATACTTTGAAACGGGCCACAAGGATATGTCGTCTCTTTCTTTCAAAATTTCATACACCGATGTAACTTCGCTTTTTCCTTTGACCATTACATGATCCACAAACCGATACACAATAGAATCATCTAATTGCTTCATTGTTTCTTCGCTAATAAGGATAGATGTGCCATAGAATTTATTTAAAGACTCGAGCCGACTCGCTAGGTTTACCCCATCCCCCAAGGCTGTATAATTCAACCGTTGGTCAGATCCAACATTACCAACCAACACAACCCCGCTGTGTATACCTATTCGCGTTTTCTGAAAATCATTCGGAGGCAAATCATATAATCCTCGACTACACCGAATGGCAGCTCGACAGGCCCGTAATGCATGATCATCGATCTTCCATGGAGCACCCCAAAAAGCCATAACCGCATCACCGATATATTTATCAATCGTACCCTGTTCGTTCATGATACAGGTGCTGAGGATATTGAAGTATTCTTTCAACTGTTCTAGTAATATTTCAGGTTTTGTCACTTCACTCAGCTGGGTGAAATTCTGAATATCTGAAAAAAACAGTGTGATATTCATCTTCTCAGCGCCAATCGTTGCAGCTTTATTGATCCTCAACAGTTCCCTCACCACCTCGGTGGGAAGATACCGACTAAATGAATCCAATCCTTGCTTCAACGTACCCATTATTTTGTCGATGTTATTCACTTCGCTAATATTGGAACGTATGCCCAATCTGTGATCTATTTTCAGCTTGCTCATGTCACGCATTTCATCAGACAAAAATTCCAATGGCAGAGTGAGCCTACTAACAAGCATGCTCGTAAGAACAGCAATAATAATAAAAATCAATACTGTTACCATGAATTGAAGGATAACCCCGCGCGTTGCAATTTCCAACAAAGGTCCTTCAGGAATGACCATACCAATCTTCCAATCAAAACTTTCTGAAAATTGAGCATCAACCTGTATTCCGTAATAATACCTGTTTTGGAGTGTGAATCTAGAGAAATCGCCTAGATCGGTTGGTTCTGCATTGCTACTCACCCCACTTATTTGACGACTCAGGGTTTGCAATATATCGCTGGAGAGCAATCTACTAAGAAATTCAGATTGACCAGTCCTCTGTGTGTCCAAATTATTAAACGAGTCAAAAGATGCACGAACCAAACTATCTGGGCTATCAACCGTTCGATAGCGAATAGGATCGAAGGTCTCTGATTCTTCGTTTTGATAGTAGAGACGAGCTCCTGCTTCTGTTGAATCGCTAGAAATCGCTATCAATTCATTGGATTCCCTTTCAAAAATGTATATCAATGCTTGCGCCTGTGTTGCAACGCTCAATTCTGACAAAAATACAGAAAAATCTCCCAGATCAACATCGATTCCAATCACCCCTATCAAATTTCCATCGTCATCATAGAATGGATGGGCATATGTAGCCCCTATAACATCGCTGGAAGCAAAAACATACACATTCGTCCAGGCTGGTCCTTGTTTTTCAGCCGCGCGGATATACCATGGACGCAATCGAGGATCATAGGGATCAGCAACAATTCTATCTACCGTCAATAGCGGATCGCTATCAAAGATATACACTTCACGCACATCATTTCCCTCTAACGTAAAACGTCTGCGCCGTAATCCTTCACCCTGAATTTCTCGACCTACTAGTAAAAATTCTCCATTCTGAAGTCCAAGAAACACTGATGCGATAGTGTCGTTTTTCTCAATAATTGTATCGCTAAAAATACTTTCAAGTTCATCAAAACTATCAATGTCCACATATTCTGAATCGAAGAGAAGCTCTATAGTAGTAATCGATGATTTTGCTTGACTAAAATAATCTTCTATTCTTCGCTCGATATGCCTCAGGTTCTCATCCATTATGACATTTGTGACCCCTTGCATCGAAACCCTTGTTCCAGAATAGTTCACAATTGTGGTAACAACGCCATACCCGGCAAGCATCACCAACATGAGTAATAATACGCTTATACGAAAAGGAATACTTGTAATATTCTCACTTTTATTGGCTTTAAAACGTATTCTTTTGTGTTTCTTTTTTACTTCTGTGCCGAATAGGTCTTCCTTATCGTCTTCGCTCTGCCGCGCATGACCCGGCGAAAGTTCTTCTTGATCCAAAGCAGTATCATCTTGCACATCAAGAAGAGCTTTTTCTTCTGGAATCTCTGCTTTACTTGTTTCTTTCGATAATTCCATCACTGCATCGTATGCAGGCTGTGACCTAATAGATACAGAAATCAATAAAGAAGAAAGGACTGAAACCACCCTTCCAAACGGGACAAGAATACTAGCCAGGGCTACTAATGGCACTTGCAAAAATATCCCCAATTGATCGGTATTATAAATCAACTCCTTATCGAGAGAATTAAGAAGTTGTTCAAACGATAGAAACAGGGCATTTTGTCCCAAACTGAATATTTGCTGTAGTGTTTCCCAGATTGTCAAATCGATGTTGTATATTTCCAGACTGGTTAAGACTGTGAATACAATAATGGCAAAGAATCCCAGGTTCAGGGGTATAATTAGTGAAAAAAATAGTTTGACAGCGGCTCTTCGCCTTGGATGAGGATTAAGAAGATGTACGACTTCTGGAAAGGCAATCACATTTGATCCACCAAAAAAGCTAAGCGAAATAATTCTAAACACACCTCCAGCCGTTTTGCCGGTAGATATACCATCATTTCGTGCAATAATTGTGATAAGGGCTACGAATAGAATCCCAATAATTGCGCCAAATATGAGTACATAACGTGGGATGAGAAATGAAAATGGGATTTCTGTCGCGGTCATTTGTACTACTATACTCGCAACCGAAGGTACCAAAATTATTGGCAACACCGACAAAATCACTCGGTATATTTTTTCTAGCGCAGATGATAATCCGTCGCTCAGATCCACAAAATAGTTCGTCTCTTTTTTCGACAATATAACGAACACAATCCCCAGAAGGATGGACATGAAAACTATACCGTATAGTTCTCCCGTATAGATCGCCGAAAAAAGGTTTTCAGGTATGACGGTTCGTATGATATCGAAAATTAATCCATTCGGACCCCAGACTGTTGTAGAAGTACTGCTTGTCGCACTGTAAATGGTTGTTTCTTTGTCGAAAGAATCGTTTGAACTGTAAAGCTCAGAACGTTGGCTTTCGCTTAAAGGATTTGAAGAACTAATACCTTGATGTCCAAGAAAAATTGCACCAACCAATAAAAGTAATATCCCAAAGCCTAAAAAGAGGAGCCATATAATTTTTCGTAATACCTTAAAATCTCCAGCTAACTTGGTTATCGTGACTATGAGCGAGAGAAAAACAATAGGAACGGCAATTGCAATAAGTAATTCATAATACAGTCCTATGATTTCTTGAAGGACGAGAAAAATATTCGATTGTACGCCTAGACCCAAGAACACCCCCGCGATAACCGCAATAGGTATACTGAAAAGGTTCTGGAGAATTTTTCGAATCATTCTTTATTCGATAGCAGCCAATTCAAATTGATTCAACAATTTATCAACCGTCAGATTTAGATTTTGAGACTCCAAATATATATTCACCCATTTTGCAAACTGACTACTTTCCCAAGGCAAAGCCATCGCAATAGGATCGCGTGTATCTTTCAACAATACCGTCTTCACATTCAATGCGGAATCGGGCCTTGATTTTATTACTTTTTTTATTTCAAGTTCATCGCGATAGGCAGCAAGGATTTCTCCTGAAAACACCGCCTCAACAACCGCATCCCATGTCGGATACTCAACCAATGTTGCACTTGGAAAGTTAATACCCGCAAACACTGCGTAGGAAGAATTCGCTACAACTCCAAGACTTCCTGTAAATTGCCGAACAAAAGAATCAACTTCATCATCCCGAACTTTTTCGGCTAGTAGCAATCGGTTGACCATCAAGGCTTGCCGGAGCACTATGTATGGCTCGCTATACTGCACCAGTTGAGCTCGTGTGCTCGTTCGGCTCAATTTTGAAATAACAATATCAGCATCACCGTTTGCGACAATAGTTACCAAATCATTAAATGACTGTGCATTACGATTGAATTCCAGATCAACCCCTAGCCCATCTGCGATTCCACGGGCTAGTTCCACATCAATCCCTGCCCAATTTCCTTCGTTATCCCTGAAAAAAAATGGAACTTGTTCTCGAGGGAGCTGAGCAACCACCAGTGACCCTCGTTCGCGTATACGGGTTATGTCTGGTGCGTATTCCTGCGCCGACAATACCGTTCCAAAAAGTAAAAATATAACAACAGAATAAATCAATGTTTTCATCACTGTACAGTCTCCGTACTTTTGGTAAAATTTTGCAGAGCATCACTTACATTTTTCTTGCGCTTACTTGTCGAAATTGGTGATACCAATGTAGTAAACATAATGTTTGTATGAACAATAAGTAAACTTCTCATTGGATCAACAATTGGATCGATGGCAAATAGAATTAATAACAGCGTTTCCGTTGGCAGCCCGAGACCTCTGACCGCAATTGCAATCATACTCAGCGTGGCAAATCCCGTTGCTCCAGCGGTTCCAATTCCTGCAGCAACAGCGGTCACTATCAACAATAAAATTTGCGGAATTTCCAATGAAATACCATATAGCTGCGCCCCAAAAACTCCAGCAAGAGCAAAGTACAACACGTTTCCATACCTTCCCAACGTTATACACAAGGGAAAAACAAATTTTGTCGTTAATCGCTCAGAATTAAGCCCCTCCGTTAGGGTTTCCAGCGAGGCAGGAATTGCTGCAATACTGCTTCTCGTTGAGAATGCAACAAAGATAGGGCTCAAACAAGCCTTCAGCACCTTCACGATAGATAACCTTGAACGCACCGAGATGATTACGGTATTAACAACAATGAGAAGTAGACCCAGTCCATAGAATGAAATAATTAGTTTGATTGATGCCAACAAGGCTGTAATCCCCGTAGACTTAACTTGCTCTGCAACAAGCACAAACAAACCAATGGGTAGCAAATACATGGTCCAAGCGATGATCTTGTTAAATGACAGATATATCCCTGTGCTGAGACTAATAATGTAATCGCTTTGCTCTTTCTTTATATAGGCGATAGCAATACCAAACAAAATAGCAAAAAACACAATTCTCAGTATTTCAGAATTAACAAGAGAAGCAAAAATATTCTTTGGAATGAGTTCTTGGAGGAAAATCAGCACCCCCTCTTCAGTATTGACAGGTTCATCATCTGCATCGGCATCAAGGCTTACGCCATAATCTGTTTCGACGCTAGAAGATTCGACTATCTGCCCTAGAATATTTCTCTGATCTTGCTCTACCACTCCTGGTCCAGTCACTGTCCCGGTAAACACACCAAGTGTACTGGTCGCAAATAATGTGAGGAATAGAAATACAGTAAATTTCCAGAGTACCCTTTGAGTAACCGAAGGAGATCGTATCAGCTCAGCTATACTCGAAAGAATTGCAGTCAATACAATTGGAACCACACACATCTGGAGCAAGGCAACATATACTGTGCCAATGGGAGCCACGTACGAAACAATTCCATCGCCCGCAAATATGCCAAATACTATCCCACCAACTATTGATAAAAGAATTAACCAAGGGTTTTTCATGATATTATCTCCCAAATACAATAACTTACCAACATTTATTAGATACCGTTATCATCCTTCGTTATATATAATAACTTTTTTGCTATATTATACAAGCGACCACATTTCTTATCAAAAAATTATACAACCGACAAACTATGCCTCACTCCGGGTCTGTTGTGTTACTATAAAAAGAAGGCGAGAACACGAGCATTGAAGAGTACTGTGAACCCGCCAAAAGGAAGGAAAAAGGAGGAACCATGAACAGCATTAAAGCTGGTCTTAAATATTATTTAAGACATTGTCAGTGTAGATGGTAACAAAGAATTAGTCAACTATTTTTGGAGTTATTTGAAATTTTTTTTATTATGGACTTATTTAGTTTAAAAAAAAAGATTGTTGTTGTGTTGGGATTGGGTCTTCATGGGGGTGGCATATCTGCAGCAAAATTTTGTTCAAAAGCCGGGGCACATGTTATTGTTACCGACAAAAAAGATGCCAAAACATTAAGGAATAGCATTGAAGCATTGAAAGGATATCCTATCACATTTGTACTCGGTGAACATCGAAAGAAGGATATAGAAGAAGCGGACATCGTATTAAAGAATCCCGCCATACCCGCGCAATCGCACATATTAACATGGGCGAATTGGATAGAAACCGATATTTCGCTTTTTTTACGAACAAAAAAAGACTGGCAACAGCATTGGGGTATTACCGGCAGCAAAGGAAAATCGACGACAACTGCTTTGCTTGGGCATGTAGCCCAACAATGCCTCTCTTCTTCTGTAGGGATCGCTGGAAATATAGGTGTCTCCCCTCTATCCAGTGCCTCGCAAAAACTACATACTCTTGTTCTAGAACTTTCATCATTTCAGTTAGGCGATCTAAAAAGAGTCTGTGAACAACAAAGCGTAAAAAAAAGCCCATTTGGGGAAAAACTGATTCCAGAATTCTCACAGGCATTCCTTACCAATATCTATCCGGATCATCAAAACCGCTATAACAGTTTCGAAAGCTATGTGGCCGATAAAATGGCTCTATTTGAATTTCAAAATCCAAACGATCAAGCGTATATCGCAGAGCAAGCCCTCCCATTCATTCCGCCGGTTGCTGCTCGCCTCCATACCATAGGTTCGAACGACCAACACCATCCAGAACCTAGAGTACAAAGCATCATACAAAATAGTCATTCACAGACCCGAATCCATAGCGATTCCATCACCATCCAGGATAATGCAGGTTCTCACATAATCCCATTTTCAAAAATCCCCATGATACCGAGTATCCCAAATCTATACGCGGTAAGTTTTTGTATACAAAGTATGCTCCAGAATGAGGTTGAACTGAATGCAATTCTCGAAGCATTACATTCATTCAAGGGATTGCCTCATCGCATGCAATACCTAGGCTCGTTTCACGGAACAACAATTTTCAACGATAATGCTGCAACCATCCCCCAGGCAACTCAAGCTTCTCTGAGTCAATTTAATCCAACAAGCAATCCCCATTCCGCCGCTTCACCCGTAGTGCTTATACTTGGGGGCGCCGATAAAAACCTCGACCTATCCCCACTAGAAACAATAGCAAAAAACGTATCTGCCATCTTTCTCGTACCTGGTAACGCCAGTGAACGATTCAAACAATATCTCATGGGTATAGGGTATCAAAACCTACATTCTTCATACAAAACATTTGAAGAAGCCTGCATCGCTGCCTTGAAAGCTGCTCACACAATGCCATCCTCTGTTCTTCTTTGCTCTCCTGGGGCAACATCTTTTGCTGAATTTGATCATGAGTTCCAAAGAGGTGATGCATTTGTTACATGCGTCCATCGCTTTTTTGGTATCAACCAACAGCATTAATTTCTATTACACAACCGCCAGCACCTATAGTGGGGTATCTACTTTTTATAATTAATTGTCTGTTTTCTGTGACAAATCAGCGCCTTCGAATTTTTTCGTATAGACGCATCATGTAGGCAGAGAGTGGCCGCTGAACAATATCCCAACATCCCATCCGCTCTAACAAGATTCCCCCAAACATCTTCTTGAATCGGGTAATGCCTGCGTATCGTTGCTTATGTGGATGTAGTCCAAAAAAGTCATACAGATCCGCCCCTTGTGATTTTGAATGACGAATGGCTTCCCATTGTATCGCATAATTAGCCATTGTTTGCTGCCCTTCATGATTACTTCCTCCAAAGAGGTATGTAGCTGAACCCTTGTACTGCAAGACCATGATACTTGCCACGAGTCGCTTATTCACATAGGCCCCCAAACAGAAACAAGAATCTTTTCCAAACAAGGCACAAATATCCCGCATATAGGAAAGAGACCGAACAGAAATCCCTCGTTCAATTCCCGTCTGTTGGTGAAGTGTATAAAAATCTTCTACGCTACACACATCAATCTGCACACCGCGCTTCTGCGCCAAACGAATATTATATCGACATTTTGGCTTCATCTGCGAAAGTAATTCTTCTTCGCTCTGCATCAACTCCATTACTAGCGTATGCCTCATCTGAACGTCCCCAGGAGATTTGATGAGCCCAATGCACCTCAGATCCCTTTCACAGATTTCACTCATGGTTTCAGGGCTGGTTTTTCTTACAGAGTTTTGTTCAATCTGTAAGGCTTCTTTTTTTTCTGATTTCTCAGAAACATCAGTATCTTGGTAATGAAAATAATAAGGCAGATCCCAACGCAGAACTCCCGATCTCACTTTTTTCGACTTCAATCGATCTATATAAAAACGATGGAACTCCTGTATAAGCCTTTCACTGATCGGCTCTTCTGGGTCCCCTTCACCCTGTTTTCTTGTTTGGGGTGTATTGATCAAATGTTCGGATAGAATAGGAGGATTTTCTTGTGTCGCTTCCTTTTTTTCTGGACTATTTTTATGCACCCCAAAATAAGGAGCATAGGAAAAAGAGAGAATTCCCGCCAAACGTCTCGTTAAAAGAAACCCCTCTGCAACACGCACGACGCGCCACCCATGACGCTCTTTTACATGTGCCCATTCATCGGATTGCAAAAAGCTGTTTAACCGATTAGAGTACAGCTCTCTAAGAGACATCACCCGCTGAGAGTGCGTTCGTACGCACAGGTTTTCCATCGCATTCTAGATGCTTTTTTCCAACCCCCACAGTATGATTTTTTACCGTTATTTTCATAGATAAAAATTTCTTGATATCTATTCTTTTTACGATTTCTTTGGAGGCTCCCCCTTCTGTGCGGACCGAGGTTCCTGCTACAGCCCAAGGGACTTCCAAAAGTTCCAAATCATCACCCTGAGAAGCGGCGAGTAACATTCCATTGCTTTGAATGCCGCGTAGTTTTGATGGTTTGAGGTTTTTTACCAAAACAATATGCTTGCCCTCAAGTTCATCTATCTCATAATATCCCCGTAAACCCGAAACAATGACTCTACCCGCTTCACTGCCATCATCAAGATTGATAACATATAATTTTTCTGCATCTGGATGAGATTCTGCCTTCTGAATGACGGCAACCACCAAGTCAACAGAGTTATCAAATTGTTCTTCTATAGAAGATGTTTCTTCTGTTGATGAATCTCCTGAATATCTATCATCAAACTTTTTGATTATGTTTTTATCCAAGAATGAAAACAACACTTCAACGGCTCTTATTTTATTGATACGTACATCTGGAGTTGCTATTGCATCAAGACTCAGTGGTTTATCTTCTTCGTATTCCAACAAAGACCTGATTCGTTCCGCAGTATCTGGCAAAAAGACCGACGCCATCGTCGATAAATCCAAAACAAGTCGCAAAAGGTTTCCCAATAAAACCTGCAACTGGGTGTCCAGAGCTTCTTTTTGTTTCCATGGTTCGGCAGCTTGGAATAGTTTATTTCCCATATCACTCAGTGAAAGCATCGTACGAATGGCTTTCCTCAGTTCCGTTCGTTCCATATGTTTCACAAACGCGGATTTTGCTTCTTTCACCGAATCCCAAAACGCATTGTTATAGTCAGGCGAAGGCAGAGCTGTAAGTACATCTATCTTCAGCGAACGAGTTATAAATTTCAGTATTCGATTCACGAAATTCGAAAAATTCCCTATGAGCTCCGAGTTCACAGTCTCCTGGAAATCTTTCCACGTAAACGCATAATCAGAGCTCTCGGGACGATTGTATATAATATAAAAGCGCCACACATCTGCTGGTATCCCAGTTTCAAGGACATCAGAACCAAAAACCCCAACGTTCCTGCTTTTTGAAAATGCTCCGCCTTTATAAGTAAGGTATTCACTCGATGACATCTGGTTCACTAGAGTCCATTCTTCACCCGTCCCCAACAAACAGGCAGGAAATATCACTGTATGAAAGGGTATATTATCTTTCCCAACAAATTGAACGAGCTCTACTTCTTCAGGAGCCTTCCACCAATTGGTCCAATCCTCGGTATGTTCTGCTGTGATAGAGATGTATCCAATGGGGGCATCAAACCATACATAGAATACTTTGTGTGAATAATTCTCCAGTGGCACTGGAATTCCCCATGAGAGGTCGCGTGTTATCGTGCGTTCTTTTAGTCCATCGCGAATCCAGGCACGGGTCATTTGCACTGCATTCTTTGCCCAGTATCCCGTTGAAAATTTTCCTTCCAAAAATGATTCAAGCCGTTCGGTAAGCTCGGGAAGATTCACATATAAATGCGAAGTTTCTTTCAATACAGGAGGTGAATTATCGAAAACGCATCGAGGATTTACTAAATCCATAGGATCAAGAAGGGTGCCACATTTTTCACACTGATCGCCTCGAGCTTCTTTAAAACTACAATGCGGACAGGTCCCCACAATATAGCGATCCGCCAGAAACATATTCATGCTCTCCGAAAACAATTGCTTGGTCGTATGCTCGGTGACGAATCCTGACTTGTACAATTGCAAAAATATGGATTGGGTGATAGACCGGTGTTGAGCACGGCTAGTTCTTCCAAAATTATCAAATGATATGTTAAACCATTTGTATATGTTTTTATGTTCTGTATAAAATGTGTCGCAGAGCTCTTGAGGAGTAATTCCCTTTCCTCGTGCACGGGTTTCGGTTGCGGTTCCGTATTCATCGGTACCACATACATACAGCGTTTCAAATCCAGCAAGACGGCAATATCGAGCATACACATCCGCTGAGATAAGTTGCACAAGATTTCCCAAATGCGGGATGTTATTCACGTAAGGTAGGGCAGAAGTAATAAGTCTCTTTTGTTTCACTATAATGTGCATGGTAGCCATAGATTTTAGCGATGTCAACAAATTGTCGCATATATGATGTGCTCAATGCCTCGTCTGATCATCGAGTGTGCAGAAAAATGATGTCGGTCTAACGCCCCAAGACCTCTCGTGGGTTAAAAATATCAGAACGATTGGTCGCTAGCTTATAAGCTCATCCGGAAATATTGAGTCGTGGTGGAGAATTTCCTGACAGGCTTTTTTATGTTCTTTGCGTATCTGCAAATCATGGATAATCATATCATCGATTTGCTTCATTCGTAAGGTCCAAGGAGGATTTCCATGGGTTCCCGTTGAAGTCCTAAGCTTTCGAGAATCTTCGAAGGAAACCGTTTCTCCATAGCGTTTCGGATCTTTTGCAATTTCACGATAGGCGTCTCTAAACGTTTCTCCTTCTTCAATCTTTGAAAAAACAGCATCCGTTGCAAAAATTTCCGGAGGAAGAGATTTTGCCAACCCTTCATTGTTTATTTCTAGTTCTTTGATGACGAGTATCATCATATCGAGAGTAGATTCCGCAGCATCAAAAGCCTCCATACAAGCCTGTTTAGTTATCTGCATATCACGGTGATACCCACTAATCAGCCCAATCGGTAGCATTGTTACCCGATCCGCAAGCGAATGAACGGTGTGTACAGACGCTCGAATCAGCTCAAGAACATCTGGATTGTGTTTTTGCGGCATAATACTCGATCCCGTGCACAAGGATTTCGGAATAGAAACATAATTAAATTCTGGAAGGCTGTACAAGATCAATTCCTGTGCAATCCGAGCACTAGTAATCATTATGTGATCCAAGGCCTGAAGTACAACAGACTCAATCCTTGCCCGTGAATTCTGAACAGCAAGTACATTTGTTTGAACTCCAGAAAATCCAAGCAATTTGGCTACATACTCCCTGTCGAGTGATACAGGAACACCGTATCCAGCAGCAGAACCCAGCGGTGATCTATTGTTTTTTTCATATGCTGTATGTAAAAGAGTAATATCATCAAGATATTGCTCAAACCAAGCGTCAAAAAGCATTCCAATACTAAATGGCATTGCAACAAGGGTGTGCGTTCTCCCTGGAAAAGGGGTGTTCTCGTGTTCTTTCGCCCTAGAAAATAATAGTTGTAACAAAGAAATACATTTTTCAAGCAAATCAAGTGTCTTTTCCCGTGTATACACACGAGCAGCAGCGAGGACCTGATCGTTTCTACTACGACCTGTATGGATCCTCTTGCCCAGATCTCCAAGCCTAGAGACAAGTTTTTGTTCGATCCAGGTATGACAATCTTCATCCTGCATGCGTATATCGGGTTTATGCTGCCAGATATCCTGAAGAACATGGGTCAATCTTTCGGCATCTGTCTTCGCGATCACACCACTATACGCTAATCCTCGAACATGCGCTATGCTCGCCATCACATCAGCATAGAATAGCTTTTTGTCTAACTCGTAATCAGAACCTACCGTGAAGCGCATAATTCTATTATCTGCTTCGTAGTCTTTTTTCCACAATTGGCTCATAGGTGAACTCCCCATCACTGTACCACATCAAAGCGAATTACTACAATTTATGATATGAAGGACAAAAATCTCGACGAAAAAGAGCCCCAACACAAAGTGATCATTATGCACGGGTACAGCGCCGAGGAAATCAACAAAATAATGAAAACGGTAAAATCACTCTTTACTAACACAAGAAACTTTGTCTTTGCAAAATCAACAAAAAAATCACTCGAAACGAAACTGGGAGATCTGATTGAAGACATGTGCACCGATCATGAATACCTTATTAAAAATCCCCCAAAGAGAGACTGACTCATACACTTCGTGCCATGGCAGCAACCAATATTCCGGAGATACTCCTATAATAAGCCCCTACCCATAAGACTATGAATAAACATTCGAAGAACAATTCTGTATTTCCACAACCTCGTTCAGCACTGGCAAATATACTCCCCTATGTTTCTGGGAAAGGGGATTCACGTCATATAAAACTCTCTTCAAACGAGAATCCTTTGGGAACCGCACCGCTTGTATTGTCTGCATTACAAAAACAGGCAGAACAACTTCATCGATACCCCGACGGCTCTGCCTCAGAATTAAGGGAAAAATTAGCAGCCATTAACTCATTCTCTCCAAATATGGTCCTCGTCGGAAATGGTTCTGACGAAATCATTAGACTGATCACCCAAGCCTATATCGATCCAGATGACTGCGTATTAATTCCTCGTCACACATTCAGTGAATACAAAACGGCAAGCCACATAGCCTCAGCTAATATAGCTTACATCGATATGCATGATGGCCAATTGTCTAACAGCCACCTTCTAGAATTGTTGTCAAAAAATCCGAAAATAATATTCCTATGCCACCCGAATAATCCAACGGGCACCACCGTCAACGATCTTGGGGAATTATTAATCCGAATACCTCGCTCTACCCTTGTTGTTATTGATCAAGCATACGCCGAATTCGCAGGAAACTCTTTTGAAGATGCAAAACGCTATATACAAGACTTGCCGAATATCATAGTGCTCCATACATTTTCAAAACTATACGGGCTCGCTTCATTACGTATAGGAGCTGCCTACGCGCAGCCTTCTATCATAGAAACCTTATATAAAGTAAAAATGCCATTCAATATCGGTATCATTTCCCAACTAGCTGCGCATGAGGCTTTGGACGATACCCAATTCAAGAATGACACTATACAAACAGTACTAACCGGTCGCACACGCCTGCAAAAAGCCTGTGACATCCATGGACTCAAATATTACCCAAGCGAAGCAAACTTTTTGTGCATCCACATGAAGGATCTGGCGTCTCCCTTTTATTCATTTTGCTCAGAAGAAGGTCTATACATACGACATCTTGCATCCTTTGGACTTCCCGAATACCTGCGCATAAGCATTGGCACCGCCTCAGAGCTAGACCATCTCCTAGATTTACTCGAGCGTTTTCTGAAAAAACACTCCATGTGAGTATCAAATTTCCATCAAACGAGGGCTTGACGTACGCCCGTTCATATGGAACACTGATCATACGACGCAGGGTAGAGCAGTTGGTAGCTCGTCGGGCTCATAACCCGGAGGTCGCAGGTTCGAGTCCTGCCCCTGCTATAACTACTTGATTCTCCTTAGAAACATCCAAAAATCCAGATTTTTCTGAAGCTTATCAGAGATCAGCGTGTATGCATTTACGTAAAAATGTCCGTATGAGTTCGTATTGTATACTCATATTACTAATGCTACACTTCACGTGGCTATTCCCTTCACGTTCGTTGTCTAATGATATCGACCAAAGTCTGCAAGACTCTTTGGGATATGCTCAAATAAACAGAACATGTATGACTAAGACGGAAAAACCATTAGCAAAGCCTCTCGTTATCTTCATCACGGGAGCATCATCGGGCATTGGGAGAGCAGCTGCCATCTTATTGGCGCAACAAGGTCATCGTATATATGCCGCAGCTCGAAGAACCAACAAACTACAGGAACTTAGACAGTATGGCGTGACACCACTTACCATGGATATTAGCTCACACTCGGACAATGTTAATGCTGTAGATGCCATCATTACGCAAGAAGGACGAATCGATGTGTTAATCAACAACGCTGGTTTTGGGGTCAAGGGAACGGTTGAAGACCTGCCCATGGAAACGGCCCGACATCAGTTTGAAGTAAACTTCTTTGGTTTGGCTCATCTAACGAAACTTGTCTTGCCTCATATGAGGAAAAATAAATCTGGAACAATTATCAATGTATCGTCGGTTGCAGGAAAAATATTCATCCCCCTGGGAGCCTGGTACGTAGCAACCAAACATGCTCTTGAGGGATGGAGTGATTGTTTAAGAATCGAAACAAAGGATCTTGGAATAAAAGTGGTGCTTGTTGAGCCGGGGTATATACAAACAGAATTTTTCGATGCTTCATTCGATGCAAGCCAAGAGCATGCAATAACCAGCGAGTATAAAGTTTTTGCCGACGCCTTCACAGCGTTCACCATGAATCCAAAAACACGAAAAAATGCGAGCAGCCCCATGGGCATTGCAAAAACAATTGCAAAGATCATTAAAGCAAAAAAACCAAAACGCCGCTACGCCAGCGGGAAAATGGCGCAATCCTCTATTCTTCTCAGACGCTTTTTTGGAGACATGCCTCTTGAAAGGATTTGGTCATATCTCATAAAACGATGACACCGCTTCTCTTTACCCTCTCTGAACTGGCTGTATATTCAGCCTCTCCCGAAAAACGCGTATTGCTGTGCTGCATGCAATGACAAATAGTGACCGAGATACGTCCTCTTTCGTTGAGGTATATCCCTATATGGACCAGCTTTCTTTACCTGTGGTTGTAAAGTACTAGATACCATACTCCAATAGCCGCAGATCCCCAGTTACTGTCTATAGAATAATTATTTTTCTTCTAAAAGAACGTGGATGTTTTTTGCAATATTGAAAGACAATGATACCGCATTTCTATCGTCGACAGATAAGGTGATGATTTCTACAGCCGCATCCTTGCTAGCAACGACAATATTTGATCCAGGAACCACGGCATGCTCTTCCAAATATTTCATGACCGAACAATCAATTTGGTGTAGTCGTTGAATTACTCCTTTCACACCTATTTCCATTGTGGGGAGAGGGACGCCAATCTGTTCAGAAATTTCTCCTGATTTATTTGGAATCGGATCGCCATGTGGATCCCTAAGTGGATAGTTTAGCATTTCATCTATTCGATCTATAAAATAATTTGATACAACATGCTCGAGTGTTTCAGCTTCATCGTGGATACTATATCGAGAATATCCTAGAATCTTGAACAAAAATTCTTCAATAAGCCTATGTCTCCTCAACAGTGTAATGGCAACGGTCCTTCCTGCCTTTGTTAAAGAACAGCCCTTTTGAGGAACGTATTTTACAAAATTTTGTCTATCTAGATTTTTTATCATGCTCGTGACCGTTCCTGAGCTCACAGACATGCGCAAACCTATTTCCCTCATGGGAACCAGCTCTCTAGACTGTTCTATGGATAATGAATAGATTATTTTTAAATATTGTTCTTCGCTACTCGTCGACACAATCGTTAATTTTTAGAAGTTTGCGAGGCAACTACTTCTGCGGCTTTTCGTGCCTTTTCAGGATCTCCCAAATATCTATGTGAGACAACCTTCATAGAATCATCAAATTCGTATACCAAGGGAATACCCGTCGGGATATTTAGATGTACAATATCATCTTCAGAGATATCGTCCAAATATTTAACCAAAGCTCGGAGTGAGTTTCCGTGTGCTGCAATAAGTATATTTTTTCCTGATTCAACAAGAGGCTTTACTTCCTCGTTCCAAAACGGAACAACCCGATCATAGGTATCTTTTAAACATTCTGTACGTGGCAAATTTGGCACGCCATAATACCTAGGATCGCGACCAGGATATCTTTCGTCGGTCTCTTCGAGCCCCGGGGGAGGGGTGGCATAACTTCTTCGCCAAACGAGTACTTGCTCGGATCCAAATTTGTCGGCGGTTTCTTTTTTGTTCAATCCCTGTAATGACCCGTAATGTCGTTCATTGAGCTCCCATCGCTTCGATACGGGAATCCATAAAAGAGACATTTCTTCGAGCACATGGTTGAGAGTTTGTATGGCCCTTGTGAGCAAGGATGTATACGCCATATCAAACGTATATCCTTCCGATGTTAGGAGAGCACCCCCTTCTATCGCTTCTTGATGCCCTTTTTCACTCAATGAAACATCATGCCAACCAGTAAACCTGTTTTCTTTATTCCACGTACTTTCACCGTGACGTATCAGAACTACTTTCTTCATATTTCTTACTATCCTCCTGATCTATCGAATGGGATTTTAGGATAATACGATTACTACATTACTCTGAGAAGCAATCTCTACATCCAGCCCAAACATACCGATAACATACTGTCCTACTTGAATCCAATGGAATGCCTGAAAAGGCGGCGAACACCTCCCCATACTCTCCATTGTCAAGCCTTTCAAGGTTCTGAACAAGGTATTCCTTCGCGTCGTTCATGGACATACCTTTTACTCTCTCGCATAACACATGAGCAGAAGCCTTTGAAAACATGCATCCCTCTCCTTTATGCCTCATTTCAACGGTATGATCGTCAATTCTTTTTACATATATATCCACATAGTCAGCACATGTTCGATTTCTGCATGAACATAGATGCTCAAAGCCGGGTTCATCGGCATATACATGGGTTTTATCGGTTGCTAATTGCTTTAATTCCAAACTATACATAATGTCATCTCAAAAATTCCAAGGAATCTCGAATGGCCTTAACGGCTATATCAACTTCCTCGAAGGTATTGTACACACCGAAAGATAATCTAGATGTAGAATGCGCATTGAAATGACGCATCAACAGTTGTGCGCAATGATGTCCAGTACGCATCGCCACACCCGAATGATCTACAAGCGTGCCCAAATCGTGCGCATGGACCGACTCAACAAGGAATGAACACACCGAACAAGTATCTTGATCCGGACCAATCAGCCGTATTCCGTCGATATTTGCCAAGGCGGATCGTAGACAAGAAAGAATATCTACCTCATGCTTCTTTGCGGATTCTCTATTTATCGACATCAAAAATTCTAATGCGTATTTAGTACCGATAACCCCTGCAATATTTGGGGTTCCTCCCTCGAA
Source organism: Spirochaetaceae bacterium (assembly GCA_011524535.1). Lineage (GTDB taxonomy): Bacteria > Spirochaetota > Spirochaetia > WTKD01 > WTKD01 > WTKD01. The sequence goes on from WTKD01000005.1 coordinate 96,529, forward strand.
TCTTTCTGGAATGGTGGCCCAAGTGCTACGCTCATAACCAACATGGTCTATCATTCCACCACCATAGAGTCGTGGAGGCATATCTTCGAGCAAACTAGTCTTTGCTAGAAGGATTCCCACACCCGTTGGACCATACATCTTGTGTACCGAAGTTGCAAAAAAATCGCAAGAAAGATTACCAAGATCGACTGGAGCATGACTAGCGAGCTGTGCAGCATCTATCACAAAAATGATGTTGTTTTTTCGACACAAAGCAGAAATTTTTTCGAGCGGTGGCAAATATCCGGTAACATTCGACATACCCGTTATTGCACACACTTTCACCCCTTCAAAAAAGGAATCGTCTAAAGCAGCCATATCAAACGTGCTGTCCTCGGTTATAGGGATATATTTTATGTTTGCACCTGATTTTTCTGCTGCAATCTGCCAAGGGACCAAGTTTGCATGATGATCGATTGGAGACAACAATATTGTATCTCCTTCACTCAAGCTAGGAATCAATCCACGAGCAACAAAATTCAAACCATCGGTTGCACCAGCCGTGAATAAAACCGTCATATCGTCTGGAGCAGAAAAAAATGACCGAGCGACTTCTCGCGAGTCCTCGTATGCCTTACTCGCCTTTTCGCCAAACGAATACACACTCCTGTGTATGTTAGAACAGTAATGGGTGTAATAGTCATTTACGGCATCTATCACCGATTGAGGCTTTGGAGTTGTCGAAGCATTATCTAAGAAGACAACTTGCTTATCATGTACCTTTTCAGAAAGTAATGGAAACTGTGAGCGTATATCAGAATTCATCGTCTTAAAAAGAAATTCGGTTACTTATTGTATTCTTCAAACATTTCAGATATCCAATTCCAATTTATGATATTGAAAAAAGCTTCTATATAATCAGGACGTTTGTTCTGGTATTTTAGATAATACGCATGCTCCCAAACATCTAAGGCAAGATAAGGGCTGGAAACACCATCTCTACCGATAAATTCCTGATTCGCTGTTGTTTGAACGGTGAATTTCCCATCTTTCCAAACCAACCATGCCCATCCACTACCAAAAAGACCTGCAGCCTTGCTTGAAAATTCAGATTTGAATGCATCATAGCTACCGAAATCACGATCAATACTTTGCTTTAGCTTTCCACTCGGTTTTTGATTTTCTTCGGGACTAAGCATCATCCAAAACATATAGTGATTCGTGTAGCCTCCACCAAATTTATTGACTTTTGTCTGTAGATCGGAAGGCAAAGTGCTGTATCGTTCCCATATGGCGTGCATAGATTCAAGTTCATCTATCTCAGTACCCGCCTTTGCGTCATTTAGTTTGGAAATATATCCTTTGTAATGTTTCTCATAATGTATTTCCATTGTCTTGGCATCAAAATAAGGCTCCAAGGCATCAAATTTGTAGGGAAGTGCGTCAGCTTTAAATAACATGGTTTCTCCTCGATTTATAAGTAAATATGGTGTATGGTACGTCCTATGATCTCGCTTGTCAAGAGAACCGATCACCCAAGCAATCAAGGGAAAATGAAATAACTACAGATAAGTTCCAAGCTATATATCGCTGTCTACTATGACACGAAAAACATTGCTCAAGAGATTGGCGCAATGCGTACAATTCCTCGATACGCAGGTTCCGGAATCATCAAACGTCTTAACCAAAACCAAATATTTTTCCACCAGGGGGCTCGTTCGACTCTCTCTTTAGCTGTTAGAGAAGCGACTCGGTGCGAGTTCCCATCTATCATGGCATACATATGCGCAATGATTTCCCCTTTGTCTACGGGAGCACTTACAAACTCAGGGGTATCAATGGATAGTTCTGGTGAAATAATTTGACTCTTGTGAAGATACAAGGTCGAAGGAAAATCCATATTTGTAGGTGCTCCGGACGCTGGACCTCCATCAATAGTTATAAGAGGGTCTTGCATAGATATGCCATACAATTGAAATTGTTCGAAAGCGCTGTCCATCAATTGAACAGCCTGTTCATGCCTAAATCGATACCCTATCTCTCTTGTTTCGGCCTCAATCCCCAGCAAGACAACGATCATTCGTCGCCCGTTTCGTTTTGCAGAAGCCACAAAAGTATATCCCGCTTCATCCGTATACCCCGTCTTTAATCCATCTGCTCCATCATATTGATCGAGTAAGGTATTCCGATTGTATTGCATGATGCCATTTTCGGTGTGTGGAAATTGAAACGATCTCCTGCCAAAAAGTAGTTTTGACATCGCTTCCCACCGCTTGTACATAGACGATGCTAGAACCATTAACTCACGCGCCGAACTCTTATTTGCACTCCCTAGCCCCGAACTATCGACAAATACGGTCGAATACATTCCAAGCGATTGCGATAATTCATTCATTTGCTGAACAAATACCGTAGGAGATCCAGCGATAATCGATGCAATGGCATGCGCAGCATCATTGCCAGAACTTACGGTCAAGCCATAGAGTAAATCTAATCCTGTGACGTTTTGATTCGGACCTAGGAACAACAATGAAGATCCCGCCGGTTGAGCATTCGCATACGAAGCAGGACTGATATCAAGAGTTTCGTGCAGAGAAAAATTTCCTTCTTCTATTGCTTTGAGCGCTACATATACCGTTGCTATTTTTGTGAGTGATGCAATCGAATATAATGAATCGGCATTTTTTTCAAATAAAACCAAATTATTGCTGGCATCGTAAACAATGGCACTTTTTGCTCGTAATTCAATATCGATACTTTTGAGATATCCCGGTATCTGGGGCAGCTCTTCAGCAAAAGTAGCGGTTGCGATAAAAAGAAATACCAGTGGTAATACACAAGCTGCGACGAAAAAAAATCTAGATTTGAATCCCATATGTTAGAAATGATACTATGCATAATGCAACAAAAACAAATTCTTTGTTGTGATGTGGGGGGCACAAATACGAGTATTGCACTCGTGAGGGTTGAAGGCGATAACTACCACATCGGTGACATTCAACGATTCAACACCCAATCGCTTGAGAACCTAGAACAAGCACTCGACATCGTGATTGGAAACCTCGACAGCGCAGGACTTTCCTTGGCCTGTTCAGGAGCTGGGCATATCATCAATCACGTCTCTCATCTTTCAAATGTGTCATGGAAAATTGATGCCCAAAAGATAGCAAACCACTATAAAATACCAACTCTTCTGATAAATGACTTTTCTGCACTTGCCTACTCCTTACCAATCATCAAAAACAACGAGCAAACAGTATCGCAATTGCAAACCGGCGAATACGCATCCGACAATACGCCCTTATATGTAGTAATTGGATCGGGGACTGGACTGGGCACTGGGGCTTTGATGCACACGAAGGATTCATATGTCGCAATACCTAGTGAGGGTGGGCATGCCGATGTAATCCCGATGGATGAACAAACTGAGGCATTATTTTCGTATTGGAGAAAAAAACTAGGATCTCCTCCGGGAGCCGAATTCTTTGTTTCCGGTCCTGGGATTCACAATATTTCGGAATATTTTATCGATTCTGAGTCCTGGGATTCACAAACAATGCTAGAAACCATTCGCAACACAGACAAAAACGACCGCTCAAAACTGATAACCACTCATATGGATTCTGATCCGCAATGTAAAAATATTTGGGATATATTCCTGAAATTGTTGGCACGTTTTACCGCAACAACGTGCATGTTTTTTGGATTGCATGTGCACGCCTTCTTGGCTGGCGGTATTATTGCAAAACATGCGCAAACCATCAAATCATCTTCGGTCTTTCAAGACGCGTTTTGCGAAAATTATACCGAATTGTTCAGAACTTTCTTGAAAAAAATTCCAATTTCCATCATCACCGACTATAACGTATCATTGATTGGAGTTGCACATGCCTACATGCATATGGGAGCCAGTGTCCTTCCGGACATACCAAAAAAATAGCATGGATACCAAGATACGATGAATTCAGAAGACTTAAAGCAAAAATGTCTAACCGCGGGTATCGATTGGGAGCTCACAAACCAATTACTTGAAAAAGTTAATGCAAAATCAATATCTCCCCAGGTCTTCGAACCAGTCGTTCACCATCCAGACTTGATGTCGTTGGACCAAGGAATCGATCTCGAGGAAAAGCAGAAAAACGTTCTTCTCCACACCTTTCCGCAAATAAGTCGATTGCCTTATTTACAGACCAAGGATCCCTTACATTTAGATTCTGAGAAACTTGTAGAGATAGGTACCCTACTGTACCCAACCTATTCCTATGGTATATTAAACGGAGGATCTGCCTCCAGTTATGCAGATACCACGAAGAACCATTCCTATTCTCCCGAGCTATACGCCATATACGAAGAACTATTCAAAACCTATGCTCCACGCCTGCAAGGTCTACCCAAGGCCCTTGCTCCCGCTTGGTATACACCAAAAGCCCCTGGCCCGACATTCCTTGAGCTAAAATTCCGCATGATCAAAACCATGTACGAACGGTATGAGCAGATCACACATAAATACAACATCCCCGTACAAGGGCATCCCGCCCCTTTGTTTCAGATGCTAAACACAAAGAATGCGTCTCATATCCGAAAAGCTCAACAAGATATCTTAAAAACAGAATTTTGTACAAGCTCCGTATGGGAAGGCAGTATCTACGAAGCAGAGCAAGCATTGATTGCAGCCATCACCCACGAAAAACTTGGATACCCTCGAAGGGTATTTCAATCTGCGTTCGGTAATAGCGGTGAACCGTATGGATTACCGGGTGGTCATGGACAACAGTTTCATGTGTTACGGAACATATACAAGGAATTGTATGCGCAGGGAATTCATTTTGTGAGTATCGGCAATATCGACAATCTCGGTTATACAATCGACCCGAGAATTATTGCATATCTTGCATGCACCTCGGTTTGCTCGATCTACGAGTTCAGTCCGCGCACCGCCCTAGATAAAAAGGGAGGTATCCTGGTCACTGACGAACATGGTCGACTGACGTGCGCTGACATAGGCGTATCTATCGATCCATCCAGTATCTCTCAAATAGAACCAACGTATTTCAACTGCGCAAACGGGTGGTTCAGGCTCTCAGCCTTGCTCGAAAAGCTTGAGGACATCATAGAAAACCTACCGCTCAGGATCTCGAATCAAAGCAAGGATGCCGGTGACTACGCTCAAATTGAAATGATCACCTGGGAGGCAATGCCCTATACCCAACCTCTTAAGGTTCTGTGCGTTAAAAAGAAAGACCGACTTTTGTCGGCAAAAATGATTCTTGAGACGTTTATATTGAGTAATATACATCTCGAGCGTGTTACCAGCATCTTCCCCTATGCAGCAGAACTAGGGTCATCGATCAGTCAACTGCTCAACACACAGTACAACACTTCACTCGATGAATTGTTCACAGAAAAACATAAACACCACGAAACTCCCTAGCGAACGGCACTCGCCTTCACAAGGTGAGCTGGTTAGCCCAAAAACGCAAGAAACACACAACAAACAGGCATCCGCAAACGACCTTTGTATCACATATATTCTCACAACTAGATCAACGACTGCGCTGCAGTCTTGTGTTATAAAGTGATACAAGCATTAAAACTTAACCCATGGTATGTCTACTTGTTTGATTCGAACACTCAACTCCAACATCATTCCTTTTTTACCGCAGAGTGACCATGTCTAGCACTTTTTTATCCATGAATACAATTGCCGCGACAAAGCATTGCTTGTAAAGCTCCACACACCCGTCCTGCCGACCTCCCCAACCCTGGTCGATTACCAATCACAGTCTCTATATTATTCTGTTTCTGTCTGCCAGAAGAGGACGGGCCAAACAGCATCACCTCTAAATACCCAGGTAGGATCGATTGCCGGGTTTGTATTGCGTTCTCCGGTAAAATCAAATCCAGCAAATTGAGCTTGCAGATTCTCTTTGTCGGTTCCTAGCAGATCTATTTCAGAGAGTAACGTTATTCCAGCAACAACTCCACCGTTTCCGATTGCCGGGACATTAACTGTATTCCTATCTTCATTGACAAAAGTTTGCTCTTTACCATAGACATTGGAGATGGTAGTCCCCATTACTATTGCATTCCACCCAATCAACCCGCCTACTACCTCCCATTCACCGGTAACAGCGGCATTCACGTAGCTCTTTTCGATCGTTACATCGCCATTTGTTATTCCAATCAACCCACCCACCTGGGCATGACCAGAAACAGTGCCACTCACATAGCTCTTTTCGATCGTTACATCGCCATTTGTTATTCCAATCAACCCACCCACCTGGACATGACCAAAAACATCACCGTTCACAAAACTCTCTTTGATGGTAGTCGTCCCAATATTCATTCCAACCAACCCACCCACCGCGTCACGACCAAAAACATCACCGCTCACAGAGCTCTTTTCAATCGTTACATCATCATCAAATCCAGCCAACCCTCCCACAATTGAGCCTCCTGTTATAGAAACACTACGTAAATGAACATTCCTGAACGTTGCACCATCTGCACCAGAAAACAACCCAACCTCATCTTCATCTGGTCTGTTGATTACCAGATCAATGATTGCATGCCCGTCTCCGTCAAAGGTCCCGGTAAATTGGCGCTCGATTGTACCAATCGACTGAAACCCTGCAGACTTCGCGTATGATTCACTCTCCTTGCCACTGGGAACATTACTTCTACTAGGAAATCGTATGTCATCAGTCAATCGATACTCTGCATCAGCAGGGGCTCCTGCTTCCCCAAAATTTGCACTCAGAAATTCAAGATCACGCCACGTCCCAATAAGATATACGTTATTGCCTCTTGTAAGCGCTGTTGTCTCTTCTATTGCCCAAAGCTCTGGCCCAGAACTAGCACCATCGCCTTGATTGTCACCACTCCCTCCCGATAAACCAACGCTCCCACAGGCTCCTATGCCAACGACGACACCTATAAAAACACCAATTATGCCCCATCTATATATCATTCGACTCTTCATTACAAAAACTCCTGAAACAATTTGCTGGGAGAAGGATCCTGGCTATGCTGATACTTCCCCGTATTGTCGTACAATTCGTATGACCCTTGTATCGTATGATAAAAAATTTGACAGATTTTGACAAATGGATATATTTTGAGGGGCTTTACGCAATACATTTCCAATGTCCATTTTCCAGAAAATCCAACATCTCCAAATCCCGCCGAAACATGAATAAATAAGCCAAGCCGACCTATAGAAGATCGTCCTTCAAGCATTGGAACATATCGCTTTGTTTCCGTATGCTCATAGGTTTGCCCAAGATAGAGGGTATTTGGTTCGAGTAAAAAACCACCCTCTGGTATAGTCATCTTCTTGACTGGCTCTTCTTTGCGCATATCAAGCACATCCGAGGTGTACACATAGAGCGTGTTATCCAATCTAAGATTATAGCTATTCGGATTTATCTGAGATGGTTCAAAAGGATCTATAATTATGCTTTCACCGATCTCTCTAGAAATCTCTTTTCCAGAAAGAATCATCGCTTACATCAGATCGCGAGGTCTTCGAGCTTTGTTGCCACTTTTTTCACAAGTTGCGTAATAAGTAAGACGACCATTCTTGAAGAGCCCCTTCATGACTATCTTGCCACCCCAACGGCTTGTCAATTCTTTTTCGCCTACGCGTCTTGCATTTTTTGAAACTTTAGACATGTTATACCTTCTTTTACCTTTTTAGAGTATACCGTTCTGAAACATTGTACAAGAATCTTCGAATTTATCCACAGTCTACCCGCTATTCTTCTGATCCATTCATGACTTTTACCCTACTCAGACCCACTCGATACTTTCCATAAAATTTACCGCGTTTTATAATACGGACACTTAACTCTTTTGGATACTTACATAGAGGATTTAATCCATCGAATAATGCTGACACAGCGGTTTCTATCAAGAAATAACGCCCCGAACGTAGGGTCTTTCTGATATAAGACGCGAGCATCGTATAATCAATTGTTTTATTCAAATCATCAATGGTAATCGGTGCATAATTCTGTGCAATAGTACAGCGCAGGGCAACACTCAGTCTCTGAGGTATTATTCGCTCCCACCAATACACCCCAATATGGCACCAAACACGAAGCTCGACAATTTCTAAATCAAGGTAATACTTTTCGGGCATATCGGTGATTCTCATCTTTTTCTTCTCTTCGAATATCTTTTTGCTCAAACACGAAGGTTGAGTGATCCATACACTACCAAAGTCATCTGTTAATAAAACACAATATCGCTTGGCCTTGCGATCAATTTTTTGTTATTGCCAAGATTCTCAGCGATTGTCTCAGAATGACGTCCCAAAACGCTTCTCAGTTCGGAGCTGCTCAAGACCGTTACCAGTTTTGCTTGATCGTTCACGGCCAAGACCGCCCCAGCAGGAAATTCCCCTTCAACAGCTTTCAGGCCACTGGGCAACAAGCTTTTTTTCGCCTTGATCGCGTCAATAGCGCCGCCATCGACAGTAAGATGCCCCTGTGCAATGCTTTGTAGTATCCACCTTTTGCGACTAGAAATTCTTTTTTCTGATAGTATGCGTGTGCCAATCGATTCACCCTGCATTATTCTTTTTAGAACAGCCTCTGCCCTTCCATCTGCAATAATCGTGTCGCATTGGGCTCTGCTTGCTAGTGAGGCAGCCTCAAGTTTTGAACGCATTCCACCAACAGCATATTTATTATTTGTCGATTTTGCCGCTTCCCAGTCGAATGCAGACAATGAATTTATCCGATCAATTTTTTTTGCATCCTTGTCGGTTTTCGGGTTGTCTGTGTAAACGCCATCTATGTCGCTGAGCAAAACAAGCAAATCGGCATCTATTTTTGAGGCAAGCAATGCGGACAATATATCATTATCTCCAAAGCCCTCATCTATCTCACTCGTAGAAACACTATCATTACCGTTACAAATCGGCAAAACATTCTGGGCTCCTAACAAAGTTTCAAGATTTGTACGCAATGCCAAAAAGGATTTTCGTTCGTTGAAGGCAGAACGACTAAACAAAAGCTGTGCGGTGAGGATGCCGTGGCGCTCGAACGTACTCCGATAGGTTTGCATCAAAAATGGCTGACCAATCGAAGCAGCGGCCTGCCTGTATGCTATGCTGTTTATCTCTTCGCTGATACCCAGCATCTTTTTCCCGAGCCCTATAGCTCCCGAGGATACGAGGATGACCTGTAAACGCTTTTCTCGCATCGCCCAGGCGATTTGACCGCAAAGATTTTCTATATACCCTTCGTCAACTCCCTTCTGGGCCCTCAAAGTATTAGTGCCAACCTTTACAACGATCCGCTGCATAAAAAAATCCTATGATAGCAAATTCTTGTGCTTAAATGATCCCGTCCCAGCATAATCACCAATTATATGTCCTTGTCCTCTGAGGATCCATTTATACGTACACAAACCTTCTAACCCCACGGGTCCACGCGCATGAATCTTTCCAGTGGCTACCCCAGACTCTGCACCAAGTCCGTATACATAGCCATCCGAAAAACGGCTGCTACAATTCACAAAGGCATTTGCAGTGTCTACCTGCCGCAAAAACATATCTGCATTTTTCTTGTTTTCTGTGATGATAACATCGGTGTGTTTCGACCCATACCGATGTATGCATTCAAGTGCTTCATCCAAAGATTCCACCACACGGAGAGAAACCACCAAATCGAGGTATTCCATCCCCCAATCTTCTTCCTCGGCAGGTATCACCCTTGCATCGACTTTCTGAGATCCGATATCCCCTCGAACGGTAACTCCCTTGCTACTCAATACATCGATTAATGCAGGAATATCGTTTTTCCTATCTTTGTGAATCAAAAGACTTTCCACCGCATTACACACCGCAACATATTGTGTTTTTGCATCAACAACAATGCGCTTTGTCAATTCCATATCGGCATCAGTATCTATGTATATGTGGCAATTGCCATCTGCATGCCCAAGCACTGGTATATTTGAATGCTTCATAATGTCTCTAACAAATTCGTTGGAGCCACGAGGAATAACCAAATCTATATGATCATCACATCGAAGCAGTTCATGCACTTCTGCTCTTTCTTCAAGCAGAAAACACCAATCAGAAGGCATATCTAATTCTTTGGTGACCTTGGTCAATAGTTCAAAAAAGACTTTGCAAGTCCGCAACGATTCACGACCTGGTTTCAACAAGAGCACGTTTCCCGTCTTCATTGCAAGCGAAACCATTTGTATAAAAGCATCTGGTCTTGATTCAAAGATGAATAATACAACCCCGAGTGGTACAGACCTTCGCTCTAGGACAAGTCCATCATCCAGCATGGTGTTCACCTGTAGCATATTTAGCGGATCATCAAGCTGTAAAATACTTAGCGGATATTCTATTATTTTGTCTAGTTTTTGAAGAGAAATTGCCAAACGTGATCGAAGAGCTGCAGGAATATCTTCCGCTGCACGACAGTCTTCTTTATTTTCTGCTATGATCGTCTGCGCTTCTTGTCGGAGTAATTCTGAGAATCTACGCAGATATTCACATCGCTGTGCATGTGATAATCCTCCCAATTTCCTAGAAATCCTAGCGGCACGCGCAGCTATAGATGTCGATCTTTGAACAGAATCACTCATTTGTATATCCCCTCGTTTCAGAAAAAGCATACACATAATGCTCAGACTTCATAGCTTGTTCGGATGTCTTCGTTGTGACCGATATTCGAGATTTTGCCATCTGCATCACCTATGCGCATTCAGTTGTTCGGCGCAATACAACAGTAATTCTTCTGTCTCGGTCCAACCAACACAGGCGTCTGTGATCGAAATACCATAATCCATCGAGTTCCCAAGGTTCTGCCGACCTTCTTTAAGATTACTCTCCAACATAACACCGAGGATACTTCTTGTTCCTCGAATTCGTTGTTCTAACACCGAGCGGAGCACATGTTTTTGCATAGTAAAATCTTTTTGAGAATTACCATGCGAACAGTCTATAACCATACTTTTTTCCAAGCTCGCCTGTTCGAGGTGTTGCTCTGCTTCTCTTATATGTGTTGATGAAAAGTTGGGACCAGAAGAACCTCCTCTTAAGATGAGGTGTACATCTGCATTGCCATTGGTGTGCACTACCGCCAATGTTCCATCCTGGTCAACTCCAAGAAAGCAACGTGCATCCTGAGAAGATATCATTGCATCAACAGCAACCATGACATCGCCACTCGTGCCATTTTTGAACCCAATTGGCATCGATAAACCACTAGCCATGTCCCGGTGAATTTGGGATTCAGTGGTACGAGCTCCAACCGCAGCCCAGGAAATAACATCATCCAAATATTGAGGTACAATAGGATCGAGTACTTCAGTTGCTATGTGCAAGCCCATACATATAATGTTTTTTAGAAGATTACGAGCAGTCCGCAAGCCTTCCGTCATATCGTATGTACCATCAAGATGAGGATCAACGATCAGTCCACGCCACCCAAGCCGGGTACGAGGTTTTTCAAAATAGCATCGCATAAGCACGACTATCTCTTTTTCAATCTTTTTACTGAGCTTCTGGAGTTTTTCTGCATATTCTTGAGCCGCTCCAACATCGTGAATAGAGCATGGTCCGACAATAAATAGCATCCGATCGTCTTTCTTTTGTAAAATATCTGATATGATATCCCTCGATCGATGTACCGATGCCCTGACCGATTCGTCCACTGGCACTTCACGTTTTAAATCCTCTGGTGAAGGCAGGTGTACAAAGCGCTTTATACGAGTATTTGTAATAACTTCATTTGACTGTTTTGACATAGAAATATTCTTCACAATTACCTAGATAGAAGTGTAGCACATAGCACTGATTAATACATCAGCAACGATCGCGGAACTCTAGGTTTTTCCTCTGTACTTCTCATTAAACAAATACTCCCCTGATACATCAAAAGCATGGGTAGATTCTAGAAGCGTTGTCAAACGAGATGCAGACATATACCATATCTCATATTGTTAAGGAGATATATATGAAAGAAGTTGATGATGGATTTAGAGGGATGAGGGAATTTTTACGGGACAACCCAGATTTCGAGTCCTGGCTCGATTCTACACCAGAATTCCTGGGCGATATACCCGTAGAAATCATCGGATTTTTTGTTGGTATGGGATTCCTTGGGTTGCTTTTCCTAGGGATTATTGCATCATTTCTGTTTGTATTTTATTTGGTTATCAGCGCAAAAATTGGTCAAGAAATAGGAGCCCAGAGGGGTTTCACCGTGGGATGGCTTTGGGGATTGATCATGGGCCCCGTTGGTATAGCTCTCTTGTTGGTCCGTCCAAAGAAAGAACTCCCTAGCCCAAAACCGAAACTAACAGAAAATAGCACCAAAGATATTAACACAGGAGGCAGCGAATAATGTTTTCAAGTTCATTAGGCATTATCCAAGGCGGACTGGCTTTATCATGGATATTCTGCATCGTTGTATGTCATGAAATAGCCAAGAAAAAAGGATTCAAATACGGCTGGTTTTATGGCTTTGCACTGTCATATGTTGGAGTGTTCTATCTATACGTGAGACCTAGTAAAAAAGCGACCGAGAACACTCAACAACACGTTGAGTGAATTGTTTTTTATACGATATGTAAAATTTCTAGGGGGATCACTTGGCTGTAATGCGTTTTGATATGTTGGGAATATACACCAACGATCTGTCAAAAATGGTTGAATTCTATAGGGATGTTGTTGGATTAGAAACAAGCTGGGAATCCTCTGACGATTTTGCAGAATTTGAGAATGATGGGATACGTTTTTGTATCTTTCAGAAAATGGAACTAGTGGATCTACTCGATGACCTTACTCCACAATATCCGCCTGGTACACCCAACGGCACATTCCTTGTTTCTTTCAACTTCCCTTTGGTTGAGGATGTCCGTCGCGAGTATACTCGAATGATCGATTCAGGAGCGCATCCAGTATACGGCTGTAGAGAAATGTCTTGGGGTGCATATAGCGCCATGATTACCGATCCCGAAGGTAATCTCATCGAACTGACTACATGGAACGATTCTGAACCAGGCACCTCGAATGGATCCCATTGAACACCTTGTACAAAAAAGCAGGGGTATGCGAGCTCTTTCACCAAACACGCTTTTGTGGTCTGTTTATAAAGTAAAAAAATGATGTTTACTGTAAGAGTAATAGATATTACAAAGAACCATATGCAGGACATGCCAGTTCATATATCTGGCTGGGTTAGATCTATCCGCACAATGGGTTCGGTTTCATTCATATCTCTCGGAGATCAATCCTGCTTACAACCATTACAGGTTGTCGTCGACAATGAACTTCTCTCAGAAACAACAGGTGCTATAAAAACCGGCTCTAGCGTTTCGGTTGAAGGAACCGTTATGGCTTCTCCCGCAAAAGGACAGCTATACGAACTCCGCGCAGACACCGTCCAACTGTTAGGGGCATCGGATGACAATTATCCTTTACAAAAGAAAAGACATAGTTTCGAATTCCTGAGGACAATTCCTCACTTACGCGTCCGTTCTAACACTTTCTCTACCATCATGCGAATTCGCCACGCAGCACTCATGGCAATTCATCGATTTTGTGATGAAGAACAATTTATATACGTGCAAACTCCTATTATTACACAAGCAGATGCAGAAGGCGCCGGTGAATTATTTCAGGTTGTTCATAAAAAGAATGAAGATTTCTTTGGAGCTCCTAGCTATTTGACGGTAAGTGGCCAACTTGCTGCCGAAGCAATGGCCTGTTCCCTTGGCAGAGTTTATACGCTTGGCCCCACATTTCGTGCAGAAAATAGCAATACGAGTCGGCATTTATCTGAATTTTGGATGCTTGAGTTGGAAGCAGCTTTTGTAAATCTATTTGACAATCATACCATAGCAGAACGTCTCATAAAATACGTAATCTGCACGTTGCTTGATAATCACCAAGAGGATATGGAATTCTTCTCGAGATACATAAAAAAGAACCATATCGATGAGCTGCAAAACATTGCAAACACACCTTTTGAACGTATTGAATACAGCGATGCTATCACCCTTCTTTCCAAAGCGAAGCGATCATTCGAATTTAAACCAACCTGGGGTATTGATTTGCAGAGCGAACACGAACGCTATCTTACCGAAGAACTATTCAAAAAACCTGTTGTCGTCACTAATTATCCAAAAGGTATAAAGGCATTTTATATGCGTATGAATGACGATGAGAAAACCGTCGCAGCGGTGGATATTTTACTTCCAGCTTTTGGAGAAATCGTTGGAGGAAGTCAACGCGAAGAACGCCTCGATGTCCTCATAAAACGTATGAAAGAATGTGGGATTGATCAACAAGAATACGGTTGGTATCTTGACCTCCGCAGGTATGGGTCGGTTGAACACTCAGGATTTGGATTAGGGATAGAACGTTTCATCCAATGTATTACTGGAATGGCCAATATTCGAGATGTAATTCCATTTCCTCGCTCTGTCGGACAGGCCTTCGCCTAATAATTCATCTAGAATTGAGGCTATTTTGTAGCTGCAAATAATACTGAGAATTTCTAATCTTTGCGTTTCCTTCCAAAAAATTAGATGGCGATTTTCCCGAAGTACTGAGGGCAAACCTTTCTGCTCCATGTTCAATTAAAACCAACCCAACTTCAGCGTTTTCATTAAAACCAGAGGCAAGCATGAGAGGGGTTTGACCATTGTCGTCACGAACATCGACAGTGATGTTTCCTTCTAACAGAGCGTCTACAATGCCTGGGTTGGGATTTACTGCCGCTATATGCAAAATAGATTTTCCTTGATCAAATTTCTGGAGAATGTCTGCTCCATACTCCAACAGCAAACGTATAATGTTCGGGTTTTTTGCATTTCTAGCTGCCCACAACAAGGGCGGATTTTTTGCATCATCGACAACATGAACATCTGCACCGTATTTAATCAATAACTCGGCCATTTCTACATTGCTGTTCATTGCCACGGCATGCATCAAGGGAGTTTTCCCAAAAAAATCTCTTTCAGAAACATGCAATCCCATGCTCAACAATAGCCGAAGATAATCAGGGTTATCTGAATAGTGAGCAGCAATCATATGAACCTGACGCCCCGCAGCGTCACGATGCCACAAATTAGCTCCCCGGTCCAATAATCTGATCATCATAGAAGTATTTTTATTCAGGACACTCCAAAAAAGCGGAGTTATCTCGGACTTGGTAGTCGCATCAACATCGGCCCCTCTGTCAATCAAATAATCCAAAAGATCCGGATCTGATGCGTATTGTGCTGCATAAGACAAAGCTGTACGCTGCCTGTTATCGACTGCTGAAACAGAATAATCATCTAAGTAATATTGAAGTTGTTCTATGCTCATAGAACTCCATTCCGCTTCGGTTAAAAGTGGCCAACTGCCTTCAGCAAATCCAAAGATTGGCACAAGCCCGAACAACAATCCAAAGAAAAGGCTCATCCTACTATTTATAATTTTTTTCATGGTTTTCCAATACTCCCCAAAAACTTGTACCTACAAGCAATCTGGTAGAATCACGCATGACATGCGGAAACTAAACCAGTAACTACACGGTGTCAATAACTGTGTACATATAAAAAAATCCCTTACCACACAACATAATCATTCTTGCGCTTGTTTTGTAACAATTTCTGATCTATCTACCAGACTAAAACGAAGTTCATCATTTTTTGCTCCAATCTTAATTTCGCTGTTGTATTGGTAGCGTCCTTCAAGAATACCCGTAGCGATTTCATCTTCTATTTCCCTTGAGATCAACCTGCGTAAATTTCTTGCTCCAAATCGAGAGCTATGACCTTTCTCAACGAGATATTCCATGGCAGATCGAGTAAGCCTTATTTTTATCTGCATAGAATGTAGACCCGAAGAAACATCATCTATCATGAGTTTTACAATCTGTCGCATATGAGATTTTTCAAGGGCGTGAAACATCACTATGTCATCAAGGCGGTTAAGAAATTCAGGTCTAAATGAATGGCTAAGCGTTGTCATGTTTACGCTTGGATTGCCTGCCTTAGTTTTTTGATTCTTCGAAAATCCCATTCTGTCGTTGAACATTTGTTCAGAACCGACATTTGAGGTAATAATTATCACCGTGTTGTGGAAAGAAATCGTATGACCCAAATTGTCTTGCAGTTCACCTTCTTCGAGGACTTGGAGCAAAATATTGTACACATCGTGATGGGCTTTTTCAATTTCATCAAATAGTACAACCGAATAGGGTTTTCTACGAATACGTTCGGTAAGAACCCCGCCTTCCTCATAGCCTACATATCCTGGAGGAGACCCAATCAATCGTGCCACGGAATGCTTTTCCATATAATCTGACATATCGATGCGTATCAAGGACTTCTTGTTGTTAAACAAATAATCGGCGACTACTTTTGCTATGAATGTTTTTCCAACTCCAGTAGGACCAAGAAACAAAAAGGACCCTATCGGTCTTTTCTGTCTGTGTATGCCAACACGCGAACGACGTATGGCCGATGCAATTGTTTGTATCGCCTTTTCTTGTCCAACAACACATTTATAGAGAGTTTCTTCCAAACCCAATAATCGCTTCGATTCTGATAATGCAATTCGAGTCAAAGGAATTCCTGTCAAATCGGAAACAACCGTATATACATCTTCCTCGTTGATGGTTTTCCATTCTTTAGTATCTGGCTTTTGAGCGCCTATGTATATTTGTTCAATCTTATTGCGGAGAACTTGAACTTCGTCACGGATCTCCGCTGCTTTTTCGTATTTTTGCATCGTTACAAGGGCTATTTTTTCAGCGTTGAGTCTATCAATTTCCCTATCTAATTCAAGGACTTCTTTTGGAGGAGCCGAATCAGCAATACGTTTTTTTGCTCCAGCCTCATCGATAATGTCTATCGCCTTGTCTGGTAGACTGCGATCATGGATGTAACGCTGCGATAATTCCACCGCAGCAACAAGCGCTTCGTGGGTAAAACTAACCGAATGATGCTCTTCGTAGAAGCAGGCGATTCCTTCGAGAATATCTACCGTTTCACTAACCGTTGGTGGTTCGACTAGAATCATTTGAAACCTACGTTCGAGAGCACTATCTCGCTCAAAGTACTTTCTATATTCAGCAAGTGTTGTAGCTCCAATACATTGTATTTCACGACGCGAAAGAGCTGGCTTTAGCATATTTGAAGCATCTATGGCTCCTTCTGCACCCCCAGCACCTACAATAGTATGAATCTCATCTATGAACACAATGATGTCTTTGTTCTTTTGAAGTTCTTTGATAATCTTTTTTAATCGTTCTTCAAACTCTCCGCGATATTTTGTTCCCGCAATAAGTCTCCCCAAATCCAGCGAATATACCTGCTTTTTTCTCAATTCCGAAGGAACCATCTTATCCGCAATGCGTTGAGCGAACCCTTCTATAATGGAAGTTTTTCCAATGCCTGGTTCACCAACAAGTACCGGACTGTTTTTGTTCCTCCGAATAAGTACCCGCATAAGCTGGCGAATCTCTTTCGATCTTCCTACAACGGGGTCCAACTTTTTTTGCCGAGCCATCTCGGTAAGATTAACCGAGTATTCCTCAAATAATTGTTGATTTTTCTTTAACGTAGGGAATCCATGTTCTTTAACGTCAGATTTGCTGCTTACCTTCTCCGAATAAATCATCTGGACTACAAGACGAATATTATTTACCAAGATTTCGTGTTCTTTGAAAAACTGTGCAACAATACCATATTCTTCATTACAACAAGCCAAAAGTATATGCTCTACATCTATCAGATTTCTTCCTAATTGTGTTGCTTCTTGTGAGGAACGTTCCAACACAAATTTACAGCGAGTACTCGGAGGAATATCTCCAAGGGGAAAACTTTCTCGATCGGTTTTCACGCTGCTGATTACGTAATTTCGTAAAGAATCTACGGATAAAGCAAGATCCACAAATATCTGATGTATAATTTCACTACGCGTACGCAAAACACCCAAAAGTAAATGTTCTGGTTGTAATTGCGTTGCATGCAATCTGCGAGCTTCCTCTTGTGCTAATATTCTGATTACTCTCTGTGCGAGTGGTGAAGTACCCATAGCCATATCTCTTTCTTTATCGGTACACTCTGCTTCTATCCATAGTGTTCTTGACTATTCTTTGTCTCTTTTGATGCAAGTTATTTGTAATATTCTTAGTAGAAAATACTCCTACAAAAACAATAAGTCCACATACTACTACACACACACCAAACAACCTAAAAAGAGAAATAGTTACTGGTATTGTATTGAGATAAAACGAAGAACTGAGTGTAAGAATATTGTCATTACCACCAGCAAAAAAACTTGCTAATGAAGACACGCCACTCAATATACTGTTTATGTGTCCAAGTACCACCAGGGAAATACACAAACTAGTGAATACAGAAGCAACCCCACAAAGCAATGCAAAGTAAAACATCGACAAGCGTAAAACTACACTTGGAACACCTAGTAGTTTTAGTATCTTCAATTGGTATATTACTTCGGTTGTCATCCTGATTAAGAACGTTACGATCGCAATAGAAGAAACAACCAGTATAATAACCATAAGAACGGTCAACATCGCTCTCGTTTGCTGAAATCGAAAAAATTGTCCTCTACCTAACTCACTCCAAGTAGCCACATCCCAATGAGCAGGCAATTGTGATCGCATCATTGCTATGAGTTCTTTATATCGAATTCTACGGCTAAGCCGTTCCGCATCGGGGATGGCAATTACAGAAAGATCATTCTCGATCGCAAAGAGATCTTCCACATTTACTCCAATCGTAAATTCAGTTACGCGTGGCGGAAAAAAATTAGAAAAATCATCATATGAAACAAATATCCAATTTTGCTCGAGTTCTTCCAGACCAGTTGTGAATATCCCATGTACGCGAACTTCAGTGACTCTGGGTATACCCGACCCTCCAATCGAATTAACACTCAGCAAGCGGAGCTCATCACCCACCGCAACACCCAATTTGCGAGCCATTGGAGCAGAAACAAGTATGCTTGCATCGTCGTGAGACGAAAACTTTTTGTCACCATCTATAATAGTTATATAGCGTGAAAAAGTAGATCCCGAGTCCAATAATGCCGAATCAATTCCCCTCATCGCTCCGAAAACCCGCTTTTTCTCGCTCTGAATCATGATAGGGGCGGTAATCTCAAAAAAGACTGATTCTACATCTGGGTGATTATTTAATATTGATTTCATTTCTCTTGCAACAATATCGACATAGGCAGAATTTGTTTTTGCACTGATATGGTACAAACTCGTTTCAATCATCCTGTTGCTCATTCCTTCAATGATCCCAATTGATATTTCTTGTACAAGTATAAGGGGCAATATTCCAAAAGTCATGCTCAATATCGCTGCCAAGGTCTGTCCTCTTCTTCGAACAAAAAAAATCTTGTACATCAAATATAAACTAAGTAATGATCGTTTGTAAAAAACCTTGAGAAAGTTCATAGTTACATGTTCCAAATGTTAGAAACTCTCGGTTATGGGTCACCAACACTAAAATTCTTTTTTCTTCCTTGGCAAGACGTACCAGAAGAGAGACAACTTTTTTTGCATTCTCTTGGTCGAGATTTCCCGTTGGTTCGTCTGCGAGAATAACGCTTGCATCGGTAATGAGCGCACGCGCCACTGCAACACGCTGGCTTTCACCACCAGATAATTCCTGTGGCTTATGAATAATTCTTTCGATCAGGCCAACTCGCTCTAAAAGTTCTGTCGCTCTTTTTTTTGCAATACGCGAACGTACCCCCTGCAAGATCAATGGGAGCATTACGTTCTCGAGAGCTGTAAAATCATCCAATAAAAAATGAGACTGAAACACTAAAGACACAACGTTGCGCCTAAATGCATCTGCTTCAGATCCCGAGAGATCGTGCACCGATATACCCTGTATGGACACCTTACCCGAATCAATACTCTCAATCGCTCCCATAATGCTTAGTAGCGTAGTTTTTCCACAACCACTCTCCCCACAAATAACACATACAGCGCCTTCATCTATCGATGCGGTAAGTCCATTCAAAACCGATATGGAAGCATTCCCCTGCGTATAAGATTTACACACAGACACCAAGTCTATACTCATCCTCCATCTCCCTTCAATAAGGCAAACACGCTCAACTTTTCCGTTCCTTTTATCGTACCCACACAAGAAAGAAAAATGAATATACTACATACAAGATGTACAAAAAACACATTACTATACTCAATTGTTCCCAATAGTTTTCTTAAAAACAAACTAAGAAATCCAACCGGACGTACTTGAGGAGCATTATTCACCATATATTCTATGGAATACATAACAACTCTAGCCCCCTCTGACAAAATGTATAAATTACGCACCAGAAAAAGAGCTATCGCTGATCCAATAACACCACAAATCACAGAGAGTATGCCTATTTCCACAAAAAATATTATTTGTATTTGAAACATATTCGCCCCCAGACTCCGAAACAGAGCTATGTCCTGGTAACGTTCTAGCACCGATCGTTTGAACATCTGTGACATACTATAGGTGATTACAAGAAATAAGAGGAGCATAAAAAATATAACAGCCATCCTCTCAAGTAGAAGCGCCGCCAAGAGCTGTCTGTTTAATTCCATCCAAGTTTGAATATTGTATTCTGGAAAGCGATCATTCAAAAATGCCTTATATGATTGCGCATCTTGAGGATCAGACAGATATACGCCCAAAACTGTTTTCTCTTGTTCATCTGGATTCACTAATTCAAGCGGATAATACCCAATAAGTGATTCTTGAATCACCGATGGCAGGGCAACCGTGGTCATCACGGGCAGAGAAATTCCTCGGATTGGCTTATCTGGGTTTTCGGGAATTAATAAACCCTTCAATAGGGCATCATTATCTACTGCGAAGCGACGCGCAACCGAGTCGGATATCACTAGGCCTGTTATTTCGCCCATCAGGGAAAAACGATCCCCAATAAATCGAGATGAAACAAATCGAATGGTTGCTGGAACCATTCCATTGGCATCCGTATATAGTAAGACCTGTGAATCATAAAAAGAATACCCCGATTCAATTCCTGGGTATGAGGGGGGCAGAATTCTTTCAGAATCAGATATCTGTACGTGGAAACTATCATATTCCAGAAGTGAGAAAATGATATCTCCCTGTAAGGCATTCACCATCCCCAGTACAAGAAGCAGCACAATGATACCCGAACTAAAGCATATGGCAAGCAATCTGTAGATTATTTTACGTTGTGCAGAAAAAAAATAGCGAAAACTTATCCATCCTAAGCGGAGAATGTTCATCGATTAATATCCTGAAAAATCTGCACATCTATTTTTGATTCTCCACTATACGTTTCAACTACGAATACTTTGCCGTTTCGAAAATAAGTCTCAACTCTACCCTCATCTTCACTGTAGTCTATGCTCCGCAGAATATCGTTCTCTTCGTACAATTCTTCCCGTACCAACACATCGCCATCGTAAAAATACTCGGTATACGTCTCTTTGTCTGCTTGTTCAACCAACAAAAGCTGTAATTGGCCAGTAGGCGAATAGACCCTTCGTACGCGCCTCCTCAGCACACCCGCGTTGTATTCTTCTTGAAAGATTAACTTGTTATCTTGAAAAAACTCAACAAGACGATCTCCCGCAGAGTATATCTTTTCGATACGAAGCAAGCCATCTACATCTTCATTTCTTCGTTGTTGTTCGACGGAATCGTTTGCATTTCGTAATTCTTGAAACAGTACAGAAGCAGCTTTGTCCGCATGCACCCGGATACGGTCGTATAATTCAGTGAACTGAAAATACTCGAATCCTCCGTTGCGCAATTCTGAAATAACAAAGATCTCTTCATTACCCCCTGCATCCTCTCGTCTCATCACTCTTGGTCTTCCATCCGGATAATAAGAGTATTGGACTCGATCAATCAAACTCCCATCTTGTTTTTTGCGTTCCTCGAGTAACAGTCTGTCCGATTCATCATAGGTACGTGCAATACTCCCGCGTATGATATTGTTTAACTTCAGCTGTCCATCTTCACGAAGTCCTTCTCTTGTTAATTCCAAGATATACTCTCCAACATAGGCACTGAGATTCTCTTCAAGGATTTCTGATTTTTGAAAAAATTCTTCGTTTGAAAGAAAATAGGTGGTTTGAGCAAATAGAGGCGTACACCACAAGCACATTACAATGATACGAAAACCGCTAATCATCTGCTATCTCCTCAAGCAATCCTCGCACAAAAGCATCTGGGTCAAACTCCCGATAATTATCATAGCCTTCCCCATCTGCTAATCCGATGCATGGAATCTTATACTGTTTTGCAATTGGAATGAGTACCCCTCCGTGAGCAGCACTATCCATCTTGGTGAGTATTATACCGTCAACCCCCACAGCTTTGTGAAACATTTCTACTTGTGTGATTGCATTCTTTCCCGTGTTGGCATCTAAAACCTGTATATTCCGGCATGATACATCATGTTTCTGTATCACCCTTTGTATCTTTTGCAGTTCTCCCATGAGTTGTGTGTTGTTATGCATCCGCCCAGCCGTATCAATCAGCACCACGTAATCGCCTCTGCTTTTTGCGCTTTCAATAGCGTCGTATACAACCGCTGCCGGATCAGCCTTTAATCCTTGCGACACAAGGCGAGCATTGGTTTTTTCGGCATGCACTGCCAATTGTTCTACAGCAGCTGCTCGAAAAGTGTCTGCAGCTGCGAATACTATTCCTATATCGCCCGCTCTTTTTCGCATATGCATGACTATTTTTCCGATACAGGTTGTTTTTCCGGTTCCATTCACGCCAAAAAAACAAATAACTTCCGGACGCTTATTTAGGGGGAAAAAACTACTTTTCTTCAGGTGTGACAAAAAATTCTGAGTGAGAATAGGATATATGCGTTCATCGGTTTTCAGTTCATGCAATATAGCCAAAATCTCGTCGGTTGTCTCTACTCCGATATCTGTTTTCAACAATAGTTCTTCTATTGACTCTAATTGCTCTTGCGATATTTGTTTTCTTGCACCAAAAATACGCGCAATTTGTTTGAATACGCCCTTCATTATCGAATATTCCAATCCTCAGACAGACTATTGGAATAATTGACATATTGCCCGAGCCTAATCCCCATATACGTGATGGCAGCAAGATTTAGGGCAAGGCTTCCCCAAAATGAATAGTAATATGTGTCTCGAAGGTTTTTGTTGTTTGTATAACTTTCTTGAGTGAGGTTTGTCGAACTCAAATAGGGGTCACGCTCCCGATACAAGGCAGAAAAGACAATAGGAAAAGGTACGGTAGCAGCCATAATTGCAACAGAAACATAGAAACGATCGCGATATGCCTTCAATTCTTCTTGAGTATTGATGTCATTTGACTGCAACGCAATAGAGATAATATCACTACTGTCGGTTTCTAGCAAAGTCCAAGCATCAGTATACCCATCTTTTTGCAATGAAATGTATTGCGCTACTTTCGGCCTTTCTAAGTTCAGCGGAGTTACTCCCATATACAGCGAATCCTTGTACACACTAGCCCCTAGTGGAAAACTAAGAATCTGTATTGGTGTTCCTGGAGTATCTTCATCATAAAAAAACACTTTTCTTGTTTCTCCACTCAATAAATCGACTTCCATCGATTCTTCTCTTCCTGTTGCAAATCTGGCAACTATAGTATGCTTCCCTCGTGAAAAGGCAATGTTGTGATAATTACCAAATCCAACCGGTTCGCCATCGATAATAATTTCTGAACTAATATCTATCGAGTTTTCTTGATTAAACACTTGCACGGTTAAATCCACAGTCTCACGCCCGCGAAGACTGAATAGTATGGGTAAAATTAAGCGATTCGAAATCCCTGCAGTATCCTGCCCCAAAACAATCTCTTCTAATAGAATTTCAGATTTATCCAAGAGACTATTATATACAATGATCGTATATATTCGGTATTCTTCGAATAATACAACATCGATAAAAAACACCTGCTGAAGATTGTGCTCCACCGACAATAGTTTTGCATAAAACAAAAAATTCTCGGTAGTGACCGCGATACTTGTTTGATCAATAGGTACATTCTCCACCGGTCGCTCAAGTAATACATCGATCTCTGCGTGCTGTTCTTCTGTTAATCGTGTACGTTCTCTTTTTGCATCTCTCAGTGCACCCGATAAGCTTGCTCGTTCTTGTGCAATTTCAAGCCATGTTTTTTCCTCAAAAATGAGATTATCTATCTGCTGTTGAATAGTTATGATCTCTTTTTCTTTTTCATCTATTGCGTGATCCTTTGCCGCTAGTTTCAATAGTTCCACTTCTTCTGGTCCGCTTTCGTGCGTCTGTATGTCCTGGAGTAATTCATCTGAAAAAGTATAAAAACTGGGTAAGGAAGGGTTTTCCACCGTGGTGTTTGGTCTCAATACCGTATATCGCCACGTGGTATTGGGTTCTTCTATCGCAAATCCTGATGCAAGGCTGCCAAATAGAAGCAGTAAAAAGAAAAAAACAAACAAATCTAGCCGAATTTCATCACCTTGTGCTATTTTCTTTAAACACATTCTACTTTTTCGGTACCTCCCTTTTGATTCAAGTACTCTTGTATAAATTCATCTATATGCCCATCGAGACAAGTTTGTGGATTACCTATCTGATGCCCCGTTCGATGATCTTTCACCATAGTATAGGGATGAAAAACATAAGAGCGAATTTGATGTCCCCATGCTATCTGCTGTTTTTCCGAACTATGCTTCAATCGTTCTTCCTGCTGCTGCTCTTGCATGTGATTGTACAACCGGCTTTTCAAAATCTTCATTGCCATAGATTTGTTCTTCACCTGCGAACGTTCGTTCTGACATTGGGCGACGATACCAGTTTCCAGATGCGTGATACGTACGGCTGAATCTGTTTTATTCACGTGTTGCCCCCCCGCTCCGCTGGCCCGATAGGTATCTATTCGGATATCCTCGCTTCGTATTTCTACGTCTATATTTTCCTCAAGTTCGGGACTTACGTGAACAGATGCAAAGGAAGTATGCCTCCGATTTCCTTTGTCGAAAGGAGAAATTCTGACCAAACGATGTATACCAACCTCAGACTGCATATATCCAAATACATATGAACCTTGTATAAGTATCGTTGCTGATTTCACCCCTCCTTCATCTTCTGTGTATTCAAGCATATTACAGGTATATCCGTGTAATTCCGCCCATTTTAGATACATCCGGAGGACTAACCCAGCCCAATCACTTGCATCCAGCCCCCCAGCTCCTGAATGAATTTGAACATACGCGTTTGCATTATCATAGGGTCCGGTCAACAGCGTTTGGAATCTAAGCCTCTGATAGAATACCTCAGCTTTCTTATACAAGTTCCGAACTTCTTCAAGAGCCTGTTCGTCTTGCTCTTCTTTTGCGAGTGTTAAATATAATTCGACGGTTTCACATTCTTCTCGCAGAGCTTGCCAGGGTAAAAATCGATCTTTTAACTTCGAAAGGCGAACCAAGTGTTCTTCAGCACGCGAAGAATCGTTCCAGAATTCTGGTGCGGCACTTTCTTTCTCAAGTGAGGCAATCGTATCTCGAATATGATCGAGGTCAAAGTCGCCTCCAAATAGAAGAAACATTTTGTGATAGCACTTCTATGTTTGACTCAAGTTCGCGGTCCATGTAGATTATCGTACAGATAATCTCCAAAATCCGCAATGATTATGCAAAATATCTAAAAACCAGTCTGAACTTTCAAAAAAATATACCGAAAGTATATTGTTGAAGCGGTATGGAGTACCCAAATGAATCAGATAAGTAATAAACGTTCTGTACGACTGTATTTGTGTGTAACCTGCACGCTTTTGATGTTAATACAAACGCCTGCATTATACGCACAATTAAGCAATATAGCTATAAACGACCTGAGAGCATCGGTAAACGATCGAATTGTGTTACTCGACTGGATCCCTCAATCGGTAAGTGAAGCAAATTATACATTGTTGCGCCGTAACAGTCCCTTTACCCAACAAAATATTCGAAACTCAGAAATAATAGCCAACGTTCCCACAACCGTGACAAAAGTTGCCGATATAGTTCCGACTACCGGACGTTACTATTACTCTTTGATACCAACAAACGTATTTAATTCTTCAGAAGTCATTACCATTGGAGATGAACTGCATACGAAAACTCCTGCGATTGTAAGTCGTATTTCCACCGCAACCCAAGACAGTGTGATTGTAACCAATATACGCAGGAGGCTCATCGATGACACCATACAAATTGATTTTTCTGCAAGAAATGACTTCTCAGATTTATACCTCTTTAGAAGTCAAAGACCCATAGCTAACCAAAGAGATCTTAGACAGGCAACCCCAGTACAATCTTTCAAAAGTAATACACGATCGGTTCTAGATAGACCACCGAGCGGGTCCAGATGGTACTACAGCATACAAGACAAAGCTCTTTACGATAATAACCTCGCCCTGGTTCTCGTTGGGGTAAACACAACATCAGGGGTAGAGTTATCCAGCCAAAACCCGCCAATAGTAGAGCTACCACAGGCACCAAGCACAGAACCAGAAATCGCCCCCAATTCTATGGATGAACTCGTCGCACGTCTAGTAGATGCCCTTGAAAACCGTCAGCCGGCCCCCCAAGAGCAACCGCTTCTCCAGTCCGTCCCTCCAACTATTGTTGAACAGCCGCCTATTACCGTTGTAACGCCAACACTCCCCCCAAGGGACGAAGACTTGAGCAGTGATGAAATAATCGAACGCGTCATTGGTGTATTGGCCATTCGTGGGTTATTAGATCAAGGAAACGAAGCATCTTCTTCACTAAGTGACATTGCATTGGCACGATTGGCACTTGAACAAAATTCTCCAAGCAATGAATCTAGGGAACCCAGGGCTTCAGAAGAAGAAATCATTACCCGAGTCATAAATTCCATGGTCGCACGTGGAATTTTACAACAGGACAATTCCAACGAAGATAGAAATAGAACAATTGTTCCAGAAATTTCTGAAGAACCAAATATACCACCGGCTCCAACCCCAGAAATCAGAACTGTTCCTCAAATCATTCAAATACCTGTGGCATCGTCCAACGACACCTTGATAGATCAAGTACTCGGTATTTTGATTGCACGAGGATTACTCTTGCCAGAATCTGTACAGACACAAGTCGTCGAAGAAGCCTCTCCAAAGGAAGAACTTGAATTGGAAGCTTTATTAGAAATATATAGACAAAATTTTATGCGTAGTGGATTAGATTCCGCCCCCGAGTCTTCCTCCTTATCTGACTCCAGTGTCATAGGAGATCATCTATATTTCGTGTCAGAAGAAGATCTAGCCCCTTCGTTGTTTGCATTTAAAAACATTCTCGCAAGTATCTTGCGTGAAGATTTCTTGCAAGGAAACTATGGAAATTCTATCAAGAGAATACAAGACCTGCTTATAGCCTCAAACAATGAGCCAGACGAACATTTGGCTCGCGCCTACTTTTATTTGGGCCAATCTTATCTCGGACAAAGACAGTACAATGATGCATTAGCCGCTTTCCTATCAGCACGAGGGGATAGAGGCATCGCAATATACAATGATTTGTATATTGATAAATTGCTTATACAAAACAGCGCAAACTAGTATATATAAAGAATCCTAGGATTATTGTATATCAATAATCCTTAGAAAATAAGGATTCCAGACAAGGAAATACTCTACTGCGTAGATACCAACAACAAGGAATATGAGATATTTCCCGCGAGAAATCGATTGTCCTAATCCAGATTTTTTCATACCACGCCATTGGATCACTGCCAGTTTTTTCGCTATGTACAAGAAGAAAACCGAACAAATAATCGAATAAGAAAATAATATAAAGAGATGTGTATAAGAAAAAGGAATAAAAAATATAAACAACACACACAACACATAGGTCACAACAGACTGTGCAAGAATATAGCTGGTAGTTTGCTTATCGATCCATGAAGAATATCGATCCTGCAAGACATGGACTGCATACATCAAACCAGAATTACAGACGAGTGATACAGCAAGTACTACAAAAGCACCCAGTATAGGATAGCGTTCTGGATAGCCTAGCAGCATACCGATTAAAAAATGTACCAAGACATGTACGGCAACTATAAGACTTTCTACGATCAATAGCCCGGCATATCTCTGAATCGAAGCTTTCCGCGTACGCACCCCAAAAAACTCGTAAACATCATATCCCAGCATCACCAATCCTTGAACAAAAAATAATACCGCTAAAGGGGGGATAACACTCATGCCCTATGTAAGTTCCCATTTCCCATATTTTTTGCGTGTATTCAAAAAAACGTAATAATCCCATAGAGGAACTAATAGCGCCGGCAAAAATAGCGCAAAAATTGTGCCATCACTCGTGGACCCAAACAATCGAAACAATGCCGCCAGGCTTCCAAATAAACATCCAAACAGAATATTGCCACGTAGATTTTTGGAAGTGATTGTCGGATCTCCAACAAAAAACAACAATGCAAACAAATACCCCCCATTTAGTACGTGATGGAGTATATCGCCTTGGAACAATCCTAACCCACTGGACAATCCATCAAACGCGTATATTGGGGCTACAAAACTCAGTAATCCTAGCATCACCGGTACTGTGTGAGTTCCTGTATACACAAACAATATGATAGATACCGCCAGCACAAGTAACGAATACTGTTCAGCTATGGTTCCTGCTGTGACTCCAAACAGGTGAATAACTAACTGTTCCGGGATCGCTAGGAATGCGAATTGCGCAAATGTGGCTTGAGCGTTTTGAATGAACAAACCAATCCAGCTTGGTATTTCAGTTATTTCAGCACTTGTTCCAAGAAAAAAACGTTCGGCTAACGGAGTTGCGCTAGTTGCCACATCAAAGAACCAATACGATGGAGTTACGTAAGAATTTTGTAATATATTGGGAAAAAAGGCGTAGAGCACCAACAATGTTGTTATCGATACATCACAAATAGGTTGATGCTCAGAAGTAAATGTCCACTGAGTTAACACATGAATACTCAGCATGACAAGTAACGTCAGTAGCAAAGGAGTAGCGGGAGGAATACAGGCCACGATAAGGAGTCCCCTATACACACTACGCTCCCACAAGAAATGTATGTTCAACACACGATACAAAATAACATCGGTGAGCAACAAAACTATTGGAATAATTACCGCCCGCAGCACCGCCAACACACCGAATTGATAACACCCAATAACTACTAATACTCCAACAGCAAAACATTTCAATCGATATACGCTGCTGCTGTTATTTCCGTAATGCACAAAGGGCATGTTTGACATACGCCTATTCACATCTTTTTTCCCTTTGATTCCATGAGTAATTGCTTATTTCGAGTAATTTGTTGGGTCAACGGAATACGTGAAGGGCAGACATATGAACATAACCCGCAAGATATACACCGATCGATATGCATATCTCTTAAGTATGAAGTATTTTCAGATTCTATCAAATTGTACAGAATATTTGGCTCTAGATGCGCTGGGCATATCGTTGTACACAATCCACAAGAAATGCATGGCCTAACCGTATCGGTTTCGACTCGTTTATGTATCGAAATAGAATGTATAGATTGATCTAATGGTTGATTGAGGTTCTCGATCTCAATACCTGTGAACATTCCATTAAGAACAATTTTCGAGTCTGTACTGGAAGTGTACATTTCAGATTCGGCAAGCAAGTCCGACAAAGAGGATCCGATATGAGCACATAAAAATCGCTCTTTGGTGAGTGCATCACCATATACAAACACGGTCTGCTTTTGAACCGGGCGTTGATACAAAATCGCTTCGAGTATCTGCATCAATGATTCAAAAGAAACAACCTTTGACCGCTGTTCCGCAACCTTACAAGACCATTTCAATAAAAAATCATTGCAATAAGGGATTCCCTTGTATCTTGGAACAACTTTCACAAAACATCCTTGTTGATTACGGGATTGCATCTCCTTTTCGATTGAACCACGTACATTTTTTATGGCTTCATCAAGGCATAAAAACACGCGTTCTGTTTGAAAAAGATGTTTGATAAATGGTATATGCTGGATGAAAAATTTTTGATATTCCTGAAACAATGCAATATTATGCCTCAGACCAGGCTCTGATTCACATACATCAATAATGATAGCTTCTGTTCCAGAAGGATCAGGGAGCGTCGTCACTCCAGAGTGTTTTAGAAATGTGATATGATCTTCTATTGAAATAAGCTCCCATTCTTTGAAAGGTTCTCTCCGGTCGTAGAACTCGAATCGTCCCTTCAACAAAATTTCAATGATCTCAATTTCATGACCAAAGGAATGAATGGCAGAAGATATACGAGTGATAACCCCAGGAATAGAGGCATGGACACTGGGAAATATCTCATCTTTCGTTAGGCGTTGCCCCTCGCGAACTTCCATTCCTTCTTCGATGCTTCGATCCCTAGACTTGGGAGGCAAAACAATCCTAGCTATAGAAGGAATCGCTGTTTGTTTACGGGGCGCGTGAATATTTTGTAATAACACTATTTACTCGCAATCTTTCTAAAGAAACCATTTCTTGACAAAAAAGTCACATGGCGAAAATTTATTCGCCAGACATACGCCATCGTATGTAATTGCAGCATTGCAATAAATACAAGCCACAACAATCCATATATCCACATAGGAACGAATAAAGAAATCTGCTGCATGCGCGTTCCAATTTCTTGCATATTCGATATCCCCGGCAAAAGATTTGCTCCATTATATGGTGTAAGAGAAGCATATAACAGACCTTTCCACTGATCATCAAAGCTAACCGTTTCAAATTCTACAGAAATTCCATACTCATCATTGACGGTGAATGTCGGCATAGATAAACCCGAGAGATTTTTACTTTCCTTGAATGTGTAGCCAAACATCAAAGAATGCTGGTATTTTACG
The DNA here is from genome assembly GCA_011524535.1 of Spirochaetaceae bacterium. GTDB lineage: Bacteria > Spirochaetota > Spirochaetia > WTKD01 > WTKD01 > WTKD01. The sequence goes on from WTKD01000005.1 coordinate 127,437, forward strand.
TGTTGCAGAAAAGCATCTCTCGTCAAGGTAGTCGTTTCCCCTAGATAATTCGATGACCTTGTGGCAGTATCAGCCTCCAATAAAAAAAATCTGGTGCCCAATAGAAGAAATAGCAGTCCCGAAAAAAGCAATAGTTTTTTATCAAGAATTTTTCTATTTCCGTTTTTCACGAAATTATGCCCAACAAAAAGGGTGTGATCTCGTCGCGCAACATGCTCACGCCGTAATACCAAAGCAAATATAATTGTTGCCAGGGTCGCACAGTATAGAATTCCAATATGTGTACGCACAAGATCATTGGACAGTTGTATTATAAAAATCACAGTACCCAAAAATATTATTCCAAGGAAGTAATGCCCTATTCGCCATTTGAATTTACGATGCAATTCTTGTGGCTGGTCCACAAATAATCCTGAAAAAGAAAACAAAACAAATTGCATTAGAAGCGACAACAACAAAGTAGTCTCTATAGTGAATACAGGAGAAACGCATATAAACATAGCATACGCTGGCAAAAACCAATAACGCACTCTTTTGTACACAAAAAAAGTTATTGTCGATATCGCTATAGCAAACCAGAGCGATGCATAAGAAATATCCGCGGATTCAAACTCCCATTCGAGTGAGGGAAACTGGGTATTTATGTGTTCAGAAATCCATTGCCGAGATACATTATCATCAAAAAAAATCCACTCGTATCCCCCTGCTTGAAATAGGCTGGCAAAATCCCGAATGTATGGATCGATACGCGGATCATCTTGATCATAGGTAGCAAAAATTGCCCCAAGGGTTCTGGTTTCCACCTGAGGGAAGGTTTGAAAATATACCTCGGTAGTATCAATAGATAACACTGGAGAAATTTCTTTTATAGTGTGAAAATAATTGGCAACTTCCTTGCTAGAATCAAGAACCCTAACCGGTGTAAAGGAAGAAAATTGGGATATATCGCGCTTGGGCGCAGTAGCGTAAAGCACGCAGGCACATGCATACAATACAAGGCTTACCAAGCACAGTTGATACTTCCAAGATGAACGTACCATAGCATTTCAAGATAGGAACAAAACCCCAATCGCAGATAAAAAACCCAAACTCACGCCAACCACAACCTCTAGGGGTTTATGCCCCTTGAGTTCTTTCAGTTTTTTCTTAAGTTTGAAGGTGTCGTGAGAATCTGCCAGTGTTTTGCTTATCTCGTTTATATGGCGGATGACTTCACCAACCGAGTATCGAATTCCGAGAGAATCTCTTATGGTAATAGCAGCAAATCCCAAACTTAATGCAAATAGATATGATCTGACTCCCACTGCAAATCCGATGTACGTGGTGAGAGCCGTAACCAGCGCCGAGTGACTGGAAGGCATTCCACCAGTATACCAAAAGAAAATCCGTACCCATGATTTGGATGGATTCTTGATTTTTATAACAGACGCCTTTATTGCTTGAGTTATAGACCAAGCAGCCCCAATTGCATAGAAAATCCTTATGTCTCCATCTACTAGTCCAAGTTGGTTATACATGTCTAATAACGCTGATTTTATTATACTAAATTATGCAAATTTGCGTACATACTACTCAAGCGGGGAGAAGATTCGACAAATATGTGCGTATGTGCTTGCCACATCTACCCCTCTCTTTGATCTATCGGCTCATACGTACCGCAAAAATATCCTGTAATGAAAAAAAAACATCCCTCAACTACCTAATACAGCCCGGTGATGTAATCACTATTCCCGATACGCCCCATGCAAATGGGGCATCATCTACATCTTTCATACAATCAGATACGGTCACCCAAACTCCCGTCGATCTTCCATACATGGAGCTCTGGAAAAATAAATCTATTGTAGCCGTTTCAAAACATACCGGTGTCACTATACAAACATCGTTTCTTGATTCCTTACAGCAATACGCCCTGAGCAATGAAAAACATGCGTTTCATCCGCATCCTGTGCATCGATTGGATACAAAAACAAGTGGTGTGCTGTTAATTTCTCGTAATCTAGCGGCATCACAAACGTTCAATGCTCTATTTCACGATAGAAAAATAATAAAACAATATCTATGTCTCGTTGAAGGAAGGATATCCAAACCAACCAACCTCACAGACATAGTATTTCGTGACAAACAAAGGGCTATTACGCAAATCCTTTCCGATCCAAACCCAATGGGGGTTGAAGCTTCTACCAACATAACACCCCTATCCTACAACAAGAGACATAATGTAAGTTTGATCACATGTATTATACACACTGGACGAACACACCAAATAAGGGCTCAAACCTCGCATATTGGACATCCTATAGTGGGTGATAGAAAATATGACAGTACATGGAAATCTTCCTATTACGCCCTCCACGCGCATCGCTACACCATTCCAAAAAACAAATGCACCCCTGCGATCACTATTGAGGCTCCCATCCCACAACATATGCGAAATGTGCTACTATACTTTCACATGAACAAACATCTATGAAACGCGAAACATTTTCACCAAAAAAACAGTTCATAAAAAAATTGCTTTCTCGATTCTCTGGAAAGAGTGTTGTGGGGTTGGTGGGCAAGAGTGGAAGCGGAAAAAGTTTCCGAGCCCTACTCCTTGTTGAAAAATATGGTTTTGATGTTGTTATTGACGATGGATTGATCATACAAAATCAATCAATCGTTACGGGAAGAACCGCAAAAAGTGCATCAAACTATCTCGAAGCTGTTCGTATCGCCCTGTTCGAGGACCCCCTCCACCGCAAAAAGGCAATCAATGCCCTAAAGACAATATCATGGAAAAGACTTCTCCTTCTCGGCACTTCGAAAAAGTTAATATATACCATAGCAGAAACTCTAAATCTCCCCATTCCGAAAAAATTTATTCAAATTACCGACATTGCGACAAAAAATGAAATCGACATCGCAAGACGATTACGAGACGTGAAAAAATTACATTCTGTACCTGTCCCTCAGATCGAAATAAAAAAGAATGTACCAAGCAAATTAAGAGATAGTATTCGTTCATTCATTTATCGATACCTCCCGGGGAAACAATCCTCTTTACAACCGCAAAAAAAATACGAGCACAGCGTCATTATTCCCACCTACGCCACAATGAAAGGGCTTTCAATACATGATTCTGCTCTCTCCCAGATTCTCATACACTGTGTACAAGAATTTGACTCTACATTCGTTGTCAATAAAATCCTCCTACACAACACAAAAAATGTAGGAATAGATGTGAACCTTGAGATAAAAGTGTCATTCAGATATGATCTGAACGTGTCCATGCATGGATTACGGGAATATATTATCATGCAAGTCCAAAAATTTGTTAGTATATATATAAACAAACTAAGTATTACTATAAAATCTGTAGAGGGGTAGTCCTCTGATACATTTTTAGGACAAATATAACCACTGTGAGGTCAGCTATGCGTACAGTTATAATAACTTTAACAATAGTATTTGCAGCATTTTTGTTGCCCGCCCAATCACCTGGCAGCGAATTTATAGAATATACTTCTGAACATTTTCTTATTCGAGTTGAATCGAATATAACCACTGCGAGGAATATATCATTACAGCTGGAAGCTATGTATACATTCTTCAATCAATACTTCCGATTCCCTGAAAAGAGTAGTGGATTACCGTTGAAAGTCACTATTCTGAATAGTAAACCGGAGTTTGATGCTTATCTACGCCCGATTATTCAACGCCAATACAATGGCTATGTATACCTCCACTACGGGGTGGAAAGTCGAAATGAACTTGTAGGATTCGTCAGTAATTTGCAAGAAGTCACTGTATCTCTCGTGCAACAGGCTTTTCAACAATATCTGAAGCACCATATCAAGAATCCTCCTCTATGGATCAGTGAAGGATTTGGAGGTTATATAAGAGATGCGCAATTCGATGCACAAACCCAGCAGATTAATTTTGTTGAAAAATCTGAGACCGCAGAATCAATACAAATATCCTTGGATGAAAATGTAAACTATTCCTTATTGCCCATGAATACCGTTCTTTCTATGACGCGTGAATCGCTCGCTGCAAACAACACATCTTTCTACACTACAATCTGGGCTCTCTTTTCATATCTGTTGAACGACGCCCCACCCCATCACTCACGAATCCTTTGGGATTCAATCGCATACCTCTCCTCATCAGCCTCAGCGGCAGACAATCTGAACAAATTAGGTGAACGAGTCTATAGTTGGATAGACTATTCCTCTTTGGACCGAAATATTCTTGCCTATGTACAAAACTATGAAACTCCATACACCCTCCTTGGTAAAGGTCAAAGTCTCATGCAAGAAAATAAATACGCAGAAGCCGAAGAAATTTTCAAGCGTGTGACAGAAATTCAGCCATCTGGAGTAGGGGGATATTACTACCTTGGTTATGCAAACTATCACCAGGGCAAATACGACAGTGCTATCGTTTTTTATGAACAAGCACAAACATACGGTCTCGATGCCAACCTCGGCAATCTAGCTATCGCTCTTGCTTACCACTCAATGGGTGATACAGATCGTGCCATTGATGTTATAAATTTGGTTGAACCTAGTAGCAAACATTATGCACGTTCACAAGAATTATTGCGTGAATGGAATTAAACCTTCGAATATCCGTAGTATATGTTCGCTCGAAGAGAAGATTAATGTTCTCTTTGGGCGAATAATTGCATGGCCTTGCTTATAAATGTATTGGGTGGTATAAGTGGCTCGAGCAACGTTTTTATCCTTAGTCGAATAATAGATTGTTCTATTCTTCTTTTTGAACCCTTCATCTCAAAGAGCATAGGTTTACACAAAATATAGATTATTCGGCCATTCCTAATACTCTGGGATTTTATGTTTTTTTTATGTGCAGCAACCCAATCACCTTGGTCCGAGGATTGATTCAAAAAATACTGTTCGCATTCCATTAAATCCCGAGCCCAAGATTCGTATGCCCCAGTATCCTTTCTCAAGAATTCGTCGATATTTGGAAGTAAATATGTTAAGAGCCCCGTTTCATACATCTCCATAAAAATTTGCGCAAATACTGGTGAAGCAAGAATTTTGATAAACTCCTCTGTCAACCTTGACTCCGAAATATGCTGCAGGAGATGTCCTGACTGTAGGATTTTCTTCTTTAATTTTCCAGCATAGCTAAGGTTCAAACTCTTGCTATATTTCACAGCTCTAATCAAACGTACTGGATCTTCCACAAAAATAGTGCTCAATGGAATAAGAGGCCTCAAGATTCTGCCCTCAATATCATCCATCGCATTCACAAAATCAAGAATAGTATTTTCTATGGGTGAATAATACAATGAGTTTACTGTAAAATCCCTACGATATACATCTTCATGAATATCTCCCCATCTCTGTGCATTGCTGTGAGACAAGGTCGCCCTAAACGTGGCAACCTCTACATGAATATTACCAAATAAAACATGAACCAATAAAAAGCGTCTTCCAATGATGTGGGCTTCCCGAAACAATGAGGATATCCTCTCGGGCGAGGCGCTGGTCACCACATCAAAATCTTTTGGGGTATTTCCCAACAGGAGATCGCGCACCGAGCCACCCACAACGTAAGCCTCAAAATTTCTCTTTACTAGTTGTTGGATAACCTGAACAGCTTCCCATCTAATAAGGTCTTTCGACAATTGGTGTTCTTGAGGAGTATATATTCGAGCGCTGCGAACAATTTCCCCCTTTGGCGAGGTTATATATCTATATTTCATATCTGATTACACGCATGATATACACTATCAACAAGAGAGGTAGATAGTATATTTTGCTCCATCTGTACCATTCGTGGAGATTTCTGCATAAGTCGGGGATCTACACATATTTCCCCCAAATACGGGACCGAATATCGTGATGCAAGAGCCCGCCCTGCCCCACTGCCAAAAAGATGAATGTCATCTGTATCTGAAAAATTCTCTATCACCCCGATAACCGGAAGTTCAACCTTTTTTGCGTAGGCAATGCTCCGACCTGCGTCTAAACAAGCAATTTCTTGGGGTGTAGTAACAACAATGCACCCGGCTACACGTTGAAATTCCTCTGAAAGGGTCATGATCTCATCTCCAGTCCCTGGGGGGGTATCCACCAACAAAATGGAATCATCCTCCCACAAAACATCATTCAAAAGTTGTCGAATAAGACCTATCTTCATTGGTCCGCGCCATACGAACGCAATATCGCTACCATATCCCAAAGCACCTACACTTGCAATCTGTATCCCTTCTTGCGAAGTAAGGGGTATGATTCGTTCATCCTTGGTTTCAAAGACTTGATCTTGTATATCGAACATATGAGGAGTATTGGGTCCGTGTATGTCTATATCAAGAATAGCAATATTGGAAGCGCGAGCCTTCATTGCACAGGCAAGCAAGGCCGTTATCGTGCTTTTACCAACCCCACCTTTCCCGCTAACGATCGGAATTACCGCATTGATAGTGTCAGGAAAACGTTTGCTTTTTCTTGTTTGCATCTGGTGTTTGATACCATTCCTCTACAATAGGGGCCGAGACCAACTATAATATACATTAACAATAAACAATATGACCGTTATAAACAAACCGCGGAGATAGCCCATTGCGTCAATTTCATAGGAGCTGTTCTACATTCTCATCAGAACGAATACTATCCCACTTCACATGACGGCACACATCCATAGTGACCATCCATATTCAAAACCTGTATTGTAGATAACCAGCCGATACGTATCGCTTGGAAAAACCAAAAAAAGAATCGATCCAAAATTTCTATATCTTCAAATACGACCTAGCAATCTAGGAAAAAGACATAGGACATCTCAAATGGCCTAGTTTCACTCGAACAGATCTCCCAGGTCGCCATAGCGCATCTTATGGAATTTCAATCTTAAAAACAAAGGAAAATAAGCATTCCTACCCTGCTCACGAGAATATAGTGAGCATTTAAGAGAAGACAGGCAGAAACAAGTAAGAACCCTCGTCTCAAATGTCTTATTACAATTTACTACTGAGAACGGATTTTGGTCACCGAGTATATAGATTTTTAAGCGCTACTACTAGATATTTCTGTCTCTCCATACAAAAAAAGACCGAGGCTCCTCTTCCATAGAATTTCAAATTAATAGAGCAAATCTTTGTTATTAAAACTGAGCCCTAAATCCTAGGCTTATATTCGTTACGGAATATTCTGGTTGATAGGACATTCCCAATTGGGAAGTAAACCATCCCGAAGAAAAACCCAAACCACCAAAGGCCCTCACTCCCAATATTTTTCCAACGCTGTTTTTTTGTTCTATCTTTGCCTTCTGATCTGTAACTCCAAAGTCAATCCCAGCTCCAGTTGTTAATGACGTATTTGAAAAATACGTGGATATTCCGAGGTATGGTTCAATAAAACCTAGAAGATTCCAGCCACCTTGCACCATAAGTTCAACCACATGAGTATTTAGATTGATCCAGGTCTGTGGATATGCTTTCCCGTAATTATACCCCGCTTCCGACAATTCCGCCTTAGAGTCACTGTCAGCCATAAGATTGTTGCTTCCTACAAAATCCAGACCATAATGCAAATAATTATACCCAGCCCCTGCGCTGATCTCTGGTATAAACACAGAATCAGGTTTCACCAACTGATATCTAGTATCTACGCCAAAAAGAAGATAATTTGCATTCGCAACACCATTTTCCTCAGCGACAGAAAGACCAATGTAACCAAATTTAATCCCAAAATCGAGAGGAATTGTATCTGGTCCTCCAATACGAACATCCAAGGAATATCCTGGAAGAAAATAGACTCCTCCACCGTCTTCCGATATATCTTCAATGTCATTGAAGTTAAGTAGTGCAAGCAAATCTTCAGAGTTTTCATCGCTTCCTATTGCCCTTGATGGACGAAATGAAGACCCAAGGGTAAGACCAATTCCATAATGTGGAGTTGAGGAAACAATGGGGCCAATGTATGGATCGCTCCAATTGTTTCCCATCAATGCTGTCATAACCGCAACCCTGTCAAAGGCTCCCACCCCAAAACCTGCTAATTCTGAGAGAAGCTCCTGAAAAGTAATGTTTTCATCATCATTATCATCTCCAAACTGTGAGTTGATGGCCGCGTTTTGATCCTGTGCATGTATTGCTGCTACTGCAAGAAACATCAAAAGTAACATGATGACGGGTATTCTAAAGGGACCTGCGATATTTCTTACTTTTTTATGTCTAATCATTCCTAACTCCTTAGGAGCGTAAATTTTGAAAAATATTGCTCTTATTCTAAAATATGTAGTGAAGATTCGAGAAAAAATAAGAAAGAATTGTATACGAACCTTTGTTTTGGAAACATCTTACTGGGCACATATACTCAAAACGAGTTGTGCTCACAATATAGGGTTTTTCTAAGGTTTACCATGAATGAATATTTGTACTCCCCACATATAAATAAAGGGTCCGCAGCCCCTCTTTCATAGATTTTCTAAATTAATAAGTTCGTACTATTACAACTGCACCCTAAAACCTGTACTCATACCTACTACGGTATCTTCTGGATGATATGATAGACCGAATTGGGCGTTAAACCAGGCTAAAGCAAATCCCAGCCCCCCAAAAACTCTCAATCCCAATGGTGTGCCAACGGTATCTTCTTCCCTTATTTCTATGCGATCTTCCACATCTCTTAGATCAATTCCGGCGGTAGATGCCAATGTAGTGTCTGAGAAATAAGCAGAAGCCCCTAGGTATGGTTTAATAACACCTAGAAAATTCCAGCCGCCCTGTACCATAAATTCAAGCACATGTGTGTCTAGCTCAATCCAAGCGTATGGATATGCTTCCTGATTGGTATACCCTGCATTTGTCAATACAGCTCCAGAGCTATTTGTACCCACAAGGTTATTTGTTCCTATGAAGTTCAGATCATATCTCAAAAAGCTATAACCAACCCCCGCACTGATTTCTGGTACAAATTCAAAGCTCGGTTTCACCAATTGATACCTAATATCCCCACCAACAAGAAAATAGTTTCCCTGCAAATCTCCATCTTCTAATTCTCCAAATAAAGGAAAATAGCCAACTTTAAATCCAACATCAAATGGAACCGCTTCTATTCCTCCAATACGAACATCCAAAGAATATCCTGGAATGAAATAGCTCCCTCCAATCTCTCCAGCCGCTTCTTCCAGTTCATCGAAACCAAGTAGTGAAAACAGACCTTTAGGATCGACAGCCTCTCCCAACGATCCGGTTGAACGAAATGAAGATCCAAGAGTAAGACCTATGCCAAAATGAGGAATTGGAGAAATAACAGGACCAATGTATGAATCGCTCCATTTATTCCCCATCATTGCTGTCATAACCGCAGCGCTGTCAAATGCAGCTACTCCCCGGGTTGTTAAGTCTTCGAGCAACGACTGAAAATCATCCTCTCCATTGCCAAAATATGATTCGATAGCCGCATTATCGTTCTGTGCATGTACTGACATTATTGCAAAGAATATAAAAAGTAACATTATGATAGGTATTCTAAAGAAGAATCTACTATTATTCGTTTTTTTGTTTCCGATCATTGCTAACCTCTTAGATTATAAATTTCAAAATGATATTTTTTGCTCGTTCCAATCACAAAAAGTAAATTTATCACACTCAGTATATTTTAGCAAGAAGAAAAAACTCCTTAATACATAAAAAATAGCGAATAGAAAGAATGGATAATTCTCTTTCCCATTACACCCAAGTCCTCGATGATTCTCAATAGAGCTACAAAAAAGACAAAAATACACCGAATGAGATATATACCTAGTGTTGTTTAGAAAAAAAAAGAAGTATACACTGCAAAAGTTATGCAAACCAGAGCGAAATTTTTTTTGATAATATTCTTATTCTTGTCCGCATCCCTGTATGCATACCCGGCGTATAACGTAGGGTCCGGTATTGCTACCTATCTGATAGCTCCTACTTCAACAGAATTAAGAGAAAAATTTAACAATGTTTCTAACGATGACGCAAACGATGCTTACAAATACCTTGCTGCGGCTCCCTTGTCTATACAGTCGATCCGAATATATGGACAATTTGAGTTATTCCTTACAAGAAGAAATGCATTATTTCTATCCTACGCGTATTCCGATGAACTCCAATTAAAGGACATTAGCTACGAGGACGACGATGATTTTGCCTTTCTTACAAGTAACACAAATTCACATCACATCGATCTTGGATATGTCCATATGATTCCAATTTCGAGATATCTAGAACTCAGAGCTGGCCTATTTGCGGCAACCGCATTTCAATTCCAAACCATAGATTTAACTACCAACAATAGTACTCAGGCTAATTGGAAAGATGAGATGTTTCCAGCAATAGGGGGTGGTGTCACTGTAGGAGCTAATCTAGTCCTCAGCCGTAGGTTTCGATTAGGTGCTCACGTAAACGCTACAGCACTCTGGCGACTGAATTATATGGAAGGTATCATTCCAGATATGGGCAATATCGCTATAAGTTCTGAGGATATGGACAATCATTTGTCTGAAGTTCACCGGCTATTCGAAACATCTAGCATACGTCTGCTCGTCTCGTATCTTATTGGCCCTCTCGATTAGTCGATAAATAGCTCTTTCAGAAAACCATCTCCACTCCAGCGTGTATCGGAGATAAAAGATGACGCAGTAGACCCTGTCTTTTTGTAATAGTTATCATATTCCGATATTGCTGCATTCGAGAGTTTTCCAAGATACAATGACATCCCACCTGGATGAGATGGCCCATCAGGTTCTTTTGCAATCACTACCCTTGATATAGCATTCTCTAAATTTTCAACAAGCAATTGTTCTTCAGAAGATAATTCATTGAATAAAAAAGAAGCTCGTAACACTTGCAAGAAATTATATACATCTACATGGGCATCACCCTCACCTGCATCATCTTCAATCCATAATGTCGTTTTTGGAAAAAGATTCGATCTGTTCAATAACAATGACCGCAATTCCTCTTTCAGAATTTCATCCCCTAAAAAATCATCAAACCCAGCAAGCAAATTATCCCAATCGGTTGCAAATGAACCAATCCTACTGGGCAACACCGCGGAATATGGGAAAAAATCACCGTAGGTGTCATTATAAATTCTAACGATAAAGCGTGCGACCGTTAAAATTTCGCGATCTGACTGAACAATCGATTCAATTACCGTGCTATAATCCCATCCAGTGATCCTGACATTTTCCTGTGATGCAATAAATATAGATGGTGTGTTCTTTAACTCATATATCACTTCTATATTTGCACCTATACAGGCATCGAGAGCAATAATATCAATACTTGAAGAAGAAAAAACCTTTCCTAACTCGGTGATTGTAAGATTGGTTTGTATATCTCCGGCGCTATCATAGGCAATCCCACGAAAAACGTTGGGAGCATATCCATCAGAGGACAGCGATTTGTACCCATCTCCATGCCCCCACAATACCATCAATTTTTTATGATCGGAATAATTATCTTCTATATAGGATGTGAATCCCTTGAGTGTCTCCTCCTGACCCATATCAAGCTCCTCCCTGGCATTTACTGTCAGACCAAGTCTTGGTATTGCAATTTCCGTTCTTATTCCATTAGAAATTCTGTAGGCTCGTGTATCACTCCAGTCTGATGTATCGCTTGGATCAGAATATGCGGTGGCATACCGATCAACAAGTACTATGGTTACCACATCATCCGATTTGACATCTTCAATTTCTCTGATGTCCTCCATAACCACTCTATGTAGATCATGAAAATCAGCGGACATATACAATCCAATAACCCAAGGGTCGACTGTTTGTCTTCCTTGTACCTGACAAGAGAGAAATACAAGGAGGCTAAAAAAGAGCGAGGTGTATTTCAGGTTCCTCCCCAAAAAATCCAATATATCATCGCGCACGAAATCCACCTCTTGCATCATTCAGAATATTCATCGAGCATATAGCAGGTAATAGAGAAGCCCGCTTCTATTTCTGATATCTGGAACCCAATCAGAATCAGCAACAAATGCCAATGGGTAGCTAACCGATTCACCCCGAATATAATAATATCCGTGCGGATAGTTAGATATCGAACCGTTTTCATTTACGAGTGTGAGCGCAATGGATAAACCACTCGAACGAGAATTTCCTACACTGTGTGCCCATTGTGCGATGATGGCCTCCTCCATTGCCTCTTGGAGCTCTCCTGCTTCTATTCGCACTCCTGTAGAAAGAAACGAAGCATCGCTGTCCTGAAGCCTACTTCCAAAATGTACCGCTAGATCATGAAGATCGAGACTGAACATCCCAGGCAAAACAACTATGTCCTCTACATTGGTGAATAATTCTACAAGCAATTCTTCTCGAGCCCCTCTATCGTTCATAACTGTTTCCGACAACGCCCTCGAAAAATCATTCAATTCGTGATAAACCCAGTCCATTTTACTAAGATCTATCGCTCCAATGGTAGAATAAGCATTTTCCTTGTAGCGATCTTCGAATGCAGAAACAACCGACCTGCCCAAATCCTCTGGGCTACCCGATGTAACCATAAATTTTAGCAACAAATAATCATATTCCCACCCGTCAGCAAGTTCCAAATCAGGAGAAGCAACAAACACGTCTGCTGAATTCCTTAGTTCATAGGCAACCTCGATATTCCCCCCCAAGCAGGAGTCAAAACCAACAAGAGATATATCATGCTCATTGAGAGTGGTTGCTATCGATTGTGTGTATAAAGCATCGAAATTATCTGAATAGTCATAAGAAACAAGTTTTGTCAGCTCCTCTTCTTCCTCTTCTTCTAAATTACGAAAACCACTCCCATGCCCCCAAAAAACGATTCCGACATGATCGCTGTCATATCGATTTGTTCCATCTTTTATAAAAGCCTGTAATGTATCTGGGTCCCCCATGTTCAGTTCAACATCCTGTCCAAGATCCAACCCTAGTTCTACAGAAGTAAGTTGTTGAGAAACAAAAAAATCAGAATCTATCTCATCATGTTGTATTTCATACAACCGAGTACCGGTCCAATCTCCATTTGCTGTACTGTAGCCTGGGGCCCGATCAATAAGAACCAATACCTTGACCCCATGTTGTGAGAAATCAAAGGCAGCTTCAAGTTCATTGATATCCTCAATCGCATATGGTTCCAGATCGTTGTCTGCACTCATATAGATTAACAAAGTCCACGATTCTTTATGAAATTCTGATGATTTAAACAAAGAAGCATCGAACTCAAAATCATCGCTACCTATTTGTCTTATTTCGGGTTCTGTAATTCTAGAGTCGCAGGCAAAGATCAACGCACCAAATAATATTATTATGATAAACACTTTCATATGTATCAGAATAGCGTAGCATCTTTAAAAAGTCAAATTTATTTAATTATTTAATATCAATAAAAAGGCTAACTACTTCGTCTTTTGAAATTTCTCGTTGTTCACTGTATAAGAGATTCATAGCCTCATCATAATACTCGACGCGAACACTATTGGTTGGGTTTTCTAGTACATATTTACCCGCAAAGACCTTGCCAGGAAAATAGCGAGAAATTCGAATGTCTGCGATTGCATTTGAAGCAATGCCGATGTCTAGGGCAAGACTTCCTAATTTAGCCAATGAGGAATAGTCACTCTCAGACTCTTCCATAGAATTTGCAACGCTTGATACAACACTACTTGTAATCGATTTCAAAATGGCGCTGATGAAAGCTCTAGCAAATATAAATGGAAACTCTGCTTCGTATTCATTTTCAAATTCTTGGCTCACATCATCGAGCAATGCAGGACTATATTGCTCAACCCCATTTATAAAGAATTTAATATACGCGACGGCTGTGTTTCGTGTTTCTAAGACTGGAACCGCAAAATGAAATGACCACGCCGGTCCAAGCTGTTTTGCCAGAATTGCATCAGCGGTCACAATGCCGCGTACGAGATCTAAATCACTGGTATCATCCACCAAAAAGCGAACCCCATTTGAGTCACCCACAACCAATACGCTTAACTGCCTTTTTATAGGGGTGGTCCCTGCGAATACAACAACAGAATGATCTACAGATGAACTCAGATCTACAAGATCCGATGGGAGTGCATCGGTTCCTTGCTGCGCGCCATGAGCAACAAGGAATGCTTCATAATCGATTCGGGCATCATCCATTCGCGCATCACTAAGATACACAAGAGAACTTAAAAAACGTGCAAAAGGAGAATCGTATGGAGAATACGCATCTACATCTATCGAAACATATTGTTCTTCTTGGGAATGTATGGTATCGATTCTATCGTAAAAACGATCTTCGAGGGTTCTTAACTTAATGTCTAATCTTCGAACTTCAACAAGACTTCCGTCCAAATCGTTCTTCATTAGATATGATAGTATGAGAAGAATACTCACAAATATTTCTTCATACCGCATCGATTCGTACATTAATTCGCTTTCATTACGAAGATATCCAACAAATCGTTCTTGAGCAGAAACCCCGTAGAAACGTTCGATGAGCTCTTCGGCTGCGTGTAACTGTTCTATCGCTTTATCGTAGTCACCAGCATAAAAAGAGACAGTTCCACTTTCCACAAAATAAATAATGGAATCTTGCTCTTTATACAATCTCTCTCGGTTGCTTTCTATCTCCTGGCTTGCCTCCACATACGATTTTTCTGCGACCAGAGCATCAATGGGCTCAAAATCAGCATTGCGTGTGGAGGTGCAGCCAAAAAGGAAGATACTTAAAAATATTAAGCTACAATAGGTGCAAAAAGTTATTGAATATTCTCTTGCCTGATTTCTTTTTTTATCTTCGTAGAACCAATCCATACCTTTCTATTCGATTCTATATCTATAAGCTCTACATCCACTTGGTACAACACAACCTTCTGTCCAACCACTGCATCGGTTTGAGAAGTAATCACACCAATCATCATAAAATCCGCTCCAGTTTCTTCTCGAATCAACGCCCTTGTTTCTTCCGATGCTTGATCTTGTTGATCTACTCTTTCGGTTCGAATGTTTATCCTCTCCAAGGCAGAGGCAACAACCTCAATGCGGGTGCTGTTAACCATTTCACGCTCTATATCTTTTACAAATGACTCTATGCTGATATGTTCGCTACTTTCGTTGCGCATGTTACCTACAATAACTACCGGACGCCTAGATTCGGAAGCACCAAACTCAAATAACCAGCCTCCGTTTACGAGATCGGTTGAAATTGTTTCGGCAACAATCCTACTATCTGCATCATTCCATTTCCCACTGAGGTCAACCGTTGTATCTGTATCGGTTCGCGTTATAGATCGCTCTGTATGTCCATACGATACACAGGAAAATAACCCCATCAATGCTATAAAAATCACAATATAATACTTCATACTCTGCAAATGATACACATTTACGCCATTTTTGTCATTTAAACATCTAGAAAATCCATAAAAATTTCTATACAATTCTCTCATGAGAGTCGTATTGCTGTTGCTTTTCTTTGGATTGCTACATTCTTTACTCTTTGCAGGTGGTTCTCAAATCGGCCCTCAAAATGGAGAGGTCTTGGTTCTGCTCCCTCAAAGAAACGATTTTCATTCCCAACTTATGCTCGATGCAATCCGAACGAGAGCCTTGAAGGATAGCATAGGTGTACAGGTTGGCTTTTTTGAACAATCGGATCCCACTGACGTGGCCTCTACCTTTCTTTCCTCCTCCAAACAATATCGAGCTATGATCGTCCTGATGGATGAAGAATCAGGAGAATACACGCAACAACTAGTAGAAGATTCTCAAGAAAACAATACCCCAATTATCTTTTCAGGTTTTTGGTCCGAAGAACTGGAAGAAGTAGAATATTTTGTTGGATCAACGCTGGATGAAAGAGAAATTCTGAAAGAATATATGCTAGATATTTCCAAAGACAATCCAATAAGCGCAGGATTATTTCTTAGAAACTTAGGTACTCAAAAAATTGAATTCCTTCTTGATGATGCGTACGAACCTGAAATTCTTTCCTATTTTGATCCTTTTGACATTCAGGAAATACTCCTTGGAAAGGACGTATCCATCAATAATCTATCACTAATATTAGAAGCCACCATCCTTGAAACTTCAATACCGCCCACTTTGTTGATAGCCGAAACAGCACTTACAGCAGTATATGCCGCACAATTTCTCCGTAATAATCAATTAGAAGGATCCATTCCTCTAATTAGCTTGGAAATAAATCCTGATATCATCTCATTGATGGAAGAAAAACGTATCCATGCCGCCATGTATACAGATGCTTATACGCTTGGAACCGCTGTTATGGATGTTGCCTATGGGGTGCTATCAAAAAGAAAGGATATACCCATTCCAGATACTCTAACTCAAATGATTGAATCAGAAGAAGCTAGCAATATGTGGCCTGACCCTCTTGTGTATCCAAGATAATGATCAAAATATTCTTATACGTACTACTTAGTGTTTACAGCTTATATTCCTGCCAAACAACCGAACCTTCCATAGATGCCTTATCGGATACTGAACCTTCAGCCACAGAATCGGTGCCCAGGTTTGTCAGAGAAATTGCCTTCAATAGCAATCAATTAACCCTCACCGTAATTGTCGAGAGTGAAGGCTCAGCAATCACCGAGAGCGTTCTACTCGAACGTTTTGCACTTGAGCGAACACAAGCATTGGATACAATCATTACAACAGCAAATCAATATTCGCAGGACGATGCTTTGGAAGGAGAAGAAGCAAATGCTACCTTAGAAAAGGTCCAGGAAATATGGACAGACTACCTACGTATTCGACAATACACATCGACTCAACAAGGAAGTGCTTATTTACAAGCGAGCATCAATATATCTAGCTTTCTAGAAGCACTTGACCCTCTTCAATTATCAACAGAATACCTCTCTGCAATAACTATTGCCTTGAGTCAGTACACCAGTGAACAATAATTTATCTCCGTACAGCGCCATTATGCGAAATCGGATGATCTATGTTCTGGTGTGCTGTTTTCAATGATTCGATAAGCGGTAAATGAACGCCAGAAACATATCTTAGCATCGCACCCCCACCTGTGCTTACATAGTTAAAATTCGATAGTTTTGAAAACTTTTTAAGAGCCGCGACACTGTCTCCACCGCCGATAATTGTATAGGCAGGAGAACAAGCAATAGCGTCCCACAATACTCGAGTTCCCCTAGCTCCCGCCTCTTCCTCATAACACCCGACCGGGCCATTTATCACTATAGTATTTGCTTCTGATACTATCTTTGTAAACAATGCGATACTTTCGGTACCAATATCGTAACAAAAATTGTGGAAATGAAAGTCTGAAATATTAATCGATGTGTATTCTTGACCAATGGCACATATGAGGTCTACGGGCAAAATGATTCTATCTGAAAATTTCTTCAATATTCGTTTAGCAAGGGGTAGGAAAGAGAATGCTTGAATACGATTCAGAAATCGAAGATAGTCCTCATGAAAATGAATACCCTGCGCATACAACATCACCATAGCCGGCAGCCCACCACACAGGACTTTATCGACAATATTGTTTTCAAAGGCTGGTTCAATAACAGAAAATGCATCAGAAACCTTTGCCCCCCCCAATAAAAAATGACAAGGAGTTCTTTCTAAGGAATGCGTAACATTCAAAGCCTCGATTTCTTTTTGGAACTGTATTCCTATCGCCGATGGCAATAGCTCCTGGAATGCCAAAATAGATGGGGATCTACGATGAGCTGCGGAAAATGCATCAATTACTACACAATCAAATAATGGAGCCAAATTTCGAATGAGATAGGTTTCGGTCATACGCTCAACCGATAGATGAACTACTTCATCGAATACCGATATTTCTTCTGAAAGATAGCGAAGATTATCTAAAAGTAACACTTCGCCTGGTTTCAATTTTGCGATACATTCTCTCGCATAGGGCCCTGCAATATCATCGATAAATCGAACGGGTTTACCTATGTTTGATTCGATAATCTTTGCATGTTCCGAAAGGCTGCAAACATTCACATAATCAATAGTATCTCCTTGATGAGCAATGATCACAACTGCTGCATCACGTTCGCACAGGTAATGCAAACTTGCCATACTTTCAATGATTCGGGATTTATCTGCAATTTTCTTTGTTCTCCGATCCAAGGGAACATTGATATCTATACGCAGTAGAACTTTCTTTTTGAAAACATCGATGTTGACAAGTTCTGTGAACACGGAGTTAGACAAGCTCAAGGTATTCATTTGTGCGAAGAATAGCCGTCGTATTATTCTTCTGCAGAGCACACGATGCGCGTATTGCATCTATGCATTCAGGGATGATTATGCCTTCAGGAAGCATGCCGATGCTAAAAAATACATCATTTCCCATACATTGAATGCTGTCTTCCCATACAAATACTTCATGCAGATCGTTTCGTAATGCGCTAAGATTATTAGCATAATTAAACAAAGAAGCATCTCCATGAAATCCCTGTTCGGTTTTTCCTACACGTATACGCTTATCGTCTTTAAGAAGATCCCCAAATTGTTCTTCTGTCATCGGTTTAGTCGTTGACATATGCAAAGATATCAAATGACCGTAGGATGTGGGAATATATATAAGAGTGCTCATGGCCTGGATATGGGGTATGAATTGCATTGTCTTATTCGCATGCAGGTGGGTAGTCGCATCGATCTCCATCGAATTCATAAGTCCTTGTGTATGGCTCCCCGGAGAGGCGTTCCGATGCATAACCGTAGCGGTGAGTCGCTCAATACGAACCGCTCTATCAACGACATCAACGACGCGCAACATACCTACAAGACTTGGTTGAGGTAATTGCAAGAATTGCTTTCCCCGTCCTTTTTCGTAATTAATATAAGAATGAAAATAGCATTGCGATACTAATTCATCTTCCCCACTTTGAAAAATGGCATGCTTTTTACCTCTTTCATACAACACCCTGTTTTGTTCACCCACACCAGGGGAAGACATGTCCACAATAATATCCGCTTCTCGAACAAGATCGGCTATCGTTCCAGAGGTCGGTATATCTTTATCTGCAAACATCTCTACATTTTCATGCGAAGAACCAAAGAAAGCATAGGGCATACCCCTCTCTTTTAAAGAGCGAACCGCCAACGTATACGAATTGTCGGAAACTCCTATCAATTCCATGTCTTTTTGCACAATGATGTCATCCGCCACGCGTTGCCCCATAGTGCCAAATCCAACTACTCCAACCTTAACCATACCCTTACACCTCCTTATATGCGTGCATTATTTTTTCGGCCAATGCCTTTCCAGTTAATGAAAATCGTTCTGCTAGATAACCCATGTCACCTACCTCACCAAATGTTCCCTGTATACCGCATCGAATTACGGTGACAGGGCACGACTCACTGACAAATTCTACAATAGCTCCACCCAAACCGCCAACCGCTTGATGATTTTCACATGTCACCAATAATGCATGATTCTTAGCGACATGCCGCAATGTGGCCTCATCGATGGGTTTGATACTATAAAAATCATATACAGACGCTGAAATGCCTTTCTGTAAAAGAATATCTGCCGCTTCCAAGCAGGCGCACAGAGAAAGCATCCCCGCTCCCAAGAAGCACACGTCTCGACCAGAGCGGAGGCATAGTGAAGAGCCTATTGGTGCTTCTATATCTTCGTTGTATAACGTTCGCTTCTCTCGCCGAGGTAGGCGAATATAGTAGGTTGCATCTGCAAGAATAGCTTGCTCCAATACATCTGCCAATATGTATCGATCCGTTGGTTCGGTCACTACTGTATCAGGAATAACACGCATCAATGCTACGTCTTCAAAACACATATGTGTCGCCCCGTTGTATGTTGCGTACACACCAGGATCACTACCAATGATGGTAATCGGGTTTTTTCCCAACCCTGAGGAAACGAATGTCTGATCGTAGCACCGACGTGATGCGAAAGAAGCAAAACTATGCACCACGGGAATCAGTCCCATCGCACTCATCCCGGACGCAATACCAATCATATTCGCCTCTGCAACACCAACATTGACTATGCGTTCGGGAAACATAGCCTCAATAGCTTCAAATCCATGTGCATACATAAGATCTGCCTGAATCAAAACGATTTTCTCGTGTTTTTTCATCAAAGCAATCATGACTTCTGCATAAGCCTGTCGCATTTCTATATCTTGTTCGAGTGGTTTAACTGTCATAGTGAATATGGGTAGCACATAGGGTTATATCTTTTTTTGAAACGTTCAAATGATGTGAAACTCGACGCCCTTCCAAGTCTGGATGCCCCTTCCCCTTGATCGTATCGCAAATAATCATCTGCGGTCTTTTCGCAGTTGCGCCAAGCTCTCTGAGTTCTTCTATCGTATTATATAAGGCTTGAAAATCATGTCCGTCAATTCTTCGCGTTATCCATCCAAAACTATTCCATTTTGCTTCAAGGTCTTCCAAGTCCATAACGTTTTTGGTTGGACCATCTATTTGAAACTTATTGCAGTCTACAAATCCCATGAGATTACCGAGTCCAAAATGGGCACAAGACATCGCGGCTTCCCATGTCTGACCTTCGTCGCATTCCCCATCGCTCAATAATGCATACACATGCAAATTTGACTTTTTTATCCGGGCAGCGTAAGCCATTCCTATCGCCATAGACAATCCTTGCCCCAACGATCCTGTGGTACAATCAACCCCTGGAGTTAAGAGATGATCAACATGGCTTGGTAAACGAGTTCCCCCTCGGTTCATCGTCCAAAGAAGGGAAGAATCAAAAAAGCCCCTGCGAGCGAGAATACTATATAGACATGGTCCTGCATGGCCTTTCGAAAGCACAAATCGATCTCTTTCTGGATCTTCTGGATGCTCTGCATCTACGCATAGATATAGCTCGTATAAGATAACGAGTATCTCCACCACAGACAAAGATCCTCCCATATGCCCAAGTCCAGCTTCGGCAATCATGGTGACTATATCTATCCTGGTTTTCTTTGCCAAAGAAACTAGTCGCTTTTCAAGCTCTTCAGAATATTCTGTTTTCTTGTTTGACAGAGTTTTTGACGAGTTGTACATACTCAGATCACGAAGTTATTGCCGGCGGGGAGATTCGAACTCCCACAAGATTGCTCTCGGTAGATTTTGAGTCTACTGCGTCTACCAGTTCCGCCACGCCGGCCTATCAGCCAATCACCGTTCCTATTGCTACAGTGTTCGTGACACCACCTACAATATCTCTAATGATATCAGGATTCTGACCATTTGCAATATATACACGTAATAAATTCTCACTCGCTAGTTTCGATGCAATCGGATCGAATGGGGCATGAAGTCCGGGTTTCCAAGAAAGATCTTGAAATAACCGAAAATATTGATCCCAACTCAGCTCATCGATCGGCGCAGCATCAGAATATGTCCTTGGGTCCTTGTCATATATGTGTGAAACATTTGAAAAGTTGTATACCGCTCCCGCATTACTCTTCTGTGCTAAATATACACTCACCGTATCTGTAGAGAATCCTGGTTTCCACCCCCCCATAACAACAAATTGAGAATCATGTATTGCAAAAGCCTCATCTGGCGAACATGGTACTGGCATAGGTGCATCAAGAAGAGCTGCTAGGATACTTGCATTCACCCGTGTTGCAGCTATGCCTAAAAGGTCAAGTGTATCATGATCAACCTCGGGGGAGACTACTCGAAGACTTTGTTGATATTCTCTGGCAATCGATCCGCCGCCAACAACGATGTATATCCGGACATCCCTATCTCGCACATCATGCAGCAAACGTCGAAATTGATCTATATAAGATTCCGAGATGCCGTCTGGGCAAATCAGTGATCCACCAAGAGAAAACACAAAAGTACGCATGATTACTCTGAATAAGCTATCGAACCAGCAGGAAAGATATATCCTTCCGTATTGCTTCTAAATCCTGCAATCCATCAATCCACGATTTTCTAACGCTATCAACACCAAAAAAAGCCCCCATCGCCATAGAATACAAAAGGCTTCTACCAGAAATATCCCCCCCTGCACGCAGGTTCTCATGATGTCCTCGTATAGGATCATCCTTATACTTTGCTATCAAGTGAATAATGCCTGGCAAAGAACCATCGATGCCACAGGCGTTTCCAAACTTTTCAATGGCAAGGCGGGTATCCTGTTGAACCGATTCCAAGCCACCCTCAACAAGTGGTCGTATCAAATCTGAAATCGGTGCGTCTTTTGACCCTAGAGCTTCAAAAGGGTGTTCTCCTTTCAAACAAGAAACAACAAGAAAACACCCCAAGGAAATACTATCTGTGATGAAGGGGGAATTGTAAAAACATCCAGCCTCTGATTGCGCCATACTCGTAAGGGCTTCTGCGTCAGAAGGGTGCAACAATACAAGGGGTGCAAACCGCGATGCCCCCGCCATATCGGCAAGCATCTTTTTTGGAGCTTTAAATGAGGTTACCTCTTTACTTAAACGTTTGAATGCGGCTTTCGAGGCGTGATCTTTGTAACCATTATAAGTATCAAAAAAATTACTCCAATGTGCAGAGTACGTATCAAGTGAAAACTGCCTATTTGAGCTAACCAAATAACCAAGCAGGTTCCGAACATGGTCACCGTAATGCGAAAATTCGCCGGCCTCTTTCCCGGTTAAATATCCTTTCTCTGGATGAGCCGCCAATTCATCCTTCGTAGACTCAATAATGGTGTCTACTTTCCCAAAATCATAAATCCATTCCGCTTTTAAAGAGAATGCATCGGCTGCAAAAACGGAAATCAACATGTCACTTGTTTTATCAAACATGCTGCATCCTAAGAGTCTGTATGAGTCCTGTCAACACAAATTCGCTAACGATTGTCCCACAAACAATGTCAGAGCGGTACAGGCTGTTTCGGTTCTGAGTATTCTTGGTCCAAATGAAACTTCAATCGGATTCATAGCATTGATAAGAGAATCTTCATCATTTGTCCAGCCTCGCTCTGGACCAATACAAACAAGTACAGGAGGCGATAGTTTGAGAGATTTATTTACACTCCTCGAAGATTCAACGCCATTGATAATCGTTCCATACATCGTTCTCTGTTCAGATTCATCGCGATAATTCACCGATGAGAAAAAGGCTTTGAGGGAATTGTGAATAAATATCTTTGATTCTCCAGGATATCCTGATTGCATAATTCCTTCATGCTGACAACGACTAGCCAAATCCGTGGTCCACAATTTTGACTGTTTATAACTCTTTTCAACCAATGCCCCGAAGACAAAATGTATGCCTTGCACACCAATCGTTGTAAGATCCTTGATAACCCGCTTTGCGACCAGAGGGCGCGGATGACCAACAAGGACATCGATCGGAAGTTGATGCGTATTTTGCTGCTCTTTGCGCCAATCTGCCGAAATATCTATACGAGATTTTTCGATTCTCTCAATAGTCCCCGTTCCGAGATAGTGTTCTGCACACCCTATCTTCACACTATCTCCCACGCCTAGCTTAAGAATATTCATTATATGAGAATATTCATTGGTATTAGATTCTATCCGATAAAGTTCTTTTTTTTTCCTAAAATACAGTATATTCATATGAGTAATTGGCTTCTATCACACATTGCTCTTAATTTGCATTCCATGTTCAGCTATCTAACGTTTTTGGGCAATGAGCACAATAGAATCGTCTGTTTCCATTTCTGCATAAGATTCCAAAAGCAATACATCACTATAATTATTCGCTATCTCCCAAAGTAATTCCTTTGTGTAATACATACACCCAAATTCATCTCGTTCACTTGTGTCTCCCTTCCAAAAACTATGGCATAGGATACCCCTGCTCGTCAAAATATCTATCTGCCTCTGAAACGATAGATGCAATTCTTCTCTTGTTAGATGTTGTAAAACCTTGTTTGAATATATTGCATCAAACTGGTCCTTGGTATTCAGATCTATCGCATTTAATAATATAACCGATGTCCCAGGATTATTTTTTCTATATATTTCCAAAAACGCCTCTGAAAGGTCCGAGCCAGTGGCAATATATGTTTCTGATAATATATCTAAGTCAACTCCTGGCCCCATCCCGAGCTCAAGGATGCTTCGATTAGTAGGAAGATATCTGCGGAGTAGCCTAATAAGGTACCTCCCATCGTAGCCACGCGAACGACGAATGTAGTCCTTGGCAAGTTTTTCGTTTGCGTATGGATTTTCAAATGACATAATCACTCCTCATATCAATCTACCCGCGCGCCTACCTCATACACATCTATGAGCTTCGCATTAAAGTAGCAGCCTATTAGGCTCGCATAATGTGCACATGTTCGTTCGGAAAATGAACCGCAACCTGCTCTCCTACAGAAAGCTTCCTCTGGGGGGATACGTTCGCATGTACACGTGCGTCGTCAACAGCAATAATCATGGTTCTTTTGCTTCCCCGTTCCTTCACGGCAACAATTTCTCCCTTAAGGGTGTTCTTTTTCCGTGAACCAGGAGCAAGAACATCTACAAAGTCTGGATGACAGGTAAAGACACCTTTTTGCAAAGTTTCATGAGGCTGTCCAGAAGCATCATGCAAATATATAGTCTTGCCATTGTGTTCAATTGTGTTCTCGTTTATTCTACGGAACGATAATGCATTCTTGTTGCCCAACAATACCGCCACAGCAGTGTGCACAGGGCGATGAAACACATTTAGAGACGAGTCAAACTGAAGAAGCGAAGAATCGTATAGGACACCAATTTTTTGTGAAAGCATCATAGCCTCAACCGGGTTATGAGTAACTAGAATCGCAGAAGATCCGCTTTCTTCGCATAGAACTCGGAATACTTCGTACATGTCTTCACGAAGATGTGTGTCAAAGGCTGAGAAAGGTTCGTCGAGGAGTACAACAGCCTTGTTTAAAATGAACGTTCTGGCAAATGCCACTCGCTGCTGTTGCCCATGCGACAACGTCTTTGGATAGTCATTTAATTTATCCGCTATTTTAAGCGTGTTAGCAAAAAAATCTACGCGTCGGTTTTGCTCCGCACGAGGAACTCCCTGCATACGAAGCCCAAAAGCAATGTTTTCATGTACCGTCAAAAATGGAAATAGGGTCAAATCTTGGAAAATCATACCAATTGGACGCTTCTCCGGAGGCATATCATTCAGCATCCTTCCATTAACCGCCACCGAGCCAGCGTTTGGTTGGAGAAGCCCTACAATAACTTTCAACAGGCTCGTCTTTCCCTCTCCAGAAGCCCCTAGAAAAGCAACTATCTCACGTTGACCCACATCAAAATCGACACCTGAGAATACCGGCTTTCCATTAAAGGATTTCATAAGGCCCCTAACGGACAACACATTATTCTTCATACCAGCCATGGGACCCACCTAAAATACCATCTGTGCACAAAGGCAACACCTAGTAGAGGTACAAGAAACACCCATGCCACAGCACCAGCGAGCGGAAAATTCCCGGAATATACAAAACTTATAAACTGTGTGGTTATTGTTGGTATTCTTCCTCCTGCGATGACCACATTTGGCACGTACTGATGCCATGACAAAAAGAATACCATGGTCATAGTGTACATCAAAGATGGCATCATCATTGGCATATATACATGCATCACCCTGTTTATCCAGCCAATACCCATTGCCCGTGACTGATCCCCCATCGTCAAAACATCTGATTGAATGCTTCCTTTCAACACGTAAATACTAAACGGCAAGGCTATAAGAATGTGGACAAGTATCAATCCCACATACGTGCCGGTTAATCCGATACGTAGAAAAAATCGAAATAATCCAAACGTGACCGCCAGAGGAGGCATAAAAAACGATGCCACAAGAATATGGTCCGATATCGGATATCGCTTGACCACAAAAACTATAGGAAATGCCAGTCCTGTTGTAAACAAAGCGACAAGGATCGCAACCAAAAGACTGTTAAAAACTGAAACCCCAAGATTGTATCGAGGAGAAAATATCGCCCACCACGATTCCAAGGTGAATTCCTTTGGCAGAAGTTCAGGATACAGCCATTCTTTTCCAAAAGTAAATAAGCCACTCACCAAAAGTGGCAAAAGTGTTGTGATTGCTAACATTATAACTATCAGCACATACCATCGTTTCATCGTTTTCTTACATCTAGGCGTTTACACAACTGCCATAGGATGACGGCAATTCCTGCAACCAACAATGCCCCCCCATAAACGAGCAGCATCGCTGCAAATGAAGATTGTTTCACCTCTCTATTTGCGCTGCCAAAGAGTTCCATAATGTGTACCGACAAGAGTCGTGGTTTACTAGTCCCAGCTATATAACCCACTTCATAGCCAAAATAATTGTACGTAAACAAGATGATGGCGAGGGGGATGGTTGTTGTTGTCATCATTGGGGCAAAGACATGAAGGATCGATTTTCTCACCGTTGCACCACACACTCGCGCAGCATTAAGGTATCTGTCGCCAATTCTTCTAAATCGAGAAAGATACAGCATGTAGGAGAAAGGAATTTGTTTCCATATATATCCCAGCACAATAGAAAGTCCGGTGGTATTATGTATAAGATCGGGCATTGATTCCTGGACCTGTTCTCCAAAAATCAACGTAATGCTACGAACGAGTAGCCCATGGCTAGAAAAAAAAACCAACACAAAAAAAGCCACCAAGGCATAGGGGATAGCAAACATGCACTGGATGATATCCACAACCCCATGCTGTTTATACAACCAAAAAAATGAAGCCAACGAAAAGCCACATACAACAGAAATTATAGTCGCACACACCGCCACCCAAATGGTGTATATATAAGAAGGAATTAATTGGGTTAATAACTCTTGGAAGACAACCGCTGATGTCATAAAGGAAGATTTAACAAGAAATAGCATGGGAAGAAGTACAATAGATCCCAACAGCAACACCGCTACAACATAGGATAGTGTAGATCTAGTCATTGGCGGTAATTGTGAGCCCAATCTTTTTCTAACGCAGTTACCCAATCAGCCCCAACTTCTGGCAAACGTACACGGGATAATGTGTCCGGAGATACCGAAGCTGGATGTGTAGGGATTGCTTCAAAGTTTTCCACCCACTGCTTTGGCAGTTGATCAAAAGACAAGACGCTGAGATCACCCCAATATTTCAATTTTTCCAGTTGGACCTCTGGACTAAGAATAAGATTGGCGGCAACAAGAGCAGCAGGAATATTCTTTGCATTGATTGGAATACCTACAAAATGAATATTTCCTATGGTCCCACTCTCCAGAACAAAGGCACGAGCGGTGTCGGGAAATCTTCCATCTTCTATTTTCTGAACGATTTCGTTCGCCTGATAGGACATACTTATATCCACAGTTCCATTTGCAAATAATTCATCCAGTTGAAGCATGCTTGTCGGATAGAATTCACCTTTTTTCCATAAATACTCTTTCATAATGTCTAACACACGAAAACCCTGGTCACGTATTGGTTCATAGGCCTCGTCGGAAAAAGGGATAAGCATTGCCTGATGTCCATCAAGTGCATGATAAAAAACATGTCTAATGAATGCAGATCCAACAAAATCCGGCGGGGCTGGATAGGTAAATCGTCCAGGATTTGCACGTATCCAACGTAATAAGGATTCAAACGTACTTGGTGGTTCATCCATACGAGCGCTATCGTATACAAATACAAATTGTGCCGCACCATAGGGGCTTTCATAGCCATCAATCGGATACCCAAAATCATATTGATAATCCAGTGAATCTTCTGCGAGGTATTGTGTATTTGGCAATATATCCAGATACGGACCGAATAATAAATTACTCTCTCGAAGAGATTTGAAGTTTTCTCCGTTAATCCACAATAGGTCAGATTGTCCAGGCTGATCCGGCGCAACATCCACCTCACTCTCAATGCGTGATACCACAAGTGCAATATCAACTACTAGCTCAACATATAGATCGATATCGTATAGCTCTTTCAATCTATCCCCTATAGATTCATATACAAATGAGTTTATCACATCTGAGCCACCCCACATCGACCAACGCAACTCACTTCCGCGCGCATCATCGACTATCTCGTCCCAAGATTTATTCTCAATACTGTAGCCGATTTCCTCTGCAGCACACCCAGCTAAGAATGCTATTACCCCACACAGAAATATCGAAATTAGGCGAAATCTTATTATTCGCATACGAGTAGAATTTTTCATAACAATCACGTTCAGCTACTACACATACTGCAATGCTTCAAGCAAAAGCATTATTTTTCACTCCAAAAATATTCTTTGGATCTATTGTTTTTTTTGCATTTCGCAACATTTCGATCGAAGGTTCTGAATGAACTTGATCAATGAATGACGCTCTAAGTTTCCCCACCCCATGATGGTGTGATAGACTTCCACCATTATCAAGAATAACTTGCCGCAAATGTCGTTCAACATCTGAAAATACCTCTATACTCGACCCCTGAAATCCTTCCGTGGAAAATGCATGAGTAAAATAGATACAGACCCCACTGGGGTATATTTGTGTAATTCGTGGCGAAATATAGGGCCTCCCAGGCAATCCAAATTCTTTGTGTTTTTTAATCGCCTCTTCTCGAACGCTTTCACAAACAACACTTATCTTATTCCAAGGAACTGTCGTTTCGTATGTTTCAGAAATAATATGAAATTGTGCAAGAAAATCGCGTATATATGCTATCAGATAGGTCAGTAAATAACCGCCTCGCCCGTTCGATGCTCCCGCATGTATCCCTCCGTGGCGCTTCACTAATTTGTTCACCCGCTGCTTTTGTTCTTCTACCTCTGATGCAGCTCCTTCATACACTATTGTTGCTACCGCAATGGACTTCAAATCCATATGTCGTATCTTTTCAAGTACAAAACGCTGTAATTTGCTCTTTATTGCTCCCATGCGAGACGAAGCGGGTTTAAGAGCCTGAGCAAACCTAAACTGCCAATTATCAACCAAACGAATGCTTGCGGGAGGGGTGCCCGAAGCCTGTAAATCGCGCATAAACGCCGTACCTCTATGAAAATCTGAAAACACCACGGATTCGTATTCGCTATTTTCTGGTAATCTTCGAATGCGTATAACGACCTTAGTTATAAGTCCAAAATTCCCCTCAGACCCAAATAACAATTGTTGTACATCGCTGCCTGTAGACTGTCTTGCGGAACTTGCGCGCGTCGTTATCTCTCCTTTTGGAGTGATACAATGTATACGCTCGACTAGTTCTTCAATATTCCCATATCTGTTTTTCTTCATACCGCTCGCGTTGGTAGATACCCAGCCCCCAAGTGTTGAAAGCTCGATGCTATCGGGTTCATGTCCAAACATATACCCATGTTCCTGAAGCGCCTTTTCCAATTCAATACCAGACATTCCTGCTTGAACACAGGCCAGGTTGTTTTCAAAATCAATCCACTCTATCGAATTCATGCGCCGAACATCGAGGGAAACAACCATTCGTGATTCATCTGTTGGAACTTGCAATGCACAGCTGACATTAGTACCTCCGCCATACGGGATAAGGCAGACATCGTGCTCATGTGCAAGTTCAATCAGCTTTTTTCCGCTGTCTTCATTTTCACAGAAGAAAACCATATCAACCACACGATCTAGCTTGTCGTACATCACCTTCATATAATCATCAACAGGCGTCTGACCATGACTGCGAATGGTTCTCTCTTCATTATCAAACGTGTATAGAGATTCATCAAAAAAGCTCTTGATAGCCTTCAAAAAAGTTTCATTGATATTCGGTTCAACGATGGGTTTTTCGACTTCTTGAAGAGTATCTGAAATATTTACCGATATGTCCAAACCTTCATTCACAAAATCCATAAAACGTGGCAATTCTAATCCAGAAATTGGATAGCGATCCCCTTTAACCACTGCAATCCCTTTTTCATTCAAGAAAAATTCAGTGTCATCAAATCCCCATTTATGAGGATATCGTTTTCCAATTTTTAGTTCACTACTCATCCTTTTTTCTCCCATATATTTCATGCGCTTGCGAAAAAGTTCCAGAACTTATCGCAGATAACAATGATAGCTCCAAACACAATGCTGAAGCTGCAATGATTTCTGCAAACTTTTTTGATGCATGTTCCCCTTCACTACACCCAAGAAGTTCTAGATTTTTTCTTTGCATTGGCAGTCGAGTTCCTCCACCAACGGTCCCTACGGTTAAAGAGGGGGTGGTAACATATACTTCCAATTCGGAATCTGAAAGGATCAATTGCGTATGACCCAATGCATTTTCTGCCACACATGCAATATCTTGCCCCGTAGCCAAATATATAGCAGCAAGTGAGTTAGAGATATGCAAATGATTTCCTAGTGAACCGGCAAGATGAGCCAATGGCAATGAAACCATATGAAGCAAATAGGCGGTTTTTTCACTTACTTGTAGTACTCGTTTTAATACATTTCGTGAAATCTTGGCATGGGCAACAACAGAATGTCCCCGGCCCTTCAAGAGATTTCTCGAAGAAGGTTTTTTATCACTATTGAATCCTGATTCGAGAAGATACGTCACTGGAAAATGATTTACCATGTATTTACACGCTGCTTCGGTTGCAATAGTAACCATATTCTGACCAGCAGCATTGCCCGTTTCATAAATCATGTCTAATACGGCCCATCTATGCACCAAATAAGGATCTATACGAATAAGTTTACCGTATCGAGTAGTCGATTCGGCGACTTCTTTCAGTTTTTGGGTGTTTTTTGATACCCACTGTATAAACTCTTGAGCTTCTTTTGCACTGCTAAACACGAAGGCTGGGCTCCGACTCAATTCCTGTCGAACATATTGTGTTTGAATCCCTCCGCACATTGAAGTTGCAAGCATTCCACGACACATGGACATCACAAGGGCTCCCTCCAAAGTACATAAAGGCACTGCAAATCGCCCACGAGCATAGGTTCCTTCTATGTGCAAAGGACTAGCCACCGCCATGGGGACAGGAATGAATCCAGCATGATATTCAATTATACCCTGGAGTTGTTCTGGTTCTGGATATATCGTTTCCGAATAGTCTATCCCTAGACGTTCTTCG
Source organism: Spirochaetaceae bacterium (assembly GCA_011524535.1). Taxonomy (GTDB): domain Bacteria; phylum Spirochaetota; class Spirochaetia; order WTKD01; family WTKD01; genus WTKD01. Next base: position 158,409 of record WTKD01000005.1, read on the forward strand.
AGCCATTTTTGTCTTCGTTTTGTATCTGTAGCTTCATACCCGGCAAAGGGCTTCTTGAGTGGACGATGATCGATATGTTCGGAACTCATGTAAGAACCCCATGGATTAAAAATTAGTTAGGAAAATTCCTCACAAACTGTAATTACTTTCTGTATTGCATAATCATAAAAGGTAGTTGGTATGCTGTCAAGAATCTGAAATGGATACGCAACCCCCACAGTTCGAATACCTGGGAAGGACGCAAGAAATTTGTCATAAGTTCCTCCTCCTCGACCAATCCTGTCGCCTTTTTTCGTAAAGGCTCGCCCAGGAACAACACACAGCAAATCTTGTGCATGCCCAAGAACATGCACTGGAACCATCGGCAGAAACTCCACTGCTTCAGAATTACTTTGTTTTGCAATGTGTACCGATATACCACGAATCCTACAAGCCGAATGCAATCTATCAAGGTCTACTTCATCGGGTAATGCTTGATAAGACAACAATCGTCGAATCCTCCCCAGTCCCTCTACGTAGACAATAAGAGCACTACACAAGTCAGCGTCTAGCAAATGCTTATTTGGAATATCTCGACACATATGAGCAATGCTATTCCGAATATTGATTTTTCTTTCTACTACCGTATCTACAGAACGTTCCACATCGGAGAAAATTTTTTGCTACCCATCAAGAGACAATTTTTCTAATTTTGGTCTAATAACCAATTGGCAATACCCTGCATAAGGATGTTTATGATAATAGTCCTGATGATATTCTTCAGCTTTATAGAACACATCGAGTGGTTGAATTTGGGTTACGATGGGTTTCGAAAGCGCTCCTTGTGCTACTTCACGAGATTGATCAATGATCTCACGTTGTTGCTCAGCTTCATAAAAAATAGCCGAACGATACTGAACCCCAACATCAGCCCCCTGCCTATCGACAGAGGTCGGATCGTGTACCCGCCAAAACCAATCGAGTACTTCAGACAAAGAAATGATCGAAGAATCAAACGATATCCTCACAACTTCGATGTGGCCAGTTGTTCCTTGCACTACTTCATCATAGCTTGGATATTTTGTGTCTCCCCCTGCATACCCGGACACAGATCCAAGGACGCCATCGACCCGTTCATACATCGCTTCAACACACCAAAAACAGCCTCCCCCCAGTACAATATGCTCGATATTTTTATTTTCATCATTTGTAGTTTGGGCATTCATACTCAAACATACAGCAACAATCAAAAAGAGTATAGAAATACGACGTGTAATCGACATAGGATTCTCCTTATGTACAGGATGACATAATTTCCTTAACTTGACTAACACCCAAACCAAAGTTCATAATAAGACCTACTTGTATGTCCTCCTCAAGAAAAAAGATAACATTCTATTCTAATCACATTGAGAAGATGGTTTATCTCTCAAAGACCACAGAAAGTGGGGATAAAAGAGGGAACTTTGAGAGTGGCTCATTGAAAATACGTGAATTGGTAGATACATTGCTTGAAAAACTCATCCTTCCACAAAGTTCAGTCATAGGCTTTGAAAATCTTGAAGAACTATTCGAGTTGTCCAAAAGTGGTCATTCTTGCCTTCTTTTGTTGGAGCATTATAGCAATTTTGATATTCCATCTTGGTATTATCTCTTAAAAAACCTTTATGGAGAAAGAGGAATACGAATTTCTGAGAAAATAATCTCTATGGCAACCGCTAAACTCACCTCGCACAGCGATGTTGTGCGTTCTTTTGCTCAAGCCTATCCTCGCATACCCGTTATCGCGCCCCCTGAAATAAACAAACTTCGTGATAAACCAGAGCACACAGAAAACCTAAAACAAGCATTAGCCTTCAACCACCAATCCTTTAAACAAATGATCACAGAGAAAAATTCTGGATCAATAATTTTAATCTTTCCTGCTGGCACCCGATTCAGACCAAATAAGCCGGAAACAAAAATACCAATCCCGCAGATGGATTCCTTCATCCGTCAGTTCGACTATGTAACACATGTTGGATCTTCAGGAATACTCCTTGAAGTAAATGAAACTGGAAATATGGCTGATGAATTTCTTCAAAAAGACGCACTGATATTCGAAATAGGCAAAGTAACCGAGAGTAAACAATTTCGAACATCCGCAAAAGAAGCATTCCCTCAAGAAACACAACGAGATGCAATCGCAAAAACAATTCTGAGAGAGCTCGATGTTCTTCATACATCGGCATCAAAGGCACATACGCAAATAATAGCATCCCTTGGGGATAGTTTTGATCACAATCAATTACAAGTAATCTCAGAATAATATTAGGAGGAATAATGAGTAATATATCAGAAATACGAGGTAGAGAAATCCTAGATTCTCGGGGTAACCCAACGGTTGAAGTAGATGTCTTTATCTGCAATGGCGAGATTCGAGGACGGGCAGCGGTTCCGTCTGGAGCCTCAACGGGGGAACATGAAGCCCTGGAGTTACGTGATGGAGACAAAAAACGCTACAACGGAAAAGGAGTCAGAAAGGCAGTCGAGAACATTAACAAAAAAATTGCACCTGCTCTGACTGGAATGGATGCTTCACAGCAAATTGCAATAGACAAGGCGATGTGTGAACTAGACGGCACTCCAGACAAAAGTTCTCTTGGAGCAAATGCACTCCTCGGCGTTTCACTCGCAACGGCACGTGCCGCAGCACAATACTATGAAATGCCTTTGTACAGGTATATCGGAGGAATACACGCAAACCTATTGCCTTTACCGATGGCAAACATCATAAACGGAGGAGCTCACGCCAATAATTCGGTCGATTTTCAAGAATTTATGATCGTTCCCGTTGGATCAGAAACAATGAGTTCTGCAATCCAAACGATAACCGAAATATTCCATTCCTTAAAGGCGTTGTTAAACAAAAAAGGATATGCAACTGCTGTAGGTGATGAAGGGGGATTCGCTCCAAATCTAAAAAGTAACGATGAAGCAATTGAAGTCATCCTTGAAGCTGCAGAATCGGCTGGATACAAACCAGGAACGGACATCCGTATAGCCCTTGACCCTGCGATGAGCGAATTATACGATGCCAAAACAAAAGAATACGTATTTAAGAAATCTTCACAGCAAAGATTCTCTCCAGAAAAAATGGTTGATTATTGGAAATCTTGGGTAGAGCAATACCCGATCATTTCCATCGAAGATGGTATGTACGAAGACGATTGGGAGGGATGGAAGCTCCTTACCGATACCATAGGCGACCGTGTACAACTGGTTGGAGATGACCTATTCGTCACAAACACCACGAGGCTATCTAAAGGAATTGAACAGGGAATTGCCAACGCAATCCTCATTAAGTTGAATCAAATTGGGACTCTCACAGAAACCTATGAAGCCGTTCGCATGGCACAGAAAGCTGGATACAATGCTGTTATCAGCCACCGAAGCGGAGAAACCGAAGACAGCTTCATTGCTGATCTCTCGGTTGCCCTGGAAGCAGGTCAGATAAAAACAGGATCTTTGTCCCGTTCGGACCGCCTTGCGAAGTATAACCAATTATTGAGAATTGAAGAGGAGCTTAACAAAGAATCCCATTTTAACAAAAAGATATAAAAACCTATTTTACACTTTTTAAAAACAATAAGCGTGAGCATATTACAGTTCACGCTATTTTTTTATTTTTACGCAACGTTGTATCGTTGATCGATTACGTTTGGAAGTTCTTCCGCGTCGGTAATCAATATTAACTCACAATTAGAAATAATTTCATTATTCTGTAATTGTTCTATGTATTCGGTTAATAAATCAACAACATCTTCACCAACTGTAGAAGCATCGATCAACACAAACTCTGGATTGTGTGCAGAAATCGCACGCATGGCTTGCCGAGGAGTGTTAACTCTGTACAATTCGATCGAATGCTTCTTATCAAGAAAAGAATCAACATTGTGAAAAAGATCGTTATTGTCAGTAACCAGCACTATACTTGCCTTCTGAAGATTCTCAGGTGACTGTAAGTACTCGAGCAATTCCTCAGGAATCCGCATATTGTTTTCTACAAGAAATTGAACAAGATCATTAGGATAAATCCTATATTGTCCTCCAGGTGTGACAAACGCTTTTATGGTTCCTTTTCTTATCCAATTTATAGCCGTTTGGTTTACAACTCCGCATATGTTCGCTACTTCCAATGCAGAATACAGTTTTGTCTTTTTTCTCTTCCTAGACATGAATATCTCCTTACCTTTTAGAGAATTGGAATTTCCTCCTGGCGCCCCTTTGTCCATACTTCTTTCTCTCAACCATTCGAGAGTCACGTGTTAAGAATTTTCCAGCACGTAGTACTTTAAAATTTTCTTCGGTCACCTTTGCAAAGGCTCGAGCTATACCATGTCTAACAGCTCCAGCTTGCCCAGAAATTCCTCCACCCTTTACATTCACGTATATAGCGTACTTTTTACCTTTTGTAACTGCATTAAACACTTCTTGAATAAAAATTTGGTGACGTTTCACAGGAAAATAGTCTTCCAGACTACGCGAATTGATTGTTAGTCCCTCACCTTTACCCAAAAAAACTCGGGCAATCGATGTTTTTCTCCGCCCGACAGCAACTGTTTTTGTCATATTATATACCTACCTCCATAGGCTTTTGCGCTTGGTGCACATGTTCAGACCCGCTGTACACATGGAGAGCTTTAAACATGCGTCGACCAAGTTTTGTTTTTGGGAGCATCCCCTTTACGGATGCTTCCATAGGAAATGTCGGCTTTCTTTTTATCACCGATGCATAAGCTTCTTCTCGCAACGAACCCATATACGGACTGTGCGAGTAGTATATTTTATTTGAATATTTCCTTCCTGTAAGGATTGCCTTCGAAGCATTAATTATCACGACATTATCGTTCATAAAAACATGCGGAGTATAATCTGGTCGGCATTTTCCTTGCAGTATACGAGCCACAACGCTTGCAACCCTTCCTAACGGTTTTCCTTCGGCATCAATGATATGCCATTTAACATCTGGGTCGTGGTTGAATTTGGTCTCCATAATACACCTCTCTTCTACAAAAAATGATATAGAATCTCATAATTAATATTAAATTCTAATATATCTATATTTGCATATTTTCTCTTTTTTCTTCTTTTTTTGCAAGAAGTCTATCTTTTAACACCATACTACCGGCTACAACAAACAAGAGGCCAAAAAAAGCGAGCATTACAGGAAGGAAACCCTTCAAAAAAGTCAAAACTTCATTTGTCCACTGCGGCCCCCAAGAAATCGGTACACTAAGCCACAAGGAAACTAGTACAAATACTATTCCTAGTAAAATCGATATCACTTGAAATCCCCTTTGTTATGTCTACGCTCCAACCCACGAAATGCTACAGCTAGAACGTTTAGCTTTTATTATACGATTTGTGCTATGTCATGCACAGTTTTGTAGCCCTATTCCAACAACGTACCATGCTATGTGATATGTGTAAAGGAAAACATACTTGGGGTGTATTTGGAGACAACTGTATCCCCTGTGAGTGATACATTTTGTATATATGTGTATATTCAGTATCTTTTTTCTTATACAGGGCGTATCTTCCATGGCGATCCCATAGCTCGTTTGGTATGACAAGGGATTCAAGAGATGAAATAGTGTTGGATTCCCTTTGAAGAAAATTAATTCGCTTGAGCGTTTCACAAATCCCTGTTACTTCTATGGGAGTAAGTATATGTTTACAATAAGAGACTTCTTTTTTCGAAAAAAGAATGACGTATTGATTGCTCCAGTTGAATGGAACCATGACAAGTAAATAATCTTTTGAAGAAAGAGAATTTCTATCCTTTGCACCAAAAAAATAATATACCGCTGTGTTTTCCTTGGTCAGTGAGACATCCGGTGCTATATCGCCAGTCTTTTTTGTGGCATCGATAGCCAAAATGAATTCTTCTTCCTTTTCAATACCACTATAGGGCTGCTGTGGTACCCTCACAACCTCTTGCACATGCCATCCTGGAAACAACATTGCCCCCAAGCTCACAAGTCCTTTTATTCGAAAATAAGCATTGCTTTGCCCCCACAGTCCCTTTTCTGCGGTATTCTTTATCATATGTAAAAGTTTTTTTGGCTTGTGTCCAAGAATTGCCTTCCCATCATCAAGCCAAAAATCATAGAACCTCTTCCCTTCCCTAGTATAAAGATAGTATTCGCGCGCTCTATGAAATTCTATCTGTATCATCCTATTATCCATCTAATTTAACAAGGTCTTTAACATATTTGGGAACAAATTCACCCCTTCGCCCATTAAAAAATGACACACGAATATATTCTTCTCCATAGCGTAGTTCGACATGCTCAACGCGTCCGGATCCATACTCAGAATGATACACCATCTCCCCTACGGACCATGAATGAGAAACTCGGTGTCCTGGCATTGTGGAGCGGTTCTGTGCATACAGCGATGGATCTATTTCCTCCATAAACCGGGAAATTGTTTGATATTCTTGACGACCATGCACCATTCGTAATTGAGTTGATGTAATCGTGAGAGATAGTTGTGCCCTTGTACATGCCACATAGAATAAGCGACGTTCTTCTTCTAGTTCCTCCGGATAGGTCCGAATAGGAAACAGCCCTTCATTCATACCCGTAAGGAACACATGATCAAATTCAAGCCCCTTTGCCTTATGGATGGTCATAAGGTGGACCCTTGAGTCTTGCACATGCTCGGTTTCGACGCTATCTAGCGCAAATTGTTCTAGCAATGCTTGAACCCCAGTCATGTTTGGCTCAAACGAATCACAAAGCCGCATGAATTCATCTATGTTCTCTTGTTTTAATTCAGATTTTATATGTTCTGCGTATAAAGATCCCAAACCGGATTGCCGGAGAATATGCTGCACAAGGTTCGACAATTTTTCACAATTATTCAAATAACGTGGTAATTCATCAAATAATTCCAGAAGAACCTGTGCTTTTTTTGCACTTGTCCTATGGTTTTTTGTTGCTTCAAGCAGAGTATTACCGGTTTCTTCTGAGATATCGATAATAGTTTGAATGCTTTTTGCCCCTATCTTTCTACTTGGTTTGTTTATTATTCTCATAAAAGATACAACATCTCGGGGATTCAAAAATAGAGAAAAAACAGACATCAAATCCTTTATCTCCTCTCTATCCCAAAACCTAAGCGTCCCAACGATTTGATAGGGAATATGCTCGTGCGCTAACTGGGATTCAAAAAGACGAGATTGAGCATTTGTTCTATAAAATATCGCAATGGTTCCCGATCTATATTCTTCTATAATTTTCTGAATACAAAAACGTGCTTCCAACACATCATCATTTAGTAATGCAAACTGTGGTTTTTCACCCGTTTTCTGGGTTCCTTTCAATGTTTTTGTATGTCTATCGCTATTATGCGATATGCTATTACCTGCAAAATTCAAAATTTCATCTGTGGATCGATAGTTGGTCTCCAATCTAAAGATAGAACAAGGAGTGAAATGATGTGGGAAATCTATTATATTTCGTATTTCAGCGCCTCGAAATGAATAAATCGATTGGTCATCATCGCCAACTACACACAAGCTATTTTTTTCACCTAACAGTAATTGTAAAAAAATGAATTGAGCATAATTTGTATCTTGATATTCGTCTACAAGAATCGTAGTACATTGTCTATGGACCGCTTCACGAATTTCCTCATATTCACGAAGCGCCAATATAGGACGGAGTATGAGATCGCCGAAATCAACCGCCTGTGAGTTATGCAGACGTTTCTGATAACTAGCATACACCTGCCTAAATTCTGGATTTTTATTTACATGTTCAAGACTATCTTCGGGTGTCAATGCACGATCCTTTGCGAGAGAAATTAATTTACTCCATCCAACTATGGTAGCACGTGGGTGATCTGGGAATTCTTGTTGTAATAGCTGTACGCTATCGGTCGTGTCATAAATTACGAAATTCTGAGAAAGCCCCAATGTACGTGCATATCTTCGCAGGAACCGTGCCCCAAAAGAATGAAACGTACCTAGAGAAATCGATATATGTTCTCCAAGCAGCTGATCAATCCGCTCACGCATTTCACGAGCCGCCTTATTTGTGAACGTAAGCGCAAGTATATTCTGTGGAAAGACCTTTTGTTCCGCAAGAAGTCTGGCAATACGAATGGTTATCGTCCTTGTTTTTCCTGCTCCTGCTCCTGCCAAAATGAGCAAAAATCGCTCATCTGAAAACACAGCGGTCCGTTGCTCTGAGTTCAGAGACGTATATATGTCATCGATAGCATTCATCGTAAGTAATGGCTCCCTAGGGGTCGTATCCACAGGAGTTTGGTCCTTTCCAAAAAAGAAATTGTCACCAACCTGCAGAGATTATTCTTTATTATATAAAATTATGCATCGCTTGGGGTTTTCTAGAATATTCATAATAAGCCGCTACTGTAAATAATTCAATTGGAGGGTATATTGATTGTTCGAGATGTCTCGATCCCAAAAAATTGAAAACACATTGCTCCCCTCTTTGAGTTGCAATCGCCTGTCTTCATACAATAATTCAACTCCCCCGCCATTGGTTAGAGCAACATAGTTTAGTTCTTCGGCAATCATAACAAGCTCTTCTCCCGTTTCAACGAGTTTCTCTTCAGAGCCCGCATCTCTGCTTAAGTATACATAGCTAGGTGCTTGCATACGTAATGTTATGAACGTAGGGTTTTGTACTGTGTCTCGGGCGACTATTGGTACAACTTCTATAACAGAACCACCATCAAACGGCTGTTGTGTTATCGAATTAGAAAATTCGGTTTTATTCAAGGGAACATCGAGGGCATTAATCCCTATCATCCTGCTGAATCTAAGAATCGCTGATTGCCCGGATGTATTGGTGTCGCGAAGGAATGCTGACATTTCATCCACTCCATCCCCATCAAAATCTACGAGTTGAACCGATTGTGGACTCAATTCAATCTGCCTCTCTTCATAGGTCAGAAAAACCGCATTTTCCTCGATAGTAACACCAAATGGAAAAGTGCGATCATCAACCGTAATTTGTAACATAGACTTGTCGGTGTAGACCTGCTCTACAATGCGATCATCGTTCAATATTTCAATGTACCCACGGGAGCTTTCTGTGTTATTAAAAGAAGAAAAATACAACAGTATCGCTGAGTAATTTGAATACAGAAAATATCCTGCTCCCAACCCAATAAGAATAAAAATCACGAACCATAACACCCATCTCTTGCGTGGAGGTGTGAGAAGTTCTTCTATAGGAACCGGTTGTTCTTGCAAAACTTCATTGTGAAATCGCTGAATAATTTCTGACCCCGTAAAGCCCAGGTATTCTGAATATACTCGCAAATGCCCTATTAAATAAGACCTTGCAGGAAAAACCTCGTGCTGCCCATTCTCTAAAGCATCCAGATATTTTTGAGCAATACGCGTTTCTTGTGCAAGAAACTGAAGCGAAAGCCCCATTTCCAAGCGGCGCTCTCGTAATATTGTTCCAACTGTGTGCATAACTATTTATTCAAACAAGAAATTCTCACTAACACTGGCATTCCCCGGTGGCTCGTAATCAAAATAAGCTTTGGTAAGGTTATTGTTTATAGATATATTATTGTAAATCAGTGTTATTTCTTTGTAATTTGCTGTTGTCGCCTCGACCCTACGAATTATCAAATCTTCTCCGACATAGAGGTTGAGTTGACGTAATCCATCTGTTTTATTTTTCCAAGTCAACCTGAGAGCGTATACACGTATGCCGGGAATCTCAGGTAGAGCTTGCGGCTCTGCTCCACTAATGTATGCCATACTAAACTTTTCTTGAATTAGCCGCAATCCTTCCGGCGTAGTGATACCCAAAAAGGAAGATCCTCCCCCTTTGCCATACTTCTGCTCCAAAACAAAATTACTCTGAGGAATATATGTCAACAATTTTTCTCCATTTATGACAATTTCCTGACCAGGCGGGGAAGAAAATGTAATGCGCAAGTATTCTGGTTGAAGAAAAGCGAGCAAACCCCTCTGAGTTCTATCGCCTGTATACACTTCTATATCAGCGGTGTAATCATTGATAGAGGCATGTCTCTGCGATACTCTTTCAAATAAATCACTGGCAGTCAAAATTTCCTGAGCTGATAGTCCACCAACCAAAAAAAACAGTAGGACCCCAACACTATACCGAATGAAACTATCCATTATATTCTCCATAATTATACCAAGGCTTTACGGGAGACCTCGTAACATCTCCTCGGCGATTTTTGTTCCTAATACTCGAAAAACCGCCAGCACCGTACTGGATGAGTTGGCTCCATCACCGCGCTGAGTCCGGCGAATGGATAATAATTCAGCACCGGTTCTCCTATCGTACACATCAACGGATGCATTCAGTTCAACCGAATATCCACCAGCAGATTCTTCAAAACTCATAATTTTTGCCGTACCGTAGGCAACTCTATCTGCATCACTGGAGGTGAACACTTCGCTAAGAGAAAGCGTTTCTACTTCTCCCTTTACCGGAATGATAGAAACAACAAATCCAGCTTCAGACAGGATTTGCACTATTCCGGTCGCGGTATTTTCGCCTTCTATAATCGAATCCGATATGTCGGTATCTTGCACATACACATTCATGCTGTATTCTGCTGCCTGAGAAACTATTGCTATCCGTATCAACGTTCTTTGCGCATCTATTATGGAGGCTAGCTGTTCAACCGTTTCCTCATTGATTGAAGCGGAAGAAAGCACCCCTGCTTCTTCAGGAAAAATGGGCGTTAATGCATTCTCAGCGGCAATACTTACAAAAATACGATGAGTTCCCGTTGCTGGAGGTGTCGTCAGATTTATTTGGGCGTACCCCTCTGCATCGGTTCTCACAAAAACGGTAGACACTACTTCTTCCCCATCCGCTTCTTGGAGGGTTTCTTCAACACTCACTAGGGTATTGGCAAGAGGTAACTCTCTACTCACCACCTGGATAACTAATGGTTCTTCGTATGATCTCGCTACTAACCCACCAGAAGGGATAGAAGAAACCTTGTACACTAAAGAAGAAAAAATCTCCTCAAGAGCCTGTGTGCTATAGGAAATTTCATTCGTGTACACCTCTGGCTCCGATTGTGCCAGCGCTAGGATGGTGGCATAATTTTGAATATCGCTCTCAATATCATTTGGAGTCTGGCTAAGTTTCTCAGAAAGTTCTACTATACGCTCAGCACGTGCTTTTTTCTCCATTCCATCCGCATCTAACGCGTCCGCCCCATCGTCTCTCCAAGACGAAGTCACACAAGATACCAAAAAAATCACTATCAATACTGGCAGAGAAATATATTTAAAGAAAAACAAATAACCCATTTTCCAAAACATTATATACAATATTTGGCATTATGTATCATTCCAGAGGCTTTTCTGAATCTTTTTACTGCTCAAGACTACTATTCCCTATCAACTCATTGCCAAAAAAAATCTCAAGTAATACTGTTTCAGCATGCGCATGACTCAAGCAAAAATCCATCTCTCCAATTTGATTGGTAACTTGAGGAGCATAAAAAAACTGATAAGAAAAAAATCAAACGCATTAATTTCTGCGGCCGTAAAATCAAACGCATACGGTCATGATATACGTATAGTAACAAAATCTCTCCTGCGGGCGGAAGTAGATAGTTTTGTAGTTGCAAATACTCATGAAGCCCTTCTTCTTCGAGAATTTGGTGTGAATCTACCCATCTATCTCTGTAGCCTTCCCCACCCAAATGAATTTCCAGATTTAATAGCACATTCAGTCATTCCCATGATAGACGATATCGGTTTGGCTCAGAATTTGGATAAAGCTGCTCGCAATGCTCACAAAAAAATACAAGTACATATGAAAATTGATACTGGCATGGGACGTATAGGGTGCCTGCCAAAAAACGCTCTAGAATTACGGAAGAAAATAGAATTTTGTCGACATTTGGAGTATAGCGGAACAGCCACGCATATGAGTTCAGCAGATTCGAACAAGAAATTCACAGAAGAACAATGCGCCATATTTAGAGACACTTGTGATATGATTCGCCAATCTGGACATTCTCTTGGAATGATTCACATCGCAAACAGTGCAACCACATTACAATATACCCAATCAATAAAGGATATTAGTCACATGGTTAGAATAGGTCTGATGCTTTACGGGTATAGCCCAGTTGCTGATACTACCATTCCTCTCAAACCCGTTATGGAATTATCTTCACATATTGTCTCGATCAAACGTATGCCGAAGGATTCCTCTATCTCTTATGGAGCAGAATTCAAAACAAAAAAAGAAACATCTATCGCAATCATCCCCTGTGGGTATGGAGATGGAATCCCGAGGATTCTTGGTAACAAAGGTAGTGTTTCTATACGGGGAACCAGATACCCTATTGTGGGTCGACTGTGCATGGACCATTTGATGGTTGATATTGGATCAGATCCTATACCCCGCTATACACCTGTCACAATCTTTGGTCCTGATCAAGGAGCCCCTACAGCATTAGACATCGCACGTTTATGCAATACCATTCCTTATGAAATAACCTGCGGAATTTCTACTACGGTACCAAGAATCGCTGTCTGATGATCATTGTTGAATGTGATGTAAACCAATGACAAATGGCGGTTGGGTCAGCCCATTCTTACTCGGCGCGAATTGAGTATACCCCATTTTCCTGAACAAGGAACCCTTCTTCTTCCAGTGTCTCCAAGATAGTCTTAAATTCTTCTTCTGATTTATTGAATCGTTGGGTGAGTAATGAACTATACGATACCTTGTTCATCTGAGTGAGACACTTCAAAATCGCTCCTCGCACCTGTCTGTTACTTCCTTCAAAACGAGATTGTTTTGTGTAATGACGACTCTTTTTATTCGGATTGCTATGCAAATTTTGACCCAGATGAGCTCCCCAATCCATCAAAGAGCCATACCATTTCCGTGGAGATTGTTCTTGCATACATAGATCATTTAATTCACAAATCGATCCATCATCAATTGCTTCTGATGTATCCGAAAAAAAATGATGGATATAGACGCGACGGATATTTGTATCGATAAAAGAAACAACAGTATCAAAGGCGAATGCCGCAATAGCTCCGGAAGTATATGCGCCTACCCCTGGCAGAGTCTTGAGTGTCACGTTATCTGCAGGTATCTTCCCCCCATGTGTCGTAACAATTTCTTTTGCACATTCATGCAAGAATTTTGCTCGTCGATTGTACCCCAACCCTTGCCATAACTCCAATACGGTGCGAAAATCTGCTCTGGCAAGCGCCGCAACATTTGGAAGTCTTCTAACGAATAATAAGAATTTATCAATAACACGCGAAACCTGCGTCTGTTGCAACATAAATTCTGATACCAACACGTAATAAGGATTTGGGTTAGCACGCCAAGGCATTTCTCGCCCGTCCCGCATGAGAGAATAATGAGAATAAACAATCTCTCTAAATGTTTCGATAGTTTTTCGGTTTCCTGCTACATCATCCAATGTCACGAATGATCACCACATCCCAAGCTCATTCCACGTGTGATGGTATCCCATTGCTTCACCTACCATATCCAGTGTAATGCTAGCTTCTTCTTGCATGCGCCTGGTTCCATGCACAAGAATCTCTTTGAGATACTCTTTGTTTTTCATTAATTCCACTCGTTTTTTTCGAATAGGAGCCAAAAATTGATTCAGTGCATTGAATAGAGTGTCCTTCACTTCTCTGTCGCTCACTGTACCCTGCCGATATCTAGATTTTAAATCTTCAACTTCCTCTTTGTTAGGATTAAACACATCGTGGTATATAAAAACAGGGTTTCTCTCAACCGTTCCCGGAATATCGGCTCTAATTCGCTTTGGATCGGTATACATTCTCGCAACTTTTTTCTTCAGCGATTCTTCTGATTCAGAGAGAAGTATACTATTTCCAAGGGATTTTGACATTTTCGCCTTATTATCTGTTCCCACCAACACAGGAACATCGGATATCAAGGCCTTTGGAATAGGAAAAACTTCTTCGTATAGTTTATTGAAACGCCTCGCTATTTCGCGCGTGATTTCAATGTGAGATTCATTGTCTTTGCCAATCGGAACAAGATGAGCGCGCGGCAATAGAATATCAGCACTCTGCAGTACTGGATATCCGAGTAACCCATAGGGAATTTCATTAAGATGGACAGCCTGAGCCATGTCTTTTATCGAAGGAATCCTCTGTAACCGCGGCACCGAAACAAGCATGGAAAAAAGAAGTTGAAGTCTATACACCTCGGGAATCGCAGATTGTAAATATATTGTCGATTTTTCTGGGTCGATGCCACAACCGATATAATCGGCCAGCATTTCATAGGTGTGATCACTAATCGCATGGATATCTGCGACCCCGGGTCGAGTCGTTAACATATGAAGATCTGCAACAATAAAGAAACACTCATATGAGTCTTGTAAAGCAACCCGATTTTGTATTGATCCAACATAATGACCCAAATGCAAGGCTCCTGTAGGTCTGTCTCCTGTCAAAATACGAAGTTTCATCTCAGTTCTTTCGCTCCATAAATACACCAAGCCTGCTGAGGGCATTTGTATTAGAAAGCACTATTTTTATACACATGGTCAAAGGAACCGCCAAGAACATTCCTGCAATATCCCACATCAGTCCCCAACTAACAAGAGCTAGCAAAATAAAAAAAGGATTTAGATTCAACTGATCGCCCATGACCTTCGGTTCGATGATATTCCCAAGAACGAGTTGTATGCTGGAAACCAAAGCTGCTACAGCAATCACGACGGGATAATTAGGAGTAAATTGCGAAAAAGCGTATATGGATATGATTCCAGAAATAAGGATTGACCCAATGTACGGTATGAAATTAAACAAGAAAGTAAGAATCATCCACAGGAGTGCGTTCGGAACGCTAAATGAAAGACAAACAATTAACACCAACACCGATGTCAGGAGGCTTATCAACAATTTTATACTTGCATATCGAAACACAGACTTGTATATTCTCCGAAGAACAACAAAATATCCTACTCTATTCGGATTTCCCTCAAGAGCCTTTTGCAAACCGCCTTGAATGCTTTGAATTTCCAATAAAATAAAAAACAAAAAGAACAAAGTCAGTCCAAAATATCTTAAGACTTCAAAAGAGGCGTTCGAAACACTCACTACAAGCGACGAAAGTTGCCCAAGTAGTTCTCGAGTATTAATTACATCGCCTTCAAATTCAAAGCCCTCAAATATGCGCGCTGCACCAGCAAGAACAAGATCACTTAATTCAGATATCACCTCTTGAAGTTCGGGTAAATCTTCGAGCAATGTTTGTATTCCTGCAAAAAATATCACACCAAACAACACTCCAAGTGAAAGTATCACAGCTATAATCAACAACACTGATACAAGTTTTGGTATTCTCAAAGTATCCAAAAAATAAGCAATTGGTCGAGAAAGTACCGCCAAAAGCATGGCAATACCAAGAGGAATCAATACCGTTCGGGCTACCCGTAGGACAAACCCAACAACACATATTGATAAAAATAAGAGTAATGAAATAATTGTTGACCGGTTGCTTTGGAAACTTAATTTCTTTCTTTCCATAAGAAATCAGATATGTATAGCAGAGCCACCAACCGATTTTGATACTTCAAGTACAGTTTCACTAATTGTTGGGTGTGCATGAATCATCTTTGCGATGTCTTCGGGCAGTAATTCAGATTGCTTTGCGAGCAATAAAGAATGTATTATCTCTGTAGCTTCTTTTCCCATTACGTGACATCCTAATATTTCGTTCGTTTGCTCATCTGTCAAAATTTTGACAAAACCTTCTGAGGCTCCCACTGCTATGGATTTTCCAGCTCCACGATACGGAAATATCTTTTTTGTATAAGGACGTTTCGATTGTTCTAGATCTCTTTCTTTTTTTCCAAAACTAGCAACTTGAGGCTCGGAGTATACCGCTGAAGGGATAAGGTCTAGATCAACCCCTGTTTCCGAAGATTTCCCAGCGATGTGTTCGACTACCATCTCCCCTTCCTTGCTAGCAACATGGGCTAACGCGGGGGTATTTACAACATCACCTATTGCAAAAATTGATGGAACTTTTGTTTGGTAGTAATCACCGACCGGTATATATCCTTTGTCTGTCTCAAGGTCAACGTTTTCAAGCCCAATATCATTTGTATTTGGAACACGTCCAACCCCAACAAGAACCGAGTCTACTTCCAAAACCGATTGTTTATTGCCAGAAGTCAGCGGGATAGTCAAACCATCCTTCTTGATCGTGGGTGTTCCAGCCTTGGTTGACAATATTATCTGAATCCCTTGGCTTTCAAGTTGTTTTTTGAATTCTTCTGCGAGCTCCGAATCTTCGTTTGGAAGTACTCGCGGCAGCATTTCAATAAGTATAACTTCAACACCAAAAGCATTTGCAACAAAAGCGAACTCTACTCCTATCGCACCCGCTCCCAAGATTGCCAACTTTTTTGGTAACTTGGTCAGTGAAAGCATATCCGTTGAAGAAAGGATGCGTGAACCATCGAATGCATACCCAGGAATCTCTCTTGGACTCGATCCCGTTGCAATAATAATATTTTTTGCAGTAATTGAAGATTTCTTTTTATTGGTATCGGTAATATCTATCGTATCTTTGGAGGATATCCGAGCAGAGGCATCATAGTAATCTATCTTATTTCTCCGAATCAGTCCCTGCACTCCTTTAGAGAGGGTCTCAGCAACCACTCGAGATTCTGCATGTACCTTGGAATATTCAAACGCTGTTGTATCTATTTTCAATCCCCATTTATCAGTTTTTAAAACCTTTCGATAGGTATCAGCACTGTGAATAAGAGATTTTGAGGGTATGCATCCCCAATTGAGGCATACGCCCCCTGGACGATATTTTTCTATGAGAGCAACCGACAAACCGAGCTGTCTTGCTCGAATCCCCGCAACGTATCCCCCGGGACCAGCGCCTATTATTGCTATATCATACTTTTTACTCATCCGTATCTCCTAAATCTAAAATAGAATTTGCATTGGGTCTTCCATCGCTGCTTTCAGATACGCGATAAATCGCCCCGCCTCAGCCCCATCAAGTACACGATGATCGCAAGAAAGAGTGACCTTCATAATAGGTCGTATGGAAATTTCGCCCTTTTCATCTACGACTGGGGTTTGTTTTGTTTGCCCGATTGCCAATATAGCCACACCAGGTGGATTAATAATCGCAGAGAATTCTTCAACTCCAAACGAACCCAAATTACTTATTGTGAATGTTGCTCCGGTATAGTCTCCTGGGCGAAGAGTCCCTTCATTTACTTTTTCTATCAAAACGGAAAGTTCTGAATCGATATCTACAATTCCTTTGTTCCCACAATCACGCACAATAGGGGTAAGCAGTCCATTTCCTCGGTCTACTGCGGTTCCAATATCTATGCTTCCGTATATTTTTATGGTATCTCCTTGCCAAGATGCGTTTGCCATTGGATGCTTTTTAAGCGCTTCAGCAACAAACTTAAGGAAAAAGGCATTCATTCCTACTTTATTTTTTTGTCTTTTCTTATTAAAACTTGCCCTTGCTGCAATAATCCTGGTCATATCGATACTAACCTTGAGATAGTAATGAGGCGCAGCGAATTTTGATTCGGACAAACGTCTGGCAATAGCCGCTCGGGTTCCGGTGACAGGAATCTCGGTGTCACCTTGAACACTGGAGGTACGGGATGGTTGAGGTTGATACGCTTCGATATCTCTTTTTATGATTTTTCCGTTTGGTCCGCTGCCTTGCACAGAAGAAATATCTATCCCTTGTATAGAAGCAAGTTTTCTAGCCAAAGGAGAAGCCTTCTTTGTCTTTGCGCTCTCTCCAATCGGACTAGGAGCCGTTGAGTTTAGCCCTGAAGTGGCTGGCGTCGTATCAGCTTGAGCTTCCGAAGCATTCGTTTGTGAAGAACTTGACTCAGGAGAAGGTAATAAATGTGCATAGTCCTCACCTTTAGAGCCTAGAATAGCTATAACGTCTCCTACCTTTGCACTATTCCCTTTATCTTTTATGATCGCTATAATCTCACCCTTTTGGTTAGATTCATAGTCCATACTTGCTTTGTCCGTCTCAACCTCGCACAAAACATCTCCCACTGCGATCACATCTCCAACGCTTTTCTTCCATTCAAGAATTACCCCTTCATCCATCGTAGGAGAAAGAGCAACCATCTGTACTAATTCTGCCATATTACCTCTTTCCTATATTATTTATAGCATACTTGTTTTGCTGCATTGACGATTTTCTCAACCGTTGGTTGAGCCGCCAATTCTAATGTATGATTGTAGGGCATCGGAACATGTTCCGATGAAATCAGGGCAACCGGTGCATCAAGATCGAAAAAACAGCGTTGTGAAATGACTGAAACCACATGGCTACCCACACTACACATGGGCCAAGATTCATCCACCACTACCGCACGATTCGTTTTTTGAACCGTTTGTTCGATCGTCTCTTCATCAAGAGGGCTCAAAGAACGTAAATCGACAACTTCAACCGATATTCCTTCGGTAGCCAATATGTCTGCAGCTTCCAGAACCATTCGTAGTGGTTTCCCATGAACGATAATACTCACATCCTTCCCTTCTCGTTTCACATCCGCTTTACCAAAAGGAACAAGGTACTCTTCTTCTGGCACCTCACCTTTCCAACCATAAGCCAATTCCGATTCAAGGACGACCACTGGATTATTGTCACGTATTGCTGATTTTATAAGACCCTTGGCGTCATAGGCGGTTGAAGGAGCAACTACCTTCAGGCCTGGAATATGTACAAAAAATGATTGTAGAGCCTGTGAATGCTGTGAAGAAAGGTATTCAGCCGGACCGTTTGGTCCTCGAAACACTATCGGACATGAAAATTGTCCGCCAGACATGTATCGCATTTTTGCAGCATTATTTATAACCTGATCCAGGGCCAACAGCGCGAAGTTAAATGTCATCCACTCAACTATCGGTCGCAACCCCGCCAAGGCAGCCCCAACACCGAGTCCCGTAAAACCCAATTCGGTTATTGGTGTATCTTTTATTCTCATGTCGCCGTACTTTTCAAGAAGTCCACGACTTACTTTATACGCTCCATTATATTCAGCAACTTCTTCTCCAATGAGAAACACTCTCTCATCACGAGTCATTTCCTCATCGATCGCCTGTCTTATCGCGTCTCTAATTGTAATTTCTGCCATACGTTTTGTCTCAGTCTGAAAACACGTCTTCATACAAAGACGATATCGGTGGTTCATTGCTTTCCTCAGAAAATGTGACCGCTGACTCAACTATCTCCTTGATTTCTTCTTCTAATGTTTCATATGCTTTTTTTGTTGTCATTTTCTCTTTCACCATATGCTTGAATAATTGCTGGATTGGGTCTTTCTCCTTGTATGCCTGCAATTCATCCTTGCTTCTATACTTCGCTGGATCACTCATGGAATGCCCTCTGTACCGATATGTCTTTACGTGCATTATGCAGGCTTCGTGTTCTTTTCTGGCTCTTTCAACTGCTTTTGACGTTTTGGTATACACATCAAAATAGTCCATACCATCAACAAGATACCCCGGAAGCCCATATCCTGCAGCCTTTTTTTCGTATTCAGTGATGCTCGATACTCGACTAACCGCCGTTCCCATTCCATATTCATTATTTTCTACAATAAATAGCACCGGCAATTGCCAGATTTTGGCGAGGTTTATACTCTCATGAAATGCTCCTTGATGTATTGCCCCATCACCAAAAAAGCAAAGAGTCACTCCTGTTTCATTGAGATATCTTTGCTTGAAGGCGGTACCAATAGCTACGGGTATTTGTCCACCTACTATGCCATTCCCACCAAAAAACTTTTTTTCGACATCGAACAAATGCATGGATCCACCTTTACCCTTCGAACAACCCGTCTCCTTCCCATACAATTCCGCCATCACCGCTCCAGGATCCATTCCAAGACCAAGTGCGTGCCCATGATCGCGATATGATGTGAGGATGTAATCCTTACTAGGATCCGTCGCACTAATTGTTCCCATCGCAACCGCTTCTTGTCCGCTGTACAAATGACAAAAACCACCTATCTTCCTCAGCCCATACAGCTGTGCGCTTCTCTCTTCAAACACGCGTATTAGAAGCATCTTCCGCAAAACTTCGCCTAATGTTTCTTTATCTTTTTGTATTGAATATGCCATGTAATTTCTTAAACCTCACTGTTTTCCCCCAAGAAGTTGTGTTGCCTTCTCTCCATCTTGTATTTCTTGCATTGACAAAAAAATCCATCACCACAAGTCCTACACACCCCGGTTACATCCACAAATTTATCAAATATCGTAACCACCTACTTTCGTATGACATTATTCTACAAACATTGCCACAGTTTTGCAAAGAATATCCTTCTGTATGCCACGCAATGGGCATTCTTGATATATTTTATGCGTTTTACTTCAAATAAAAAAACTTCCTTACCGTTTCTATCTAAGGAGGATATTTTACTGACTATATACTCAAGCGAAATCTATTGGTCATACTTAGGGTGCACTTGGTAGGCCCCTCAAGGAAGGATATTTATCGCTACTGGAATAACTCCACTTGTCTGATGTAAATCCTGACCAATTACTCAAAGACGTCGCCTCGGATTCATTGATAGACTGAGCCCCAATAACTGGATTACCCCCCGATATAGCGAACCCATCGGCGTCAGTAACCGTGCTACGTGAAGAATAAAAAGTATTCGACGCAAAAAAATGAGTTCCTCCCTCGGCTTCTCCGAGAATCTGGTGCAGTGTTGTTTGCTCTGGAAGATTATTCTGTTGACTTCTCGATCTTGTGATATTTCCGCGCATATAAACTTTTTCCATACTACCGGGGGAATTCTGCCCCGCCGCCCCAGCAATACCGCCGACCTTGATCCCTCCTTCTATATCTCCATCGACAAATGCGTTTTTTATGAATGAAAGATCGATCATTCGACCTATTATACCCCCTACATTTGAATGCCCTACAACCCTACCATTAAAAAAAACACTCTCCAGTGATGAATTCTGCACAAGACCCGCTATTCCTCCAATATCAACATTCAAATCGGAATCTTCTGCCAATAGAGAGACCGCACTATGTGCAAAAAGAACTTTACCATTAACTATTTCTCCGAAAATCCCGCCAACATAGGGCCCTTCACTACTCACATTTCCTTCTACAAACACTTTTTCTGCAAACCCCCCTACCATCCGGCCTCCAAGAATACCGATATATTCGAACCCATCGATCACAGTGACTCCTCCAATGGATACGTTTTCGATATCAGGGTAAGTATTATTGCCATCTCCAAAAATTTCACCCACAAGAACCCCTATCTTTTCGACCCCATTCCTTGTTTCATCGAGGTCGATAACTGCATTTTTCATGCGTATGTTTTTAAAGCCTTCTTTAGGGTTCACATTATAGAATCGTGCAGCCCCAAATAATCCATGGTACATCGTCTGTGCATCTGTCTTAATTTTGAATCCATCTATTTCATACCCTCCCCCATCATATTGCCCTCTGAATTCTGAACCTCCGGTTCCCAAAGGTGAGAACCCTTGCTCTGACAATCCGAATGTACCCAACTCAGGAAATAAAATGTCAGATTGCTGCACATATGCCCCTGTAAGATCCAAACGAATCGAATTAAGGTCTTGCCAAGTATATACCTTAGTAATTGGCATCACAGGTTTTACAATGGTTTCTTTCAAAATTTCATTCTCTGAAACAAAAAGTGTTATTTCTATCGAAATTTGCTTTGTATTCTCAAGGATATTGTCACCCCCGGACTCTTCCCATTCTGCAACAGAAAATGTGTCAGTACTCGAACTATCATTCAATCCAAAATAGGTGGTGTTTGCTGATATTTGTTTGTTGGACAAAGAATACACGCTTGTCGATGAATTATCCTGGACGCCCTGAATCTCTGCAGAAAGCGAGTACGTAAATGCTCCGTTATTCACCTGATCAGAGTATTCATCTGATAATGAAACAGAGAAAAGGTAGTCATTCTCAATATCCGCACGTGTGAATACCGACTGACCTCCTAAAAGAGTTTCATGTGACTTGTAGGAAACGCTGAGAACATCTTCTTCTCCCCCAATTACTGAGTCATTTCCCGCAGTGCCTGGAATATCGATACAAGAAACAAGAAAGAAAACAATAAAAATTTCGAGTATATAGAAAAAAAGTTTTTTTAACCTCATAAATTATTTATCTCCAAAAAATTTTATAAGTCTATTTAAATAAAAGCAAGATGTTCACCTTTTCATCAGCACTATCCTGTATAATTGCATGTGAATAGACATAAATGTTATTCTGTACTCTGTAGTCGAACTCATATTTCACTGTTCTACTAATAAGACTTGGAGGTCAGATGTTTCAAAAACAAAAGGTCATGAGGAGAGTCCTATATTCTCTCATACCAGTATATTTATTCTCAATATACTTGTATGGATGGAGAGTCCTCGCACTTTCTGCCGTAGTTTTTTTCTGCGGAATCCTTGCGGAATATATAATGACAAAGAGAAGAAACAAAAAGGTTTCAGAGGCAGTGCTCGTCACTTGCGCCCTGTTTGTTCTTTCTTTGCCCCCTACAGCACCTTTGTGGATAGCCGCTGTAGGCATAGTGTTTGGTGTCGTCCTGATTAAGGAGGCCTATGGAGGCTTCGGTAGGAATATTTTCAATCCAGCCATCGGAGGAAGATTATTCATATATTTAACATTCCCATCCATTTTGGCCATTTCCTGGATGGTGCCAGGAGTCTTTGGTCAATCGGGAATAGTCGGTGTAGATGCTCTAACTGCTGCAACCCCCTTGCAACAATTTAGACAAGGAGCCATTCCCGAACTCTCACAATTATTGCTCGGATTACGAGCTGGATCGATTGGAGAAAGCAGTATTATCCTACTCCTCGGAGCAGCAATCTATATGATTGTGACAAAAACGGCAAATTGGAGACTCATAAGCTCAACACTGTTCAGTGGCTATGTCTTTGCGTTCTTGTTTATCACAACAGGACTATTGCCGGGCATAGACCCAGATCAATACACATTAGGACAAGAATTGTACATCGCCTTGTTGTTTGTGTTTTCAGGTAGCATTTTCTATTGTGCTGTGTATATGTGTACCGATCCAATAAGTGCTCCCAATAAACCCCAATCACAATTTGTATACGGGGCAATCATTGGACTTGTAACGATGCTTATTCGAACTTTTTCTTTGTTTCCCGAAGGAACCAGCTTCGCCATCATAATTGGAAACACATTTGCTTCTTTTTTGGATGAAATTTTTCAGAAAAAGAAAGCTTCAAAGACAAAAAAATCTGTTGCGAAGGAGGTCGCATGAAACAAGGCTTAACCTATACAGTAATATTTACATTTATATTTTGTTTCTTGTTTGTATTCATACTCGCTTTTGTAAATCAATCAACTCGAGCCTATGTACTTGCAAATCAAGAACTTGCGTTCAAACGAACATTGCTGAGTTCCTTAGACATAGAAGCAAGTACCGATCAAGATGTGCAAGAAAGGTATGCAGAACTGGAAAGACTTCCTATTGGTGACACAATCTTGTATAGAGCATCCATCGATAACTCAGTAATCTATGCGAAGCAATTTAGCGGCGCTGGATTATGGGGCACAATCAGTGGAATTCTCGCTGTCACCGAAGATTTGTCACAAGTAGTTAATATGCGAGTCATTGCACACAATGAAACACCAGGACTCGGAGGGCGAATCGATGAAGAATGGTTTCAGGAACAACTCAGTGGAGAGCGTATTGTAGATCTTGAGATAGATGTGACAAAAGCAAACCCTGGAGATCCTGGTGATAGCGACAAAACAAACGGCGAAATCGATGCAATAACGGGTGCAACACGAACCAGTGATGCAATTGCAGTTATTCTATACGATGAATTGCAATTGATATCTAGTGCAATCAGGGGAGGACTGTAATGAATAAAGGTATATTCATAGAAAACGTATGGAGATCAAACCCCATCTTCATGCAAGTCCTCGGGATTTGTTCAGCTCTTGCTGTCACAAACCTCCTAACAAACACGTTTACTATGACGATTGGAGTCACCGTTACCACTGGATTATCAAGTTTAACCGTCTCTATATTCAAATCGCTCATCCCTCGAAGAGTCAGAATGATAATTCAGGTACTCATTATTTCATTTTATGTGATTATTGTTGATCTCCTGTTACAAACATTCTTTCCGGATATCTCAAAGAGCTTGGGACCTTATGTAGGACTCATAATCACAAATTGTATAATAATGGGTCGTGCGGAAGCTTGCGCAATTTCAAGTCCTCCAGGAACAGCCCTTTGGGATGGTCTGACTGCGGGCTTTGGGTACATGGCTGTGCTGATGTGTATAGCATTCTTCCGAGAATTATTGGGATTTGGTACATTGTTTGGAATACGAATAATTCCAGCAGAAATATTTCTCCCTTGGACGATCATGGTCACACCCCCAAGCGCCTTTTTCTTATTAGGAATCATTATTTGGATCGTAAAACCTATATTAAAAAAACAAGGAGTTGAAGTATGACCCCCGATATATCCGCATTTTCACTATTGATTGGAGCTGTTTTCACCAGTAACATACTTTTGGCTAACTACCTTGGTATGTGCTCATTTATCGCGATTTCGCGAGATATCAATTCATCGAATGGATTAGGAATGGCTGTCACCTTGGTTTTGACCATAACAGGTCTAATAAACTGGCTAATACTTCAATACATTCTTATACCGCTGGGAATAATATACCTACGATATATTGTCTTCATCGTTGTCATTGCAGCAGTGGTTCAAATGCTCGAAATGATAATCGATAGGCTTTCACAGAGTTTGTATATGCAATTAGGTATTTATCTCCCCTTGATCACGGTAAACTGCGCAATACTTGGAGTCGCCTTGTTCATTGAGATACGCCAGTATAATTTCTTGCAGACTCTTGCCTATTCGGTGGGGTCAGGGCTTGGCTGGTGGTTGGCGATTATTCTGCTTGCCGCTATACGAAAAAAGACCGACAAGAGTCCAGTTCCTGAAGGTCTTAAAGGAACCGGTATTACCATGATCACTATCGGTGTTATGGCAATGGGCTTTTTGGGATTTTCTGGAATGCTAGCGGTCCAATAGGAGAATAACATGGAAGTAATACTAACATCTGTATATATCGCAGGAATCAGCGCCATCCTGTCTATGATAATCTACGTGACCGACAAGATCGTAAACAACTATGGCGATGTTCTTATAGATATTAACAACCAAACCAAAGAGCTCACCGTTAAAGGAGGAGCTTCTTTGTTGTCGACATTGGGAGAACAACGAATATTTATTCCATCTGCTTGCGGTGGAAAAGGTACATGTGGGGCTTGTAAGGTGGTGGTTACCAGCGATATCGGTCCTGTCATGCCCACCGAGCTGCCCTATCTGTCTCCAGAAGAATTGAAAATTTCAACAAGACTGGCTTGCCAGGTAAAACTGAAAACCAATGTAGAGATAGCGATACCCGATGAATTGTTCAATATTCAGCAATACTCGGCAAAAGTAAAAAGCATTGAACAACTTACCTACGACATTCGCGAAGTACGTTTGGCATTGCCCGAAGGTACAGACATTACATACAAATCCGGGCAATATTGTCAGTTTGAAGTCCCTCCGTATAGAAAAGTGAAAGAATCAACCTTTCGCGCTTACTCTATGTCATCAAATCCGCAAGACAAAGAAAACGTGGAATTCATTATTCGCCTAGTTCCTGAAGGTGTTGTTACAACCTACGTTCACGAACTATTAGAGATGAATCAAGAGATAAATATCACTGGACCCTTTGGAGATTTTCATGTGAGAGATACCGATGCAGTTATGGTCTGTGTCGCTGGTGGGTCTGGTATGGCACCATTTAAAAGTATATTCAACGATATGCTAAACCAATCTACGTTCACCGATCGTGAAATTTGGTACTTTTTTGGTGCTTTAACGACCAAAGACATGTACTATCTTGATTGGCTCTGGGATCTAGACAAAAAATATGAAAACTTTCACTTTGTCCCGGCTCTCTCAAAGCCTCAAGAAGGAGAACAATGGAACGGGGAAGTCGGACTTATTACCGACGTCATGGATAAATATCTTAAAAAAGAAATCACCGGAAAGAGAGAGGGATATCTCTGCGGTAGCCCAGGAATGTTAGACGCCTGTATGGATGTCATGAAAAAAAACGATATGGATCCCGAAAAAATATATTTCGATAAATTCGCCTAGGCGCTTATTCGTATACCGAACGAAAAAAATCTACAATCGTTTCGGTCATTTGGTTGAAATGGGGATTGTACGTAGTTCTTAGGATATAAGAAGTTATATCTGAATCGGTTTCGTACTCCCCATACCATATTTTATCAGACGAGACATCTGGAAAAACTACTCCACCCCCTCCTAAAAGTGCACCTTCTATTCCATACAATTCATTATCAGGTGAGGCAAGTAAACTCACGTGTGACTGGTTTATGATCTGATCCCTCGCTGAGAATGGAGATATGATGGTTTCATCTTCTAAACTCTCTGAAATACTATTGCTGTACGTTAACAGTTTTTTATCTGGACCTTGCACTTTCTCCTGAAAAAACATCCGCGCATATTCAGAGTCTATGGTTGTATCCACATCGGTCAAAACCATAAATACCGGCCTCTTAATATCCTTGTTTCGCATGGTCCTTTGGAACTCTCGAGTTAAATAATGAAACTGTGTGACCGCATTTGTTGTTCGCGAGTTATACCGTATCGGGGATATTTCTTCATCTTGGGATAACCATTGTGTAAACATGCCTACCATCGGCGAAAGATAGAGGAGCAAGTCTTCTGGTACTCTATAGGCAGGTGCAAATACCAATAAGCCACTTATCTCTGGATTTCTTTCTAGCAATATTGTTGCAATGATTCCACCCATCGAATACCCTCCCAGATACAAAGGTTCTGAAGACTCCATCAATAAGGCATCTATGTGTGCCTGCGCTTCATCTAACCAGGATTTCCAAGAAACATCCAACATTGCCTCTGGTCTAGAGCCATGACCAGAAAGAAGAATTCCCCGAGTATCAAATCCAGCCTGGGAAAGGGCAAGCCCCGCCTCTCGCCACAGATAGGTCGAATCGGTAAACCCATGAATCAGAAGAAATCTTCCAAAATAGCCTTCACTTCGATCAGCGAAATACTGAAAGGGTTCTACTAAAGATACTTCATATGATAAATCGTGTTCATCTAGAACCACTTGTTTTGTCTTTGTTAAATATGTTGAAACGGCCAATTGATATGTATCAAAATCACCAGAATACAGAGGAAAAGGATCTGTATTGATTTCATTCTCTGAAGTTCGACAAGTTGCATATATAAGAACAACACCAACAAAGAAGAACATCACCAAGATTCTCACTACAAAACTGTGCATAGAAACCTCCCTGGTTATCTTGAAAAGATGTGCAACCGTACCACAAATATTAGCCGATGGTCAACGGAGGAGATTCTTCTTCTCTATGGCTATTGCATTAAGAGTTCTGCTGAAAAAATTCTGCAACGAGTCGAACTAATACATCAAAATGGGGATTATACGTAGTACGCATGGTGCATCTATCAACACCCTCCGAAAAACCATCTTCGAGGAACCAAACTTCATCAAAATCTTTCTTATTCTTTAAAAAGTATTCCTTATTAGACTGCATAATTTCGCCTTCTTTTCCAAAAACAGGATTACGAACTGAGTTAAGCAGGCTAATGTGTGATTGTGTAATAATCCGTTCTTCTGGAACAAAAGATGATACGATCTCTTCATTTTTATAGGGTTCAAGAACAAAATGACTGTAAGTAATCAATTTTTTTCTCGATCTTATCTCTTCATCAAAAAATTTCCGCACATAATCTACATCTATGCGATTATCCGCAGTCGTAAGCGCCATGAATACGGGTGTTTTAAGAGGGGCAAATTTGATAAGTTCTTTGAATTCTTTCAGAAGAAGATACACTTCTCTTGCTCCACTTACTGGAAACGAGTTATATCTCACAGGATTTACTTCTTCTTTTTTTTCCAGCCAATCGGTAAAAAAGCCGACAAAATCAACAAAGCTAAGATAAGGCCCTAACAGAACTTCATAGGCTGGAACAACCGTCAATAAACCGTCTATTGCTGGATTTCGTATGGCTATGATAGAAGCAATGAGTGCTCCCATCGAGTTCCCCCCTATATACAAAGGCTCTTCAGATTCTTCTAGCATACCATCAACATGAGCCTGCACTTCTGCTAACCAGGACTGTGCACTGGCATGCCGGAGATCCGATGGATGTGTCCCATGTCCAGACAACAAAATTCCACGCACATCGAACCCATACTCTGTTAATTCTTGTGCAAATTCTTTCCAAACATAACTCGTTCCTGTGATTCCATGTATCATCAAGAATCGTCCATGATTTTCCTTCTCGAGAGGGCTCTTGTATTCAAAAGGTAAAATCAGTTGGATATCTTTTTCCTTATCCCTTTCGTCTATTTCTTTCTTGAATTCATTTAAATGTCTAAAAGCCGCTGTTTGATATTCCTCAAAGTCCAATTCAGGAGACTCATGATTATTTATATTAGGACTATCATATGTATTTGCTGTTACACAACCAATCAATAAAGCAAAAATAAGAGAAACGTGTATATAATAGTTCACATAACAATGTTATTTAATTTAATTATTTTGTCAATGATCTACTAGCATCTCATACTCGCAAAACATTACTTTAGCCATTTAATGTGCTCTATTACGAATTGTATAATTATAACTATTGGAATGAAAAAGAATTTTGATAAAATGTGGTATATGATCATCTCCCTTGTAGGCATGAAACATGTTGGAAAATCTACACTACTGGCCAAATTGAAAAAAGATGGCTCTTGTATAGACCTAGACGATGAAATTGAAGGCGCATACCAAAAGAAAAACAAAATACACAAAAGCACTCGGGAAATATATTCAATACTTGGTGCAAAAGCCTTTCGGGCTTACGAATCCACCATCCTAGAGGACATCTGTAAGCAATTGCAACTCGACCCAGTTCCTCTCGTTTTTCTAGCTACCGGAGGAGGTATTGCAGAATATGAACCATCTATGTGTATCCTACAAAAACACACACGGATAATTCACCTCCTTAGCGATGTCGAAACAATCTGGAAACGGATTATAGAAAATGGAATACCAGCCTATGTATCGAGTCAAACAAAAGAAGAATTTCTTGAGATCATGAAAACGCGTACAAAGATATACAGTGCCTATACTTCCCACACAATCAATGCAAACCTACCCGTCACATCCCAAAGAAGAGAAGTTTTGTCCTTAGCAAGGAAAGAGAAAGAATCCAATTAGAAATACTGTAACTCGAGTTTGTTCACCGAATTAGGGAACAGGTCATTCCTTTTTTATCAGGAGACTTTTTCCGTCAAGGCTTAATTTCAGTGGATCATCTGGGTATTCATCGTGCTCTTTTAATAGGTTCAAATGCACCGAATCCCCTTGCGACTCCAATAATAATGCCACTTCAAACAAAGGAATTCGAGAAGTCACAAAATCTGGAATATTTTTTTCGTCTCTCAGGTCTTCCCGATTAAAAGAGCTGCTCAACCATACAGCAACATTCGCTTCTATCGCAAAAGAACGCAAAGAAGACAGAAACATGTCACTAGACTGAAGTTGGAGATCATAATTATCGATTACGATTACATCGACATCAAAGTTTCCCTTGCTCATCAAAGCATGCATCGTTGTAAATATGTGTACGGGGTCTGTTCGTTGTGAAAGATTTACAATGACTCGATTTTTTGTAAGCTCATCGTGCATTTCATTAGCCATAGATGTATTTTCACTAAGACTCACACAGGTGTTTTTATACCAAGTAGCTATATGCTCTACAGAATCTCCCAAAGAAACATGTATCACGTGCTTCTTTTGGAGCAATGTATCAACCGATAGATGCACAAGATAGGCGGTTTTTCCAACGCCATGCAATGAACACACCAAACCAATTTCACCTTTTTGAACACCATTATGTGCGGATTTTTCAAATATTCTTAACGCACTATTCTCAAGTAATACATCTCTATTCATTGGTTTCCACTCCTTCTTTGTTTTAAGAATTCTTCTCGTAACTCTTCGGTTATACTCTGCGGGACTCGTCCATATTTTTCAAATTCCATTGTAAAGGAAGCTTGTCCCTGAGTTAGAGAACGCAACACAGTCGAATAACCAAACATCTCCGACAAAGGAACTTCTGCATCAACTACAGAAATTTTGTTATCTTCAGCGCTACTGACGATGATCCCTCGCCTTTGATTAAGGCTTGCAAACACATTACCTTGAAAATCTGAGGGAACTTCGACAGATACCTTCATAATGGGTTCAAGAACAACCGGTTTGCTTTTTTCATAAAATGAACGAAATGCCTGTAGAGATGCCGTTTGGAAGGCTTGGTCAGAAGAGTCAACGGCATGCGAACTTCCATCGTTAACCACCGCTTTCACTCCCACAATAGGAGACCCAATCAATGTTCCTTTCTTCATCGCCTCAGCAAAGCCTTTTTCACAGGAAGGAATATATTCAATAGGAATGACTCCCCCCTTAGTCTTGTTATGAAATTCAAAAAGACCGGATTCTGCCGGTTCAAAAAACCCGGCGACACGAGCAAATTGCCCTGCACCTCCGGTTTGTTTTTTGTGCGTATAATCAAATTCAACCATTCTGGTTATAGTCTCACGATAAGAGACCTGTGGAGCTCCCGTTTCGATTTCAGCATTGTATTCGCGTCTGATACGTTCAATATAGACATCTAGGTGCAATTCCCCCATTCCTTGTATGATGGTTTCATTGGATTCTTCATCAACATAGGTGCGAAACGTGGGATCTTCACGGGTGAATCGACTAAGCGCCTTACTAAGTTTATCTGCGCTGGATTTTTCTTTTGCATGTATCGATAGAGAAATAACTGGATCCGGTACGTACATAGAGGTCATAGAATAGCGAACATCTTTTGCACAGAAAGTGTCTCCCGATGCACAGTCAACGCCAAACAAGGCCACTATGTCTCCACACTGAGCCTCACTTATATCCTCCATTGCATTTGCATGCATTCTAACAAGGCGCCCTATCTTTACTTTTCGCCCGGTGCGGACATTATGTATCTCCATACCTTTTTTCAGGGATCCTTGATAAATGCGGACATATGTCAATTGACCATATTTCCCGTCTTCAAGTTTGAACGCCAATGCCACAGTCGGTTTAGATGTATCAGACACTAGATCAACATCCGCCTCTTCATTGTCTAAATCTAAAGCAACATTCTTTTTTTCAAAAGGAGCGGGTAAGTACGAAACAACGCCATCAAGGAGGGTCTGTACACCGCGATTTTTATACGCAGAACCAACAAATACCGGACACATTTCATTTGAAAGGCATCCTTCTCGAATTGCTTTATCGAGTATTTCTGGAGTGACCTGTTCTTCCAGCGCAGCTTCCATCAGTTCATTCGAAAAATGGCTTGCTACATCAACTAATTCTTCATGCTTGGTCTTTGCCTCTGCCTCTAATTCCGATGGGATATCTTTAACAATGATATTCTCCCCATTATCACCTTCAAAATAAATGGCCTTCATCCGCACAAGATCAACAACACCAACATGATTTCCTTCGAGCCCTATTGGTATAGTGATGAAAACAGGATTCAGTCCCAGTTTCTCTTTTAATTGTGAGGCAACTTTTTCCGGATTTGCCCCAACTCTATCACATTTGTTTATGAATGCTAAACGAGGAACCCCATACCGTTTCAATTGCCTATCAACGGTAATCGATTGCGATTGCACACCTCCAACCGAACATAAAACAAGAATTGCTCCATCCAAAACGCGTAACGCTCTTTCTACCTCGATAGTAAAATCAACGTGTCCAGGAGTATCAATAATGTTTATCGGGCTATCTTTCCACGTGACATTTGTTGAAGCCGAAGCGATCGTAATTCCACGTTCCTTTTCAAGTTCCATGGAATCCATGGTCGCTCCAACACCGTCTTTACCACGAACTTCGTGTATCGAGTGGATTTTATCACAATAAAATAGAATACGCTCCGTTAAAGTCGTTTTTCCACTGTCGATATGTGCGCTGATACCTATATTTCTTAAGTTGTCGTAATTGTAACTCACATTTATACCTGTTTTATATGCTAAATTGTTGGGAATATAGTATGTTCAAATAGAGAGCACGTCAAGGTTTCTTTAACTTGCTCCCAAATATGTGTTTTTCACATCTTCATTTTTCAACAAAATATCACTCTCGCCTGAAAGTTTTATCTCTCCAGTGGCAAGAACATAACCTCTATCTGAAACTTGTAGGGCCTGATTTGCATTTTGCTCAACCAAAAAGACCGTACAGCCTTGATCATCTCTAATTTTGCGGATAACAGAAAAAATCTGTTGCACCAGTATTGGAGCCAAACCAAGCGAAGGTTCATCAAGTAACAAAAGCTTCGGTCTTGCCATAAGTCCTCTACCAATTGCAAGCATTTGCTGCTCTCCTCCACTCAACGTAGAACCCACCTGATTGCGTCGTTCATGCAATATTGGAAATAATTCAAAGACGTTTTCGCGATCTTTGTCGATTTCTGCACGATTTTTTCGCAACATCGACCCCATATCAAGGTTTTCGAGGACACTCATATTCGGAAAAATTCTTCGACCTTCAGGCACATGAATAACACCATGTTTGACTATTTTTTCTGGAGTTACTCCAAGCAAAGAAGTACCTTCAAATAGCACGTCACCGCCAAATACTTTAACTAGACCACTAATTGTCATCAAAGTAGTAGATTTACCGGCTCCGTTTCCTCCAATGAGAGTAACAATTTCTCCCTCATTGACCTCTATTGTCATTTCATGGAGCACAACAGCTTCACGATATCCAGCATTTACAGATTCAATCTTAAGCATCGATAGGCTCCCCTAGATAGGCACTAATTACATCTTTATCATTTTTTATTTCGTCTGGCGAACCGTGGGCCAAAAGTTGACCGTGATCCATAACATATATTCTATCTGCGAGTTTCATAACCATGCTCATATCATGCTCGATGAGCAAAATTGTTATCTCTTTTTGCAAGCGAATGATCAGTTTACTTAGTTCTTCGGTCTCGCTAGGGTTTAATCCTGCAGCAGGCTCATCAAGAAGCAATAAAATAGGATCGGTTGCATAGGCGCGTGCAATTTCAAGTCGCCGTCTATACCCATAGGGTAGACTTCTTGCTACATCGTTTGCATGCTCTTCCAATTGAAAATACTCAAGCACAGAATATGCATCCGCTAATACAGATTTTTCTTCTTTTTTATGAAGGGAGGTTCTTATTATTGCGTCAAACAGTCGTGATTTAAGCTTAACATGAAATCCAACCATGACATTCTCAAGAACGGTCATTTCATCGAACAAACGAATGTTTTGGAATGTTCGGGCAAGGCGTGCCCTCGTAATTTGATCAGGCGTCATACCTCGCAACTTATGTTCTGTGACATTCTCATTATCATATACAAAAACGTCCCCATGAGTTGGGACATACAATCCAGTTACACAATTGAATACCGTCGTTTTCCCTGCTCCATTTGGACCAATGAGAGCAACGACTTCGCCCTTATTAACATGAAAAGAAACATCATCAACAGCTCGCAACCCCCCAAAAACCATGGAGAGATTTTCTACCGACATTATCATTGTTCTGATTCCTCTTTCGTAAATACGTAAGATTTTCTTACTTTTGGAAATAAACCATTGGGCTTAAAGATCATCATGACAACCAGCAAAGCCCCAAACACAAGCAAACGGTAATCCTGTAGAGGGCGAAGCCATTCGGGAATAACCTGCAAAACAATGGATCCTACAATGACACCTGGTATAGAACCCATGCCTCCAAGAACAACTACACAGAGAATTTTTATCGACTCTAACAGAGCAAAGCTCTTTGGGTTTATATATGAAATATTTGTTGCAAACAGAGCACCAGCAACACCGGCAATACATGCCCCTACCGCAAAAATAAGAAGTTTTGTGCGAGGAACGTTGATTCCCATTGACCTAGCTGCGATTTCATTCTCACGTAGAGATTCCCAAGTGCGTCCAATGCGTGAATTTTCCATCCTCCGAGAAATAAGGATTGTAAGCAAAAGCACCAAAAAAACCACTATATATACATAAATGATTTCTCCACGCGGAGAAAGGTCGATACCAAAAAGTCCAGGTTTATCAATTCCTTTTATACCGCTGGGGCCAAATGTGAATTCACCCCAGTTCTCAAGAACTATTCGGGTTATTTCTCCAAACGCAAGTGTAATGATTGCAAGATAATCGCCTCTTAGACGGATAACCGGTAAGGCCACAAGTAATCCTGCAATAACGCTTGTGAATGCGCTAATAGGCAAAGCAATCCAAAAACCGATGCCAAAATGATAATTCAGAAGTCCATAAGTGTACGCACCTACCGCATAGAAAGCTGCATATCCCAAATTCAAGAGTCCTCCAAAACCCACAACAATATTGAGTCCAACACCCAATACCATCATGATCATTGCGGAGATCAAAACTCTTGTGAAATAACTCGAGGAAGCAAATGGAATAAGAAGAATAATAGCAAAGACTATTGCCATTACCAGCTTTTTGTGTGAAGCATAATAATCTAGAAGTCGACCTTTTATAACACTGTATGTTCCAGATGTGTTGCTTGGTTTGTTGTCTTTCCGATCGAGTGCAAGAAACCATATAAAACTGCCTGCAAATCCGCCAAAAAGAATCAAAAGCAGCCTGCCCCATTGCCACTCAACGGTGTTCGCCGTGTAATTCACCTGGATAACCATGATAGGGAAGGTCAAAATTGCGAACCAAAGACTAACCATCAAGCTCTGAATAAGAAACTTGGGTACTCCCTGCAATAGTCTATAACTTCGTCTTAGGTTTGATATAAATTTGCTCATTATACTTTTTCCGACCTGTTTTTACCAAGGAGTCCTGACGGCTTAACTATTAATATCAAGATCAAAATTATGAATGCAAAAACATCTTCATAATCACTCGAGATTAATGTCGTTCCAAAACTTTCGGTAAGTCCTAATATAAAACTTCCCAAGACAGCACCAGGAATATTACCAATCCCCCCCAATACCGCTGCGACAAATGCCTTTATTCCCGCAATAAAACCCATGTAGAAATGAATTTGTCCAATTTGAGCAGAAACAAGACCTCCACCAATTGCAGCAGTAATAGATCCTATTATGAATGTAATTGAAATTGTTCGATTTGTTGGCACGCCAACCAGAACCGCCATCGTTCGGTCTTGTGACAATGCCCGCATGGCTTTTCCTGTTCTCGTATATCGAACAAACACCGTCAACAGAATCATGATGAGAGCGGTTGCAGAAAATATCACCGCCTGCGATGCGTTCAAAATATTCGTATTCTGAAACAGGGGGATATCTTCCAAAAATTTCGGAAAATATAAAAAACTACTCGTTTGTGCCAACAATACATAGTTCTGCAAAAACATCGACATTCCAATGGCACTAATGAGCAACGATAATCGCTGGGCATTTCTAATCTGGCGATAAGCCAGTCTTTCGATAGTAAACCCATACCCTGCTGAATACAAAATGCTTACTAAGACAGCTATCAATATCAGTGCAAGCACAGGAAGATTCAACATCGAAAGCACCCCTATAAGGATGAGCAGTGAAAATGCGCCAATCATGTATATTTCACCATGGGCAAAGTTTATGAGCTGAATAATACCATACACCATGGTGTATCCAAGTGCTATAAGCGCATAGATGCTACCTCGAGTAAATCCACTGACAAAAACTTGGAGAAAATATTCTAAACTCATTTTTTATCCCTAAAAGTTGCGTTGCGTAAAATGCAAGATGAAGAAAAGAATTCCTCACCTTGCACTTCAGCGTTAATTATTTAAATTAGTCAACTTGGACGTAGCTTCCGTCTACAACTTGATAGACCGCAAAACCAACACCAATAACATCACCTTTTTCATCGAAAGAAATCGTACCCACCGTGGTGTCAAATGTTCCACCCTTTATGGCTGCAAGTACAGATTCTGCATCGAGTGATTCTGCATTGTTCAAGGCTTCAACCACTACTTGAATTGCTGCGTATCCATTATCAAAGAATACTCCTGGCTCTTCGCCGTACTTCTCTATGTGCGCTGCTCTAACAGCCGTGGTCATAGGTAATCTTGAAGTATCCTCAGGAGATGTTGCATATACACCTTCGGCTTCTTCTTTTGCCAGACCAATGAATGTGTCGGTTTTGATTCCATCACCACCGATGAAAGGAACGGTAAAGTTTTGAGAAACCATTTGAGAAACAAGCT
Organism: Spirochaetaceae bacterium; assembly: GCA_011524535.1. GTDB lineage: Bacteria > Spirochaetota > Spirochaetia > WTKD01 > WTKD01 > WTKD01. The sequence continues at coordinate 194,847 of WTKD01000005.1, forward strand.
TCGAAGCCTCTGGATGGTATCCACCAAAGATAACTGCATCTGGATTTACACCTGCAACCTTAAGAACAATTGCCGAGTAATCAAGCGCTCCTGGCGTAATTCCTTCGAATAGGAGGACCTCTATTCCATATTTTTCTGCTTCTTCGATTGCGTTGTCTGCAAGACCCTTTCCGTAGTCTCCTTTGTCATGCAATACAGCAATGGTTTCAACGCCTATTTCATTGAGGTACTCAAGTTGTACTTCTGCTTGCTTTGCATCGTAAGAAATAGTTCGTGCAAAGGTTGGGAAGTCACCAGAGAATGTGATTGATGTGTTGGTCGAAGATGGTGAAACAACTGGGATACCGACATCGGTGTATGTTGACAAGGCTGCTATCGTTGCAGAAGAACAAATATGTCCAATTACAGCAACTGCCCCTTCATCTACAAGTTTTTGAGAAACGTTTACAGCTTGTTCTGCGGCACATTGCTCATCTTCAGCAACAACGCGAATTGTACGTCCTTTGACGCCACCTGCTGCATTGACAGTTTCAACGTAGTCATTTACGGCTCGTTGTGTAGGTATACCGTAGTTTGCAAAGTCACCTGTAAAAGGTCCCGCAACTCCGATTACTATTTCTTCTTCGGATCCTGCAGCAAATACTGAAAAAGAGCCTAGAAGTAATAAAATAATACTCATTGATAAGAAATTCCTCATAATTTCTCCTTTTTTTAATTAGATTGTACTTCTCAAGTCTACATCATTGCACTGCAACTCATCAAGATGATTTGGTGACATTCTTGTAATCATTTCTAGAAAATCATCACTATTCGTCACTATTCGTGCCGCAGATCGGACACTCTATCTTATTCGCGCTCTGTACAAACAAAAGAAGAATCAGATAGCATTATTCCATGCGTGTTGTATGTTTAGATTTAGAAGGAGTACTGATACCTGAAATTTGGCTTGCCCTTGCAGCGCGTACATCATTACCCGAGCTAGAAAAAACAACTCGTGACGAGCCTGATTATGCAAAACTCATGCACTATCGTCTAGACATTTTGAAAAAAAATGATCTTGGTTTGTCCGACATCCAAAATATTGTCTCAGAAATGAGTCCATTGAATGGAGCAAGAGAATTTCTCGATGCGCTAGGAAGTCAGACCCAAATTGCAATACTTTCAGACACCTTCATAGAATTCGCAATGCCGTTGGTCGCTCAACTTGGTCGATACTTCATACTGTGTAATCAATTGGTTATACGAGGCAATACCATCGAGGATATACAATTACGGCAAAAGGATGGAAAAGCACAAGCAGTGCGAGGATTTCGTTCGATGGGTTGTCAGATACACGCTGCTGGAGATTCTTTCAATGACCTAACCATGTTAAAAACAGCCGACAAGGGCGTTCTGTTTCGAAGTACTCCGTCGATTATCGAGGAATACCCCGAATTCCCGCATTGTGAAGACTACGAAACATTGCTCGATCATCTTTTTTTTGATTAACACGATCAATTAGCCAATCCTTATCACAGTAAAAGGGATATTCAGAAATACTCGCTAAAAAACTGTGTGACAATTACAAACCTACACTATTAATAAAAGGCTTTACACAACGCCAGAGGTTGTCTCTGTGCATAGGGATATTAAAAAATGAAAAATACCAAGCGGGTTTATAGCGTAGAGCCCTTCTTCTCCCTTCCTTTTGGAAAATTCATCGCTGCCTCTAAAGAAACAAACAACTCTACGCTCCGCCCTGACCACCTTTTACCGCATCAAAGATAGCCAGTAAGACATTATGATATCTATGTATCACATCTTCCTAGTTTTTTACTAGATAGGTCAAGTCCATGAATTATTTTTTATAATTATGAGGAATTTTCTGTATGGTTTCGCAATTCGTTAACAGAATACCAGATTCTGGACCCTGCTGTAAAAAAACAGAGTATTGCGAAAATCCCTGCAAGTACTGGAAAAAAAGAAGGAAATATGCAAATAAGCACAAAAAACACAATTGTTTCAAAACCTTCAGCTCCTCCCCAAAGATATGAAAAGCTTTTTTCTTTATTTTTTACGTAAGAATCAACTTTAACACTCACCGCTGCGTATACAAGAAAAGTAACTGCCGTACAGAAAAATGAAAACAAAAGAATAATTCCTATTACCGTATTGCGCGCCAAATCCGCAAGAATAAATGCTATCGGAATACTCGCATAAAAAAGGAAATCACAAACAGAATCGAGGTATCCTCCCAGCCTACTACTATGTGGCTTCTTTTTCTCTCTATATTCCTGGGCCAAGGGCCCATCCAAGCCATCGAAAATACGATTAACGCATATGCAGAGCAGCCCTATAAGATAGTATTGGAGGCTTATCGCAATAGCAGCGATAAACCCAATGATAGCCCCGGTCACGCTGATTCCGTTTGGACTAAACCCACCCCTATATAACAGCTGCGCACATTTCCGGCGAAAGGGTTTTATTTTTGATAAGATTATTCGATCAAACACTCCCAAAACTCCTAGACAGGATAGAGTATTCTCGCAATATCATCTCACATAAGAGTACTATAAAAGCTATGCATCATTCAAAGGAATTACATTCTCAAAACACAAAACGTTATAAATCGATAGACACAGGCTACAGATTCGCATAGGCAACCGCGGTCTTGGCTGCAACTCGTGCATTGTTTAGTAATAAACCAACTATCGCATCGAATGAGCGCCCCTCGGTAAGTTCTGCTATTCTTTGCGTCTGAAATCCGGTCAACTCTTTCCCCCGAATACCCAATTCTATGCAATGTAACAAAACCTTATCTTGTAGTTCGCTAAATTCTTCTGCAGGTATTGCTAGATCTTCTGGAGGTTCTACACACACAAGGGCCGAAGATTTTATACCGATTTTTTTTGCAGATCGCCACAACAATGCTATCTCTTCGACGCTTTCTAACCGAACATCGATAGGAGAACGACCACGAACGAAGTATTCTGGAAAATTATCAGTTTGGTAGCCCCACACCGGAATCGATTTTGACTCAATGGTCTCAATGGTTTTTTGAATATCAAGCACATGATCTGCGCCACTCGAAAAAGTGCACACCGAAAATTTTTCAAGAGCACTCAAATCAGAAGAAATATCGAAAGATTGAAGAACCCCCCGGTGAACGCCTCCGATTGCTCCCGTAGAAAAGAATTCTATTCCTGACTTTTCTGCGATAAATAGCGCTGCCCCTGTAGTGATTCCACCATTAAGTTTTTTCATATACATAAGAGGAAAATCACGCATTGATATTTTCAATCTATGTTCGCCAACGGTGATTGACCGGAGGATATCGGGAGTAACTCCGACACGAACAACCCCAGCCACAGCTGCAATAAATGCTGGTACTGCTCCTTCGTTCCGAATAACTTCCTCTACAGAATCTATATATTCATCACAATGCTGTAAAGGAACGTCATCATTTACTATGGTCGCACTTTCGATTGCAACGACCGGCTTCTGTGCACGTATTGCATCTTGTATACTCGATTCAACCTGAATCATATGCTCTAGCACCACTCCTTCTTTATTAAACATGCAAAACTACCTCCTATTTTGTGTTGACTTTCGCATCAACAAACCATCAATGTGTTCACATAGTTTTTGCTTCTTCAGAGAATTGTCTAACTCCACTTCAAATTATTCACATAAAAAAAAGATTCCTAAATATTCTTTATATTCAATCATTAAAAAAATCTCTAAGCGACTTTCTCAAAAAACTTACGATATCTAACAACGCGCACACTATAAAAATGTAACAATACTGTGTGTCATCCCTCTTTTCCCTGTGTGCGAACGACATTGATTAACTCAATGTAATTATTCTCGGTCACCGGTACTTTCATTTTGATACTGAACGTATTTAGAGACTAATATTATATTTGCAATCAAGCAGGTTTTCGAGAAATTAGTAGTAGGTATCAAAAAATGTGATTTTGGAGCAAAGAAATAAAAATAGGAAGAAATTTAGGAGAGAATCGATTTCAGAAAAAAGGAATCGAACAATGAAGGAGAAGAAGGGAAAGGAGGAGCAGGAGGCGAAAGATGTACTCCA
>WTKD01000007.1 GCA_011524535.1 Spirochaetaceae bacterium
AAAATGTTGATAGAGACGGTTTTCAAAAAAATTGCTACCATACCTCTATAGAAAAGAAACTGTCGTAGAAAATTCGCCGTCGATTCTTTTTAGTTTCCAAGAACAGCCTTCAGCCTTCATCTGAATAACTACGGAGTACCGACAAAAAAGCCTTTTGAGGAATTTCAACATTACCTACGCGTTTTAGTCGTTTCTTTCCCTTTTTCTGCTTTTCTAGAAGTTTCTTCTTTCGAGTCACATCTCCACCATATAGTTTTTCTGTCACATCTTTTCGAAATGCTTTTATAGTTTCTCTGGCTATTACAGTACCACCAATAGCCCCTTGTATTGGAATTGCAAATTGGTGGCGTGGGATGAGGGTTCTTAAGGATTTACAAAGTTCTCGCGCCCGCCGTTCGGCAGATCCACGCCACACTAGCATGGAAAGCGCCTCAACAACCTCATAATTTATCAAGATGTTCAGTCTGACGAGTTCAACTTCACGATAATCGATAAGATCATAATCCATCGAAGCGTATCCTCGACTAATTGATTTTAATTGATCGTAAAAATCATAGAGTATTTCTACCAAGGGAATTTCATACACCATTTCCACCCGCATTGGATCCAAAAAGTTGAGAGATTTCTGCGTTCCTCTTCGTTCTGAACACAACTGGAGTACATTTCCGATGTATTCGTGCGGGGCAATAATTGTTGCCCGAATATAGGGTTCATGACAAGTTGCAATGGATTGTACATCTGGAAAATCCTGTGGTGTATCAACAAAACATGTTTCAGAATTTTTGAGCACTATTTTGTATCTAACGGACGGCGCTGTAAACACAACATTGAGATCGAATTCTCTCTCTAGGCGCTCTTGAAATACTTCGAGGTGTAAAAGCCCAAGAAATCCACATCTAAATCCTGGTCCAAACGCAGCAGCAAAGTCTTTCCTGAAATTCAATGCTCCATCGTTGAGTTGTAATTTCTCGATGGCTCCAGCAAGTTCGCTGTATTCATCGGAATCACTAGGGTAAATAGAAGAAAAAACGGTTGATTTTACCTCACCCATTCCCTTGATTGGAATAAGTTCTGATTCACGAGAAGCATTACAAATCGTATCTCCTACTTCAACATCCGAAATTTTCTTTATCCCTGCGCAGACATATCCAAAATCCCCCGAACTCAAGTATTCACAAGGAATAAGCTTGATCTTAAATTTTCCAACTTCTTCTACTTTGTGATTTGTCTTGCGGTTGTGCATCCGGATTGTTGTGCCAGCCTTAAGAACTCCATCATATACACGAACATGCAGAATAACACCCCTGTATATATCATAATGGCTATCTACAATGAAACCTCTAAACTCATCCTCCCTGTCCCCATGAGGGGCAGGGATTTTGTCTATAATGTGCTTGATTAACTGGTCAACGCCATGTCCTGCCTTTGCCGAAACATGAAGGATTTCCTCTTCTGAAAATCCAAAATAATTGACCAATTGGTTGGTAACCCCAGCAACATCGGCGGCAGGAAGATCAATCTTATTTAAAACTGGAATAATTGATAGGTTTTGCTCAAAAGCAAGATAAAAATTTGATATCGTTTGTGCTTGGATGCCTTGTGCAGCATCAACCAAAAGAATTGCTCCCTCACTTGCAACAATTGCACGTCTTACTTCATAGGAAAAATCAACGTGCCCAGGGGTATCAATAAGATTTAGTTCATACTCTGTATTTTCTTCATCGGTATACACTAAGGAAACCGTCTGAGACTTTATCGTTATTCCACGTTCTTTTTCTATGTCCATGGAATCAAGCATTTGGTTATGAAAATTTCTATCGGGGATCAGTCGTACGCGTTCAATGAATCTATCAGCAAGCGTTGATTTCCCATGATCCACATGCGCGATAATGCAGAAATTCCTTATGTTTTTCATTAGTCAAATTCTATACTAAAGCATGGAATCCACATAGAGCGGTATTTCAAAATAATACCTCTGCGGGTATCTAGGTAGAGCTCCTTGATGCGTAAACTCCATAAACAAAGTGTCGTCCTTGGTATATTGCCAATTATGCAGCAATATGAGATCTCCCCGCCGAAATGAGAAATGATTGAGAGAAATATTCGCATAGGTGTTCGCATAGGTATTCGTTACTCGGAACTCTCCGCTCCTTAATCCTCTTTTCAGAGCAATCGTTTCAAGATCTAATCCCAGAAAAACACCAAAAAATGAAGGGGCGATATCTCGCATGAAAATCTCATTCTGATCACTTGGTCTTGCCTCTGATGCTAGAAGCAAAGAAATTCCTTCTTCATCTTCGGTTAGCAATTCAATTTCATATAATCCATCGACATATTGATGTTTTAGCAGTTCTTTCTGTATCTGGGCAACACTTTTCACCTCTAGACCATTGATACTCTGTATGCGCATTCCTTTTTCTATGCCCGTTTTCTGCGCCGGGCTATTTGGCACCACATAAGCAACTACCATGTCTTCCTCACGAAACTCTGCAATCATCCCAAACCAGGGCTTATCGTGTTTTCCTTCTTCTTCCAATAATCGCGGAAGGATTAAGGAAATTGTTTCACTCGGTATTGCAAGATTCAAACCACCAGAAGGAAGACCAGCAGAATCAAGAATTCCTGCAAACGTCATACCAACAAAATTTCCACTCTCATCCAAAATAGCCCCTCCAGAACTGCCACCACTAGTAAATGCATCGAACTGCAGCACGTCTGTGAATGGAAGCACTCTCTCACGATTTGTCGCTGATATGATCCCAGAAGTTACCGTTTGAGGGATGCCAGAAGGAGCACCATAGGACAAAACATTGCTCCCCCGTTTAGCGCGGATGCTGGGATATGGAAAAAGAGACATGGGCGCAGATATTTCCGCCTTTATAAGGGCAATATCAAGGTCCACATCGTAAGCAATTACTTTTACTGGAATTCGCTCCGATAAATCAAATTTTCGAGAGATATACACTCGAGATACACCTTCATAGCTCGGGTCAACCTCAGATTTAATGACATGATAGTTTGTTAACAAATACCCATCTTCGTGTATAAAATACGCGCTCCCCACCGAAGCATCGGGAACTAAATAGTTGTCTCTTATTGTTACACCTAGATCAACATATACCAACGCAAGGGCTTCTATGTGTTGGTCTACATCACAAGCAGTTATTTCACTGTATGGAATCGATCGTTTGTTAAGTTCAGCACCTATGGTTTCCAAGTACAATTCGCTGTAACAATAATTTTCTTTGGGAATTAATACTTCAATATCCGTGTCGGATAAAGTTTCAATGCCTTCAAGATACGGATGTTCAGCCAGCACCCTTGCCCGATGCAGCAAAGGAGTAGTATCTTCCCCCAAAAAATCCCCATTTTCTGCGTTATATTCCTCAAATTGATCCGCCACATCTTCATCGTGCAAAATATATCGTATGGTGCGCTCGATATCATCGCCTGCCCTACTCCCGGTACTACGTTTTTGTTCATATAAATCATATAACGAATCCAAAACCCTGCTACGGATTTGATCGAATTCTGGGGCCGAAATGATGCCTCGATTCCGCAATCGTACAGCAGAAAGATACCCTGCCCCATAACGCTCTTCTTCTAATTCGACACTTATGCTCTCTAGGGTGGCTTCCTTGGGAGATAGGGGTTCAGTATACGTAGTCACACAGCCAAAACAAATGATTAAAGATAGAAAAATTTTACAAAACTTCATATTGTCGCTGAATTTTACTCACTCCTTATCTATGCACTCAGACAGTAATTCAATTTTTTCTATACGACCAAGAGCGTGAATTGTTCGAAAAGGTCATTGTACGTGTACTAGTCTGTAAACACATGCACATAATTTGTCATTATATCAAAATAGGGTTAATACAGGAAAGCCTAATTTCTTGAATTCATTTCACACTTCCCCTAAATGAAACCATCCGAATTTCATCGACACACTCAGAATATCGAGCTTCAAAAATATTTTCTTGATCTATCCTATCAATCACTGAATCTTTTCTGAGAGTACATAAAAACTAAAGCATAGTCATCACATGGAGTGGTAAATCAATCTTGTACCTTTGGGATTCTCTAGGCGCAAATTTTTCATGAGTGAATTCAATGATTAAGAACCCGTTTTCGGTATATTCCCAATTGTGCAAAAATATCTTATCTTTTGCTTGAAAATAATAATTTTGAAAATAACCGCCATAACCGCGATAATCGACATAATCGCCTACTGGTCCTGGGTCATCAGTGTATCTATTCTTTACTTCGAATTCTCCACTTTGTGCATCCTCATTAAGAACAATCGTTTCAAGGTTTACCCCCAGAAGCACTCCCAAAAATGAAGGGGCGATATCTCGCATGAAAATCTCATCCTGATTATCACTTGGTCTTGCCTCTGATGCTAGAAGCAAAGAAACTCCTTCTTCATCTTCGGTTATCAATTCAATTTCATGTAATCCATATACATATTGATGTTCTAACAGCTTTTTTTGTATCTGAATAGCGCTTTCCACCGCTAGACCATTAATACTTTGTATCCGCATCCCTTTCTCTATGCCTGCTTTCTGTGCCGGACTATTCGGCACAACATAAGCGACCACTACTTCTCCATCAAAACGCTCTACGACCATTCCAAACCATGGCTTATAGTGTTTTCCTTCTTCTTCCAATAATCGCGGAAGAATCAAAGAAATCGTTTCACTCGGTATTGCAAAATTCAAACCATTAGAAAGAGGTAATTGCGCAAATATCATACCAACAAAATTTCCACTCTCATCTAAAAGAGCTCCTCCGGAACTACCGTTACTAGCCGATGCATCGAACTGCACTGCATATGAGAATGGGAGCACTCTCTCACGATCTGTCGCTGATATGATCCCAGAAGTTACCGTTTGAGGGATACCAGAAGGAGCACCATAGGATAAAACATTGCTCCCCCGTTTAGTGCGTGTGCTGGGGTATGGAAAAAGAGACATGGGCGCAGATATATCTGCTTTTATGAGGGCGATGTCAAGGTCTACATCGTAGGCAATTATCTCTACTGGAATCCGTTCCGATAGATGAGATCCTCGAGCAATATAGGTTTTCGCTATGTCTGCATAAAATTCAGATTCAATGACATGAATGACATGATAGTTCGTTAACAAATACCCATCTTCGTGTATAAAATACGCACTGCCCATAAGACCGCCCAAAGAATATGTGTATTCATCCCCAGTCGTTAGTACTCCAAGATCAGCATATACCCTCACAATTGTCTCCATATGCTGCTTTACATCACAGGGAGTCACTTCACTGTATGGAATTGATCGCCTGCTAAGTTCAGCCCCTATGGTTTCCAAATACAATTCGCTATAACAATAATTTTCTTTGGGGATTAATACTTCGATATCCTTATCAGATAATGCTTCAAAGCCTTCAAGATACGGATGTTCAGCCAGCACCCTTACCCGATGTAGCCAAGGAGTAGTATCTTCCCCCAAAAAATCCCCATTTTCTGCGCTGTATTCTTCAAATTGATCCGCCATACCTTCATTTTGCAAAATATATCGTATGGTGCGCTCGATATCATCACCTGCCCTACTCCCGGCATTACGTTCTTGTTCGTATAAATCATATAGTGAATTCAAAACTTGGCTCCGGATTTGATCGAATTCTGAGGCTGAAATGATGCCTCGATTCCGTAATTCCACAGCAGAAAGATACCCCGCCCCATAGCGCTCTTCTTCTAATTCGATACTTATGCTTTCTAGGGTGGCTTCCTTGGGGGATGGGAGCTCAGTATCCATATTCATACAGCCAAAACAGATGATTAAAGACAAGAAAATATTACAAAATCTCATATTATCGCTGAATTTTACGCCACTCCTTATCAATGTACTCAGAAATTAATACAAATCTTTTCATGCGACCAAGAGCCATAGATTGCTCCAAGGGCTGGCTATGCATGTCTTGACCGTTAAACACATGTAAGTAGTCTGTAATTACATCAAAATAGGAGTCAACATCGAAATCTTGGGCGATTGCCTGTCTTTCAAAATTTTCTAAATACGAAACCGACAAAATCTCATCGGTAAGTTCAGAATATCGAGCTTCAAAAATATTTTCTTGATCTATCCTGCCAATTACCGAGTTTTTTTCCTGAGAATATATCAAATAGCTATGATTAAGTATTTCTTCTGTTGTTGGAAGAGTAACAAAGTTAAAGAAACTTAAATCTTCTAAAATTGATGGGTTTTCGCCTGGAATTGAAATCAATTCCGTATCAAGTTCAACGTCGATGTTTGGCGGATTCCTAACAATCGGCATATTCAGTGTGTTTTCCCTCAGCACATACAAGGTGAATTCATTTCCCTTATTGTATTGCACCGAAGATAGCCGAGGATACTGTTCGTATTTGAAAAAAATCCGACGACCTTCTGTTTCGACTCGAAGCAAAGTTGGCCTCCCTCCATCGTACTGTATGTCGAATTCAGGAATTCCATCTTGGTTCTTATCAATGATCCGACGTACAACCGCGGTACGATCCAAAAAGAATTGTTCTTCAGAATAGCCATCTCCATCGCTATCGAGTTCAATGCTCTTGTATGCATACAGTTCTTGTATCATGGTTCCATAAGCAAGCGGGTGCTTGTCTGCATACTCTGTAATCAGCCCAATCGACTGATATGTAAATGACATGCTAGATAACGTCTTTAACAACAAAGTACTATCAGCTGTTTCACCTTTTAATAAAATATCGATATCAGAGCCTCCCCCAGCTATATACATTTTGTATAAAGAAGCAAAAACGGTATCATCATCCACATTACGTAAATGATGGCCAAGCAGTATTAAATCGATGGTTTCTTCTTTTTGGGGTAGCCAGTAGGCAAGAATATCTGCGTGTGATATTCCTTCAATTTCATATTTAATTAGCTTCAGACGAGTACTTTTCGGGAAGAGCGCTAAGCCGCGTTCTAAGCTTCTCGTCGCTGCTAGGTGATCCTCAAGTTTAAGCTGAGCCTTTATAAATATTTCAAAAAGCCTATCGTTTGCAAACCAACCTTCACGCAATAATGTTGTTGTGTTGTTGATATGCGTGATGGCCCTAGAGTACGACCTTGTCCGATAATATAATTCTGCGAGAAGTATATGTGCATCATGGGGTGAAAAAACATACCACGAATTTTCTATAAGAGCCTGTTCAAGGTCCTTGATTTTCTTTTGAGTATTCGCCAATTCATTTGCCAAAATCAGCGTTGTCACATATAGCCCATCAGAATTCTGAGGATCGTAGGAAAGCACATGGTTTCCATAGGAAAACATTGCCTCCTGGTCATTTCGCATAGCCGAGTGATCCAATGCATCAAGTAAACTTTGAATAATGCCCTGGTCTACGTCATTCGCATATAAAAGAACGCAGAATACCAGGAACAAAACCACACAAAGCTTGTTCATGTATCAGTTATCGGCTAATCGTATAGGAACTATTTCCAATTTTTCTTGTATTTCCCGATCGCTCAGGGTTTCGCTCTTAAACAGTAATTCAGATAGGCTGTCAAGAAGGTTTTTCTTTCCTCGTAATATTTCTTTTGCCTCAGAGACACAGTAATCGAGAATAGTTCGTATTGCTTTATCGATTTTCTGGGCGGTTTCTTCTGAATAATCCTTATGCGTTGCTATTTCCTTTCCAAGAAAAATTGGTTCATTCTCTTGTGCAAAAGCTACCGGACCAAGTTCACTCATTCCCCATTCGATAACCATTCGCCTCGCAATCTCTGTTGCTTGCTTCAAATCAGCCTTTACACCGGTGCTTGTTTTGTCGTAATACAATTGTTCAGCGATATACCCACCGTAACAAATTTTTATTCTATCCAGTAGATAAGGCTCTTCCAAATTGTATTGATCACGTTCGGGTAGTGAAAATGCCGCACCCAAGGCCTGTCCTCGGGGAATAATCGTAACTTTATGCAGAGGATCTGCATGTTTCAAAAAATAATGCAATAAGGCATGACCAGCTTCGTGACGAGCAATTTTTATTTTGTCTTCATCGGTCAACAACCGTGAGGAACGAGGCATTCCCATAAAAATCTTATCACGGGCCTCTTCGAAATCTGAATGAGAAACGGTTTGTGATTTTCTCCTGGTGGCAAACAGTGCAGCTTCATTCGCAAGGTTTGCAAGATCAGCACCCGTTGCCCCTGGCATGGCCCTAGCAATTTTTTCCACTTCAACATCATCCGTTGTCGGAAGCTTCCCCACATGGAGTTTCAGAATTTCTTCGCGTTCTTTCATATCAGGGAGATCGACTTGTACATGTCTATCAAAACGTCCTGGACGAAGCAATGCCGGATCAAGAACATCTGGTCGGTTGGTCGCTGCAAGAATAATGATTCCCTCTTTGGGCTCGAACCCATCCATCTCTACGAGCATTTGGTTCAACGTTTGTTCTCGTTCATCGTGTCCACCGCCATAACCTGCTCCCCTTGTTCTTCCAACCGCATCGAGTTCATCTATAAAAATAACACAGGGCGAAGAACGGCGTGCTGTGGAAAATAAATCCCTTACCCTGCTCGCACCAACCCCAACAAACATTTCAACAAAATCAGAACCGGAAATATGAAAATACGATACCCCCGCTTCGCCAGCAGTTGCACGCGCAAGCAAGGTTTTTCCTGTACCGGGCATTCCAACAAGAAGTATGCCCTTTGGAACACGCGCTCCAATCTGCATAAAAGACTCAGGCTCACGTAAATACTCAACGATGTCTTCTAACTCTCTTTTTGCTTCAACACTTCCTGCTACATCCTTAAAAGTGATCTTCTTTTCAGTATCAGTGTATTTTTTGGCACTTGACCGCCCGAAGGTAAACGCTCGGTTTCCGTTGTTTTGTACTTGACGAAACATGAACCAAGAAAACAGCAATATAAATATCCAGGGAAGTAAATTTATTAGTATCTGAAAAAATGACAGAGGCTTTACTGCGCCCGTGAAACGAACCCCTTTTTCTTCCAAACGGGCAACCAGCGTACTATCAAGATACGGTATGATGGTTGTGAATGATTCTTGGGTGCTTTTTAAAACGCCGTTAATCTCGCGCTGATCTGTAATCTCAACAGATGCTATACGATTTTCCTCAAGATATGCAAGAAACTGTGAATAGGCAATGCGGGAACTCCCTGAATTGGAATTGTTCACCATCACAAAAAAGATCATGCCCACCAGCAATACTATAAACAACAATGCAAATCTATTATTGCCAAAATCAAAGCGTGGCTTCTCTTTATTTTTCTTTTCCGACTGATTCTCTTCTTTATCCAATTTAGTACCTCAATAGCATTGTATAACATCCGTCCCCATCAATTCTAGTATATTTCTCATCAATAATTAGCAATTTCATGCCTGGCATAGCCAAGACTCGTTGTTTTTTTTGATCCTCGAGGCAATACCCAGAATATCTAAAAATCATGGCTTCTACTCCAAAATAACGCGCCACATATTTGGTTTCTTTCGGTGTCCATTGGCGTATACAGATCGTTTCTGATCGAAAGCAACATCTCACTTCCTGCACCTCTTCTTCACCAAGAAAGGGGCTCACTATGTTTAAAGTAGAAATATTCTTCCTTGAAAGAATCATATAAGAAACGAATGTCTCAGCAGATTTGTTACTTATTATGTATAGGTATTCAGCGGTAATATGTGCTTGCCACATGGCATCGAGTGTGAAGGTTTGGAGCGAGGTTTTATGTGTGTGATCAACGTTCGATCTTTTACCGCACTGTTCCAAAAGATCCTTGAAACAAGCATTTTTGACCCGGGGTAGATATGCGGTATTTTTATTCGCCAAGGCTATTGTGCGTATACCTCGCTGTAATATGTCTATCTGTAATACAGACGGAAGCGTCAAGAATGTATCAAGCGTATAGCGTATACCGGAAGCCAGGATTTCCCAATCTGGCAACTGATTCAGAATATAGCTACGAATTTCACGAATATCCTTGCCCAGTTGTAAAAACGCCCGTTCATATCTGGGAAATTGCTCACGTATTACCGGAAAAACCCTATGACGCAGATAATTCCGTGTATGGTGTGTATTTTCATTGTCAGGATCTTTAAAATAGATCAGTGCGTGTTTTTGTGCATATTTTTCCAGGCAATCCTTTGTAACTTCAAGGAGAGGCCTCTCAAGAAAAAGGGATAAAAATGCATCCTGTGTCCTCATCGTCCTCGCTTGCTGGGTGCGGTATCCCGAGGGATACTCTATTCTGCGAGACATCGGCGTTCCTGTAGCCATAAGAACCCTTCCTTGCAACAACTGCATGCCCATCGATTCTGCCTGATCTGCCAAGTGATGTCCAAAAAAAATAACTGGAATACCGTGGTTAGTGGCTAGAACATGTAATAATTCATAGCGCCCAATGCGGTAGGCAGCTTCAATCCCAATTTCAGGGATGAGCGATATGCAATCCTCCTTGGGTATCGATGCGGTAATTAATTCAACGTCTAGCTGCTTACACATCGTCTCCATCAAGGAACCTCTCGCCTTAGTATCATAGGCGGGTGTATGCCCCGGGTGTATGGCATCGGAAATCGGATGATGGATATACAAGGCATGTACAGAGAGATTTGCTTCCTTTGCAATACCAGCGGTTGCATGCAATAAGACCGCACTATCAAGACCGCCTGAATAGGCAATTCCTAGCGCCTTCTTTTCTGAATAGCTGTCGACTACAGATTTGACCGCCTTTATGATCTCAGAGTTCTTAGATTGTGCAGGCTCGAATCGATCCATTAAGCAAAATTAATTATATTGGGATTGGATTTGATCAATAGAAGAGCGAGACAGCTCCATAACCGCCTGTGTGGCCCGATCAAAGGCTTCTTCGTATAATGGATTTTCTTCAGCAGTCCACCGACCAAGAACATGCGACGAAAGTTTGAATAGAGGCGTTCCAATACCAATATAGACACGAAGGAAATCATGAGAACCGAGATAGGCAACAATCGATTTTAAACCATTATGAGTCGTTGAACGCCCATCTGGCTTTATTCTTATTTTCCCAACCGGAAGATCTGAGTTATCGGTGATAACAACCATATGTTGCTTTTTCATTTTCGAAATGGCAAATACACCGGGGAATATCTCACCACTATTGTTCATATAGGTATCGGGTTTGCACAAGAACATCTCCAGGTTTGGAAAGCTTGCCCAGGCATAACTGAAATTTTTTCTCGAGCGAAAAACGGCATCACTCGATCGAGCTAGCCTCTCAACAACATGAAATCCTACATTATGCCTTGTACGCAGATAGCTCTTGCCTGGGTTACCAAGACCAATAACTAAGAGTTTTTCACTCACTTATTCTTCAGATTCTTCGATCTCTGGCAGTGCCTCTTCTTCGTCGGTCTCTGGCCCTTCTTCGGCACTTGGGGTGCTAATGACCGCGATTACATGATCTTTGTCAGTAAGTATTTTTATTTTATCAGAGACTTGTACATCAGAGACATGCAGCGAAGAGTTTAATTCAAGTTCGGAAACATCCACAGCGATAAATTCGGGGAGGTCCTTTGGAAGACAGGATATGTCTAGTTCCAATAGCTGTCTTTCAAATATTCCACCCTCTCGAACTCCCACGGAATTTCCTTCAAAGTGGAGGGGAACACTGGCGTGCAATTCCTCACCCTTGTGCACTTCTAGAAAATCGATGTGTAATATATGATCGGTGACCGGATGAGGTTGCACGTCTTTTATCAACACTTGCTTTTGTCCATCATCGAGCTTGAGGGAGAGCATGGTTGTTTCAGGATGCTTGCGACGAAACATGGTATATTCGTATGAATCGATCGCTATCGACTCAGCCTTCCCGTGCGAATACACCGTTGCAGGTATCTTCCCTTCTTTTCTCAACAAGTTTTTTTCACGCTTTGATACAGCTCTCTTCTGTGCTAATAATTCAATCAATCGTTCCTCCGAAAACTGGGGCGGCAGGATTCGAACCTACGAATACCGGATTCAAAGTCCGGCGACTTAAGCCACTTGTCTACGCCCCACCTAGCAGTATGTTCAATAGTTATATAATAGCAATCGATTGTCAACCAACCTAGGCAGAGGGTATCGACTCGGTGATATCTATACGTGGGGCGTCAAACCATAGACGTTCGAGCTCATAGAATTCGCGCACCTGATCCGACATAATGTGTACAACTATATCACCAAAATCAAGCACCAACCATGCATCACCATCTTTCTTTCGTTTTAGACCGCGTTCCTGATCTAATTGAAGATCGTGCATAAACTCACAAATCTCACTTCTCAACCCGTCTTGGTGTATCCTACTCCGAGCAGTGCATATCACGAAATAATTGCATATATGACTATACCCACTCATATCAAGTACCACGGGCGATTCGGCGCGCAATTTGCTAAGCCGTGTAGCTATTTCAACGGCAACATCTTTTGTTTCTTTTTGATCAACGTATGACGGCCTCATCAAAGTCATTTCCTAATGATATTGTAACATCTACAACTTGTTCGAGTGAAGATATATATTGTGACTGTTCTATTTCTAAAATATCTTGCACATATCTCAATTCTTTTTCTGTTACGGTACTGCCGAAAATCTCCGTATTCTCAACCGTATTGCTACCAGCATTTCCTACGCTAACAAATTGAAAGCCCATAGAAAATAAATGGTTGGCGGTACGTCGAGCCAATCCTTCCCGGCGTGTTCCATTCAGAACTTCTACCGTAATCAAGAATCGATTGGGTATATCATTATCTAATATTGTTTCATTTAATGCAGAAAGTGTATTCCGTAACCAAAAACCATCTTCATGAGGGAAGAGCAATAACTCATCAACACCACTCACAGCACGGTATAGACCTCTAAGTTGTATGGTGATGGTTTCGTTTCTGTTGACATTTTTTGTATACAGAAGGATAGTCGTCAATTCATCCCGGGACATCGTCGATTCCATATAGGTGCGCAACAGAGAATATCCGATACTGCTTTGTATAATGCTTTCCTCTGCTGCCAAAACCAGCAATAATTCAACAAGCAAATCCTGATAATCGATCAAGCCAGAGTTTTGTAGCCGGCGATAATCACTACCGTCGATCAATGTACGGGGTCCATCGACCAGCGTTGTATACGTTCCCTGGACAAGGTCTATCAGGTTCGAGAAATCATCCGCAACATCAATACTCACTACATAATGTATGGAAAGATTTATCCAGGCTTCTACCTCTTCGCGAAATAGCTCCATTTTTGTCGGGGCATAAGTCGTGTCGATTGGAAGCATTTGTGGAGGATTTCCTTGCAGCATCGCTGTATTACGCGGTATCACAATACCACCAATGGCATTTGATTCTTCTCGTCCAAAAAACATGAGAGACATGTCGACAAGTTCTTTTTCTTCTCTAAAGAGAAATAAAACCCGAATAACACCCTCTTCTCTGGCTATCTGCTCCACTCTATTGCTCTTGAGATTTATATACAGGTAAGAACCAACGGCTATAACGATCAAAAAGATAAAAAAACTTACAAGAAAAACAGATACACGTTGCGTATTCATACTGTATATAGACTATTGCGAACTATGTATGTGTGTACAGCTGGATGGAGATTATGTCCCTGCCTTGTCGTTGCCAATTCGGTTCGTATCTCACTTGATGATGTATCAACCGCATCGATAAAAGATATTTGATGAGGAAAGGAATACTCTCTATCTGTGATTGTACGTGTAAGAATAACAATATTCACCATCTCTATAATCTTTTCGTATTCCTTCCATTCGGTAAATCTCTCTGCAACATCATTGCCGATAAACATATAGGGGGTTTTCGCAAATCCGTAACAAGCACGCAGCATCCTCAAACTATCGATGCTATACGAAACGCCGCCGAGAAGTATATCGCCCAACGAAACGGATATATTCGGGTGTTCTCGCAGCATAACATCCACCATTTTGACGCGGTGTTGCCAGGAGGTTATGGTCTTTTTTTTGAAAGGACTCCTGTTTGCGCACAGATATATTAGAGAATCCAGTGCATAGGTTTGCTGACAAATAATCCCACAATGAAGATGTCCAAGATGCGGGGGGTCGAAACTGCCCCCGATGATACCTATTCGCTCACCAAGAATCATGAGTCGCTACAATGTTTTCTTTGATGACATATCGTATTTCTTCTTGCAAAAAGCTCGGGCTGGCATCTCCTGCCTCGTTTATTTCGATATGTCCCTCGGGCATAGAAAATAGATCAGAAAGATAGTCCTTTGCCAAAGTCATACGTTTAGATGTGTTTTTTGTCTTTTCAAGACTTTTTTCGCTTCGATTAGAAAACCGACCAATCCATGAATAAAAATCTTCTAATCGAGTAGAGTCAGGGAGCTCAATTATTAAGAATCGTGGCTTCGGCGCATTACTGTATTGTATATTTCGTAAGCGTAGCAGAGATTCTTCAAAGATTTCATAGGAATAGAGTGAAAAACACCATACCACGAGAGAAACACCTGCGATATAATCTTGAATATATCGTGCGGCGGGCGTTGTATGGTCAAATATAAACAACATCGTTTTTAACGTTTGCCATTGTTCGGTATGCGTTGAAAACGTGGGATGACCAGGAGCATAATTTGCCTTATTTTCTTCATTTGTTATTTCAGTATGAACCTTTTGGAGAAGTTCCGATGCATTCCCCAGTATCAAGATATCTGCAATCGAGGTTAACTTTAGTGTAATTTTTATTGATAGAGGATCACCACCCTCTAAGGCAAAGGATGGAGCCTGGTTGCGTGAGCTCTTAAAATGAACATTGCCAAAGCCTCCTCGTCCACCCTTTAGTAAAACAAATGATTCGTTTTGTTTTGTTATATCAGCGAGCTTTGCACCAAGGTCATCAAACACAGCCGTATTTTCTGGGACCAACAGGACGAGGTCCTTCCCGCTTTTGCCGTGTTTTCGATCGCTCATGCCCTGCGCGCCTGCTCCGGCTTTTTGTATAGGAAAACTTTTGAGATGAGTTAAGCTAGATTTTGAAGGGTCCATCTTTACAATGACAGAACCACCCCGACCACCATCTCCGCCGTTCGGTCCTCCCTTTGGTTTGAAACGCTTCCTCTCAAAAGAAGCTATTCCGTTCCCCCCTTTTCCAGACCAAACTTCAATGCTTACAGTGTGAAAAAAGTGCTTCAATCCGCTTGAGGCAACACAGATACTCTTTTTTTATTTCTTACCGTGCAAAAATGAACGACACCTGAGATCTTTGCGAACAATGTATCATCCTTGCCTCTACCTACATAGGTTCCTGGATGGAATTTTGTTCCACGTTGCCTAACGATGATTGCACCTGCTTTCACAAATTCATTCCCGTAATGCTTGACTCCCAAACGTTTTGAATGAGAATCGCGACCATTTTTCGAACTACCGCCACCTTTCTTATGTGCCATTTAATACTCCTTCAATTCTAATTGAAACTCATCGGGGTATGATTGTTCCACGAAGCGTAATTGTTCAAGAACCATAAAACTTATCTCCCCCAAACTCATATTCTTTTTTTCAGATACCCTTATAAAAAAATGCCCTGGCCTTTCAGCTGAACCTTCGCAAGAAATACCGAACCTCTCAAGAGCCATTGCAAAAGCCCTAAGGACCGATGAAACAACCGCACAACTCGCCGAATCTGTTGTTCCACTCTGGGCATGACCGATTGCTAACAGCGTATAGATACAATCCTTATCAAGCTCAACAAGAACATGAATCACTACACGTCTATGGATTCGACCTGTAGTATAGAATACAATGTTCTGCTTCCCATAATTTTTGTATACCCTTTTCGTCGTTTAAATTTCGCACCAAGCATTTTTTTGCTTCGGGTATGAGAAAGAACCTTGCACGTTACTTTGGCATTTTTTATATAGGGAGTCCCAAACTTATTTTTTCCGTCTGATTCCCATGCAAGAACCTTGTCGATGGTCAAAGTATCGCCTTCTGCCAAGTTCACCCGCGGTGCTTCTAATTCACTGCCTTTTTCTACTTTAAACTGTTTTCCCTGCAATTCGATGTATGCCTGCATATTCTGTATCCTATGTCAGATTTCTTCCTCTGTCAATTCCATCAATATCAATCGGGTAGCGTGCTACTTCCACACAAGAATGTGTCTATTGCTTTTGCAGCTCCTCGACCCTCTTTGATTGCCCAAACTACCAGGGATTGCCCTCTTCGTGCATCTCCCGCGGTGAATACCTTTTTCACGTTTGTTGCAAAGGATCCATACTGGGCGTCGATCCTTCCTATTTCATCCAGTGTTATTCCCAGTTGATCGCAAACGGTTGGTTCTGGACCTACAAATCCCATCGAAAGGAGCGCTAGATCGCATTCCCAATGCTCTTCGGTGCCTTCTATTTTTTGAAAACTTGGTCTTTGTCCTGGCATTGGCTTTTCCCAGCGTACTCGCACGGTTTGTATCCCCGTCAACTTTCCGTTTTCTCCTATGAACCGCTCGCTCAAGATACCATATTCACGGGGGTCATTATCAAAAACGGCTGCTGCCTCAGCATGTCCATAATCAAGCTTGTAGGTGCGTGCAAATGTCGGCCAAGGGAATTGGGTGCCTCTCTCCTTGGGAGGCTTCGCCAACAATTCAAAATTGGTCAACGATTTACACCCATGTCGCATCGCAGTTCCGATGCAATCATTTCCTGTATCACCACCACCGATGACTACCACATGTTTCCCCTTCGCGGAAATAAAATTGCCATCGCGAAGCTGACTGTCGAGCAAGCTTTTTGTGTTCGGACGAAGAAAATCCATCGCATAATGCACACCCTCGAGCGATCTGCCATCGATGGGTAAATCTCGTGGTCGGGTAGACCCTACGGCAACAAGAACGGCATCAAATGATTCAAGCAATTTTTCTCCGGAAATCGCCGAACCAACCGCGACCCCTGGTCTAAACACAATGCCTTCGGCGCTGAGCAAATCGACCCTACGTTGTACCAATTCCTTGCTTAGTTTCATGTTTGGAATGCCATACATCAATAATCCACCAATTCGATCATCCCTTTCAAAGACTTCTACTCTGTGGCCAACCTGGTTCAACTGATCGGCTGAAGCAAGACCCGCCGGACCACTGCCAATGATGGCAATCTTTTTTCCAGTTCGCCTCTTGGGTATCCTTGGTTTCATAAGTCCATGCTTATAGGCTCTGTCAATAATAGTGCATTCGTTGTCTTTGATCGTTATAGCCGGCTCATTGATGCCTAGAACGCAGGCATGTTCGCATGGGGCTGGACATACACGCCCTGTAAATTCGGGGAAATTGTTTGTTTTGATAAGGCGATAGAATGCTTCCTGCCACTCACCTCGATAAACAAGATCATTCCATTCTGGGATAAGGTTATCTACTGGACATCCATTGTCCGATTGGCAAAAAGGAACCCCACAATCCATGCATCGTGCAGCTTGAATTTTTCGGTCTTCCTCGCTCAGTGGCTGCAGAAATTCATCAAAATCTTGTATGCGCTTCTTTGGATCTCGATAGGCCGTCGACACCCTTTTGTATTCAATGAAACCCGTTTCTTTACCCATTACCGGCAAGCTCCTTTTCTATCTGTTTATTCAAGTATTCCTGATAAGAAGGCGAGATAACCTTCACAAAATTGCTCAATTCTTTCTCAAAATTAGTAAGCAGGTATTGCCCACGACTCGATTGAGTGTGTTCGACATGTTGTTCAATCATGGAAAAAAGCGTGTCTTTATCACGATCATCCAGTGAATACATATCCGATAATTCGCGATTTAACTGCTGTTCGAGCGAGTTATTGGCATCCCATACATAGGCAACCCCCCCACTCATGCCGGCTGCAAAATTTCTTCCCACGGACCCGAGAACCACTACGCAACCCCCCGTCATATATTCGCATCCATGATCACCAATGCCTTCAACAACAACACGCGCCCCACTATTTCGCACCGCAAACCGTTCGGCTGCGATACCACGGATATAGGCCTCTCCCTTTGTTGCTCCATAAAAGGCGACGTTTCCGATGATGATATTTTCTTCGGGAAGGAAATCTGATTCCTTTGGGGGAAGAATAGCTATTTTTCCACCGGAGAGCCCCTTTCCTACATAGTCGTTTGCATCGCCTTCGAGATACAAGAACATACCATGTATGAGCCAGGCTCCAAAGCTTTGCCCCGCAGTACCCGTAAAATTGAGTCGCACAGTATCCTTGGGTATTCCTTCTGCACCGTGCATTTTATACAGCGCATTGCTAATAATCGCCCCGGTTGTTCGATCCGTATTCCATATTTTTGAATCAAATGTAACCGGCTTTTTCTGTTCTAGGTCCTTTGTTATCTTCTTCAGTATTCTTTTATCCAAAACATGTTCTATGGCATGTTTCTGAGGTATGCTGCAGAACACCCCCGTATGACCATCCGAAAGTCCCATTTTTGTGAGCACTGGACGGAGGTCGACCCTGTAATCTATCGCGCGTTGCGAATCGACATCTATGAGGTCAACCCTTCCAATGAGTTCATTGAATGTTCGAACCCCCAGGGATGCCATGATTTCACGGACTTCCTTGGCAATAAATCGAAACATACGCTCGACATGTATGGGTTCACCGGTGAATTTCTTCCTAAGCCGTGCATCCTGCGTTGCAATACCAACCGGACAGGTGTTTTTTTCACATTTACGCATCATTATACAGCCCATTGCAATAAGCGGAGCCGTAGCAAAACCGCATTCTTCGGCACCCAGCAGGGCAGCTATCACAACATCCCGACCGGTTTTTATCTGACCATCGGTTTGAAGGATCACGCGCGAGCGCAAATCGTTCAATACGAGAGTTTGATGGGTTTCTGCAAGACCAAGCTCCCAGGCAGATCCAGCGTTTTTTATACCTGTGAGCGCCGATGCTCCGGTTCCGCCATCGTGACCAGAAATAAGGATATGATCCGCATGAGCTTTTGCCACACCCGATGCTATCGTCCCAACACCAACTTCAGAAACCAGTTTCACACTGATGCGTGCCTGTGGATTGGCGTTTTTGAGGTCAAAGATGAGCTGTTTCAAGTCTTCTATTGAATATATATCGTGATGAGGGGGAGGGCTAATCAGGCCAATGCCGGGGGTTGAACTTCTAACCTTGGCAATAATAGGAAAGACTTTGTGCCCAGGTAGCTCCCCGCCCTCTCCTGGCTTTGCTCCCTGCGCCATTTTTATTTGTATTTCGTCGGCATTGCTCAAATATTCTATCGTAACACCAAAACGTCCCGAAGCTACCTGTTTTATAGCAGAACGCTTTGAACTGCCATCGGGAAGTGGGATATAGCGCTCTGCCAATTCTCCGCCTTCCCCTGTGTTTGATTTTCCACCAAGCGCATTCATGGCAAGCGCCAATGTTTCGTGGGCTTCTTGGCTGATCGAGCCAAAACTCATAGCACCCGTAACAAATCGCTTGGTAATCGCTTCGATGCTTTCTACTTCCTCGATGGGAATTGCTACACGTTTTCGGAAATTAAAGAACCCACGCAGGGTCGAGGCATGGGAGACTTTTTCATCTTCGTAGGCAGAGAATTTCTTAAAAACAGAATAATCGTCGGTTCTCACCGCCTGCTGCAATAATTGTACGCTGGTCGGGTCCCACATATGAACCTCGCCATCGGTGCGCCATTGATAATCTCCTGGGCTGAGGACCTCGTAGCCAATCGGGATATTGCCAGTAGGATAGGCCTTTCCGTGTCGAGCAAAAACATGTTCGGCCGCGGTTTGAAAATCCGCACCGCCTATTCGGCTAAAAGCTCCTTTGAAGCATCGCTGAACGATGGTTTTTCCAAGGCCGATAATTTCAAAAATTTGCGCGCCTTTGTAACTACTGAGCGTTGATATTCCCATTTTTGCGAATACCTTCCGCATTCCATAGGCCAGCCCATTAAGATAATTGCACTGCGCCGTTTCGGCGTCTATATCGGAGGGGAGGGACTTTGTGCGGACCATATCTTCTATTGCATCAAAGGCGAGATAGGGGTTGATGGCGTCTGCCCCGAATCCTAGAAGGCAACAGAAATGGTGCACTTCCCGAGGTTCACCCGATTCCACTACTAATGCTACCTTGGTTCTTTTCCCAACTTGTATCAAATGCTGATGCGCAGCCCCCACCGCGTACAGGGGGCTCACGGGAACACGATCGCTGCCAGCAGCTCGATCAGAAAGAATGATTACTGGGGATCCATTATCAACCGCTTTTTCGACTTCTTCACAGACATGTTCGATACAATCGAAAAAACCCTGGGTATTATGCGCGTGTGGAAAGGTTATATCGCAGGTATATACCTTCTCCCAATTCCCTTTGAGATTGCACAGCCGGGTAAAGTCCGAATTCCTAAGTATCGGGTGTTCAAGAAAAAGTTTTTGACATTGCGATTCGTCCAATTTCAAAAGATTTGTCTGAGGTCCGATATATGTCTCAATACTCATTATTGCTTGTTCTCGTATAGAATCGACGGGAGGGTTGGTGACCTGTGCAAAACGCTGCTTGAAATATTCATACACCAAGCGAGGGTGCTGCGAGAGTACCGCCAGCGGCACATCGTTCCCCATCGATCCAAGCGGGTCCTTCCCTCGTTCAGCCAATGGTCGCAAGATCAGGCGTAGATGCTCATCGCTATATCCGTATAGTCTTAATTGAGCAGAAAGTGCATCGCCTTGTATTGATTCTGGAACATGGCCTTGTTTAGCATCCTTCAAGGTGATTTTTTGAGATTTTATCCATTCCTCGAACGGATATTTCTTTGCGTAGCTGTCTTTTATATGCTGGTCCTCAATGATGGTTCCACGCTTACAGTCAATGAGAAACATACGTCCTGGACGCAGTCTTCCCTTCACTTTTACATTCTTTGGATCAACCGAAGAGGTTCCAACTTCACTCGCCATGATTATCTTATTGTCATGTGTGAAATAATATCGACTAGGTCGCAATCCATTTCGATCAAGAACGGCTCCAATGGATTCTCCATCCGTGAAGACAATAGACGCGGGTCCGTCCCAGGGCTCCATAACACAGCTAAATGCTTCGTACATGGCTCTTTTTGCGGGGTCCATCGTTTCATCGTTTTCCCAGGCTTCGGGAACCATATACATCGCGGCAAGCGATAACGGAAACCCGTTCATGATTAAAAATTCTATTGCATTATCAAATATCCCCGCATCGGACATGTGTTCTTCTACGATTGGGAATGTTTTACCGAGTTTTTCTCCGAAAACCTCGCTCTTGAGGGTTCCTTGTCGGGTCCGCATATAGTTTCGGTTTCCTTGTATGGTGTTTATTTCTCCATTATGGGCGATAATCCTGTAGGGATGCGCCCTATCCCAGCTCGGGAAGGTATTGGTAGAAAAACGAGAATGCACAACCGCAAGGTATGCCTTAAATTCGGGGTTCTGCAAATCAGCATAAAAAGAAAACAGTTGTCCCGATGTAAGCATTCCCTTGTACACAATGCGCTTACACGAAACAAGGGGCGAATAAAAGTCCTGGGGGTCATCCCCGAATAATTCCGTCACTTTATTCATCGATTGCTTTCGAATTATGTACAAAGATCGCTCAAATGCATCTTTTGTAACATCGTTTGGCGCTCCGATGAAGGCTTGCAGGATGGTAGGCATGGACAATTTTGCTACGTTTCCTATCGTTGTCTCGTCGATGGGCACCTTACGCCAGCCATACAATGTGCAATGTTCGGCGGCTATGCATTGGTGAACAATATCCTTCATATCATCCTGCATGGCTCGGTCTCTTGCAAAAAAGAATGTACCGATGCCGAATAAGCCATCTTCAGGCAGGTTCATTGATTCTTGTTTGGCTATGTTCCTGAAAAATGACTCTGGAAATGAACAAAGCAGACCTGCTCCATCACCCGTATTCTCATCAGCACCCAATGCACCGCGGTGCCTCATATTTAACAGTATTTCTTTTGCCGTGCCTATGGTTTCGTGCGTTTCTTCACCATTCAAGTCCGCGATAAATCCTACTCCGCAGCTATCGTGTTCAAAACGCGGATCATAGAGTCCCTGAGCCACTGGTCTTTTATGCATCTACATCTCCTTTACAATTGGAATTACCAACAATTCCTGACAATTTTGTAATGTTTGTCCTACCATTTTGGTGATATACAGACGCTCACCTGCATGCGACGTATCACTTAATATCGGAACTTCATGATAATATATTGTAAATGTTTTTGCTATTTCATACATAAAATGCGCAACAATTGATGGGTTTTCTTTCCGTGCTGCTTGCTGAACGATCTGTGGGAAACGGCCTATCAATTTTGATAATCGCCATTCAAGGTCCTCTGTCAATCCAAGGATATTTTCTGAGATTTCTATGCTTTGTGCTTCGGCTTTACGAAGAAGGGAAAAAATACGGGTCATGGTATACTGGATATAGGGACCCGTATTACCCGAAAAAGAAATCGATTTTTCGGTGTCAAACAATATTTCCGTCTCGGGGTTTGGCCAGAGCAGGTAATAATGCAATGCACCGATGGCTATTTCCTCGGGAGAAGAGTTTCTTTCGGTATTTCCGCCCTTTTCCTGTGTAGCTTCCACAACTGCGGTTCGGAGTTTGTTGATAAGCGCATCGGCATCTACAACCGTGCCTTCGCGTGATTTCATTTTTCCTTCAGGGAGGTTTACCATCCCATAGGATAGATGTCTACAGTGTTTCGACCAATCCTGTCCCAGCATGCCCAACACCGCAAATAGCACCTTGAAATGATATTCCTGCTCGTTCGCTACGACGTATATCATCGAGCTGCAATTATAGGTATCAACTCGGTGTATCGCCGTTCCGAGGTCCTGGGTGACATAGAGCGTTGTTCCATCCGATCTAAGCAATATTTTTGTGTCGAGTCCTTGCTCTGATAGATCAACACAAATCGATCCATCTTCATCTGCAAAAAAAAGTCCTCTTTGTAGGCCTTCTTTGACAATATCTCGCCCGCGTTCGTAGATATCGCTTTCGTATTCGAAGGAATGAAAACGTATGCCGCAGCGTTCGTATGTCGCCATGAGTCCAGCGACCACCCAATCGCGCATGGTTTTCCACAGGGAGCGTATTTCAGCATCTCCCTCTTCCCAGCGCTTGAGCATGGCCTGTGCCCTTTGTTCATAGCTCTTGTCTGATTTTGCTCGTTCGTTAAAACGCACGTAGAGGTCGCCCACATATACATCCCCCCGCTTCCCCGTACTCTCGGGGGTACTCCCCGCGCCAACGTCTTGATGCGCCACCATGCTTTTGCAAACATGCGTACCTCGATCGTTGAACAAGCAAACCTTCTGTATATTCGCCCCGCTCAGCTGCAAGATACGCGAAACGGATTCTCCAATGGCATTGTTCCGGAGATGACCCAAATGCAGGGGTTTATTCGTGTTTGGACTCGAAAATTCTATCACTATTTTTTCACCAGCTCTAGAGTTGTTTTTTCCATAGCTGGCCTTTTCCTCGGCGATACGGGATAGAATGGCTGTAAGAATCGGTACTCTGTCAAAATACACATTTATATAACCACCGATTACATCGATCTTTTTGATATTGAGGCCTTCTCTATCGAGTTCATCCACGACCCGATTAGCGATGATCTGGGGTGATTGTTTTAGTATCCGGGCATAGGAAAACACTGGGAAAGCGATATCGCCTCGTGAAGGATCCTCAGGGTATTCATAGGGTATGGCGGGTACTGATTCCTTGCTCAATGACTCAAGAATTGTACCCAGAGCCGATTGCAGCTTCGTTGCAAATTGTTCCATAGATATGTTAAAAACCCTAATTTATAAGAGATCGAAGCGCGAATGCGATGCACTCGTCATGCTGAGCATGGAAGCTATATCCGAGTCCATTCTCATTATTGTGCTGAAGCATCGCGCTCGGGACCAATCCATCCAAATGGATTATATGCGATCTCCCAATAATTGTATTCCGGGTCCGCGATATAACTCGAATAGCCGCCCCAGAAAACCTTTTGCGGGGTTTTTATCGCCGTCGCACCGTTTTCGGTGAGGTGTTTAAACAGGGCGTCGACTGCTTCTTCGCTTTCAAGATTATGGGCAAGCGTGAATCCACCAAACCCTTTATGGTTGTTTTCAATGCCAATGTCTTCAGCAAGAGCATCTAATCCATAGACCCCGAGCCAGGACCCACGAAGGTCAAAAAACGTTATATTATCGTTCCTGCTTTCTACTCGGAATCCAAACACATGTTCATAAAAAGAAGACACCGCCTGGAGGTCTTTTGCTCCCAGAGTGATCATACTTATTCTATTATCCATGTATTCATTCTACACAGTAGAAACCGACAACCACAATCACACCGAATCTAGATGCTCCTCATGGAGTCCTATCATTGTTGTTGTCTGTTGCGCCTTTGAACACTCACTGTTATTTATAGTTATTTTAAATTTCGACATAATCCCGAAAACTTGTCTGAGATCTTCGGATTTTTGGGGGCACTCGCCGCCCCGTATATGGATTGATTTTTCGCCCCAGAATGTCGCAAAGTTTCCAATAGGATACTGTCACGACGGTCGAGTTAGTCTCATAATTAACAAGGCTTTCTGAGCCTTACACCGAACTATCAAAAAAAATACGCGAGGTTCCCGTAAAACTCAGAAAAAAACTACATTCTAATGGTGCTGTGGTAATCAGCTTGTTAGAAATGCTTGTTGTTGGATGGGTAGACGATATTTATCTTAAAAGTGCATTAGGAGATTACGCCGCGATCAAAGCTACTTTTAAGAAAAATGGTGAGACGGTTTTTACTGGCTGGCTCGACGTTCCAGAAAGTCACTCGACTCGGTATAAATATACGGAAACAAACCTGAGCATAAAAGATCCTATCTTTGTTCTCAAAAACTTTCAGATACAAGAACCATTCAACGAGTCGCCGCCGCCAGACAGCCCGACGGCAAATTTGTCACAAGCTCAAATAAATAGATTGTGGAAAGAATGGCGGATACGGAGAGATGAAAAAAATGTATACGTGTTTCCATACGACTCTAGGAGAGTTGTATACGATAAAAACAATCCAACCAGATCACTTATACATTTACTGATAAATAGGCTGCCTCCAGCAGAACGTAAAAAAATAGTATTAAACGAAGACAATGCAAACATTTTGTACAAAGCCGCATACCGGATCGCAGATGCGACAACCAACCTTTGGTTGGCATAGTCCTGCAATCAGCTCAGAAACTTTGTGCGGAGTGTGAAACTCCCCAGCTTTTTTACCTGCATCAGAGGCAAATCGTTCGATCAGACGACTATAAACATCACCGTTTCGTTTTTCTCTTAAGAGCTTATACACACATTCGAATAGCTCAAATCGATTATGATATTTTTTTGCTGCAAATTCTTTTAATTTTGGATAAATGGTATTTTTTATCAAAGAATTGTTAATAACATAATCTTTTTTGTATTCTTCCTCAGCAAATTCAAAAATCATCTTTTGTATTTTTCTTTGTTCATTGTCTTTGAGAAGTCTTAGTTCTGGCTTCTTCTTTTTCTCAGTTTCTGTAGAAACAAATAGAGTTTGTTGCTCATATTGTTGATTTATTTGTTGATCGTTCATCTGTACCACCTCAGTATTTTTTTTAAGATCACAAGATGGTGGACGTTTTTTAAACGTCCTATCTGTAGTCTTTGTTGTAGTCTTTGTTGTAGTCTTTGAATCAATTAAAGAAGGTGCAGAAATATGAGTTAATGAGTTCTTTTCATGCACTACGTGAGTTCGCTTGTTCATATTACAAGATTTTCTATTCTTGCAATCTGCAACATCACAAACAGGAGGTGGCGAAACTGCGTTGAAATACTGCGCGACAGTGTCGGCCGCAACAATGTATCCGTTCCGGTCTCTTGTTCTTTTTGATGAAATTAGTCCTAACTTACGAGATCTTTTCAGTGCATTTTGCACATCTCCAAAACTCAGGCCTAGCTCATTAGAAAGCTCCTCATATGATTTGTACACATACGGATCATCGCCATTCTTTCGGTTGCTCCAGTAAAAAAGCTGTGAAACAACGGCCGCCGTCTTCACGCCAACGTCCTGCATGAGCTTCGTTCCAATCCTTACATATGTAAATGGATTTTCGTCTATTATTTTTTGATACTTCTCTTTATTCAAAGAAGAAAAGAACGTACGGTCCCACTTATACAAACGAGGCTGAGCAACTTTCATAAAGTCGTTTTCTATAAGTATTTTTCGTAGCTCTATAAATTTCCTGCGAGAGCAGCCAGCCATCTCGGCCCACACCTCCGTGGTGTTAAAAACACCATGTATGTTTGTTGTTTTTTTCTCATAATACTTTAGTTTTTCTAAAAAAATTGCCGAAAAAATGCCATACCTACTTGCTATCTCAGTGCAGTATATGCTACACTGTGAGCATTTTGGTGTTTGTGGTGTGTAGTGCGCCTCATAGAGCAACACCTTTTTTTTGTCTTTTTGATCTCATCTTTATTTCCCTTATTTTTCTAAATATTTTTTTAATTCTTGCAAATCTATCTAGTTTCTTAGATATATTGTTTACTAGTTTTATTGTCTTCTCTTCATCAAACGCAGCAAACACGCGAAAGTAGCACCGTTCCTTAAAACCTACTCAAACTTACTCATGGGTAGGGTTTAATTCCTCATTC
>WTKD01000014.1 GCA_011524535.1 Spirochaetaceae bacterium
TATATCTCTCTTTACCAGTGACCGGTAGGTATTTTACAAATGTAATACCTTCTGGCTGAACAATCTCCACCGGCGAATCCGCTAATATGGTTTCCAGTTGGTGTTTTTTGAACGTGCCTTGGGCTAGACAGGAAATCTGGGCTCTATTCTGATGTTTTTTCGCGGGTTCTCACTCTTAAAGAAGAAGAGCAAGGAGAGATCGTTCGATTATTGGGCTCTAGCGCATCCCGAAAGTCGATCGTTCCTGATAACGACTTTTTAGCGTCTAGAGCTGTTCAAAGGAGCTATTGCAGGGTTCTCCACGGAAAATCGTTCAAAAATGCCCGCCTATTTCTCATAGGCGTCTATTTTTAGTTTTCTCGATCTCGACGGCATTGAACGCATTGCAGTGAACTACAATCTTTATGATCACGAAATACCATCGATACGTATCTACAAACTACCCTAGGCCCTTCTTCAGAAGCTCGACCTTCTTTACAAAAAAAAGAGATCCTTTCGGATCTCTTTTTTGCATTACTTATTAAGGTAGATGTCAGTACTATGCGTTTCCGGTCAACGTTACCGTTACCGTTGTAAGTCCAATATCAACGGTGAAGGTAATTACTGTATCATTATTGTCGGCACTGCCATCAGGCAATTGTTCTGGTCCTGTAATAGCTATATTCGCAACATTCAAACCTTGGATAGTATTACCATTAGGACCAGCGATCGTGAGATCACCAGCCCCGGTAGCGGTATCATCGTACTGAGCAGTTGCAGTAGCATTAGCACGTGACAGATCAATGTCTTCTGTGAATGTGATAGCCGCAGTACTGATCGTGAACTGACCGGTAAGTTGCCCTGTGGTTAGCCTACCCGGATTATTCACCACCGCCGGATTCTCATCACCAGGTGCATTACCAGCTACATTAGCAGTAGCAGAATCTTTGAGTGTTACCTCAATCTCAACGGTCGAATCGTCCTTTTCACTTTCTTGAACAACAACGGTTATCTTGTCCCCAGCCGCTGGTGTAGTTTTTACATCTGTTACCTCTTTGACCTTTAACTTAGCCGCATCGTCTTCAGTGTCATCATTTGCGACTGTGTAGTTAGTAGCATCTTTAAGTTCAGTAGCTAAATCTGCATCATTAAAAGCAGCAGAAGAAAGAACCAGATCCCCTGCTTTGTCACTAACCGTGATTGCGACACCACCAGTAACACCATCTATGCCCTCAGGTGTGAATGTTAATGATTTTACTGTAAACGGATCACCGCCACAAGCAGCAACGAGAAGAACCACTGCGCCAAGCAGCAGACTAGTTATTAATTTTTTTACCATTTTTACCTCCTGGTAGTTATAAACTCATTCAATTATACACAGTGCATTTTTTTTTGCAAGTAGTTTTTTTATTTTTTTCGAAAAAATCTGCATCTTTTTGTGCCTTTTTTGTGCTTATTGCGACCATTTTATAGTTAGCGCCGTTTTTGCTATCTCGAAAAAGTCCATGATACTTGCAAGAAAGGTCCAGATAAGCCGTATATACGGTGATGTAAGTCCTTGTTATAGACCTATTTCATGTATGGATATATAAGATGAAGGGTATTTCTCTTTTAAAGAGACAGAAAAACGCGTATATAGAACTTCCAATCCGGCGGTACGAGACGGGTTTTCTTATATGACGTTGTTTTTCGGTGACTCGATAGGTAATTTCTTTATAATTGCTGCGGACAGAAGAGATGCGCCCGTTTTCGGGGTTTTTGATTTAGAATTTTTTAAGGGTTCCTAGTGTTCTTGCTGAAGTGTCACGATGATGTGCGCCTTATCGATGCTCGTTTTTGTGATTTTGAGTTTATTGCCTTGGGTAACGATATATAGGATGGCAAGTCCGAGTAGTAGACCAATAATAAACTCTTTTATCATTCTTATCATTTCTCTCGATAGCCTCTGTACAGTGTAATTGATAATTCTTATTTATAATATATATTTTAATTTTATTTATTACTTTTTATTTTCTTTTGCTGCTTTTTCTCGATCTTCTTGACCGCTGAACTATAGCTCCATACTATGCTATATATGGTATCGCAGTATTCGTTTTCTTCCGTTGAAAAAAAATGGCAAGAGTATTGGAAGGCGCATAAGGTGTTTGCTTCGGTCGAGGATCCTTCTGTTCCCCCCGAAAAACGACGGTATGTCCTTGATATGCTTCCTTATCCTTCGGCTGCTGGTTTGCATGTTGGGCATCCGGAGGGGTATACAGCGACCGATATTCACACGCGGTATCTGTTGATGAATGGGTATGCGGTGCTCCATCCTATGGGGTTTGATAGTTTTGGATTACCCGCAGAAACCTATGCCATACGAACGGGAACGCATCCTCGAAGCACTACGGAAGATAATATTAGACGGTTTACACGACAACTTGAGTCACTCGGGTTTGCTTATGATTGGGATCGTGTACTATCGACCCATGATCCTTCGTTCTACCGATGGACCCAGTGGATTTTTTTGCGTCTCTTTGAGCGCGGGCTGGTGTACGAGGCAGAAACCCCCGTTTGGTATTGCGAGGCTTTGCAGACCGTTCTTGCAAACGAAGAAGTTTTATTGACCGAGGATGGTCCGCGTTCCGAGCGGGGGAATCATCCGGTCGTCAGACGACAGGTAAAACAATGGATGATGCGCATCACAGCTTATGCGGATCGTTTGGAAAAAAATCTTGATTCACTTGATTGGCCCGATGCGATAAAGAGGATGCAACGGAATTGGATAGGGCGGAGCGTCGGTGCGCGTATACGTTTTTCTATCGAGGGTCAGGAACGGTCTTTCGAGGTATTTACCACTCGTCCGGACACCCTCTACGGAGCGACTTATGTTGTTCTTGCTCCAGAACACCCCTTGGTTGACCATATCGTTGGCGACCAATACCGCTCTGCTATCGAAGAATACAGGCGAGCATGTTCTTTAAAGTCAGACCTTGAGAGAACCGACCTTGCGAAAGAAAAAACGGGCGTTTTTTTGGGGGCATACGCGATCAATCCTATCACTAAAAAGCCAATCCCGGTGTGGATTGCGGATTATGTCCTCGCAAATTATGGCACAGGCGCAATCATGGCGGTTCCCGCACACGATGAACGGGACTGGGAATTCGCAAAGCAGTATGGATTGCCGATACAAAGGGTTGTAGAACCTGCGGATGACGAATCAAACAATAATGCCGAAGAACCATACCCTGGCGAGGGGGTGCTCATTAATAGTGGTCGATTTAACGGGCTTGATACCATCCAAGCAGGAAAGAAAATCACCGCAGCGCTCGCAGCGGAACATCATGGCGAAGAAAGTGTCCAATACAAAATGCGCGATTGGATATTTTCACGCCAGCGGTATTGGGGAGAGCCCATTCCTGTTCTTCACCGCAAAGATGGGTCCTATGAACAGCTAGACGATACACAATTACCCCTTGAATTGCCCGATATTGAACAATATAAGCCAAGTGGGGATGGGATGTCCCCTCTTGCGAGTGTGAGCCAATGGGTTGAAACCACCGCGAGAGATGGTACCCCGGCACAGCGCGAAACGCATACCATGCCCCAATGGGCAGGTTCTTGTTGGTATTATATTCGCTATATCGACCCCCATAATAATAATGAATTTGCATCTCGTGAAAAGCTCGATTATTGGCTTCCGGTCGATTTGTATGTCGGCGGGGCTGAGCACGCGGTATTGCATCTTCTCTATGCCCGATTTTGGCATATGGTGTTGTTTGATTTGGGCTTGGTTTCTTGCGAAGAGCCCTTTGCTCGTCTCGTTAATCAGGGCATGATCCTTGGAGAAAATGGAATCCGTATGTCAAAATCACTCGGAAACGTGGTGAACCCCGATGATATTGTACAAGAATATGGCGCGGATTCTCTCAGATTGTATGAAATGTTTATGGGACCCCTGCAACAAGAAAAGCCGTGGTCTACCGATAGCATAAAGGGAATCTGGAGATTTCTGGAACGCATATGGCGCATGGCGAGCAAGGTTGTTCCAGCGGATAATTCTGATGCTACTCTGTATTCTCTTCTCCACAAAACGATCAAGAAGGTCACCGAAGATACCGAACGACTCGCCTATAATACGGCAATCGCACAGATGATGATCTATACCAATGCCCTCAATAAATGCGATACGATCCCCCGCGAGCTTTGGGACCCTTTTGTGCGCCTCTTATCTCCGTATGCACCGCATATTGCCGAGGAATTGTGGTCACTGCTTGGGAATAATCCTTCGATTGCTCGAGCAGAATGGCCCCGCTACGATGCTGAGGCGATTAAAGAAGACATTATAACCATAGCGGTCCAAGTAAATGGTAAGGTGCGTTCTCAGATTACTGTATCTACCGATGAATCAAAACAGAGCGTTTTGGACCATGCCAAACGGGCGCTTGGAGAATTTCTTGCCGGTCGCGAGGTCAAGCGATCAATATACGTACCGAATAAGATTGTCAATTTCGTTGTCTGATTCGTGCATAAGGAAGAGAGCAATCCGTCAGAATATTCTGTCCGCTTTATAGCGCCCGAGCAAACGGCAGGATGCTGATTCTTTTTGGAGAATTGCAAAAGCCTGTTGAAATCTTTCTTCTGCCCCTTCGATATCGACATCAAGATAGAACTGATATTCCCATGGTTTTCCGTGGATGGGTCGCGATTCGAGTTTTTTTAGGTTCAAAGAAAAAGTAGCCATCGTCTCAAGACAGCGGAAGAGCGATCCAGGCTCGTGGGTTATGCTAAAGACAAGGGATGCCTTGGTCGGCGGTCCGAATAGAACGTGCTGATCGCATGAAACCACCAAAAATCGTGTGTAGTTGTGGGGATTGCTTTCGATTCCCTGTTTTAATACGCGTAATCCGTGGATGTTAGCAACTTCGGCGCTGGCTATCGCAGCAAGATGTTTGTTTTTTTGCTCAGCGACGTGCGAAACCGATCCAGCGGTGTCCCGATAGGGCACCAATGTCCATTCGGGATGGGTACGTAAGAAGGTTTTGCATTGTTCAAACCCTGGCGCCTGGGAATACACTGTTGTGATAGTATCAATGTCTGCATCTTGTGTTCCTATCAATGCGTGTTCTATTCGCATATACAACTCGCCAACGATGGTTAGACGTGGAAAATGAACCAGTTGGTCATAGCTTTCGTGTATCGTACCCATTAAGGAATTTTCGACGGGCAAGACACCGTATATCGCTTCTCCACAATCGACGGTGCGGAGTAATGTTTGAAAATCAAGCGCGGCGTTTGTCTTGGTTCTTCCGGGAAACAGCATCCGCACCGCTTGTTCGCTGAACGACCCGTGTTGTCCTTGAAAAACGATTGTTTGATTGGATGGTTCGGATGATCGTCCTTGTTCGGCTGGCTTCGGGGTGATCACTCTCACTAGTTCTCGCGATACGAGGGGGGTAAGAACCTCTAGGTCTCTCATGAGGGATTCAAATTGTTCGGGATAGAGGCTTTGTGCTCCGTCTGAATATGCATGGGGAGGGTCTTGGTGAACTTCAAGGATGAGTCCGTCCGCCCCGGCTGCAATAGAAGCCAATCCACAGGGAGGAACCTTTTCACGTATGCCGGTCGCATGCGATGGGTCTACTATAACAGGTAAGTGTGTAAGTTTTTTCACAACGGGTATGGAAGAAATATCGAGGCTGTTTCGTGTGTATTGCTCGAATGTTCTTATTCCTCGCTCGCATAGCACTACATCCTGTGCACCGAAGGCAAGCAAATATTCCGCAGCCATGAGCCATTCCTCAAGAGTTGCGGCAAGGCCTCGTTTTAGGAGAATTGGTTTGCCCAGCGGTGCTACATGCTTTAACAATGCAAAATTTTGCATGTTTCTTGCACCAATTTGAAACACATCGATGTGTGGAAGCATCTGCGGGATATGCTCCGATGACACGATTTCGGAAACCACCGGTAATCCGACCCGCGCCCCGGCTTCCGCAAGGTGTTCAAGCCCTTCTTCTCCCATGCCCTGGAAAGAATACGGCGAGGTTCTTGGTTTGAATGCTCCTCCACGTAGCGCACAGGCACCAGATTCACGCACCATGTGTGCAATCTCAATCATTGCTTCCCGCCCTTCTACCGAACAGGGTCCAGCGATCACTCCAATAGCCACATCTCCGAATAGTATTTCCGGAGCAAGCGAAACAATGCTGTCTTCTGGATGGAATTCTCGTGAGGTCAATGGAAATGCAGCTTTCACATCTTCAACCGATTCGATGCCCTCGATTGATTCGAGTGATTCGTTTTTTGGGTCTCCTCCTTGCACTACGAGAATCGTACTTTGCTTGGGATGCGGTACACTATGCACTGGTTTGCCAGAGACTGTTTCAACGGTTTCGATGAGATTTTTCAAACTCTCAGCGTTCAGGGATGAAGAGACGCGGATTATCACAATGTCATGATTGTATATCAATATGGTCAAGAACAAAAGAAGAAAAGCTTGCGAATAACTCTTCTTCAAACTTTTGTATGCGTGTTACATGTCTTTCGGTCGTTTGTGGGGTTAATCCATTGAGCACACGATAAGCCCCAGCGTTGTAGATCGCCAATGCAACCGCGATATCGTCTGTTTTGTTCATGCATTCACGAAGATAAGCAATGCCGTGATGTATATTTGTTTCGAGGTCAAAGAAATCTTCTGGTCTCATATGTCGAAACGTACGCGAATTGAGTTGGAAAAGGCCTCTATCGGTCGAGGTCGCGTTCTTATTGGTAGCGTGTATATTGTATTGGCTTTCTATCGCTGCCAAGGAGAAGGCGGTGAGAATGGGTACTCGATAGCGATAGGCATAGGAGCATACGAGTATAGCGATTTCTTCTGAGCCCGTTATATCTGTAAAAAAATCGATGACGATGTCGTATGTTTCATCTTGGCTATAGAGGTCTTCAACCGGCTGTGAACTTTGGAGGATGTTTAGAAGAGAATCACGCTGCAATGCATAGGTTCTTGCCGTTCCGATCGATTCCATTGGCTTCAGAATATATTGTTTCAAATCGTTTTCGTACGTACGTGCTGGCAAGGTTGATTGACATCCTATCAAGACCCATAAAAGGAGTAATATATATTGCATAGTGTTTTCTCTTCATTCTCCTCAGTACACGCAATAAACATGGCGAACACTCATCAGGCATCGATACAAGACGGATTTTTTATATACACAACGTATTTTGATGGACCTGTCCAACCACTCACCACAATATCAGAAATCTTTATTGCTGTGGAGTAGTACTGTTATTTTCTTATACAGAATACATAGCACATTTTTCAATAATGCGACGTTTTTTGTGTTATTTTTATAAAAAAAATTCTTGCAGCCCTCAAAATTCAGTATATACTTCGATTGATACGCTCAATAGTATTTCATAGGCACAAGTGAATATCGCCCCGCTTCGCTTACGGAAAGTTCGTATACGAACGGTGTCTGGGATAAGGGAAGACTGGGTTTTTCGCTGTTAATTGGTACATCTTGGGCATCTTTTTTGCGCATCGTATAGACATAGTATATACCAGGAGACAATGTAATTTCATCGCTCCATGCATATCCTTGGACAAATGTAAATTCCTCATCACTCGGGACCAAAATCTGGTGTTTTGGTTTCCTTATTATGCGTGTGTGCATTGTGTTGTACGATAAGGCTTCTGATAATCCTGGAACATCCAGAATGAGCGGTCCATTCTTGCCTTCATCCCGAACATATTCGATAAGACGCCGAAGATCGATACGCTCGATTGCAATACCTTGCTCAACCAGGGAAAGAAGTATCTCACCGAGCTTTCCCAGACCGATATCTATATCCACACGGGTATGCCCAGTAAAAAAAGACATCTGTGTTTCAAACAGTATCGCAGACCCATTCATAATAGGAATAGTATTCACATATTCCGTGTATGAGAGTATTAGGGGCGTTTGCGGGGTTGATAGCCCTCGTATAATTTGTTTTTTCCCAGGGTCTTCTATTTCTATGGTGTGTATGTCTTGATTGCTTGAGTAACGGAGTGTTGCTTCATCAATCCGTATTCCTGCCTCAACGAGGGGGGAATTTGGCGTTATAACGTGTATTTCGCCACGCATGAGGTCGGAACAGCCAGCAAGACATACGAGCATGATGATTGGATGCAAGAACCTCAGGATGGGAATTGTGTTGTAATCCGTATGCATATTCTGATTCACGATGTATATGCGCTACGTCAGAATTGTCTGTATTGCATCAGCAAGCATGCTGTTATTTTTTGTTTGATTCATTATTTTCGGTCTAGGTTTCCGATACCTATATATGGATCAATTCTTTGACTTGTTGAAACAGTATAGTTCACATACACTAACACCATGAAAAAAACAATATTGCTGGGAATGCTTTTCCTGGTCATGAGTGCCTATGCACAAGAAGAAACACGATTTAACGTCTCTTTTTCAAATCCGATTACTGCAATCAATCCTATTTACGCAGTAACAACAGATGAAGCTCAGTTCTTTACTGGTATACATGAGGGGTTGGTACAATACGATCCAAAAACCCTGTTTCCACGACCTGCCATCGCTGAGTCCTGGGATATCACAAGAAACAATACCCGTTTTACATTTACCCTTCGGGACGATGCTCGTTTTTCCAATGGAGAGAGCATTACGGCCCAGGATTTCATAGATTCATGGATGGCGCAAATTGATGCAGGAAAAGACGCCTATTTCGCTGCATTTTTTGACTCTATACAAGGAGTTAAAGAGTATAGGAATACCCCTGCTACACCAGTTGGTCTCCGTGCGCTTGATGAAAAAACATTGCAAGTCGATCTAAATGATTCAGTTCCCTATTTTCTAAAAATGCTGTGCCATCACAGTTTTACCGTAACGCATGATGCTTTACGATCACAGGGGAAGAATACTAGCGATGTTCTTTCGATCCCCTTCAGCGGTCCTTATCAAATCGAGGAAGTTCTTGATAGTTCAATGACATTAGAAAAAAATGATTATTACTGGGATTACGACAATGTGTATTTCACAGAAATTCATGCACGCTTTGATTCAACAGACCCAGAAAAAATCACCGATCTGTATAATCGTGATATGATTGATTGGGTTACTGGGTACTATTTCGACTACGAAACATTAGAATCCCCAT
This sequence comes from Spirochaetaceae bacterium, assembly GCA_011524535.1. Classification (GTDB taxonomy): domain Bacteria; phylum Spirochaetota; class Spirochaetia; order WTKD01; family WTKD01; genus WTKD01. The sequence continues at coordinate 9,133 of WTKD01000014.1, forward strand.
CATCGTTTGTCGGGAATGATGTATTTTCCAGCACCTTCCTTTTCTTCAAGGGAGAGGGAGTATGGGCAAATCCTCGCATCAGACGAGCACTTGCGTTGTTGGTCGATTGGAGCGTTCTTCGATCTAGAGAATTTTTCAATATCCCAACGGCAAATTTAATCCAAGAAATACCCGATTACACCCCGGCAGAATCACTCGATTCACAAAACATTCGAGAAGCACTCAAGATACTCGCGGAACTTGGATATTCAAAAAGTAATTTACTTCCACCACTTCGCATCGTTCTTCCTAGTGAATCTTGGCGCGCAGTACTTTCTCCACTCGAAGAATGGTGGGAACCCTTGGTCGAGGAATTTACCATTTCTATATTAGAAAATGATGTCGATTCCTTTGAATATTATGGTGATAGTAGTGATTATGAGCTAGGCTTGGTTTCCTGGATCGCCGATTACACCGATCCCTACGCCTTACTCGAAATGTTTGTAGAAGGGAGTGCTATAAATTTTGCCCGCTTTAGCGATGAAGAATTTAATGAGTATATAGCTGAAAGTTTCTCTGAAACAGATCGTGCACTACGCTATGAGGCTTTAACAAACGCCGAATCAGTTCTGCTCCAGTCGGCTGCGGTTATGCCCTTGAGTCGTCATTTCGTCATAAATCTCATAGATACAGAGCGATATGACGGTTGGTATCCCAATATTCTCGATATTCACCCATTCGCCTTTCTTTCGCTAAATCCGAATGCTGGACCAGAGGACCTGGTAGATGCAAGAGAATCAGAGTACGAATTCGCCACTCTGCGATAAATAATCATAATTTCCTAGGGGTGATTCTTTGCAGCACTTTCACTTTAACCGCGGATTGCCCCTATCTTTTTTACTTCTTCGTCATTCCTCGGAAAACGTTAGTAAGTGCTGCTCGATATCGGTGTACTACCATTACTATGATTATGCTCAATGCTCCAAGGACGCCAAATAATATCCAATTCCCATCAAATACGGCTCTTCCCATAAAAATCGTTCCTATCACACCAGGTAAACGGGCAATGCTTGCAATCAAAAGGAATTTCCCTCCTTTAAGTGACACAATCCCAGCAATATAGCACAAAACATCTTTGGGAAACCCAGGAATCAGGAATAGTATTGCACAGATGGTCCATGCATTTTCCGAAGTGAAATAAGCGGTATATGCATCGAATGATTTCTCTCCAAACAGGCTCCTAAAGAATGATCGCCCCAGGCTTCGTCCTAAAAGATAATTTATGAAACCTCCGGCGCATATAGAAATCGAGGTTAGTAGAAGCGCTTGCCAAAAAGGAAATAAGAAACCACCCGCAATTTGAACAAATTCTCCTGGAATAAAGAATAGAACAACCTGAATTATTTGCGCCCCACTATAATATAAGGCTATTGTGCTTTCATTTTCCTGCAAAAATGCCGATAACGCCTTTTGATCGGTAAACAATACCAGTCCATCATCCCAAAAAATGATCGTCACGGCGATGATGGTTATTAAAAACAAGGGGAACCCTATGTAAGAAATGATGCGCTTCTTTGCTTGCATTCCCTAATATAGTAGCATATGAGTATGAGTACATCACGTCCCAAGAATCTTCCATTTAAGTTAGGTCAGTATATAGTCTATCCCGTGCAAGGAGTCGGAAAAATCATTGACATAAAAGAAATGCCCTTTGGAGAGAGCACACTTTGGTATTACATCATTCAATTGAATGAAATAGACATGGTTTTAAAGATTCCTATAGAAAAGGCAACCGAACTTGGGCTCCGCCTACTTGTAAGTAAAGAAGAAGCAGATGCTATAACCGAAGTATTTAAGGGACCATTGCCAGAATTGAGTAGTGATTGGAAGCAACGCTATCAGCAAAGCCTTGATTTGTTAAAAAAAGGTAAAATTGTCAACATAGCGGAAGTTGTACATATACTCCATACTCGCAAAAGATCTAAAGAATTGCCCATCCTAGAACGAAAACTCTACGACAGTGCATTGCAACTACTTATTGATGAACTGGCGCTTACATACGATAAAGACCCAAAACAGGTCGCAAAAGAACTTTTCAAAACAATGGACGAACATGCCCTTGGGGAAAATGATTCTGCAGAACCTGAAAAACAAGAAGAAGAATCGGAATGATGGTTTTTCTCCCTGCCTATGCATAGAAACAGCCTCGGTGCATCGTGGGAAGAAGTTCTTCTCAGTATCGACACAATGATGATAGATGCTCCACCAGCATCGGTGGATAGTATCGCCAGCCGATACAAGTCCCCGTTTCATGTGCTCGTTTCAACGATTTTATCCTTGAGAACGCGGGATGCGGTTACTTTGGACGCCTCTGAGCGCCTGTTTCAACAGATCGGTACAGCAAAAGAACTCGCGCAATGCTCCATTGACCACTTGTCTCAAGTTATCTACCCAGTCGGATTTTACAAAACAAAGGCAAAAAACCTCAAAAAAATAGCGGAAATACTTATTAAAGAATATGCTGGTCTGGTTCCACGGAGCAGGAAGGAGCTACTCGCTCTCCCGGGGGTTGGTCTCAAAACAGCAAATCTTGTGCTTAGTGCGGGGTTTTCTATTCCAGCCATTTGTGTCGACATCCATGTACATAGAATTGCAAATCGTCTTGGCTTCGTTGCTACCCTCGAACCAGATAAAACAGAAGAAGTATTGCGAAAAACCCTTCCTCCGCAATTTTGGATGACCATTAATCAAACATTGGTAAGATTTGGACAGGGTATATGCAAACCAACGCGCCCTCTCTGTCCTCTGTGCACTATACGTGCCCAATGCCCCCACGGTAGGCAAACTACAAACCTCACTACCCAAGGATAGATTCATTAATAGGGGTGAGTATTATTGTGTCGTTTGCACGTGGAATCTATCGCGCTTATATGTCATACTTAAGCTTGAAATTAAAATTATCGAGAGATAGTACTGGTGCCTGCTAATTCATTTGGTGAACTGTTCAAAATTACAACTTTTGGTGAATCCCATGGACATTCTGTTGGGGTCATCGTTGATGGGGTTCCCCCACACCTCCCTATTGATATTTCCTATATTCAAAAAGAAATGAACCGGAGAAAACCCGGACAATCGGAGGTAACCACCCCTAGAAAGGAATCAGACAACGTGCACATAGCCTCGGGTGTTTTTGAGGGTCGGGCAACTGGAACCCCGATTATGCTCGTTTTGCATAACCAAGACCATGATTCGTCCGCATACGACAATCTGAAGGATGTCTTCCGACCAGGTCATGCAGATTTTACCTATACCGCAAAATATGGCATAAGAGATTTTCGGGGAAGTGGTCGCTCGAGTGGAAGAGAGACCGCTGGACGGGTTGCTGCTGGTGCTATCGCAAAACATTTTCTGAGTACCTTTGGCATAACCATCACTGCATACACAAAATCAATCGGAGATATACACTGCGAAACAATAGACTTCGATGTCATAGAAAAAAATATGGTGCGCGCCTGCGATCCTGAAGCAGCGAAACGTATGGAAGCCTATGTTTTGTCTTTGAAAGAAAAGAAGGAGAGCTGCGGTGGCGTTATAGAATGCCTGGTTCAGGGTCTCCCTCCAGGCATCGGAGAGCCAGTTTTTGATAAACTGGATGCTCTCCTGGCTCATGCGGTATTGTCGGTTGGAGCAACCAAGGGCATCGAATTTGGCTCTGGTTTTGAGGCTGCCCGCATGGTTGGCAGCGAACACAATGATAGCCTGCGAAAGCAGGGGTTCGTTTCAAACAACGCGGGGGGTATTTTAGGTGGCATTTCAAATGGACAGGACTTACTGTTTCGCACCGCTGTCAAACCAACATCATCTATAGAACAAGAACAAGAAACCGTGGATCGATTCAAAAACGAACAAACCATCCTTGTAAAAGGGCGTCACGATCCCTGTATTTGCCCAAGGATAGTTCCGGTGATCGAAGCAATGACAGCGCTCGTCCTCGCCGATTGTATGAAACGACAACACGCTCTACACTGCAACAAGGAAGGATATAATGTTCAAAATACCTGATTTTTCGGTTGCTGATATATTTTATTGGCTATTTCTAGGAATTATCCTTGTCAATTTATTACAAAGGCGCCATCGAGCAAAAGCCGAAAAAAAACGTTTAGCAACCCTCTTTATCGCAATTGGATTGTTGATATTATACAGTGGTATCCTAACGATAGAGACATATACATTATCGGGATGGTTTTATCTGTTGGTTGTTGGGGCAGCCTGTACATTGATGTACCTATTGCGAAAAAGAATCCTTGTTTTTCGCTTTAAGGACCCCGAAACAGGAAAAATGCTTCCTTTGTCTTCTATTTTGTTCCGTGACATAGACTATACAGAAGACAAAAAAGAAGGGCAGGAACCCAGCCCTCCTTCGGAATAAGAATAACGGCGAATACCCACCGTATTACATATTTTTTATAATTGCTTCTCCGAAATCGCTCGTAGAGACCTTTTGTGCTCCATCCATCAGACGGGCAAAGTCATAGGTAACGGTTCGCTTTTTAATCGCTTCACCAAGTCCTTTTTTCACAAGTTCTGCCGCCTCGTTCCAACCGATGTATTCAAGCATCATATAGCCCGAAAGTATTACGGAACTTGGATTAACCATGTTTTTCCCCGCATATTTTGGCGCTGTACCGTGGGTTGCTTCAAAAATCGCATGCCCGCTGTCGTAGTTGATGTTTGCTCCTGGAGCTATACCAATTCCTCCAACCTGTGCAGCCAATGCATCGGAGAGATAATCACCGTTGAGGTTCATAGTTGCAATAACATCAAATTCTGAAGCTCGAGTGAGGATTTGTTGCAAGAAAGCATCAGCGATAGCATCTTTTACCAAGACCTTCCCTTCCGGAACATCACCATAGCCTATGTCATCCCAGGTCACTGTTTGATCAGGAAATTCTTTCTTTGCAAGTTCATAGCCCCAAGCCCTAAAAGCTCCCTCGGTGAACTTCATTATGTTTCCTTTGTGGACCAAGGTAACACTTTTTCGGTTGTGTTCGATCGCGTAGTGTATCGCTGCGCGAACCAAACGCTCGGTTCCAAACGGAGATATAGGCTTTATTCCCAATCCCGAGGATTCTCGTATTTTCCAACCGTATTCCTTGTTCAATATCTCACGGAGTCGGTCGGCTTCTGGGGTTCCCGATTCCAACTCGTATCCTGCATAGACATCCTCTGTGTTTTCTCTGAAGACAACCATGTCTATCCTCTCTGGATGCCTTACGGGGCTTGGAATCCCTTCAAAATACATGATTGGACGAAGACAGACATAGAGGTCCAAGATTTGCCTGAGTGCCACATTTAAACTGCGAAATCCACCCCCGACCGGTGTTGTGAGAGGACCCTTAATCCCCACCAAATGCTCACGAAAAGAAGTAATCGTCTCTTCGGGGAGCCATTCTCCACTCATGTCATAGGATTTACCACCTGCATACACCTCTTTCCAATGTATTTTCTTTTTTCCCTTATATGCCTTTTCGACCGCTGCATCGAATACACGAACCGATGCATTCCATATGTCTGGACCGGTTCCGTCCCCTTCGATAAACGGAATTATTGGTTCATCGGGGGTATTTAGTCCATTTTTAGTTTTTGTGATTTTTTCTGCCACAAATCCTCCACACACTTTCTTTTTTGTATTTTTTAGATGGTACAATCGTATACTGATGCCAGCTTCTTGCAAAGAGAACACATTTTGCGTATTCTCAACTGTGTTCTGGATACGCATATGGTGTTTTCTTCTTCTCATATCTTGCGTAATAGCCTGCGGGCAGTCTGTAGACGCACAATTTCAGAATGCACTTGGCAATAACTACCTTTGGGAACAGTATAAACGAAGCGCCAATAGCCCAGAACAATTGCATGAAGTTATTATTCAAATGCTCTCAGCGTATCGGGCAAATGAGCAAACCGAGTACATAGTGCCCTTTCTTTTCAAACACATGACTACGTTTCCAGACACCCCATACCGGTCCTATTATGATTATCTCATTGCCTATAATTACATCCAGAAGGAGCAATATGATCTCGCTATGCTCTATGCTCGGAGGGCTCTCGAAAGCAAACTCGTAGTCGAAGGAATCTCCATAAGAGAAGAAAGTGCTTCTATGCTGGTTCGGTTTAGCGATCGCCCCTGGGAACAGGTCGGGGCTCTGCGTATACTGAGTCAGTCGGACGCTAATCGTCATGAAGATTTGATCGATTTGCTTTACGAAACCGCGCAAACATACAACAGCATAGGACGTTGGACCGAGATGTATCAGGTTTATTTGCAATTTCTCTCTTTAGAGCAGGATATCGAATCCAATCGCTATAAACAGGTTCTCCACTGGGTATCTCGATACAACAGCGATAGATCTTGGACTTTTGAATCCCTCAATGAATTGGTTCAAAACATACAAAGCGCCATAACCCAAAAAAGCACCTCTCGTCTGCTTCGCTACCGCGCAAAAGATTCATTTTTTACTATGAGTCTCAACCAAGAATTATTTGATGAGCATTCAAGCATCAGAACATTCAATATCACTCCATTCTTGAATCGCTCTGTCGTGCGCTATGCATCAACGATCGATTCCAGATCAAATGAACAAGAAGCCTTCCTCCGTACCTGGGGATGGTCCTACCGTATTCCTACATGGTATCTTTATTTTCGTAAAATCGATTTTCCTTCCGATAGTAGTATACATGGACATTGGGAATGGGCAGGAATATTTTTTGGTGATACGCTATGAACGACTATAGTAACATTCTGGAGATGATATTTCATTAAAAAGAGGCATAATCCCAGACCCTAATCACAAGCTAGACAGGCTTCCTGCATGGTTCGCACCCGGGCATCATAGGTATACGATGTCAGCAAGAATATCAGCAAAGAGATGTTCTGTGTTCATGTACCGCTCAACCTGTTTTATTTTTATGCTGTGTCTGTTCCTCGCTCTGGCGTCACCCCTTGCCGCGCAGATCAGTCGTTATACCGTCTTATCCCAGGAGCTGGATACAAATTGGCAAACTTCTACCGTACGTTATCGGGCTGTTTTGGACCTCCATTTTTATGGGCAGGATGCCTTGGTTTCTTCACAACGAGTTATTCGACAGTTTAATGACGATGTTCCTACTCATATCGAACCCTTGCTACGTGAATGGGCTCTAGACTCACTCTACACGGTCGACCGAGAGATAGAGAAATACCCCACGACCCTACTACGATTATACAATCATATAAAAGATATTCCTCTCCATACATCGAGGATCGGGTCCGATTTCAAAACAGTGCACATTGAATACAATTATCCCCTATTTCCCTTCATTTCCGACGTATTTCCACGTCCACTCAATGAAATACCTACACGGCGTTTTCTCCCCTGGGTAAGTAGTGCAGAACACACCGGACTTATCATCTATGCAAAGGACCCCTTGCCCCTGGTCGGAACCTCCGAAGAGGTATTATTGCAGGTTTCACTATACCCAACCATATATGATGAAGATCTCAATCCGATAGTTACTCATGAATACTACGATGCAGAATCATTCAAGCGTTGGGGAAATGCCGCATATACAACACAGGTTGAAGACAATCGATTTCTAAATCGTGTCGGAGAATATCCCTTGCGAATTGTTGCTGCAAAAGTATACGGCTTGCTTCCCACCGATATTGTTTTGTACAAATACGATGCAAAGCGTATACTACACACAGAATCACTGATACGAGCTGTCCGACAAGGTCGCATCTTGATAATCGTGAACGATGAACATTTTGAAAGCAAAAACTAGTTTCTTATTCCTCTTTTTGTTTCTATTGTGTCTCTCGTGCACAAGACCCATTGGATATGGTGTTATTTCCTGGGCGGATGATTCTTGGTCCATGCTGTCGGGAACCGTCGTTTCCATTGTGCAGGAATCTATGCTTCTCGACGAAGTTACATTCGAATACGAAAACGAACCCTATACCACCCCCGCTTGGCGGTTGTTTCGGTTTAATTCTTTGCAAGAAGCAACCAATTTTGCGCAAACCCTCCTCCCTTTTCGAACAACATTTGCAATATCAAACAGGAAATCTCTCCCCATACGAGACGAACCATCGTCTAGCGCCGACATCGTATACAGGCTCGATCTACGTGAGGACATGAAGGTATTATTTGCCCAACCAGAACCCGTGGATATCTCAGGTCTGGTTTCTACATGGTACGAGGTATTAACCAGAGATGGCTCTCAGGGATGGGTGTTCGGATATCATCTTGAGGTATACGATATGCAAAATCTGTTCAGCGAAGAAAAAAGCAAAACACGTGTGGAAGATTTATACGATACTATTTGGAGACCCGATTATTATGAATCCCTCTTAGCCAAAAATACGATAGATCTCGATCGATTTAATCTTTCCTATGGCATACTCGTTGAACCTCAGTTATCGAAGGTGACGTTGCGGGTGCCGGGTTTTTCTCTTGTCACCTCTTATAGCTCGATCACATCCGTCGATGGAGAAACTTTTGTTTTTGAGGACACTGCGATTACCGCAGAATTTTTGGATGAAACGACCCTGTACGTCTACGTCGATCAAGAGGATAAACGCAGTCGATACACATTTTTGCGCATATCAGACCCGGATGGCGGATCAACCGATGTTCCCTATATCACATCTGTTATCGAGAATGAACAAGCTAGAAGGAATTCCCTTCTTGAAACATTGGCTGGATTATCCGAGCGTTTCGTTAGCTCAACGTACGGATCCTTAACGGTAAAATCTTCTGGTCGCTTTGTATGGACAGAGTATGAGATTCTTGTTCCAATCGTCATCCCCGAAAGAAGTGGACAAGAAGGCAATATAGCATTTTCCGTCTTTCTAGAATCTCCTGAGCTTGCAGACGGCATTGTGTCTTTCTTCTTCGATAGCAGCTCAGAACCTATTTATTTCGCCTACACACTAGAAAACAATGGAGTTAGACTGGTCTTTCTGCCGAAGGGATATGTAGAGGGAAATGCTGTAAAAGAACTTCCGGATACGCCTATTACTGCGTTTTTCTCGTTTTGAATAATGAATATTGTATCGTGGAATGTGAATGGCATACGGGCCGCCGCAAAAAAAGGTCTTCTTGAATATCTCGATGAAACCAAAGCAGACATGGTCTGTCTGCAGGAAACAAAGGCTCATCCTGAACAACTTAGTGATGAACTGATTGCCCCCAGCGGGTTTGTATCGCATTGGAGCAGCGCCGAAAAAAAAGGATACAGCGGGGTGGTGACCTATACAAAAAAGAGCCCAAACTCTGTTGAGAATCTTCAAAACCCTGCTTTCGATGCCGAAGGACGCGGTGTTGTACTACATTTTGATACCTTTTCCCTCATAAATTGCTATTTCCCGAACTCTCAGGCAAAGGGAGTCCGCCTCGCGTACAAACTTTCTTTTTGTCACCATCTCTTGGCTTTGTGTAATAGCATTATAGAAAAGGGTCGTAATATTATTCTGTGTGGTGATTACAATATTGCCCATAAGCCTATAGACATCGCCCGCCCAAAAGACAACGAGAAAAACCCGGGATACCTCCCCGAGGAACGGGCCTGGCTCGATTCTTTTGTTGAAGCCGGATATGTCGATACATTTCGACTATTTCATTCAGAACCTCATAGATATACATGGTGGTCACCACGAGGCACCGCCCGTGAAAACAATATCGGATGGCGCCTAGATTATTTTTTTGTAAATGCATCGTATGCTAGATCAGTAAGCGTAGCTGATATACACGACACCGTTCCAGGATCGGACCATTGTCCCACTTCATTGGTGGTTAGGTCATGAAACTACGCATACCCGTTCTCTTCTCTAGGGCTGTTATAACACCAAAAAAGCTCCTGCCAATCAAAATCGGTTCTCGCAATGAAAAGAAGCTTGTCCTAAAACACCATCAATCGAAACAACATATCGGTCTGATTTATAAACGAGGGGCAGCCCCTCAGCGCATTGGATGCTTTGCCGGTATTAGCAAATTGCTCGCTGCCCGTAGTGGTGGATTCCTAGATGTTTTAACGCAGGGAGCAACTCGTTTCAAAGTTCTTCGCTATATTCAATCTGATTCTCTTCTTTTTGCCGAAGTAACCCCCTATGTTGATTATCCAATATTGCGAACAAAACGGTTACATACAATCGCTGAAAGAACAAAAAAAACGATGAAGCGATGGGCTCTTGGTTCTCATTTCCAGTGCACGCCCGATACAATCACTTCTCTTACACCGTTTCAACTTTCTTATTTTCCGCCTGCTCTTCCCTTTTTTAGCACATTTGAGCAACAAATATTGCTTGAAATGCGCTCAGTATCAAGACGCCTCTCCCTTATCGAATCAAGATTACAAGAATCTCTTTACAAGCATATGCTCACCGAAGAACTTTCTGAGCATATATCCAAAAAATACGAAGAAGAATCGATCTTAAACTAAAAAACCTCTCGATATACCGCTCGACCACATAATCACTTTTCACACGATCTAGGAACTGTTAGACTCACGACCAGTGGACATAAAAATAAAATCTCTTACAAAAAAATTTGGTTCACAAACCGTTCTCGATGATATCAGCCTTGAATTGGATTCTGTACATTCGTTGGTTATCGTCGGTCCCTCTGGTGGTGGAAAAACCACATTGCTACGCTGTATAGCTGGTCTACAAGATTTCGAAAAAGGGGAAATCGCGATAAACAAGAACGCCTTATACGGAAAAGAAGAACGCAACACCAACACGTCATTGTATATCAGGCAAAGACGGGAATATCGCAAGCGGGTTGGTATGGTTTTTCAATCTTACAATCTGTTTCCTCATCTAAATGCTCTGCAAAACATAGTGCTTCCATTGGTAAAAATACACGGTTTTTCGAAAAAAGACGCAGAAAAAGAAGCTATACATTTATTGACCCGATTTAAACTCGATGAGCATATGCACAAACGACCGCATCAATTATCAGGAGGTCAAAAACAGCGTATAGCAATTTCGCGCAGCATAGCGATAGAACCCGATTTTTTGGCTTTGGATGAACCAACATCAGCCTTGGACCCAGAGTTTACGATAGATGTGCTCGATATGATCAGAGAATTACGCAACGACGATATCCATTTGGTTCTTGTCACACACCATATGGGCTTTGCTCGGAATGTTTCCGACTATGTGTGTTATTTAGAAGATGGGCGCATACAAATGCACGGTCCTCCTGAAAAATTGTTTGATAATTCTCAAGAAACAAGTATGTCGAAATTTCTAAACAGCGTTCTCAAATATTAGCTTTCTTCGTCTACATGAAGAATCTCACCAGATTGCGTAATCTTGACAGTAGGGTTATTTTATTCCATACTCTGGTACTTGGTGGATGTAGTTCAACGGTAGAGCGCCAGATTGTGGTTCTGGTTGTTGCGGGTTCAAATCCCGTCATCCACCCGCACCCGTAGCTCAGCTGGATAGAGCGTCGGACTTCGAATCCGCAGGTCACAGGTTCGAATCCTGTCGGGTGTATTGGGCCGTTAGCTCAGATGGTAGAGCAGCAGACTCTTAATCTGCGGGTCGAAGGTTCGATCCCTTCACGGCTCAGTAGCCATCTTATTGTGCTAATAGCACCATTTATATATTATGTCGGTGTAGTGCGAGAGTGGTGAAATTGGTAGACACGCCAGATTTAGGATCTGGTGCCTTCGGGTTTAAGGGTTCGAGTCCCTTCTCTCGCAGGCAATGTCTTCACGCGAGAGTAGCTCAGGGGTAGAGCGCCACCTTGCCAAGGTGGATGTCGCGGGTTCAAATCCCGTCTCTCGCTTTCATGCTACATGTACATTTTGCCAATAAGAATATGTCAACTAGTGAAACAACAGTACAATCAATAGAACATATCACGGATGCACACGTGCAGGTCTCTTTTCTTGTTCCAGAACACAGTGTAGAACATGAATTCAAAAAAACCATCCAAGAATTATCCAAAGATGTAAGAATTCCAGGATTTAGAAAGGGGAAAACACCCCTTGCCGTCATCGAAAGAAAATTTACATCGGATATATCGAAACATGTGTTAAAGACACTGATCGCGGACGCTGCCCAATCTGTTTTTTCTCCAGACGGCCCCGAAGATATTCGTAAAAATCAACCCATTTCTGAACCATCTCTCACAAAGGAACCTTCGTTGACCCGAGGTTCTGATTTTGAATTTAGCCTTGAATACGACATTATCCCCGATATTTCTCTGCCAAACCTGTCCGATGTTGAAGCGGAATCTGCTGAAATATCCGTCTCAGACGATGACATAACAGAAGACTTACGTGCGCTTCAAGAGAGAAATGCAGATGTGCGAACAAAGGAAAATGAAACTGTCGCTTTGGGAGATGTTGTCACTCTTGATTACGTAGAACTGGATGATAACAAAGAAGAGATACCATCCACAAATCGGAAGGGATATACCTGCACCGCGGGCTCAGATCAGCTCGATCTCGGACCAGGAATTATTGGATTGAAACAAAACGAAACAAAAACCATGAGCATTGGTCCCAAAAAAGCTACTCGCCTTGCTCGAATTCACATAACGAATGTCTCAGAAAAAAGTCTTCCCGAGCTCAACGATGAATTTGCTCAAGACGTCGATGATGCCTTCAAAACACTTGCTGATCTCAAAGAATCATTCAAACAAAAAAAAGGCGAACAAGCGGATACACTCGCTCAGCAATATCTTAGTTCAAACGTGTTCGAGGTGCTGCTTTCAGCCTGCACATGTGCACTGCCCGAATCACTTGTACAGAGTGAATTTTCAAAACACGCAAACCAACACATACGTTCTCGGTTCCCTGACAATCCGCAAGAAGCTTTAGATTCTGGAAAAATAACGTTAGAAGAACTACACACCACGCTTGATCCTATTGTCGAAAAAAGTGTAAAGACACATATTATTCTTTTAACTCTTTCAAAAGACCATGATCTTGATGTTTCCGATGATGATGTCCGTACCCAAATCCAAACGCTGCACGGTGATACCCAACTCACCGACGAAATGATTCAGAAATACAAGCAAATGGGCTTTTATAATCAAATAAAGAGCAATCTTCTTGAAAAAAAGCTCAGTGAAACTATCTCAAATGCGGTAACTCCCATATCTACAAAGAAATTTGATTCCATAAATTCCTTCTTAACAAATTCTGAAAATAAACCGAAAAATGAACTAAAAGAAGATGCGTAACTTAACAGGATATAATCAACAAAATAATACCCTCGTACCGTACATCATTGAGAAGACCAGCACCGGGGAGCGTTCCTATGATATTTTTAGCCGCCTACTGAAAGATCGTATAATTTTCTTGGATAACGAAGTAACGGATGTAACAGCGGATCTGGTCATTGCGCAACTACTCCTTCTAGAATCACAAGATCCCGAAAAAGACATAAATGTATACATTAATTCCCCTGGCGGTGTGGCTACTGCGGGTCTTGCCATTTACGATACCATGAAGTTTCTCAAATCGGATGTTTCGACCATCTGTATTGGTCAAGCAGCAAGCATTGCCGCTCTTCTGCTTGCAGGCGGGACAAAAGGAAAACGTTTTATTCTTCCATCATCACGAGTAATGATTCACCAACCTTGGGGCGAAGTTCGCGGACAGGCATCCGATGTTTCTGTACATAGTCGCGAATTAATTCGAATAAAAGAAATGGTTATCGAATATTTTGTGGAAAACTCCGGCGTATCAAAAAAGAAATTTGTGAAAGACATCGAACGAGACCTTTTCTTATCTGCCAAGGATACTATTGCCTACGGTCTTGCGGACGAAATCTTACAGAGGAGAGCGTAGTCTCGATTTGTCTGAATCTGCTCGTTGCATATTGTGTAGAAAACATGCATCGCTTGCACGGATAATGATACGTGGCGAAGCCGTACAAATATGCGATGAATGTATAAACCAATGCAAGAAAATTTTAGATAACGAACAAGAAAACCGGAATATCACCGCATTATCTACAATTCCGCCTCCCAATGAAATAAAAGATCATCTCGATAAATACGTTATTGGACAAAATCTAGCAAAAAAGAAGCTTTCTGTCGCTGTATATAATCATTTTCACCGAGTCCTCATTAATACGAGAACCAATCAATCGGAATCGAATGATTCTTATTCGATGTTGCTTGAAAAATCGAATGTATTGATGCTTGGGGCAACCGGCACTGGTAAAACATTATTAGCACGGACTCTCGCAGGATACTTGGGCGTTCCTTTTGCGATAGCAGACGCCACAACACTCACCGAAGCTGGGTATGTTGGAGAAGATGTTGAAAATGTATTGCTCAAACTGTATCGAGTAGCCGGAGGTGATATCATGGCTGCTGAGCGAGGCATAATTTACATCGATGAAATAGACAAAACCGCACGCAAGGCGGAAAACATGTCCATCACCCGTGATGTCTCTGGTGAAGGAGTGCAGCAATCCTTATTAAAGATCATCGAGGGAACGGTTGCCTCGGTTCCTCTACATGGTGGTCGAAAACATCCAAACCAGGAAATGCTCCAGATGGATACTACAAACATATTGTTTATTTGTGGTGGAGCATTTGTGGGACTCGATGCTGTCGTTCGTTCTCGTATTTCTCAGCAATCCGTTGGATTCAGGTCCGATACCATTAATTCTAATACAAACGAAGAAAGAGATGTGTTTCAGTACGTACAGCCAGAAGATTTGACCAAATACGGCATGATCCCTGAATTTATTGGAAGATTTTCGGTGACTGCCCCACTCCTCATGCTAACGGTTGATGATCTTATGAATATTCTTACAAATTCGCATCAATCGATTATTCAACAGTACGCTATTCTCCTCAACACAAATAATATCACACTCAATTTTGAAGACAGCGCGATTAAAACTATCGCTGAGTATGCACACAAATTCATGGTTGGTGCGCGGGGATTGCATGGAATAATCGATTCAATTTTATTAGATTTCATTTTCAACATAGAAGAGCATAAAAAGAAAGGATATATACATATAACAAATGATTATGTTGTTTCTTTTCTAACCGATTCCCACCCCTCTGTTGCATTAACAAAATCAGCATGAAGCTATAGGTTTGCAAATGTTATACCGAAATTAAAATGTCTTATGAAAAAAATTTGTTTGATAGTATTCTTTTTGATAACCACAGGGTTTGCATCATACGCACAAGAGGCCGATGAGGATACATACGGGGTCAAAAGAATTTTTCTTGATCGAATTTACGAACATTCTAGAGGTTTTATCGTTACCTATGGGGATGAGCATAATGTGCATAATGAAATCCCGCTGCCTATAGATTGGTTTGGCAACACATATGCTTCGTTTGCCTATGTTCACCAATACCAGGGAAAAGCTACTCCTTTTATGGTCCTTCGTTTTCGAAATGGAAACTTAGAACACATACACCTGTATATCCCACATCATTCGCATCCAGCATATCGAACATTGCGAAATTTTGAAGAGGTGCAAGCCATTTTTGATGTGGAACCTGAAGATCTAGTGTTCTAATTCATGCTTCCCAGCAAGTCAACCTCATTTTTATCCTCTTTGCGAGAGTTTAAGAGGATCTACATAGTTGGTCATATGCGTCCGGATGCGGATTGCATTACGTCCCAACTCGGCATTAAGCATCTTTGTCTTTTTTTGGGCTTGGAGGCATATTGTTGGAATGAAGGTCCCTTCAACAGAAAAGAGAGCAGCCCATACAAAGATTCATTCCTATCTCTTTCTGCATTACCTCGTGACACAGAGAATTCTGCTCTATGCCTAGTGGATTGCTCTACCCTCCCTCGTGCGGGAAAAATACCCCTATGGCTAGCCCAACTCCCACTGTTTGTCGTAGACCATCATCAGAGTGAAGACATAGCCGATGATGATCCCCACATTATATGCGATCCAGACTCTCCTGCCGCTGTAGCGCTTGTATTTGAACTGCTGCAGGCTGCACAATGTCCAATCGATACCGATCTTGCACAATTATTATTTCTTGGCATTGCCAGCGACACATATTTCTTTCGATACGTGGAACCACATCAATATAATATATTTGCAATAACGGCTCGCTTATTGCAATCTGGGGCATCTCCGCGCAAAGGAGCCGATGAACTCGAAATTACTTCGTCATATGAAGCTATGCGCTTGATTGGAGCATTGATAGAACGTATGCGTCCTATAGAGAACACCCCTTTTGTGTACACGTATATGACGCTCGAAGAGAAACAGAAGGCGGGTCCCATCGAATCTTCTTTGCTGTATGAGGCGATGTTACGCACTGAACCCCACAAAGCCTTGCTGTTTGCCTGGGAAGAATCATCTAGTATTATTGTGGGGAATCTGCGCGCTAAGGCTCCATTGTCGATCCTCGATATCGCAACCAGATTTGGTGGCGGTGGACATGCTCAAGCTGCCGGATTCAGACAAAAAAATACGAGCCTCCATACAGTTTTAAAACAAACGAAAGAGCACATACAGAAAGTTTTTGTTAAGTAGATAAAGCAAAACAAAAAGAATACTGGTTATACACGTAAACCCTAGAACGAGGTTAATATGCATACTCTAAGTATTGACGTGTGGTTTAAACTATATAATAAAAAAAAGATTGATCGCCTTGCGATGATCAACAATACCATGTTGTATACTTTTTTGTTTATAACGAATAAAAGGATTATCAAACGTGAAGAATGCGGCGGATTTCTGCTATTTTTTCACCCCACAATAGAGCGTCTTATTGTTCGATACAAAGAAATTGGTAAATCTTTCGAGGTCTATCTCAATACACATATTAGATTTCAATTAAAAAGCTATTTTCGCAACCTTGGTAAGGCGCATATTCGACAGACTAATATTACCTACCAAGAAAAGGTTTCTCTAACCCATTCAATAGCCCGCGATATAATCAGTGAACACTCCTCTGATATTCAGAAATATAGTCTTCCTATTCATACATTGTGCAAAATTTTCGAGCATATACAGAAATGCAATATACGGTTGTGCAGAGGGTTTCGAAAACGGTCCTTAATTTTTGTAATAAAATATATCTCTCGCTGGACTTCGGAGGAAATAGAATATGTCGCACAGCAATTCAATTTTGACCCAGAATCCCTGTTTATCGTCCAACAGGAAATAATGATCAAAAAAAAACGAAAACAACAGCGAATAAATCTTTTGGAGGAACAGCGCAATTCCCTATTACAAAAATTACACGAGGAGCAAATTCTAAATAACCGCACAGGGAATGCAGAAAAATTGAATGAGCTAAAATACCAAAAAAGACTCAATTCTATCCATAGGCGTATACAGGCGATTCCTCGTACACTTTCAAATACCGAAATAGCGAATATCCTGTCGCTCCCAAAAGGCACAGTAGATTCTAGTATCTACCTATTAAAGAAATCCATCCAGAATTATATATTAAAGAATGACATCAACACAAATTCTTCTGTGCAGCAATAATAAACACAAAATAAATGAATACACAGCTATTGCTAGATTACACCACATATCCGTGAAATTTTTGACTTTAGACATGCTTTCACACACACTCGATTGTCCAGAAACCGGACATTCGTTTTTAGAAAATGCACTTCAAAAAGCACACGCTTATATAGAACAGAATAATGCAAATATCGTATTCCCTTTTCTTACCGAAGATTCGGGTATTTGCGTTGATGCTCTTGCTGGCGCTCCAGGAATGTATTCTGCACGATTTGGCTCAGACGAGGGAATAGCAACCGATAAGGATCGAGCCATGCACCTGCTCGACACAATGAACCAGATTACATATGTATCAAAGCGATCCGCGCATTATGTTTCGGCAACGATTCTATATTATTCAAAAAAACAATACATCGTAGCTGAAGAAATATGGGAAGGGCATCTGGCATTCGATTACATAACCGGAACAACCGGGTTTGGATACGATCCGGTGTTCATACCGACAGGATACAAAACTCCTGTTTCATCGATCACCGAAAGCGAAAAACATGAACTTTCTCATCGTTCACGTGCATTTCGTAGGGTTATGGCTGGATATGAAGCCTTATGACTCAGGCTCTTTTTGTTGAGGGGCAATCTGTTCGTAGGCCTTTAGGGCTTTCTCGATGATTCTTACAGCATAATCACGCGATTGTATCCTTTTTACCGATGTTTCTGAATGTTCTAGCGCCTTGTATACCTCAAAGAAATGAGATATCTCGTGTAGAGTGTGCTGGGGTAACGTATGCACGTCCCGATAGCCCGAATAAACGGGGTCTTTAAAAGGTATGGCAATAATTTTCTCATCCACCTCGTTATCGTCGATCATCTCCACAACTCCAATGGGATAGCAATCAACCATGGTGAGAGGGTCAAGGACTTCAGAACACAACACAAGCACATCGAGGGGATCTTGATCTTCGGCGTAGGTTACAGGTATAAATCCATAATTCGAGGGATAATGAGTTGCCGTCACCAAAATTCTATCGAGACGAATTAATCCCGTTTCTTTGTCCAACTCATATTTTTTTTTACTTCCCTTTGAAATTTCAACGATCGCAATAAAACGTTCCGGTGTTACTCGTTCTTTTGAAATTCCATGCCAAGAATGGACCATGTCGAAGCGTAGCCTAAGATTCCGTCTTGATCAATGAGGTATATTCTTGTTATTTGTAGACCCATGCCATACCATTGAGTCATGAAGACATCGAATACCACCCCCACAAGGGAAGAATTACGTACCGAAGATACCTGGGATTTGCGTTCACTATTCGCATCAGATGATGCATGGGATTCCGAATTGCAGGCATTGAATGCGTCTAAAGATGATATTTCGAAATATCGGGGACGTCTTGGAGAATCTCTCGATGTTTTCCTAGAAGCTCATGATCTGTTATTTTCTTTCGAAGAACGAATAGAAGCCATTGTTGCATACGCTGAATTATCTCGATCAGAAAATCTGGAAGACCCTAGACGAGTTGAGCGAGCGGAGCAGGCCATGCTCCTCTACACCGAATGGAGTTCTGCTTCTTCATTTTTCACCCCCGAGCTTATTGCATTACCCGAGGCTCGCGTAGAGGAGTACCTACAAGATAAGCGGACACAAGTATATCGCCGTCCGATCATACTACAGCAAAGACAAAAGAAATATGTCCTATCGGACGCTGAAGAAAAATTGCTCGCTATGCAACAACAATACTCACACACCGCCCAAAAAGCCTTCTCGGTACTTACCAATGTTGATATGCAGTTTGGAACCATAGAAGTAGATGGACAGCAAATGGACCTGACCCAGAGCAGCTTGAGATTTCTCCTCGAGAATACGGATCGGGAGGTTAGGAAAAAGAGCTATTTTCAATTTTACAAAGAATTTGAGGCGCATAAAAACACGCTTTCGAGTTTGTATACAGGTTCTGTTCAGCATGATGTCTATCTCGCCAAAATCCGTAATTACCCCTCCTCGCGCATGAGTTCCCTCTATGGAGACGATATATCGGAGTCGGTGTATGATACGCTCATTGAGCGAATCCACGATGCCCTACCTGATCTGCACAGATATTACGAACTACGAAAAAAAATGCTTGGAGTCGAAAAATTGTGTCATTACGATGTGCACGTCCCTTTATTATCCGACGTTGATGTGGAATATCCCTTCGATGATGCAGTCGATGTTATGCTGAAGGCTTGTGCACCCCTTGGAGAAGAGTATTGTTCGATACTCCAAAAAGGAATACAAGATCGATGGATAGATCGATACGAATCAAAGGGCAAACGCTCTGGTGCATTTTCCTGGTCAACATATAATTCTTATCCATACATTTTGCTCAATTATCGCTCAGAAGGTATAGACAGCCTGTTCACGTTGCTCCATGAAGCAGGTCATAGTATGCACAGTTATCTGGCTAGTAAGCACAACACTTATGTCGAGCATCAATACACCATCTTTGAAGCAGAAATTGCTTCCACGCTAAACGAAATGCTCCTATCTCATTATTTGGAATACAATAATCCTAGCACGTCCATGCTGGCCTATTTGTTAAACAACAAAATAGACAATTTTGTTGGCACCATGTTCAGGCAAACCATGTTTGCCGAGTTCGAACACATTGTACATACACATGCCGAACAAGGAGGGAGCCTAAGCCTTGAGTATTTTACTAATACATACAAAGACCTCCTTCAATTATATTTTGGAGATATAGTTGAACTTCCCGATTGTGCCTCTTTAGAATGTTTGCGTGTACCGCATTTTTATAGCGCTTTTTACGTGTACAAATATGCCACCGGTATTGCTGCATCGACATGTTTTGCGCAAGAGCTGTTACAAACGGGGGATAATGATCCTTTTCTTTCTTTTTTGAAGAGAGGAGGTCGCGATTTTCCATTAACAAACCTCGGTATGTCTGGTGTTACGGTTGATCGGGCGCTGGATGAAGCAACAAAATTGTTTAGAGAAACACTGAACAGGTTCGAATCAATCGCTTTAGAAAAATAGTTAAATAATTATTGTGATGGTATCGGCTCATATTCGCCACAGCTCAGCGAGTATGTATGTTGGACACCATGTACAATGGAATGGTACAATTGCTCATATTTTTGCGGCGGTGGTGGAATCGGTAGACACGCTAGCTTGAGGGGCTAGTGGGGTAAAACCCGTGGAGGTTCAAGTCCTCTTCGCCGCAATGTGCCCCTTCGAGTACTCGCTTTTTCGGCTTTGACAAGGCTGAACGATACTTTCCTCGAGCATTTTTCACCCCCTTTTCACCAATAATAATACGAAACATACTCTGCATATTTCATGAATTAAGCTCTTACTATGTAAATTTTATTTTACTATATATAGATATATATATATACTGTGTATGTGAACAATTCTTTGATGCCGCATAATGAACCCTTCCACCGCGAATATCTGTTGCAGAACGATACGCTTCATGCACATTTCCAATACGATCTCGATAATGAACTATCTATCGGTCTAACCTTTCTCGGATACAACATACACATGTCTTGCACAATACGCTGGAAGCACAGCGAGGAGAAAAGCCCGAACCTGGCTACTCCACCAAATATAGTTCAAAGACAAGCCGGTCAGGGAATTCTATGTGCAATCGATATTCCCAATTCTGCGTTTGAAATCAGTCAGATACGCATGAACACAAATATGTTTGTTGCGGGCAGCGCTGGGTTCAATGAAGAATTCATACAAGAATATTCGCACGCCCTTTCTCTGTACGCAGATACATCCTTCTATCTTGAAACCATTCAGGGTCTACATATGATCGCCTTGGAGCGATCTGTTTTGCATGAGAACATCTATTCAAAATGCTCTATCATTCCAGAGTCAAACAATTCAGAATCCAATGGTACTTTTGTATATCCAAGAGGCTCCAACCATGATCTTTCTTTTATGTGTATCTCACCAGATAGTAATTCGATTCGTGCAACAATACGCTGGGAACTGCTTGGAGAATTACCCAAGGAACAGTATCACTCCCTGGTTACGCGCGAACTACCTCACTGGACCGATAGAGCTTCTAGTGTTGTAGAATTTTTGCATACAAAGGATCATCTGTATTCTGGTTCTCCTCTGAATACGCATATCGAAGTGGCACATGTAATGCTCTTCTTGGTTCTTTCTCATTCTGCTCTTTCTAAAACAGAAACAGAAAAAGCCGTTGATACTGTCTTAAATACCCTTCCACTCAACAACAAAGCCCCTTCAAAAATTCTCAATTCTTATGAAGCGACGCTTTGGCGTATTGTACACGGAAGCTTTTCAGACAAAAAATATATAAGTCCTGGAAACACATTCTTGCTAACAGATGCTTTTGAACAGATATTCCTATTACCAATTTGCTTATTGTTTCTTTTGAAAGAACGATCTTCGTTCAAGAATTATTTTGAAGAAGATCCATCGGGCAAGCTTCAAAAAATAACAAAATTATTATCTATAATAAACACGGCACTTGAAATGATTCCCAAAAAGAACATACATCGGCTACCTCAACTCTTTCCAGAGAAGAACGTTTTTTCTAACCGTCTAAGCATACAAGGTCATGTGATGCAAAACATACATCTGATTCCCATCCTTTTATACCAATTGGAACGGTGGTACGCTCGTGATGCAATTCCATCGTATGTATCAAAATTGATACATGTCTGCGAAGTTAATAAATTCTCCCAGATGTATTCGTTTCTTCAAAAGGGAGATACATACGTTCTTGCTGCATCGAAAAACTCATCAATGCATCTATACACTGCAAAAATTTCTTATAAGCAAGTAAAACCTCACCTCGATATGTTCTTTGCATCCGCATCGTTTAATACATTGGAACTATCTTATCTCAGATCGCGCACTCTTACTTCTACCCTCACGGCAAAAGTTCTTTCATTGCACATCGAACGAGGAAAACGTATGAAATTCAAAGCAAAACAAGTAGATGGATCTGTTTTGCCAATCATGACAGCGAATTTTTGTTTCGATTTGTTTTTTTCTCATCCAAAGAAATCTGAAATGGAGATGTATTGCGATCTTATGACTCTGCCCTATCCGATAGGATTACACACGCCAATAGGCATAATTTCAGAAAATGTCTGTTATGTGAACGATTCCGCTATCATATCACAAGCCACAAAGGAAGATGGCACTGCCCGGGTGTTTTATGTGTGGCAGCAATGCATGATTGTGCATGGGCTGTATCGATATGTACAAAAAAGCAAATGCCTCCCCAAAGAGCTTTTTAAGCACATCAATAAAATATACACATGGCTACTCAGTATGCTCCATTCTCTACCAGTATCATGCAATACATATACGTTCGCATGTAAAAAAAATGTCATACAGGTCGCTACCCTATATAATCAAAAAAAGGATTCCGTTTCTCTGTTATATGGATCGCTACTCGGTCTACACTGGCTTCCTCCGACTTTGGAAAAAATTCCTGGAAGACTAGTATAATATGTATCTTTTTCTACAAGTGAATTTCTTCTGAATGAGGAGAATCCGCACCCTTGCGCGTGCAGGTAATCGCTGAAACGGTAATTCCGTATTCTGTTATTTCGTCCAATGTCGTGCGAGGCAAAGCCTGCAGGTCTGCCTGTGTCCGCACCTCTCTGAGATCCAGCATATGGAGAACAGCCGCATGAAAACTGTCTCCTGCACCAACCGTATCGGCAACTTCGACCGATTTACCAGGTCTATCAACGGAATTACGTGGAGTATAAAGACTCGCCCCACGCGGACCCCGGGTAAGACAGATAAGACTCACTCCGCGGTCAAGACAGGATTCGATGATCTTATCTTCTGAAAGGGAGGGAAATAAAAATTCTAGTTCTTCTTCGGTGCATTTAAGAATATCGCATTCGGCGATACCGTCGATCAATCGTTTTTGCACATAGGATTTATTAGAAATCACGGATGGGCGAATATTCACATCGAAGGCCCTTAGAAGGGGGTTTTTGTTGGTTCGATGTACCAATTTCTGCATTTCAGATGCCAGCGGCTCAACATAATACGCAAGAGATCCATACAATAGGCACCACACAGTGTCGTCGAAAGAAGATACTTTCTCAGCGCGAAATGCAAATAGCGATGTTCCTTCGAAATAGAAAGAGTATGCTACCTCGCCCTGATCTCCTACCTGTACCACCGCAAGGGCACTCGGCTCGGTAACACGCAGCGTATAGCTCATATCGACCCCTTCGCGTTCGGCTCGTTCCACAGCCTGAGTTCCAAATCTGTCTTGTGATATACTCCCGGCAAACCCCGCCTTGCTACCCAATCGGCTTAGTGAAATCGCTGTGTTCAATTGAGAGCCCCCCGATACTGGAACCAATGCACCCGATGTATTCGGGATCATATCGATGATCGCTTCTCCGCAATGTAACACCATGTGTCATTGTAACAAGTCATCGCCCATCTTTAAACATATTCGAGATACTTTGATCACAGCTGAGTTCGCCACTATGACAAGATTGCCCCGGAGACGATTCGAACGTCCGACCTACTGCTTAGGAGGCAGTTGCTCTATCCTGCTGAGCTACCGGAGCCTTTCCATGCCGTGAGTATACCACACTTTGCTTTCTTCGTATCCAATCCAGGGTATGGCTCGATACGATACGCCCATAACCCACTTGTACTGACAGAATATTCCTTTTGGCAATACACTATATCTATGCATCATCTTTTTTACGAACACCCTTATCGTAGAACCCACTCAACGAGGGTAACATCATGCGAACAACACAATGCCGTTTGGCATGTGTCCCTAGAAGAAACAATTTTTTATCCAGAAGGAGGTGGACAGCCGGGTGATCGAGGTACTATAAACGACGTTAGGGTTTTTGATACCCTATACGATGTTTCGGGAGATATTGTACATATATGCGAAGCCCCGGTTTCTGACGACGCTCTGTGTACTCTAGACTGGGAATGGAGATATTTTTATATGGGTGCACACACCGCGCAACATCTCATATCGGCCTGCCTTGCGCAATTATCGTATCCCACTGTCTCGGTGCATCTTGGAAACGATGCGGTATATGTGGATATAGATGCGAAACACCTCTCAGAAAAAGACATTGCGCATGTAGAGCAACAGGCCTTTGCTTGCATACGCCAGAACCTTCCTGTTGTCTCTCGTTCTGTTGACTCTGTAGACCAACTCGCATTACGTAGACCATTGTCACAAAAAGCCATCTCTCGAATACATATGCAAGATATACGTATTGTTGAAATCGGAAACGGGGATATTGATCGTGTGGCCTGTGCAGGGGTACACGTTAATTCGTGTTCGGAACTCGGATATATCTTGTATCTTTCAGAACAAACCATGCACGAGCGACTGAGAACAATGTGGCTGGTGGCAGAGCAAGCCCGCAGTCATATACGTTTGATGCAACACAGCACACAAGAAATAAAACATATTCTCTCGGAACCGCTGCAATCATTGGCAAAAAGAGCCCAAACAATTCAAAAAAATCTAAAAGAACAAAACCTTGTCATTCGATCATTGCAACAAAAAATAACTTCCATAAAATGCACGGCGGCAACTTCTGGTCTTTTGAAAGTGGAAAAAGACGAATTGTATGTCATTAAAGAAATAATTCCCATGCTATTAAAAAAGACAGATCAACAAAAGGTGTTTGGTGCCTACTACGTACACGAGTCGCATTCACATGCTTCAGAAACCGTTGTTGATTGGATCTTTGTGCATCCTCCAGCTGCTGTTCTTAATCATCCGCTGTGTATTTCTTCTAAAGACAACAACACCAAACGAAATAACTCTAAAATGGTACGCGGAACCAACACCCTTTCAGAATTCTCATTTTTTCTCAAAGATTGCTATGATTCTATTAGAGAGCCTCCCATCGCAGATGATCTCTAGTTTGACGATGTACTATTCTTCCACTGTATTATCCATGTATCTCTTCCAACCCCCTCACTATGATCAAGATTGACAGAAGCCAAGCAGGCAGATACTCTCAAATGTGGTAGCACTCAAGAAGCACCTCCCCCCAGAAAATATTGCATTGTCTTTGATGGCTGAGGCTAAAGAGGGAATCATTGAGGAGCTCCTCAATCTGATGATCCAATGTCATCCAACAATCAACAAATCGGTTGCATTGAAAGACTTATTGGAGCGCGAAGCAAAAATGTCAACCGGTATTGAGCAAGGGGTTGCCATCCCCCATTGTAAAACCACCGCCGTCGAAGAATTATATGCGGTTCTTACCGTTTCGAAAGAAGGAAGAGACTTTCAAAGCCTAGACGGACAACCTTCGCACATTTTTGTAATGATGCTTTCTCCAAAGAAAAAAATTGGTCCCCACATCGAGTTTCTAGCAACAATAAGCCAGGCGCTAAAAAAAAAGACAACCCGGGAAAAAATTATACTCGCTCCAACACCCTCTGAAGTCTGTTCACTCATATATGACTTCTAACCAGGCCACTAACTTACCAAAACAGCGGGGACATTGCTCCACTTTTTGAGTAGGTATAGCGATTTCGCCTTCGTTTACATTTTCCCTGAACTAGTAGAAAATATTTCATGGAAGTGCACTCATCTCCCGTACAATTGGTCCTACAACTTGCAATTATTCTATTTACCGCAAAATTATTCGCTTTCGTTTTTTCCCGCTATCTAAAACTTCCACGAGTTTTGGGTGAAATTGTTGCTGGCATCTGCATAGGTCCCTTTGCACTCGGTGCCTTTCCTATTTTAACCGATGGTCCTCTCTTCTCTATTCCAGTCGATGGATTAACCATTTCTCCAGAAATAGGAGCCTTTGTGACCATCGCTTCTGTCATATTGATGTTCGTTGCAGGGCTTGAAACCGATGCAAAACAATTCATACGACTATCTGGTATTGCATCCCTCATAGCATTAGGTGGATTCATCCTCTCCTTTTTTGCTGGTGCATTCATAACCATGATGTTTTTCGCCGAGGTTACCTCTATATTTCACCCAACAGCATTGATTTGGGGAGTCATAGCCACTACAACCTCTGTAAGTATAACAGCCAGAATATTGAGTGATGAAAACAAAATAGCAACCCCAGAAGCATCTACTATTTTGGCCTCCGCTGTGCTCGATGATGTTATGGGAATTATCGTACTCGCTGTTATCATCGGCGCCATACGCAGCGATTCAAAATCATTGAATGCAATGACCATTCTTTCTGTGGCGGGAAGAGCTTTTGGGTTCTGGCTTATTATGTCCATTGTGGGCTTCTTTGTAGCTCCATTATTCATCAAATGGTTGAAACGTTTTCAGTCTTTTGAAATTATCGCAGGTTTGACCTTTGGAGTCGCGCTTCTCTTGGCCGGCATATCGGAAAGTCTTGGATTAGCTATGATCATTGGAGCCTACATCACCGGGTTATCCCTAAGTCAAACCGATATTTCGGAAACATTACAAGAATATCTTCAAGGAATATTTCAAATAATTGTGCCTATATTCTTTGTAAACATGGGAATGCTCATCGATTTCCGAAAAATGGAAGGTCGTATCATTGGCTTCGGCTTGGTTTATAGCGTATTATCCATAATT
The DNA here is from genome assembly GCA_011524535.1 of Spirochaetaceae bacterium. Taxonomy (GTDB): domain Bacteria; phylum Spirochaetota; class Spirochaetia; order WTKD01; family WTKD01; genus WTKD01. Next base: position 36,187 of record WTKD01000014.1, read on the forward strand.
GCAAAAGTCCTAGGTTCTGGTTCATTTGCCTTGCTTACTGGATTCAATTTCCGCGGCGCCTTGCGCATTGGCTGGGGAATGGTCCCACGAGGAGAAGTTGCCCTGATCGTTGCCGGCATTGCATTGTCTTTTGGTGCTATATCACAAAACATGTTCGGCACCGTTCTTATCCTACTTTTGTTCTCGAGTATTGTAGCTCCGCCCGTACTCTCTCGTCTATTCAAAGGGGCCTCCGGATACAGAAAAAAATTGCAATCAGAAGCAGAATCGTGCAGAATCTCCCTAAGTATGCCCTCTCCCGAAATTGTTCAATATATCGTTGATCGCTTGGTTAATTCATTTCATTTAGAAGAATACTTTGTAACGCGGGTTCATCGCACAACTACTATGTACCAAATTAAAAAAGATGATTGCTTGATCGTTCTCCAATGGAGCGACACAGAATTATCTCTCACAACACACAAAAAATACGAGCAACTTGTTCGATTAGTATTATCCGAAGTCCTGCTTGAACTAAGAGATATTGTTGAATCACTGCAAAAAAGTCAAAGCACACAATCATTAAGTAGCGGCTTACTGGGGAAGATGTTCCAAGGCGATTAATCGCTTGATGTATGCCCCACAAAGCACATACCATACAAGTATATCTCTTAATAGGCAAGGATGATATTGCATGGCATTGAGTAGTTGTTTAGGATTCCCTCGCATTGGTCCAAAAAGAGAATTGAAATGGGCCCTAGAAAAATACTGGAAAAAATCTATAGACGATGACGAACTCCAGCGCAGATACGATGATATTCGTATTCGTCGTTGGAGTGCACAGAGCACCTTATCTCAAGTTCCCATATTTGATTGTAGTTTATACGATCATGTGCTCGACACTGTTCAACTTTTTTCGGCTATTCCGCAACGTTTCCAAACCTTACCATCGAATACAAGAGAACAATATTTCGCAATGGCACGCGGAACAACCATCGCCAAAAAAGAAATTCCAGCCATGGATATGAGCAAATGGTTTGATACAAATTACCATTATATTGTTCCCGAATTTGAATCTAACCAACAATTCTCCTTGCAACCAGAACATCTGCTACAAGAACTTGATCTCGCAACCAGCCTCGGTATTCCGTTTCGCCCCGTTGTTCTTGGCCCTCTCAGTTTCTTACTCCTCGGAAAATCACAGGCGAGCCAGCCATTTACTTATTTGGATGCCTTGCTTGAAGCCTACGGATCTCTATTACAATTGCTTTCCAGCTGTAATGTAGAATGGCTTCAACTTGATGAACCTATGCTTGCGATATTGCCAGAATCAGAATCTATGCATTATGCCATGCATACCTATGAAGTTCTCAATAAGCAATCAACATACACAAAAATATTACTCGCTACGTACTTTGAATCACTCCACGACAAAAAGAACCTTATATATGAACTGCCAGTCGAGGGTATCCATGTCGATTGTATAAACGGAATCCACACAGCATCCACCCTTGCCCATTGCGCCGAACGCAAAGAACTTGTCTCGCTCGGAGTTGTTGATGGAAGAAATATCTGGAGAAATGATCTAGAAGAAAGCCTGGCTATTCTCGAACCTATGCAAGATATCCTGGGACACGAGAAAATAATGGTGAACTCTTCTTGTTCACTGTTGCATTGTCCTATAGATATACGATTGGAATCATCCATATCTAAAAATATACTCCCCCAAATGTCCTTTGCCGTTCAAAAGATAAAGGAGATTGTTCTTCTCACAACAGCGATTACAACAGGGCGTGAATCGATCATACATGAATTGTCACACAATGAGCATATACGCAAGGAGCGGCTGTCTATTCCAGGAATACACAGCCCCGATGTACAGAGCCGCCTAGATGCTATCAAACAAAAAGATTTTGTGCGTAATAATCCTTTTGAAAAACGAAGCGAAATACAAAAAGAATCCGTACAATTACCGCTGTTTCCCACCACGACCATAGGCTCATTTCCGCAAACCGATGATCTGCGTATAGCGAGAGCGCAATACAAAAAACAAGAAATAACACAAGGAGAATACACCGAAACTCTTCGCAAAAATATTGCAGAAGTAATCAAATTTCAGGATGAAATAGACCTAGATGTATTGGTCCATGGGGAAGCTGAAAGAAATGATATGGTTGAGTATTTTGGGGAACTGTTAGAGGGATGCATCACAACAGAATTCGGATGGGTGCAAAGTTATGGATCGCGCTGTGTAAAACCTCCGATCATATACGGAGATGTATACAGAAAGAAGGAAATGACCGTTCCTTGGATTTCTTGGGCTCAGTCACTCACCACGCGCCCGGTAAAGGGCATGCTCACTGGTCCAGTGACCATTCTAAAATGGTCATTCATACGTCAAGACATTTCAAAAAAGACGATTGCCTATCAAATAGCACTCGCTATACGTGATGAAGTCAGTGATCTTGAAAAATCCGGTATATCTATCATACAAATTGACGAACCTGCATTACGCGAAGGCCTGCCCCTTATTCCAGAAAAACAAGCAGATTACCTAAACTGGGCAGTAAATAGCTTCAAGCTTTCCTCATCCCATGTCAAAGATTCCACACAAATACATTCCCATATGTGTTATTCGGAGTTCAATGACATTATTGATTCTATCATAGCCTTGGATGCAGATGTTATTTCGATAGAGAGCACCCGATCAAACATGGAATTGCTTGATACGTTTATACAAAAGAAATACCCCTATGCGATAGGTCCTGGAGTGTACGATATTCATTCTCCGGTTATCCCAAGCAGCGACACAATTTACTCATCTTTGAATTATATTCTGACCGTAATTAACTCATCACAGGTATGGGTTAATCCAGACTGTGGCCTAAAGACGAGGAAATGGGAAGAAATAACGCCCTCACTAGCGAACATGGTGGCCGCAGCAAAAAAGCTTAGACAAAACATCGTGCAATAATGAACTCTAACTGGCTCTATAACGTAAGAAATAGTTACACATCATTGTCTGATTCGTGTGATTTGTATTTTTTCACGCCTTATCAGACAACTATGCGATCCTATATCTTTTTTCCCACAGGATAATTAGCTTCACTATACTTGTACAGTTCTATCGAATATAGTGATGATATGGAAGCAATAATTGCAAACATCATAAAGAATACTCATTTTGCGAAATATTTTGCCAAGTCAAATATCGTCGTTATGGAATCAAGATCTGACTTCATTAATCTTTGCTTTCCCGATAAAAAGCAATTAAAAACGGTCGTGGAGTACGATATACCTGGAAAAGGAATGATCCAAGAAGCAGAAGTCGTACGCTGTAAGAACGGAGTCAGTGTCAACTATCCAGACACATACATGAGGAGACGAGACCCTCATGCAATGGTTATCTCCGACAACCTACCCAGCGACAAACCAAATTACAAAAATCGTTTTGGAAAACCGTTCGACGAACTTCGAGAAGAAACTTTTACGTGGCTAGCAAAACAAGACCTAATATTGGTTCCTTTTTGGGCAGGAGGAAGCACCTGTACCGATTATCCAACCATACTTATTTGTCCTAGAAATGCAGGTTTTTTTGCATTAGCTCTCGCCGATTTGCAAGGATTCATACCGGCTAGCAAAATTCCCGAAGGATTCACGCCCCTCGCCACCCTCATGGTTGCGCCTCCTTTTAGACACACACATTTTGAGGGAAAACAGGTTGTTGTTCACCATCGTTCACAAGATCATCATGAAGTCTTCAGTTATAACCTCTATCCTGGTCCCAGCGCAAAAAAGGGAGTTTATGGCATTCTTCTAAATATTGGAGAAAAGGAAGGATGGACAACATTACACAGTTCTGCCGTGAGGATGATCACTCCATATGACAATGAATTTGTTATTCTTCACGAAGGAGCATCGGGAGGGGGTAAGAGCGAAATGACCCAGCCCATACACCGAACAGAAGAAGGGAAAGTACTTCTTGCACAAAATACTGTAGCAGACATAAGTTATTTATTGGAGCTACAAGATACATGCGAACTCCACCCAGTCACCGATGACATGTCGTTTACCCATCCATCGATACAACAAAGTCCTTCGCGTAGGCTCGTCATACGAGATGCCGAAGAAGGTTGGTTTTTACGTGTTGACCACATGAAAGAATATGGTTCGGAGCCGATGATCGAAAAACTCTGTGTGAACCCGCCAGAACCACTCATATTCCTCAACATAGATGCTTCGCCCAATTCTACAGCCCTGCTTTGGGAACATATTGAAGATGCTCCGGGTCAACCTTGTTCGAACCCTCGGGTAATTGTTCCACGAAGGCTCATTCCTCGAATAACCGATGAGGCTGTTTCGGTTCATGTTCGTAGCTTTGGAGTACGTACTCCACCAACCACAGAAAATAAACCAAATTATGGAATCATTGGTCTACTGCATGTGCTGCCGCCTTCTCTTGCCTGGCTTTGGCGGTTGGTTGCTCCTCGTGGGCACGCAAATCCAAGTATCGTGGGTCAAGAAGGCCTCCAAAGTGAAGGAGTTGGATCTTTCTGGCCTTTTGCAACCGGTGAAAAAATAACACATGCGAATATTCTCCTGAGGCAGATTCAGGATACTCCTGGAACACGTTACGTACTGATCCCAAATCAATACATAGGTTCCTATTATGTTGGATTTGCTCCGGAATGGATTGCCCGTGAATTTCTCGCAAGACATGGCTCGGCACGTTTCAAATCAAACAAAATTCAGTCTTCTCGCTGTCCATTGTTAGGGTATTCATTGACTTCGTTGAAAGTTAACGGTCAGGATATCCCTCAACTCCTATTGAACGTAGAAAAACAAATGGGAGTTGGTACAAAGGGGTATGATAAAGGAGCAAAAATACTCAGCGATTTTTTCAAAGAAGAACTCAAACAATTTCATACTCAAAAGCTACATCCGTTGGGAAGAGCTATTATCGACCTTTGCTTTAACGATGCCAGTCTTGAAGATTTTTCTGAAGTATTGCCAATGCATGATCTATAAAATATCTCGGATATATTGCCCAACCTCTTCCAATATGGGGTTGGGTTTGTATACCTGAATAACCAAACATTTCCTTGCCATCGCCGCAATTTGTTTCTCGATCATATTCTTTGTTTTTATTTACTTTTTCTTTGGTATATTCCTTTACATCCCTTATCGCTTGTCAATAAATCAGGGATGCTCTATAATTGGCTGTTTATGTATACCTGTGAGTCTTCTCTTGTCTAAGATTATCACCATTCCATCGGTTGTGGATTGTCACGTTCATCTTAGAATTCCAGGAGGTGAACACAAAGAGGACTTTTTAACAGGGTCTCGTGCTGCTCTCGCTGGCGGTATCAGCACAGTATTAGCAATGCCAAACACAAATCCTCCTCTTGATTGCGAGGAATTTTTTTTATATGCACATCAAAAAGCATTAAAAGAAGGCCTTTGTACCATAAAGCATTTTGTTGGAGCAACCGACAGCAATACGGGCATCTCTAGACAATCAAACCGTATAGCTACTCAAGCTGCGGGCCTCAAACTGTATATCAATGAAACATTCGGCAGTCTAAGAATAAACGACGAACACTGTATACGAGAGCACGTTCGTTCTTGGGTTGGACGCGGACCCGTCGCTGCTCACGCAGAACAAGAATGGGTTCCTTTTCTTATTTCCTTGGCAGACCAGTACAAGGTTCATATTCACCTCTGTCATATATCTCATGAATCAGAAATACATGCTATTCGATCGGCAAAAGAGCAAGGTATATCTATCACCTGCGAAGTATGTCCTCACCACCTTTTTTTGACCGAAAAAGATGCCGAAATCCTCGGTTCAAAAGCAAGAGTTTCTCCGCCAATCAATCAAGAAAAAGACAGAATGGCTTTGTGGAATAATCTCGCGTATATCGACTGCCTTGCGAGCGATCACGCACCTCATACATTGGAAGAAAAAATGAGCGATCAATCACCACCGGGATTTCCCGGGCTAGAAACCTTGCTTCCCCTGGGATTATTGGCCGTAGAACAAGAAAAACTTTCTCTAGAACGCCTAATGCACATGGTTTCCGTAGGTCCAAGAACTATCTTCACTCTGCATGATCCAATCGTACAGGAAAGCAAAACAGTTATCGAATTAGAAGAAAGGGGTCCTCTATCCGCTGGCGGCTGGAACACCAAATGCGACTGGTCTCCATTTGCCGATAAGGTCGTTCCCGGCAAAATTTTAGAAACCTATGTGGGCTCACGATGCATGTATCGTGATGGAAAATTTTTAGTCAGCTCAACAGAAGAAAAAAGCACCACCTTTGGAAATATGGAGGAGGAAGATGAACATACCGGTACAAAAAGAATTATTTGAACGTATTTGTATTTTACAAGAATCTTATACGGAAAATAATATCGTAAGTGTGCAACAATTCTCATTTGAGGCACTCACGCACTTAATGAACCTCATATCGTGCATTCATGTACTCACCGAGAACAATGCTATGCCCCCCGTGCTTGCAAACAAAATCCTTGCAGCCATATTTTATGAACCTAGTACGCGTACATCGGCGAGTTTTATATCCGCTATGTACAAATTAGGAGGAAGCGTTCTACCCTTCATTGCGGGCATGGAATCCTCTAGCGTGCGAAAAGGAGAGACGGTTGTAGATACATTAAAGACCATCGCTCAATTATCAGACCTCCTCGTGTTAAGACATCCTGAAAAAGGTATACATACGACGCTCGTTGCGAATATTTTTTCTCCCCTCATAAATGCCGGAGATGGCTATGGAGAACATCCTACCCAAGCCCTCTTAGATTTGTACACCATCCTACGCGAAAAACAATCCCTAGAAAACAAAACGGTAACCATTGTTGGCGATCTTTTGTATGGTCGAACAGTACACAGTCTCATCCGCCTACTACACCATTTTGAGAATGTTCATATCCAATTGGTAAGCCCACGTGACCTTGCACTTCCCCGAGAATACTATTCTGGTGAAAAAGAAACAGAATCCTTGGAAGAAGTGATAGGTGAAAGCGATGTTCTCTACGTAACGCGTATGCAGCGCGAACGTTTTAAGAATCCTGAATCCTATGATCAATACAAATCTTTATATTTGATAAACAAAGACACCTTACACCACGCGAAAAATAACCTCATTATTATGCATCCCCTTCCTCGTGTGAATGAGATCGATCCCTTGGTAGACAAAGATACCCGCGCTGTGTATTTCAAACAGGTCAAAAATGGCTTATACACAAGAATGGCTCTCATGTGTCTATTATTATTCGATAGGAATTCCCATTTCTATGACTTTTTTTGATACAATACAGGACCTTCAAGAGCAACGTTCAACCAATCTTTGTCTTGGGCTTGATCCACGACCAATTGATATTATACGTTGGGCAAACAATACGAGAGAACAAGAAACCCTCAAGGAACTCTTTTCAAATTTTGATACCAATGATCCTTTAAGCATAGAAAAATTATCAAAGCATTATCTATCGCTTGTCGAATGGTTGTTGGATACGTGTCGGGAATACATTTCTTGCGTGAAAATCAATCTAGCCTTTTATCAGCAATACGCTCTAGAAAATACAATGCTGGATATCATTATCCTCGCAAGATCGCTTGGATTGCCCGCCATACTGGATGCAAAATTCGGTGACATCCAATCAACCGCAAAGGCCTATGCTCGGGCTGCTTTTGAACGATTTTCCGCAGATGCCGTTACCCTGCACCCATATTTGGGCAGTTCTAGCATTACCCCTTTTTTGACATACGCTACCAAGGCCGTATTTGTCCTTTCCCATACCAGCAACCCAGATGCTCAATATGTACAAACTTTTTCTAATACAGATAATACCCCTCTCTACGAACACATTGTACAGCCGTATATGAATAATCCTCAAATCGGATTCGTGTGTGGTGCGACACATCTCGAAACTTTGCGCAATATCCGAAGCAAATCAAATAATTGGATACTAACACCGGGAGTAGGAGCACAAGGAGGGACGGTTCTCGATGTTATGGCAGCCGCAAACAAACGTGTAATCATCCCTATCTCTAGAGCAATTGTAGACACCGATTCGCCAAAAGAAGCAATAGAACGATTTCATGCCCATCTCAAACAGCATAGAGCAAACTCAACACACGATCATGTACACCCCTCGCAGACTCCAGTGGCAGAGAATCGCAGAGCGACAGAACAAAACCCTAATACACTGCACACTATCGTATCTCAATTGTGTGAAAAAGGCATGATTCTATTTGGCGATTACACGTACAAAAGCGGTATCCGCGCCCCTTTCTATGTTAACCTTCGAGATGTCATAGGAAGCCCATCTCTTCTTCGCATCATCTGCGAAGAGATGCTCCCGCTAGTAACTTCTTGTACATACAATAGGATATGTGGTATTGCCTATGGAGCACTTGGATTCGCATTCACCTTATCCGATATGATTGGTGCCTCTACAATACTGCTACGCAAAGAAGGCAAGAAAGAATATGGCACCCAAGAAGCTGTAGTTGGACCCTATGCTGCCGGAGATAGGGTTGTCATCATAGAGGAAATGACCAGCACCGGTTCAACCATCATCGAAACCGCCCTCTCTTTGAGAAAAAAAGGCCTTGAGGTAAACGATGTCATAGTCTTTTATACTGGAATTGGTGATCCAGAAGCCAATCTTGCACAACATGAACTGCGCCTACACCGGGTTTTAGACTTCTTTCGCTTACTTTCCATCTTGCACGAACTATCATATATCACCGATGTTCAAAAATCGAAACTTATCTCACTTACCCACACCGATGAGCTTGGGCTGTCAAATACTGCTGGGAATGAAGCGTAACAATCTCAACAATCACATAAAACCCACACTATTTTCACATAGTTTGCCCTCTTTCTTCGTTATAGCCAGTGGCATGGTTCAAAACACGAGTAAGAGCCTTTTATCACTCGCAAGAAAAACATCTGCCGGTGTTATCACTACAAAATCAATCACGATCCATGAACGTTCGGGGAACCATGCACCAACAACACATTACACCGATCATTACATGCTGAACGCTATTGGTATTCCATCTGCCGGTATTGATGTCGTGCTCCCCGAATTAGAAACATTCATTGCAAATACAACAAAGAAGCTGGCTATCTCGGTGTACGCCGAGCACGATAATGACGCCTTATATATGATAAAGAAAATCGATAGGCTTGGAGCCATATATATCGAGTTGAATTTTTCTTGTCCAAACATCTCGCATACTAGCAAAATACCACTCTACGCCGATGCCCCGCGCATGGCTTCTATGATCCGCACAATCAAACAGTCTAATCCCCTAACACCTATCGTAGCAAAGCTATCCCCACTCGTGCCAAACATGGGCTATATTGCAGAAACCCTATTGGAAGCTGGTATAGATGGATTTACCCTCACAAATACAATTCCAGCGATGACATTCGATCTATCAACAAAAAAACCCGTGTTGAGTTATGGAAGCGGCGGGATGAGCGGAGCGGCATTACATCCAATCGCCCTCAAGGCGGTGCATGATGTACGGAAGATATCCTCGGACATTCCAATTATCGGTACAGGTGGTGTATATAGCCCTGAAGATGCAATGCGTATGCGAATCGCCGGGGCAAGCCTCATAGGTATTGGATCTATCCTGTATACAAAAAACATTGATGCGGCAGAAAAAATAATAATGAATTTCAAGGATCCAGTTTAAATCTGCGATAAACATCAACAGGACTGATTATCCATGCCTCACTAGACATGTTTTAGATATGGAGTTCCTATTTGTCAGTGACCCGTATTTTGGAGAGCTTTCCAAGAAACAGGATATAGTTCCTGCAAGGCATCGTGCAAATATCGGGCTACCTCCTGCGTCTCGTACTGTGCATCGGCTTTCATACGGAGGGTGCACACACGAGAGAAAGCCATTATTGTTCCACTCCATATCCATTCTGTCATCATGTTTTGTGGTAGCATCATGCGCGCTTGCTCTGGACACACATTCTTTTTTAAAAGAGTTTCGTATAGTTCACGACTCGTTTTTATAAATGTGTGTATAGCTTCCAAGTATTCCCCACTGATATCGACAGGTATCCTGCTTGACCCCTGTTTTGCGCTTTCACTCCTTCCACGCCATTCTCGAGGGAGATAAAATTCGGGATTACTATCCACATATCTCCGACTTACTTCATTCCAACTCAGGCCGACTTGGTGTTTTACCAGTTGCCTTGCAACAAACAGCGGTGCCTTTATCCGAAACGAAGCAAAAGCGTGACAAAAAGGTGTAAAATGATTATGCCTTGCGAGATAGTTAATAAGCTTCTCGTCGCTAGGGTCAAATAATTCCTTTTCTTTTGCAAATGAGACCCGAGCCGCATTCACAACCGACAAATCGCTCCCCATCTTATCGATGAGGGTTACTTCTGATTCATACGCAATCTTCATGTTACTTTCCCCTTACGGTAGGCTCGAGAGAGCAAACGAGTTGCCAAGCGAGGAAAAAACGAATGCACCCAATACAATAGCCAGTGACGAAATTCCATACCAACAAAAATGTGTTTCTTCTTTTTCCTGATACTTTTCCAAACCTTCTTTGCCACAATACCTGGCAGGACTGCTTTTTCTTGAGCCGGGTCTTGCTTTTCATATTTTGTATGATCACCTTGTAATGCATGAAACGAAATATTTGTTTTGCTAGCTCCCAATACAACATTGCTATGCCAAAAAAAATCATCCTCAGATTCAGCCTGTAATGTTTCTGAAAACCTATCCAGGGCCGATTTTGCAGAAGAGTACCCAGCCCGGAGGGGTATTCCGTGTATACCCGCTATACTAGAAATGTACACAATATGAAAATCTTTGCGCTTTCTGACCTCCTGTTGCAAAAAATGGAGGGAAATCTGTACTATCGAAAGATAATTTAGGCGATACAATTCAATGAACACCTGCATTTTTGTGTCTGCAATACGTGATCGTTGACTGACCCCGGCATTACATACAACGATGTCCGGACAACGAGGAAGGCTCTTCAGAGCGGTAGCCGTCGCCTCCTGATCCAAAAGATCAAAGACCAATATGTCCACCGATCCTGCTCCACGTTCTCGACAAGTGTTGGCAACTCGTTCCAAAGATTCTTTGTTCCGTGCCGACAGGATGAGGTCGTATCCAGACGAAGCCACCGCATAGGCCAAAGCCTCACCTATACCTCGACTAGCTCCAGTAATCCATACAAGTGACATTGACTGCCTAGCTTGGTTTGTTGTCCAATATCTCCTCTATGCTTTGCAAAACATCTGCCGTCAGAACATCTGTATAATCAAGGCTTTTAAGGTTTGATTCGATTTGTTCTACTTTTGAGGCCCCCATAATAACCGTGCTCACATCGGGGTTCTTTAATGCCCAAGCGATAGCCATATTCGGTAATGGTATGCCGAGCTCTGCAGCCAATTCGGTAAGCTTTCTTGTTTTTTTCAGATTCTCACCACCTTCATCGAGGATGCTCTTTCGTAGCCAATCGTATCCCGTCAACGACAATCTTGAGCCTTCTGGGATTCCATTATTGTATTTTCCCGTAAGCAAACCAGAAGCAAGCGTCGACCATGTGGTAATACCTAGCCCTATCGTTTCATACAATCGCTTGTATTCACTTTCAACCCTTTCTCTCCAAAGCATGCTGTATTGTGGTTGCTCCATCGTAGGTGGTATAAGATTTCTTTCACGTGCAATACCATAGGCTTCCATAATTTCTTGGACCGACCATTCAGAAGTTCCCCAATAAAAGATTTTCCCTTGCCGTATCAAGGCAGTCATTGTTTCTACAACCTCTTCGATTGGCGTGGTAGGATCTGGTCGGTGACAAAAATACAAATCGAGATAGTCTAATTGCAATCGTTTGAGTGCAGCATCGCATGCTTCGATTAGGTGTTTGCGGTTCAAACCAACCTGCGTAGGAAGTTTTTCCTTGGTGCTACCAAAATACACCTTACTTGAAACAATATAAGAATCACGTGGCCAGGATAATTGTTTTATTGCTTTCCCCATTATGATTTCGGACATACCGAAGGCGTAGGTTTCCGCATTGTCAAAAAAATTCACGCCATGATCATAGGCTGCCGCTAGACAATTTTTTGCATGAGAAACCTGCATTTGATTTCCAAATGTGACCCATGAACCATAGGACAAAATACTGACCTTAAGACCTGATTTTCCTAAATTTTTATACTTCATGCTGTTCTCCTTATGATTATAATGTTACATTCCTGGGGGTTGGTCCTATATACAATGCACCTGGTCGATAAATTCTATTGTCACTTCTTTGTTCTCGAACATGAGCAATCCAACCGCTAACCCGGGCTGCCCCAAACATAGGGGTGTAGAACGTGGGAGGTATGCCCAATTGCTCGTAAACAGAACCAGAAAAAAAGTCAACATTTACATGTATCGGTTTATCACCAAGGTTCTCTCTTACTACCTTCTCTATGATTCGAAGTATAGTTATATTTGTCGTATTGTTATGCTCTTCGGAAACCACTTCAAGTAATGTTTCAATAGCATTGGCACGCGGGTCTCTTGTTTTATATACCCGGTGACCAAGCCCCATTACTTTCTCTTTATTCTTTAATCGCTGTTTAATCCACGTTTCAGTATGTTCTGGAGATGCTATAGCTGCCACCATTTGCATTACTTTTTCATTTGCGCCGCCATGCAATGGTCCGAATAAGGCTCCATAACCCGCCGATACGGCGCTAACCGTTGGAGCAAGGGTTGAAGCAACAACCCGTGCTGTGAAGGTCGACGCGTTAAACCCGTGTTCGGCGTGAAGCGAAAGGCATTGATCGAATGCCTTTGTTTCATTTTGGGTTGGAGTCTTACCCGACATCATATAGAGCATGTTTGCTGCATGCCCAAGGCTATCATGCGGTAGGATGATTGATTTTCCGTGATAACTCCTGTACACCATACTCGTTAGACAGCCTATCTGAGAAATAAGAGCAAGATCTCTGCCGCAAGAATCGCCATCAAGACCAAAATCAGAAAATAATTTCTGCACACTAGACATATCAACCGGCACGTTTGTAAGCATCGGCACAAGCGATTGCATTACCTCCATTGGATGGAGCGATCGGGGCATACGCTGCACCGCATCAATCAAAGTCTGAGGAATAACTCTGGTTTTGCAAAGAAATTCACAAAACATATTTCTTTGTACCGTTGTAGGTAATTCACCAAAATACAACAAAAAAGAAACATCCTCAAAATCTCTCTCTTGAAGCAAATCTTCTATATGATAACCGCGATAATATAGTTTCCCCTTTGCTCCATCAATAGAGCAAATGCCTGTTTCTGCAACAATGACACCCTCGAGCCCCCTAGAAAATTCGACTTTACTCATAATATCCTCTTTCCTTGTTTAGAATTTAGAAATAAGTTAATGCACTTTTTTTCCAATAATTCCCATCGATGCTTCTTTAAGCACCTCTGAAAGCGTTGGATGTGCATGAACAATTCTACGTAGATCTTCACTCGATGAGTCAAAATCCATCGCAGAAACTGCTTCAGCGATCAAATGAGAAGCTTGTGGTCCAAATATATGTATTCCCAATATGCGATCATTAGCTTTGGATGCAAGAACTTTTACGAATCCAGTTGTATTATCCATGGCAATAGAACGACCATTCGCACTCATCAATGATTTGCTTTTTGCATACTCTATGTTTTCTTCTTTTAATTGCTCTTCTGTCTTGCCCACGGATGCAAGTTCGGGCGCCGTATACACAACATTGGGAATTGTTTCCTGACGTAATCGTGAAGAAACCCCGTTGATTCGTTCAATGAACACAACCGCCTCTTCTAATGCTTTATGAGCAAGCATTGGCCCCGGAATAATATCACCTATAGCGTATACGTTTTCTACACTCGTCTGATAATTCTCATCTACTGCAAGCGAACGTCCCCCCGGAGTATATGCCAAATCGAGTGATTCAAGATTGAACCCAGAGAGTCTTGGTTTGCGCCCAACCGCTACCAAAACATTATCCCCTACATAGGCATCTCCACCATCTTCAGTATGTAGATAAACCTTCTTTTTCTGTGTTTCCGCTTTGCTTACCCTGGCATTCAAAACAAAGTTCAGACCCTGCTTTTCAAACTCTTTGCGGGCCGATCTTGCCAGTTCTTTATCCCAACCCGGTAGAATCTCTCCCATCCCCTCTAACAGCGTTACCTTTGACCCGAGTCGAGCCCATACACTTCCAAGCTCTAAACCGATTACACCGGCTCCAATGATCACAAGCTCCTTCGGAATCGTCCTGAGCTCCAAAGCTTCATCAGAACTAATAATGTTTTTCCCGTCAAAAGGAATACTCGGAATTCCCTGCACTTCGCTACCTGTTGCCAAAAGAAGTTTCTCACAGTGCACCTGTGTAGTTTCCTGTTTTGATCGTATCTCTACGGTATGAGCATCGATAATCCACCCCAGACCGTACAAAACGGTCACTTTGTTGTGTTTCATAAGAGTGCCTACCCCCTTGGTAAGCCTGTTTACGACGTCATCCTTGCGTTCCTGCAATGTTTTAATATCTATATGAAGATTATCTGCGATAATTCCATGTTTTTTTCCATGACTTGCGATATCGCTATATAATTCCGTTGAATGCAACAAAGCCTTGGATGGTATGCATCCTACATTTGCGCAGGTTCCCCCCAACGCTTCTCGCTCCTCTACGAGGGCGACACTCATACCACTCTGCGCTGCATGAATTGCTGCGGTATATCCACCAGGTCCAGCCCCAATAATCAAAAGATCATATTTTTCTGACATGTGTATCCTCCCCTTATGATACTGACAATTGTTATTCTTGGTCCACAGATAACAGCTGCTATCACCTTTCTATGTAGGTGTTGGTCTCTTGCTCTCTTTGCCACATATACCAACCAATGCACCTCGAACTATCCGATGTTTTATTGATATACATGCATGTTTTTGATCTGCGTTACAGAGTCAACAGGTGGTGCAGTGGACACCAAAGAAACACTATAAATCGAGAAACATTCGTTCTGGGTATTCAATGGCATTTTTTATCGTCACCAGAAATCCGATAGCATCCTTCCCATCAAGGATTCGGTGATCATAACTTAATGCCAAATACATCATCGGTCGTATAGTAATTTCATCATTCACTACCATCGGCCTTTTTTGTATCGTATGCATGCCCAGAACAGCCGACTGCGGTGGGCTTGGTATGGGTGTTGAGAGCATAGATCCGAATACACCGCCATTAGATATGGTAAAAGTTCCCCCAACAAATTCATCCGGCATAATTCTTTTGCTTTTTGCTCTTGTCCCAAAATCGACTATGCCCTTTTCAATATCTGCAAAACTTAATGCATCCGCATTACGTAATACCGGTACAAGGAGTCCGGCTGCGGTCGAAATGGCAACCCCAATATTGTAAAAATGATTATATATTATGTCAGTTCCGTCCACATAGGCATTCACATTTGGATATCTTTGCAAAGCGTGTATGGCTGCTTTGATAAAAAAGCTCATGAATCCAAGACGTACCTCATGTTTTTTCTCAAATTGGTCCTTGAATGTACTTCGCAATTTCATGACCCGGGACATATCCACTTCATTAAACGTGGTGAGATGAGCAGATTGCTGCTTTGATGAAACCAGATTCTCTGCAATTCTTTTGCGTAACGTCGTCATTGGGACTCTTTCTTGCGCATCACTAATCGCAGAAGGAGCCTGTGGTTTTATCGGAGACGGTGGAGGCGTTTTAGGAATCTGTATAGGCTTCTGCGGGCTCTTATCTTTACCCTTAGAAGCAAGATAGGCTTCCACATCCTCTTTACTCAACCTGTTTTCTTTTTTTGACGGAATATCACTTGCATTGAGACCGTTTTGTTCGAGCAAGACGCGTACTGCTGGAGAAAGAGATATCTGAGTATCTGTCTTTTCAGGAGCGCTTTCAGAATCTTTTGCCTTGCTAGATGGTGCGGAAGAAGCCCCAGAAATATTTGCCACAATTGCGCCTATTGAAACTTCTTCTCCCTCTTGGACAAGAATTTTTAATGTACCAGACTGCGGAGACGGAATCGGCAAGGTGGCTTTGTCTGTTTCAAGCTCGAACAGCTCTTGACCCTCTTCAACCACACTTCCATCTTCTATCAACCAGGTTGCAATAATACCGGATGATACAGATTCACCTACCTCTGGAACAACTACATCACTCATATATGTCTCCTTGCTTTCAAACACTCTACATCACATAGCAGGTTAATATCAATGCATTATGATGAAAATGATTCCTTTAAAATTCCTTCTAGCTCTAGCACATGCTTCTGATGCGAACCTTGCGCTGGGGACGAACTCGGCGCTCTTCCAACATATTCAAGGGGAATAGAAAAGCGAGCACGAAACTCTTCCGCAATATACAACCACGCACCGTGATTCTTTGCTTCTTCTTGTACCCATGTTACTTTTTTTAATTTTTTACACCTATCAAATACGCTCGATAGCTCTTCTTCTGGAAACGGGTATAGCTGTTCAAGCCGTATCAACGGTATTGCATAGGAATTCTTTTTGCGATAATTATACAAATCATAATACACCTTGCCCGAGCATAAAATCAGTGTTTCAGCATCCTGTATCTCTTCCAATTCGTATACAACATTTTGGAAATGCCCCGTGCATAACTCTTGTACGCTCGATTTCGCCTGCGGATGTCGTAACAATGCCTTTGGCGACATTACAATCAGTGGCAACCGAATGGTTTGATACACTTGTCGCCTAAGAAGATGAAAAAATTGCGCAGGAGTTGTGCAGTTTGCAATTTGCATGTTTTGATTCGCACAAAGAGACAGAAAACGTTCCAAATGAGCACTCGAATGCTCGGGCCCCTGTCCTTCATACCCATGCGGCAACAATAGTACAAGTCCACAAGCACGTCGCCATTTCGACTCTCCAGAGCTGACAAATTGGTCTATAATCACCTGGGCTCCATTGGCAAAATCACCGAACTGAGCTTCCCAAATAATCAATGCATCGGGCTGAGTTAAACTATAGCCGTATTCAAAACCAAGAACCGAAAATTCAGATAATGGGCTATTGTGCACCGAAAACGGAGCTTGACCTTCAGAAATATGTTGTAGCGGGGTGTACTGTTTGGAATTTTCCGTTCTATGATCCCACCATTGCGCGTGTCGATGAGAAAACGTCCCTCTACCCGAATCTTCCCCGCTCAAACGCACGTGATATCCTTCTCTTACCAATGTTCCATAGGCAAGCGCTTCCGCAAATCCCCAATTGAGCCCCGTATCTTTCTCAAAAGATGCCTTGTTTTCATTCAACAATCGAGTCAATTTTGGATGAGGGTGAAAATTCGAAGGCGGCGTCGTCAACACATGGGCTACATTCGTCAAATTCTTTTTCTCCACTCCAGTTGCTATAGGTTTGAATGAATAATCGTTATGATATTTTTCCCACTCCCCTCGATATGGCGTTGCAACAATATCGTGTACCGAAACATTGCTTGCGATATCGAGCTCAGCCTTGAGGACATCTTGGTATTTTTTCTTAAATGTCTTTTGTTCTTGCTCTGAATATATTCCTGCATCAGCGAGTTTTTTTCCATACAATGTCGTCACACTTGGGTGTTCTCGAATCAATTTGTACATATGTGGGTGTGTAAAAGAAGGTTCGTCGCTTTCATTGTGTCCCCGCCTTCGGTAAGACACAATATCGATGATCGCATCCGTACCAAATTTTTGACGCCAAGCGAGCGCACAATCTATAGCAGAAATGGTTGCTTCAGGGTCATCCCCATTTACATGAAAGATGGGAATCTGGAGTGCCTTTGCGAAATCGGTTGCAAAATACGTAGACCGACCATCTCGAGGCGAAGTCGTGAATCCAATTTGATTGTTGACGATGATGTGTATCGTTCCACCGGTCTTGTATCCACGCAAATGACTAAGATTCAGCGTTTCCGTCACCACTCCCTGTCCGATAAATGCTGCATCGCCGTGTATCAACAAGGGTATTGTTTTCTTTCTGTTGATATCTTTTCTCTTTCTCTGAATACCTCGAGCTTTTCCTTCAACCACCGGGTTGACTGCTTCCAGATGGCTTGGGTTTGCAACCAAGGATATGTGTACAGAGCGGTTTGTTTTTCTATCAACATAATCAAAACTGTGTCCTAAGTGATATTTCACATCACCGGTTCCACCCACTTCGTGGTGAAAAGAACTCCCTACAAATATTGCAAATGTTTCATGGGCTGGTTTCCGAATACTGTTTGTAAACAAATTCAGCCTTCCTCTATGCGACATACCAAGAACGATATCATTAACCTTGTAGTCAAGTGTATTTCTGATAAGATAATGCACTGCTGGTATAACAACCTCGGAACCTTCAAGAGAAAAACGTTTCTGTCCCACAAAGTTGCGCTGCACAAAAGCCTCAAATCCTTCAGCTTTGATAAGATCCTTCTGAATCCTGATTTTCAAATCAGGAACCATATCCTTCTTGTGTTTTGGTGATTCAATGCGGGTGAGTAGCCAATTGCGCATGGCAGTATTCCGTATATGCGAAAAATCGTACCCAACACTGCCACAATACATGGTGCGATATTCTTTCAAAATTGTTCGAAGAGGAACTTTTTCTCCCGCAAAAAAATCTCCCGCATAAAACAAAACATCATTATCTTCTTTACCGAGACCAAAAGCTTCAGGTTCAAGCCCTACACTCACACCCCGCACAATCATCTTGAGCCGTTGCATCTCTTTTGTTTCGTATTGTGCCAATGGATTTACGTGGGCATACAAGACACCTATGTCACGATACGCTGCAATCATTGCATCTACCCGCCTCTGCTTATCCTCGCCTTCACGTGATGTGGAAATATTTGATCTTGCATGGGCAGGAGTCGAAGGCGATGCATCCGACTCAACGTACAGACTTGGCGCTACAACAGACAGAGCTTCAGGATCAGCCCCGTTCTTCTCCCAATGGGCAAAATACTCTTGCCAAGACCCTGGTACGGATGTCGGATCTTTACGCCATGATGTGTATAAATCTTCGATATAGGCAAGATTTATTCTGCTCATAATTTATCATCCGAGCGCTTTTTGTATTAGGGCAGGAATTTCGGAGGGCCGATCAGCCACAGGAACTCCAGCTGCATTCAAAGAAGCTATTTTCCCTTCCGGAGTTCCGCTTGAACCCGAAATGATAGCTCCCGCATGGCCCATTCTTTTTCCTGGAGGAGCTGTTCTTCCAGAAATAAAAGAAACAACAGGCTTTGTCATCGTTTTTTGTATAAATTCAGCTGCTTGTTCTTCTGCTTCTCCCCCGATTTCGCCGATGAGCACAACGGCATGGGTATCTGCATCTTTTTCAAATAAGGCTAGGGCATCGATAAAATTGGTGCCGATAATCGGGTCACCCCCTATTCCCACACACGTCGATTGGCCAATATTATTTTGACTGAGGTTATACACAACCTCATAGGTGAGTGTTCCACTACGTGAAATAACACCAACATGGCCTGGCTTGTGTATATGCGCGGGCATTATTCCTATTTTGCATTTTCCTGGTGAAATGAGCCCAGGGCAATTCGGACCGATTAGGCGAACATTACGCTCTTGTGTATAGCGATACATAGTAATCATATCCAAAACAGGTATGCCCTCGGTAATACAGATGATTAATGGAACAGATGCGTCAGCTGCCTCTTGTATTGCCTTCGCAGCGAAAGGTGCTGGCACGTATATGACGCTTGCATCTACTCTGTGATCTTTTTGTGCATCTTGAATCGAATTGTATACGGGTACCCCCTCAACGGTCTGTCCTCCTCGCTTCGGTGTAACTCCTGCGACTATCGAGGTCCCATCTTTTAACATCGTGTTCGTATGGAAAGAACCATCTCTTCCGGTTATTCCTTGCACCAATACCTGCGTTTTTTGGTCTATCAATATGCTCATCTGTTCTCTCTCTCTCGAATGACGGCCTGTACGGCGTCGTCTAATGTGCTCTCAACCTTCATTCCCTGTTCCTCCAGCAAAGCTCTCCCCTCGGTTTGATTTGTCCCGACCAAACGTACTACAAGGGGAACCGATACCGTGTATCGTTCCAAAGCAACCAATAAACCACGAGCGATATCATCGCACCGTGTAATTCCTCCAAAGATATTTAGAAGTATCGCGTCTACTTTTGGATTGTCCAAAATGATTCTGATTGCATTTACAACTTTGTCTGGATTCGAACTTCCTCCAACATCAAGAAAGTTGGCCGGCTCACCACCATAATATTTGATGATGTCCATGGTAGCCATTGCAAGACCAGCTCCATTGACTATACAGCCAATATTGCCGTCCATACTCACAAAGCTTAACCCATTTTCCCGGGCGTCCTCTTCTCCCTTTGCGTATTCTTCCAGGTTTTTGTATTTCACAATTTCTGGCTGTCGATATTGCGCATTATCATCTATGACCATCTTTGCATCGAGTGCCATAAGATGTCCATTAACTCGCGCCAAGGGATTGATTTCAAGTAAGGAAGAATCGCTTTTTCTAAAAAGCTCAACAAGTTTATTTACAATATCTTTGCCCTCTTTGACCAATACTTCATCTTGAAACACATCCTTGTATACATCAGCCACCAATGCATCACTCAATCCATCTTCAAGAGAGAATGGAATTTTGTGGATTTTTTCAGGATCGGTTTCGGCTAATTCTTCAATATCAACACCACCCTCACGCGTAATCATGAGCACAACCTTTTTACTTGTTCTATCAACAATCAAACCGGCATAATATTCATGCTCTATCTCCGCGGCTTCGGTAATGAGCAATTTCTCAACGGTCAAACCCTTGATGTCCATCCCCAAAATAGCAGTTGCTTTCTCGCGCACTTCTTCAGGAGAAGACGCCAATTTCACGCCTCCAGCCTTTCCTCTACCACCAACCAGTACTTGAGCTTTCACAACAACCTGTTTGCCTATTTTTTGTGCGGCCGCTACCGCTTCATCAACACTTTCAGCTACGTATTGTGTTGCGGTAGGTATCCCTACCTCTGCAAACAGTTCTTTTGCTTGATATTCTTGTAATTTCATTATTCTCCCTTGTTAACCTTCTCTCCACGTTCTTTTCTGTATTTTTCCACTGTTCTTTTCGTTTGATTGATCAATTTAGTAATTTTTATGTCCCTTGGGCAAACCTTCGTACATTCAAATTTCTGTTGGCAGCCCCACAGACCATTTGGATTATCCAATACATCAAGTCGCGCTTCAAGACCTTTGTCTCTACTATCGTTCACAAAACGTATCGCCTGGACCAATGCTTGTGGACCCAAAAAGTTGGGATTGGTTTCCAATATAGGACAGGCTGAATAACAAGCCCCGCAATTTATACATTTTGTGGCCTCGTCTATTCTCAAGCGATCTTCAGGAGATTGGATATATTCCTCGCTACCCGCTGGGCTCGCTGGAATGAAATAAGGGCGCACCTTTGAATATTTTTCCATGAAAACATCATGATTCACGATGAGATCCCGTTCAACTCCATAATGCCTAAGGGGTTCAACCGTTATTTTTGAATTTTGTTCATCGGTCACATCATGAATCAATGTTTTGCAGGCCAATTTCTCAACCCCATTGATTCGCATAGCATCGGAGCCACAAACCCCATGCGCACAGCTTTTTCTGAATCCTAATGTACTGTCCTGGTTTTCTGAAACGTACAACAAGGCATCGATAACACGATCGTTTTCATCAACTTCTACGTCGTATTCAACGATATATGGTTCTTTGTCGGTCTCAGGATTAAATCTTTCTACTGCTAGTGTTACATTCATATGTTTTACCCCTTAATATGTCCTTGGTTTTGGCTCCCATCTACTTACATCGACAGAAGAATATGAAATATCTATCTCACCTTTCATCCGTACAAGGGAATGCTTCAACCACTCATCATCGTTTCGTTCAGGAAAATCGCTTCTCGCATGTGCTCCACGGCTTTCTTGCCTATTCTTGGCCGATACGGCAATGCTATGTGCCACGAGCAGGAGATTTTCTGCTTCGAAATAGGATTGTACTTCTGTATTGAAATTCGAACTTGAGTCTTGCAATACAACTCCGCCCATCTCATCTCTCAATGATTTGACGGTTTGAATTGCCTGTTCCATTTCAGACTCGGTTCGATACACTCCAACCTGTTCCATCATCGTTTGTTTCATTTTCTGAAGGATTGGACCAATTGGTTTCGACGTCTTTTTGTTACGGAGCGATGAAATCCGTGAAATAACAGTATCAGCTCCAGAGGCATCCCCCGATGGAGAATCTACACCCTGAACATAATCTGCAATATGTTTTCCGGTTCTGCGACCAAATACAACAAGCTCCAAAAGACTGTTTGTACCCAAACGATTGGCACCGTGGACCGAGACGCAAGCACATTCACCGGCTGCATACAATCCTTCGATCACCCTCTTTCCATCGTGAACACGCCCATCTATATCGGTGGGAATACCTCCCATTGCATAGTGAGCTGTCGGCTGTACCGGTATTGGATGTTCTGATGGGTCTATGCCCAAATAGGTTTCACAAAATTCGCATATATCTGGAAGTCTGCTTTCGATTAGTTTACGTCCAAGATGGCGTGCATCAAGATGCACATAGTCATTAATTTTTTTGTCGCCTCGGATACCATTTCCCTTCAAAAGCTCTTCACTGATCGCTCGAGAAACCATGTCCCGCGGAGCAAGGTCGAGGAGCGTTGGAGCATATTCTTCCATGAATGGTGTTCCATGTCTGTTTTTGAGAATGCCCCCTTCACCGCGCACCCCTTCGGTAATCAAAACTCCCATGCGGTATATACCAGTCGGGTGGAATTGATAAAATTCCATGTCTTGAATCGGGAGTCCTGCCTTTGCTACAAGCGCCGGACCATCGCCGGTCCCGGAGAGAGCATTGGATGTAACCATAAACACCCGCCCATAGCCACCCGTGGCAAACATGATAGCCTTTGCATAAAACACGTGGACATCACCAGTACGAATTTCGTAACACGAAACCCCTTTTGCTCGATTTCCATCCATGATAATGTCCATGGCAAAAAATTCATTAAAAAATTCAACATTGTTTTCTACACATTGCTGAAAGAGGGTTTGCAAAATCATGTGTCCCGTTCTATCCGCTGCATAGCATGCACGACGCACGGGTCCTTTTCCAAAATTATTGGTGTGTCCCCCGAAGCGTCTCTGGGCAATTTTCCCATTCTCAAGGCGACTAAATGCAAGTCCCCGATGCTCAAGGTCATATACAACCTTCACTGCATCTTCAGCTAATACCTGGGCTGCTTTCTGGTCGGTGAGATAATCGCCTCCCTTTACCGTATCGTATGCGTGCCAGTCTGGATGATCTTCTTCCAAATTACCCAACGCCGCGGCAATACCGCCTTGTGCAGCCCCTGTGTGGCTACGCTGCGGATACAGTTTTGAGACAACTGCTGTCTTGCATTTTTTTGAAGCTTCAAGCGCTGCATATAATCCCGCTCCGCCTCCTCCAACAATTACCGTATCAAACTTGTGTACGTGTACCATAAAAACTCCTAGAGTGATTCCTGCCTCATTTACGTCTTATCTTCGATGAATGATCACGAATACAAGACCTGTTACGAGTGTATACCACTGCGTCACCAATGAAAACATCAATACTAACCATCAAATCTCGTAATCCTACCAAGACTCATCTAGGCAAAATATTTATTCTTTATATGCTCCTCGGCTTTTTCAAGAGCTTTCTGTATGGCTGTAAAGGTGATCAATTTCAGCGCCTTGGGAGCAGGAAGCCAGGCTGCGGTTTCTATTTCTGATTGCTGTATCGCAAAGGCGGTCGATTCTGCCTTTCCCAAGAATAATGTCACTGTTTTCTGAATAATATTCGAAGAATCATTAGACTCTAATTCATATTCATATTCATAAAAAAAGTTCGGAATGATTCTTGCTTGAATATTTACTTCTTCTTTGAGTTCCCGTAATGCAGTATCAATAGGACCTTCTGTTGACTCTGGGTGCCCCTTCGGAAACGACCATGATGGCGAGTTGATTTGTTTGATGCATAAATATTGTATCTCCTCAGAGAGTTTTTCTGTAAAAGGAATAACGCCATAACAGTGCGTAAGTTTAGTCACATCGCTTAATTATACGTTGTTAAAGATACTATATCAAAGTAGTCTGAAGAATGAACCTTTTTCCACCTTATATCCAGGTATATATCATGTTATGAATATTCATTGGTCGATAATGCTTAGTTTGTATGTGATGCCCTTGAGCATACTTTGGTACACAACCTATGTTCTGAGATCGCATATATCGGGCTTTTTGGGAAGCTATGGTTCGCTCGCCTTCCTGCGGATATGCATAGGGGTAATCCATCAGGCCCAATACACATCATCCGGCACTGCTCCTGCCCTATTCGATGGTATCTTCGCCCAACTGTATCCAACAATACTTTGTCTAGAATTGATAACACCACGAGTAGCAGACAATGAATATATTTTTAGTAGAAACAACGAAGTATTTTCCGATTCAAGGATAACCCAGCCGATCTATTCTATAGCCGCCGTTCTCGGGATGGCCATCATCACGATCATGTGGTTTCCATTACCGAACATTTCTCATATTCGTTTTTATGCTGTTATCAGTGCTTTGTTACTTTGCTCGGGTTTGTACACACATATCGCTTTCAGACATTCCAGAAAAACCATCTTTCATTTTGATATTTCGGGGTGGATATGGGCACGCATAGGATTTCTCCTTATGGCAAGCTCTACATTTTTTGAATATCTTGTCTTTGCTTTCCAGCTCTACACGCCTTACAACTATCTGTACTGGTTTGGGCTTGCGCATGCTCCTTTCATTTTTGCCCTACAAACGGTGAATTGGTCCCTAATAACCCGGAAGAATCGACATATTGCAGCGGTGCAATCCCTAGTATTGATTGATTCTTTGACAAACGCATATAACAGACGGGCATTCAACGAACACATGAAATCGTTAAAACGCGAGATTTACAAAAAAAATCAACATTTTGCACTGATTTACATAGATATTGATAAATTCAAAACTATAAACGATTCATTAAACCATATCACTGGGGATAACGTTCTACGAATATTTTCCCAACGCATCATGCGGCTCCTAAGAAAAGAAGATAAGCTCTTCAGGCTTGGCGGCGACGAATTCGTCACCTATATTTCGATTCGCTCCGAAAAACCGCAGCATATGTTGGAATCAGTAACTAAGCGTATCATCGCAGAAACCTGCTCTCGTCCCTATAGTTTCAACGGAAAAAAACTCCATATCTCGTGCAGCATGGGGGTTGCTCTCTATCCTTCCGACAAAATACCACTAGACAAATTGGTAGAAAGTGCAGACAACAGTATGATGGTTGCAAAGAAGCAACCATCATCTTCGGTAGTTTTTCACAGAAATAGAAAATAAAATCGCGCCTAAGAGGATTTGAACCTCTGACCAATGGCTTAGAAGGCCACTGCTCTATCCACTGAGCTACAGGCGCCTATATGAATACTAAGAACATACAAAAAATTTTGCAAGAATTCACAAAAATAGAATGGCACCCTGGCATCTACAGATAAACAATAAAATAAATCGGGATGAGAGGATTTGAACCTCCGATCTCCTGCTCCCAAAGCAGGCGCCTTAGCCACTAGGCTACATCCCGTATAGCGAAGTATACTCGCTAGTTTGCATGTAATGCAATAATATTATGATACTTGATGATCACATAGATCCGTCTAATAAATATCTACACTTTATCTGATATCCTCACAGGATATTGCATTTAGTATTACAATGAGTAGTATGCAAGAGTCTCATTCCTATACTGCCTCAATTTCCGATGTTCTGCTCCCTGAGCTCCACGCATTGTATCCAAAACCAATTACATTGCTTACATACAACAATCCATTCGAATTACTCGTGAAAGTAATGCTTTCTGCGCAATGCAGCGATGCTCAAGTAAATAAAATTGCACCCAGGTTGTTTGAAGCTTATCCTGATGCAAGAGCCCTTTCACGTGCACGCGTGGCTGATGTAGCACGCATCATACGTCCCCTCGGATATTTCAACACTAAATCGAATTATTGCATACAGATAGCACAATCGGTCCTTGCACAGGGGGGGGTTCCAGATACTCTGGAGGCCTTATGTGCGATGCCTGGCGTAGGAAAAAAATCCGCTTCGGTCATATTGTATGTTGTATTCAAAAAACCCGCTCTCATAGTTGATAGACATGTTGCCCGAGTCGCTTCGCGCCTTGGTTTGGCTCCAGGGGATGCAAGCATCCCCAAAGTTGAAACATCTATGGCACTCTGTTGTAAAAGAGAAGATTGGGGAAGTATATCGATGTTATTGAACTATCACGGACGCTTTGTGTGCAAGGCAAGAACCCCTTTATGTCAATCCTGCTCGCTGAATACACATTGCGCGTTTTTCAATAACACCGATTCCTAGCCCTCCTAATCGTCACATTTGTCATATGTGTAGCAACAGACTGCTATTTACACAAAGAAATGCCTCTCTTTTTTTCGTGACTAGTTCGTCACACCCTCTCCTGGCGGCTCAGTTTCTGTTCAAATTCTATAGAGCTTCTCATTCCCACCATAGTTGATGATATATTCTGTACTGGGCACATAACTCGAATTATGGACAAAGATAATGCCCTTGTGGCACTTTCTAACACTCCTTTTCTCGTCTTTTGAAGACCTTTCATCGTGCAATCTCGAATAAGCTCGAGTTCTTCTACCGAATGCATTTCTACCAGCCCGTACCCACTTGCTCCTAAATCCCCCGCTCCTCCAAAAATATGGGATACATAGACCATAGCTTCATATGCGCCCTTGCGATCAAGGGAGTCAACCCACAGAGAATCCAAGAAATCCTTGCACGGAAGGTCTGCGGACAACTCAAGCGTACAATACATTCCTAGAATGCTCCTCTTGATCTGAGGAATAGTCGTCTGGCGTAGGTTCACCGGATTTCTTTTTGCCTCTCGCAAAAGAAGCGAACGTTCTGGCATTGTTTTTAGAACCCCTATACATATGGCTGGTTGAAGCATCGGAAGTAGATGGACAGACTTTTTATTATCACCCCCGTCACTAAGTATTGGCGAACATTCCTTGAATAAATACCGTTGCATGGTTTCGTATTCATACCTAATATTTCCAGGGAGAAGAAGAGCACATATGTATTGTTCGGTACCCTCGCGTTGTGCAGGCATCTCGCTATAGGTATCATTTCGACGCTCAACGTCCTTCTTCTTTTTCATGCATAAAATTGTACCCAAAACAATACCCTTGGTCTGCATATAAAGAATAACGCCTCTGTCTATGTGTTTCACTTTTTAAAGAATCCGTCGGAAACAAGACGATCCCTAGGGGTCTGTACTTGCTTCAATCGAGATGACAGAAAAAAAGTAACCCCCTATACTAGATATTAGATCATTCTATGTTCATACACTATCTAATACTTAGTAGGGCTCTTGGTGTAGTATTGCTCGGCGTTGTGTTGATTTCTTTCGCATCGTGCTCCCGTGAAATATCCTTTGTGTCCCCAGATGCTAAATTTTCAGATATAACCATTGTTGAACCTTGGTACGAACGCTCTTCGCTTACATTCAATCCAGAAATACCCCTCCATACCGGAGATATCCTTTCAATCACCACAACCAATACAAGTGACTCAATCACCTCAACCCAAAGCAATGTCATCGTTTTGTTGCAGGATGACACCGAAATAGCAAGATTCGCATGGAAGCCCTTACCTGCGGACCGACCAATCACACGTACGATGGTTTTTGAAAGCCCAAATGAGCTTCAGACCGCCGTTGACTCGGCAAAAGTATATACTGCTGAAACATCAGAGATCGAAATACAGAACCTAGGCGTCAATAACTCCCCTGCCTATAGCTATATCAGGACCGATCAAGCGATCCAAATACCCAACGACTGGGTAATCATTAGCAGCGAAGATGGTACAAAACAAACAGAGCAAATCGTCTTTTCGACTCCTCTCGACGGACCAGCATCCCTCCTTATTCGAACGGGAATAGAGCTAGGATCTGTGTCTGCAGCGCTATATCTCACCGATCGCCAGGAAGAACCCTATACCAAACGATATACATTAAGCGATTCTTACGAGAACGCATTGTATGCGCTGACAATTCCAAATACAGCTACAATAACCAGCCTGACGCTAGAAGGAATTACAAATAACGGCGACTCGAGGGCTCAGAACCCTGCCTCTCCAAATATTATTACAGAATTAACCGTCTCTTCCTCAGAAATCTTTCCCGCTCCAATAGACACCGATATCGGTCATATGCTCGAAAACCCACCAGATCAATGGCGAAATTCCACTGCTGAATTGTATAGCTGGAGCAATTATCCCAGTATATTGGTCTTAGTTTCGCAAACACTCGGCATTCAAAGCCGTTATTTCAAACGACTGGCCTTCTTTGCCGAAAAACGTGATTTCCGAGGAACTATTTTGAGCGATTCCGAGCTAGTAGGACGCCATGGCTGGAATGCCCACAACTATCACAGCTCTGACCTTGCGCGCTTCTTCTCCTTGGTTGAAGAAGAAATACTAACAGAAGAAGAAAAAAGTTTGCGGGATATTCTTATATATAACAAGATTATTATTCCCGATGTGTCTGGGTTTATTGCAGGATCGGAATCATCTGGAATTCTCGGTATTTCCTGGGATCTTGGTGAATATCTCCGACTCCTGCTCCTGACTCATGAAGCTCTCCACGGACTCTATTACGCAGAACCCTCATTTCAAACAAAAGTGGAAGATATCTGGGAAAGATTGACCCCCGAGATGCAAACATTTTTCCAATTTATGTTCTCCGCATATAGCTATGATGGAAGTCATATTCCCCTCGTGCAAAACGAAATGCAGGCCTATCTTTTGCAACAACCCATTGGAAATTTTGATTCTGCTATGCGTAGGGTGGAAAATAACCTAAAACGCTTCCGCCCGGCAAACGCCTCCTATATCGAAGATTTTTTTGAGAATCATATCGAAATTCTGCGCAGCCTTGCCGTAGAATTGGATAGTTTTCTAAAAGAACAATTCGGATTATCTTCTGGAGATTTGTCGCGGGTAACATACACCCCCTGAATTCTCTAAAGAAATTAGAAAGAATCGAAAACGTATTGTTGGCATCTAAGGATGTACATTTAATCACAAAGTAGGCCTGTATTCCTTTGTTATTACCCAAAACTATCGGTTCGGTGATACTCTACTAGAATTTTCCGTTGTACTAGATGTAACGAGACTATGGATGCTGACTAATTGGGTTCAAT
Organism: Spirochaetaceae bacterium; assembly: GCA_011524535.1. Taxonomy (GTDB): domain Bacteria; phylum Spirochaetota; class Spirochaetia; order WTKD01; family WTKD01; genus WTKD01. Next base: position 65,584 of record WTKD01000014.1, read on the forward strand.
TGTTAAGAAGTCGATCAGCGCTATCACGCAAATCCTTCAAATAGCCCTGTTTTTGTTCTTCGGAAGCGAAGCTTGCCGTGATGTTGTATTCGAGTACTTTCACGATATCACTCAAGGAAAAATTGCAATGTTTATGCAGCCGATAAAATTCATCGTTCAATTCTACATCAAAAAGAATAGGATCATCGGTGTTCACTGTAACAACAACACCTTGCTCAAAAAAATTGCGGATAGGGTGTTGCTCATAGGTGGACACAAACTTTTTGGTAATACAATTGCTCGCTGGACAGATTTCTAATGGTATTTTGTTTTCGGAAAGATGGACTACGAGGTCTTTATCAAACATAGCCGACGTTCCGTGTCCTATTCTTTGTACCCGCAGCAATAAAACAGCATCCCAAATACTTCTGGAATCGGTCTCTTCTCCTGCATGACACACGGTGTTTAGACCAAAATCACGAGCTTTTGAAAATATATCAGCATATAGATGACCAGGGTATTTGGATTCAAGTCCCCCCATGCCCATCGCTGCAATATGCTCAATACCATGCATGTCGATATGGCGTTTCATGATCTGGAAATTTTCTTGCGCATTCGCATACCCAAATCCACGAGAAATATCGATGATGAGGCATATCTCTATGCCATGCTTCCTTTTTGCTTCCGCCAAGTATCCAGTGAGCGTAAACAAAATATCAGCTACATTGAGTTTGTTCTTTTTCGGCATCGTAAGAGAAAAATGAGTCTCAATATAAACAATTTTATTGTTCTTACAATAGGTGACTATATCATCTACCAGGTATGAGTAGTCCTCTGGCATCCTAAAATATTGCTGAAGGTATATGAAATTTCCTATCATATCCGCCAAGCTATTTATGTTCAGAAGCACCTTATAGTCTTCTATTGTCTTCAACTTGGAATCGATAGAATACTTCTCATTCAATTTGAGATATGTCTGAAATTGAACACAAGCTTCTGCGTGTACGTGCAACTCCACTTTCGGAAGTTCATTTATTTTTTTCTTAATCTGACTCAAAGCTCACCTTTTCTAGCCAAGTATTTCTACTACGATTACAAAATACGTGTAGAAACCTTCTTATTACTATCGACAAAGAAACAAAGTGATCTTGAACTTATTTTACTAGTAAAATGCCTTGCTACGGATTTTTTTTTCGAAAACCCCAAAATAGTCTGCCTTTTTCCATTTTTCTCTGCTCCAGCATGCCTATTGATAGGGCTCGATCGATCATGGAGTGCATGAGCTTGGACGGAACCTGGTCGAACGAACCCGCAAGGAAATCATTGCTTTGATTCTTCATGCATAAGTACTTAACGACTCCACTTGTATCAAATCGATTCATTGTTACGGCGCTATATAGTTCACCCACCCCTACAATAGAAAATTCAACACCAGTACATAGATCACAATTATCGCAAAACACCGAATCAGCCCCCAAGTGTTTCATTAGCATATTCCTTCTACACCCATAGCTTCTAGTGTAGATATCAAAAAATCTATTTTGCGTATGTCCTGCTGTATCACTCTTTTCGGTTTGCGGGAGAGTATACTTTGCAGAAATCCCATTTTTTCTTTCGCCTATCTCTTGGAAAGATTCTGCTATTCGATGTTTTTTTTCCCGTTCCCAGGTCCATTCCCTGCTTATATCCCACAACAATAATGCTTGCGCCGGATTCTTGTCTCGCCCCGCCCGGCCCGCTTCCTGTATATAAGACTCCGGGGTAGATGATGGTGAAAGATGTATCACTGTTCGTATATTCTTTTTGTCTACACCCATGCCATAAGCACATGTAGCACAGAGAATGCCTCTATCACTGGCAAAAAACCATCCTTCGGTGTTTTTTTTCTCTTCTCTCGATAACCCAGCATGATAACATCTGATTTCAGAATATCCCAATGTCGACCTCAAGAGCCATGCACAATATTCTGTCTTGTTTCGAGTAGGGCAAAAAATAATACAAGGAACCTCTATCCGCGGATAGAATCGCTGATGCACCCATTTTTTGTATACATTTTGACTGCCTCCACGTAGCGATTTTGATTTCTTAAATATCTTATCCCAAAATTTTTTTTCTGCTTCCTTTTTTGTTTGATTTTCACCCTGCTGTATTCTTTTGAGGCTAACGCTAATCATCATCAAGAGGGACACTAGAGAATGGAGGCAGGGAATCACCGCATATCCTATATTCATACGATCTGGGTTTCCCGACACAACATTCATATGTTTATCTTCAAACAACAAGGACCGTATTCCATCGATTATCGCGGGGGATGCCGTTGCGGTAAAGGCAGTAACCATTTTCGGAGCGCATTCGTGGATTATTTCAGGCAACATGAGATAAGATTTTCGAAATGTAGTTCCCCATTGCACAATACAATGAGCTTCATCGATGACAAAATGAGATACATGTATCCGAGAGAGATCTTTCCTCAGCGAAGACATGTACAAGGCCTCGGGATTTGTCAGTAACACAACCCTTTTTTTCTCTTGCATACTATGTGCTATATGTTCCACATCGACCTTCGATAACCCTCCGCGGAGTATCAATGGAACAAGACCAACCGATGCCATACGTCTCGCCTGATCGTTTAGCAAACTGATGAGGGGATATACCACCACTGTAACTCCAGAATAGAAATAAGGAGGAAGTTGAAAACACAGACTTTTTCCAGCCCCTGTTGGAAGAATAACCAATTGATGATCTCTTTTATCCCTCTCTTCGTCCAACCAGACGCTATGCGTATGCAAAGAATACGATGAGATATCTCTTCCTCCAGAAATCGCTTCAAGTATGTTCGCAATGACTAGTCTTTGCATCGGATACAGGTAATCAAGACCAAAATATTTCTTTGCGCAATCTAACACAGGGTCCACATACACATTACAAGAAAGTAAATCATCTCACTTCAAGCTATTAGATATAAATTGTGCTATTATTTCAGTAAAGAAAGAATACTCTAAATTTGTGATTATAACGCAAACTACAAAACTATTTATTGTTTTCTTGCCACATCCCAAAATAAAGAATATCATGCCAGTATACATGAAAAAATTGAGATGGGGTGTTCTTGGAGTCTCAAAGCATTTTTTTATGCGTATGAGTATCCCTTGGAATAATAGCGATTATGCAACTCTTCAGGCAATAGGTTCTCGATCTAAGCAACGTGCACAACAATGTGCTCGACAGTTGAAAATACCAGCATATTACGGGTCATACCAAGAAGTAATCGATGACGAACATGTCGACGCTATCTACATCCCCCTTCCAAATCATTTACACAAAGAATGGATTATAAAATCGGCAAACGCAGGTAAGCACATACTATGCGAAAAACCTCTCTGTCTTTCTTCCATTGATTGTGAAGAAGTCCGCGATGTCTGTGCAGAAAAGGGCGTACTGCTAATGGAAGCCTTTATGTATCGATTCCACCCCCAATGGCAACATTCGAAACAATTGATCAAAACTGGCGAACTCGGAGCTTTGCACACAATCGCTACACATTTTTTCTACAACAACCAAGACCCAAGCAATATTCGCAATAATCTTAATATGGGAGGCGGAGGATTATATGACATTGGATGTTATGCTGTGTCTCTTTCTTCTTTCTTATTAAATAGACAGCCAGTTAAAGTCTGTTCGCTCATGCAAAGACACACCAAATTTCACGTTGATGTGATGGCTTCAGCATTAATGGATTTTGGAGATGTTCAATCTTCTTTCACGGTGAGTACCTGCGTCTTTCCTTCTCAAGGAGTCCAGATATTTGGCGAGCAAGGACATATTAGATTATCCCTCCCTTTCAATGCTCCCCCCGATGTGCCAATGGAAGTTATAGTAACAACAGAAACCGGAGTGAGAACCGTCTCCTGCGGGCCCTGCGATCAATATCTTGAAGAAATAGACTCTTTTTCAAAAGCAGCACTGGGATTGGCTCCCATTCCTATACCTATAAAGGACGCCATAGATAACCAAGTTATTGTAGATGCCCTATTCACATCAGAAAAAATAGCTGGTTGGATATCTTTATCTTAGATAAGGATATTTAAACTCTGCAGCAGGTCAGCACAAGTGCATGCCCACTCTTGGTATTACTGTTTAAATTTTGTCTATAAGCATCGAACAACGCCCCGAAGGGATCGGGAGTGTCTTTTGACGTTCTGATGTTTCGATGGTGAAATAGTAGAGTTTTTTTGAATCGTGAAATATTTCCCATCCACGCTTTTCTTTTCGAGACAAAATAGTGATTACATTCCTACGCAATTCAAGATTCTCGATACCCATCTCTTCCACCGAAGGCATGGTCCATTTTACACTTTTTCTTGGCAAACTAATGTCCAGACCTATGATTATTTCTACAAATGTCGTAATTGTGAGCAGTCCAGCATAGTGCACAAAAGATTCCCGGGGGAAATTCTCGTTTCCATCCCAATTCGCTGGCCTTGATCCAGTAGGAGAGTAAGCCTCCCAAAGATTAAACGTCTTTCTTTCAACATCAGACCAAGATTCCAGGATGTGGTAGAGACTCCCCATCGCAAATTCCCTAGCCATTTCATACCTTGCGTTATTGTATAGCCCCTTACACACCAAAAAGGTGAAAAATGGGAATACCGATCCATTGTAGCCATTTCCGTCGGAGGAAAAAGCAGGAGAATTCATCGGGACACTGGGGAACGGATAACTTGATTTGTAGCGAGCTGGATCCTCTAGATGCTTTATAAGTTGAAGGGTCTTTCTTGTGTCGGTAAGAGGAACCAAAAGACTCCAATACCCAGCCAATGAAGAATATTGAGGCAATCGCCGCTTGTTCTTGTCTAAATCACAATACGTTGCGGTTTCTGTGTCCCACATCATTCGATTTATCTTTGTTTTCAAGGCAAAGAATTTTTGTTTGTAGCGAAAATGCAAGCTTTTCTCGTTCAGGATACCGGCCAGTGCCGAAATATAATGAGCATTGATTGCTTGTTGGAAGTTAAAATCAACAAAATAATACGCATCGGTTCGGATCATATTCTCCATTTTTGTTGCTCCCTGAGGGACAACATACAGACCAGTATCATCCATAAAGGAACGCTCTAGCCATTCATAATAACGTTCAAGTATTGGGAGAATTTCTGCAACTCGTCGTTTTGTGCCATTTCTATGATATATATTGAATTCGGCCCACGAGAAAAGAGGCGGATTGATACATTCTGGATTATCTGGATCGAGAATAACCTTCTCGCCTGTTTCTAAGTCATAGTCGGATCGAATAGCACCATTTTCTTCTTGTTTTTTGTAGAAAAAATCAAGTTGGTTTGTGGTCGGACATGTATTATTGCTGTATACCAAGAAAAACGTGGAAAAAATCGACTCGAATTGATTCATATGACCTTGGTTACGAGAAATAAAGAGTTTCAGAGTATCTCCATCGATCGAAACACGCCGCCACTGTTCTGCAATCAATATCCAGGTCTGCTCGTACATGTCAACGATATCTTTGTCAAAATATGAAACTGTTGGAAAACTAATACTTATGGCGGGTCCTCAACACTACGGTCTATGTATTACTACTTGATTCTACTGATTTTATAACGTAGTCTAAAATATGTCAATCAATTACCCTCAACTTATTTTAATGGGAGCCGGAATGAGTAGGAGGTTTGGTGTATTAAAGCAACTCGATGTACTCGAAGCTTGTGGAAACAGCTTACCGGAATTCATAATCGATGATGCCATTTCAGCAGGATTTGAACGAATTTGCATTGTCGTCCGAAAGGAAATCCTCCAAGCAATGGAATCTTTTTATGCTCCCCGTTTTGGACACCGTGTTGACCTTCGCTTTGTGTGTCAAACATTGGATGACCTTGTCGATACTTCGATTCTTCATACAAGAACAAAGCCTTGGGGGACCGCTCACGCTGTATTGGCTGCCCGAAAATATATAGATGCTCCTTTTGCAACCGCAAACAGCGACGATTATTATGGTCCAGCTGCTTTCAAAACCCTCTATACCTCTCTTGCTTCCAACCACGATAAGGATAAGTTTTTTCTTATGGGTTATAAATTGATGAATACCTTGTCGCCATTTGGTCCTGTCTCACGTGCCCTATGCACACACAATGGTTCCCAATTGGATACCCTCGTAGAACATACCCGTCTACAACAAGAACACTCGGAAGTCATCAGCCTCGATGAACAGAACAAAAAAATAGCCTCATTTACAGGCGATGAATTGGTTTCTATGAACTTGTATGGCCTTAGCCCGCAATTTTTAGACTATGCAGAAACATTATTCTCCGAATTTCTGAACGATGCACGAGGAAATCTTGAAGAGAAAGAATTTCTCCTGCCTGGCGTCATTCAACAAATGATTACAGAAAATCGAGCAACGGTTGATCTATTGTCCTGTGAAGAACAATGGTTCGGAATGACCTATCCACAAGATCGTCCCTATGTTGAAAAGAACCTATTGGCACTCAAGAAACAAGGCATGTACGCAGATATTTAGATGATAAGGGTATATTCTTACAAAAAATAGTACACTTTCTTGGTACACAAAAAACAAGGTAAGGTAGTGTATGAAAAAAAAGATTCGAAAAAGAATAGTTCTCTTCTTGCTCCTTCTGGCGATATTCATTACGGCTTCTATTGTATTTGATCTATCCAGCGTCTTAGTGAACCTTATTGCGAGAGTTCAAGGAGCAGGAATTATTGCATACATAGTATTTTTCCTGCTTTACGTATTGTCTACCGTATTCTTGATTCCAGGCTCATTATTGACATTGGCCTCGGGGTTTTTCTTTGGATTTGGACTAGGGTCTTTTCTTACGGTCATCAGTGCAACCTTCGGCTTGGCTGTCGCTTTCATGGTTTCTCGGTATGCTATGCACGATTGGGCAACCAAGCAATTTGCAAAACGCCAATATACACAAGCGATCAACACAGCAATAAAAAAGCGAGGATCGATCATTGTCTTGCTTTTGCGTCTATGTCCCCTGGTTCCTTTTAACGCCCTAAATTATGTGCTTGGCCTAACCTCCATACGATATATTCCCTATGTTCTCATAAGCTTTGTAGGTATAATTCCAGGTTCTATCTTATTTACATATTTTGGATCCGTGGCGAATACGATTACTTCCCTAACAGAAAAAGCTGGGCCTCCTGACACCCTACGATGGATCATGTTGGGATGGGGAGTGGTCTCGGCAAGCATTGCCGCCGGTATCATTTCTAGAGTAGCAAAAAAACACATCGCCGAAGACATGCCTCAAAACTCTGAAGAACAACAAGATGCTGAATAATCACCCTTATATCGGGGTACTTAGTTCTGTTATTATAATTACCAGTTCGATTTCTTTATAGAAAATCTAATTTTGACGCTATAAATCAATTGATTTCGTAAAATATGTGTATATCGATTTATAAATCCACTTAAAAATTGATTTATTCGAAGGTTAGTAGTCCAGAAAAGTGCATTACACAGAACCTTTTGACAAAATAGTCTCATTCATGGTATAATAAATTTCATAATAAATACATTCACCCTAAGGAGGAATTTATGGTGAAAAAAATTTCTATGCTGCTATTAGTAGCTCTATTGGCTCTGCCTTTGTTTGCAAGTGGAGATGCAGAGAATGATGGAAGAACCGTCGTTGGTCTTTCATTTTCTGACTTTGCCACCGAAAGATGGCCAAGAGAACAAGCACTTCTTACTCAATTGGGACAAGAAAGTGGTGCTCAAGTAATTTCGCAAGTTGCAAACCAGGATGCAAAATTGCAGAACGACCAGATAGAAAATTTGATCGTTCAGGGAGCTGATGTTATTGTCGTTATCGCACAGGATGGTGGTACTGCCGCAACTGCTGTTGATATCGCTGCTTCAGAAGGTATTCCTGTTATTGCGTACGACCGATTGATTAAAACATCAAATCTAGCGCTCTACATATCATTTAACAATGTCGCGGTTGGTCGTGCACAAGCAGAAGGAATTTTAAAAGTCCAAGATAGCGGTAATTTCGTACTTCTTGGAGGAAGCCCAACAGATAACAATGCGTATCTCTTCCGTCAGGGACAAATGGAAGTTTTGAATCCTCTCATCGATAGCGGTCAAATAACTATCGTTGCGGATCAATGGGTTGAAAACTGGGATGCAGCAAACGCTGTTACCCTTATGGAGAACATACTTACTGCCACAAACAACAACGTTGATGCAGTTGTAGCTTCCAATGATGGAACCGCACTTGGTGCATTGCAGGCATTGCGAGCACAAGGATTAGCCGGCAACGTTCCTATTTCAGGACAGGATGCAACAGTTGCTGGTGCGCAATCGATTGTTGATGGAGAATTGACCTTGTCTGTCTACAAAGACATTAGATTGCTCGCTCCAAAAACCATGGAATTTGCTATTCAACTAGCTAATGGTGATGAAATATCAGACACTGTAGATTATACATTGGCAGAACTTACCCTTGATGAAAACGCTTCAGGTTCTATCGCCAGTTTCTTTTTCCCCGTTGTACAAGTTACCGAAGACAACCTATACGATGTTGTTGTCGCATCGGGTTTTCAACCATACGACGATGTATACAGGAACGTTCCAGAGAGTCAAAGACCTCCTCGTCCATAAACAAAGCTATTTTAAAAGGAGCCATATTCATTTATGTAGAGGCTCCTTTTCTTTTCTACACAAAGAATAGGGGGGTCCTATGCAAGAAAATCTTATTCTTGACATTCAAAAAATAAATAAATCATTTCCTGGTGTACGAGCATTAAAAGATGCAACTTTTAGCGTTCAACGAGGAAGCGTACACGGAATCTGCGGGGAAAATGGGGCTGGAAAATCTACTCTGATGAAAATTCTCTCTGGTGTATATCTAAAAGATGAGTACACCGGTGTTATACAATTTGATGGTAAAGAACTACGCCTCAAAGAAAATGCGATACACGAAGCGAAAGAACTTGGCATCGATATCGTATACCAAGAACTTGCTCTCGTTCCAAAAATGACGGTTGGTGAAAATATTTTTCTCGGAAAAGAACCAACTCATGCCGGTAGAATAGACTGGAGTTCTTTGTATTCAAGAACTCAAGAGATATTACAAAGATACTCTCTCGATATCAATCCACAAGCGGTGATAGAAACATTGAGTGTTGGAAAACAACAACTGGTAGAAATAGCCAAGGCTTGTGCAGGCAAAACAAAACTATTGATTCTTGATGAACCAACCTCAGCTCTCTCTGAAAAAGAAATAAAAATTTTAATGAATACCGTCAAAACACTAAAATCAAATGGTATAACCTGCATCTACATAACCCATAAACTCGAAGAAGTATTCGAAATCACGGACACAGTTACGATACTGCGAGATGGCGCTGTTGTGACAACAAAACCGACATCTGAATATACCAACGAAACACTCATTTCCTACATGGTCGGACGAGAAATGACCGAACGTTTCCCAAAACGAGACCCGAAGCTTGGGGATGTCGTATTAAGAGTTGAAAAATTCACGGTGCAAGATCCTCACAATCCAAAAAAGCATTCGAGCCACGATGCAACATTTGATGTCCGAAAAGGTGAAATATTCGGCATTGCAGGCTTAATGGGCTCGGGACGTACCGAACTCATTCGCGCTTTGTATGGAGAATACGGAACAAAGTTGAGCGGTAATGTTTTCATCAATGGAAAAATTAAACCCATTAAATCTGCACAAGATGCGATGAAAAGTGGTATGTTTCTTGTTCCAGAAGACAGAAAAACAGAGGGATTGATACTCCAACAAAGTATTTTAAAGAACATCACTATCCCTAGCCTTGATATTTTTTCCTCATTTTTTCGAATAGATAAATATAAAGAACTAAAAACAGCACAGACATATGCAAAAAAAATGGCGGTAAAGGCGCCAAGCTTGTATGTAAAAGCATCCACCCTCAGCGGAGGAAATCAACAAAAAGTCGTGCTGGCAAAAGCCTTACTTTCGGATCCTCAAGTGCTTATTCTCGATGATCCAACACGGGGAATCGATGTAGGAGCCAAGTATGAAATATACAAACAAATGGTCGAGCTAACAAACGAAGGCATGTCTATCATCATGATTTCTTCTTCTCTAGAAGAAATCCTCGGTATGTCAGACAGAATCATGGTAATCAGTGAAGGAAAAGTAATTACTGTACTTGATAGCGGTGAAGCAAACCAAGAAATAATCATGCACCATGCCGTTGGTGCTTCATAAAACGAGGTATATATGAACTCTGATACAAATAAAATATCCGTGCCCTCTTTTTCCCAGATACGGGCTCGATTAAAAAACTACACAATGATTTTCGCTCTATTATTGATTTGGATTGTGTTTGGATTTCTCAATCAAAACTTTTTTAGTGCTCGTAATCTTTCGAACCTATTTCGACAAATGAGTATTATTGGATTCTTAGCGATAGGGATGGTTCCTATTATCGTTACAGGGAATATTGATCTTTCTGTTGGGTCCGTCACGGGCTTTGTTAGTGCTCTGGCCGCATATTTCCAGGTATATGTATTTGCGGATATGTTTCCAGCCCTACTCCCAGGAGCCTCCCCTGCTACTATCCTTCTATTTTCAGCACTCAGTACCATCATTTTGTCGCTACTGGTCGGCTATCTCATAGGATGCCTGCATGGGTATATTGTGGCCTATCTCGGGATACCCGCATTCATAGTCACATTAGCTGGTATGATTGTATTCCGTGGTGGAGTACTTGGTGTTACCGGTGGAGAGAATGTCGGTCCTGTTAATGATGCCTTTAAATTCGTTGCACAAGGGTATATACCCATTCCAATAGGATATATTCTTGCGATCATTGCGGTTGCCCTGATTGTGTACCAACAAATCAGGCGGCAAATGAATAGACAACGCTTTGGTCTTGAAAGAGATAGTATCCAACGAATATTGTTTGTTTCGCTTGGAAGTAGCCTTTTGATACTCCTCTATACGTGGACTATGAGTCAATATCGCGGTATTCAGAACCCAGTGCTCATATTATTTATTGTTGCCACGCTCATGACATATGTTTCCAACAACACCCGTTTGGGACGCTATTCCTACGCCATTGGAGGAAACCGGGAGGCAGCTCAGCTTTCAGGAATCAACACCAAAAAGACCATTTTCTATATCTTTTCGCTTATGGGGCTCATGTCAGGAATAGCCGGAGTAATACTAGCCGGTTATGTGGGCTCAGCAACACCGCTGGCCGGAAATCAATACGAGCTCGATACCATCGCTGCTTGTGTTCTTGGAGGAACCAGTCTTATGGGAGGAGAAGGAACTATTCTTGGAACTCTTGTAGGAGCCCTCATCACTGCGAGTCTTATCAATGGAATGAGCTTGATGAATTTAGATATATTCTGGCAGTATATGGCCAAAGGTATTGTGCTAGTTGTGGCAGTATACATCGATGTTTTGTCTAAGCGCGGAGCAAAATCATGAAGGAATTATTCCCCGATATTCCTCATATTACATTTGAAGGACAAAAAACCGATAATCCTCTGGCATTTAGATATTACGATGCCAAAAAAAAGATCGATGGCACATCGATATCCGATATCATGCGATTTTCGATGGCCTATTGGCATAGCCTTTGTGCACTGGGAACAGATCCTTTTGGAGGTCCAACCATGGAACGCCCATGGAACACCCTCGATCCCATCGCTGCCGCTGAGATGCGTGTCTCTGCTATATTCGAATTGACCGAGAAACTTGGAATACCGTTTTTTTGTTTCCACGATCGTGACCTGGCCCCCGAGCAAGAAAGTATTGCAAAAACAAACGCTCTTCTTGATAAAATTGTTGCTCGTATCAAAGAACGCATGGAAAGTTCACCCGTTCGAGTACTCTGGGGCACCGCTAACCTTTTCACACATCCACGATATATGAATGGAGCTGCCAGTTCTCCAAGCTTACGCACATTCGCACACGCCGCCGCCCAGGTAAAAAAAGCTCTAGAAGTTACAAAAGAGCTCAGCGGGCAAAATTACGTGTTCTGGGGCGGTCGTGAAGGATATGAAACTCTGCTAAACACTGATATGAAGCGCGAAAGGGAACAATTAGCCTCTTTTTTTCATATGGCGGTCGCATATGCACAAGAAATTGGATTCACCGGACAGTTATTGATTGAACCGAAACCAAAGGAGCCCACAAAACATCAATATGATTTCGATGTTGCTTCTGTTATTGGGTTCCTCGAACAATACGGTCTTACTCCTTTCTTTAAGATAAACATCGAAACAAACCATGCAACCCTGGCTGGACATACGATGCATCATGAGGTTGCCCTTGCACGTAGCAATGGGGTACTCGGAAATATAGATGCAAACAGCGGAGATACTCTGCTCGGTTGGGATACCGACCAATTCCCCGTTTCTACAAAAGATTGTGCATTGGTTATGTACGAAGTCTTACAAAATGGAGGCTTGCAGAAGGGAGGATTAAATTTCGATGCAAAAGTGCGACGGGCTTCCTGGCGTCCCGTAGACCTAATCTACGCGCATGTCGCAGGAATCGATACGTACACCCATGGAATGCTTATAGCCAAAAAATTACTCAAAGAGCAAACGCTTAAGAAGCATATCACAAAACGTTATGCGGAATTTGATACATCACTTGGCAAAAAAGTACTAGAGCGCACTACCACCCTCAAGGAATTGGAAACATTTGCCATAGAAAATCCAATCCATCGCCCTGAATCCGGAGCTCAGGAAATGTTGGAACTGTTGCTCGAACGCGCTATCCATAGTCCCGTATAAATGTCCATTGTTCTTGGAATCGATTGTAGTACACAGAGTCTCACCTCAACTACAATCGATCTAACATCTAAAGTTTCTTATAATCATTCGGTTTCCTATGTAGCCGACCCTCGGCTACAAGGATTCGGCATTGTTCCTTCTACGGTCTTGGTTCCTCCTCGCGTATACGGAGAAGCCGATCAGCCCCCTCTACTTTTTTTAAAAGCCCTTGACTGTCTATTTGAAGACCTAGAAGGCGATGCTCGTGTCGACCTTTCCGAGCTACTCTGTATCAATATATCTGCTCAACAACATGGGCAGGTCTATCTCTCCACTACTGACACTTTTGGCATGTTACAAAGAACATCAGAAAAAGGACTCTGTGAACTGTTTGCTGATAGTTTTTCTTATCAACTTGCACCTACGTGGATGACTAGCAACACTTCTTCCCAATATGAGGAATTTATCGCTTCTTATCCTGGGAATATACGCGATACGATCGGTTCTGACCTTGCTCTTCGATTTAGCGGTCTCGTTATAAAAAGAATTTTTCAGACATTTCCAAAAGTTTACGAATGCACACAGCGCATCCATCTTATCAGTAGCTTCCTCTCCAGTATCCTATCAGGAAGAGATGGACCCATCGATATAGGGAACGGAGCGGGGACAGGACTCATGCATTTCAAAAAACGCATATGGGACATGAATTTATTAGACGCCTGCATAGATCGCACGACGTTAGGACAAAAATTACCTCCCCTTGCTCCTCCACACGAGCCTCTCGGACCATTAGCTCCATATTTTACAGAGAAATACGGAGTAAACCCTAGATGTACCGTGCTGGTTGGCAGCGGAGATAATTGTCAAACAAAATCATGCATAGATGGCACCCTACTTAGTCTTGGTTCAAGCTTTGTAGTCATGAGCGATTTGCCCATTACCAGTAATTTGCTTGACACAGAGGGTTTAATGACGATGTACGATGGATTAGGAAAGTCTTACAGCATGGTATGTAAAACCAATGGGGCCCTCGTTTGGGATATGGTCAGAGGGGAACATTCCTACGAAGAAGCTGAAACGGAACTTCAAAGAAAACGTTTCTCTTCTCCAGAGCCAATCATATGTCATCCTGTACGGGAAACATTTCCGAAGGGTGATCATGTCCATACATCGGTTCCGGAGGATTTTTCTCTCTACGCAAACGTTGTAGAAAGTTCTATAGCCGAGTTGGCGAAACATTGGAACATTGTATATCCACAGCCTGAGGCTCTGTATGTCACCGGAGGCCCTTCACATTCACATGAGATACTATTTCGCATAAGTGCCTTGTGGAATTGTCCAGTTTTTCCCGTAAGCAATGCAGGCGCTTCCTATGGAGCCGCATACGTGGCTGCCGGTACTGTAGACACTACGTCCACTTCGCATATACCACAACAAAATTTGCAACGTATCGAAGCTTCTACTGAGTTACGGACTTCTGCGCAGCATTTTCTGAAAAAATTATAGCCTTCTACATTCTGGCCTATATGGTAAATCGAGGAGGTGGCGCGGATGATATGTATGTAAAGCTTATTCAGGAATATGCTCTAGAATATAGGACATATACGTTATACCATCCATTCCATCTCCAAGACCAACATCAATGTGAACCGTAATCTGCTTGGCTGCCCCCTCATATTTTTGTTCTTTTTTGGAAAAAATCATGCCAGAAAGCACCTTAATTTGTTCAATGCCTTTAGCTTTTGCAGTAACCATCTCCGCATCTAAGAAATCAATTGTTTTCGTGAGCTGCTCTTCATTCTTATTTGTTGCGATTATATTGCACACAACGATGCTCCCTCCCAATTTCATTTGTTTGTATGCTCGTTTATATTCGGGATGTGTCGTCAAATGCGGGTAGCGAACGGCAGCAATTCGTGGATGATCTTGTAAAAATCTGGCCAGTCGCAGAGCATTATTACTCCTTTGTTCTGCCTCTAATCCATGGATTTCCCATTCGCGACTCAATTCCCGGGTGTTTATAGAAGATATATCAAGATTTAATGCTTTTACAAAAGGATTAACAGTATCGATATATTCTCCATAAGACAATATGACTCCGGCTTTTAATGCGCGACTTCCAACACTACACACAGTTGCATCCACTCCATGCAAAGAAGGATCCAGAAGATGCATACCCACTTGATAATTATTAACAATTACCAACAGGTTATGGCGACGAGCAATGCGAACGATTCCCTCAATATCCAATATTCTTAAGGAATACGTTGTCGGAGTTGCAAAAAACAGCAAGCGTGTATTCTCTTTGATGAAAGATTCCCATGCGATACTGTCTGCATTAGGGGACACCGAGTTAGTCTCGATGCCCCAGGATGACAACACAGATTCAAACAGATACGTTGTAGAATTCATCACATCACTACAATATACGACGTGATCTCCAGATTTCAAGCAAGGGAGAATCGCACAGGCAACTGCATTTTCAACCGATGAAGTCAAGATTCCTTTCTCATATGCAGAGACGGCTAATATTCTTTCGAGTAAACTCATGTATCTAGTACTTCTTATATTATTCTACCATTCTCTATGGGTGAATTATTTGCTTTGTGTATAAAGTAGATTCATTCTTGTATCTTATAAATGGTGTACAAAACTTTGATGTAAATCACTTGAATCGCCACGTATCAAAATCTTGCATGATTTTCTGCAATCTTCACGATGTTCTACTTCGAGCAGCCCATGTGCGCATGACTTGAGTAATCGATAAGCAGCCTATCACTTAGTACTACGTAATATCGCCTAGGTATAGGTTTCGGGCAACCTCATTGTACATCAGTTCCTCTCTGCTACCGGAAACAACAATATTCCCTTCATGAATTATAAAACAACGATCTGTAATATCCATAGTATCACGCTCGTTGTGGTCTGTGATGAGCACCCCTATACCTTTCCGACTAAGATCCACAATAATTTTCTTTATTTCCGCTCTTGCTCGGGGATCGATACCCGTAAATGGCTCATCCAACAACAAAAATACCGGATTAGTCGCCATAGCCCGTGCTATTTCCGTCCTTCGCCGTTCCCCTCCAGATAATGTATACGCGCGTTGTTTCCGTTTTTCAAAAATGCCAAGTTCTTTCAATAATGATTGTTTAAGAAATAGTTTTTCCTCTTGAGGAATATCTTTTCGCCCTTCGAGGACAGCCCAAATATTTTGTTCCACTGTAAGTTTGCGAAAGACCGATGGCTCTTGTGGAAGATATGAAAGACCCGACTGAGCTCGTCGATACATAGGCATATTGGTTACTTCGATACCATTGAGATAAATGTCTCCCACATCTGGTCTAACGAATCCAACTACCATATAAAACAATGTCGTTTTCCCAGCTCCATTCGGCCCCAGCAACCCCACCACTTCTCCCGTGCACATAGAAAAACTCACTCCCTTAACCGCATGTTTTTTTCCAAACCGCTTATGGACTTTTCCAACTCTCAAGATACTTTTATTACGAGTGCTAATTTTGTCCATATATTTTCTTTACGTATGCTTTAATGAATTCCTTCATTCATCGTTTGTCACAATTGCACCGCTCACGCGTCCAATCAATTCAACTTCTTCTGTCTCAAGGTTTATATTCATTGTTTGCGCCTGATACTTGTCTTCCCCCCAAGTCACTGATGGGTATCCCTCCAGCCGTAACTTTTCACTCTCGCGTTGGTACACAACCAGCTCAGATCGAACAAAAAGGTCATCTTGCACGACACGAACCCCTATTTTGAATACCACCCTGTTCGACTGATCTAATATCTCGATACTCTGTGCGCGTGCAACAAGATTGTTTTTTTTATCATCCAAAAAAACTCCGCCGCTGGCAATCGCCTCTTCGGTAACACGATCAAAAAAAAGCTCTCGAGATTCGAGTTGTATTTCGTTTTCTTCATCTATAAAAAGGACATCACCAATAGACCGAACAAATCGAAAATCTTCACCATATAATTCAATTTCATCTGCGCTCAGCGTTATAGATTGCGTCTTTATAGCAGCATTCCCTCGAAGTAAGGTATACTCACGTCCTTCTTTGAGGTTTACCGATGTTTGATCCCCTGAAAACTCGAAACTGTCTCGGCTGTCTCCTTCATCCACATTATCTCCGGTGGAGAGTTCTTCATTATTTTCGACGTCTTGATTAATGGACGCTTCTTGCGCAATCAAACGTGGTAAAAAAGAAACGATCAAAAAACATATCAAAAGCGTTTTATTCTTCTTCATTATCTTCGATGTCCAGCTGCTCTTCCTCAGTATTTTCGATGTCTGACTGTTCTTCTTCGTTCTTACTGGTGTATAACAACCCTTTTGCCCTGTCTTTGAATTCAACTAGCTGTGTATTTGCATTGATACTAAGATTTTTTCCCGTCATAGAAGATCCAGCATCCGTGGTAATAAGTACATCTTCAGGAGAACTGCTTTCGAGTAATTTTTCTTCGTCGTTCCATTGAAATGAATCCCCTTCTAGAGTGGTTTCTTCTTTTTCCGAACGCAAATATATATTACCAGACATAGACATATTGTTGGTTTCAAGATCGAGTTCTACAAAGTCTGCCTCCACTATAAGCACCAACGCATCGCCTTCGTATTGCTCGATTCGAAGCTCTTTTACTTCTTGTCTCCCTGGATCTGAGAAATATGAAGCTTCTGCAAATTTCGATATCCTGAGTTCATCAGAAACATCATATGAAACACCATTATACAGGACTATAGTCGGTACATCTACTTTCAGTTCTGTATCAATTTCGGTATTTTCTGCATCAGTCTCTCCCCCACAACTACCAAGGAAAACAACCATAGTAATCACAAAAAAGAGTCTATTTATTTTCATAATAAAATTGTAATGCATGTTTTATAAATGAAACATATAGAGGATGAGGATCGAGAGGTTTTGATTTCAATTCTGGATGGAATTGCACGCCAACTCCCCATGGATGATCTTTCCACTCAACCGCTTCAATAAATTCGTTTATCGAATCCTTCGCACTGAGTCGCAACCCATTACCCGCCAATTGATCTACATACCGTTGAGTAACTTCATATCTATGTCTATGTCTTTCAAAAATTTCCGATATTCCATATGCCCTGCCGATGACACTATCTTTCAGTAAATGAATTTTTGAACTCCCTAAGCGCATAGTACCACCCAATTCCTGCGCAGTATCTTGTTCTTCTAATAAACTAATAACGGGGTTATTTGTTTCTGGATGAAACTCACTACTTTGAGCATCTTTTAACCCTAGCACATTTCTTGAAAATTCGATTACCATCATCTGCATACCAAGACAAATCGAGAAAAACGGAATATTGTTCAACCGGGCATACTCGATTGGATAAATAAGCTCCAAAGCACCCCGGATACCAAATCCTCCCGGAACAATAACCCCAGAAACACCAGAAAATAATTCTGATAAATCCGTATCTTCATTAATTTCCTCGGCATTTACTTTTCGAAGGTTCACACGAACCTTGTTTGAGATGCCGCCATGTTGCAATGCTTGATCGACAGACATATATGTGTCGCTTTGTTCGATATATTTTCCAACAAACAGTATATCCAAGCTATCCTCGGCATTTTTGGTAACTTCGACTATATTTTTCCAGTCCTGCAACGCTACTATTTTTGTTGGCAATCCAAGCCTACGCAACACAATGTGATCCAATTTTTGTTCATGCAAAATGAGTGGAATTTCATATATGTCCTCACAATCGTGGGCACTGATAACCGAATCTTCGCGTATACTCGTGAACAAAGATAATTTTTTTCTTTCTTCTAGCAATAGTTGGCTCGGGGATCGGCAGACTAAGGCATCCGGATATATCCCTGCAGCGCGTAAATCTCTCACCGAGTGCTGGGCAGGTTTTGTCTTTTTCTCATTGTTTGAAAGAACGGGCAAAAGCACCAAATGCAATGACAGAGAATCTTCCCGTGGGCGTTCGTACATGATCTGCCTTACCGCCTCAAGGAATGGCAAAGATTCAATATCCCCGACCGTTCCACCAAGCTCGATGATGGCAATGTCAGCCCCTGCGTTTTCAGCACATTCGTAGATTTTTCTTTTTATTTTGTTTGTGATGTGGGGAACGACTTGTACGGTTCGTCCCAAATATTGCCCTTCTCGTTCCGCTCGAATAACTTCATTATAGACCTGTCCTGTAGTTATTGAATTTGCCCTCGATAACATCGATGAGGTAAATCGTGAATACGTACCAAGATCGAGATCGGTTTCGGCACCATCATCGGTTACATATACCTCTCCGTGCTGGTAGGGGCTCATCGTTCCAGGATCTACATTTATATAGGGATCCACTTTTATGAGACAAATCTTTTTCTTATGGTGTTCGAGTATACACCCCAAGCTCGCTGCGACCAAGCCCTTACCCAAAGAAGAACATACACCACCGGTAACGAACACATACTTTACCATAATGTATTGTACATGTAGTCCCGTACATGGAGAATAGTGTTACACTAACAGAATCTATACTATGATGGAGACTAACAACCAACTCAATATTGCTACCCTGGGGACTATATCCTATGAAAAGGCCTGGGACATGCAGCAAGAACTCCATGCCTCAAGGATTCGTGACGAAATACCCGATACTTTACTCCTACTTGAACATACACCGGTCATAACACTGGGAACCCGTGGTTCAAATGACGATCTTCTCGTAGATACAGAAGAAATCACTCGCCGTGGAGTTTCTATTCACCGAGCAACTCGAGGGGGACAAGCCACCCTCCACAGTCCAGGCCAATTGGTCGGATATTTCATCTGCAATGTACGCAATATTGAAAGAAAAGTAAGAATGTTTGTCACTGCAATCGAGGATAGCCTCATTCAAACCTTAAAAAAATACAATGTTGATGGGCAATCTGTGCAAAACCATCCAGGAATTTGGATAAAAGATAAGAAAATAGCTTCCATAGGGCTCTCAATCTCAAAAGCCACGACAATGCACGGGTTTGCCTTAAATTGTACCACCGATCTTGGTCTATTTTCACTCCTGAGCCCCTGCGGACTAGAGCCCTCACAAATGTGCAGCATAGAGAGTATTAGACCCTCAGGCACCGAGTGTTCGGTTGCGCATGTTATCGAATCATATATAACCCATGGCATACCATCATTCGGGTATGCAGATACTGTCCAAACGACTTGATCCTGCGTGATTAGCAATAAAGACAGAAAATCTATCATCGAGAGGATGTCTATGTTGCCTTTTATATGAATATTACTGCTTTTTTTCTAGTTTTTCAGATGAAGAAATTTCTTCGGTGATGCTTGTCATCTCTAGCATAGCGCCTTTTTTGTCTGGTAGGATAACTGGAAACTCAAGATACTCAGCGTTAGTACATTTTCCATCCTCAACATCGATGTACACACCCTGTAATGCTATGTCTTGAAAGGCTGATTTATGGTAGCGGGGTATTCCAGTCAGAAATTGTTGCACGTAGGATTGTGGTTCCATACCACCGATACCGGTTTGAGAACCACATAAGCCGCTATCGGTGATCGTTGCGGTTGTTTGCTGTAAAATTCTCAAATCATTTGTTAGGATGCGCTGCCCCGTACCAAAAAATGCCGTTATCTTCCCTTGAAAAGCATACATAACGGTTTGTTTCTCGGCAGTGGAATAAGAATGCATGTCTACAAATATCCCATCTACTGGATTTTTTAATGAATGTAGTATTCTATCGATCGTTGAAATAACATTACTCGTTATATTCCTATTTTGCCAAGCTTGTCCGAGCACATTTATACACAAATATTTTTTCCCATCTATTGAAAAAAACTTGAGCCCCCTCCCTGGCGATCGACGATCATAGTTTGCAGGACGTATCACGTGCGAGAATGAGTCAATATTTTCGACAAAATCCTTACGCGTATAGCAGGCATCTCCACCGGTGATAAGATTAATCCCCAATTTTCTCAAAAAAAGCGTATAACTTTTTCCAAGTCCAGCTCCGTTCACAGCTCCATCGCCGTTTGCTATAACATAAGAAATGTTTAAAGATGTTCGAATTTCTGGTAATCCATATCGAACAGCATGAACCCCGGCACTTCCAACAATTTCGCCAAGAAACAAAATACGCATTTGTTGCATATTACTGCAATGCATTTCTTCTGTATATCATTCGGCAGAGCCCAACGTATCATTCTTGTATCTGTGAACGCTACATCGCTCGCCTCCTGTTTCCGCAGATTGTCTTTTGCTTGTTTCCCAATTAGCAATACCGTAGACTAAAGTACTTGCCCGAGTGGTGGAATTGGTAGACACGCTAGGTTCAGGGTCTAGTGGCGAAAGCTGTGGAGGTTCGAATCCTCTCTCGGGCATACCCTCTCAAGCCACCTTAACACCCCACGAAAACATTTTCCTCCGTGCATCCTTTCTTCTTTAAAATTTGATTAAATAATAGAATAATATTGACTATTAAAATTTATTTTAATATTATTTTATAGTGAGATTTTAATGAAGATTCTTAATAAGCCTGGCATCGTACTATCTCCCTTTTTTTGGAAATATTTCCTAATAAGTACAATTTTTCTCTTGTTTCTAGTCTTCTTTCTCATGCAACAAACCTGCGGACTAATACAATCTTATACTTCCATTGCTGGAGAATATGTCCTATCTACCGTTGATGACACATTTTTCGCGGATGATTTGATAAAAAAACAGGAAGTATGCGCCCATTTAGGAATATCATATATAAAAAAAGCGAACTCCAACGTAAAAATACCTTATACCGAGTACTTATCGGGAAGAATCGAGTATATCTCCGGAGAATATCTCATTCTCTTCGAGAATCCACCCTTTCTCCAAGAAGCTTGGAGAAAAAGTATAATAAATATAATTGTCATTGCGATTTTTTATGGGTTGACTATAGCCATCGGGATTATAATTGATAAGCGATTTATTATCCGTCCATACACTGCATTGCATGGAGACCTCAAAAAACACCTCTCCAACGATCCCATAACTCCCATTCCTATGCATCCTCAGAGGTTTACAGCTCAAATAGCTTCACAAATAAATGAATGTATCTATAAACAGCTTGTCGTACGGGAAAAATTTGATGTTTTTTTTCTGCAATTACAAAAATATGTGACCAACTTAAGAAAAAAATCTCTGTCTTCGTTGGAATCCTCAAAAACTTTTCACACAGAAACAATCCTTCCTGAATTTTCCGAACTTCGATCATGTCTCAGAAGTCTTGGAGAAATGCACGCCATAATTGTGCAATCCAATCAACTGATTGAATTAATATTCAGAACGTCGAAGATATCTAGGTCTGTAAGAAAACAATTTGATGAATATCTGAAAAAAGCACATAATTCTATGTCAACGTTGCAAGAAAATAAGAAACATATCTCAAAAGCGATGCAACGGTTATCTGATTCAAATACTACTTACCTGGGAAAACTACAAACAGTGACATTAGAAACTTCAGATTTAGTCACATCTTTTACTCATCATCGCAGCAAAATAGCAAAGATAAAAGAAATGTCAAATAAAGCCCGTTTATTATCTATAAACGTTTCGATCGAGTTATCTCGAGATACTCCTAATGTAGAATCTCTTTCTTACACGTTAAACGAGATGCAGGCAAACATGAGAGAAGTGAGCCTCCAATCACAGCACATGAATATCGAAATGGAATCCCAGCGGATTTTATTAGAGAAAATACATACAATGTGTAGTGATTCAAAACTGAAAAATAATAAAGACTCAGAAAATCTTGAAGGGTTTAGTAAATCAGAAGCGAAATATCAAAAACTAATAGATGATTTTGTGTTAACATTCAAATATCTCCAAAGCACTCTAGATGATCTCCTCCAACTAGACAAAAATTTGGAACATACCGATACCGAATTGTCCGCCCACCAGGCAAATATGTCCTCACAGTACAAAACATTGAATACATCACTCGGACTGCTGGAAGATAGAGTCAGTGTATCGTTAAAAGAATCTAAAGAACAAACCAATTCACTCGAAGAAAGCTCTCGAACATTGATGTCTTTGCAGAATGATATGAGAACGATGAATGACTTCCTGGGATTCTCCGATGAAGTAAAGGAAACACAACAACCTATTCCAAAAAAAAGCAAAAACAAGTCATCCCAGGCCAGTGCTCAAAAACACCCAACCTAGATATTCTTTGAGCCTTATTCAGAATGCCATAAACATATATGTCTCTGACAACTAGACCACTTCTATGTTCTTCGCTGACTCTTCGTGTTGTGACTGCAGACGCTGTATCTGCATACGAGATACTATAAATGTAGCAATACCAGCTACCCAGTTTATCACAAAAAGACCCCACCAAACCCCAAATAAATTCCAACCGAATACATTTGCAAACAGCGGAAACACCGCTAATGGCACCAAGAATTGTCGAGCAATACTTATATAGAATGTAACCGTTGGTCTTTTTATACCCTGAAGCACACCATTTCCCTGAAAAATCAAAATGTACGAATAAAACGTAAGCGCCTGTATGAGCATGTACTGGCCACCGATAATAATAACCTCTTGATTATCAGTAAACAAACGCATTATCGGTAATCGTAATGGTACGACCAATGCAAGTATAAACACCATGAACACGGCACTAAACTGCAAGGCTCGCTTATAACTCTCCCTTACCCTGTCGAAGCGTTTAGCTCCGTTATTTTGTCCAACAAGGGCACTCAAAGCAAGGTTTATTCCCATGGTCGGTAATAGCGCAATCTGTTCAATTCTCAAAGCAGAGCCATAGGCAGCTAGAGCATTTTCGCCACCATATATGGTAACAAAATAATTTATAACAAATGCTCCTAACGCGATGGTCATCATGCTAAGTGATGCCGGAATCCCCTGCGTTAATATATCCCAACTGTATTTTTTATTGAGTAGAAATTCCCTGGGTTTTGCTCCCTTAAAGGATCCATGTTTGATAGAAACGCTTAAAAGATATACAAACGAAAGAATTTGTACCAGTATCGTCGCAAAAGCAATCCCGCCTATGCCCATGGCTGGAATAATTTGCACCGATCCCATGTTAAATCCATACATAAACAATGGATCAAGTCCAATGTTTAAGATAGTTCCAACTATGAGGGTATTCCTATAATAAGAAGTCAATCCACGTGCATTCAATCCTGCGTTAACTATGTTAACGCCAACAAAAAACACACTCCCAAGTACTACTATCCTCGAATACTCAATGGCATATTCAAGCACCTGCGCATTCTCAATTCCAAGAAGCAGATAGAGAGATTTCAAAAATGGCATAACCACAATGATCGCTACAATGTTTACCAAAAGGCCTACACCGAGCGCATAACTCTGATAGCGAATAGCGTCTTCTTTTTTGTTTGCTCCTATGGAATTTGCTATTAGCGACATAGCTCCCGATGAAATACCGAAACTTAACCCCAAAATAATGATAAATATGGGGAAGCCCGCAGTGAGAGCAGCTAGAGCCGACGTTGAGAATCTACCAGCATAAAATGTATCAACTACGTTGTACATAGTATTAAAAAACATACCTATGCTCGCCGGCACCGCTATTTTTAATATCAACTTTGGAATGGATTCTTTGACCAAATCTTGCGACATGAAAAATTGTATATTTTTGATATGAAAATAACAACAAGTGAGTATGTATATTTCAACTATCCGGAATATACCAGTTTCAGCTAAATTCTAATAGAACCAGAGTGAATTTTGTGAATCTTCTGGTGGCATTCAATGAGTAATTCCCCTTCTTCTGTAATTCCTCGGTGCACTCCTTCGATATATCTTGATTGTGAAAGATCGACTACTATTTTCTTGTGCAACCGCCACATATACGGTTCCAGAGCTGCTGTCCATGATTCTGCGTACACCGTTTCTTCCAGCGAAGAACGTATTTTATGGAATAACTCCAAGATAGGTGGAATAACCCCGAATTCATAGGCTATAGATGTTGCCGGTTTCTCTCTTTCAACCAAATGTGTCTGCCTACCAATATTGACTCCTATGCCTACAGCGACCCAATCTTTCTTATATTCAATCAAGATGCCAGCTATTTTTTTGTCCCTTACAAATACATCGTTCGGCCATTTTATGGTTATTGGAGCAGATTCAGTCCCATAGTCATTGAGGGCTCTAAAAACCGCCAGAGCCGCCCGCAACGCGCAATGACCGTATCCCGTCGATGGATATCGACGCAGTCTTCTGCCATCAACAAGTATAGTAGTCAAAAGATTTTCACCAGAAACGTCCTCCCAGGCTTTCCCGTGATTTCCTCTTCCTTGAGTTTGATGACCGGCGATCACACCGGTGCCATTCACAGTATTTGAATCCAAAATATTGGATGCACAATCCATAGTCGAGGACACTGTATCGAAGGTATATACAGGTCCGTTTAAGAGAGTAGAAACACACATTGTGGTTATTATATATTGCAGCGATGGTTTCTTCATGAGACCATACATCATGCGTGTGATAGTCCTCGGTGTTACCGGGTATACAGGAAAAGAACTCATTTCGCTCATGCTCAACCACCCGGACATAACAGAAATACTACCCGTTTCAAAATCGCAGGTCGGTGTACCTATCTCCACTATCCATAAAGACATTCCTTATAATCATCCAAAATTTGCCCCAACTAGGTATCAAACAATATCGCTCGAAGAGGCCCATACGTATACATCATCAACCGTTTTTTCTTGCCTACCCCATCGCTCTTCGCACACTACCTGTCACGAATTTCTTGATCATGCCCGCATTATCGATCTCTCCGCAGACTACAGACTAACACCAAAAACCTATGAAGCTGTCTATAGTACTTCACCACCTCTAATCAATGCTGACCTCAGGGTAGCATACGGATTATGCGAATTGTATCGTGAAGAAATAAGAACGGCGGATGTCGTCGCGGTGCCAGGATGCTTTGCCGGCACAGTATTATCAGTGCTTCTCCCTCTCCAGCGAAATTCTTTGCTGCCTAAGTCGGTATCTTGTGTGGCGATGACCGGTATCTCTGGGGCTGGAAAGCAAGCGAATAACACGTTTTCATTTTGTGAACGCAATGAAAACATCACCGCATATACGCCACTGCATACCCATCGCCATGTATTTGAAATAGAAGAAAAGCTGGACAATGCCGTTTCGGTATCATTTACACCCGTGTTGACCCCTGTGCAACGAGGTATCTATGCAATTCTTAGCATGAATGTAGGGAATCCAGAAGAACTCATACAAGCCCTCAGCGAATACTATGCCGATGCACCATTTGTTGTGGTAGACCCCAAACACATTCCATCTCTATCAGATGTCTTATATACGAATACATACCGTATCGGAACCTGTAGCGAAAACAATACTCTGCAATGCTTTGCCTGTAGCGATAATCTCAGAAAGGGCGCCAGTGGACAGGCTCTTCAATGCTTCAATATCATGTATTCTTTACAAGAACAGCGAGGGCTATAACCCAAATCATGACAATTATCAAACTTGGTGGATCGTATTTGAATGATGGAATATCTCTGAATATATGTGCAGCATTTCTGAAATCTTGCTCCGGACCCATTGCGATCGTACATGGAGGTGGCCATTATATCGATACACTTGCCAAAACAATGAATATTCACTCTGAAAAGAAAGAAGGCATACGTATTACAAGCCGGGAATTGATGGATGTTGTAGACATGGTATTGAATGGAAAGGTAAATACATGGATAGTACGCAATCTCTGCGCAATGGGGCTACCCGCCCTGGGATTTTCTCTTTCCTCGCTGCACATGGCAAAGACAAACCAACAGAATTCCAAAAATTTCACTGGGAGCATCGGATCGATCAATATAAAACCACTACTGAGTATGATTTCTAATGGCATTCTCCCTGTAATTTCTCCCACTGCGATGAATTCTACTGGAGAGGGGATAAATATAAACGCCGATAACGCAGCCGCCGATATTGCCGTGGCAACAAAGGCCCATTCGCTGTTGTATGTCAGCGACGTTCCGGGGATAAAAAACGGAGAAACCCTTATTCCTTCTCTATCAACCAGCCGCGCCGACGCACTCATTTCCGAGCAGGTCATACAAGCGGGGATGATAGCAAAAATACGAGCCGTACAACATGCTCTACAAGGGGGTGTTCCGAACGTCCACATAATGAAATTAGACGAACACATACGTATGCAGGACGTTATTGATGGATCGGTGGGCACAAAAATCCAGCAGTCATAGCTATTCCATAGAATCTTTTTTAAGAACAACTAGATGGATGTAAAAACGTAATAAGCCTATAATAAAATCAATATTTTTCATTAATGAAATCAAAATCAACAATAACAGGATAATCACCATATGTTTCCACAACAATACGCAGCACAACGAATCGAATTTTCTCATGGTGAAGGGGTGTATCTTTTTGATAATCAGGGGAAAAAATATCTTGATTTTGGATCGGGAATAGCTGTAAATAGCTTTGGCTACGGTGACCCGGTGTTTGCACGCATTGCAGCACAACAAATGAACCAGCTTATCCACGTGTCCAATTTGTTCACCAGTAAACCATCTAAAAAACTCGCAGCCCAGTTTCTGGACCTATTTCCAAGCATGCATAGCGTACATTTTGGCAACAGTGGTACAGAAGCAATCGAATCAGCAATGAAATACGCCAGGTTGTATGCAAAAAAACACAAAGGTCCTCACCATACAACATTTGTTTCTTTTGATAACGGATTTCATGGAAGAACACTCGGAGCCCTGTCCCTGCACCCCAATTCAAAAAAAAATTCTCTCTTTCACCCCTGTATTCCTGATTGTATTCAATTGCCCTTGAACGATCATGATGCCATGAGAACACATATAACCCGAGAATGTGCAGCTGTATTTCTGGAACCAATCCAAGGAGAAGGCGGATTATCCGCATTTTCGAAGGACTCGGCTAGTGTATTACAGGAAATCTGTGCAGAAAACGATGTGCTGATTATTGCCGATGAAATACAAACCGGACTCGGTCGACTCGGTGCACTCACGGGATCAGAACTCATAGGATTGCACCCCGACATCATCACGTTTTCAAAATCACTAGCCGCGGGAATGCCTCTTTCTGCTGTGTTAATTCCTCTCAGAGTGGATGAATGTATTCCCTTTGCCGCACATGGAACCACTTTTGGTGGGGGCCCTGTCACTTGTGCTCTAGCGCTTGAAATTCTTGCACGCATCTGTGCTCCAGGATTTTTTGAAGGGATACAAAACCTGGCGCGTTTCTTCGATCACCGAATACAAGAATGTATCAATGTCCTCGGAAAGCAGCTAGAACCTCGGGGGGCCGGTTTACTAAGAGGGATACGAATCTGCGCAGAACACCAAGAAAAACGAAACCCCATCGTAGCAACCGCGATCGAACGAGGGCTCATCGTCCTGCCATCGGGAAGCG
This sequence comes from Spirochaetaceae bacterium, assembly GCA_011524535.1. Lineage (GTDB taxonomy): Bacteria > Spirochaetota > Spirochaetia > WTKD01 > WTKD01 > WTKD01. Next base: position 93,807 of record WTKD01000014.1, read on the forward strand.
ATGTCATTCGTTTGGCTCCTCCTCTCATAATCTCTGAAGAAGAAATTGATGAAGGGTTTAGGATATTAACGGAAATACTCCACTCCGCACTAGCCTAATCGAACTCAAAAAATAGATCATATACAATCAATTGCCTCGAAGAGATGGACATCAATTTCTCGGACAAACCTATACATTGCAAGTAAAAAATGCATACACTGCAATATACAGGAGAATACTATGTACAAAACCATAGCGCTTGCTTATTCAGGAGGGCTCGATACTTCCATAATTATTCCATGGCTAAAGGAGCAATATCCCGATGCTGCTATTTATGGTATATGTGTAGACGTTGGACAAACAGAGGACTGGGTCGCAATCAAAGAAAAGGGACTATCAGCTGGCGCAACAGAAATATATATTGCCGATGCTCGTGAGGAATTCGCAGAAGATTATCTTCGATTACTTATACGTTCTCGTGCTTATTACGAAGAACGATATTTGCTCGGTACATCGATCGCGCGACCTCTGCAAGCAAAATTACAGGTTGAGTACGCAAGAAAAATACAGGCAGACGCCTTATCACATGGGTGTACTGGGCGAGGCAACGATCAAGTTCGCTTTGAGTTAACATACAAGTTTCTAGCCCCGGATCTGCCCATCATCGCACCTTGGCGCATTTGGGATATTTCTTCCCGTGAAGATGCGATCGCCTATGCACGCAAAAAATCCATCTCTATCGGTGATATTTCTGAAACAAAAATATTTTCTCGCGATGCAAACGTCTGGCACGTGAGCCATGAGGGAGGATACCTCGAGGATATCAAAAATCCAGCCGAAGAAGATCTTTTTCTCCTCACCGATTCTCCACTATCAGCTCCAGAAAAACCAGAAACTATTACAATTAGTTTTGAAAAAAGCAAACCGGTTGCAATCGACGGAAAAAAAGCCTCTATAATGGAGGTACTCACATTTCTCAGTCAGCGCGCTCGTATACACGGAATCGGTAGGAAGGATGTCATTGAATCACGAGTGGTGGGAATGAAAAGCCGTGGTGTGTACGAAACTCCAGCGGGCACCATTCTCTACGAAGCATTGGGCGATCTTGAATCCATCACCCTCGATGCCGAAGCCCGATCGCTCAAATCACATTTGGCGATTCGCTATGGAGAGTTAATCTACGAAGGGAAATTCTTTACTCAAACGCGTGAAGCACTCGATGCAGCCTTTGCATCTCTCTCAACTTATATAACAGGCGAAGTGAAGGTATCCTTATTCAAAGGAAACGTCACCAGTATCAGTAGGAATTCTCCATATTCCTTGTACACCGCCGCTGGTTCTTTTGGGAGCGAGGGAACGCGACAAAAAGACGCCGAAGGATTTATTAATCTATATGGTCTACGTTCTCTAACCCATGGGCTTCGTGCAAAAAAGCAATAACATAGAATTCACCAGAATATCTGATCGTGTTCAGAGATCAACTAGAATGTTTCTCCTTAAGGCAAAAACGTAAGAACAACGGTTTTTTTTGATCGTTCTGGAACAAACGGATTGAATCCAAATTCCAACGTTTGCCCCTCTCTTGTTTGCAGATCGTTTTCGTATGCTCTCACAACCCCATTACTATTCGATATCTCTATGCGAACATCACTGATGTCCAAGGACTCACCTATAACGGATCGGGCAGCATATTCTTCCATCGCCCAATAAATGGATTCCCTTAATGCATAGGAAGATGTTCCATCTTCCGGGAGAAACCCCTGACCAACCAGTGATAGACTGGGTATTTCGGATAATATAAATCCTATCAATTCGCTGTGGAGGGATATCAGCATTGTCAATTCATTTGAACGTTCTACAATAATGTCTGGATATGCATCAGCACTCTCAAAAAAAGGATACACATCCAGTTGAATCTCCATACCCTGCTCATCGATACGCACTTCAGGGGTGAAAAAACGTGGGTCTTTCGCAAGATCCTCGGTAATGCGCTCTTCATCCAGTATCGTTCCAACAATTGTTTCCAATTCACTGATATATTGGAAATAAAATGATTGATATTTTATATCGAGGGTAACCGACGCTCTATTTTCTTCGGGATCAACCAAAAGATCAATTTCGGTTGTGCAGGCTCCAAGAATTATTACCAAGCACGCCAGGATCGTCAAAAGTAGAACTTTGTTCATGTGAAATTATACACAAGAGTTATTCGAACATCTATTCTCCATTTCCCTGTCTTTTTTGAACACCCAATCATATGTATGCCCCTGTCTTTTTAGCGAAAAATTGTATATAAACCTGCGTATGCAAAAGCCTTGTACATAGCCTCAAGAAAAAGCATACTTAGCTATGCGTTTATGTGCATATTGCTTACTAACTATTGTTATAATGCATTTTCTTTCTTGTCAGACCATACACAGCGCTGTACAAAACGAAAATATGGAAAGCATTAATCGCTATTTGGATGAAGGCAGCACGGTGAACGATCTGGACTCCGAGGGTAAGCCTCTTTTAATTGAGGCCGTCGAAACGGGTAACATAGAACTTGTCGTCTTTCTCATCGAAAAAGGTGCAGATATAGACCGTCAATATGCGCCATCTGAGCTAACCCCCTTGCGCGTCGCGATTGAAACAAACAACGCAGAGATAACCTCCCTTCTTATCGAAAATGGAGCAGACGTAACGAAAACCAATTCCGTTGGATGGTCTCCTCTTATGTCAGCAGCACGGGACGCTTCGGTAGATATTATACAAATGCTGGTTGATGCCGGGGCAAACCCCTATGCAGAAACGGCCCTGAAACGTACGCCAAAATCAATTGCGATAGAAGAAAACCGCCTATATGTCGCCTCTTACATACAATTATTTGTCTTGAATCCCCTCGATGAGTAACATTCATGGCAAATTTCGCATCGAAAGCCCGTTGATAACTTTATGGAATCCTATTGCTTTTAATTGCTCAAGAGCAATTTTGGATCGGGCTCCTCCGGTACAATAAAGGACGACCGGTGTAGAAACATCGCCAATTTCTGAAGCTCTTTCGATTATTTCGGTATGGGGAATGTTTATTGCATCGTGGTAATGCCCAAGATGAAACTCTGCAGGCGAACGAACATCGACAATCACCGCATCCGTGTAGACCATTTTTGCCAACAGACGCTTCTCTCTCAAAGCTCGTAATGTACTATATAAAACAGCTAGCCCAATACCAAGAACAATTGATATTGTTATCGCAAAGATTCCCCAAGTACTCATTCTAGATTTCCATGGTATGAGAATACTGTTTGAGTGTAAAGATCAGAGAAATCCATTTTCTGGTATTTTTTTTCTGAGGATAGTACACTGAATAATGAAAAAACAGTTGTTTCCATCTCTCTTAGAGGGCCCAATTGCTCTCCCAAGATCAAAATCGCACGCAATACGAGGGCTAATTTTAGCAGCTCTTGCCGACACGCCCAGTACGATAGAACACCTTCCTTCTTCATCAGACGTACTTAGCTGTATTTCCTGTCTACGAAACCTTGGTGTATCGATCGATACCAACGGTACAACCACCAATATTTCTGGTGGCTTACTCAAGACCATAGACTCAAAACGAAAATCTCCCGTCCCCTTGCTACTCGATTGTGGCAATAGCGGAACAACCCTGTTCATATTGACCGCTACCATTGCTCTGGCGAGTCAAAATATATCCCTCGATGGCGATTCTTCATTACGTTTGCGTAGTGCAAAAGAATTGCTCAATGCTTTAACAATGCTCGGTGTGCTAGTTGAATCTGGGCCCACTCCTCCCTACCGCATCACCGGGCCAATCACCAATTCAACATGTTCAATTTCCTGTCCTACCAGCCAATTTCTTACCGCTTTGCTTATTACTCTTCCATTTGCTCCTGTCGATACCACTATCGAGGTTACATCACTTACCGAGATACCCTATGTACATATGACGTTGTCATGGCTCGACCGTTGTGGTATTCAATATTCGCGAACAAATCTAGAACAATTTTCCATACAGGGGCAACAGAGTATCAATGCTTTTAAGGCAACCATAGGAAGAGATGCCTCTGCTGCATCTTTCTTTGCCTGTGCCGCTATACTTCAAAAAAGCGAATTAACACTTTTAGATCTTGATCTTGACGATAACCAGGGAGATTTTGCACTATTTGATCTCTTAGAAGAACAAGGATGTACAATAACCAAACAAAAGAATGCTTCGGGAACAACCGATCTTACCATTGATGGATCAGGATTCATCGGGAGCTCTCAAGTGAATTTGGAACATATGCCCGATGCAGTGCCTGCCTATGCGGTCCTTGCAACCAAGGCAGAAAAACCCACAACAATAACTAATATAGCGCATGTACGAAGGAAAGAATGCGACAGAATCCATGCGATTGAAACAGAACTCACAAAAATGGGTATAGAAACAAAATCAACTCCCGATTCCCTTACGATTATTCCCGGACCCTTAAAGGGAGCATCCCTCGACGGACATTCGGATCACCGCATACTTATGGCATGTACCATTGCAGCCCTAGCAGCAGACAGACCATCTACTATCGGTAACGCTCAAGATGCCGCCATAACGTATCCAAGTTTTTATGAGGACCTCGAGGCACTCGGCGCACGCATAGAAACGTCACGCGAATAAGTTCTTCTGATGGGAAGCCCTTACGATGAAATCAGAGACGAGAAAAGAAAGAATTGCTATGATTGCTCGTTACTCGATCCGTGCATGTAGTTTCTTGCACAGCGCTTCATTGCTCTCATGAACCGCTATAATATTCCACGTTGATCGATCTTTCACTCGATACGTAAGTGTATCGATATTGTCACGCTCGATACCAAAAAGAAGATAGCCAAATTGCTCAATATATCCCCGAAGTTCTTCGCGTGTATACCCTGCATTCTTGGTATTCTCGTATGATTGTTCAAAAACAATTATAGGAAGATATTTCTTCAACAAAGAGGCTCCTCCCTGCAAGGCCGGTAATTCCGCCCCCTCAACATCTATTTTTATGCAAAATGGTGGTAACAAAGACTCTGTTTCAACACAATGCTCGAGGGTATCCAGAACAACATCGATATAGGAAAACTCATTGAGTGAATACCTATCTAAATCATAGGTATCTCTTTTGAATAATGTATTGAAACTATCATCGGAATACCGAAACAGCCTTGCTCGCCCCTGGGCATTGCTCAATCCCATCGAAAAAACGGGGAAATCCACCTGCTCTCTTAGTTTTTTGACTTTGTGAGGGTCGGCATCCCAGCCATATATTGGTACTCCGAGATGCAAAATTTCTGCAGCAAAAAGCCCTTCGTGAAAACCAATATCATAGAAGGCCCGATTAAAATCAGCTTTGTCCAAAGTCTGTGATTTTGAGCGGTGTTCAGCCAAGACATATGAACAAACCCACTTGGTCCAATAAAGAGCTCCTACATGGATTTCATTCATTGATGTCAAACCGATAGGGCTGCTTTTTCTAGTATGGTATGAAAAGAGCGAAGATATTCGGGAGTTGCCTCGGGGACAATCCCCTCAGCCAACATCGCAGTAAATAACATCGCTTCGGCTCCATTCTTCAAAAAATCCTGATCTTCGGTTTTTACAAGAGCCTGGCATACCGGATGCTTTGGATTTACTCCAAGTATCGGTAATATTTTTTCACTTTGCTCCTGGCCCATGAGTTTCATAATGTCTTGCAATCGCTTACTCGGATCAGCAATATCCCAAATTGCACAAGCAGGAACATCAGTGAGCTCTGCGATGACCTGGACATCTTTCACCTTGTCACCTAATACCTCTTTGAATCTGCTCACCGTTTCGCTATCTTCTGTTTTTGTCTCTGAATCCTTGGTTTCAATGCGATTTATTGCTTTCAATGGATGTTCTTCATAAGGCCCTATCATCGGTACGATTACTTCATCGATCTCATCGGTCATAAGCAATACATCTTTTCCTTGGGCTGTATACGATTTCACCAAGGGAGCATTGCGCAAGTATGTCTCTGTCCCTCCGCTAATATAATATATTTCCTTTTGGTCGGGAGACATGCTTGTCACATAATCCGCTAGGCTGATCAAACCCTCTTTGGATGAATGAGGAAATCGCACTAATTTCAACAAAAGCTCTTTGTTTGCAAAATCAGAGTAGAGGCCCTCTTTGAGTGGTTTATTGTATTGCTCGATAAACACATCGAATTTTTCAGGATCATTTTGGGCAAGCCGTTCAAATTCTTGCAACAGTTTCTTTACAGAGGCGTTTTTTATAGTGTTCAACTGTGCACTTTCTTGCAATAATTCGCGGCTAACATTCAGAGGTAAATCCTCCGTGTCTATGACACCTTGGACGAATCGAAGATATGAGGGAAGTAATTCTTTTTTTTCATTGGTGATAAATACGCGTTTTACATAAAGACTCACACCAGGACGATAATCGGCATTAAACATGTCGAATGGTGCCTTCTTTGGAACATAAAACAACGTAACGTACTCTTGTACCCCTTCTGCTTTCGTATGAATATGCAGCAAAGGTTCATCATCACCCGGATACATGTTTTTAAAAAAGGATACATAGTCGTCATGCGTCAATTCTTGCTTACTACGTCTCCACATCGCCTGAGCTTCGTTTACTTGCTTTATTTTTTCTGGTTCAGCGAATGTACCAACGTAGATAGGAAAGGAAACATGATTCGAGAATTTTTTTATGAGTGATTCAACTGCATATACATTGGCAAACTCGGTGCCTTTTTCGTTGAGAGTGAGGCGTATGGTTGTTCCGCAGATATCGCGTTTTGAAGGCTGAATAGAATATTTTCCGGTCCCATCCGATGTCCATTTCCAGGAATCCTCTTCTCCCGCCTTCCGAGTAATACATTCCACGCTACTCGCAACCATAAAAGCACTATAAAAACCCACACCAAACTGACCTATCAAATCAAGGTCTTTTGATTTTCCCTTCTCCAAGGATTCGAGAAAGGCCTTGGTACCAGATCGTGCGATCGTACCAAGATTCTCTTTGAGATCCTGCTCGTTCATCCCGATGCCATTGTCCCTAATTTCAATAGTTTTCTTGTCTTTTTCATCAATAATTATCTCTATTTTGAAATCTTGGGAAATATCCTTCAAAGATTCATCGAGAAGACTCGTATACCTCAGTTTATCCAATGCGTCCGAAGCATTAGATACCAATTCACGTAAGAAAATCTCCTTGTGTGAATACAATGAATGTATGATTAGACGTAGCAGCTGGCTAATTTCGCTTTTAAATGTATGTGTACCCATAAGTCCTCTGTGATGATGTTACAACGAACGTTGAATTTATATGGTAGCACTGCTTGTTAGCTTTGTAAATACAAAAAATTCCTAATGCAGCTCCAGGCTCAACACACGACTCTTGCTTTTGCTCGCAACATATTGTTGCCTTCGTTCTTCGCTTACGTTTTCTATCGAACTCGATCTGAATCCCTGTGAATAAAACCAATCGATCGATCTGCGAGAAAATGCAAATATCGTCTTATACTTGAGTTCTCTTCCTCGTTCAACCACAAACTGCACCATCCGTTTACCTATACCGAGCATTTCGGACCCTTCTGCAAGCGCTAGCATGGACAACTCCGCGGTATCGCTCGAAAGAGGGAGTAGAGCACAACAGGCCTCAATGCTTCCATCGGTTTCGTGCACAACGGTATGCTGTATCATTGCTTGCATTTCTTGTTTTGATCGTTTTCTGAGGTATTTCTTCTCAACCAACGGTGCGACAATATGTTCTATGTCTGTCAAATCATCGTTATTCGCATCGCGTATATTCTCATATGCATCGGTATGGATCATACAGCCGCTCCCCGCATGCGAAAATGTTTCAATGAGCAGCTCACCCTGGAGCACACTCCCAATAATATGAACCCTGGAAACACCCTGCTTTACTGCATCTTGAATGTGAAAAATTAGTTTACTTACTCCCTCATCGGGCACACCGGTTATAGTAAGAAGTTCTTGAGCGGCAATACTGCTTCGTGTGCTATCAAATTCGGTGATATTTAGAAATTCATTGAATACCCTATCTCCCGTAAGAAAAAGCAATTTTTGTGCATGTAACTGTACGGCAAGCGCACAAGCAAGCTCATAAGGATTCAGACAATACATGTCTCCTATCTTGTTCCACCCAATCGATGGAAAAACCGGTATACAAGAAGCGTCTAGTAATGTCTCAAGCATACGAACATCGACAAGATGCACCTGGCCTTCTTCATGAAACGAAGCGTCTTTTTCTTGCTGGTAATGTTCGCGCGCCCTTACAGCATTGCTTATTACCGCCGTAAGTTCAAAATTTTGTGCAGCGCTCAAAAACTGTGTGCAGTAGTAAATAGACTGGCTACTCTGCGGGCTATCTGCATGGGGTGCTTCCAGGAAGTTTTCTTGATCATTAGCCTCACCGGATATACCTGTGCCAGGATCAAACACAACCAATACACGAATATTTGAACGCACTAGCAAACTCATGTCCCGAGCCAATTCTTGCATTGTTTGTTCTACCTTCAATCGAATTGTTTTATCCGAAGAATTCTTATCGAGAGATGTATCAAAAAAAAGTTTCGAACTAACATGAATAACAAAGGTACTTCCACTAAATCGATGAAGATATGACAAAAATACTCGTATCTGCTCCGATTGTTCAAAATAATGTTGCTTGTTCATCTTCTTATTGCCTTGTATCATTGTGCCATAAGTGTGCTGTATAGGTAAGATTCTATGCATAGTTCTTGCAACGACTAGCCTCTTGCTTGGATGTATTGCTCTACCAAATGATGAAGCGATTGAGTTGAATATTACTCCTGTTCTTGAGTTTTCAACGGTCGTGTATACGTATCGTAGCGTCTTGTATTTTGAAGACGTCCAGGAAATATTGGGATTCATTCCAATATCACAGCAACGTCTCTTGTTCAGCATAAAAACCAACATCACTGCGGGAATCCCACTCTCTGAAGGTATGGAAGTCATAAAAGAAGGGACATTGATCCGTATAAGGCTTCCAGAACCAACGATATTGTCGGTTGATGCAGACGAAGAATCTCTTCTTCAATACACCGTCAGTGAAACAGGGCGTCGAATAAACTGGGTTGATGTAAGCGAATACATCAATGAAAACAGCGAAGTTCTTTCCGAGAATGCCCAAGAAGCCAATATTTTGCAAAAAGCAAAGGCAAATACATTACTACAAGTAGGGGAACTTATGGATTTGCTCTCTGTCGCGCGGTACAGAGTCGAATTCTTTACAAATGATGAATAATAAACAACAAGAGACACAAGAAAGGAATATCTCCACAGATTTTCTTATTGTTTCGACTACACAGACTAGCCTATGACCATGCGTAGAAAATTGATAGTAATTATTAGCCTTATTGTTGTCATTGCGATCGGATCAATCATCGGAACGCTAGCTGTACAACGAATATCTATAACCTCTAATAATGCTGCGCAATCCACCCTCGAACGCATCAAAAGGCTCGCCGCCTTGGAATCTATTGAATATTTCTACCAATTTGTCTTCCCCTATGATTTTGGATTAGACGATCAAACCATGTTTCTACTGGAGCAAGGCAATATTCCGGTCGAAGAATTGCCCGAATTGACGCGTGTCGCCTATGACCTTAGTAAAGGAACCGGAGTACGTCGGTTCGGCAAAACTCATTTTGTGGTACTCGGTATGCGCATTCGTGCGGGTATTTCTTTGGAAACAGAAGCTCTACAACAAGATTTTTCCATTACCGAACAAGAAAACAATCAATACACAATAACCCTTCCCTATCCACAGGTATTATCAATCACTTCCCAAGATATTCAAAGCACATATAACTATCCAAACATTCCTCTCGATGCAAACGAAATAAGTACAATCGTCTCCTTCGTAAAAAATAGAGCCCAGGAACTCGCTATCGCAGATGGTATACTTGAAAAAAGCGCCGAAGAAATCCGCTCTTTTCTCATCAAAATACTCGATTCATTCATGGATCAACAAACAATCATCCAATTCACCGCGGAAGAAACAAGTACCCAATGATAACCAGCGTCATAATTCTAACGATATCTCTTTTCTTCTCTCTTTTCTTTTCCGCTTGCGAAACAGCCTATACGTCATTACAAGCAGCACAGGTTCACACATTGGCTTCAAAACTGGGGAAACGAGGACGAATGCTGCGTTTTTTGTATAGAAATCCTAATCGCATCCTCGCAACGGTACTCATTGGAAACAATGTTGCAAATATCTTAGCAAGCGTAACCGCAACTCAGTTCACATTGCTGCGCTTCGGAAGTAGTGCATTTGGAATCATGACCGGATTGCTCACTCTGGTGATTTTGATTTTTTGTGAAATCATTCCAAAGCAATTCGCCTTGAAACAAAACGAAATTATTGTCAGCCTTAGCCTCCACCTTCTCTATTTTTGTTTCGTTGTGCTATCCCCTGTTGTATACATTTTGTCCTACATCACGCGTTTTTTTGATGGGAAGCAAAATACAAAAAAAACAATTACCGTGCAAAGCGTAGTGCAAACATTAAATCAAGCACAACAAATGGGGATGCTCAATCAAACCCAAGCTCGCATTATTCAAGGGGGCATGGCATTTTCAAGTTTAACCGCCTCGAACATTATGACCCATCGGAAAAATGTTCTGATGATTTCAGAATCTGCAACGATTGCGCAAGTATCAGAATTGTTTGCCAAGGAAGATCATTCTCAGTTTCCGGTGTACAAGGGTAATCGTGAAAATATTGTGGGTATTATTCGAGTAAAGCATCTTCTAAACCGCAATGCACACGAATCCATTGAAACCTATTGTGAAGTGCCCGAATATATCCCCTCACAAAGAAGCATACAAGAATTTATGCATTTTTTCTCAGAAAGTGGAAGGATGCTCATTGTTCTCGATGAATACGGGGGTTTTTCAGGAATCATAACCTTTACCGACATTTTGAACAGCATTATCGGTATGCGCGACGACGGTGAATACAGTCTACACTACACCCAGATAGGAAAAAGAACATTTCATATAAAGGCAGACACCCCTATCAGCCTGCTTCGATCAATTTTTCCCGTCCTTCCAAGCACATCGCGCCTTGCATATACGATTGGCGGTTATCTGGTGCACCTTGTAGGAAAAATACCATCAAAAAATGAAATAATCAAAACCGATTTTGGTACATTTACAGTACAGGATGTCAAAAAAACGCAGATAATCAGTCTTATCTATCACCAAAACGACCCATCCTAACCAGAGATCCACTAATAGTATTGTTCGTTGTCGTATTGAAAAACTTCTTTTTTTGTAATACTGTTCATCCGTGCAAGCGCTTCATCGTATGTGCATTCGCATGTTAATTCAAAATACGTCTTCTCTTTCCCGCCGGCCGTGAGCAATGTAGGCCTTTTCACAATTTCTTGGATATCTTCTTCGGTTTTACCGTGCTTTAAAAGATAGTTACCAAAATTTATCTCTCTGTATGGGACAGGTTCGTGTTCTGGTGTATACAAATATCCGCTTCCATCAATAAGTTCTTCGCAAGGGCTTTTTGAAACATGTAAAATTCTATTTGCTGGAGTATGTTCATCCATGATCTTGTGTTCCAATAGAATTTTTTTCATGCGAGCCGTAACTCCTGCAAAATGCTTATGCCCTCGAAGTGTTCGAAACAACATAACAGCGATATCTGTCTCTTTACAATTCATTTTCAGCAAAGCTGGTATATCATAATTGATCACGTATAGCGGTTTTTTTCCTTCGCGATGAATACGCTTTACCGATTGTCCGTTTACTTTGAGAAGATCCGCCGGTGCTACCCATGTCTGAAACAATTCTTCTGCGCTATAAGACAATAAATCCATCGCTTCAAAGGCTCCACAGATTTCCGCATCAGCAATCGGCTCTTTCAACCACGCTTCCAAACGTGTTTTCATCTTGTCGGTGAAAAAGCGAATGCCATGCAAGGCAAACAAATGTCGCAAAACGTAATTGCGCTCAATGACATGATGGTGCGTCATAAAATCACCCGGCAAATTAGCTAGGTATACCAACCAAAAATCTTTCCTATAATACGGGTCTGCTTCGATAACTTTCATCAATTTGCTTTCGACGAGTACTCCATTCGAAGATGGACGTAAACACACGAAAATGTCTTGCGCGGTATGATTATCCGCTGGACCACTGTATGGCTTTAATATCGAAGGTTTCCTGATAGACTCGGCGGAACCCTGGTTCATTTCTCGTACAATGAGTCTATCGTAAACTCTGTATAGGCACAGGGCTGCCCAATTTTCCACCGTTCCAAAATCATTGGATGCAATTCTCCGTATACACCTATGTGCTGCCCCTCAACAAATACATCGGCGGCACGCCCAGGCAGGAATCTGCTATCATTAGAAGATTCAAGGCGATATGAAATAGAAAAATAGTACAAAACAGCAGCCATATGGCGATGTATCGTGTTGAAATCAGCGTCCCCATCGCAGACCAGTCCTCCCACTATGGTTTCTGTTCTTGTTTTCTCTGGATGGCTGTCATCACGAAATGCTCGCTTTCCAATCTCAAATTGCATATGCGGATATACTGCGCGAGACGAAGTCGCCTCAACACGCAAAAATGATCCCAGTGGATTCATTCTAACCAATGCGTAATTTGCGGAAATGGGATTCACGATTTCAAGCATTCGGGATTCAATATCTGCCCATTCCTCTTCGGGGTAGCACATTTCTATAAAGTCTTCCCGAGAACCAAGATAATTAAAGACCATTTCCTGGTAGCCTAAACCAACAAATATATCACGAAGGCGACGTGCATACATCTCACCCGGTAATAGCCGCCCTACGGTGAAATCCTGCGGTATCTCTGGTGCAAAGAAGGATAACCCTTTTGCAATAATTACTTCTTCAACTACATCCGCCTGGTGCAAAAAATCATTTCGATAGATCGGCGGATGAACCCGCAAGATGTCCTTATCTTTCGATGGGGTACATGCTATATCGAACATCTCCAAAGCTTCGAGCACTTCTTCAGTAGAGATCTGTTTTCCTGTCATCTTTTTTAAATACGCTAGAGATACATCTATATGCTCTTGGAAATAAAACGGAGTAACCGTCTTTCGTCCCTGCGGCGTGTCATAGGGATATTCAATAGAAACAGGAGAAATAGTAAATCCAAAATCAGAAAAGCTGGTCGCCAAAATGGATGCTCCTAACAAGACTATCTCCTGATCCGCTCCAGTGCATTCAACGAACAATTCTTCATCTCCAATTTCAACTTTACCAACAGAATCACTATTGATAACGGGGGGAAAGCTCAATGTCTCTCCCTGGGAATCACATAAATAAGGAAACTGTTCGAGTCCTTCGAGCAATCCTGCATATTTTTTTCCCGTTGGGTGTTCTTGTAATATTTCAACAAGATTCATGGTTTTTTCGCCCCCCAGTGGGAAAAAGGACGTTTTTTTCGGATCAACCGCACGATACTGCACAGGAAAACTAATTCCACCCAAACGATACAATCCTATCGCTAGCCCTCGTCTTTTTTGCCCGTAATTTTCTCCAAGCTTTTCCTGCATTTGGATGAGCTGATCAAGAACTTCCTGATCGATTTTTAGACCCTTTGCAACAAAACTTGCGATATAGGGGCGCACATGGTGTAATGCTTTATCAACAACCACCGAATACTTTGTATCAATCTGTTTATCCTTGGTTGAGAAAAAATCATATGTCTTTTTAGGGGCTCCCTGCACCTGTTTTAACAGCCTTAACAGCCCCACAGAAGACCACAAGTCTGGACGATTTGTGTCATTCAGTTCGATACGAATATGAGAATTATCGACATCGTCCAACTCCCCCTTTGCATACTCCAACAGGGGTATGAGATCATCGAGATTCGTAATATTCTTTAATTCAGAAAGGAATTTCTTCTTGGCAACATCAATCTTTGGCATGCTATCTCCTCAACCGCACCACATCAAGATCATACGAAAACAAATCACGTAGGTCTTTTAAGCCAAGACGCATAAGTGCCATCCTATCTATGCCAAGCCCCCAGGCCAGCACCGGTACAGTTACTCCCAATGGATGGGTAACTTCTTGCCGAAATATTCCAGAGCCTCCGAGTTCAAACCACCCAAGCTGAGGATGCTTTATATGTATTTCCACACCCGGTTCCACGAATGGAAAATAGGCAGGGACATAGCGCACCTCACGGGCGCCTGCTATTTCCTCCGCAAACATCTTTAAATAGCCCAACAAACTCTGCAGATTTACATCCTCACCGAGCACAATACCTTCCACCTGATAAAAATCAGAAAGATGGGTAGCATCAACCTGGTCATGACGAAAACACCGAACAATACCGAAATATTTCCCAGGTATTTGCGCATTTGGAAGCGTTTTTGCCGATAATACGGTTCCCTGCGATCTCAGAACAAGACGCTTAGCAACTTGTTCATTAAACGCATATCGCCACCCTCTACTACCGGTGTTCCACCCATGTTCATGTGTTTTTTTGACATTGGAGAAATAGGGTTCCTTTACTTCTGTTGCATGCTGGGGATTCTTTACTGCATATACATCGTGTATGTCCCGAGCTGAGTGAAATTGTGGCATAAATAAGGCATCGGTATTCCAAAAATCGGTTTCCACCAATGGCCCATCAAACTCTTGGAATCCCAGAGCAACAAATTGGTCTTTCACTTCCTGTAAATAATCAGCGTATACATTGCGCTTCCCAAGAAGCACCCGAACCGGAGGTTGTTGGACATCATAGGGTCTAAATTCTTTCCCTCGCCAGGACCCATCCTTTAGCATAGCTGGGGTCAGAGAACCAAGTGCTTCTTCACTATTCGAAGCAGATAAATATACCTTTTGAATTTCGCACCCCTCTGTCGTGAGGGAATATGCTATGTGTTCTGATTCACCAACTCGAAACAGGGTGGCGCTTGCTCCACGTTTTTTGCTCACCAACTGCATAAATGCTCTTTGTTCTTCACTACAGTCCTTATCGTTTATGGGAGAATCCTGCGCTAGAAATACGTCTATCGAACACACAATATCTGCTTTCTTTTTATCTTTTAACAAGAGTTTCTTGTCTTTGCCAATGCTGATCGCCCCAAACGCAACGAGTCTCCCAAGAGCTGGCCCGGTTTCGCTCGCGGTTAATTCCAAAAAAGATGCAATTTCGGTTACCGACACCGCATTTTTGTGTATGCAAGAGATAATTTGTGAATCCACGCTGCCCAATTCTGCTAGGCTTGCTCCCAATTCTGTTCGCTCATACCAGCGATGAGTATCTGTATGCGTTTTTTCTATATAAACTCGATCCAACAAACGACTGATGGCCTGATTTATTTGACCCGTTGAAAAATGTACATTTTCTCGAATAGAATCTAGAGAAACTGCCCCCTCACTAGGGAAATTGCGGAGTACTTGCACTTCTAGCGGATGCAATTGGGGAATGTCCTGCATTTTATATTATAAAATGTCGCTGACATGAATACAATGCGAAGCCTATTAGCCCCTCTAACCCAGAAGAGAATTTCTCACCTGCAAACATTATCGATTTTCCATCATGTTGAGAGAACGCTCATGGGAAAATACTAGATGTGAAGGGAGTTCACCGGTACGATAGCTTGCAACAGATACATAATATATATCTGATAGATTAAAACCTTCTATTTCAAACCGTTCGGTATCCCCCACATCAATAAAGCGTGTTGCTTCGGCAGCGACTTCCCTGGACCAAGGCTCCTGTGCTATACGCACATAATACCCTGCAACGCCGTACATGTTCACTCTATTCCATGAAAGTATTGGAACACCTCTCACCCACCGAATAGTAATAGAATCCGGAGAAGGTAGTGGTTGAATTTGATTCATTTCGATTGAAACGGACTGGATATGAACAGGGTCCACTATCAGTTTATCCGTAAGTAATTCAAGATGAATTTGTAAAAAACGACCTTCCCGTTCCCCCATTGGGATTGTATCAACAATGGGAGCCCATATAGCCCTATCTGCATCTGCAAAATCAGAAAACAGGCGGTATGAAAACCTCGAGAACAACTGTTCATCTCCTGTATGGTGGATGATTATTTTCTCGATATCGTATTGGCTTTCACCAAAATACACGATGTCACTCATGATTTGACCCAAATTCTTTTCATCAAGATTCTTTTCTACATCTCTTCGATGAGACGTGATCAGAAATTCATCTATGTACCCTTTGTATCCCTGTCCAATAGAAAAATCTTGGAGGATTCCTGGAAGAATTATGGCAGAAACCAAACGAGGCTCATCTGCAATGGATCGCACAGCAACAAGTTCCTCATCGATAAAATAATGCATTCTTGCTGTACTTCTGTCTATAGTGAGTTGATACGACTGCCAGATCTTCGGCACTACGACACGACTATTTTCCACAATAACTGTGATATATTCATCTCCAACCCTAAATAAATTCACAAATTCCCATACAAGTTTTCCACTGCGTATATACGCACGAATACTTTGTTCGGATACATTTTTTTCTATAGGAATATGTTTCCACAAAAAAACATCTGCCCCATCCTCTACATCAAGTACAAACAAATCAAAAGAAATTGTGGCTTCATGCCACTGGGCATAGGAGGAAAACATACTTCTATGTCTATTCAACGAATGGATATCAAGCTCTAGGCCCGAATCGCCACGAAACACCCCCGAACGAAATCCATGGGAAGCTTCGGTAATTGTCTCAATATCCGAATTCCTTACATACAAGGTGCTTTGTGAATGTGGGTCTAAAATCTGAATTGGTTTGTCGGAGGCTGGAACCATTCTCTTCCCACGTTCCCTCAGGGCAACCACATCACTCTGCAATCCCAACTCAAGGGCTATGGGTGTTTTTTGTAAGAATGGGTCTTCAAAAGAAAGATATAATTCCCTACTCTGCGCTAACTCAGAATATTCTTGTGTTCCCAGGCGCAAGCTTCCATCTATGTCTTCTGCGATTGCATATCTATGCGGAAATAATTCCCAAGAATGAAAATTTCCAAGCTCGTATTGTTCACCAAAAAGGATAGCAGAACAAAAAGACAGCACAGAAAGAACATAGAGACGCATACGTTCTAATATCGGAATAATAAAAAAAGAGTTTATCTACCGAATGAATGTCATACGTTTTCGGCACGAAATCAATCGGTTATTTTGAAGCAATCCCGCTGCTCGGTGAAAGCCAATACTCAAAAAGTAAATGCCCCAAATGAGCCAAGATCTCTATAGGCCTCTAACAAACGTTCTGTTATTCCTTTTTCTCCGTTCACAACCCATGCACGAGGATCTATGTGCTTTTTATTTGGTTTATCTTGTCCTTCTGGATTACCCAACTGAGATTGTAGATAGGCAGATTTCTCTTCCATATACTTCCGAATCGGACGAGTAAAAGCCCATTGAGTGTCTGTGTCGATGTTCATTTTTACAACACCATACCCCAATGATTCGGTTATCTTTGATTTTTCAGAGCCAGAACCACCGTGAAATACGAAACTAATAGGATTTTTCTCCGTCTTGTGTTCTTTTTCTACCATATCTTGTGAATTTTTGAGAATAATTGGTGTTAACTTCACGTTACCGGGCTTATAGACTCCGTGAGTGTTTCCAAATGCTGCAGCAATGGTTATATGTCCTAGTGGAGTAAGTGTCTCATAGGTCTTTAAGACCTCTTCGGGCTGTGTATACAAACGAGAGGCATCAATATCGGTATTATCTACCCCATCTTCCTCACCACCCGTAACACCCAGTTCCATTTCAAGGGCCATATCTATTTTGGCAAGTCTCTGCGCGTATTGAGCAGAAATCTCTATGTTTTCATTCAAAGGTTCTTCGGACAGATCAAGCATATGAGAACTGTATAAAGGTCGTTTGTGGATACGATAATACTCCTCACCCGCAGCAATCAATCCATCTACCCAGGGCAGTAATTTCTTTGCACAATGATCGGTATGCAAAATAACTGGGACTCCATATGCCCTGGCTAGGACGTGAATATGATGTGCCCCCGCAATTCCTCCAGCTATTGCTGCTTGCTGGTTTGTATTGTCTAAATATTTTCCTGCATTAAAATGAGAGCCACCGTTCGAAAATTGTACAATAATTGGTGATTGCGCTTGTCTTGCTGCCTCGAGAGCTGCATTGGTGCTCGAAGATCCGATAACATTTACCGCTGGAAATGCACATTTCTGTTCTTTGCAGTATGCATATACATCTCGCAATTCATTTCCATACAATACACCCTGACTGACTTTTAATTTGCCCATTATTCACTCCTCATTGTGGTAATACGATATACATCACTGTAAAGAAAAAAAACCGATCGATGCAAGCACATCATCTCTCATACTCATTGCAACTAGAGTAAAAAGCGTCGGATAGATGTGAGTGTATGTTCGATGATCAATCAATTACAATGTCACTACTGTTCTTTTCATTGTCTTGTATTCTGAACGCTCTATAATCTCTTTTCCTGAAATAACAACTCGATTCGCTGTATTAAATGCCTGGTGCAATTTCTTTGCAACCTGTTTCACATCTGCCGGTTTTACAGCGAGAATTCCATTGTGTATCGTCTGTCGGAATTCATCATCAATTCCACTAAGAGCATAATGAAAGGCTTCATTCACTGCTTGATACGGTGGTACACTACGAAACTCACTTCCCAAAACAGAGAACAAGGTTCCATCAATTTCTTCTTCTCCCAATTGTTTGTTCATGTAGTACTCGAGCGCTTCTCCAAAGATAGCAAATGTATCATCAATATTCGGATCACGGTACGTGACGAAAGTATATATACCCTCTGACCCTTTTGGAACGGCAAAAGCCCCATAAGCGCCATTCTTCATACGTATATGCTTCCAAAAATATTCCGCGCTCAATAACCTCGATAGCATCAGAGAAGCCGGGTACAGCGGATCAGTGCGCTTCATTCCCCTCAGCGATAATGCATTGAAGGAAACCTGGCTGGGTATTTCGATAATTTCGGTCATTCCGGAGCGTATACTCAGTCTAACCCTTGTCGATATAGGATCCGTGCCTTCAGGGAGAATCATTGTTATTCGTTGTATGAATTTGTTTATAGAATCTCTATCTGCAGAGCCCTGCACCGAACTCACTTTCATTCTAGATGAAACAAATAACGTCTCAATCAACGAGCGGAGTGCTTGTGTAACCGATCCAATGTCTTCAGCGCATCGCCTGATGTGTTCCAATTGTGTAATGCCGTACCACAACTCTTCGACCTCAGCCACAGGCGATGTCTGTCTGTCCGCCCGGTACATAGCATGTATATGCCCAGCCCTAACAAGCGAATTCGACATATCTATGATCATTTCTTCAACGGTTTCTCTAATGCGAGAGTGTTGAGAAACATCAATACTTGTTAGCAATTCTTGACACATCCGTACAACCATGTCGAGGTTGTCTGTATGAAATCCTGTTTTTATGAAAAAGTGATGGTGCAAGTGACCGGTTATCCTGTGAAGCATACACCCAGCACTGGTATGTATTCCTGTAGTATATGTATCAATATTGCGTTGTAATTGCTCACTGCTAAATGATTTTGTACCACATTCGTCAAACAACCCCATAAGTAAGGGAATATAGATGAGCAGTTCATCCGGGATACCGCTTGATTCAAAAGAAATGACGACATAGTGCATCTGATTGGTAAATAAATCCTGTCTAATGTTCCAGACAGGAGCATCACCTTGTTCAACATCATATTTTCTTATTTCTTTAGGAACATCAGATCGCAATAATTTTGGCATTTTGTCAATATTGCGTTTTGCTTCTGGTGTACTCTGAAGAGCAAATACTGCACTCGCATCTTCTCGCAGGTCGTGTTCACTCTTTAACACCAAGGATGTGAGTCTCGTCTCTTCTTCCTCAAGATCTTTTTTTATTTTTTCCTGATCAGGTCGGCACAGAACAACGCTTGTATGATTATTTTCGAGCAAAAATTCATCTACCCAATCTTGAAAAATTCCGGGATTTCTAGAATATTCGCTCCGCAGCCATTCAATTCTTTTGTTTGTTTCAAGAAATGGCACAATGTCGGAATTGTATGCCCATGCCCGGGAAACCCTCCGCATAAGTCTAAGACCTTCTCGATGCCCCTTTCTCACTTCACGATCATTCAGTTCAGTGTGCGCAATAATCGATTCAACATGATCGGGATCGAATCCCTTGTCCCGTATCTCAACCAAGATACTTTGAATTTTGTCTAATACCGCTTCTTTGTTTTCCTCTTCTACCTCATCTAAGCCAACAGAGAATATCGGTTCATACAAATCAAAATCAATCCCAGAGACGGCAGTAATCGCTTTACCATACCGCGACTCAAGGAGCTCACGATACAATGGTGAAGAAGTATTTCCTATGAGCAATTCTCCAACCATACGCGCAGTGTCCAGAGAATGAACGTCATTATTAAGCTTGAGAAGCCAATTCTTTACAATAGTATTTTTTTGATCTGAATGCTGTGCTGGGTATGATATTTCATGCACAGCATCGCTTCCTCGATGGAATGTACGGTGTCTAAGGGAGGCAGCCTGTCCGCGAACGAATGATGATAGTATTCTTTGTTCAAAGAATTTCAGATATTTTTCTGTTTCTATATTTCCATATAAAAACAAGCAGGTATTTGTTGGATGGTAATACCTACGGTGAAAATCTACAAATGCATTGTAGCTCAAAGATGGGATAACATTTGGGTCTCCTCCAGGATCGTATGCGTAGGGTCCCTTTTCAAATAATGATCGAACACAGGCCCTCGCAACAATTGAATCTTTGTCGGAGTATACCCCTTTCATTTCGTTGTAGACGACGCCTTGAAAACGAGGCGAAGCATCTTCTGAAAATTCAACTCGAACACCTTCCTGGCGAAACATTTCTTTTCGGAGGAGCGGGAAAAACACAGCATCGCCATACACCCGCATAAGGTTAAAAAGATCTTTTTCAACAGAAGAACTAGCAGGATAATACGTCCTATCGAGGCTTGTCATTGCATTCATAAACGTGTTCAAACTCGTTTTGAGCAAAGAAGCAAAAGGGTCCTTCAACGGATATCTACGAGACCCGCATAAAACTGTGTGTTCCATAATATGAGGTAAACCCGTTGAATCGTATGGAGGCGTCCTAAACATGTAGGCAAACAAATTCTCTGGGTCTTCATTTTTGATATGGACAACCTCGCAGCCCGTTGACCTATGTTCGTAGATCAAGCATTGAGCGCCAAGTGAATCTATCCATCGAGAATCTTTTTCAATAAAGGACATGCTATATATACCTAGTCACACAAACGTGTCGGGATCGGGACCATATCGTTTTCCACAATCAAGAGAATTAATGGTTTCAATTTCATCGTTTGTAAGGACAAAATCAAAAATATCTATGTTTTCCTGTATATGTTCGGGGCTTCGAGACCTTGGAATTACGACAAAATTCCGTTCTATATGCCATCGCAATACAATTTGAATTTTTGTCTTTCCATATTTTTCGGCAAGACTGTCTACTGCATCAGATTGAAACATATGCCCCTGCATGATAGGTGCCCAGGATTCAATGACAATGTTGTTTTGCTGACAATAAGACACCAATTCATTCTGAATCAATAATGGATGAAGTTCGAATTGGTTCATACTAGGCATCGGTAATCCTTCTTTCTTCAGAGATTTAAAATGATGCTGGTGAAAATTGCATACCCCAACCGCCTTGGCTAGACCAAGTTCCGTCATGCTTATGAGGGTTTCCCATGTTTTTACAAATGTTTTGGAAACCGGCCAATGCATGAGGTAGATATCCACAAAGTCCAAACCCAATTTTTCTAAACTTTTTTCAAGCTCGGCTCGAACAAAAGCAGGATCATTAACATCATTCCATAACTTGGTAGTAACGGTAAGTTCAGATCTGGGAACATCCGAAGAACGAATAACCGATCCTATTTCTCGTTCATTTTCATAGAAAGCAGCCGTGTCGATGCTTCGATACCCAGCCTCTAGCGCCGTCTCCACCCCTCGAATAGCATCGTATCCCTTTAGCATGTATGTCCCAAAACCCAGTTGTGGGATAGATACGTCTTCGTTTAATTTAAACGGTTTGATCATATGTCAGTGTAGTTATTCACTTCTTTAATGTAAAGATTTGGCAACTATATCAAAATAATACAACAATGTAAGGGAAACGGACCTAGATATTTTAAGAGCTTGTAGAAAATCATCTTGATCGAGTACATCCTCTCTACGGCGTAGTCGCTCGGAACTTTGTGGGATGAGATCAGAAATAACTTTTATAATATTGCAAGATATTCTGCGTTCATTTGCCCAGTGGGCAACAATGCCCGATTCCATATCAACGGCAAGCACTGTTTCCTTGCAGGATTCAAAGCGTTCTTCTTGGTATTTCGCAAACGAAAAAACCCCATGACGCACCATCAAAAAGTCAATAAATGCCGGGTGATAATCTTGTTGCTCCAGCATATTTCCGATACCCAAGGCCCTCGTTGCATCACAAGTAGCACATACCGATTGCCTGTTTTCTCTAAAGAAACAGGTCGTTCCTACCGCAACATTGTGTATATCTATCGTGCCAGATAAGGCCCCAGCAATTCCCACCAAGATTATGTCGGTGATGAAAAACTTCTGTGCGATCATGTCGAGATGCTGTCTAGCCTGCCTTGCCCCCACACCAAGCACCATTCCAAGAAAAACATTCCTGGTTCGTAACGAATGAATAAGATAGGTTTGTGGATTAGTCAGAACGATTTCTACCTTGAAATACTGCAACGTATCCATCGCGTAACACAGTTCGCTAGGCATTGCCGCGCACAATAACGTCATAGATTACTCACACCGACTATCATACCACAGTATCGTGTGTATATGACCATTTTACGCATAACAAAAAAGCAAAACTATATCAAAAAATATAGTACCCTTTTTCTCAAATCTCGCATATACTGCCGTATGAAAGCTGGTGACATTTCAAAGGGAACGTTTATTTTAGTACAAGGGGAACCATTCAAGGTTATCGAAAGAGAATTTTATAAACCTGGAAAGGGTTCAGCCTATGTGAAACTGAAAATAAAGGGCTTGGTCAATGGGCAAATACTGCGCGAGACATTTAATTCAAGCGCCATTGTTGAAGAAGCTACAATCGAAGAAAAACCTGCACAATATCTGTATTTAGACAACGAAGAATTTATATTCATGGATACAGAATCTTTTGACCAATTCTCCATTACAAAAAATGTACTGGAACAAGAAGCCGATTTCTTGCTCGAAGGCGAAGTCTATCCCGTTATGCACTGGGAGACGACCCCCATATCGTTACAATTACCAGCAAAAGTTGTGCTTACCGTTGTTGAGGCCCCAGAAGCAATCAAGGGAGATACAGTCTCAAAAACGGTAAAACCAATCACCTTGGAAACCGGACTTGTCATTCGAGCCCCTTTGTTTATCAAAAAGGGTGAGAAGATTGTCATAAACACCGAAACCAAACAATATGTAGAACGCATGGGTTCTTGATTCTAGCTTTGCTTCTCGACAACTACTGAGCAAAAGTATCAGCATTCTTTTGTGGCTGAGGGTCTGGTCCCTCCCCTGTAGATAGATGTACATCCATGTGTGGATAGGGGATGGAAATGTTTGCCTGCTTGAAGGCCCGCCATACGGCAAAATTTATGTGTGAACGAGCAGCATATAGCTGGAAAACACTACGAATTCTACAACTTGTCGAGAATGTTATACCCGAATCATCGAATGCATACAAATACACACGGGGAGGATATTTTGAATCGCTTATATCGTAGGGATTTTCCTTGAGTATGCCTTCCAAAATACGGCTAACCTCTTCAAGATCACTATCATAATGGACCTGAAAACGTAAAAATAGAGATACACTTTCGTCCATTTCATGTGTTGTGTTGTGCACGATATTATTAACAAGCAATTTGTTTGGAATAATTAGAGTTTCATTTGCAACGGTGGAAACGATTGTGTTCAACAAATTTATGCGCTTCACATCTCCCATATAATCATTGATTCGTATACGATCGTTCAATTTTATGCTTCGTGTAGCGATGATAACAACACCAGCGAATATATTTTCAACGGTTCCTTGCAAACCGAAACCAATACCAACTCCCAACGCTCCTATGAGAAGGGTTATAGAAGAAATATTAATGCCAACAATGGAAAGACCAAAGACAATGAATAGGGCCATAAACACATAGCGGATCGAATTTGCGAGCGTGAGTCGTACATCTTCCCCTTGCACAATATGGGGCAAAACCTTTGATGATAATCCTCTATGTACAATTTTTGACATCCAATTTGCTACGTAGATGATTGGAACAACCAGCAACAATGAAAAAACCGTTAATTGAAACTGCTCCGTGGAAATGAGGGGTTGAGACAAAACCTGGAACACGAGTTGGCTCAAGCCAGCAGACTCGTCTCTCTGCAACCAGATTATGGCCCATAGGGTTGCTCCAAAAAACAAAAAGCGCAATCCCATATGTATGCGCTTTAGCAATTTTGTCCTTGTAGAGCTTTGCCAAAACGGCATTTTTGCAATCCGGGTGAAAAACCGTCTTACGAGTCGAACAAGAACGATATACCCGAGTATGGGAAGAAGTATCTGTAAGAAAAAGTCTATGGGAGTAAGGAGAAGTTGGATTGAACCAATCGATAGTGGAGTGGTCAAAAACAACTGGATTGATTCGAGCACGTTATAGAACCTCTTGTAACGGCCTCATTCCCAGCAAGAAAAGTCTTGCTTTTTTCGTCTGGCGTAGGGTGAATAGAATAGATTCAGCCACGTCGTCAGAGTCCATCATGTTCTGCATGATCGGATTTTCGTGATCACGTCCCGTTCCAATAGCAAACTCGGTGTGAACACCCCCCGGTGCAATATACGTAACTTTTATATTTAATTTGCGAACTTCATGATCTAGAGCCTGAGCAAATCCATACTGTGCAAATTTTGAGGCGCAATACACGGCCTCATGCGGTAAACCACGTAACCCAGCAACCGATCCAACAAATATCACCCAGCCATCTTTCCGTTTTTTCATATCAGGAAGGAATGCACGAGTACACAAAAAACTACTCCGCATATTTGAATTCATCATCCAGTCATAGTCCTTTGCATCGGTTTCATTCACCGATCCATATTTACCTACGCCGACATTATTGATGAGGATATCTACAAAGGAAAATTCTCTTTTTGCCACTTCATACACCGCTTCGACACCTTCTTCGGTCGAAACATCTGCAACAACGGGAATTACGGTGCTTCCATATTCTTTTTGTGCATCTTTAGCATGATCGCTGAGAAGCTCCTTGCTCCGTGCGACCGCAATGGTATGTATTCCGTGCTTGGCAAACAAACGCATTGTTGATAGTCCAATCCCCTTGCTTGCTCCGGTTACAACCGCAACTTTATTTCTCAATTCTTCGCTTGATATCACCATACCTATATAATACCGTCAAAAAGAACCTAGCTACAACCAAACCTCGTGTTTGCCCACAAAACCCTTCTTTCCATCGGTGAAATACTGAATTATTTTTGTGCAGTAAGAAACTATGCTATGTTGATGAGCGCTACCGTCGGCAAGAAAAAAGCAAGCCCCTCCTGCCCCGCTTATTTTCCCTACAGTCTCACAAGCCGAAGAAACATCTTGTATAAATGAACTTTCTTGGGCATTGGCTATGCCAGAGCTCACTTGAATATTGTATATATTCGTCACGTTTTGCCTAGTCAATATCTTAGATGAGGGGTCCGACAGATTTTGTGTTATAATCCGCCCCATTTCGTGCACTGCCGCTTCTTGGGTTGCAAGGACATGGCTGATGCGATCCTTTGTTTCGCCGCTGCGATATAGTGAACAATACACGATAGACTCCGTATACGTGCCTACATGGAAATTCGCTTGTAATGCAAGGTCTTTCTTAAAGTATTCAGTATTCTTTCCAGAATCTGAACTATCTGGATGTATTTTTAACACACTTCCAACGGGAGAAGCGCTGATGATCGTATCTATTCCCGATGCCCGCCCGTGAAAATAATCTTCAAAGCGGCATGCACATGTTCGTATAATCGAGTTGAGAGATTTCTCATCGCTGAACAATTCTGGAGTCATCTCGGACAATTGATGCATGATATACCGAGCAATAGCAACCGAAAGAGCCGCCGAAGAACCAAAACCTGCTTTCTGCGGTATAGAAGAACTACAGACCAGGGTAGTTAGTTGTGCTATGGCGCTGCTGATAGCCTCAGAAGCCTTTTTAAAATTCTTTTTCTTATCAAGCGGACCGCCGGCGAATATATCATCGCTGTAAGCCATAAGAATCTTTTCTGTGATCGAATAGAGGTAATTGAGGTATCCATTTGGCAAAAACTCTCCCAGTAAAGGGTGACCGCCACATATTTTTTCCGGTCCATGACTTTCATGGGGCGTATTTGTTCTAGATAATTCAATTTCTTGAGGCAAGCGGGCAACAAGCGCAGGATATCCTAGCAAAGAAGAATATTCACCGTAGAGAATAAGCTTTGCCCCTCCACTAAACCGCATACGTAGAGTATATACTTTTGCGCTTATACTTACATTAGAATATGGTTCTGGAAAGATTGCGATTATAAGAGAACAAACCAACGGTTTCATTGCCCGCACCGAGTGATTTCCAATGAAGTTCGTCATCGGGATTGGCAGTTTTTTCCTTTTCTATACTATTGGTTACATCATTTACAAGATTCCCTGGTATATCCGCGGTCACTCCGATACATGTTCCTATTTCTAATCCATACGTTATCAAAGTTGTAATAAGATTATTTACGGTCTGATAATCTCCATCTTTTTCGTGCATCTCTCGTATAAGATGTATATTCGTCTTGTTTGATCGATCTATCTGCGCTTTGATTAATTCTGAATGAGACATCGAATATTCAATAAATGCCCCTAGAGCATTCTTTGTTTCTACCGACTTTGTATAAAACAGATTTTTCAGGGAAAAAAAGTCTCCTATCGACATCCATGAAAACCATGTGTTGCTGGACACTTCCTTCTCGCATGTATTTGCAAGATTGTAAAAATCATTAACGATATTTTCCGATTCCAGGGGATCAAAAAGATGCTTTTGAAAAGACGTTGTTGATTTGTCCATTTGCATCATCAAAGTTGTTGTTCCGCAATATGATGTAAGAACATCATACCCACTGCCACCACCCTGAAATAGTTTATGAGCAGCGATGACAATCTCTACAAACCCAGATGCATTATCAAATGGATCCAATTGTGCCATTGACCATAAACACAGACACATAGCGAGGCAGGCTCCTGCGCTGGAACTAAGGCCCTTTTTCTGTGTCGTCATGGCTAATCCTTCTCCAGTCTCATCTCTACATCGATTCAATTCCCTGGAAGACAGAAATAATTCTCTCGTGTCTACCAAACAGGTTGCCTCGGTTAGAGTCGAAGGATTTCCTAAATATGTTTGCTTGATTGCAGGCCAGCACACTGAAAAACAACAATGCCACATATACTCTATTCGTTCTGGCGAAATATGCCCTGGATAACAAATACTTCGGATATGGATAGGATATTTACTGTGTGGGTATTGCGCAGTTTTTTTATCGGATGATTCAGCAATACCCTGTAAAGAAGAAGGATCAAGGCGAATATCTAGAATACTAGGGGGCTTCTGATACGAAAAATTTCTGACAATCTGTTCAGGAGGAACATGCCCTCCGAGAAATATTCGAGTCCAGGTAGATTCCTTAGCTACAAGTCCCAATCCAATCCCACCGTATTGTGTAATTGCGTACTCACCAAACAATAGCACACTCGATGGAATACGGAATTCAAGCATCTCAGCTTCCCACTGGTCCGTTTCCCCATCTGCAATTTGAGTGTCTATTCTTTCCACGAATCTACTCCCGACCCTACGCAACTTTCGTGTAACCTAGCATCCGGGACATGCGATTCAATCGACCGGCGTATGCTAGGTCCATCCGCTTGATTGTATATAAGCTTTACTTGTGCCCCCGCATCCATGGTTTCCCAAACTGCGTATCCTTGTTTCCGCAATGTTTTAATCACATTTAACACAAGAAGGCTCTGCGGGTTCCAATATCTGATCGACGGATGAGAGGCAATCATCGCTCCAAACATCGCATAGGCATTATGCGTCATTAGAGGCCCCAGGCTGCCTATATCCCTTTCTGCAACAGCGCTACGTATCAAACCGATTTGTTCTTCAGCAAATGTACACCATGATTGATAAAAGGGAGAGGTTTTCTTGCATAATTGCATGGCTTCTCGTGAAGAAATAGATTTTTTTTCGGTATGAACGATCACACACAATACACGTAGGTCTGGCCAATGCTCTTTCGGGAATATTGATTCCGCGTGGATTGCTCCTTTGTCCAAATATTGAAATCCAGAAAACACCGCACGCGATGCAGATGCCGATCCAATCCGGGCTATATTTGAAATATCTTTGCTTGTCATATGGACGTCGTATTCGTGTTCAGCACACAATGCAATCGAAGCGGCCAATGCTGCAAAAAAAGCAGAAGACCCCGCCAGACCAGAGGCGTAGGGAATATTGGATGTCGTTTCTATAGAAATCGGTGGCAAATGAAACTTTTTCCGTACGGCCTCGAGCATGATAGCAAGCTGGTCTGAAATCTCAAGTTTATCTTTATTCTGGAATACACTATCGCCTTGTGTTTGTGTGAGTAATTCAATGCTCACCTCACAATACAAAGAATCAAGAGAAATCCCCAAACTTGGTGTCGCTGGTGTGTTTATATTTCCATCCATTTTGCCCCAATACTTCGATAAGGCTAAAGAGGGATGTGCCAGAGCGTTATATCGTTGCGACATAATTCAGTATAGCAGCATAGTTCAATGTTCAATATCGGTTATCTGGCTTATCTTTCTACGCTTCTCATGCAGGGGCATGTGACCATACTGGATCCCTCTGCCGATGAGTGCGGTAAGAGCAGCTATATTTTGTATGAGTCCTATGCCTGCTATTACAGAAGATAATTCTGAACTGCCAATGCTATTCGTAGTATTTTTCTGTGCACCGCTCATTTTGCGGGTCACAAGGTCAAAAAATCGCCGCGATCCTAACTGCGTCCGTACACCATCTCCAACGGTTCCAATTACTACCGGTAATTCTAAAAATACATCGATATTATTTTTGCCTATCTCGCACCACGATAATGGGTGATATCTTCCACCCTTAGATGCATATGCATGTGCAGCGGCTTCGGCAGCACGTGTATCGTTTCCACTCGCAAGCACCACCGCGGTGACTCCATTCATGATCCCTTTGTTGTGCGTAACCGCGCGATCAATATCTTTTTTTGCCCATACAAACATCCGTTCCAAGCGAGTTACTGCGTCTTGCTTTCCCGTTATTCGCCTCATTATTTTGTGGGGAATAGATGTCTGGGCACGCACACAACGTTCATGGGCATTATTGCTCACAATGGAGGCTATGGGAATTCCCCTGCCATCACGCTTAAAGCATGCCCCTACCCACTGGGCCATTTCGGTGCTTCGATGAGCCCCCATAGCGTCTCGAGAATCAATATACAGGGTGACAACGTGCAAACTGTGCGTAGAGTCTGGGTATTTTTCGATCAATCTTACCGAAACATCGGTAGCAATACCGCCGCGTTGTATCATCTGGGGAAATTCTTTGTCACATTGCTTGGTATAAGAGGTGGCATATCGCAAAATTTCATCTGTAGATACCTGTGTTTCTACAAGGACTTGCCCCTTTACGATGGTCCGCAAGGCCGTTGTCTGGATACCCCCAATAGGGCGCAACAATCGGTTCCAGAACCGAACTGCAGCCACAATCGAGGCTTCTTCGGTTGCCATGGGCACATCATAGAATTTCTCATTGATATAGGCATCTTCGACTATCCCTAATGGCACCCCATGCATGCCAATTTCCCCTTCAATAAAATAGGAGGCCAGTTCGCGTGCATCAGAACCTGCTAAAAAATCTTCGTAATGGCGTATACGCCGCAAAAGATCGGCGTGCTCATCAGCCATGACGCTGTTTTCTCCGTCCATAAGCTGCTAGTAAAGACTTGACCTCTATTTCTAGGTCTGCATCGCACCACGTAATGCATGTGGGCATATCTGCGACCTTGGTTATTCCAGAAACAAGCATCGCATCTTGTAGACCCTGTTGTAGGTCATGCAAATGTGCAATCACGCCCGAAACTCCCGACTCAGCCGCCAATCGGATCAAGGGTAAAGCCATACCAACGTAAGAGGCCCCAGAGGCCAAACATACTGCCATATCGTGTACCGTCCGTACACCACCGGATGCGACGAGTCTGGTACTACCTAGAGAAAGACTACTCTGCATGAGGGGTTGCTCTTTTTCTAATCCGATTCTTGGCTGTGAAAATTCATACATTAGCCGCAGCAATGTTCCGGTTGGGCATCCCCAATGCCTAAAAAATTCGACTCGTTCGGGTGATATTTCCTTCCCTCGGTCCTTTGCTTCTATCATTGCCCAATTACTCCCGCCTGAACCCGAAATATCTATATAATCGACCTCTATTTCAGAAAGTCTCTGCACAGCATCTGGATCGATGCCAAAACCTGCCTCTTTTACCAATAAAGGGATCGGTGACTCTTGTTTAAGCAAGTGCACCTTTGGAAGTATGGCGGAAAAATCGGTATCACCTCCTTTCTGAACAAGTTCCTGGGCAACATTTATGTGCAAGGACAGGACATCGGCTCCCAGTTCATCGCAGCAGTGTAGTATGTGTTTTATGCTATGGCGTTTTAATTCAATAGCCCCAATATTTGCTATGATAGGAGTTGTATTTTTTTTTCGCTTCGGAATAAAGGTTTTTCTTCCAGAGCTTCCCTCAAGCAGGGCTCGCATAGAACCCAGGCCGATCGGTAGAGAACATTCACATGCTGCTTCGTACAATACTTCGTTGAGTTGTCTCCCAAGATGAGTTCCACCGGTCATCGGCAATATAATCAAGGGCATCGATATCTGGGACCCTGCAAACGAGGAAGTCGTATCCACCGAGGCTCGAGAACATTCGGGAAAAGCGGTTGGAAGTATGTGAATTTTGGAAAGGTGTGAAGACTGAGATTCTATGTCTGCTGATCGATCGAGACAGGTTTCAAGATGCTTATTCTTTCGGCTGTGAATCGGATGATCCATATCCATATACTCTATACCCATCTGAACGAATTTCATCTAAGTGAAATCCATCCGCGTCCATTGCACCGGGTGCATATTGCGATGGATCTCCTTCTGGTTGCCGTATCCAGTTATGGTACAGGTCATAGGATGCATTCTCGGATCGAGTTAGCAATTCATCGTTTTCCCAATTGTTTAGTATCGCTGCAGCTCCTGGGGCTACGGTCCCTTTCATACATACCAAGGTGTTTCCAGACCCATAAGAACACATGAGTACGGATTTCCCAACAATCTTAGAGCCATAATCGCGATAGGCTGATTGTAATTGATCACGTACAACAACAAAAATACTAGCGGTGTACACATTTCCCGCACATTTTACGGTGTTTAATCCTTCAGAAAAATGTTTCTTCTCAAGAAATATCTGAAAGTCTTCTGGAGATGCCCCTATATATTTATCGTATATGTGTTTCAAAGCCGAATGAGCCATTTTAGCAAAGGGAACATGGAGCACTATGAAATCTACTTCTTTTATGATATTCGCAGGAGGAGTGTTGCATTGTTGTGCATAATCTTCCACAGCACGTACCAGGGCGGACTTGTAACATTCGACGGAAAACTGACCTCGAACCGATGCATGCATACTCCATGTAGGCCTGAAAAAGTCATCAACATCGCTTGAATACATCCCAACACTCTGAACATCCAACTCAAGCAGTTGTGGATTTTTTTCGATTAAAACGGAAGCACTCCCCGCACCTTGGGTTAATTCTGCAGATGTTTCGTCCTTATACCGAGCAATATCGGAACACATCAATACAGCGATTTCATTGCTTTCTTCGGTAGCCCGAACTTTGAGCATGGTAAGCAGTCCTAAAAGCCCCAGGCTCCCCGCTGCACATGCATGCTGAACTTGATAAGACAGCAAAGAAGAAGGAAGAGAGACTCCTGCTTTTTTTAGACATCCGAGAACATAATTAGCAATTGGTTTGGACATATCCACAGCCGTTTCGGTAGCGGACACAAAATATCGAATGAGAGAGGTGATTTTTGGGTGTCTCTTGAAGAGTTTTAGCGCAGATTCTGACGCCATTGTAACCGAGTCTTCCCATATCGAAGGAAACCGCATGTAATGCTGTTCTATGAATTTAAAAGCTCGCTCGAAGCGTCTTCTTTGTTTGGAACCCTGCTCTCCGCGTCTAGAAATTATGGTTTTTAATGAAATAGAGTTCTTTGGGAAATATGTTGAAATATCAGAAATGCCTACTGAAACCATTCGTTATCCTATGCTGTACGACCTTAATTTAGATTATACCCCGTATTCTCTCCTTTGCACCATGGGTATATATATGTTACTGGAACATCCTTCTCATCAAACAGTCTGTACTAGAAAACTATATGCAGGATATGCTGTATAATAGTGAATACAGCTATTTTGGTATCTGGAGGAGTCGATAGCGCGGTTTCCCTTGCTCTTTTGCATAAAGAAGGATGGGACATAACCCCATTTTATTGCAAAGTTTGGCTCGAAGATGAATTCAACAGCCACTGTCCTTGGGAAGAAGACATTTCCTATGCAAGAGAATTATGCAAACGATTTGGGCTATCGTTGGAAATCGAACCTCTACAAACGGCATATTATGAAAAAATCGTCAGCTATGTAATAGATCAATTGAAGAAAGGCTTTACCCCGAATCCCGATGTTCTTTGCAATCAATTCATAAAATTTGGTGCTTTTCTCGATTTACATGAGAATTCTTTTAGCAAGATAGCCAGTGGTCATTACGCTGCAACCGAGAAGAAGATAGACGGAATGTATTTGAAAACCGCACCAGATCCAATAAAAGACCAGAGCTATTTTTTATCTCGTTTATCACAAAAACAATTGGCAAGAGCTGTATTTCCGATTGGCACGAAAAAGAAACGAGAAGTAAGAGCCCTAGCCAAAGAATTCTCCCTGCCCAATGCCGAAAGAAAAGACAGCCAGGGCATATGCTTCCTGGGAAAAATTCGATATCCTACCTTTATCGAACATTATCTTGGGCAACGAACAGGACCAATACGCGAATTTCACTCAAAAAAATACCTCGGAGACCATCATGGGTATTGGTTCCATACAATCGGTCAGCGACGAGGGTTAGGACTTAGCGGTGGTCCATGGTATGTCTGTGAAAAAGAAGTTGAAAGCAACATCGTGTATGTGCGCCATGCACGCACATTGGACGAACTTGGCCTCCCTATTGTTGCTGTTACCGATGTGAATTGGATCCCTAGCCCAATACGCTCTGGTTCCGCACTTGTCAAAATAAGACATGGGGAAGAATATCACCGGGCTATATACCATGTATCAGAAGACAAGAATTACCTATACCTTGCGTTCTATAAACCCGAAAAAGGAATTTCTCCGGGACAATTCGCCGTTATCTACATAGATGGCTATGTTCGCGCAAGCGGCTGTATAGCGTTCACACTCGATGAAAACGACCCTTTGTACGAGAAACTCGATTATCTTCGCTCGGAGGGAATATCTGAATGATTGTCATGGGTGCGTATTACTCCGGGTTTTCTCAGATAGTGTATACATTCTACTTTTTTTGCTGGGCCAATCTTCATCCTTATATCCTAAAAAAATGAAAAAAAACTATAGATACAGTATTGCTCCGATGATGCAATATACCGATCGTTTTTATCGCCCGATTCTGCGACGCCTGTGCCCAAATGCCATGCTCTATACCGAAATGCAAGTTGCTTCAAGCATTGTTTTTGGCAAGGAGGAGCGTTTTCTTGCTTTTTCTGCCATAGAAAAACCCCTCGTATTGCAATTAGCAAGCAATGATCCAAAGCAAATCGCGCAAGCGGTTCACCAAGCAGAACGCTATGAATACGATGGATATAACATCAATGTAGGATGTCCGAGCGAACGTGCCGTTAGAGGTGGATTTGGGGTTTGCCAAATGGCTGATGTAGAACTAGTAAGCAAACTATACACTGCCATGAGTCAAGAAACGGATAAACCTATTTCAATAAAGCATCGTATTGGGCTCGGTCTCACGGCAAATGAAGACAATCTCTCCGCCTTCATTCAGCCCCTGTATACATTGGGGGTACGTCATTTCATCATACACGCCCGAAGCGCATACTGGGCCGATTAAAACCAAATCAAAATCGAAATGTCCCACCTCTACAATATGAAGCAGTCTATGCTGTAAAGAAACAATTCCCTGAAGCGTTTATCGAAATAAACGGGGGAATAAAAACAGTCCAAAATGTTCTGACCCATCTCCGATACACCGATGCCGTTATGATTGGCAGACTGGCATACCAAGACCCCTTTGCATTGCATAAAATTGATGCTCTTCTTGCAAACCGAGAAGATTTTTCGGCTCTATCAGCGCCAGAAGATTCACCGCAATCATCGACCGCCACGCATTACACAATCGCCGAAAAAGAATTATTTTTGGATACCATACTGGAAGCAACCGCGCAGGCAAAATTCTTTGAAGAAAAAAGCATCAACCCTTGGCCAATCATTCGTCATCTTCTCTACCTCTTTACAGGCTGCCCTGGAGCGCGAATATGGCGTAGAATAGTCGCACAAAAAGATATTTCTCGCATCGAAGAAGCTGCGAGAGAGCAAATCGAACGTTTACAGTAATGTTAGATAGAAATATCTAGACTTACTCAAAAAAGCCACTGGGGATGGGGCTCAGGCAGGTTGAAAACACGCGTAAGCTTTTTCAGCAATCCTTCCGATGCCTTCATTTTTTGCATAAAGCATAGCTGCGCTGGTGAAATAGAACCATGCAACATACGACTAAAATCATTTACAGACAAGGAGATACTTTCATAGTTTGGATGTCTGCCCGGGGAAATACTAGATTCTTCACCTAAATGCAGTACATACTCGCCCCCCACACCCCGCCATGCAGAATCATTTTCCAAGAATCGCTCAATGGGATCATCGATCTGAATATTTAGACTCACCGTTTCCCCAGAAAAATGTGTAGCAGCAACCGCCTGTGCGATGTCCAGAACTCTTAACTGTGAAAAACCATAGGCCTCCGTTTTTGCCGGCAGCTTTCCTCCCTTGGTAAGTTCGGTGGAGCGAAATGGCTCATGCAGATAATCTTGTAGACGTATTTGTGGAGGTTGCAACAACCAAAAACTGTAAATTTGGTCACTCAACGACTTTACAATTTGTAGGAGCTCAAGTAATTGCTGTTCATTTTGAAAAACAAGCCAATGAATACCCCCTGGGCCGTGTTCATCTTCGAAATTTGCAAATAAATGATGCGTAATCTCTCCTTCTTCATTCGTATACCCCAGTACAAATCCATTTTTTTCATCGTGAAAAATCATTTCACCCTTTACCATGGCTTCTGAAGAAATAGTACACACTCCATGCATACTATGGGCACGGCAACGAGAACGGTAAATAGCCTTAAAATCGTCCAAGGAAAATTCTTTTGGTGGACGTGATATCTTTGGTACATTCAGATCACGAGGGTCGATATAAAATTCATACTCATAGGGATTGGTTCCAAACCCAAGACGGTCATAAAACCCTTGATCAAAAATACCAAGCATAGCAAATGCATCTCCTGCTTTTGCTCGGTCTGCCAATACGCGGGCCAATGCAATACTGGTTGCCTTTTGTTTTCGGAGTACATACCCACAGATGACCGCGGTAACGGCGCAGAGAGGAAGAATAGTATCCGTCTGTTGTATTGTTCCTTGATGCGTTTGCGCGACAGATTCCACAATCCCATCATAGCAAGCTAGATATGCATAAGAATCTTCTAAGAAGGCTGCAACGATTTCTTTTGATCGTGAATCATCTGCAAAGAGTTCCTTCTTAAACCCGGAAACCCAGCCAGCCTTTCTAAACAATCCGAGAACAGCATTAATATCTGCTTTTGGATCAGCAATACGAAATTCGAGTCCTTTGCGGGAATTTTCAACCATGTTCTATATAAGCATATATATAATGCTTGCACTAGGAGTATTAAAGAAGTAGAACAACCTTGCCTTCTGCCATATCTGCATAGAACCGCCTGTATTATTTGGATTCATCGGGCAATTCAATCAAATGCCCCATTTTTTCTGCCTTTGTACTCAGATATCTCCGCAATAATGGTGGAATATTCTTAGGAACCAGAGAGATACGCTCGCTCACTCGAATGCCTGCGTGTTCCAAA
This sequence comes from Spirochaetaceae bacterium, assembly GCA_011524535.1. Lineage (GTDB taxonomy): Bacteria > Spirochaetota > Spirochaetia > WTKD01 > WTKD01 > WTKD01. Next base: position 130,239 of record WTKD01000014.1, read on the forward strand.
GCCTGAACCTTCAATGGATTATTACTAAGTAGACGCACCGAATGAATCGAGAGTTTTTGCAATGCCTCCACTGCAACCCTATAATTGCGTTCATCCGCTTCGTAGCCCAATTCAAGATTTGCCTCAACCGTATCCAAACCGCGGTCTTGCAAATTATAAGCCTTTAATTTGTTTGACAATCCTATGCCTCGACCTTCCTGTCTCAAATAAATAACAATACCCTCGCCTTCTTCAGCGATTTTCTGAAGAGACATCTCTAACTGAGTACCACAATCGCACCGGATAGATCCAAACAAATCCCCAGTCAGACATTCTGAATGTATGCGGACCAAACAATCATCTTTCGGGGTTCCCATCGTCAACAGGCAATGCTCTTTCTCAACGGTTGATTGTATGTCTTCAAGTATACTAATCGTAAATAGACCGTATTTACTCGGTAATTGAACCGGAGGGCGATCCGAAGAATTGTGCATTTCTCATACTAGAGATTAGTGTGATATGCGTCAATAATGTTTATTTACATTTAGCTTTTTTATAATTGTAATTTTATTTTTAATAAAATAATATATCTAGTGGAGTTTATAATTCTCTCATTACACCTCTCGGATACCTCCTTGGCACTCATTGGGCAGATACTCCGTGGGTATAAAAAATATGAATTCAGAATCGAAAACTGTTCAACAGTTGAAGAATTGAATACTATTCTTTTTTCAAAAGAGTGGAATGTGTTATTTATTGAATCTTCTGAGGAAAAAGAAAAGATATTTGCTTCCGAATTCAAGGAAAGCGAAGTTTTTTCACATATTCCCATAATAAGTATAGAAAACTCTAAAAATTCAGAAGAATTTCTTTCAATTGCTGACTTTATTGTAGAAAACTCTGAGAAGAATACAACTCTCCCCATAATTCTGGAATCCGTCTTAAAATATTCACATACTATAAAAAAATTTATGCAACAAAACTTGACGATAAAAGAAAAATTAATCAATAATTACATTCTTTTAGAAATAGTGTCCTCATACCTCTCCGAAAACACGCTCACCGCCGCCAAACGTCAAGCTCAAGACCAAAATTTGCTACCAGAACCGGATATGCAAAATCGAACCATACTTTTTTTGGATATTTGTGGGTTTACGGATTACAGCTCTTCACATGAAACACAAAAAATAATATTATTACTCGATACTCTTTATTCTCTGATAGTTCCAATATTAAGAGAATATAAAGGCGACATTGACAAGTTTATTGGTGATGGCTGCTTGGTAGTCTTCGAAAAACCACGCATGGCGATGCAAGCTGTATTACACATATATCAAATAATTAAGAATACTTCTTCTCCCATACTGGCTGATGTTGCTCTACATGCAGGAATCCATACCGGCAACGTTATCCGATGCCGAATAGGTGGCGAACATCGCTATGATTACACATTGATAGGAAGTGCGGTGAACGTCGCCTCAAAATTACAAGCTCTTGCAGGACCCTACGAGGTTTTTGTTAGCAAGGACAGCCTTGAAGCCGCTGGGATGAGTATTCCGTTTGAATTACACAATGAAGCTAAGCTTGGTACAACAAATAGAAATATTGCTTATATAGAACTATTCTCATTCTATGCCCAGAAATTTTCAAAATCTAGCATAGAAAAGAAATTGGCTCAACCAAAAGATATTACCTAAACTCTAGGAGAAAAGGCGTGCAAAAAAAAGTTATTCAAAAAAAAGAGTCTCCCCGTTTCTATGAAAATTATTCCGAAGAAATAAAAGAATTTTTTGGATATATAGAATCCCAAGATTGGAATTTGACACCCTATTCAGCTCATCAAAAAAATAATAGTAAGAATATTTCTCCCTTCTTGTATGCATACAGACCATCCAAGGAGAATCATAGCCGGTAACTCGTGCTTGCTACCTCTTCTATCGAAAAGTACAATAAGTCAATTCCTATTTGTTTCGGGCGATTAACTCAGTGGGAGAGTGCTACCTTCACACGGTAGAAGTCGGCAGTTCAAATCTGCCATCGCCCATTCATAAGGAACACTATAAACAGCTCAAGGAGATTTCATGGGAAGAAAAGATGTAATATGGCTAGGTGAAGCAGAAAAATCCATAGATATCGCTGGAAAAACCTATATCGTGACCGGAGCGAACTCTGGTGTTGGGCTAGAAACAACACGACAATTGATAAAACAAGGCGGGCATGTCGTTCTCGCCTGCCGGAGAATAGAGGCCGCCAATGAAGCAGCAAAGAGCTTTGATGGACTGAAGGGAAGTCATAACGTAATGAAGCTAGACCTGGCAGACCTTCAATCAGTGAGGACCTTCAGCGAAGAATTCCAAAAAAAATATGATCGACTCGATGGTTTAGTCTGTAATGCAGGACTCGTTTCAATGGATGGAGGAATAAAAAGAACTTCCGGTGGTCTGGAACTGACCATGGGGGTTAACTATTTTGGTCATTTCTTATTAACCGAATTATTGCTCGATCTCCTAAAAAAGAGTGCCCCATCAAAACTGATTATTCTATCTTCGGTTGTACATGCAGGAAGCCCTGATAAACGTCCAAAAGTCCATCTAGAGGATTTACATTACCATACAAGACCTTATAAAGCATTTGAAGCCTATGCCGAAGCAAAAGTCGCTGCAATATTATATGCATTGGAGCTCGCCGAACGTTTACAAGGAACCGGCGTAACTACGGCTTCTGTTCATCCCGGTTGGGCTCGATCAAATTTTGGTCAGGGAGGTGGGTTGTTGACACGAATGATCATGGGAATTATGAGACCACTTGTTGCATCCATGACGAATAGCAATGAGGAATCGGCTCAAACCACGCTATATTGTCTGCTTTCTGATAAGGTCTCTTCCCATTCGGGTGCCTATTTTAGTCAACAAAGCGTCCTGTACCGTGACAAAGAATGTCGTGGAGGTGGTTGGCCCATGACTTCGCCAAACCCCCATGCAAGGGATATAGAAGAGGCCAGAAAGCTGGTCGCAGCTAGTCGCGAGGTAGTTGGTCTCCAATAGTCCTTCCTGGGTCAATACAGCCTGCTTTTTTGGCGTTATCGACTATCCATGGACATCTTGTCTATTGATTTGGAAAGCTTTAGCCCCATTAGCACAAGACGGTCCTCGAAAGACTGCCTCAATACAAGGCGGGTAATAATATGGAGAATAGGGGATTTGAACCCCTGACCTGTTGATTGCGAACCAACCGCTCTAGCCAACTGAGCTAATTCCCCATATTTTACTTTATCATGTTGGTAAAAAGAAAAAAACCAAATATTTGTTCCTTATTCTGCCTCAGAAGCAGATTCTTCTTTTTCTGTTTTACTTTTTTTACGACCTCCTTGAAAGTCCACATGTTCTCCCACTATTAACACGCGAGAATATTTTTTACCATCCTCATCTTCCCATCTATCCTGTTTAAGTCGACCGCTCACACGCACAGAATTCCCCTTCCTCAGGTATTTCTGGCAACTTTCTGCAAGATTTTGCCATACCTGCACATCAAAATAAGAGACTGATTTCATAATCTCCTCATTCTTCTTGTATTGCTGGTTCACTGCGATCGAAAACTTACACACCGTTTTCTCATCCGATACATTGATCGAGTCAGGATCCCGAACAAGATTACCTTCTATCAAAACATTGTTTAATGCATTCATATTATTCTCCTTTGCATGGTATACGGATAGTTTTTTTCCTTTGCATGAGGTTCAAAAACACAAATCACGTGATATACTATGTGGTATGAAATATATAGTACGTATTTTGATCCTTATGAGCATTGTAAGCTATGTTTTTGCTCAAAACACCGAAGACTCAACTCAGCCCCTTTGGCTTATCGCTAATCATAGCCTAGCACGGGAATCTTCCCTAAGGGCTATTCAGGAACTAATGAGTACCGGATATGTTGTCACCGGTCTTGATTATAACAGGGCGTTTGATGAACTCGAAATTTTTTATTTGCGAAACCCCAATGAATTTATTCCACGTTGGACTTTGTATGAGTTCGATGATGCAGATACCCTCGAAGAGGAATTTTCCGCCCTGCTCCAAGAAGGTTATCGCCCGGTCGATATTGCGGTCGGACCACAAGGATTGATCGGCTTTTTTCTGGAAGATTCGGATACCCCACTCGGTTGGAGGATTCAGCGATCCACCGATTTCAAGACCATAGAACGGTACACCGAAATATATTCCCGTATCGGGTATTCCTTGCACGGGTTATCACGCAATCACAAGGGTGAGTATTGGGCTCTATTTGCCCGATACAAGACGGTTGCGCATGAGGCATCCTTTGAAGTTATTCAGGAGGACCAGATCGGAGATGCTATCGTCGAAAATATAGCCTCTTTTGCGAATATCGGTCCGATGGTCTCTCAAGGTTCACGCTTTCTTTTTTCATTCATCATAAAAAGTATTCAAACAGAATCTCAGTAGAAAATTTGCAGCCTTCCCCGTGAAGGCTCGTTATAAAACACCCTAGCCCACCTTAAAAGTGAGATTTTGTTTTAACTGGTTATAGGATGAACTCTCTTTATGGCGTGGAAAGTTTGTTACATTAATTTTTCTACATCATTCTCAAGAAAATTTATTCTACGTAGCCTTTCTATTTTTTTAGGGCGCGTCGAGTGCGGAATTCCTCTGCTTTGTTCTATCCTGGTCAGATCGAGCAAAGCTTACCGTAAGGAATTATTTTCTGAAGTTGTGGAAACTCTAGCCTCTTCTACCTTACCCTTTTGAAAATTTTTAATGGCATAACTTCCTTCCCCTCTCCCTCGGAGCTACCCTTTGTTCTCCTGCGCTTTCGGATTATGAATGGTGAGTTTTTAGGGATTTTTCCTCTCCGGTTAAATATCTGCACCTTAGATTGGTCTCTTCCTACAGTAAAGTCATTAAAAAATCGACACACAAGTCAAAAAAAAAAGCTCGCGCAAGAGCACGAGCTTTTTTAAGCTAAATCAGAATTGATTAGAAACTAATTTCTGCGCCGAGTGAAATTTCACCGTAGCGAGCAGCGGTTTTTTCATCAAGACGGATACCAGTTGGACCAGCTTTTGAAGCTTTGTCATCTGTTACGTCGGCGTCTTCAAGAAGAAGGTTACCAGAAGCCCAACCAAGCTTGAATGTTACGTTATCAATCATAGTAATATCAACACCAGCTTTTGCTTTGAAGGAATCTTTTACTCCAAGAACATTGACCGCAGCTTCTTCTTCTTTTTGCTTGTCTGTGACATCGTATAGAGCATAAGAAACACCAAGGTATGGTGTTGCTAGAGTAAGGTCAGCGTCAAGGTAAAGACCAAAGGCAAGGTCAGCAACCTCTTCCAAGGCACCTGCTAGGTAGTAGTCAAAGTCAGCAGCAACTTCTGCACCAAGGAATGGAAGAAGTCCAGCATCACCACCGTCTTCGTAGAAACGAAGATATCCACCGATTGCCTGAGGTTCATTGTCTCCACCGCTGTAGTCTGCGCCCATGAAGAATTTTCCTCCAAGTTCAACACCAGATGGAACGTCTGATTCATCGCCCGTAAAGGTGTCAACTTCGTTCTCAAGGCTTCCACCGAGGGATGACCAGTCAAAACGGAACCCAAGCTTTGCTTGAAAGTCGAGGCTTTCTGCCTTTTTTGAGTTGCCTTCACCAACGTTGTGACCGTCACCGATGTAATAGGCAAGATCAAGTCCAACAGGAATCAAGATCCCATAATCGCCAAGGCTGAATTCAGGTGTTATGTTGTACCCAACAAGAAGTGTGTTAGCAGCTTTGAAATCTGTGCTTTCTTTTGCTGTGGATGTATCATCAGATGTATCATCAGGTGTATCCATACCTCCTAAAGAAGTGTAGTAATCATCCCCTGACTCTTCCACGTTTGTGAGGTCGAAGCTGACCAAGAGATCATGGGTCAACAGGTCTGGCAATATGACATGATCAACAGCAAGGTAGACCGAATAGCTGTTACCGAGGTTTTCATCATGACCACCTTCGGAAAGAATTCCCAATGAGATTTCTGCTGGACCGCCGATGTCTAAGTTTCGGACACCAAGGCTAAAACCATTTGCAGAACTCAATGCAGATTCGAATGTCTTCCATGGTTTGTTACCATCACGCTGTATCAAGGATTCTGCCACGGCATCACCGAATTCTGACTCGTCTGAAGTCCTAGTTCCGCCCCCGAATGCAACGAAAAACTCATCATCACCAGCAAGAGCAACACGAATTTCCGCGTCTATGTCACCAACAGTGACTACGAAGCCACGCTTTGTGCTACTGTTGTCACCAAGGTCTTTTTCTTCTCCAGCGTCGTCTTCATCAATGATGTCGAGTTCGACTTTGAGATCGTTTAAATTTATATATCCATATACATCGCCTTCACCATATTCATGGTCTGCTTCTTCTCGCAAAACCAATGAACCGTCAAGCGTGAACGTATTTGTAAATCCTGTACTAATTGGATCGGCCAGGTCGACTCCGAATGTAACTTCGGCAGATGGCTCAAAATTGAACTCTACCGTTTGCGCAAAGGTTACTCCTGTTACCAAGGCGCTGATAAAGAGTATGAAAAGTAATTTTTTCATAATCCCTCCTATGTTTTTTTATATTCCCCCATAACATATCACCCTTGAGAGTAAATTGACTCGCAAGAAGCGAATTAGTTCTGGTTTCATGCATTATAGGTCATAGATGATTTTCTTGCAAGTAATTCGTACTTGTGTGAAAAAAAATACACGTTCATAATAATGGTATGCGATCATCGCACAAATCAATCTCTGGAGATCAATTTACGCCGCCTCGTTTGGTGAAAGCCCTCTCTGCTCCCGTTCTTCTCGAATCCGCATCACTAAGCAGTCATCAAGGGCGATATTCTATCATTATGGTCGATGAAGCCTTTCGCCTCGAACAACTCGATGAAGGCGTTTTACTCCGTCATCCATCAGAGCGAAGAGGAGCCAAGAGCTTTCTCAATCATACCAATATCCTCGATTGCCTCCCTTCGTTCTACGAACAACACGATGATCTTGGTGATAACGAATTACCCATTCCGGCAGCTGGTATCGGATATCTCGGATTTCCTTATTGTCGGTATTGCGACACCATAGAGTATTCACGATCCGATCATCGCGGTGGCGATCCAATTGGTATACCCGACGCGATTATCCTCTTTGGCCATTCCTATATTATCTTTGATCATTATCATGATCGTCTGCATGTAGTTGCCCTGAGTTATAGTGAAGCCGAAATCGATACAGAAGAAAGGGTTTCGGATCTCATTACACGCATACAGGATAAGTATGTGCATGGCCCCATACCAAAGGATGATCCTGCTCCATTTCAGCACCTCGAAAAAAAAAGTAGCAGCGAAGAAGGATATACAGAGGGTGTACGAGCGCTCCATTCTGAATTTAGAAACGGAAACCTCTATCAATGCGTGCTCTCGAGGAGAATAACGATAGAATCTTCCCTTGACCCATTCGTTGCCTATCGGAGGCTACGCTCGAGTAATCCATCCCCCTATATGTTTTTTCTTGATTTTGGTTCCTTCCAGTTAATCGGAGCCTCACCGGAAATGCACGCAAAAGTAAGCAATGGGGAAGCCACCATCCGCCCCATAGCAGGGACCTGTCGTCGTGGGAAGACAGAGGCTGAGGATAAAACCCTCACCGAAGCCTTACGTGCGCATCCAAAAGAGCGTGCAGAGCATCTGATGCTGGTGGATCTTGCCCGCAATGATCTTGGGCGAATTTGTGAGCCGGGAAGCGTAACAGTCACCGAATGCATGGTTCCTGAATATTTTTCAAGCGTGATCCACCTCACATCGAATGTTGTTGGCACATTGAACCCCGATACAAAGCCAGCCGATGTTATCCACGCAACATTTCCCGCCGGCACCCTGAGCGGGGCGCCAAAAATAAGAGCCATCGAAACATTGCCCAAGCATGAACTTTTTTCACGCAGTTTTTATGGAGGCATCATTGGACATTTTGAAGCCCGGGGAAACTTTGATTCTTGCATAGCCATACGGAGTGCCCTATGCAAAGACGGAACGTGGACCGTCCAGGTCGGAGGTGGCATAGTTATGGATTCTGAGCCCGAGCGGGAACTCGAAGAAACCAAGGAAAAATCTGCCGCTGTTCTGAGAGCCCTTGGATTAAATCCATGATCCTAAATACTCTATTGAAGCGAAAAACATCTCTTTTCTCGAAATACTTCATATTTGTCCAATATCCACCAATAGTTAGCGAAAAGAGGCGATTATGATAATCATCATCGATAATTTTGATTCATTTACCCACAACATTTTTCAGTATGTTCGAGAATTTAGCGAAGAGCCCTGTTCTGTATTTCGCAATAATCAATTAAGCGTTGATGAAGTTCTAGCCTTAAACCCATCGTTGATTATTCTCTCGCCTGGTCCAGGAAGGCCCGAAGATGGTGGTATATCATTGAAATTGGTCAAACGAGTCGCTGGGAAAATACCACTGTTCGGGGTCTGTCTCGGCCATCAAATCATTGCAGCTGCCTTTGGCGCCTCGATTACCCTTGCGGAAACCGTTATGCACGGTAAGACAGACACCATCTCCGTCGATCGATCGGGTCTGTTCTGTAATAGTCCAAAGACATTTTCTGTAATGCGCTATCATTCACTCTTAGTGGACGAATCGACCCTTTCTTCGGAATTTATTATCAGTGCTCGGAGCAGTTCCAACGAAATCATGGGAATACGCCACAAACAATCCGATCAAGATGGGTTTGCCTTCATTGAAGGGGTACAATTTCATCCGGAATCTATTGCAACCGAGGAAGGCAAGCGAATGATCGCAAATCTATTTGATTATAGACGTGAATCATTTCGATCTGAAAGGCTCCTTGGAACTCTGATGGAAAAAAAAGAACCAAATACCGAAGATGTCCGCCGATTTATTGAAGATTTAACCAAGGGGATTGTACAACCTACCCTGGCTGCGGCGATTATCGGGGCCTTTGGTCAGATGCCAAGCGCAGCAACCATCGCTGCGGCGGCTACCATACTTCGAAAAAAAGCTCCTCGAATATATTCCGATACACCGATCCTAGATACCTGTGGAACAGGAGGAGACGGAGCCCATACATTCAATATTTCATCGCTCGTCGCCTTGCTTTGTAGCGCCTGCGGAGCAAAGGTTGCCAAACACGGTAACCGTGCGGTTAGTTCTTCTTCGGGGAGCGCCGACCTCTATGAATCATTGTCCATCCCCATCGATCTTTCTGTCGAAAATGCAACTCGCTGTCTCGCCGAAACGGGTTTTTGCTTTTTATTTGCCCCACGATACCATGGTGGACTCCGATTTGCAGGTCCCATACGTGCGGCTATGGGTGTGAAAACAATTTTTAATATTTTGGGACCTCTTTGCAGCCCAGCCCAAGCAGAACACCAGCTGATCGGAGTTTACGACGATGCATTGAGACCCATTGTTGCTAAAGCCGCATTATTGCTTGGTGTTAAACGGGTCCTCGTCGTTCATTCTGGCATCGATGAAATATCGGTATCTCGCCCAACCAAGGCGAGCCTTGGAGAAAACGAAAGCATCAAGGAACTCACCATCGATCCGCGTGATATGGGCATCTCATTCTACGATGATTCAGCATTGGTCGCAGAAACAGCCCAGGATATTACTGAACAACCACGCCTTTTCTTGAACGGTGATGAATGCAACCCCGCTTTACGCGATGCGGTGCTGATAAATACAGCCGCTGCCTTGTTTGTGGGCGAATTATGCCCGAGTATATCTGAAGGGTTTTCTCTCGCTCGCAGGACCTATGAACAAAACAAGCAATCAAAGCTCTTGCAGACCTTGCAGACATGGAGCTAGATTCAAGAACATAGCTCACTGCAAAAATATATCAACTTGAACAATCAGGAACGCTCATCATCGAAACTGGCGATGAATTCTCTGCTGTGTCTTTCTTATTTCACTCGCACATGTACGGAGAAACACCGGCTTGCTATGAATTTTTGAACGACTATAATACATTCTATAAGAACTCATCAGCATCAAGAAAGCTCTACTAGGATTTCAACCTTTATTTGCCTGCTTATCACTATAATAATAACCGAATAGAAAACAATAATAGTGACCGAATAGGCTAATTTCTAAAAAATCGGCTCTGAATGCGGAACCCCGTGTTTTTATCCCTCCTATGTTCCTAACAGATTTATTATAGAAAAATTCTGCGATCACGTGATTCTCTTCAATCTCATTCGACTATATGCATGCCTCGTTTCTACTTCTCAAAATGTCTATTTAATAGATGTGCAACAAACAACCGTGCACCGAGATGTGAATTTGCATACAATATATGCATGCATACCGATATTCTAAGAAATATAATCGCAAAAAAGCTCGAATTTCCATCTACCTACCCCATTCCCACAAAAAGAGAATGTCCCATTACACCATTCTTGCAATATCCAGGTATCATCTGTGAAATAAAACGCAAAAGCCCCTCCAAAGGGGTTATTTCTTCCGATTTGGATCCGGTTTCCCAGGCCCAAACATATGTCTCGTCGGGGATACGCTCCATCTCGGTTTTGACCGAAGAACATTATTTTCACGGAAGCATAGCGGACCTTCTCGCGGTAAAGCGAGCCCACCCAGATTGTGCCGTATTGCAAAAAGATTTTATTCTTTCACAACGAGATGTGGAAACCGCTTACCTCATTGGGGCTGATGCCATTTTACTGATCGCTTCAATCCTTGATCCAGAAAGCATGGAGCAGTTGATAAAAAAAGCCAGAGAATACGGGATGCAAACCCTTGTTGAAGTCCACACGAAAGAAGAAATAGAGGCCATTGCCCCCCTCTCACCCCCCTTGATTGGTATCAATGCCCGAAACCTGAACAATTTCACGGTTGACCCACTCTTACCGCTATCTTTACGTTCACTAATCAGCTGGAACGCTCGTTGCGTTTTTGAATCGGGAATACACTCGCAACAAGGACTTCTGTTGGCATTGTATGGCGGATTCGATGCCGTGCTTGTAGGGGAATCTGTTGTAAAAAATCCTGAACTTACAGAAGTTCTCGTTAAAACATATAGGCGTCATCGAGAAGAAAGCAACGAAACGAATACTGCTCCCTCAGTGCAGAATGAAAAAAAGTTAGAGGATTTTACGCTAAAAAGAACCCCTTCTGCGGATGAAGATTCTCTTTATGGTAAAAACTCTTGTGTTTTTAACTCTTCTTTTTGGCAAACAATAGCCAAAAGAATAGCAAACAATAAGGAAGAAGGGCTCCCACTTGTGAAAATTTGCGGCATATGTTCGAGAGAGGACGCATTGCGCGCGCTCGAATTGGGGGCAGACATGCTGGGGTTTATCCTCGCCGAATCGAAGCGTAGGGTTGATCCGGCTTTTATCGCATCCCTTGCAGACCTCAATATAATAAAAATTGGTGTTATAGAACTTAAAAACCCCGCTAGAGGGACCCCTCCACGTATTCCACAAGAGATTCGATCCCTTCTAAGCTCAAATATGCTCGATGCCTTGCAATTGCACGGTGATGAATCTCAAGAAACCGTCACATCGGTGTTCCCCTGCTATAAGGCCCTCAGAATAGGAAATAAAAACGATATCCTCCACGTAGACCAGCAGGCAACTCCGCGGGTACTCCTAGATGCGTATAGCCCAAAGGCTCGAGGAGGGACCGGGCTACGCATCTCCGATGAACTTTTGTCATCGCTACCTTCTGAATTCCCCCTTTGGCTGGCTGGCGGCCTTTCGCCAAACAATGTAGAAGAAATTGTGCGGAAATATCGCCCAGAATGCATAGATATATCGAGTGGACTGGAAATAAGTCCTAGGGAGAAATCTCACGAAAAAATGAAGCTCTTTTTTTCCTCCTTGAGGCGTTGTTGATTATAGTGGGGTAACTATATGCCTCAAGAAACAGATCCATGGCTATTGGATTTTTCTATGATTACTTCTGACTAGATTCCGTGTCTCGATCGGCTACACATGCAGTCAGAATAAAAAGCCGAAAAAACAGTATATTCCATTCCTTCTTAAATCCATCTCTTTCTCTGGAAGCATAAAAAAGCTTTTCGATAAGTCCCAATTGAAATATCTTGTAAACATTCAAGACATCTATGGTTTTTCTTGACCGATGATCAGTAAAAATCCTATCTATACCCCATGTAAGGCAAATTGATATACTTCTATAACATGACGGATTCAAATCGTATACCTCATACAGGGTATTTTGATCGTTTTGGTGGGCGATACAGCCCCGAAGTGCTCATTCCTGCCCTAGACACTCTCGCACAAGCCTTCGAAGAAGCAAGAAATGATCCTGCTTTTTGGCAGGAATTCAACAGACATGCCCTAGAATACATAGGAAGACCCACTCCCCTTCTCCATGCCCAACGCGCCAGTGAAAGTCTGGGCGGAGCCCAAATATATATAAAACTGGAGGGTCTTGCAAATACAGGAGCGCATAAAATAAACAACGCCCTCGGTCAAATTTTGCTTGCAAAACGTTTGAAAAAATCACGCATCATCGCGGAAACCGGAGCGGGGCAGCATGGAGCAGCTACAGCCGCTATGTGTGCTCGGTTTGGTATTCCCTGTCGAGTATATATGGGAAGAACCGATTGGCGCAGACAATATCCCAACGTCTATTACATGGAACGCTTTGGAGCAGAAGTTGTTCCCGTTGACAGCGGAAGCAAGACCTTGAAAGACGCCGTAAACGAAGCCCTCAGGGATTGGGCAGAATCGTTCCTCGACACCCACTACATAATAGGCTCTGCGCTTGGTCCTCATCCTTTTCCTACTATGGTTAGAGAATTTCAATCTATCATTGGAAGAGAGCTTATTGATCAACTCGCAACCAAAAATATTGCACCCAGTCATATTATCGCATCGGTGGGTGGTGGTTCGAATGCATTAGGGATTTTTTATCCCTATCTCCACGGACTCGCACAAGAAACGCTAGATTCTTCTTTGCAAAACGCGAAACTAGAAAAATATCTACAATCGGTCGAACATCCTTTATTGTTGGGGGTGGAAGCTGGAGGCAATGAGACGGGGCATGCATCTCGTATGAATGGCCGAGCAACGGAAGGTATCGTGCAAGGCTACAAGTCTTTCTTTTTAAGCGATGAAAACGGGCAATTGCTTCCAACACATTCGATTGCAGCCGGTCTCGATTATCCCGGTATTGGTCCTGAACTGGCGTCCTGGGGCGACGTAGGTAAGGTTATGTTCGATTCTGCAACCGATGAAGAAACCCTCGAGGCGCTTGATTTCTTTGCCCAACGAGAGGGGCTGGTCTTTGCATTGGAATCGGCACATGCAGCCGCGGCGGCAATAAAAATTGCACCAACACTCGATACACACCAATCGATCGTTATACACATGTCTGGGCGTGGGGATAAAGACCTCTTTATCGCAGCAGCTCACCTTCAGCCCGAGCCTTGGGCTGAATTTCTGAGGCGTGAACTAGATGATCTTGAACCTCATAATAAGCACAGCGCTGTACCGGGGGACAGTGAGTAAAAAACTCTATGCAAAATAATAGAATTATGGCCCATTGCGTTTCGCATTTCCCCGATAAAGACGGATATCTACGTATCGTAGAGGCATTGGTCAATGGCGGTGTATCGTATATCGAAGTACAATTTCCATTTTCGGACCCTTCCGCCGACGGTGTCCCAATTCAAGAAGCTTGCAATCAAGCCATTTTGAATGGAAAATTTAGTATAGAAGAGGGGTTTGACTGTCTCCGAGAAATCAGCGAGCGATATCCCGTTCCTATATTCCTTATGACATATGCCAACCTTGCGTTTCGCTATGGAATCAAAGCCTTCATCAAGTCCTGCAAGGCATGCAAAATCGCTGGCGTAATTATCCCCGACCTTCCATACGATGCAAACGAAGACCTCCTTCGTATAGGGAATGAACAAGGGGTTCCTATGATCCCTGTTGTGACTATTTCTACTCCATTAGAGCGAATGCATTTTTACGAAGGTTGCGACTGCGTATATGTGTCTTTGCGCAGCGGTATTACCGGAAAACAGACTATAATAAGCAGTCAAATCCTTAATCGATTACATGAAATTCGTGATTTCTTTCCCGCTATAATAGGGGGCTTTGGTATTCAAACCTCGGAACAAGTACAAACGATTGCGCCTCACGTAGACATTGTCGTTGTCGGCACAGCTATTCTGAAATCCTTCGAACAAGCTCCCACAGAAAACAAATTTGCAGTACTACAATCTTTTGTGTCTTCATTGGTGCATGCATAGGCTCTCCCCATTATCCATAGCAAGAATTTTTTAATGAGATTCATAACAGGGCGCAAAAAACATAACTTCAGGTGGACATAATTCCAAAAAACGATGAATTGGTATCTTTTCTGTGAACAAAAACCACCATTCTTCAAAGCGTTCTTGTCTCGTATAAGGAAGAATCTCATGAGGAATAGCCTGTGTACTCCGCACAAACCATTGATAGGGTAAGGATGATGCTTCGCATGGAACGGTCGGAATTTCACTTGCGGGAACTCCGAAACTGCTCCTGGATCTGTTAACAAGTACATCAACAAGATCGGACAATGCCGCATTGGCTGCAGGTTCGACGCCGGTTCCTGTCCCTTGCAAAAATAGGTCTCCGACCGCATCGGAAATACAGTGCAGCGCATTGTGTGCATTATCAACCTGTGCGAATCGACCAGAACGTCGGTGCAAAGAAGGCCCAACCCATGCTGTCACTCGATCTCCCTCGTCGCGGGCATGCCCAGACAATTGTATCCGGTACCCATATCTTTCAGCAAAAACTATATCATGGTAATTTACCTTCTCAATACCATAAATGGGCATTGAATCGATGAGATAATTTTTGCCAAATCCGATACAGGACAATACATTCAGTTTGAATGCGGTATCATATCCAGAAACATAACGTCTCCCAAAGAGTGAATTGGTGTCCGTGTCGTTTCTCTTCTGAAGCAGCTCCGTAACGCTGCTTTTTTCCAAACCGATGGTGTCTAGTATCATATTGCTTGGTGCACTGAGCAAGGCCCTGATTTCATTAATATGATCCGAAGCAAGAGCTTCTCGAATGGTTTTCAATACGGGAATTCCACTACCAACAATCGATTCAAAAGCAAAGGATGTTTGTAATGATTCGGCATGTTGTATGATCGAAAGTCCATGTTCGGCTAGGATGCGTGCATTGGTCGCTATAACGGATTTCCCGTGTTCCAAAGCGGTTTCGACAAGTTTCCGCCCCTTCTTCGCATCTCCATGTGCCTCTACTATTATATCTATGTCTTCACGGACAACCAGTTCTTCATCGGAATGCAACTGCCCGGTCTTTTCTGAGCTTTGATGCGCCGGTTCACTGCTCTTCGTCACGGTAGTCATGTGGATATACGATCCTGTTTTTGTTTCTATCACATCCCTCCGCTTGTAGAATTGTTCGACGATCGCATGTGCTCGCTCGGTTTTCCCAACAATCCCAACGACCACCCGCCGCGTCCCATTCATCCGCTTTTTGAATTCATTGACGCATATATGGAGCCAATTGCTATGCAAAAGGGTCGCGTACGAACGCCATCGATGTAATAATTCTCCGTGTTGTTCTGCGTTGAAATAATTTGAGGGTTTTTCTATATCTGTTCCCTTTTCAACATCTCGAGCATATTCATTTCCGAGGGTTTCTGCTTCGTATTCGAGGTGGTTGAACAAGAAAAAATGGGGTTTTTTTGTATTTTGCACCGCGTATAACCCCGATTCTTTCGATTCTGATACTATTTGTAATTCGTCAACAGCGATGACATCATCTCTTTCGATGCCCGTGTGACGAGAAACAGGCACCAAGAAACTGTCATCGAATCCCAAGAACAGAGGATTGCTAGCTTCTAATGTATGAGAGAATAACCCGAAAGCTTTTTTTTTCAATTTTCTTTTTTGTATATCAAAATATGCATATAGGGCCGCTTGCGCACTCCAACATACAAACAAAGTGCACACCCTATGCCTATCCAAAAAAGCAAATAATCCCCGCAATTCTTCCCAATAATCCACTTGTTCATACTCAAGAAGTTCTACTGGAGCTCCAGTAATTATAACACCGTCTATGGGTATAGATTTTTCCTGGAGCGATTGCCATGTGTGATAAAATGCATTGAGATGTTCTGCTGATACATGGGTCGGGGTGTATGATTCCATACGAATGAACACCAATTCCACATTCACTACGGTATTTGATAGTACACGAGCAAATTGTGTCTCGGTTTCTATTTTTTTCGGCATGAGATTTATCAGGCCAATGCGGAGAACCTCTTGACTCTCTTTTTTTTCAAACACATGGTATCCCTCTTTTTGCAACACCGCAAAGGCCGGATGATCTGCCTTAAGCATAATTGGCATCTTCTTTCCCCGATCGATATAAATTGAACGTTACATACCGGAGAGCCCTAGACTCCCCCGATTTTTTTAAACTGTCTGCAATACATTGTCCAAATCTGCAATAAGATCATCGGCATCTTCGAGACCAACCGATAAACGTACGATGCCCGGCGAAGAAAAAGACTCTTCTTTTTGTTGATCGCTGAGTTGCGAATGGGTAGTCGTTGCTGGATGAATGATAAGAGAACGAGAATCGCCTATATTCGCCACGTGTGAGAATAATTTCACACCTTGTATGAGTTTTTCTCCTGCCTCAATACCGCCCTTGAGCTTCACGCTAAACACCGAAGGAACTCCATTAGGGAAATATTTTTTCTGTAACGTTTGTTGATTGGTGTCTTTTCGGTATTGCGGGTAATACACCTCTGCAACTTTGGGGTGCTTGTGCAAAAACTCCGCAACCTTTGCCCCATTGTATATGTGTTTTTCAATCCTAAGTGGTAATGTTTCAATCGCGGTAAGTGTTGTAAAAGCCGAATGCGGAGCCAAGGGGGCCCCCAAGTCACGTAATCCTACCGCAATCGAACGGACTGTGAAGGCGAGCTCTTTAAAATCGTTTGCAAAGGAAATTCCGTGATAAGACTGATCTGGCTCCACCAATAATGAGAATTTATCATTCTGCGTCCAATCAAATCGTCCAGAATCGATGATAATGCCCCCGAGTGTGGTTGAATTTCCGGTTAAAAACTTGGTCAAAGAGGCAAGAACTATATCGGCTCCGTATTCTATCGGACGCAGCAATGATGCCGTTGGAATAGTGTTATCCACAACGAGAGGAATTCCTGCTTCATGGGCGATGTTTGCAATGCCTTCGATGTCTGCTATGGCTCCAGAAGGGTTCGAATAACTCTCGATAAATAGAGCTTTTGTTTTATTTGTAATCCCAGATTTAATCCCTTCTAGGTCATACACCGATCGAAACACCGTGTTCCATCCAAATTGTTTAAACGTATGTCCAAATTGATTTATGCTTCCTCCATACAACTCTTTTGCGGCAACGATCTCATCCCCGGCTTGCAAAAGATTCAGCAGCGCCGTCAGCTGAGCAGCATGTCCCGAAGCGGTCGCAACTGCACCTATACCCCCCTCAAGAACCGCCAAACGTTGCTGGAGAGCCCCTACGGTCGGGTTCATCAAGCGCGTATAAATATTGCCAAATTCTCGCAATCCAAACAATCGTTCGGCATGACCCGAATCTTTGAATGAATAAGAAACATTGTGATAGATAGGAACGTGTAAAGATCCTGTTGCATCTGGAGCTTCTCCAGCATGCACCGCTGATGTGTTAAATTTTTGTTTGTTTTCAGACATTGTATTTTTCCTTCTGAAGAGTATTAACTCCCCTTAATTTTTTTGTGCAATACCTAGCGTATTGCTTATATGTAGTTACATGTAATTATGAAGCTCGCAATGAGTCGGATAATAATATATGTGTCCCTATCGGGACATGCACATGAAGGAGATAAACGTAAGCTGTGGGAAGAAATCCACATTCGTCATGATTAACGATATGAAGATAGATAATTTTTGTCAAGACAGAAGGAGAAATGTATTCAAAAAAAGTACTATTTCATAATATCATATTCGCCATAGTTGGTTTTTTCATTGCATTCACAATTAGTGCACCAACAAAAGAAATGCACCTCAGAAAAGAGAATCTCATTCATAAATCCTATTAAACGATTGTAAAAAAGAGGAAATATGCACAAGCAATTTAGAAATCAGCCATCACCATCTTCACTTTGCTTTTACAAAAAAGGGTATTTCCTTAGAAAAATTAAGAAATTCACTCTAACTAGCTTTTTAATTGTATTTTTTTATTTTTTAGTAATATTTTTCTCGAGACATGAATTATTTTATCGAAAAATAGACTCAAAAACGTGGACTCACAATAGTTTAAAAAATTGCACGTTATCACTATTTACTTATAATTAATTTACTAATAATTACAACACATACTAACATCCTTCTAGCCCTGTGGTCGTTTCTTTAGTATTCTATTACCATGTTATATGTGTAATGCATGACGTGGGTGAAGTCTAGATAATGCGTATATCTCGAGCATTCATGATACGCCCGCTTCCCTGCCTCACATAAATAAAAAAGTCACACATGCGATATGTTTGAATCTATATAAAGAATAATTATGAAACAACCAACCTTACTACTCATCTTTCTCTTCTTTTCATCGTTTTTTGTTGCCTGTTCAAGCAATGGACTAATCACCACGTACACCATCGAAGACTGGAATGATCTTGAATATCTCAGCACACGTTTAGGAAGCCAGGAAACTCCACTCAATGGACACTACAAACTGGTCGCCGATATCGAAGGCCCCGATTTCAGCGAAAATGCTTCAGGATTTTTCCCGATAGGCACAAAATCTTTCCCGTTTCAGGGAACCTTTGACGGGAATGGGTTTACCATCAGTAATCTAGTTATCAATAGAATAAGACAAGAGAATATAGGGTTATTTGGGGTCACAAAGAATGCCACGCTCACAAACGTAAAATTGAAGAAAGTAACAATTAGAGGAAATAAAAACGTTGGAGGGCTCATCGGGAACATTCAAGACAATACCTCGGTCTTCAATAGCTCGGTAAGCATCGGTGAGCAAGGTACCATAATAGGCGGCGAGAACTCTGGAGGATTAATTGGTCTTATTGAGGGATCTGCCACTATAGAGAACAGTTCGGTGGATGGCGTTGTTTCAGGAATTCTTTCTACTGGTGGATTGATCGGAAAAATGTCCAATGCTACCAGTACAATAGAAAGAAGTTACTTTGCGGGCGGTGTCACAAGCAAAGATTTAGACCTATATCTCTTTACCAACTGGAAATTGGCTTCAGCGGAATCTACCGGCGGGTTAATTGGATATGTCGATTCAACGACTCTACGTATCTCTAACAGCTCGATATCAAGCAATAGCGCCGTAACCGGCGAATCGGCGGTGGGAGGTTTCATCGGTAGCATTAATGGGTCGGACGTAATAATTTCAGGCAGTCCCCTATCCGATGATGTCATTACCGATGGAGATCAATTGAATCGCATGATTGGAGAATCCTCCGTTGGTGTTACTATTATATAGGCGATAAAGCAAAAGAATAATTAGCAGAAAAACGCTCTAACATCGCATATGACATAGAGAAGCTATCTGCTTCATCGCACAAAAATATGTGTGAAAACATCAAAATAACTCCTTTCAGCGGGATTTCCCTCGTTTCTGTACTTTTTATACGAACACTTCCCTCAAAAAATGGTAATTGTTCTTTTCCTTTAATTTTTTCTATCACAACAAGATTTCGCCTTTGATGAGATAAAACTCGATATTTTCTTATATCGCTGGTATACAAGAAAGTCCTTCTTGCATATAATCATTCTGGATCATGCAGTAATTATGTCAAACAAATTAGCAAAAAAACCCATATTTCATGTGTGTAAAAAGAAGGATATCTTATGAAAAAATAGTGTTATTTACAATTATTGTGACTTTTCTTTTTGGAGGATGCGATCTCTTTAATCTCCCTGAAAAAAATAGAGAAGGACCAAGCAGTGGGGCGCTTTGGAAAATTCCAGTTCCAACAACCCTACAGCAAACCAATAGAGTATACATCATCAACAACTGGTCTTATCTCGAATTTCTCAGTAAAAATCTTGGTGGATCCCTTAATGAAGGTCGGTACCGATTGGCTAATGATATTTTTTTCAGATCTCGATTTTGACGGGATAGATTCTGATGATTATGCGGACATGGGTTCTCCAATAGGAACACACGAAAACCCATTCATCGGCACTTTTGATGGCAATAATTTTACCATCAACCACCTTACTATTGATCAAAAAATTGGACTATTTGGTCAAAATATTGACCTGGAAATTCAAAGTATTGGACTATTCAGTGCAGCCGAAGGGGGCACATTCAGAAATATGCATTTTAAACATGTAGATGTCACTAGAAGTGTTCCAGTTGCTGGTCTCATTGGATTATTTACCGGAGATAGTGAACTATATAATATCACCGTGAACGGTGAGATACATGGTCAGTGTATGACCGGGGGGATAGTAAATAGTGATATTACTAGGATACATAATGGCTCTGTGTCAGCCAAGGTCACAAGCTCTGATTTATCATCAGTGATACTCAATCTAGTTCAAGATACCAATCCTTTTACTTTAATTATCGGTGATTGGTTGGTAATATTAATGTGGTTATTGTCGAAATTTCAGATAGTTCTGTGTCTGGATCGGTTACGGGAATAGAAGCAACGGGCGGACTAATCGGATCCATCGAAAATGCAGAAGTCGATATTTCGAGAAGCCCTGCAGATGGATACGATAGCATTGGAGAAAATAAACTCTCAAAAAATAGTATACACACATCCATGCCATAACGTTTGAATAATGATTTCTTGCGTCCGATAAAAGATGTACTAGAGATTATTATTCACGTACATGTTCAATTTTTTTTCCTATTTAATAGGACAGATATGATGCATTTTATGCATTCGCTATTTATATTCACGTACAATACATGCTTCTACCTGATGGGTAGGGCATGTTTGATACTGATTGAACCCCCCGGTCATGGTTCTTACGCGGAAAATATCTGTATTTTTTTGTAAAAATCGCAAAAAATGTAGTTTGTGCTTGCTAAAAATTTCGCATCGTGCTATATATCTCTTGGAAGATATATTTCTATGTGGTTTGGTAATAAAAATACCTACTCACAAAAAAAAGATAAGGAGAAATATTATGAGAATAGTAATGTTATGTATGATCATTTTTGCATTAGTGTTAGGTGCTTGTAGCAGTAGTGGAACATCTTCCTCTTCTGCCACTTCCCCTTCTGGAGAAAATAATTCAGAGGACGAAATACCACCAGCCCCTAATAACCAGAGAAACGAAAACGTTAACCAACCAGCCGAAGGAATCGCAATGGACCCATGGGATATTCCAGCAAGAGAAGAGGCATTAGATATTGATACCCAAGGACAGTTCATAATTGAAACATGGCGAGACCTAGAGTATCTAAGTGAAAATCTCGCAAACAACGAAGAGAATCCACCAACTTATGTAGTGACCGATGACATTACTTTTCCTACTATAGAAAATGACCAACTAAATGAACCCTATGTTAGGAATGGAGGATTCACCCCCATCGGAAACGCTGAGGCCCCATTCACCGGATCTTTCTTTGGAAATAACCATGTCATCAACAATCTAAAGATAACAGGCTCGGATGACGACGGATTAGGACTGTTCGGGGTTGTAGATATCATCACCATTGAAAACCTTAGGTTGCATAACTCTGATATAGAAGGAGCTGGTCCTCTTGGAACCTTAATAGGAAGGTCTAACGAGCAGATACGTATTAGCAACGTATCAGTAACAGAAAGCAAAATTCGAGGTCATTCGAGAATCGGCGGGTTAATTGGATACATGAACCGGAGTAATGTCAGCAGCCACATTATATCTAGTACCTTCTCCGGCGAGATTTCTGGGAATGCGCTAGTAGGTGGGCTGGTTGGACTATCAGAAGTTAACAGTAGAATCAGAGAGAGTGGTGTAACCATCAATATAAGAGAACGTGATCAGCAGGCCGCCCCCTTCGAGAGTATTGGTGGTCTGATTGGGAAACTTGACGGAAACAACAATACTATCATCAACGCTTACGCAAAGATTGAAATGAACCTTCCTCAAAACATAGTCGGAGGTCTAATCGGAATATTTGAGGGCACAAACAACAGTATCCAAAGCAGCTATGTTTCTGGTTCCATTACTGGAAGAAACAATGTCGGAGGTCTAATCGGAATATTTCGGGGCTCAAACAACAGTATCGAAGATAGCTATGCTTCTGGGACTATCAATGGAGGCAGCGCTGTAGGAGGATTAGTTGGATTATTCGTAGGTGCAGGACCTAATACTCCACAAAATAGTATTTTACGTAGCTATACCAATGTTGAAGTAAGCGGAGACCTTAATATTCTTTCCATTGGTGCTCTTATAGGGCAAATCAACGATGGAAACACAAATATTAGAAACGTCTACTGGAATGGACAAAGAGCTGCACAAAGCATAGGTATCAACGACATCCGTAATAATGGACAAATAGTTGAAACATCGGCTATCGATAACATATCAACTGACGAATTTTCTGACTTCACTTCTACCACTAACAACGGACCTTGGATATTAACCCCAGGTGAATGGCCTCAGCTGAGCTGGCAGGTAGAACAGTAGCGCAAAGCTTATCAATGAATAGCTAGGCAATATGATAAAAGAGACCGAGGAATACATACTCGGTCTTTTTTTGTGCAAAGTAATTATCTACGCGTTATGGTATTGAATGCCCGTTCAGTTTCTACAGAAATTGGAAAAAGATTCCTATCGCAGAGTCATGGAGGATTATGTCATTTTTTTGTACCTAATGATCGTATGACTCAACTCATTATTGCCCTTAGACTTCGAATAAAACTCGTAAGTGTTCTTAGGATAAAGCTAATGAGCTGACTACGATGAAAATTACATTATTTAGTGTATTTGCCCATGTTTTTACACTGTCTGCCTGTCCCCTAGCCCCCCAACCCGAGAAAACACACCCATAAATGCTTTAAACGAATCACCCACCGATACATTCACGGTAGATCAAACCCTAGAACCGTTGCCCGATTCCACAGTAGATCATTCAACGCCTGCGGTGGACCTCTGGAATACCAGCAAGACAGAAGAATTAATAAAAAAAGAATCTGGCGATTATATCATTGAAATATGGCACGAGCTTGCATATATCAACACCGGTGTTGAAATGAATGCTAGAACCTCTAGAGCCTGCGTGCAAAGTCGCCCAGAATATTCGCTTCCCAAGCCTCGATGACCTGGATATCCTAGCAAAATATCCGAAGATAGACCGTATTACCTCCCTATGTCTTTAACAGAAAATTTACTCCGATTAGGTTCAGAACCCAATCCATTCGCAGAAACATTCGACGAGATACATTTTACTATCGGCGATATATACATTAACAAACTCGAAGAAAAGACATTGGCTTGTTTTGTCAGGTCGATGCTCCATTCAGGTATATTGTGATTACAAACGTTATTCCAGAAAACACCATGATGATAAGTATGGAGGATGCAGGCGTCCTAGCGGAATATGCAAATAATATAAGGTGTTCGATCATAAACAGCCGTGTAGAAGGATCCATCACCAGGAGGAAAGTCGTGTCAGGGGCTTAGCAAGGTAGATGTCCTATGCAGAACATACAATCGATACAAATCAAACAAGGCACCAAATTACAGGCACAAATTATATTGGAGGATTGATTGTATATGAAAGTATTTCACCTAGTCCCACAATAAATAGCCAATCGCATACCGCGGTTGAAGGAAACGGTTTTGTTATTGGTGTTCTAGCCGAGAGTAATTACGGCTCAAATTCCACCCGAATAGGAGATCTTATTGATACATTTTCTCCTCGGAGGGTTACAATCGATACCAATTGCGCAACAAGAAATGTCATCGGTGGGAGCGGCTGTGGCATCCTAGGATATTTAGAAGATTCGGATAATGCGCTCAAGTATAATTATACAAATGACTTGATATCAGACACTTCAATCGTTGGGGGCCTGGTTGGAAATGTTTTTTCAGGCAGCCCATTGGTTAGCAAAGAAAAATATTGGAACAAAGATGCACAAAGACCTACAAATAATGGTCTAATTCGCTCTATATACGACAGAGCAGCGCATTCGGACAACACACGCACTATTCCTCTCACTCTAGTACTCCCTGGCAATTACGCATTGCTCTTAGAATCACCCCGGTTTGAGAATTAGAATCCTGATGTTTGGAAAACATTCAGCGAATTTGGACATTACAACACTTCACTAACCCCCAATCGCTTTGGAAGGCATTTATCCTTAGATATGAAAGGCATACGTGTACACAGTTTTCTGCCGATTCCAGAAAACCCTGCATAAAAAATACTGCCCGATATGCAAATTTCTTTTTAGACAGTTATATCTTTTGAAAATCTTGTCGTATTCCATCATCTCAGGCCATTTTTCGCCAAGATCATGATTTCTTTTATAAATATAGTATAAATATTACAAATTTATTATATTAAACTTTACATTAAAGTAAAATTATATTATATTTTATATTATGAATCTGCCGCGAATTGCCTCTTCACCATACAGAAGAAGTTCCAGCAGCTAAAAAAATACTATAGGGAGTAAATAAAATATGAAGCAACTGTTAGTAGCGTGCGCCCTCATTTTTGTATTCTTTTCTTGTGAAGACGGCTCAACGAATGTAAGTGATGCTATATCAAATGATCAGGATATCCAAAAAGTTGAGCCCCCAGTATCAGTATCTGTACCAGATCTCGTTCCGACTCTTTCATCGGATGTTAAGATAGATCTCTCGGAGTCGGCCCCTGAGCCATGGAGCGTTCCCAAAAAGAACAAATTAACAAAAAAAGATAATAGCAACGTGTACTATATCAAAACATGGCGCGACCTTGAGTTTCTAAACGAGAATTTTGGTACCGATGAAGCTCCTGCGGATGCGAATTATAAAGTAACTCAAAATATTCGATTTCCTGTCCTCGACGACCAGGATATTCCTCCTCTTGATGAGATTTCAGAAGATAGTCAATATTACACAGCATACGTCCTAAACGGCGGATTCACCCCCATCGGTTCGGAGGACACCCCATTTACTGGTTTTTTTGATGGTAGTGATCTCACCATTGAAGATGTGTACATAAGTAAGCCTGATGAAAACTATGTTGGATTTTTCGGTCAAGTCGGAGCATTATTTGTGGATACTTTCATCGTAAATGTACGGCTAAAAAACGCTGTCGTGATGGGTAAAGGACATGTTGGTGGTTTGATTGGATATTCAAACAGTACAAAAATACGAATAGAAAACAACCATGTAGAAGGAACGATATCGGGGACTGAAAACTATGTTGGAGGGATTGCCGGATATTTGAAACGTCCAGAAATTATGTTCAGAATGAATAGCACCAGTGGTTTGGTCATCGGAAGGGCTCACGTTGGTGGTTTGATCGGATATGCAAAAGGCGGAGACGCCCTCATCAACGATAACCATTCAAAAAGTTCGGTTGAAGGAAGCAGGTCAACAATCGGTGGTTTGATCGGCACCGTCATCGGTGGGCGTACTCGAATCGAAGGCAATACTTCCTCAGGTAATGTATTCGGAAAAAATAATGTTGGGGCTCTTATCGGAAGATTCGGCAGCAACAACGGAGTAGTTACAAAAAATTATGCGACCGGCGAAGTAACCGGAAAAAATAGAACCGGGGGCCTCATTGGAAGGATTACTCCAAAAAAAGCCACTATCGAGAATAACTATTCAAGTGGTGCCACATCAGGAACAAAAAACGTAGGTGGTTTGATAGGACATGTTACTGGTGCAGATAACGTTCTCAGGCACAACTATTCGAGTAGTTCCCTATCGGGAACCTCGCTTGTTGGAGGATTGGTTGGTGGTGTCAATGATAGAATCACATTTGTGAGCGAAGACAATTTTTGGAGCAGAGACATGCAGGCCGAGTTAATCGATGGAAAAATTCGCCCGATTTACGGAGTTGCAGCTTGGTCCAATAACATGGGAGCAACCCCTCTCACAGAAGAAAATCCAGATGCCGATACCTTGCTTTTTGAATCAGCTCGTTTTGAAAATTGGAATGCTGATGTCTGGAAATTACCAAGTTCAAATCAACCAGTATTTTGGCCTACTTTTCAGTAGTATTAATGTCAAAATAATTACTAGTTAATGATTTATGACCCGCTTTATTATTCGATAGCGGGTCATATTATTATTTTTAAAGGATTCTTAGTTGGAAACGCTAACAATGAAGTATAGATACTCCTTAGGATTTTTTCAATCAACCTCCTCAGATTCGTTGCCATTAAGCGTAAATAATCAATTAATCGTAATCAATCAACATTCCTCTTGCTTAATAATGGTTTATTAAGGAAAAAAATTGATAGGGATTTTGCATGAAGGCAATGCGCCAGGAATACATATACGAAAAAAACTACTATTCTTTACAATAATTTGTTTATTTGTTCTTATTTCCTGTGATCCTAATTCAGTCGGGTTCAACAACGTTAACTCCGACATCATAGATGACCCAGGTGGTGAACCAGATACAGACCCTAGCTCCTTTCTTCCAGAAAAGCCTTAGAGTATAGAAGCAACGACTAAATTAAAAATGGAAATTATGGACGATAGTCCCATATGTCTCATCGAAACATGGTGAGATTTTGAATTTCTCAGTGAAAAACTTGGAGAGGGCGTAGCCCCGGCAGATAGCCAGTATAAACAAATCCAGGATATTACGTTCCCGGATATAAAAGGATTTAAAACGAAATTCCCAGATGAAAATTACATAAAAAACAATGTATTCACACCGATCGGATCGGAAGATCAACCATTCGAAGGAATTTTCGATGGAGACGGATTCAAAATCACCAATCTGGTCGTCCCACCCCACCCCCCAGATCCTAACGACCACGACGCCAGAAAACCTCGGGAAAATCTAGCGGAAGCAAAAATCCAACAACTCTTTCGGTCGGTTTTTTGGTGTTATAGGAGCTGAAGGAAAAAATATAATAGATACCTCTCTCTTATCCCATAATCTTGTTACGCTGTCCTCCCGAGAGGAAATCTTTGATATTTACCGCAACTTCATGGATAAGACGCGATCGTGCCTCGTAGCTTCCCCATGCCATATGGGGAGTAATAAGTACATTGGGATATTTCAGCACCGCCTGCAAGGGATTGCTTGCACGAATGGGCTCTTCGGAAAGGACATCCAACCCTATGCCTCCTATTCGCGATTCTTGAACCGCTCGGGTGAGCGCATCTTCATTAACAATCCCCCCACGACCCACATTAATTAAGATCGTTGTTGGTTTCATACATACTAATTCTTCATGTGATATGCAATCCCTCGATTGCGGGGTCAATGGTGAATGAATGGATATGACATCTGCCCAGGCGCATAGATCCACTATGCTCATCTGGGTATAGCCTTCGTCCCTCTTAACCCCACCTACGCTGGCCCAGGCAACCTCGGCACCAAAGGCTTGCGCAACCGCCGCTACTCGCCTGCCAATTGCTCCCATGCCCACAACGCCAAAACGTTTTCCGTGTAATTCGGTGAATGTATTCGAAAAATATGAAAATGAATGATGCCGTTCATATTCTCCATTCCGGACGTATTCATCATAAAACCGAAGATGTTCCGTGAGATACAAAAGCATCGCGAATGTGTGCTGTACCACGCTTTCAGTCGAATATCCCGATACATTACGTACCTCTATTCCATGTTCTTGAGCCGCCAGAATGTCTATATTATCGTAGCCCGTTGCTGTAACACAAACTAATCGTAGCTTTGATAACCGAGACAATACATCCCGCGTAAACCGACATTTGTTGGTGATGAGAATCTCAGCATCTTGTGAATATTCGACAACAAATTTCTGATCACAATATGCATACGATGCATAATCTCCTAGCGCCTTGATCTCATCAAAAGAGACATCATCACCCATAGAACGCTCATCAAGAAAGATTATTCGCATTTTTTCTTATTTTCTCCTTCTACCACTTGTGTCTATGTTCAAGCATGCCGATATCTAATTTGTCATGCCTATACAAACATTTTTACATGGCTGTTTTCAGTCTACCCAAAAAGAAAACTTCAATCGACCACGGATACGTGTTCTTCAAAAAAGGAAAAACACCCAATGAATCTCGGACATGAAAGCGCTCGTACGTACCGAGAAACAAGCATAAAAACCGCGAACCCGATAAAACTTGTTGTCCTTCTCTACGATGAAGCAATCTACCAAATAGACACCGCAATCAAATCCTTTGAGCAGGGTGTCAGCACTTATGATAAAATAAACAATGCACTCGGAAAAGCACAAGATATTGTGACCGAGTTAACGGTTTCTCTCGATATGGATCAAGGAGACATCTCACAAAATTTATTTCGTTTGTATATGTATGTCAATCGTGTTCTAAGCGACACCAATCTACAGAAGAAATCAAGCGAAGAACTATTGGTCTGTCGCGATATCCTTCAAGAACTTCGAGAGAGCTGGCTTACCATTTCTGAGAACCCTCCTCAGATGCCAATATCAAATAATCAACCAGGCGGTATCGATATTGCAGGGTAATAATCATCAAACACCATTTATTCTTCATCACTTTGATGAAATTGAAAAATTGCTCCATCGGTACATCGATCACCTTTTTTCTCAACTCGATTTGGATACAATCGATGAGGTGAAATTCGACCAACACTATGAAAATATGTCAGAGATTACCCATCAGATAGGCAGAATAACTACCAGCCTTTTCACCCTGCTCAAGGAAGCAAAGCAATTACACCTGTATCGCTCGAGCATCAAGCGTATTCATGAACAGCAAAAAACCATCGACGAGCTATCCGCACGTTTGATCATCCATCTAAGAAAAATAACTACCCCTCCAAATCGCTCATCTCTTAAACTGCCTCCGAGGATATTTTTTCCAGAAAACACATCAACGGTTATCAACGTTCTCAAATGACGCAAAGAGTCATTCCAGGAATATTAATTTAGATATCTATCTATTTTTTTTCCTTGATACAGCTTAGATAATGGCTCTGCCACCATGGTGTGTTCGGGAAATACCGGCCTCAACAATTCTTTTTGCCAGGCTTCTCGTTCTGAAGGCCTTTCCAAGGGTGTAAGACGCCGGAGTTCAACAAACTCCTCGATCACTGTCCCAGTTCTTTTAACCTGGAATACAGCAAATTGACCGTTGCCTACATAATGTAATTCTTCATTCTCTTGCAGATTGGCTTCTTGCTTTTTTTCTTCGTATATCGTTTCGAAACTCACCGATTCATGGACACCCTCAAGAGCAAATGTTGCCAGTTTTTCATCTGAGACCAGTTCAATAGTATGTACCTTCTGTTCTCGTGTTCTCCGTCGGTTTATTGTGCCCTTCTTACCGGAGAAAGAAGATCGTGAAAAACTTCTTTTCCTTGCGCGATGCCTGTTCTTAGGGCTTCGAGTTTGCTCTTTGTTGTTCTCTTTCGATGCACTTTTCTTTTTATCATGTGCCATATCACATTATACCCCGCTGGTACATAGTATGATACTATGTATTATGCACGATAATTTGTATATCATAGACGGTTTTTCGTTGATCTTTCGCAGCTATTACGCACTGATGCGTACACCCCTCACCTTCAACGGTATGAACACCGCCGCAATATACGGATTTTTTCAGACAATCTCCTCGCTCTATCAAAATGAAGACATTAAGAACATCGCCCTTGTGTTTGACCCCCCAGGCCCATCTTTTCGCAAAGACATCTACACCGATTACAAGGCGCAGCGACCTTCTCCACCCGAAGACCTTCAACAACAGATTCCTATCATACTCACTATAGCAAAAGAATCGGGGCTTCCATTTTTTAGTATAGATTCTTATGAAGCCGATGATGTTATTGCGTCGCTGGCGGTACAAACAAAGGGCCTGTATGAAAAATGCATCATTGTTACGAGCGACAAAGACCTATTACAACTTATCGATACACGGGTCAGCATGCTAAAGCCATCCGGAAAAGGCAAATTTGAACACCTTGGAATCGAGCAAGTAGAAGAACAATGGGGACTAGAGCCCAGTCAAATTGGTGATCTCCTCGCCATTATGGGGGACAGCGCGGATAATATTCCGGGAGTTCCTGGGATTGGTAAAATTGGAGCTACCAAGCTTTTGCAAGAACACAGGACTTTGCAGGGTATTTACGAAAACATCGCTCTACTCAAACCTGGAATGCAAAAGAAATTACAAGAAGGCAAGGAATTAGCCGAGCTAAGCCGTGTTTTGGTGACCCTTAAAACCGACGTTTCGATAGAAAAACAACCTGAAAACTTTGAAATAACAAAAAATAGCTTGGGGAAGATTCACAAAGCTCTTAAAGAATACGGTATTGAAACGGTGTTTCATGGTATGAGCGAAGAAGAGCCTTCCCCAGAAAAACCTAAAGCAACTTTGCATAGTTCTCATAATTATGTCACCGTGAACACCGAGTCAGACCTCGTGTCTTGGATAGATCATTGCAAAAAAAATCGTGTCTATTCTCTCCTGTGCTTCTGCGATGAGAAAGAGCTCCACAACCCATTGCTTGTAGGAATTGCATTGTCGCCAGAACCCGGGGAAGGATGCTATATTCCATGTGCTTCCCAAACCGAGGAAACTATACCAATCGAGACGATCCTGACACATCTGTCTACATTAATCGATGACCCAAGCCTTCAGTATATCGGTCACGATATAAAAAAAGACATAAAGGCACTTTCTCATCATTCCCTTAGGGAATGGCAATCGATTTATTTCGATACAATGATCGCTGCCTGGCTTCTAGATAGCAATGAGGCGCAATATGAATTACCCCATATCTCTCAGCGCTATCTGTCACAACAGCTCATAGGAAAGGAACAAATAGACGAAGTCCAAACTAGTAAAACAAAAGAGATTGAATTTTCATCGCTCCCGCAGACCATCATGACCCAATACGCAGGAGAAAGGACCGACGCCTGTCTTCGGTTACATGCTCATTTTCTTCCTCTTTTGTCCGCACAAAACCTCTATTCATTGTTCATCACCATAGAAATGCAACTCGTTCCAATACTCGCCCGTATGGAATTACGAGGGATATATGCACGTGGTGAAGAGCTGCAACGCCAGAGCGATCTCTTGTACGATGAAATAACAAAAATTCAGCAAAGCATCCGATCAGAAGTTGGATACGATTTTAATATGAATTCCACCCAGCAACTGAGCACCATCCTCTTCGAGCAACGAGGATTAACCCCTATCAAAAAAACAAAAACGGGGTATAGCACCGATTCGGATGTGCTTGAAATTTTGGGAAAACAGGACCCCCTTCCTCTCTACATATTACGGTATCGCATGCTTGTAAAACTGAAATCAACGTATCTAGATGCATTACAAGAGCTCATCACGCCCCAGACACCCACCATACATACAACATTTCAACAAACCGTGGCCGCAACGGGCCGCTTATCGTCCAAAGATCCGAATCTGCAAAACATTCCCATAAAAACCGAAGAAGGCCGGCTTATACGCACTGCGTTTGAACCTCGCCCCGGAAACTTGTTTATTGGAGCTGATTATTCACAAATCGAATTGGTTGTCCTGGCTCATTTATCCAAGGATGAAGCATTGCTCACCGCCTTCCGTAATCGCAGCGATGTGCACACCCAAACAGCCTCATTAATTTTCAACAAATCCCTCGAATCGGTTAGCCCAGAAGATCGAAATATTGCGAAAATGATAAACTTTGGAGTTATCTACGGCATGTCTGCATTCAGACTGTCCAACGAACTCGGCATTCCTAGAAAGACCGCTCAACAATTTATACAGAACTATTTTGAAACATATCGAGGAATCGCGGAATTCTCAGAAAGTATTATAACCAATGCCGAAGAAACCGGATATGTCACCACATTGATGAATAGACGGCGTGCGGTTCCCCACCTACGCAGCAAGAATTTCAATCTGCGCAGCGCCGACCAGCGTATCGCAGTAAACACCGTAATACAAGGCTCAGCAGCGGATATCATAAAAAAGGCGATGATCGATATGAACAATGTTATTCGCAACGAGAAACTCCCCTGCAGTATGGTTCTCCAAGTCCACGACGAACTATTGCTCGAATCTAAAACAGAACAAGCCCAAGAAATTCTGAATCGCCTCATCTCGGTAATGGAGAACGCCGTTGATCTCTCCGTCCCTTTGTCGGCAAACGGTGACGTTGGGAATTCCTGGGGAGAATTTCACTAAGCAATGGTTGTCGGTGTTGTGGGTTCCGCAGGAGCGGGGAAAAGCCATCTTGTACAAACCTACACCCCAGATCATTGGCACATAATAAATCTTGACCAGTTTGGACATCGAGCCTTAATTGAAAAAATTGATGATATCATCCGTGTATTTGGAAAAGATATTCTTAATAAAGAAGGACAGATAGACCGCAGGCGATTGGCGAAGATTGTATTCGAATCACAAGAAAAAAAAATATCCCTCGAGCGCATCGTCCATCCCTATATGGTCGCAGAGGTTGAAAAACTCGTTGCTTCTTCACCAAGTGCCAGCTGGCTCATCGATGCAGCCTTGCTATTTTATATGCATCTCGACAGATTATGCGATAAGATTTTTTTTATTAAAGCCCCCCTTGTTGTACGTTTTTATCGATTATTGAAGCGAGAAAAAAATGTCCATAGAGTTCTTTCTCTTCTCTCTACGCAAAGAGGGCTTTTTTCTCAAATAGCAATAAATCATTCCGATGTTGAATACGTGTGCTGGTATATCAGAAAAAAATCTCAGGAACGATCGATTGAACCATTCATACGGTGCATGAGGGCAAATAATGGCATTGCGTAAAGACATATTGATACTCTTGGGGTTTGCAATCATCACGACACTCCTCGTTATCGTTGCCTTGTATTATTTTGATCCTAATTCCCTTGCTAACACCGTCAGTGAGTCTGGCTATGAGTTTGTACGACCCTCCATAGAAATAGGAGAATCCCAGCAATCCCAAGAAGAACTTTTACTCTCCCTTTCGGAACAGGAGACAAGTACTGATACACTCTCCCTCCTTGATTTATTTGAAATACCTTCCCTGGAAAGCGATTCTTCTACGCCCAATGATATCACAAGAGAAACACCATCTCGTCCTTCTCTACAACAACAAAGCATTCCCTCAGCGCAAATATCGCAAGCGGCGCAACAACAGACATCTCCAGCTGCTTCTACTCCTACTCCTTCTACGGTCACTGCTAGCTCTTCAAATAACACCCCACAAACTTCATCTCGCCTTTCTCAGGAGAAGCAATCGTATGCGAGTAATTCAGATTCCCCATCTACCAAGCAACAAACAGTGCAAATCACATCTATCGAGGAATCTCAGCGATTGTATTGGGTCCAGCTCTTATCAACCTCTAGTAGAAGCCAGCTAGAAAGGGCTCGCGCGGTATTGCAACGAAATAGTATCCCGACATTGGTGAAAATTCTATCAACAAAGGAATCTATATTCTTTCGATTACGTGTGGGACCATTTCTAACAAAATCGAACGCCCAACGGATTATGGATACAATTCTTGAGGACAATTTGTTCTCAGAAGGATTGATTGTTTCTTCCACACGATAACTTCTTGCCTATCCGATAATTGTTACTCAAAGGTTAGATGATTATGTATGGGGGGTAATATATTCAGGAATGAGACATCAATACAGGCGCCGACCGGACTCGAACCGGTGAAAAAAGGTTTTGCAGACCTCTCCCTTAGCCTCTTGGGTACAGCGCCATTACTACAAGGCATTGCAGTAGCTAATTATTCCACAAACAAGAAATTTTGTCTATGTAACTACCAGCTTACCAATTCTTTGGCTGAAAAATACAAACTGATCTCGCGGTCTGCACTAACCGATGAATCTGATGCATGTACAATGTTTTCAATAGTAGATTGTGCAAAATCCCCCCGAATTGTGCCCGGTAATGCACTCTCAACTTTGGTTGCACCAGTGAGCAATCTAACAATCGAAATAGCTTGATCGCCTTCGATAACCATTGCAAGTACCGGTGATGAAGTAATATATTCGATCAATTCGCCGTAAAAAGGCTTTTCTCGATGCTCGGCATAATGCAATTCTCCCAACTCTTGCGAAACCTGCAACAATTTCATACCAACAATTTTCAAAGATTTTTGTTCAAAACGCGATATAATCGCACCGCATATCCTTCTTTGGACAACGCCTGGTTTTACTAATACAAAAGTTCTTTCCATTTTTTTCTTCCTTATTTCTACAATATCATATCTATATCGATGTGAACACCACATACCACAAAATTCTTTACTAACTTATGCAATTTCCTTTACAGTAGAGCATGGGAACTCCCATAAATGGCCTATTTCTCGATTTATATGAATTGATGATGACACAGGCTTGTTTGGAACACAAAAAAAACGAACTTGTTGTGTTTGATTATTTTGTTCGAAACAATCCATACAAGGGCGGATATATGATATTTGCCGGGCTCAATCCCCTAGTGCAAGATATCATGTCCTTGCATTTTTCGGACGACGACATCGAGTATCTTCAACAAACACAGATGTTTTCCGAGCAACTGCTCGATTATCTTCGCACATTTTCATTCAAAGGCAGTATATATGCAATGCCCGAAGGCAGTGTTTGTTTCGCTGGTGAACCGATTCTTCGTATTCAGGCTTCTCTTGCAGAAATACACCTAATTGAAGGGCTGTTGTTAAATACTTTGAACATGCAAACCCTGATAGCAACCAAGGCTTCGCGTATTGCCAATGCTACTCAAGGAAAACCCTTTGTCGAACTGGGGCTAAGAAGAGCTCAGGGTAATAATGGTGCCTTGGTCGCGTCACGGGCAGCCTATATCGGAGGAGCAGAGGGGACGTCGAATGTACTCGCCGGAAAGACATACGGCATACCAACCGTAGGAACTATGGCCCATTCATGGGTTATGGCTTTTGAAGACGAGCAAAAAGCATTCGAATCTTTTTCAACGACATATCCAACACGCTCCACCTTTTTAATAGACACCTATGCGAGCCTAGACAGCGGCATAACCCATGCGATTGCCATAGGAAAAAAACTACAGTCCAAGGGGGGCAACTTTGGCGTTCGTATCGATTCGGGGGATATCGAATTTCTCAGTCGCGCAATACGCGTTCGATTGGATTCTGAAGGATGTCCCAATGCAAAAATAGTAGCCACCAATGAATTAGATGAATACATTATAGCCTATTTAACACAGACAAATTCCCCCGTAGACATGTGGGGCGTCGGGACAAAACTAGTCACGGGAGCTCCCGATTCAGCGCTCAGCGGAGTCCTGAAAATGGCATCTCGCTATTCGAATGGAGCCTGGCAGAGCGTTATGAAACTTTCTGATGATCCTGAAAAAGCGAGTAATCCAGACATAAAACAAGTATATCGTTACACAGACAGGGATGGCATGTATCTTGCCGACTTGATTTGTGCAGCCAACGAATACCCAGCTATTAATCCACACATTACCCACCCCGCCAACACAGCAAAGCATTCCTATATCACCAATGCACAAAATCGGTACCCCATACTCCAAGCTATCATAGAAGACGGGGTAGTAACCTATACCTTTCCCCAATTGATCGAATTACGCTCCCGAGTCTCAGAAGAAATGAATAAATTGGATTCAACCTATAAACGCCTGCTAAACCCACACGTGTACAAGGTCTCGATTAGTGATACACTTAGAGATACAAAAAAATCAATCCAAGAAAAGAGGATTTCATGAGTTGGATATCTACATTACTCGCTGGGTCGATCGGATGGATGTTTGGTGGCCCCCTAGGTGCCTTGGCAGGGGTTGCTATTGCGCATGTCTACGGAAAATCACGCAGCGCGCGCTACGCTGGAAGAGCTGGCGGCAGGCGATCGTTTAGCGATTACCATGATCGTCAGAGTGCTTATTTCGTGTGTATGTTTACCATGCTTGGAAAACTCTCCAAAGTCGATGGGCATGTAAGCAAGGAAGAAGGAGACTTTCTCATTTCATTCTTGGACAAAAACCAACTCCAAGGACAAACGCGTGAATTTGCAATACGGCTTTTTAACGAAGGAAGAGATTCCAAACATAGCGTCGAAGAGTTAGCCCGTCAATTCTATGAAATAGCTGGAAACAACAAAACCCTCCTTAGCTCATTTTATGATATGCTCTATGCCTTAACCCTTTCGGACGGAGTATTACACCCCAACGAGAAATCTTCCCTGGAAAGTATCAGGGCTATTTTTATGCTCGATGAATCGCATCAACGAGCTGCCGAAGCAAGAAACGGCGTTTCACTCGAAGAGCAATACAAGGTATTGGGGGTTGCGGCAAATGCCAGCGACTCAGAAGTTAAAGAAGCATACAGAAAAAAAGCTCTCGAATTCCATCCTGACCGGATCGCCTCAAAGGGATTACCCGAAGAATTTAAGACATTTGCACAAAAACGATTTCAGGATATTCAAGGCGCCTGGGAGCACATTCGAGCAGAGCGAGGATTATAATACCCACAAGCATCGCAGTGATGCCGAGCTTTCTAATAACAAAGTAGCAATTATAAACGGATTGCTCTCGCTCCGAATGGGCGTATTTGCGCTACCATCGATGTCGCATTTGGGCAATACGTAGTAAGCGTTTTACGAAAAGAATGGCTATGTTCACGTTCGAGAAAGCTAATAACCGAACCCCCGAATCCTCCCCCGTGTACACGAGAGGCGGAATCCAACAAAGAATCGACCGTTTGCACCGCGCCAAGAAGCCAAGCATAATCACCACTGTCCTGCGGCGATGTTACATTTTGCAAGAAGGTCCATGATGATATTCCAGAAGCGCGGATAGAACTTTTCATAGCAAAAATATCTTGGGATATTACCGCGGCTTTGAACAAACGAACCCGTGCACATTCTTGAACAAAATGCATGGTACGTAATAAGGCTCGCACAGAATATTTCTCAAGAATGTTCTTTATTATTTCTGGTTTAAATACTTTCGCCCAGCTTTCTTGTGTATGTTCTAACAAAAGAGGTTGATCACCCAACCGTTTGACTCCAATGAGTTCGGCTATATGGGTCATATCATTGCTTATTTCCGCATAATCCCCTGCTTTGCCTCCATGTCCATCTCCAAGAGTGGAAACAATGCAAGACCAGCCATCCAAACTAGCCTTCAATCCCTCTACCTGTGGTATTTCCGATCGAAAAGAAATGTGATTGAGTCCTCCATATACCGAGGCAATCTGGTCCATCAATCCACAAGGTTTATTCATGAATACCGATTCGGCAAATTGTGCACTCAGACAAATATCCATCGGGGTCAAAGCATCATCATTGAACACATGAGAAAGGATCAACGCGATACAACAAGAAAACGCAGCGGAAGAAGATAGACCCATACCTACGGGTATCTTCGAATCTATACATACATCGATACCCCCGATGACATACCCTTTGCGACGAAACCATTCACACACGCCTGCAATCAACGATTCGCTAGTGTTTTCCATTCGATATTTGAGCTTATTATCAAGTTCAACGGAGAAGACATCCTTGGTGTTTCGTGAAATACAGCGTACATACTTTTGATTGTTTTTCGAAGCCAGACAACGTATATCTAATTGTATGCTTGCTGCAATCACTTCACCGCTCGAATGGTCCAAATGATTACCTATTACCTCGATTCTTCCTGGCAGGCTGCAGAAGAGCGTAGGGTTGCAACTAAAATTTTTCAAAAAAAGATCATGGATTACCGAGTAACGATCATCAAATTCGGACTGGGATTCAGACATTTGATAGCCATGAACGAATGTATCAAATAATGAGTTCATTGTTTTCAACGTAAAAACGTCGCTGTGGAGAGCTTTCCTATGTTTTCTGGGCGATTACTCGCTTAATTGAGCAAGCATATACTCGGTTAACACAAGAGGCCAGAGCGGAAATTCGGGGGCCTGCTCATCATTTTCATAGCGACTTTGAATATTCAAAAATTGGGCTCGTGCTTCATCGTATCTTTTTTGTTTGTAATCGATATAGGCAAGTTCATAGGAAGTCGTTATATTTATAGAAGCGTCATCACCATAGCGTTGCATGAGCACATTGTAATATTCTCGAGCACTGTCATAGTTACCATTATTGAATTCTACTTGAGCTGCGTACAATATTTGCGCTTCACTCGCATCGGGTTCAACGGTAACCGAAGAATAACAAGCAAATAAAAGCGAAACGAGCGCCAAGCTCATCACAAGCTCTCTCAGATACTTGATAACAATGCCCATACTAAACTATACATCCTCTGATTACGTTGTCAAGATCTTCCTAGAAACATTCATTAGGATTTGCGGTGTAGATTATTTCAAAGAGGCGATTTTTTCTTCATCTAAATCAAAAATAGGTA
The DNA here is from genome assembly GCA_011524535.1 of Spirochaetaceae bacterium. GTDB lineage: Bacteria > Spirochaetota > Spirochaetia > WTKD01 > WTKD01 > WTKD01. The sequence continues at coordinate 168,763 of WTKD01000014.1, forward strand.
TCATGGTTTTCGCATCATACACACAAGAAAGATTTTCCAGCGCAGAAAGAACCTTTTTCATATTGTTTTCAAGCGTTTCGTGGGTGATTATGATCAGCAAGGCTTGCTTTGTGTCCTGATTCTCTACCTTTTTTTGCAGAACGGTAGCAAAACTCACCGAATAATTGGTAAATACCGCTGCTATCTCTGCCAAAACGCCGTGTGAATCATCAACATGCATCCGAAGGTAATACCTATGCTGCGTCTGTCCAGCCGGAACTTGATTCCTATGCGTATTCAAATCCTGCCATTGCCCGCTGTATTCGAACAAACTCTGCCAATTACCAATACCGATGCTGATAATGTCTCCTATTACCGCGCTTGCTGTTGGTTCACCTCCAGCCCCTCGCCCATAATACAATGTGTGTCCATTGGTATCGCCGAATATACTAACCGCATTGAATGTATCTTTAACCGCTGCTAGGGGATGATCTTCGATCAATAATACGGGACGGACCCAAATGGTAATGCCGTCTTTTACTTTATACGCTGCCGCAATAAGCTTAAATCGATATCCCAATTCCTTTGCATGTCGCATGTCCACCTGGTCGATATTGTCGATTCCTTGCACCGCTATATCCGAAAAAGAGACCTTCAATGAAAACGCAAGAGAACTCATGATCGCAATTTTATGCGCCGCATCTAGGCCCTGGACATCCAAACTTGGGTCTGCCTCGGCAATCCCTTGGGTTATAGATATCTCCAATGCCTTTTTGTATGAAATGGATTTCTCTTCCATCTTTGTTAATATAAAATTGCAGGTGCCGTTTACAATACCGTAGACGGCGTGTATCGAGTTTGCTATAAGACCATCCGCTATCGCGCGTATCAACGGCACTCCCGCGCAACAACTTGCCTCAACTCCTATGCATGTATTATTTTTTCGAGCCAATGCCCATAATTCCTCACCATGAAGAGCAAGCATTGCCTTATTTGCCGTGACGACAAATTTTCCTCGCGATAATAATTCCCTAACGATGGAATAAGCAACATCTACCCCCCCGATAAGTTCCACATAACAATCAATATTCTCATCCTCCAAAACAGCCTTTCGATCGCAGGTCGCGATCGCCTGCACCGACGGGGCTATGTCCAGTTTTGCTGTTCTCAGCAAAACGGCTACCACTTCAATGTATACCCCGCTCTTATCTGCTATCGATTGTGCACGTTTTTGCAGAATATCAACCGTCGCCCTGCCCACCGTCCCATACCCAAGAATTGCAATACGTAGATGCTTTTTTTGCATAATTCATGCTATGAAGGGCAGGCATATGCTGTCAATGCACAACCGCATATCTTTACCATATTGCGGCTTGTCTTTTAATATATTGTTTTCTACGTATATAATAAAGTGTGTATATCATTTTCATCTTGATGATGATAGCAAGCTCCCTTTTTTCGCAGAGCATCGCTACATTACGCATAGAAGCAGCCCCGGTCACCCTCATCCGCTATGGAGAACCAATCGATGTACAGGATGAGACCGCCCTGGTTACCTATGACAGAGTACAGAGCACCGGAAAAAACCATATATTGATCAAAAACGGCCCTTCGATAACCTTGCTCGGAATAACCGATATATTAATTGTCGAACAAGAAACCAATCATGTAGAATTGTATCTCTTTTCAGGAGACCTAGAAGTAGATACCTATGCCGATGCCAGAACTCCGCAAGGAGCGAATACAACCCTCAACTCACCTTCCGAACCCCTGGTAGAAATCATCACTATAAATGGCAGAGTAACCTCGATGCTGGGTAAGGTAACCATCCATGCTAGCCATCCCTACCATAGCCACGTAGCGCCTACAGAAATAACGGATGCCGTACATTATGCCAATGCGGTGCTAATCAATAGAAACAATCCGAGAGATAGACAGATCTTGAGTAGTAGTATATGCCTAGAGATTATATTTCTGGATACAGTAAAAAGAATAGATACGTTAACTCCGCCGATTCCGGACCTAGATCATTTTGATTATATAGAGGAGCAGATAATATTGTACGATCAGCTTCTACAAGGACTCTATGAAAATATTCAGAAACAATACGACCTGTCCATCCTATCTGCAACCTATGCTATCAATAACGGGCTTGGAATTCCTTCTGATCTTTCTGAAACATTTGGACAGGTAGATATTTCTGAATTACACGAATATACCATGCTTCAGGGTTTCTTTTTATCGGCTCTCGAAACACTTACCGAACAAACACATAATACAGAGGGAACTCAAAATAGAGTTCCCTACGCAATAACCACAATAGCTCCAAGAACATTTTTGTCGCTCGTTCAACGTTCTACAAAAATACTTCAGATCGTATCGTTAGCCACTAATCCTTAATAAGAATTTCTGTTTCTACATCAAAAAGATGCAGTTTTTTTGTATCTGGGGCAAAATAAATAGTTTCACCGACTTCGTATTCTCGTGAAGGAGGCACTCTCGCTATCAACTGCTGTTTCCCCATCGTGATATACAAATGAACTTCGGCTCCCAGAGGTTCAATAATTTCCACTTTTGCTTCAAAGGTTTTTCCCTTTGTTGCCCCGTCAACAATTTTTAAGTTTTCTGGTCGAATACCAAGTACAGCATTTTTTCCTACATATTCTGCATAGGCTTTTACGTTGCGAAGCTCGATACTGTGATCTTCAATCTTTGCTGACACTTTTGCCCCAACTTTTTGAATTTCTGCATGCAAAAAGTTCATAGGAGGCGAACCAATAAACCCGGCAACAAAATGGTTCACCGGATGATTATACAATTCAAGGGGTGGTCCAATCTGCTGAATAACACCATCACGCATAACAACAATTTTGTCACTCATGGTCATGGCCTCAACCTGGTCGTGGGTTACATATATCATTGTGGCTTGCAATCTATAGTGCAAAGCTGATATCTCTGCGCGCATCTGTACTCGAAGCTTTGCATCGAGGTTCGAAAGCGGTTCATCAAACAAAAAGACCTTGGGGTATCGCACGATCGCACGTCCTACAGCAACACGTTGTCGCTGTCCCCCAGAAAGAGCCTTTGGTTTTCGATCAAGGAGCGCCTCTATATCCAAAATTTTTGCAGCTTCTTTCACACGAGTATCTATCTCTTGTTTAGGAAATTTTCGGATTTTCAACCCAAAAGCCATATTATCGTACACATTCATATGGGGATACAATGCGTAGTTTTGGAACACCATTGCAATATCCCTATCCTTGGGCGGAATATCATTCATTCGATTTCCATCGATGAGCAAATCACCACCGCTAATTTCTTCAAGTCCGGCTACCATACGAAGGGTTGTGGTTTTCCCACAGCCGGAAGGTCCGACAAGAACTACAAATTCCTTGTCAGCAATATGAATATTCGCATCTTTTACAGCAACTACATCACCGCTGTATACCTTACGAATATTTTTTAGTTCTACTGTTGCCATTTAACTTCCTCCAAACAATATATATACTTCAGTGTAGCATTGCTCTATATTAAATACAAACTTAATTCATATTTAGCATCTAAGCCTGATTTATAGTAATAATATTTTTCTATCGAACGTTCTGATATATCCATTTTTGCGTTTCAGAAGCCAATTCGATTGTTGTTTTAGGGGACTCAGGCTCATTGATATAGTTCTCTATCCATGGTTCCACTATTTGAGATGTATAGTCTTCCCATGCCCGCACCTGTGGTAGTGAAAAAAACATTTCTGTGGCTAGAGGCATACGTACGGAATCAAATTCTTCCTGGATTTCTTCTTCATTTATCGTATAGAGGGTCGAAAAACCTCCTACAAATCCAAATCTTCTACTCCCCAATGTTTCTTTGGCTGCTAGGTAACGCCTTTGAGTTTCTGGGTTCATCATCCAGCGCAGAAACGCTTTTGCCTGCTTTTTTTGTCGAGATGCCCTTGGTATTCCAGCAGACAATGCTCGATAGACCAATATTCCGTTTTCGTTTTGGAGCCATCTTGGGCGAAGACCATCCCTATCCAATTGATTTGTAGAAAAGAACGTGCTTGCGGTTGCCCAAAATCGGTCTATCCTGTCCAATTGTGCTACACGGGCCAGTGGGACGGTAAAATTCTGCTCTTCAAAACGTTTTTGGGCATCAAGCCCTGCAATTTGACGGTTCCATTCACGTAAGAATTCAATATTTTCCAAGAGCGTTTCATTATTCCACTCTATGTCGCCACTTTCACCTTCAAAAAATCTGACACCACCTACCCTCAGAGCAAATACAAGGAATTCTGTTTGCCACAATGGATTAAAATACCGAAGCCGTTCTTCTTCTGTCATTCCTACTATATTCGATAATTGATCCAGTCGAATACCAAAGCCAAAATTGTCTATCTCGCTCTGAGAAACAATAACGGGCAAATCAAACATCACGGGAATAATCCAAGAACCAAAAAAATCATCTATGGCAGGGTATATATAGTCTATCCTTTCTATATCTCGCTCCAAAGAAATGAGATAGTCCTTGTATATCTCGTGGTGTAGATCGTATCCAATCGCCACATCTACTTGAACATCCTGTAATCTGACATGTCTATCGGTGTATGGATCGTGGTGAAAAAAGAGCACGGTATCGTCCTCTATTTCATTGTACAATTCTGTAAGTAGGGCTATTTCGCTATTGCTAGACCATACATGCACAACCGCTTCAGAACACCCCGATAGCACCAAACAGATTATACTAATAGTAATCCATCTAGGCATGGTGTTTAAAAAGTATACAGAGTGGATATTGAATCGTTGTGCGGGTGAATCAGGAAAGACGTTCTGCTGTAGCATATATATCATCGTATAGCTTGGCTAATTGATCCTCATCCACACTTGCAAAAGAAATTCTCACGATATCATCGTTGACCGCAATAATTCCAATGCCCTTCTCGAGCAATGCATTGCGAAGCGCTTCGCCAAGACCCGCACGGATTCTAAATGCCATAAAATATCCGGAATTAAATGGTAAAGGAGTGAGCGTAGTGGTCGGTTTGTCCGCCAAAATTGCACGCACCCGTTCGTAGCGCCTTTGCAATAACCTGACGTGTTCCTGCTGTTCTGTCATGTATTTTGGGTCATTGTATACCTTCATCATGAGATTTTGTGAAAGGTTACTAATATTGGAAACACTGGAGCGTATCGCTCCCATGGTCTTTTTCTCGAGTACTTCGTATTCTTCTTGGCACATGTTCTTCGATCCATATGTCAAAAATCCAACGCGAAGTCCCCAAGCAAAATCTTCCTTTGTGATCCCATCGGCTTTGACCGCAAGAATATTTTTGTGAGCCTGCGATAACGGAGCAAAGAGCGATTCGGTCATTACTTCTTTTTCATAAAAGAATCCAAAATACGCATCATCGAGTATGACCAGCATGTTCAATCCACGATCTGCGTGTTTCTTCAGCACAGCTGTAAGCGAGGATGCTTCTTCCAGTGTTGGTGAATATCCTGTTGGATTATTCGGGAAATTTAGCATCACTATAACTTTTTCAGTATGACGCCCCAATACAGTATCAAGAGCTGTAATATTGAATCCATCGGATTCTGTGTAAAACGGGAACGATTCAATTTTCGCCTTTCGTCTTTCTGAAAGCATCAAGCGATAATTCCCCCAATACATATCCGGAATAATCACTGTGTCGCTTTCATTTGCAAACAAATCAATGAGTACGCTCACCCCGTGTGTTATACCAGCGGTTACGATGGGAAGATAGAGATTGAAATTCTTCAATGTCGGGTTTTTTTCTACGAGCATTTTTTTCCATGTTTCACGCAATACAGGCTGACCCGCGGTCGGTGCGTAGGCAACAGCTTCCTTAGAAGCCAAACTTGGAATTAGTCGCTGGAGTGAATCCAGTATCATAGGCTTTTTTTGACTATAAGCCATGCCCACTGTGGCATTGAATCGATCAGCACGTTTTGCCGCTTCTGAAGATTGCGCAACTATTCCCTTCGGAAAAAACATACGTGAGCCCATATCAGAGAGCAAACGTCCAATAATCGATGATTCAATTTGTTTATTCAATGCTACTGCTAGTGGATTCATATAAAATCTTCCAGGGAGGTTTACTGATCCCCTCTTTCTATCTCAATAAGTTTCTTTTTTATTCCTTCACCGCTTTCCCCGAGGCTGTTCAGGGCATAATTTCCAAGGCGTCCATCCGCATAGATAACACGGTGGCAAGCGAGAAGGATAACTATCGGATTATGTGCAACGGTGTTTGCAGCAGCGCGAACTGCTTTTTTGTTTCCAGCCTTCTCTGCGAGATATGAATAGGATAATGTTTCGCCATAAGGCACTGTGTGCAGCATTGAAAGCACTTTCTGCTGAAACAAACCATTCACCAATGTTTCAAAAGGGGCAAGCCGAACCGAAAAGGTGCGCAGAGTGCCCGAAAAATACTCCTTGAGCTCTCGAGCCAAAACATCATCGGTCTCTACATTCGCTGTATCTACTCGCTCGCTATAGAACTTCAATGAGGTCAATCGCTCTTGATCATCAAAGGCTGATTTAAGATAGCCAACCGGAGTAGTGTACCATTTATTCATGTGTTCATAGTATCCTTTTTGAGATGTAGGGAAAAGCAAAAAATCAATATGACAGGAGATCGCGATGTCTTTTCGTACATCAAATATATTTATGAAAGATCAGGAAAACTCGGCCGACCATAAAGGTAGATGTTTCCTCCTTGCCTCCGTTGTGTACATTTTTCGGTTAGTTGGGATAAACGATTCCCTCGTCAATGCACCTTATTTGGGATACGGAGTAAAAAAATTCCGTCCCACGTGGTATTCGAATCTACCGGTCATCATTGCCCCGCCTTCACTGACGCGCGCAAACATAGAAACCCCTCTCGTTCAAAACCTGATTCGCACCATAGGCTATACCGGTAGGACTCACTATAATAGCGGTTTTATACGACTATTGCTCTATATGTTTTATTACCCGGCAAGGATTTCCAACCGCTACTACGTTTGGGGGTAGGTCCTTGGTCACAACACTTCCAGATCCAACCACAACACCATCACCAATCGTAACACCTGGATTAACGGTAACCCCACCCCCAAGCCAAACCGCGTTACCGATGGTTATTGGGAATCCCAACTCCCTGCCCGAATTTCTTGTTTTTGCGTCGAGCGGATGGGTCGCTGAAAGAAGTTGAACATTCGGAGCGATCATAACATCATCCCCTATTTCAACTCGACCTACATCGAGAACCGTAAAATTAAAATTGGCAAAGAAATTCTTCCCAAGATAGATATTGCATCCATAATCACAATAAAAAGGCCCTTGTATCCACGCCTTGTCGTCTGCAATTCCCCCCAACAGAAGTCTCAGCAGCTCTATCCTCTCTTGTTGATCTGCACTAGCAACATTGAAAGCATCCATGTATTTCTTTTTTCTTTCTCGTAATTGAACAAGTTCAGGATCGCTGGGAGCGTATAACTCTCCAGAAAGCATTTTTTCACGTTCGGTTTTTTGATGCATAGTACGCACTCTCCAATTCTTTGTATATTTCCCAAGTAGTTTCAATCATATCCCTGATGTCCGTATGTTTCGGTGTCCATCCGAGGATTTCCATCGCCTGCTGGGAAGATGCGATCAACGTTGCGGGGTCCCCCGGTCTTCTGACGACTTCCTTTGTCGGAATCTTTCTTCCTGTTATTTCTCTACTGGCTTTTATGATTTCGTATACACTGGCGCCTTTCTCGCTTCCAAGATTGAGGGAATGCGTGCAGGCTTTCTCGGAACAGGTAAGTGCATATTTCATTGCTAGCAAATGAGCGTTAGCAAGATCACTCACATGAACATAATCACGAACCCCTGTCCCATCTTCGGTGTCAAAATCGACTCCAAAAACGTCTATATGGTCACGAACACCGATTGCACACTCCATAACCCGCGGTAATAGATTGTTCGGGTTACTCTCTATTCCTCGAATTTCACCGGCATGATCATAGCCGACCGCGTTGAAATACCGCAGGCTTATACTGGAAATACCGACCAATTTTCCATACCAAGAAATCATTTCTTCGCTACACTTCTTCGTATATCCATAATAGTTATCGGGATTTAGGGGATGATCTTCATCAATCGGTAAATAATCGGGTGTTCCATACACCGCCGCAGAAGAAGAATATATGAAATGTTTACATCCATACCGATACATGCTGGCTAGAACATTATGTGTGCCTATTACGTTTGCCTCGGTATACACCAATGGGATATTCATCGATTCTCCAACCGCCTTACGTGCCGCAAGGTGTACTACACCCGCCACTTTCTGTGTCCCAAAAAAACGATCGAGGGAGCTCGGCACAAGGATATCACAATGATGAAATATTGTTCCCGAGAGAACATTCCCCTTAGCACCAGCACTCAGATTATCAAGGATATGGACCTCAAAACCATCATCGCGAAAGGCCTTTGCCACATGGCTGCCTATGTATCCGGCACCACCAACAATAGCCACAGACTGTAAAATCATACTCAACTATACTATGACGTGCACGTCCAAAACAATGCTTGTTAACACGATTCATGCGGTTTACACTTGTGATATGAATGAAGAGTTTACAATTCCTGTTCTTGGAGAGGGAAAAATCCCTTCTCCTCTGAAGTACTCAACAGGAAAAAGCGATGTTCATTTCGTCAACGACGACCATCGGGTTGTTTTTGATGTTCTCTACGACAAAAATCGCGATCCACAGCGCACCGATCTCCTAGAATATGCCGGTCCTCGTAACAAAATTTATTTCCTACCTAGACATGTTCATGCAGGAATACTCACCTGTGGCGGACTCTGTCCAGGACTCAATGATGTCATTCGTGCCATAACTCGCTCTCTTTGGAGAAATTACGAAGTGCGACGTATTTCAGGCATCCGATTTGGCTATGCCGGTCTCATTCCAGAAAACAATCTACCAACCATCGATCTCAACCCGGATGTGGTTGATGATATCCACCGAATCGGTGGAAGTATTTTGGGATCTTCTCGCGGTGGTGGAGCCCGCACCGAAGATATTGTTGATGCAATAGAGCGACTCAATATTAGTATGTTGTTTGTAATTGGCGGTGATGGAACACAGCGAGGAGCTATGAACATCACAAAGGAAATCTTAAAGCGTGGGTTAAAAATTGCAGTCATCGGTATTCCGAAAACTATTGATAACGATCTTAGTTATATTGAGAAATCGTTTGGTTTTGAAACCGCGGTAACAGAAGCTTCAAAAACCGTATACGCAGCCCATGCCGAGGCTCACTCAGCTGAACACGGTATCGGTCTTGTAAAACTCATGGGCAGGCATTCGGGGTTCATCGCCGCGCATACCGCCATCGCAAGTAATGATGTGAATTTTGTTCTTATTCCAGAGGTCCCTTTCCAGCTTGAGGGGAAAAATGGATTTCTTGAACATCTTGTCCGCCGCATCAAACGAAGGGGGCATGCTGTTGTTATAGTGGCCGAAGGAGCTGGACAAAATCTTATGAATCCAACGAACAAAACCGATGAGTCGGGTAATGAACAATTTGCCGATATCGGTGTGTATCTCAAGCAGATAATCACACAGTATTTTGAGAATATAGGTATGACTATGCATTTAAAATACCTTGATCCTAGCTATCTCATCCGTGGAGCTGTTGCAGTGCCCAATGATTCGATGTACTGCGTGCGATTGGCTCACAATGCGGTCCATGCAGCAATGGCAGGAAAAACTGGTGTTTTGGTCAGCTACCTCAACGGTCATTTTGTGCATATGCCCATGGCTACCGCCGTTTCTAAACGAAACACCATCGATCCCTCTGGTTCTTTGTGGAGGGATGTTATCGAAGCAACCCAGCAACCACCGAACATGGTCATGCAAAAATAATCTGATTTTAGAGTCCCCCTTTGAATAATAATAATAACCTTATTCGATAGTCGCATATGGCATTTTCCAGGGTACACTCAAGAGATCATCGAGAGAAACTAGAATACGTATCTTTAAAAGATAGGCGAGTACGCGATATGAATTCTTTACGCATATTGAGAAAGAGTTGAAGATGTATCGTCTTTCCCAGCTAATACTGTGCCTATAAGACCTCTACGGGGAAAACAGGATGTTCAGAGATACGAGGAGCACAAAACTAATTATATAGTCTGTCTGTTTTTCAAAGTAAAATATACTTTATTAAAAATAGTATTTAATATAATATAATTATTAGAGTATTCATTTGTTATGCGCTTCACTGAATATACATAACAAATCGTATTTCTATGTACAGATACTCAAGAGAATATGAGATGAAACAACTATCTTTGTGTATAATCATTTGTCTTGTCTTTCTTCTTTCTTGTGATTTTGGCTCACCAGGAAACAAGACATCGGTGGTCGATTCTTTAGGAGACTCTGTGCGACCTTCAAATCCCTCTCTCTCAGCGATCAGTTCGGTTGATCTATGGAACATTGCACAAACGGAACAACTCAAAACCGATGGCGACGACCAAACTATTATTGTAATCGAAACCTGGCGCGATTTGGAATATGTCAGCAGGAATGCACCGAAGAATACAGAACTCCTGAACTATACCTACAAAATGACCAATGATATAGTTTTTCCCGAATTCGATGTCGAACATTCAAGCGAATATAAAGAATTATACGTAAAGGAAGCTGGATTTATGCCCATCGGAACGAAAGACTTGCCTTTCACCGGAACGCTCGATGGCAATGGTTTCGCTATTATCAATCTTTATATCAATAGACCTAGCGATGATTATATTGGTCTTTTTGGTTCTGTAGACGGCGCCATCCTCAAAAATATACATATGAATGATGTGGATGTACGCGGAAGAAGTTATATAGGAGCCTTGGTCGGAAAAATTCACGGAACAGAAACGATAATCACAAATTCTCATATACAGGGAATGATAGAGGCCGAGGAAGGATATGTTGGGGGATTGGTCGGATTTATTGCCGGTTCAAACAATCTCATCTCAAATAGTAGGGTTAGAGGTTTTGTCACAGGGGAATCAAATTCTACCGGGGGTCTGGTTGGTCGTATAGGAGGCAAAAACAATTCTGTTGCCAACAGCCAAACAACCAATTCTGTGTCTGGAACAAAAGACGTTGGCGGCCTCGTTGGAAGCCTCGAGGCTGAACATAACCCAATTATGAACATCTCTACCCATGGAACTGTGATAGGAGACGTCGCTGTTGGGGGATGTATTGGATCGGTTCGTGGAACCAAACACAAATTCTTCAATATTCATGCAGAAGGTCATGTGATTGGAACAAAAGACATGATCGGGGGGCTCATCGGATCTATACTGGGTGAAAAACTTTCAATTATTAAGGGACGAGCTCATGGCAATGTATCGGGCACCAACAATGTAGGTGGTTTGATTGGGTATATGAACAATGACAACAGCGTAGTGTCAAAAAATTATGCTGACGGAGATGTCAGTGGAAATGATCATGTTGGTGGGCTCATTGGCAACATAAGTATTGGTGATGGTATTTCTATTACCAATAATTATGCCGTTAATACCGTTTCGGCTATCGACGGTCCGGTTGGTGGACTGGTCGGGCGTCTTTCTGGAAAAAACGTCACCATCGCTCAAAGTTATGCAAATTCCGCCGTATCTGGAGAAAATGTTACACCCACAAACATAGGAGGCTTCATCGGAGAGGTTTCAAACGCACTCTATACGTTCACAGAAAATTATTGGAATAAAGATATTCAAAGCATCGATGAATTATCTGGAATTGGAACCTTACCAAATTCATATGGGGTAATACCATTGATTTCAGAAATTCCAAGTTCAGAAGAATCTGATCTAGGGGTATTACAACTTACGCCTGAGCGATTTTCCCATTGGAATTCAGGAATTTGGACAATTTCTAGACAAGATGCAATCTGGCCCACGCTATTGTGGTAGGAAAGAAAATGCATCCATGTAGACCAGAAATGTATTTTTTGAAGGAACTTATCTCAAGTTCGTAGTAGAATAATCATTCTGAATGGATTCTGCGCATCAATCAATTAGTAATTACCTAAAAAAGAAAACTAATAGAGCGATTTTTTTGCTTCAAAACACTGTACGCCGCCAGTCATTAGCCTTCGCTATAACAACCATTCAGACTATATCCTTAACAACCATCCAGATTACATCATTTTTTGTACTCAATTTTCATAGAATCATTGGTGTATCTTTATTTCTAATCTCAATCAGTCATCATAAATAACACAGTAGAGTATCAATATTATTTCGCAAAAATATACGTGCTATGTTCCTTTCTGGGAAAGGGTTGTTTGTCTCAAGCGAGAACATATGCTCTTTTCCCAAACGGAGGAAGAAAATGAAAAAGGTAACTGTATGTCTATCTATGGCAGTATTTATGTTTAGTACATGTGGAAGAATCGGGTTACTTAGTGATTCGAATGAAGAAACGTTCGTAACAAGAAATCTCTTGGAAATGGTAAATCTTTGGAAGATTGCCGAAGTAGAAGTCTTTAGTGAAGAAAGTGGGGCATACATGGCGCGATCTTGCATTTCTCAGTGTAAATTTTGGCACCGATACCGCTCCTCGCGATGGGTGTTATAAATTAGCCAATGATATTGTTTTTTCCAACCGTAATAATATTCCTACCACAGTACAGAAGATATGTACGTGAAGAATACTGGATTTACCCCGATCGAGAACCAGAAATAATCAATTCCAAGGGATTTCTGAGGTCTCTGACGATAAAGGTAATATTTTTAGCATCAGTAATCTTGTAATCAATGGAGGGAATCAAGATCCCATAGGATTTTTTGGTCTAGTAGAAGATGTAAATTTCACAGATGTACATCTCAAGAACCTAACCGTAAAAGGCTCAGCAAGGGTTGGTGGATTGATTGGTTCCACAGATAGTATTCCGCCTTACTATCAGCAACAGTGGTTCCACTGGTGTGATCTCAGATCAGGATGATGATATCGATCATATGTCGATCGGATGTATTCGTGCAAATCCCTCAGAATGGTGATGTAAAAATCGACAGGGTGGTACAAGCCAAACGTCCGTGCCGTATTATTATATGTGCATTTTTGAGCTTAAAAATAGAAAATAAATTTAGATTATAAATTTTTAATATTTACATATATTTAAATTAGTATTATATTTATACATACAAATGTATGTCATTTGTATGACAAAGAGTGAGTTCCATGAAGATTCTGCGGTGCTCACAAGAATAAATAGGAGTAATAATATGAATAAATATGTTATTAATGTGATCATTGTTGTATTCCTTTTTGCCGCTTGCGAAGCTGGTTCAAATGGAGTAAGCCTCGATGGTACTACAGACCCTACCCCGGCAGCGGTTGATCCCTGGAGCATCGAAGCAACAACCGCGCTAACTACGGTGACAATGAACGGAGAATCCATATATCTCATAGAAACTTGGCGTGATTTTGAGTATATCAGTAATAATTTTGAAACAAGCCCCGATCTTTTAACCTTCAGCTATTATATAACCAATAATATCACGTTTCCTGATCTGACTAGTACGCCAAGCGATAGAGAAAATGAACCATATGTTATCAATGATGGCCTTACTCCTATCGGCACCGAAAACAACCCATTCACGGGGCATATCAATGGAATGTATGAAGGCAACGATTCTACCATTAGCAATCTTGTGATCAATGAGATCAATCAGGATAATGTTGGCCTTTTTGGTACTGTAGGAGACTCGGATACATTTACCACGTTCAAAAATATTCGTCTTGAAGACATTAACATAAACGGTAATCGATACGTAGGTGGATTAATCGGTCGTGTGAGCGGTGCAAATATCGAAATAGATAATTCGCATGTGACGGGTGCTATATTTGGAAATTCAGGACAAGTCGGCGGTTTAATCGGGGGAATCTCTTATTCCGGAAACACTGTTCTCGAAACACCAACTACTGTAACTAATAGCTCGGCACATGGGACCGTGTCTGGGGTAAATAATTATGTTGGAGGATTAATCGGAATACTGGCCTTCAATGAAAATGTAACTATTGAAAACAACCATACTACCAATGTAGTGACCGGACTGAAAGATTCGGTTGGGGGGTTAATTGGATTTATATTTACTGGTGAGAGTACTATCAGAAACAGTTATGCAACCGGTAATGTCACCGGAAAGGGATTCTCGGGTGGATTCATCGGAAATATTTCTTCAACCGCTGAAAACACCTACGTTGAAAATAGTTATGCTACCGGTGATGTCACCGGAACTCAAGATAAAATTGGCGGACTGATTGGAAATATCAGCGGTAGGAATAATAGCATTATTGATAGTTATGCGATTGGAGATGTAGAAACGTCTGGAAATACTCTGGGTGGATTGGTTGGCAATCTTGAGGGAGAAACAAATCTCATCGACAAGTGTTATTCTACTGGCGACGTATCAGGAAACAGCAACAACACAACCCCTCAACAGGTTGGTGGGTTCTTAGGAGCGTTAGTCGGAAACAGCAACAACGTCACGAACAATTATTCGGATGGGGCAGTATCCGGAACATCACAGGTCGGAGGTTTTATTGGCTATTTCGATGGATCAAACAATGTAGTTGCTACCAATTATTCACGTGGTTCTGTCTCAGGAGAATACGATTCTTCGGGTGGATTCATCGGAAAGTTGATGTTGCCTCAGACAATCACAAGCAATTATTGGAATGCAGATTCGCAAAGTATGAATAACTTGTTCAGCACCGGACAATATCAGAGCAATAACAGCGCATCCCCTCTTACAACGGGCCCCCCAAGTGGAAGCGAATTAGCGCTCGAGCCTGCTCGCTTTAACACGTGGAACAGCAACTGGTGGTCAATCCCGACCGAACCTGGAATATGGCCAACATTACAATAACAATATGGTATATCAAAGATCGGATCATTGATTCGGTCTTTTTATTCTCAATACTGTGATCTAAAATATTCTTTTTTACACACATATGATAAAGACTATTATCTATACAGAGAACAGGCATTCTTCATGACATAAGATTATCTGCATCCAATGATGATTCCTCACCACGAATGAAGATGATCAAGACGGTGATATTGAAAATAATCCACTGAGTGAATATGTGCGTCCTTGACTTGGTGGTAATCGTTAGGGTGTATTCATACATATACGTCCAGATACAACCCCAGATTTGAATACCAGATCAGCAAAAAATGACGCTTTGTCTTCTGTGTTGCCGGATTCCCTAGTAAGATAGATTATTCATCTGTCTTACATAATTATTATATGTTTACATTATAATTTACATACGTTATACTTTTTTTAGTGGATGTCTCTCATCTACTTTATTTTAGTGTGGACATACTCTCCGCACACTATACAAGGAGTTCTTTATGAAACAACTATTCATTGGCGCAATACTTTGTGTTTTTGTATGTACTGCCTGCGATACAGGCTCTACAGGCTCTATCCCTATCGACGGTATAAGTAACCCAAATAGTGGGGGAGCACTCGTTGATCCTACAATTGTGCCTACAGTCGATCCCTGGAGCATAGCCCCCACAACCGAGCTCACCATAGAAACGACAGGTCGAGAATCTGTATACCTCGTAGAAACATGGCGGGATATTGAATATATCAGCTCACATTTTGAAACAAACACCGATCTTCTCACTTCTACGTATCGTGTAATTAAAAATATCAGATTCCCAGACCTTGAATCTACCGTACCAGAAGATATGCAAAATACCCCGTATGTTATCAACAACGGTCTTATCCCCATTGGAAATTCTTCCAACCCCTTTACGGGAACTTTTGACGGATCCTATGAAGGATATACATTCACTATTTACGATTTGATGATTAACAAAGAAAATATAGACAATGTTGGATTTTTTGGTGTTATGGGTTCAAACTCTTCTGTATCAGGATATCTCAAAAACATACAACTAGAAAACATATCGATAGAAGGAAGTCATCATGTAGGAGGCCTGGTCGGTCATGTCATTGGTTCAAACAATTCAATTGAAAACAGCTATGCATATGGTTCAATCTCAGGGAAAGGATCTTATATTGGAGGCCTCATCGGTTATATGAATAGCAACGCAGTAGGTACTATAAGTAACAATCACACCAGTGGTTCTGTAGAAGCATCTCTTAATTATGCCGGTGGTTTGATTGGAGGAATGGAATCATCTGCAAGTATAACAATCGAAAATAGTTACAGCGATAGCACAGTAACAGCAGTCAATTCTTCTGGGGGCCTTATTGGAGAGATTAAGGATAGTACCGCCGTTATAGTCTCAAGCAATTATGCAACCGGCAACGTAATTGCTTCTTCTTCTAAGGCTGGTGGTCTCGTTGGTTCTATTTCTATGACCTCAGAGAATATTTTCATCGATAACTATGCGACAGGAAATATAACAACACTCGACTCTTCTGGTGGACTCATCGGATTTATCGATACCACTGGTGCCTCACTGAAACGTAATTATGCAGCTGGAATTATAAATGGAAATCCTTCTAACTATGGCGGTTTGCTAGGAGAACTCACACCAAATGCAAATCCGGTTATTCTTAACAACTATTGGAACGATGGTGTTCAAACCCTGTTCAATACATATGGAATTGGGTCTTTAGGGAAGAATGATGGTGCAGTCCCTCTACAATCTCCTCAACAGTCCAATTTTGAAACATGGGACTTCGATGGTGAAGATGCTGTATGGGTTTGGAATGAAGGTTCTTGGCCCACACTGTACTGGCAAGAAGAAAATTAATAACACGTGTTATGTTCTGATCGACGAATAATGCCGATTGCAACACAGGCCGGGTCATAGCGATCCGGCTTTTTTTATTGATACATTCGAGTACATCATACAAAATGCTTGATCATAACAATAGGTTCGAAAATTTTCAGAATAAGATCACACTCTTTAATGCAAAATTCCAATCTTCTATCTATATACTGCCTTTTTATGTATATAGTGTATTTCTAATTAATAATATTGTTTTACATTAATATTTACATATAGTATACTTTTACTTAGCAGATGTGTGTTTCTGCGCAATTCTGATGTGGATATATTTCCACACACCATATAAGGAGTTTTTTATGAAACAATTACTCATTGGCACACTGATTTGTGTCTTTGTATTTGCTGCCTGCGATATCGCGGCATCAGGCACCTTTCCTATTGATGATATAAGCGGATCAAACAATGATGATCCCAATATCAACCCTACAATCGATCCACCAACAATCGATCCACC
>WTKD01000013.1 GCA_011524535.1 Spirochaetaceae bacterium
TCTCTTATTATTGACGTATCCCGCTCTCTCCCTTCCCTTCTTCTCTCATTGATCTATATATAGAGTATGTTCCAACGGCATTTTTGTCAATACCGTCTGGAGGCAAAGGGACTCGAACCCTCGACCCCTAGAATGCAAATCTAGTGCTCTAGCCAACTGAGCTATGCCCCCTGTAGCAAAACTATACATTGCCCTAAGGAGACTCGTCAACCAATACCATGCTGTGTTTGTGAGTTTATCTATTTATTTTGTCTTCTGTACAAGGGACTTAATCAGCGGTATCAAATTCAAACTCTCGTACAAGCGTAACTACACTATCAGGGTCAAATAAATCCACTGCAAGTAGCTGATCGATTCTTTGTTTGTCTCCGTACCCAGCAATGAATGCCTTACGAAGGTTATCAAGACCCGCTTGAAAGTCAATCCCTTGGACAAGTTGGATATAGGCTATCTCAAAGAGGTAATTTGTATCTAGCTCGTTTATTTCTATAAGCTTTTCATATATCGCAAGCAGACGTTCATAATCGCCAATATCGTTATAATATTGAATAACCGGGAGAAATTCTTCTTCGTTATCCTCAATAAGATCAACATACGTAGAATAGAGTAACGTTGCTTCCGAAAGATCCCCAAGTTTCTTATGAGCATCCGCAAGTAACTGCAACACACCCGCCTTGGCTAGCACCGCAGTCTCTCCGTACAAATTTATAGTTGAGGAACTATCGCTTAGGTTTGAGTACAGCAATGCCGCGTTTTCTTTCATACGATCTTGATCAGCTCCACGGTTGCGCACATCAACATACAACCGGAGTGAGGCAATATAGAATCCCTTTTTGTATAGGAGCCATGCCTTCAATTCTTCTGCTAACAAATTCTCCGAATTTATTCTCAGGAGCCTCTCAATTCTATCTTCTGCAACAATTAGATCTTCGTTTATCAGCGCTGTAACCGCAACATTGTACATAGCTTCTTCTTTCTGAGAAGCGGCAAGCTCTTCTGCCTTGGTGAAATATTGTTGCGCCCGTTCGTAATTGCCATCCTCAGAATAATCTCGAGCAATGCCAAAATACTCTAGTTCAAGTTCTTCGCGAGAAACCGTCTCGCAAGAAAAAAGAAAAAGCACCACAATAAACGCAAGGCTTCTATATAGATTGCGTTCGAGCATGCTAACTATTTCCAAAAACACTCTTTTCAATAGCACGTACCTGGGCTCTGTACAAATTATTTACCCTAAGACCATAATCTGATATAAGCTGTATAATATTCCTCGGAGAATCTTCAGAATCTATGCCATTAATCCGGTCGCCCGCATCTCCTAAACCCGGCATAATATAGGATTTCTTATTAAGCATAGGGTCCATCCAAAGAGTATATATGTGAATGTTATCTATGTTTCTAAGAACGTTTAGCACGCCTCGAAGAGCCGATATGACCGTAAACAAACGAATCGAACGTGGGCGTATTTTTCTTTCTTCAAGATAGCGCAATATTGTTATGAGGCTTCCGCCTGTCGCATTCATGGGATCAGCAAACAATAAATGTTTATCATTGAGCGATTTAACCGAGAAAAAACTCGCATTCAGGTCCACCTGGTACCTCAGTGCTTCTTCGCTTTCGCTTTCATTCCGCCTAATTTTGAACAAAGAAAAAGGGGTAACATATCCCGTCGAGCTGTATTCTTGGATGGCCTTAGACATAATCATCGAAGGAAGGAGTGCCCCTCGAAGCATGACACAGACCGCAGTATCTTGGATATCATCATCGACATTTGGTATTTTGTGCACCGCAAGATTTCCCACTGGCTCTGACACCGGCGTTGGGATGATGAAATAGTTCTTTTTACTATTCTGCGAGCCTAAGAACGTGAAATTAAACAACAGTTCATAAGCCCGTTGTGTGAAATAGACAAATTCCTCATTGTTTGTATTATGGCTTCTGAGTTTTGAAATAAGATACGAGGCCTCTCCGTGCATATCTCTGGGAGTTTCAAAAGAGTAAACATGAACGCGTTCTTCTTTTGAAACAAAATTTTGCAGAAAGTCTCCAATGCTCCCAAACGTTTCGATGAGTTTTTCACGTGCATCGGGGTTTTGCTTCAATTCCTGCATCGAAGAAAGCGCCGAAGAGTATAGTGCTTCCACGTCATGGAGGGTCCTTCGATCCTCTTCACTAAGTCTGTTCTTGAGATCTTTATATTTTAACAAAAACGAGTCTAGTGCCATAAATTATTGTTATCCCAGAATGATGAAAGGTCAAGAACGCGCCTTGAGAATCAAAGCCAAGCACTCAAGGGACACTACTCGCGATATATTGCAACCGAGTGAAGATGTTATCTTTTTCCCTTTCCCCATTTATGTTTCTTTTTGTACTTGTATGACGTATCATCATCAAATAGTCCAAATTCATTACGCCTTTCGCTAATGCGTGTCTGAGTAACAGAAATATCATAGCTCAAAAAATCACTCATTTCTTTATCATTTGAATCGATCAACAGTTCGATTGTGCTTGTATTGTCGCCGGACACTTCTATTTGCATCGACCACTGGTATTCTTCATGTGCTTCGAGTCCATCAGGGGTTGTAACCTCGTGCGATCCATACATGGGACCCATTCCCGCTGAGCGATAATATACGGTCAGCGCATGCGGTTCTTCAAAATCTTCTCCATAGTTATTCCGAAGCAGAATCTGTACCTCAATCCAAACATTCATGACTTTGCGCACATACTCATCATGAATGTTGGCGCTCAACGCATAATCTGACCAATCTGAAGTATTATCCGATGATACGTTTTTGAGTTGCATGTCTTTTACTGAGATTAGATGTATAGGAGGGTCATGCACGATTATGTGCTCCTCTTCTCCGAAGAAAAAAGCGCATCCACCAAACAATCCTATTCCAACAATGGACGTCATCAAAGTAAAAAGAATATATTTGAATGTATTCACAGAAATATGTTACACCTACCGATGGATGCATTCAAGTATGTATAGCACAGCGGCAAAAAACGACTCCTCCACATGTCGGTACAAGAGAGATGGAAGTGTAACACTATCTCCTAGGGGAGTCGAACCCCTGTTGCTGGACTGAAAACCCAGAGTCCTAACCACTAGACGAAGGAGACAAACAAATTTTTTTGGAATAAATTCCTTGAGCCGCACAGGGTTCGAACCTGTGACCTTCGCCTTAAAAGGGCGTCGCTCTACCAACTGAGCTAGCGGCCCGCTCAAATAGAGTGTATATATCCAAAATGATCCTTGTCAACTGCTACATATATGTTAATTTGCATTTTCTTGCGTTAATCTGTTTATCGCTTCGCGGGCAGCGTCAGAAGAACTATTTATTTCCAAAGCCCTTTGATAGGCGGTTATTGCACGATCAGATTCTCCTAAAGTTTCCCGTATCTGCCCCAAAAATTCCCACCAAACGGCATTCCCTGGGTTGTAGTACGTTGCAGCGCTGAGACTTATTTCTGCATTTCTTAGATTACCGAGCTCTGCATAGGATATACCCATGTGATAGTGTATCTGATCGATATCATTTCCGTTTGGAGCAACTCGTAGATAGCGCAAACCAACATCAAGGGCTTGTTCAAAATTTTCAAGAGCTATATGAGCCTCAGCGAGAATATAAACAACTCGGCTGTCAAAAGAATTAACCAAAATGGCAGCATTCATATCTACTACGGCATCTTCGTAGCGGCGAAGAGCCAGTAGGCTCCAACCTCTCACGGTATAGGCATCCATGTTTCTAGGATTTGCTTCTAATTCCTGAGCCGTTACCGCAAGTGCATCCGTGTATTGTCCGTTTCGATACATATTTAACGCATCGAGCTGAACTTCATCATTTTCTTGCCCAAATGCATAAAAACAAAGAAAAAAGAGACATACCAATACAGCTCTTGTTTTCATCTGGATGTCGTTACACCAGCATCTTCTGCTTGACCTACGATGTATTCACCACGCAACACAGCGCCCCGTTGCATTAAGACATGTTTCGCACGAACGTTTCCAGAAATCTTTGCTGAGTCGTAAATTTCCACTGTGTCTTTGGCGTGAATATCTCCGTGTATGCTTCCATACGTGACCACGGTTTTTGCATGAACATTCGCTTTTACCGTTGCATTCTTACTGACATATACCTCAACGGTAGAATCTACACTTCCTTCTACTACACCCTGTATTAACACCACTTCTTCTGTGTGTATACTCCCATCGAAGGATAAGTCACTTGAAAGAAGAGTATCATTGCTAATTTCTTTACTTTTCGATTTCGCCATCTCGTGCCTCAAGTATATCGCTCATTTTTGAGTCGATCAATTCAACCAAGGAAGTCGTCTTGTCTAAAAAATGCTCGCGCATCGATTGTGCATGTGGATTATACATATGCATATCGTAAAACAATTGCTCAGAATCATTGCCGGTTTGGGTTACTATTTCGGTGAGTGCCCTATATCCCTTCGTTGCGTAATCAATACCCCGCAATGGAAGGTCTCCAAGTATTCGACCAACAAAATGCGTGAGACATTGCGTGTATGCCATCAACTTGTCATGTTCCTCTGGCTCCATTTCCTCTAATGTAAAAGGAAAAACAGAAAAAAAGTCGTGAAATCTTTGTTTTTGCTCGGCTGTTGCCCGCACTGAACACGTAATAACACGCATAGGAATATTCGGCTGGTAGGAGTCTGGACCAAATAGAGGGTGCGTTCCGATTACTGGTATATTTTCATCGAGGCAAGCAACGATGTTTTCAAGGGGATATTGTTTTACCGAACAAGTATCTGCAATGATAGTACCAGGTTCAATATACTGCGCCAGGCTCCGTATGACAGGCAGGGTTTCTGATATCGGGGTACAGAGAAAAATCAGATCACATTGCACAAAATCATTGACCGGTGACATTCTATACCCGGCATTCTCAGAGACGGGTTTTGAAATAGACTTTATTGGATCAGCAACAAGAACTTCGTGCCGCTCGGAGAGTATCTGCGCCCATAATTTCCCAAATCTTCCGTACCCATATACACCGGCAATCATGACATATTGTATGGTGATAGTTCTTTTTTGCATATATAAGACCGACGACAGGCTCATCGTGTTGACACTATTTTTGCGTAGTTATTCACTAAAACATATGCAAATAATATTGTGCGGATACGGCAGAATGGGAAGAGCCATTGAGTCTTTAATTGCACCAGAAGACAATATTGTTGCACGCATAGATCCGCAGGCATCTGCTGAAACGACCCCTAGCTTGTCCTCTGAATTAGCCCAACAGGCCGATGTAATCATAGAGTTTTCTACCCCAAATGCGGCTATAGATAATCTCAAACAATATGTAGAATATGGCCTTCCTGCGATTGTCGGTACAACTGGATGGGATGCATCAGAATATATGGAAAATAACAGAGCCCTACCTATTCCCTATTTGTGGTCGAGCAATTTTTCCATCGGCGCCTATATGCTAAAAAAACTCAGTCAATACGTTGCTAAATGGACAAATCTGTTACAAGAATACGACATTATGATGCATGAATATCATCATAAATTGAAGAAAGACAGCCCTTCAGGCACAGCACTTGCCATAGCACAGGCGATCCTTGCAGCCAGCGACAGAAAAAAGAAAATTTCCTCAGAACCCCTACAAACAGAAATTGATCCCTCGGTTCTTCACGTAACTGCAACTCGTGGAGGTTCTATCCCTGGAACCCATACTGTAACAATTGATAGCCCTGCGGATAGTATTCAGTTATCGCATATCGCAAGGACTCGCTATGGATTTGCTCTCGGAGCATTAAGAGCTGCTCGCTGGATAATTAACCAAGGAGCAGGATTTCATACAATTGAGCAGTTTATAGAGGAGACATTGTTTTCAGGAACAGAATAGGAGTCAAAATATGCTAGAAGGAAGCTATACAGCCATTGTAACCCCATTCAAAACATCGGGAGAAATCGATTTTTCCGCATTGGAAGCATTAACGGAGTATCAAGTAGAAAATGGAATAGATGGTATCGTCGCTGTAGGAACAACTGGAGAGAGCCCTACTGTTAGCCACGAAGAAAATGTCGACATAGTAAAAAAAGTAGTTTCTTTTTCAGGCTCACGCACCAAGGTAATCGCAGGAACAGGCTCTAACTCGACCGCAGAAGCCATTTTTATGACCGAGCAAATTGCGGATACAGGCGCCTCTCATAGTCTACAGGTAAGTCCTTACTACAATAAACCAAACCAGGAAGGACTTTATCGGCATTTTTCTAGTATAGCAGACGCCTGCTCTATTCCGATTATTCTATACAACGTACCAGGAAGGACCGGGAGCTCTATAGACAATGACACTATTTTACGACTTGCAAAGCATGAGAACATCGTTGCAGTCAAAGAAGCAAGCGGCGATTTGATAAAGGTATCCGATCTGATACAAAGAAAACCACCTGGATTTTCTGTTATCAGTGGGAACGATGATTCTGCCTTTATGCTGTGCGCCCTAGGAGGGCAAGGTGTTATTTCTGTTGCAAGCAATGTCGCCCCAGCACTTGTTATATCGATGATACGGGATATATTGGAAAATAATATTGAAAAATCGAGAATATTGCATCATAAGCTATCACCTCTTTTTTCCGTCTTGTTCTGCGATGCAAACCCTATTCCGGTAAAATATGCATTATCTATCATGAACCTTTGCGAGGAGAAATATCGACTCCCTCTGTGCGAACTTTCAAATGAAAAAAAGCAACTCGTCGCATCCGTGCTTCGATCACTCGATTTGGTTTGATTGTATCAACCCTTTCTTAAATACCAGTGTTGTCTCTATAGAATGCTCCATGGAGGTCTATGGAGCTATATTTTGTACTTTCTCACACAAACGTTCCCATTCATCAAGCGTCAATGATTCCGCCCGCCTATTTCCCAATGTAGTAAGGAGCCCTTGTTGCTCGTCGCCGACAATCCCTTTAAAATTGTTTTGGAGAGTTTTTCTTCTCATCCTAAATCCGATTTTTAGCAATTCTGCTGCATTAATACGCAAATCCAGCGGTACTGTGCTTTTTTTGGGAGAAAGAGTTATCGTAGAACACATTACGTTCGGCGGGGGTGAAAAAGCTCCAGGCGGAATAGTATATCCAACCTTTACCTCGTAATACATCTGTAAAAAAACGGAGATATGACCATAACTCTTCGTGCTTGGTCTGGCCGATATACGCTCTACCAACTCCTTCTGCAAAATTCCTTGTATTGGAATTAGTTTTTGTGAGCGCATAGTAAAGTCCATGAGGAAAGGAATTCCAATATCGAATGGAAAATTGGATACAATATAATCCGGTATTGGAGTGTTCTGCCATGTCTTGCAGGCATCTCCCGACACGATGGTACAACGCCCTTGGTCTATTTCATGGGCAAATCGCTCACGCAAATGCTTACACCACCGAAAATCGTATTCAAACAGATAAAGATTATGACCCATTGAAAGTAAATCCTGAGCAAGAAGCCCTGACCCTGCGCCGATATCCCAAATTACCGAGGAATTCCTCATCTGCATGGCCGTTAAGAATTTGCTGCGATGATTTTTATCGATTAGAAAGTGCTGCCCGAGATGTCTATATTTACTAGGTTCGCTGCGACACATTCTTTTCCGGAATTGTACTATGCGATAGCCTAAGCGTCGACATGAGGATTTTGATAGTCTTTTTTCTTTTTACATAAACGATAGTTACGATCCCAATACAGACAAATAATAATAGAGAAAATCCAATCCAATCGAGCCTAGGGAAACGTTTTCCAAGCGAAACCAAGTAAAAGCTAAGATCGTACACCCATTCGAGTAATATCGATATAACAGTAAACTCAGGAATAATAATATGTGCAAATCCCAAAACCATATAGACTGAGATCATCAATCCGAGGATGACACTAGTGGCTATACCTCCAGTGCTTATTTCCCCAAATACCGCCAGAACAAATGGGGCTGTAGCAAGTATAGGAGCAATACTAATAGCGAAGGATGATGCAAGAACCGACGGTAGTACATGTCTTAGGCATTTCAGTATGGGACCATAGGCATACGCAATGCCCAATATTGCCGCACTAGAAAGCAGAAATGAAAATTCTCTCAATATAGTTGGCACGAAAAGGCTACACAACAGTACCGACAGATATAACACTATATTGAGACGTAACTGGATACGAAATAGAACTGCAAATACATACACAAGAACCATAAACAAGGCTCTCATTAAAGAAGGGATCGGTCCCACCATTATGCAATATCCTATAGAAAAAATAGCTGCGGTACATAAGGCGAATCTTCTACCAAAAAGAATACTCAGAAAAAACAGAATGATCGCAAAAATCAGAGAAAGATGCATACCAGATAATGCCAACACATGGGCATTCCCCGATTCACGGTATCTCTGCACAACAATAGGATCTAATCTTGATCGATCGCCCAAGAACAAAGCTCGTAACAGAGAAGCCTCTTCTACACCAAGGATTTCAATTCGCTCGAGTATCCTAGTGAAAATACTACGGCGCAACGCAGGCAATCCATAACCCTTAGGTATTACATCGATATGTACAGGAAAAAAACGCCAGCGGACAGCGGTATTTACATCGTCAGACGAATAATTATTTCTTGAATTTTCTGCAATAAACTCTCCCTGCATCCGAACACTATCTCCTCTGTAATACCGCGCAGAAGGAGACCAATACACTTCCACTATCCCAGACCCTGATACTTTCACCCCTTCCCCATTTTCCATCCAATCTATATCTACAACCATTCGAACGTTTTTATCACCTCGATACGTAATATCGTTGTGTAACCGCCCTTCTATATATTCAATCGATGTCACGGGCATAAGGAATATGGGCTCATGTGATTCATATCGACTCTGAACAAATATGGCCAAGGAACACCCGAGCAATATGTACCATCCCCAATGCGCATATGGATTCGACGATACGGTAAAAGTATTGTAGATACAAGACGTAATCAGGCATAATAGGCAAGCTATAATACATATAGTTATTGGCAACTTTCCATATACAACAATTCCCACCACACATACAATAATGCTAGGTGGTGATATTCGTTCAGTTATGCTAACAACTCCCGAAACTAGCAATCCAGCCCCATCTTTTTCCATATTTAGACTTCTCTCATCGCTTGTTCTGTTCCTTGTTCTTCTATACATTCTCCCTATCCCATTTTGGGAATCGCACTCGAAGACATTCACATTGTTCTTGCTAACAGTGCAACGGATATGTATAACTATTGTTTTCTTACTCTTCCTAAAAAAACATTTACATATTCCGCTCATGTCCGTCACACAGTTTTCCTACCGCCCCGCAATAGCCATTGGCGTTGGCGTACCCGTTGGCCTTCTTTGTGCATTTAGCCGCTTCTTATTGCCTTACCCCGACATATCGATGCAGGAGTACATACAAACATCAGCGACCATGTTTGTTGTAACGCTCATTCTGACATCACTACTTGAGGAAGTAATATTTCGCGGGATAACATATACTAGCCTAAAATTGTGTGGAATAACCTCCCTTTTTTCGGCGTGTATATGCTCAACAGTATTCGCTCTTTTTCATATGCAATATGGCCCCATTCAGATGATATTTGCATTTGTGGTGTCAATGATCTTTTTCGGTATGAATGCCCGTACAAAAAATATTCTATCTTCGATGACCGCACATACAATGTATAATCTGTACATATTCATAGAGTTCGCACGATGATTATTGCAGTATCTGCATTCATAGCAGGACTACTATCCTTTCTATCTCCTTGTGTTCTTCCTCTTATCCCATCCTATCTTTCATTCTTGATGGACCCTGGCCTTCTCAAACAGCCCTGGTCACCCGCAATTCGCACAACGCTGTTAAAAAGAAGCTTGGGATTTATTACAGGATTCAGCATCGTGTTTATTGCGCTCAGCGTTGTAATAACTCTTGGTGTTTCATTTATACCACAACAAGCTCTAAACATTATTTCAGGAGCATTGATTATACTATTTGCCTTGCATATATTGTTTAATATTCTGCCCTTCCTAAATTACGAACGTCGCCGAGCATTATACCAATCAAATTCCTTTTTTACATCATTAGCATTGGGGGGAGCCTTTTCTGCAGGATGGAGTCCCTGTATTGGTCCTCTATTAGCTAGCATCTTGCTTCTTGCTGCCCAAGAAGGATCTCTCGTATGGTCAATAATTCTCCTTGCCGTATATAGTCTTGGATTTGCCGTTCCCTTTTTCCTATGTTCATTTTTTTATCCAACGATGAAAACAATTCTGAGAAAATCAACAGCATACATACGAATATTCAAAATAACTTCGGGGATTATCCTCCTTACTCTCGGACTTTCAATGTTACTTGGTCGCTTGCGATTCTTGAATGGATTTCTGTTTCGATCTTCGCAAAGGATAGCGAGCTTCTACACACAGTTTCAGCCAATAATCTCTAGCATTATATCGATCTGCTATTTCTTCGTGATCATATACGTCTTAAGAATAAAACGAATTGACTTTTGGATAAAGATTGGTATCACTGCTTTATTGACTTCGGGTATTGTACTTGAAATATTCTTTGAATTATCTATTATTCAATTTATTGTTTGGTATCTACAATTCCAAGGAATTTAAGAATATCCCGCCTTGTAGTGACAATCATGATTGACCATACCTACAATTTTACAATACAATAATCTCGTTATGATTAGTGGGAACCAGCACAGAACTTCTCTATTTTTTATTCGTAGAGTAATTTTTCTGTTGATCATTACTATAGCATTCATCTCTTGTGACAACTCCGAAGCTAAGCTCGATGAAATTCGCAGAATATTTGCCTCGATAGGCCTCGATAACCCGAGTGGTCAGGTATTTACAGATGCAGAAATCTTAAACTCTTCAGAATCCCGAGAATTTATTATCTCAGACCCAGATTCTTTTACATTTGTTTTTTTTGGAGCCTCTTGGTGTCCTAGCTGTCAAAAAGAATTACCAACCATAGAGGCATTACAGCGATCACTCAGCGAAAACGTCGCAGTCAAATTTGTATTCATAAGCGAAAACCCCGGTACCGTTGCCAGATTTATGGAAAGCAATAACTATACTGTTCCATATATGTTAGACAGGCGGGCCCTTGCGGCCTCTTCAAATGCGGTTGAAAAATATCCAACCGCGTATTTAGTGTCCCCAAAAGGAAAGACCATTTTTCGTGTAGAAGGTCTTTTTGATTGGTCCGACCCTATTTTGCTGTCAGCCATTGAAGATTCACTAGAAATTTGGTATTGATTTATTAATTCTACTTTTAGAAACTATCGAAACCAAAAAATAATTTCATCTGTATCAAGGAGAACGTTGTGAAGAAACATATTTTTTCGCTATTTACATTGGTATTTGTTCTTGGTTTTAGTATTTCTTTTCTACACGCCCAAGAAACTGACATGTCTTCAAAAGTAAAACGAATATTCAACGATATAGGTATGAACACCCAAATTTCCGGTCCTTTTAGAGATGGAGAATTTATTGACCAACGTACCAATGAACCATTCTTTCTTAAAAATTTTTATGACGAGAAATTTCAACTTATTTCTTTTGGCGCTACATGGTGCCCTCCTTGTATTGAAGAATTACCAACTCTTCAACGTCTCACCGATGAACTTTCTGATGAAAAAGAATATTTTGCCTATCACATGGTGTACGTACAAGAAAACAAAAACGCTGTTAGCAATTTTCTAGCACAATACGATTATTCGTTTACAAACCTGCGCGATGAATCAGGAACTAGGGCCCTACAAAATAATGTTCGAGGTATACCCACAACATTCTTAATAGATCCAGATGGGAATATTGTCTTTAGTTTTTTTGGAGGAAATGATTGGGGGAAAAGTAGTATAGTTATGGCTATTCGAAACGCGATCAACACATGGTGGGATCTAGAGCCTTACTCGTAGCATAAGCTCAAAATCTATCTATTTTTCCCTAGAAGATTAGGGGTTAATTCTTCCCCAATCTTCTCATAATGCGTTTTGTGTTTGATGGTGCGCCCGCTTGGAAAACAGAACCATAAGACAACAACCTTTCCGATCTTTCTCTTAGTAACACATCGATCTTCTTTTTTTGAAGTTCCCTGAAAGCTCCCATAATTACTTCGCTAAGGGAAAAAGCAACCGACTCTGGGCTTTCTTGTGCTCCTTCGTCTGGTTCGGGTATGATCCCATCAATAAGTCCGAATCGAAGAAGGTCATGGGAAGTAAGTTTTAGCAATCGCGATCCCTCCTCTGCACGAACCGGGTCACGCAACAGAATAGAAGCAAATCCTTCTGGAGAAATAACCGAATAGATAGAATTCTCAAGCATATAGGTTCTATCGGAAACAGCTATTCCAAGGGCTCCTCCAGATCCCCCTTCCCCAATTATTATAGATATGACCGGAGTCTGAACAACCGATAGAAATTGTATACTCTCCGCTATGGCCGCGGAAATTCCACGTTCTTCAGAAGCTATGCCAGGATAAGCTCCAGACGTATCTACAAATGTAATGACCGGTCTACCGAATTTTTCAGCCTGTTTAACCAGGCGTACTGCCTTTCGATACCCTTCTGGATGAGGCATACCATAGTTTCGCTCTATATTCTCTCGCATATTGGAACCTTTCTGGTGTCCTAAAAATGTGAACCATATTCCGGCAATGCGACATAATCCACCCACAAGAGCCTTGTCATCTCCAAAAGATCGGTCTCCATAAAACTCCATGTGTTCATCAGAAATGAGGGTAAGGTAGTCCAATGTACTCGGTCGATTGACATGCCTGGCTAACTGAACGATATCCCAGGAGGATTTTCTTAATTCAGGGCTTCGAATCATCGTCGTCGGAGTTGGAATAACCGTTGGACTCTTTTTGGGTTTCACAGAACTATCAAGAATCGCAGAAAGCACCTCTCTTAGATTTTTTCGATCAACAACACGATCTACAAAGCCATGTTCTCGGAGAAATTCTGAACGCTGAAACCCAGGGGGCAACTTTTGCCTGATGGTCCCTTCCACAACACGAGGTCCAGCAAATCCAATAAGCGCATTCGGTTCAGCGATCGTGACATCTCCCAACATTGCAAAAGAAGCTGTTACGCCCCCAGTGGTAGGATCTGTTAAAACAACCAAAAAAGGTAAACGCTGTGCGTGTAATAGCGTAATTGCATGCGAAGTCTTCGCCATTTGAAACAAAGAAAATATCCCTTCATGCATACGAGCTCCACCACTCGCAGCAAAGAGGATACAAGGGAGCTTCTCTTCGACCGAAAGGAGTATAGACCTTGCAATTTTTTCTCCAACAACAGAACCCATACTACCACCAAGGAATTGAAACGACATAGCTGTAACGACAACCCTTTTACCATGTATATTTCCAATGGCCGTGCTTGCCGCCTCTGTTAGACCAGTCTTTGCCTGCGTTGATTCAATTTTCCGGGAGTATTCCGGGAAATTTATGGGGTTACCCGGGCGGAGGTTGTCAAAAACTTCCACGTAATCATGTATGTCATCGAACAAGAATTGGAAGCGTTCGGTTGCCCCTATTCGAAAATGATAGGAACAATGCATGCAGATCATAAGATTTTTTTTTAAATCTTCGTATCCGAGATTTTGTTTACACGATGGGCATTGGTCATGTTGCCGGAGAAATAACTGATCATCATTGTCTTGAATAATTCGTGGACGGACAAATACCGACGAAATTTTTTGATAGATATTCCTGAACACATTCTTCATAGGGTTTCCTCAGAGTTGCTCAATAACCTTTGTGTCATATACGCCGCTCCTGAATATTTCACTGTCAATGATCTTCATTTGCATTTCTTTATTTGTTTGTATCCCCTCAATTTTCATTTCATCCAAGGTTCTCATCATTCTATTTATTGCTTCTTCTCTCGAATTACCAAAACAAAGTACCTTGGCTATTAGCGCATCGTAGAAGGGAGGGACAAAATATCCAGTGTACAGAGCGGAATCAATACGAACTCCATATCCTCCTGGAGCATGGTACTGTTCTACACGACCAGGGGTTCGCGCATTTACTCGAGCCTCCAAAACACACAGGTCTTTCAAAGATAAATCTTGATCAATTGGTAAATGTTCACCCGAATGGGCCAAAAGCTGCATATGCACCAGGTCTACGCCGGTACGGAGCTCGGTCACAGGGTGTTCCACTTGGAGACGGGTATTTACTTCCATAAAAAAATAATTATCCCCTTCCACTAGAAATTCCACCGTTCCTGCTCCCACGTATTTGAGAGATAAAAAAAGCCGTTTTGCGTCTTCAAACATCCGCGCCAATACTTCGGGGCTTGTTTGCGGAGCCGGTGACTCCTCGAGTAATTTCTGGTGATTTTCTTGCACAGTGCAATCTCTTTCACCAAGATGCAATACTTTCCCATGGGTGTCTGCAATGAGTTGAACTTCTACGTGGCGCGGGTGCTCAAGGTAATGTTCCATATATACCCGAGCATCTCCAAATGCTTTTTCTGCCTCTAGTTTGGTCGTCTCAAAGGCAGAATGCAATTCAGAAATATCACGAATAATTCTCATACCTTTTCCGCCTCCACCGCCCGCAGCTTTCAAAATAATTGGAAATCCAATACGCTCGGTTTCTTTAACGGCTTCTTCGACACTGTTTAAACTTTCTTTGGTGCCTGGAACAAGAGGTATGTGATTTTCTTCTGCTGCTTTTTTTGCCTGAATCTTATCACCAAGGAGTGCAATGATCGCCGACGGTGAACCTATAAATATCAAGCCAGCTTCGCTGACTCTGCGGGAAAATTCTGCGTTTTCACTGAGAAATCCAATGCCTGGATGAACCGCTTCGCATCTGGTAACCATCGCAGCGGTAATCAATGCATCCATATTTAGATAACTCTGTTGAGATGATGGTGGCCCGATACACACGACGTGATCGGCCATACTAGCTCCCAAAGAATCGCGATCAGCTTCAGAACAAGCTAACACCGATCGTATGCCATATTCCTTGCATGTGCGGATAATTCTTACGGCTATCTCTCCTCTATTTGCAATAAGCAAAGAAGAAATCATGTCCGCCTAACCTCGAATAATAAGGATCCAAATTCAACCATATCACCGTTCCCACGATGAATAGTGACTATTTCCATGTCAAATTCCGCCTCAAAATGGTTCATGATCTTCATGGCTTCTATGATAGCTATGCTCTGTCCCTTCTTCACTACATCGCCTTCAGAAACAAAGGGAGGAGAATCGGGTGATGGAGACCTGTAGAATGTGCCCACCAACGGAGAAGTTATGTTTTCTGTGGGGCCAGATGCTGAAGAAGAATTCTTTGCTTTTTTGTTTTTTGCAATCATCTGAGGTTCCACAAGTGTCTCTTCCTGTGGAATAGATTCCACTTGACTAGGCAATTCAGCCTGTGCGGCTACCTGCCTTGCAGGAACTGCTTCTTTTTTTTCTTCCTTTTTTAGCCTTAACTCGGTATCCCCACTTTTCAAGTACAACTCAAAAACCGGAGAACTGGAAAATGAATCCATGAGTTTTATCACATCCTTAAATTCAATCTTCATGGTTCCTCCGCTGTATTATTTACATTACTAGACCTATCTTATAACGTTAAGTGTGTATGTTCCAGCATTATTCATGCGGTACATACGATCGGAGGTTCCATGTCAAACATTAAACCGATTGAGGAGTTGATTCCGCATCGGTCACCTTTTTTATTTGTGGATAGCATTGATTCTGCTACCCGGGAAACAATCACTGGACATAAAACATTTCTACCTACCGAGCCTTTTTTTGCCGGGCATTTTCCTGGTCACCCCGTTGTACCTGGGGTTATTCTTATAGAAGCGATGGCTCAATGCGGTGGAGCCGGTCTCAAAATATTGACCAGTGCAGGGAACGAAGGATTATTTTTTCTTGCGGAAGTTTCAAAAGCTCGATTTCGAAAGCAGGTGCTGCCTGGAGACAAAGTAACATTTCGCATAACAAATCTTCGCTTGCCAGAAAAACCAATAATGATAAAACAAAAAGGAGTATGTTTTGTTCAAGACAGTGTCGCTTCAGAAGCTGAATGGACATGCCTTCTACAAAACACGGCAAAATAATGATTTCACATAAAAATGAAACAATACCTCGTCTGCTATACGAAAAAAATAAGCAAAACCCACAAAACACCGCGCAATTGAAAAAAAATGACCAGGAAGAATTTGTCCCCATAACATTTCACCAATTGTGGCTCTCTATCAGAGAGGTCGCCGGAGGTTTTTTGGATATGGGAGTGAAAGAAGGCGACAGAATTCTACATGTAAGCGATAATAACGCCAATTGGATGAGCGTTTGCCTCGCGACAGGATCAATTGGCGCTGTTGACATGCCAACCCCGGCAAATTCAACCAAGAAAGATATCGAATATATTATCAGTCATGCGACTCCAAAAATATGTGTGTTGGAATCTTACACTTTGTACGAGACCTTACACGATTGTATACCAAAGAAAACCGCTATAGTAATCACACAAGAACTCAAGCAAAACATACCGAATGATAAAAAACACACCGTACTCACTTTATCTGATGTAAAAAGTAAAAACGCGCTATCTGTTGAAGAGTTTGAAACCACTCTCGCAAAAGGAGCCCCACAAGATCTTTCAACTATCATCTACACTTCTGGTACTACCGGAACACCAAAGGGGGTCATGCTTACCCATAGAAATTTCACATTTCAATTGGAAGAACTCATCGAAAAACGTGTTATAGGTGTAGGCGATATAGTTTTGTGCATTTTGCCGATATGGCATAGCTTCGAACGCATTGCAAATCTTCTGACCTTGGTTTCCAGTGGGACTCTTGCGTATTCTCGCCCGGTCGCTTCTGTTCTAGTGCAGGATATGCAAAAAGTAAAACCAACCATACTACCGGCTGTACCACGCTTGTGGGATGCAATACGTTTGGGTGTTCTTAAGAGAGTAAACAAATCTTCTTTTATCAGAAAAATTCTCTTCTATGCGTTTCTTGGCGTAGGGTATGCAAATGCATTTTTATTCAACCTCCAATACGATCTCGCCCCCCGTATACACAAAGAAAAACCTTCTATTTTTCTAAGATTTCTTGCTGTCTTAGGCAGAATAGTTCTCTTTCCATTCTATGCGCTTGGAAACATACTTGTTTTTAAGAAAATAAAAAGCAGGCTGGGTGGACGATTTCGACTTGGAGTATCTGGGGCCGGAGCTTTGCAATTAAAGACCTATTTATTTTATCAGGCAATTGGTATTACAATCTGTGAAGGATATGGACTCACCGAAACTGCTCCAGTAGTTTCAATCAATAATGTCAACCGGAATAGGGCCGGTACTGTAGGGCAAGTACTCAACCGTCTGGATTACAAAATACTAAACACAGAAGGGAGCATCGTCGCTCAAGGGGAACAAGGGGAACTACTTGTTAAAGGTGAATCTATCATGCGTGGATATTACCAGGACCCCGAAACAACGAGCAAAGTAGTAGCGGCGGATGGATGGTTACGTACTGGAGACCTTGTTCTTGAAACAAAACAAAAGGACCTGAAAATAATTGGAAGATTGAAAGATACTATTGTTTTGAGTAATGGTAAAAATGTTGAACCAGGGCCTATCGAAAGTGCTATTTGCGAATCCCAACATATAAGCGATGCACTGGTCGTTGGACAAGATCAAAACAGTATTTGTGCTTTGATTTTTATCAATAAAGAATCCATACAGGAATTTGCAAACGAACGCGGGCTAGGCTTTACCGGTGATATCAAAGAACTCTGCAGCAACCCTGAAATACATCATTTGATTAGAAACGAGATAAATTTTTCGGTTAATACCCATAATGGCTTCCATTTGTACGAACTTATCTCAAAATTTGCTATCCTTAGCGACACTCTTGAGATAGGCAAGGAACTGAGTAAAACTATGAAATTGAAAAGATTTTATGTAATAAAAAAATATGAATCAATCATAGAATCATTGTATTAACGGAAGAATATCCGCAGATGTCCGAACAAAAGCATCAGGATATCCGCTATTGCGAAGCGTATAGAGCAAAAGCCCTTTCTCATCTTCGATAACAGGTCCGACCAATACCAACTGTGTGTTCCCTTTCTCAACTATCATTCCTTCAAAATGAGGAGAAACGGATGATAGAACGGATTTTGCAAAGGCTGGGTCTCGAAAAGCACCTATTTGGATATAATCCCCTTCTCTCTCAACAAATTTCTGCTCGGTGAAAAGCTCTGGATTTCCATAATCCTCAACCGGTTCAGACTCAGGGATATCCTGATTCGGAATAACCAAAAAAGATTCCTCTGGAATTTCCGGTAGAATATCTGGTTCTTGTGTAATAACTCCTGGCACTTCAAAGTCATCAACAACAGGAGGAACCTCTTCAATCACTAGGCTATCTGGCACAATTAAAGCGACTTCTTCAGGGGCCTCTTCGACATCTGATTCCAAGACATCGGGTATATCTACTATCCCATCGTCATCTGATGGAGTTCGAATATTTGAAGGAAAGTCAGCGAGTACATCCGGGACAATAGTTTCAATTTCTTCTTCGGGTGCTTCACTAGCTTCTGGAATAACAAATTCCTCCACAGGCTGATTTTGAACAGATAGAAAAGTATCCGCAAACACATCGGGGCCTTGGAGCGCCTCCTCCACTGAAGATGCTTCGCTCACTTCGGGAATTGCAAAATCACTTTGGGAATCGCCCCCTTCCACCGGCACCTCATCATATACATCAATTTCAGGAACGAGGTCTTCATTAGCAGGTTCGGGTATTGGAATGCTTTCGGTGGTTTCAGCAAGCAAGATATCGTCCAGAATTTCGTAAGCATCACTCGATTTACTCAAGAAATTAGATTCAAGGGGTATTTCGAGCTGAGCTATTTCTTCGACTGGCTCGGGTAATTCCTCCTGAAATGGTGTTTCATCTATGGTTGCAGAACTGGAATCTATTCGTTCAACCTGAATGAGAGTTGGTTCGGTAACCTTCAATAACTCGGCAAGCTCCGGTGATAAAAGCATTGTGTTGCCGATTGGTCTTAATGGCGCGAGTACTCTTCCCTGACCAACAATATTATTAGCTCCATTGCGCATCGTTACTCGTGCTCCTTCTTCAAAGGCATAAGAGTAGAGAAAAAAACCAGGTTGGGCAAAATCAGACTGCAACCCTGGCGCCGCAAGAGTTCTATATACGGCCTGTGCATTGATAAAAAAAGTGCCACATAATAACGACACACAGATAGTTAAGACCTTCATAACTGGTTATAGTTTCGGATCAATATAATTATTGATTACATATTTAGTGCATATGTCACCAAATAAGGGTATACTCGATCTATGAAACGCCTCCATGTACTGGGTATGGGGAATGCGGGTCGCATTATTTTGGAAAAGATCGATGTTTTTTTTCCATCTGTTGAATCAATTTTCTGTTATGATGATGATACTCTGAAAATAGGCTCAACCATAGCAGGACATCGCGTAAAGGGCTCAATAGACAAAGAACTTCAGAATCAACGTTTCAATTCGATGGATGCCGCTATATTAGCAATGCCCAGTGCGAAAAAACAACGGATAGCAGACCTCTATTTTATTTTGAGGAATTTATATTGCGAATGCATATACGTTCTCCCCAATTCTGCGACTATTTTAGAAGGCGATGTATTCAATGGAAACATTCATCGCATTCGTCCCGAAGACGTGATCGGGCGTCCTTTTCACCCTCTACAACTTGGACTACATCAAAAACAAGCAAATACAAAAACAGTTTTGATCACTGGGGCAGGAGGCAGTTTGGGTTCCGAATTGGCCAAGCAAGCGCTTTGGCTATCCTTCAAACATATCTACTTACTCGGACACGGGGAAACCAGTATTGTCCGCATCCTACGTACGTTGCAAAGTCTCCAACGCGAAGGATTATCGCCAGATACGCGTATCACGCCATTAATTGTTGATATGAAAGATAAGATGAATCTGCGTCATTGCTTGCATGAATCCAATCCCGACATCGTAATACATACAGCCGCTCATAAACATGTCCTATTGATGGAATCAAATCCATATTCTGCATTTGCCAACAACATAGTATCAATGATACATCTTTTCGAAATTTTGAATGATATGAATGTAGACAGAATCCTTCATGTCTCAACCGATAAAGCAACCCAGCCTCGATCAATATATGGGAAATCAAAAATCATTGCTGAAGAGCTGGCATTAAATACTGCTTTACCTACTACAGTTGTTCGTTTTGGAAATATATTATCTTCTCGAGGCAGCCTTTCGGAAGTAATCGAGAACCACTCGCCCTCGCAAAGCCTTCAACTTACCGATCCAGAATCAGAACGCTATTATATGAGCGCTTCAGAAGCCGCATCCTTGATTCTCCGGGTCATCTTTGATGGCGATACACATACGATATATGGCCTCGAAATGGGAGAACCTGTAAAACTACGTGATATGGCAGATATGCTTCTTAGATTCTTCTTTCCCCATGCCCATCGATCTATTGAAACATCGTACGAAGGTCTAGCAAAATCAGAAAATTTTTCTGAAATGATGACGGATACCGATGAAATCCGAAAGGATACCAATATTCCACGGGTGCAAATAATTGAACATCGTGATGGAACCACTAATATCCCTAACCCCTTGTATTATAAAGAGCTATGCGAACTCTTAATCGATACCATTGACCCAGGAACCAATTTTTCTGAATTGTTTCAAAAATGCACAGAGTTAAAAGTGACCAATGTGCACCATGTCCACTAATACTATGATCATCCTATACCGTCCATATCACACAATATGCTCCAAAATACTATTATCCACAGGTAACTCTCATGCAAAAAATTCCTAATATCCCCTTCCACCGCCCAGTCATAGGTTCCGAGGAGCTAGCAGCTACACAACGTGTACTGGAAAGTGGGTGGATTACAACAGGAAATGAATGTACCCTACTCGAACGTGAATGTGCAGAGGCTCTAAAGGCACGGTTTGCGGTTTCACTTTCTAGTGCTACCGCAGGATTGCATGTGGCAATAAAGCTTGGGAATCTCCCCCAGCATTCGCGTATCGCGGTTTCTACTCTCACCTTCGCAGCTTGTGGTCACGTAATTATACAAGCGGGTCATATTCCTCTATTTGTTGATATTGCACCAGATTCCTTTCATATGGACCCTAAGCTATTAGAAGCCCATATTATTCGATACCGGAACACCGACCATCCCGTATCATCGATTATGTGTGTACATTATGCAGGGGAACCACGCTATATAGATGAATATGCCGGGCTTGCTACACAATATGGGTTATGGCTCATCGAGGATGCCGCTCATTGTGCTCCTCTCACGAATAAGGAACATAGCTATCCAAAAAAGGATGTTGCCGTATTTTCTTTCTATGCAACGAAACCCATGACCTCTGCAGAAGGTGGGCTCCTCTGTACCAACGAAGAGCAACCATACATACATGCCAAAATTCTTCGATCGCACGGAATTTCTCAAGAAACGTGGACGAGATACAAAAAAGAATCATCCGCATACGATGTCGTCTCTGATGGATACAAATACAATTTATCAGATGTACACGCCGCTATTGCAAGAGCTCAATTATTAAAACAGCACACCTTGCTCAAGGCCCGTGAAAGGATTGCAAACGAATACACCGCATTATTCACCGATGGTGAAGGTATTATACTCCCAAATCCGGTACATCCCGTTCATGCTTGGCATCTCTTTGTCATACGTATTGTCTCAAAAAACATATCTAGGGACACCCTTATGAAAACTCTTGCCAAGGCGGGGATTCAAACTTCCATCCATTTTCGCCCCCTTCATCACCATAGTTACTTCTCGCATTACGTAAAAGATACACTTCCTTATGCCGACAAACTTGCAGATGAAATACTCAGCCTCCCAATATATCCTGGCCTATCGCACAAAGACATAGAATATATCGTAGATACGACAAAAAAGGCATTGGCCGAATAATTTTGTATTATTCATCGCTATTTCATACACACAGAGAATCCCGCCAATCTCCGCAAGTTCTTGACGTATCCACTCTCAAATAGCTACGTTAACATGTGCTCATTCCACTTCATGTTCATTCAGACTACAGTTTGCTGAGATCCCTCCTACGCGTTAAAGAAATAGTTTCGCACGCAGTCGAACAAGGAAATACCCATGCATGCATATGCGATGAGGGCAATCTATTTGGTGTTATTCCTTTCGTGCGAGCCTGTTTATCAGAACAAATAACCCCAGTGATAGGATGCGAATTCGCCATCGCACCGCGTGGGCGAGACAAGAAATCAAAAATAGAAAACAAATCAATGGAAAATACGATTCAACTTATTGCCCAGAGCAATGAGGGGTTCCAGAATCTTTCTATGCTTTCGTCCTATGCCTATACAGAAGGGTTTTATTACCGCCCGCGAATCGATGATGAACTGCTTGCTAAATACAACAAAGACCTATTATGTATACAGGGTGCCGCCCGCAGCGATGTTGGCCTTGCTCTCCGAAAAAATCAGCCCGATACTGCCCACAAACGGATCGAGTGGTACATAAACCTATATGGTGCGGAGCATGTCTACCTTGCACTCTCGAAAAACGGTACGGCTGAGCAGGATACCCTCAATCTAGAACTTGAAAAACTTGCAATGGAATACAAGCTGGCTACTGTTATTTGTAACGAAGCCTATTATAAGCATCAGGATGACGCCGATGCACACGATATATTGATTCGCATAGGGCAAAACAGAAAAAAAGAAGGGTCTGGAATTCTATTCCCATCCCGTGAATTTTATCTTAAAACCGAAGAAACAATACGCAAAGAATTTCCATCGCACGAGGAAGCCATACATAACACTGTGAAAATTGCGGAATCTTGTACAACCGTCTTTGAACATCTCGAACCTCAGCTTCCCGAATACGCTATTCCCGAGGGGTTCAAAGACTCCGCCGAATATTTGAAACACCTTGCCTTTGCAGGTCTTTCAGAACGATACCCCGTTGTTACCGATACGCATCGAGAGCGTTTAGATTTTGAATTGAACACCATTATAACCATGGGCTTTGTGGGATATTTTTTGATTATTTGGGATTTCGTACAATATGCATTGGCTCAAGGCATACCCGTCGGCCCAGGCAGGGGTTCAGGAGCAGGTTCCCTGGTTGCCTATGCACTTCACATTACCGACATAGACCCCTTGCAGTACGGTCTTCTTTTCGAACGATTTTTGAACCCCGAGCGAATATCTATGCCCGATTTCGATATAGATTTCTGTATAGATGGGCGCCCTGACATTATTCAATATATAACAGAACGGTATGGTCAAAATAACGTCAGCCAAATTATCACATTTGGAACCCTAAAAGCTCGTGCTGCATTAAAGGACGTTGCAAGAGTCATGGGCCTTCCCTTTGGTGATGTGAATAATCTGGTATCGTATATCCCTTACATACTAAATGAAAGCCTTGTTGATGTGTTTAAACATCAGAAATTCCTAAAAAAATACTATACGAATTCCGCTGATTATCGTAAATGCGTACATATTGCTGAGAAACTCATAGGACTAAATAGGCATGCTTCAACACATCCAGCCGGAATCGTAATAGGAAAAAAGAATATTATTGATTATCTCCCGTTATATCGGGATCCTCGATCTGGATTAATTTCGACTCAATATTCAATGGATGCTCTCGAAGAGTTTGGTCTAATAAAAATGGACATTCTCGGATTAAAAACACTTACTATCATGAAGAATGCAGAAAAAATGATTAAGGAATATGCTCCTAGCTTTTCTCTCGAGAAATTAGACATACACGATGCCGAAACATACGCCATGTTGTCCGAAGGAGAAAGTCGAGGCATCTTTCAACTTGAAAGCGCAGGCATGCAACAAATTTTGCGGCGAACAAAACCGGAACGCATCGAAGATATCACGGCAATCAATGCATTGTACCGCCCTGGCCCTATGCAGTTTATAGACATGTACATCGACAACAAAAAAAATAGTGGAGATTTTGAATATCTTATCCCCGAAGTGGAAGAAATACTCGAAGAAACCTATGGCATAATAGTATATCAAGAACAAGTCATGCAGATTGTCCAAAGAATTGGAGGGTTTTCTCTCGGCGAGGCTGATATTATGCGAAGGGTTATGGGCAAAAAGAAGAAAAATGAGATGGCAGCCATTCGAAAAAAATTCGTACAAGGAGCCCTCAAACAAGGATACAAAAAAGTCCGTTCCGAAAAAATATTCGACATACTAGAGCCTTTCGCAGGGTATGGATTCAATAAATCTCACGCTGCAGCATATGCTCTTCTTGCGTTCAAGAATGCGTATCTAAAAACTCATCACAAAGCATCCTTTTTTGCAGCGTGCTTGAACTGTGAATACAAATTCCCCGATAGCTTTGCATCTTTTATTGAGATGGTGCAAGACTACCATATTCCACTCATTGCACCCGATGTAAACATTTCACACAGGGAGTTTACGGTTCGAGGCACCCAGGAAATAGTATTTGGGTTCATTGGAATAAAAACAATAGCTGAATCTATTGCACAAGAAATTGTTAGAGCACGAAATTCACACCCTTTCACATCAATGAACGATTTTCTCACCCGTACGGATTTAAGCATATTACGGAAATCGGCCATTACAACCCTTATTCGCATTGGAGCCTTCGATTCGATATCAAATAATCGAAAAAAACTGTTTTTAGAATTCGATTCATCCTACGAAGCCATTCAACAACAAAAACAACAAGTGAAAACTGGGCAGCCCTCATTATTTGATGTCGAGGAGCTTTCTGAGGAGAAAAACATCGTCATCGAAGACTGGACGATGGAAGAAAAACTGCATCACGAAAAACAATTTCTTCATTATTACGTCAGTGGAAACCCTCTCGATAGATACTCTATCGCCCAAAAACAATTATTGTATAGTTCATCTCAAAAAGATAGAGAATTAATCGGTGTATACGAAGAGAAAGGACGTTTCACAACCAAAAAAAATAAGGAAATAGTGACCGCAAAACTAGAAACAATCTATGGACACAAGCAACTGCGTATATTTTCCTCCCCTTATGAAAAATACCATGACCATCTCAAAAACGGAAAAGTAATACATATATCGGCGAGACAAGACAGCCGAGACCCCACTCTCTACATACTAAATTCGGTTACTCGTGCTATCCCCGATGATGAGCACACCATAGAAACCGTACATATCCAAGTTGTACCCATCCTTCCAGCGAAAACGATGGCAACCCTGCTGAAAGATCATATTCTCCCAAACAAAGGACTAAGCACCCTACATGTCCACGAAGAGGGGCAAAATAATGAGGTGCTCATTTGCTCTCCTCAGTACTCTATTAGCCCCCGTGCCGAGGTACTCGAATCATTAAGAAAGCTTGTGTTTGTTTCTCATGTCTGGACCGAATAATGTTTCCCCGCGACCTATTAATGACCCCAATCTTATCGCTTTCTTTTCTCACTGATAGAAGAAAAGATATTTTAACTCAATTATCTTGCCTAACTGTATGGGAAACTCTCATGTATCATCCCATGCGGTACGAAGATCGAACTCGTGTTGGGAAGATAACAAATCAATGCGGAGAAAAATCAACGTCTGCTGTGAAGATTCTGAACCATGGCTATTTCCCATTTCGTGGAAAATCAACCCTCCAAATAACTGTGGGCGACGATTCAATGCAGGCTTATCTCCTTTGCTTCGGAAGAAATTTTCTTGCTAAATATCTGCCCGTGGGTTCTTCTGTACTTCTTTATACACATTTTGTGAAATCCAGAGGGCGATGGGTCAGCAGCCAGTTTGAATATACTCAAGAGGCGAACGCTTCCGATTTTCTGACCATAAAACCTGTATACCTACTCAGAAAAGGTATTCAACAAAAATCTCTTCACCTCCTC
The DNA here is from genome assembly GCA_011524535.1 of Spirochaetaceae bacterium. Lineage (GTDB taxonomy): Bacteria > Spirochaetota > Spirochaetia > WTKD01 > WTKD01 > WTKD01. Next base: position 25,989 of record WTKD01000013.1, read on the forward strand.
ATGCAGAAGATCCTTATCAAATTCCTTCCTTCTCTCGAAGACGATATAGACACAAAATGGCTATTGGAATGCCTAGGAGCCGATGAACTTGCCTATTTTTCAACTACCAAGCAGATATACGCCCAAGTACTTCGCGCAATCCATCAGCCCAATTCCATAGAAACGGTGCCTATTGCAAAGAAAATTCTTGCATTCAGAAATTTAATTGGCATACACACTCGGTACTCACTCTATGCTGCAAATAATTACCACCCGCTGCCAGAACCCCTAGAATTGAAAAATGAAATATTCCAAAATATTCCATTTACACTTACCGATTCACAGCATACCGCTTTGACCGAAAGTATTGCCCATCTTCAAAACAATAGAACTGGACGCCATCTTATTCAAGGAGATGTTGGCTGTGGAAAAACAATCGTTGCTCTCATTATTGCAATATTGCTTGCAAAACTAGGACATAAAACAATTTTTCTTGCCCCAACGTATCTTCTTGCAATTCAACATGCGCAGAAGAACAAAAAACTGATCGAATCGTACAATTTGAGCTCTGACATAATGCATAGTGGGCTCACACAAAAAACACTAGATACTGTTCGTAAAAATTTCTCAGATGGGAGTATCGACATATTGTTTGGTACCCACAAACTTATTTATGAAAGTATGCCTCAGAGTAAATTTACTTTATTGATCATCGATGAACAACAACGCTTTGGGGTGGAACAACGAAAAGCACTCCTCTCTACTCAATCGCCACCTCCTTTTGTACTGATGCTAAGCGCAACTCCTATACCTAGGAGTGTTGCCCATATCATAAGTGGGTATGTTTCAGTTAGTACGATACAGGAAAAACCAGTCTATCAAAAGCCGGTAAAAACTCATCTATCTTCCCAAAAAAATATCGAGCAGGCGTATCGACTCATCGAGAATGAATTAAAAAAAGGAAATCAGGCCTATATTGTGTTTCCAAGAATTCATGAAGCAAAAAATTTGCGTAGCATAGAATCAATGCTACAAACCATAGAAAAAAGATTTAATCCCTATGCCTGCGGTATGGTTCATTCAAAAATGGATTCTAAAGATATTGTATCAGAAATGACACTCTTCTCCGAAGGAAAAACAAAGGTATTGCTTGCTAGTAGCATTATCGAAGTCGGGATAGATGTAAAAACTGCAACGGTTCTCCTCGTCGAACACGCAGAACTGTTTGGACTCTCGACCCTTCATCAACTAAGGGGGCGTGTTGGGCGGGGCACTCTGCAATCATATTGCTGTTATTCTTTTTCGGAAGAACTATCTGAGAACGCCAAGCAACGATTGAAGATTCTATATGAGACCAATGATGGATTTACAATAGCCGAACAAGATTTACTTCTTCGCGGACCAGGAGATCTCGCAGGAACAAACCAGTCTGGACACACTGCTCAGTCTTTTCAGTTGGCTTTGAAATATCCGGAAATACTTGAAGCTTCAAAAAAGATTGCAATACATTTACTGACCGATCCTGAAACCTTACACCGTATGGATATGACAGAGACTCCACGAGAACTTGAAGGAGGTATTTTATGAGAGTTGTTCAGGGCCGATTGAAAAACCTCCGTATCCCCACCATACCCGGTCCTCACCGCCCTTTTACCGCAAAAGCTCGGGAATGGCTTTTTTATTGCTTAGGGGACATAATCGGTTTGGATTTTCTCGATTTATTTGCAGGAACTGGTATCGTCTCACTGGAAGCATTTTCAGCTGGAGCTTATCCCGTTTCAGTCGACCGCAATAAGCGCACCGCAGTACACGTTCGAGCCTTCTTGCAAAAAAATGCTTTGTCCTGGCCCTATATCACTCAGCCAGCAGAAGCCTTTCTCAAACAAAAGAAGCGAACATTCGATATTGTCTTTTGCGATCCTCCGTTTGCTTACAACTACACCGCCGATCTTCTTTTGCAATTACTAAATGCTTCCTTATTAAAAACGAATGCTCGTGTGATCATCCACACTACCAAAAAGGTCCCTATTACCATTCCAAACCATTTCTTGGTAACTAAAGAAAAAGAATTTGGGTTTTCCTTGGTGAGAATTCTTGAACATAAGGGTAACATCTCTCATGTATCCACCACGAACAATACTATAACCTGATAATTTCTCTGAAAAATACTCCTCGATCTATCCTCAGAATTCAAGATAAGATAGATATCTAGAATTCTTGCCAGCAGCCGATCTGCACAGTATAGTGAGTCATGAATAAACTTGTAGAATCAATCATTGATCTGAAGGGAGCGCAATGTACCTCCTGCAGCATAGCGATTTCACATATGGCTCGAAGATTGCCTGGCATTGAAGACGTTATCCACGATAAGCGCAGCAACACATTGCGTGTAGCACATTCTGGAGATAAAACAAACATACAAAAAATTTGTGAATATGTACAAAGAATTGGCTACGAAGCATACCCTAGGGCAGAAGAAAAAAAGCTAAAAAATTGAGCACCTGAAAACACAAAAAGACATGTTTCCAGATAAGGCGTAGCCATCCGAAAAATAATCCGAATGGCTTTTTAAGACTATTTAGAGTAGTATTCTACGATCAATTGTATTTCAGCTATCACTGGTATTTTGTCGGCTGGAGGCACCGCATGCACAGATACGGTCAGATCGTCTGGCGACACGCCTATCCATTCTGGAATTTCACGTATTGAATTCTCAGACAACAACCTACGACAAAGATCTACAACATTCTTCTTCGGGCGAACCTTTAGAACATCTCCAGGACGAAGCTGGATAGAAGGTATATCTACACGGCGATCATTTAACAAGAACTGACCATGCGTGGCAAGTTGCCTGGCTTGATTCCTACTACATGCAAATCCAGCGCGATACAACACGCTATCTAACCGTTGTTCGAGCATAACCAACATGTTATCACCAGTAACCCCTTTCTTAGACTTTGCTTTAAAAAAGAGATTTCTAAACTGCTTCTCTGATAGGCCGTAAGAAAATTTTAGTTTTTGTTTTTCAATGAGTTGCTTACCAAATTCACTAATACGTTTACGACCCCTACGCATCTGCGCACCAGGTGGCTTTGGCTTCCTCTTGAGTAGCCTATCGTATTTAGCGTTTCCAAAAATATTCTGTCCGAATTTACGGACTAGTTTCCCGCGTTTAATGCTATTTCTTGCCATACTGAATTAAAATTCTAGCATATCAAAATAATAGAGTCAATTTATCCTTTTACCGATCCAAGCGTTAGCCCTGTGATGAGCCATCTTGCAGAAAATAAAAAAAGTGCCATAACAGGAACCGAAACCATCATCGCACCGGCTGCAAACAAACCCCATTGGGTTTGAAACTGCTCCTGTAATCGAGCTAATCCCAGAGGCCATGTGATCATACTCGGTGATTGTAAAAAAATCCTTGCTAACAAAAAGTCGTTCCAAATTTGAGTGAAATTGAACAGCAAAGCGATTGCAAGAGCCGGTGCAGAAAGAGGCAAGATAACCCGGTAGAACACCTGGAATCGGTTTAATCCATCAACCAATCCGGCTTGTTCCAATTCACGGGGAATAGTGTCGTAATATCCCTTTAAAATCCAGATTGAAAAAGGAACCGCTGTCACAGAATACGCAAAAATGGTTCCATGCCACGTATTTATGAGCCCTGCCCTTGTTGCAATAATATATAGTGGCAATAGTAACATAGCGCCTGGAATCATCTGTGTTGCTAACAACGTTATGATCATCAGTTTTCTGCCAGGAAAATACCAGCGTGAAATAGCATAGGCTGAACTTGCCGCAATCGAAACACCAATCAAGGAAGTAGATATAGTCAATAACAGGCTGTTGGAGAGCCACTGTAAGAAATCACGTTCAACCAGCATACTCACATAATTATTCAACGTAGCATCCTCAGGAATAATGGCCATATCTGTTGAAAGGAGTCTATTTGAAGGACGTATCGAGACAGAAGCAATCCGTAATACCGGATAAACGGTAATGATACACATACAAATAAGAACTGCATGGATGAGTATCCGTTTAAAAGGAGAGTCTCCCCTCCTCGAAAAAAAGAATTGTCTGATTGTCACAGTGTTTCTCCTTCCTTCAGGCGTTTTTTCTCTGATTGAAATTGTATGTCAGGCTTTGTTACTTTGAGAAGTATTAGGCTAATGCTCAACAAAATTAAGAAAATTATCAAAGCAAGAGCGGATGCAAATCCAATTCTAAATTCCAAAAAAGCCGCACGAAACAGAGCTGTCACCAATATGTCTGTTGTTTCCAGTTCATTTTGGTTTAATAAGTACGGAACATTGAAATTGTTGAAGGTCCATACAACCCCAAGGATAATCGCTGGAACCATAACAGGTTTCATCAATGGGATGGTTACATTGGTAAGTCTTTGAAATTTTGATACTCCATCTATTTCTGCTGCATCGTAGAAAGTTGGATTTATTGATTGAAGTCCTCCAAGCAAAATGATCGCCATAAACGGTACACCAAGCCATATATTTGTTATATTGACCGCTATAAAATTCCACACTCCGTCGGTTAGCCATCGAATTTTTTCGATGTCAAAATATCCAAGAATCGTGTTTATGTATCCATATTCGTAATTAAATTCGCCTCGGAATGCGAGTACAGCAATAACTTGAGGAACAGCCCAAGGGAATAACAGTAATGCACGATAGAGTCCACGCAACCTCATCGGACGATTAAGAAGTACAGCCATAAAAAATCCAATAGAAACATGGAACGTGACCTGAATCGCTGTCCACAGCATTGTCCTGAGTAGTATTGGAAAAAAATACTGCTGTTTTAATATGGGAACGGTGAAAATATTGGCTATATTTGTGAAGAATTGACCAATACTATGCGAAAGACCCGATGAGACCCGTAGATTTGAAAGGTTCATATTGCTGAACGAGAGCACGAAAGTATAGACAATTGGGTAGAGAATTAGAACAGCAATGCCAATAACCGCAGGAGCTATTAGAACGATGGGTAAAGCTTTTCGGAATTTTAGGGTTTTATGAAGAAAGAGGTAGAGAAGAACTTCCATCAGCACAATGGCACCGACTACCGCCAATACCGTAAAGCCAACGTTAGTTACATTGCGAAACATATTCGACTCCCTATCTCTCGTCTTCGTAATCTATCTATTGCAGGTTTTGTATACCCGCTTCTGCTGTTTCCTGCATAGCTCTTGCCGCGTCGTTCGGGGATTTCCCCGAAAAAAGTACTGCATTCATCTCTGGTTTTATGGCATCCCATACTGCACGCATTTCTATGACGGAAGGCATAGGAGTTCCATAAGACATCTGCTTACCTGAACTTGCAAGAATCGGATCATCGGCAACCAATGGTGAATCTAGAACAGATTTTCGTGCAGGAAGTCTTTTAAAGGCAGATACCATCTCTTCTTGCACTTCTGCAGAAAGAGCATACGCTATGAATTCCTTAATAAGTTCTCTTTTTTCTTCTGCCAATCCGGCGGTTACCATAAAGTATTTTCCACTAGTATATGGAGCTGGATATTCTCCCGTCTTGTTTATCATTGGAAGTGGAGCAATACCGAGATCGTCTCCAAATACACTTACATAATCGCTGAGCGACCAATCTCCATTTACAATAAATCCAGCCTTCCCCTCTTTAAACAGAGTGTCTGCGGTTCCATAATCAGATTCTTCTGGAACAATTCCATACACTGTTTTTAAATCGCTCAGAAATGCCAATGTATCTACCATGGCGCTGGTGTTTAAAGTTGGAGTCACACCATCCTCGGCAAAAACTTGACCGCCAAAACCACCAAGCCAAGGAACCAACCAAAACGGTTCTATTTGGTTATATACCAATCCGTATACCCCATCGCCAGTAATAGACTCTGCGGCGTCAATGAATTCATTAACATCGTTTGGAGCAGAACTGATTAGATTCTTATTGTACAAAAGCATGAGATGGTTTCCGGCTGAGATAGGAACGGCATACGCATCTCCATTAAATGTAACTGTGTCGACAAAAACATCTGCATCGTACATATCATTTACGACATCAAGCAATCCAGCGGTTTTAAATGGCCCCGCATGGTCGTTTACCGTCCACAAAAAATCAGGAGGAGCGCCCGCTATACTAGCACTAATGTAATCTTCTCTTAGCGCCTCTGTGTCTTTCGATACTATTTCAAGAGCAAATCCAGTTTGTTCCTCAAAACGTGCTGCCAATGTATTCAGCCAATCGAGAGCCTGCTCTGACTCACCTTCATTGGTCCACAAGACTATTGAATTTTGATCTTCACTAGCACCACCTGCGAATACAGGAAGAATGCAGACGAACAAAAAGAAAACAAGGATTTTTGACTTCATATAAGTAACTCCTTTGAAGGTATTATTCTATTATATATTATATTAGTCTAGTAAGTCAATAATATATATATTATTTCTCTCCGAGCTACAGACATCTAGATGTGAGATATTTGAATATCTGTAGTCCCCCAAAATATCTAAACACTATTATAACACGGTATGAACTGCTAGGATTACACATGATATCCGCACGAATTCCCAAGGGATTCCACGACAGCCTTCCCAAAGATGAATATAGACGCCAATCGCTAATAAGTTCTATTCGAAATACGTGTTTTTTGATGGGTTATATGCCCATAGACACCCCTACCTTGGAATTTTCCGAGATTCTGCTAGGCAAGGGGGGTGGAGAAACCGACAAACAAGTCTATTCGTTTGTTGATCCGGGGGGGAGAAGTCTTTCACTGCGTTATGATCTAACCGTCCCATTGGCCAGATTTATATCGCAGCATAAACAAGACATAGTCATGCCTTTTCGAAGATTTCATGTTGGAAAAGTGTTCCGAGGAGAGAAACCTCAAAAAGGACGTTACCGAGAGTTCTATCAATGCGACTGGGATCTCATCGCAGAATCTTCGCTGTGGGGAGACTGGGAAGTACTCCACTCAATTCTTGTTGTACTCGACGCACTCACCATCCCAGACTACCATGTGTCTTTTTCTCATCGAGGTATTCTTCCTTGTTTCTTGAAGAAGCTAGCCATTGAAGATTCGCATTCTGAACTTCTACGCATAATAGACAAACGCACAAAAATTGGGGATAAGGCTTGCCTGGAATTACTTGAAAACACCATAGGTAAAGAAAAAGCAAGCCCCCTGCTTAGATTGATTACAAAGGGTGCATCGAATGCTGACACTTTTGACCAATTACAAGAATACCTTTCCGAAGAACTCAAAGACTACATGCGCGAAATATTTTCTCTCATCGATACAAGCGAATATACAAATCGAATACTATTCGACCCCAGCATCACTCGAGGCTTGGATTATTATACAGGCATTGTTTTCGAAACTTTTTTTGACAAACTTCCTCGTATAGGTTCAATTTGCTCCGGCGGCCGGTATGATAATCTTGCTGCACTGTATGGCGGTTCCGATATGCCGGGGGTGGGAGCATCGATAGGTCTAGACAGATTACTAGCCGGACTAGATGAAACTTCCTCTGCTCAGTCTAGTATTTCCTCGAAACATGTCCTTGTGTGCTACGAACACACAACTTCTGTCTCTCTTTCGCAAACATATCTGCGTACGCTTCGGGCTCAGGGCATCGTTGCGGAACAATATCCTAGTGAAAAGACTCTAAAAAAGCAATTTTTGTACGCAGAAAAATCAAATATTCCCTTTGTACTGCGCTTCGACGATGCCGACAACGGAATATTGAAGCATCTAGCAACAGCACAAACAATCTCGGTCTCTGATCCACAGCAGTTATTCCCTTTTATCGAAACATATGCCGAATCCCGTTAAATTACCGGTCTATACTCACAGAAGAAAGATTCTTTCTGCTTTAAAAAAGACCAAGGCCCTGGTTATTGAGAGTCCAACAGGATCCGGAAAAACGACACAGCTCCCAATTATACTACACAAAGCAAAATATACAAAAAAAGGCCTTATTGGTATAACCCAACCTCGTCGAATCGCCGTACTCAATGTACATCACTACATACGAGAATCTATTGATGAAAGAGACAAAGACATCGTCGGCTACAAAATGCGCTTCGAAGATGCCACAACACCCCTAACACGGTTAAAAATTATGACCGATGGCATCTTACTCCAAGAAATCAAAAGCGACCCCTATCTGCTGCAATACAAAACAATCATTATTGACGAAGCCCATGAGCGCAGCATTACCATCGATTTTATATTGGGGCTGCTCAAGCGAGCTCTTGCAATTCGTTCGGATCTAAAGGTCATAATTTCTTCCGCGACAATAAATACTCAGACTTTTTCAAAATATTTTGACAACTGTCCCATCATATCGGTCCCGGCAAAAACCTATCCAGTAAAGATGGTTTTCCGGAAAGAGCATCTTCAAGAAGATATACTAACCGAGGAAATCGTATCAACGGTAAAAAAACTTGTAAAAGACCCTGCTCATCAAAATATTCTTGTATTTCTCCCAGGAGAAGCCGCGATCAAACAATGTCAGGCTGCGATTGTGAAAGAAGTCTGGAGCAAAAAAACCATGGTCTGCGTTTTGTATTCTCGTATCAGTTCAAGAATGCAAGAACGTGTGTTAGAACCCGTGCAAAAAGGGTACAAAAAGGTCGTTATAGCCACAAACATTGCTGAAACGAGTATTACCATAGATGGAATTACAGCGGTAATAGACTCAGGCTTAGCAAAAATTAATTCCTATAATCCCATTAAACATAGTTCTACCCTCGAACTTACCCGTATTTCGCGTTCTTCTGCGATTCAGCGCATGGGAAGAGCCGGGAGAACCTCGCCTGGGGTTTGTATGTTTTTGTATACAGAAGAAGATTTTTTCCGTCGCCCCCTGCATACCCTTGAAGAAATATTGCGTACGGACCTTAGTGAAGTAGTGTTGAGGATGGCATTTCTTGGCATAAGAGATTTTGAAACTTTTCCATTGCTTCTTCCTCCAAAACTCACCGATGTTCGCAGTGCAATCGAAAATCTTATTGCTATGCACGCATTATCTGCGAATCATAGCTTGACCCAAATCGGAAAGTTGATGCTCCAATACCCGGTATCACCGAAGCACTCCCGCATTCTTATAGAAGCCATAAACAAATTTCCGGCAGCCCTTGATTCTATACTTACGATTATTTCTTTCTTAACCAACACAGGTCCATTCCTGCTTCCCTTTGGCGAGGAAATGAATGCCCGCAAGGCACATATGAAGTATGCACACCCATACGGCGATTTTCATGCCTGTATAAGACTGTTTCATGAATACAGCCATGCGCAGGATCAATCGGAGTTCTGCAAAAAATTCTACCTCGATGAACAGGTCATGCAAGAAATCGCGAACGTTCGGACCCAACTCTTAGAAATAACCGAAGACCTCGGTGTATTTATCAGCACCTCAAAAGCCTCCTACGAAGAGGTTATGCTTTGTCTGTGTGCAGGGCTCTCACGCACAATTTGCACCAGAAAAGAGAAAAAATACCACAGTAAGACGTCACGGAATATCTTGATTCACCCTGGATCACTCTTGGAAGATAAGACATCTCAATGGATAATAGCCTCAGAAATAGTCACTACAACAAGAACATTTGCCCGAAACGTAGGCGTTTTGACCGATTCGGTGATGCAAATGCACGATCCTGAATGGTTTAAATCAGAAAAAAAACAATATACCGCGAACAAATTGGGCACTCCACAAAAGAGAAAGAAATTGAGGAGTACGAGCACATCATCTAATCGAAAAAAACAAAGTACAGCAACTACGAGTAAACAATCAAGGTCTACCAAAAAGCGAAAATCCTAAGGATCTATACGGGATTCCTGGAAATATATGAAAGGTTATCGTGTGTGTTCGTTCAATATCGCCAATACGCTGTCTTCATCGGGCTCAACCATCGTGGTTTCCCCGATTGCTGACTGCAACACAAATCGCAATACATTACCGTGTTTCTTTTTATCATATTGCATGTGTGCATACAAAGATTCTGCGCTTGCAGACACCTTCGAAGGATAGTCATATATGTCTAGCAGTTCCCTGACTTTATCGTAGTATTCCTTTGTAGCAATATTTAAATATACACTGAGATGGGCAGCACAACGTAACCCCCAAGCAACCGCAATTCCGTGAGAATATCTGCCTTCTTCGGCTTCAAGCGCGTGCGCAAAGGTATGGCCTAGATTAAGAAAGGCTCTCTTTCCTTGTTCTCTGGGGTCTTCCGTAACGATAGCATGTTTTACCGCAATGGCTCGCCAAACAATGTCTTCAAACGGTTCATCCGCTATTGTACCTGCAATGATATTCTTCCCTTGATCGCGTAGCATATCTAAAAGGAGGGCATCGCCGAGCAATCCAGCTTTCACTATTTCAGCAATACCTTCTGTAATAAGCTGATGAGGCTGCGATCTCAAAAACAATGTATCTATGACAACTTCCTGGGCGAGGTAAAAGGTACCAACAAGATTCTTCTTTCCCTGAAAGTTTATTCCTGTTTTTCCTCCCACCGATGCATCAACCATCGATAATAACGTAGTAGGAACCAGGTACAATGTGACACCACGCAAATAAATGCTTGCAGCAAATGCTCCAACATCGCAGACAGTCCCTCCACCTATAACCGTTATCACTGCGTCGCGTACAAGTCTTTTTTCATACAGAAACGTCAAAACATTCTTTACTTGATCCCACTGCTTTGCAGATTCTCCACCTCGAAGCCAATATATAGAATCATCGGGGTAGTCTGCTAATGCCTCGTGTAATCCCGCTGCTGGTTTCTCAAAAACATCATCCACAATCAAAACTGCACTTTTAGATAAAATATCCCGCACATCGCCCTCACGAATAAGTGAGTTCATCTGTGTGGATGTATCGAGATGTAAATTCTTTGAATTAGTTTTCTTTACTTGTTTGTTTTTCAGTGGATGCTCCAGATGGTTTTTTCCGGGAATCGGTTACGTAAAACCCTCCTCCCTTAAAATGAACCCCTATTCCGCTACTAATAATACGTTTCATTTTCTGTTGTCCACATTGTTCACATATTGGGACCGGCTCTTCATGAATCCCATGAAACACTTCGAGGACCACCCCACATTCGCTGCATTCATATTCGTATGTTGGCATTATTTCTACCTCTTTTTATCATAATTATATCAAATTTATTAAATAATTTGCTACGACATTCGCACCGGTATGTCCTTCTCAAGTATATACCGTTTTATCTGTGGAATGGAGTGTGTACCGTAATGGACAATCGAAGCCACGAGAGCCGCATTTGCGTGACCAAGAACATCAACAATATGCTGTGCATTTCCTGCACCTCCTGAAGCAACCGTTGGTATCGTCACTCGCTGGTTTATTTTTTGTGTCACTTCACAATCATATCCATCTTTTGTACCATCTGCATCGATGGAATTGATGACTATCTCTCCCGCTCCCAATTCTTCCGCCCGGCCGGCCCACTCTAGAGCGTCTATTCCGGTCGCCTTTCTACCGCCATGGGTATACACCTCTATACCACTGGATGTTGCATTGCTACGAGCAACATCCATTCCAAGAACTACGCATTGCGATCCAAAACGTCTTGCAATATCACCGATGAGTTGTGGATTTTGTACCGCCTGGGTATTCACACTTACCTTCTCAGCACCTGCAAGAAGAATCCTACGTGCAAATTCTACCGAAGCGACTCCTCCACCCGCACAAAAAGGAACAAATACTTGTCGTGTAATTTTTTCAAGAACATCAATAAACAAGGTTCGGCGTTCCACTGAAGCGGTAATATCATAAAATACAAGTTCATCGACTCCCATTTCATAATACTTCTTTGCCATGCTCACCGGATCACCCAAATCCTGATTATCCTGAAACTTTACGCCCTTGGTTGTTTTTCCGTCTCTCACATCGAGACATACGATCAATCGTTTACATAACATAGCAAATTAAATCAATTCATCAGAAAATTATGCAATATTTTTAATCCAGTCATGCCCGATTTTTCGGTGTGAAACTGGGTTCCAAACACATTTTCGTGGGCAATCGATGAAGCAAACCGGATATTGTATTCTGTTTCTGTTACAATATGCTCCTTGTTCGAGGGGTCCATATAAAACGAATGTACGAAATAAACTTCTTTTTCATTTGATACTTCATCCAATATAGGGTGTTCTTGTACAATAGCAATCTGATTCCAGCCCATATGCGGTATTTTTCCAACACTTTTTGGAAAACGTTTCACTAGGCCCGGTATGATATCTAACCCTTTAGCCCCGCCTTCTTCAGAAGAAGATAAAAGCAACTGAGCACCCACACATACTCCGAGCAAGGGGTTTCCCGTTGCTACAAAGGCACGTATGGCATCGTATACCCCCGTACTTTGGATTGCTTCACTCGCAAATTGGGCATCGCCAACTCCGGGAAAAATGAGTCTATCACACAGTTCTATCTCTTCTACCTTAGAAATGATTCTAGGCTCGACACCCAGATACCTTACCGCAGAATACATACTTTGAATATTACCAGCTTGATAATCCAAAATACAAACATTGCCTTGCGTCATAGTTTTAGTATATCACCAAATGTAATCCCAAGCTCTTCGATGGATATGCTTTCATTACTAAGGATAATTTTATCTTTTCCAGCAAATAGCACATCGAACACATGTCGATTCTGACCAGTATCCAGTTCTATTCCAGCTTGATACAGGATTTCTAGTATTTTTGCCAAAGATCTGGCAACCCGGCTATCCTCAATATAGATAGCAATTGTGATAAACCCTTCTTCGGATATATGTACGATCGTTTCTTCAACTATAGAATGCAACATTTTTGGAATATTTGTGATTACCGGTGGAAGTGATGTATAGCGAATGGTCACAATGCCATCTTGCATTTCTGACATAAACCGCTGTGAAACTCCTTGAAGAGCAACGCCATTGGCTCTTTCCAATATATGAGGACTATGCATATACACGTACTCACCAAGAAATGGATGAATCCATGCGTTTTTTCTCATCATCTGAAACCCTTGTGATGCTAGGTCTTTTCTTATTAGGCCATTTGGGATAGTGTGCACAAGCAGCGTATTACGTATGCGACCATTTTGCGAAAATGCACCAGCTCTTATATAGCCTAGTAGGCGTTCATCAATAATCCCCCCTCCTGCGGATAAGAAGGTTTTCACGATAGCTGGATTAGCTGCAATATTGGCATATCCATATATCTGCGCGTCAGCATACATGTATTTGGATAGTTCTTGCCCACTTTCTAGATCATTTGGAACACTGGCACAGGAAACAACCAACGTACACGCAATACAAACCTTGTAAAGGAGTTTACCCATCGACTTTTTTCTGGATTGTACAGCTTCCTTGATGTCCTCTTATTTCAAAGTTATGGGTTTGTTTTGTCCCTGTATAAGATATGTCTTTGCATAATGTTTCTTGTTTGAACAAGGATTCAAAGGCCCGCAAAGCCTCTGCTTGATCTTCTGGCAATTGAATATGTAACGATATACGATCAGAGACCTCAAGTTCATCTGCTTTTCGGACAAGCTGAACCTGCCTAATAATATCCCGAACGATCCCTTCGCTTACCAATTCAGGTGTAATATATGCATCGAATCCGATAGTTAAGGAATCTTCATTGACGACAATAAGATTTTCTTTTTCCTGACGCCTAATTTCTATATCATCGAGCACCAATTCAAGTTGGAAATCTTCTTGGGAGAGATACAGGGTTCCTCCGTCCATCAAGGTTCTCACTTCACTCGAAGAAAGTCCGGAAATCAGTTTTGCTGCTACTTTCATATGCTTACCCAATCTTTGACCAAGACGCTTGTAATTCGGATGAGCTCCATACGTAACCAAATCTTCTTCATTGTCCCGGAATTGGACCGTCTTAACATTGAGTTCATCTTCTATGACATCAAGAAACTCGTGGAGTATCGTTTGTTCATTTTGATCAGTAGTAACCACGTACATAGTTGTGAGCGGTTGTCGTGCATTTATATTCTGTGCCTTACGCAGAGAATGTCCCATCCGTACACATTTACGAACCAATCTCATCCGAAGTTCGATATTTTTCTGCCTCAGGCTTAGTTTAACTTCCGGATAATCGCATAAATGTATAGAAATCGGTGCACCTTTTTGGCGAAGATTCCTGTACATCGCCTCGGTGACAAATGGTATCACTGGTGCCAATAAGAAACAAAATGTGGACAGGCAATAATACAGTGTTTCATATGCTAGTATTTTGTCCTGATCATTGTCGCTGCGCCAAAATCTCCTTCGTGAGCGACGTACATACCAATTGCTGAGCATGTCTATATAGTCATCTACTGGCTCTAATGCAGAGCGAACATCGTATCTATCCAATGCGTTTCTCATAAGGCCCACGAGGCGCTCGGTTTCAGATACAATCCACACATCGAGTGGGTTTTCGATCTGTGTTACATCACCCTTTGGATTAACGTTGTCAAGATTCGCATATGTGATAAAAAAACTATATGTATTCCAGATCGGTATGATAATTGTTTTGAGTACTTGCACTACGCCCATGTCGGAATATTTGAGATCTTCCCCTTGAACAACCGGAGATTGCATCAAATAATACCTGAGGGCATCCGCGCCGTGTGTGTTTATGACATCCATGGGGTCGGTATAGTTCCGCAAGGATTTGCTCATTTTCCTCGAATCTTTGCTCAAAACGAGCCCATTTACTATCACATTTTTGAACGCAGGCTTATTATATAGGGCTCCAGCCAGCACCACCAAGGTATAAAACCAGCCCCTTGTCTGATCTAGACCTTCACAAATAAAATCTGCAGGGAACCCGCTGTCAAAAGTTTCCTTGTTCTCAAAGGGATAGTGAACCTGCGCATAGGGCATAGAACCAGACTCAAACCAACAATCGAGAACATCTGAAACTCGTCGCATAACAGCCTTACCATTTGGAGCTGGCCAAGTATGATCATCAACATAGTGTTTGTGGAGGTCTTCTACTTTTTTCCCTGAACGTTGCTCCAACTCTTCGATTGAACCAATAATTTCAACATGTGAATCATCGTCTGCTCGCCATACAGGTATTGGGTTCCCCCAAAATCTATTCCTGCTTATGGACCAATCTCGAGCATTCTCCAACCATTTACCAAATCTTTTATCTCGGATATGTTCAGGAACCCACCGAATTGTACTATTGTTTTTAAGTAATATTTCCTTTATTTTTTCAACATTAACAAAATACGAGGACACAGCGCGAAAAATAAGCGGCGTATTAGTCCTATAACAAAAAGGATAGCTATGCAGATAATTTTCCTTTCTTATGATAGCGCCTTTTTCTTCGAGATAATTAATAATAGGTTTGTCTGCATCCTTTACAAATAGGCCTGCAAAATCGCTAACTTCTTCTGTAAAACAGCAATCCTCGTCTATAGGACATACAACAGGAATATCGGTATTTTTCAACACCTCAAAGTCCTCTTCTCCAAATCCAGAAGCAGTGTGTACTATTCCCGTTCCATCCCCTGTCGTAACATGATCTCCCGTGAACACCGAGAACGCTCCCTTCATACTGAGGTTGGCAAAATACGGAAATAGGGGCTCATAGGATTCCCCCACCCATTCTATCCCTTTTTTTCTCTCTAGGATTCGGTATGAGGTTTCGTCTGTAAAATATCGACTCAAAGCTTCTTCTGCCAGCACATATTCAATGTTATTTGCAGAAATGACAACATATGTGATGTCCGCACCCAGTGCCAACGCCAAATTTGATGGTAAGGTCCACGGCGTAGTCGTCCATACCAGAAAATATCGTTGAGTGTGCTGTTTTGAACGAAAGCATACGGTGATCGCAGGATCTCTAACATCACGATATCCTCCTAAATTCAGTTCAAAATTGGATAGAGGACTCGCAAGTTTTGGGCTGTAAGGAAGAATTCTATGCCCCTCATAAATAAGGTCTCGTTCGTACAAGGTCTTGAAGACCCACCACGTAGATTCCATATAATCTTTGTCCATGGTCTTGTACCCATGTTCAAAGTCGACCCATCGGCCCATTCGTTCAATAACCGATTGCCATTCCTTGGTATATCTAAGAACAATATCTCGGCAGGCCTCGTTGAATTTTTCTACACCAAAATTCAGTATATCCTTATTGCCATTGAGTTCTAGAGATTTCTGCACTTCATTCTCAACGGGAAGCCCATGACAGTCCCAACCGAATCTTCTTTGCACATAGCACCCCTTCATCGCATTGTATCGAGGGAATAAATCCTTCAATGTTCCAGGAACAAAGTGACCAAAATGCGGTAATCCAGTTGCAAAGGGTGGTCCATCATAAAAAACATAGGGCGATTGGTCTTTTCGTTGTTCAATCGAGTGATGGAATATGGATTCTGTTTTCCAGAAGGCTAAAACCTCTTCTTCTAATTTTGGAAAACTAACTTTTGTTTGTACGTCCTTAAATCTCATATATTACCGTGTTACAACTTGTGTTTGGATCAATTCATTGCCTTGAAAAAATTGCAATCGAGTCCCTTCATCTACCAAATAGGGAATAGTCAGCGCACCTCCAAAGAAAGACATAGTGAACAATTCCTCAGTGAGGTCGTCTTCAGAAACGGCAACCAATCGAACGGGCAGTTGAGCCGGTAGTAACGGCATCTCAACTTCAAAAAGACCAAACACTTGTTCTGTTTGATTGGGAGGGTTAACCGCTACAGTGACCTGCAATCCGGGAATATAGGCAGTTCCAGGAGAAGGAGACTGAGACTGAACCAATCCATCGCTGGTTTCACTTTCTATTTGCTGAAATTGGAATGGCACCCCATTGAGGGAGAGGCTAGAAAGAGCTGTAAATATGTTCATCCCAACATAATCACCAATCGTAATATCACGAAACTCTTCTCCCTTGCTCACCACAAAAGAAAATCCGACCTTTCCCGATGCTTCCGAATTTGGAGCTGGGGTCTGGGATAAAATGGTTCCAGCGGATTGATCACTAAAAATATACACTACTGATTCAAGCTTAACGCTTTCTTCATACGTTGCGTAATCGCGTAATATTTCATTCTTCACCTCGCCTATATCTCGACCAATATAATCTTTTATAGCTTCGATAATAACACCCTTACTGACAAACAGGGTAACTCGGCGTCCAATTCTTACAACACTACCCGCTTTAGGCTGTTGCGTAAGTACGTGGTGAGTTAATAAGGGATCAAAATGATACCTCAACTGCACCTGTGCTATAAGCCCTCTTTCCTGTAAGGAGACCAAGGCATCAATGACATGTTTTTCTCGAAGTTCGGGAACATTAACCTTCTCTAAATTCTGTAGCACCGAAAAAAAGGCAATAAGGCCAACCAGTATAACAAAAACGGTAAAACCACTGACACCCAAAACTATATGCAATACAGTTCTTTTTTTCTCTTTGGCGGATTTTTCTACGCCGGTATTGTGATCCTCAGTCGTAGTTGTTACCGATGTTGTGTCTTTATCCGGAGCATATTTCTGCGAAAAATGTTTATCCTTTTTTTTGTTCATAGCTATAGGTGTTATTATATGGCATGTGGGGATAGTATTCTATGTGTCGCTGGAAACAAACACTTCTTCACAAAAACGAGAGTGCCCATTCAAAAAGCTTTTTGCATCCATTTTTTTCTGTCCTTCATACTGTAATGTCTCTATGCTTAGGACCCCCTCCCCGCATTGTACCAGAATTCTATCGTGTTTTTTGATCATTGCTCCAATCATTGAAGAAATATCAGGACCATCGTATACACTGGCCTCTATAATCTTGATACGCACATCACTCACAAAAGTATATGTTCCCGGCCATGGATGATATGCCCTAATCATTCGAGAGATGTAATCGGCGCTCAATGACCATGCAATTTCTCCAGATTTTTTTTCTATTCTATAACAATAACTCACCCCGCGATCAGACTGAAGCATGCTTTTATATTCATTGTTTTGTATAGCAAGCAAAGCCTTGACCAATAATTCTCTTCCAATAATCGCGCTTTCTTCCACCAGATGCTCATAGGTTTCGTTTCCTTGTAGCGTTCTTTGTGCTTGAGACACAATATTCCCGGCATCCATTTCTTGGGCAATTTCTTGAACCGTCACTCCGAACGTATCATCGCCCTGCAAAATAGCAGCCTGCAAAGGAGAACAGCCCCGATGTCGTGGCAACAGAGAAGGATGCAAATTCAATCCTCCCCAAGAAAATTGTTCCATGAATCGAGGTCCAAACTTTCTGCCAAATGCAACACTCACCAGCACATCTGGCTTGTATGATGCTACAACTTCTCTGGCGTCACTTTTGAGATGATTTGTTTGGTATATTGGAATCGAAAGCGTTCGAGCTATATTGGATAATGTAGATTCCCGCTTTTTTCTTCCTCTTCCTACTCGCCGGTCTGGCTGAGTAATGAGTAATCCGAGTGGAATCCTCTGGTGAATATATGGAACCACCAAAGCACCCAGAGTATCACTGGCCGCACATACTATGGTCATCGTTCGATACTGTTGTATAGGATAAGTTGTTCTTCTCTCACGTCTTTAGAAAGATGATCAATAAATAGGACTCCATTTAAATGATCCATTTCATGAAGAATAACTCTGCCCAGAAGACCATTAGCCTCCAATGTAAATTTTTTACCGAACTGATCCTGCGCCCGGACTAACACCGTTTGTGACCGCTGCACTGGGGCGTATATCTCAGGTATGCTCAGACAGCCCTCTTCGTATTCCCAGGTATCGGCCGATGTTTCGAGTATTACAGGATTGACAAATAATCTCGCTTCTTTATCCTCAGGAATCTTCACAACAAACATACGCTGCGTCAAACCCACCTGTGGTGCTGCCAACCCAATACCGTAATTGTCGTGCATAACACCCACCATAGCCTGTAGAATATTTTGCAACACTTCGTCAAACACACCGACATTGCCTGTCTCAGCAAACAATCTATCATCGGGATAATACACAAGTTCCATATATAATTATGACGTATGAAGAGGATCAACGTCCACTTCAACCCGAATGCTATGATTACTTCGTAGTATACCTAGAATATCCCTTATATGAGCGTGAAGATTTCCAAACTTTGGCGAAGAAAATATTATGTGCATTCGGTACTTGCCCGCAATCCTTTCAATGGGACACATCGCAGGACCTAACTGCTCTATGTCTGAGGGTGCTGGCAGGGCTGCGGCAATGTCAGAAACCGCCTGTTGCAATTTCTGATTCGACGAAGCGGTGAATACTACTCGAATAAACCGGGTATATGGCGGAAATCCCAATGTCTTTCGCAGAGAAAGTTCGTGTTTGTAAAAAGAAGAATATTCATGAGCAATTGCATGCTGAATAGCATGATGTGAAGGTGTATGGGTTTGAACAAATACTTTCCCTTGCCTTGCTCTCCTCCCCGATCGACCAGAAACCTGTACTATTTGTGAGAAAATTCGTTCAGTGGCTCGAAAATCAGGTACATGTAAGCCGATATCCGCAGAAATGATCGCAACAAGTTCCACTTCCGGAAAATCAAACCCCTTGGCAATCATCTGTGTTCCAAATAAGATGCTAATTTCTTCATTTCTGAAACGTTCTAAAATTGATTGAACTTCACCACGTACAGCAGAAACGTCCCTATCCAGTCGTGCAATCTGAGTAGAAGGAAAATATCGATGCAATTCTTCTTCTATGAGCTGCGCCCCAAACCCCCTATAAAACATATTTACCGAATTACAGCTATGACAATAGCGCGGAACTCCACACGAATAGTTGCAATAATGACAAAGCATAATTCCTTTCTTTTTGTGATATACCAAGGGAATACTGCATTGCTGACACAGCAGAGTCGTTCTACAAAATTTGCATGTGAGAACATTTGCAAATCCACGTCTATTTATGAACAATATGCTTTGTTTCTTTCGCTCAACTGTATCTTTGAGATGTTCGAGCAGCTCTTCCGAGAAAATTTTCTCTTCAAAATGCATGTCTACACTGCGTATTACTGGGAGTCGCGAATCGCCAATTCGCTCTCGTAAATCATAGCGTGCGAATACACCCTGTTGCATAGCATACCAAGACTCAACAGAAGGAGTAGCTGAACCCATGAGTAATACGGCGCTTTCTGTTTTTACTCGATGCATAGCAACCTGCCGGGCATGATAACGGGGAGAAGACTCTGATTTATACGAGGAATCTTGTTCTTCGTCGATGATGATGAGCCCCAGGCGCGTAAGAGGAGCAAAGACCGCACTTCTAGTTCCAAGAACTATATCAACATCCCCCCTTGCGATTCTTTGCCATTCCGACAATCGTTCAGATTCGGTTAATCGCGAATGTAAAACAGCATACCGAGATTGAAATCGAGGCAAAAGCATATGTTGCAACTGATAACTGAGTGCAATTTCAGGAACAAGATAGAGCACTTGTTTTCCCTGTTGTATATGATGTTCTGCGCATCGCAAAAATACCTCTGTCTTTCCCGATCCCGTAATGCCAAACAAATAAAACCAGCCTTTCTCTTTCGTCATTAAGTCTTGAATAATAGCCAGTTGATCGTCACTCGCCGTCATACGCGCTTCGTGGCGCGAGGGTCCTTGCGCAAGCGATCGAGGTTTTTTTGCTTTCATTGTTGGCGACACGCAAGCCAAGGATTCTCCAAGCGATGCAAAATAAAAATCAGATACCCACTGTGCACGTGCTATGTCTTCGGGCCCCAAGATAGGATCTTTATCGATGAGAGAGCTGATCTGCAATATTTTTTTGATATCAAACTGCGGAGTATCATTGTGATACTCACGTACAATGACGCCATACCGCAATTTTTTTCCAAAGGGAACCTTGACCCTCCTTCCAATGAAAGAGCCATGTGTATCTTCTTGGGTTATACATGCCTCGGGTACTCCATAGGTAAATACCTGCTCTATGGGAATGGGTAAAGCAACATCAACATACATGAGTTTACAATAGCTCTTTCAGCATCTGAAGATCGTTCCACACTGGTCTTCTCAGCGAGGGGTCTCTAAGCACCGCACTCGGATGATAACTCACAAGCAGCGGGATTCTATCGTTATAACGATGTATATGTGTTCTTAATTCTCGAAGACTCGCCCCTGTATCGAGAATAGCATGCGCTGCTACCCGCCCAAGGACAAATATCACATCTGGTTGTACTAAGGTTATCTGTTCATGAAGATACCCAATGCAGGCCTGTACTTCTGTCGCAGATGGATTTCTATTCTGAGGGGGCCTACATTTTGCAATATTGGTTATGAACACATCTCTCTCTCGATTAAGAGGAATTGTAGCCAACCACTTATTCAGGTATTGCCCCGAAGCCCCAACGAACGGCACTCCTTCTTTGTCTTCTGCCATTCCTGGAGCTTCTCCTATCACAAACACCCGTGCATCTAAAGAACCATGTCCAGGAACCGTATTTTTTCTGTGTTCCGCCAGAGGACATTTCCTGCAATGGGAAATGGTTTCATGCACCCGTTGCAAGGAAGTTTTCCTAAGTTCAGGGGTATCATTATTCAATGCGCTGTTATCATTAGCAGGCGCATTATCCTCGTTGCGTGTTGGTGTGGGAACTTCGTCAGTCTCTTGTTGCGATGACGGAATTTTTGTGATCACGCCATATCGTTGTGACGTATGGCGCAGCAGGTTAATCGCTAGCTTTTGTATCAATTTCTTCATACTCGATTGCGTGCAAACATAGCCCTCGTGCGGGCGCTGTTCGCCCGACCTCTGATCTATCTCGATGCGCTATAATATCTGCAATAGAAAGAGGGTTTCCACCACGCAGGCGTTTTTTTTCCCATTCGCATAACGTTCCGACTATAGATCTGACCATTCGTCGTAAAAATCCATTCGCCGTGATCGTAAACAACAAAAATTCCCCCGAATTACAAAAAGATGCCCGATACACCGTTCTAACCGTAGCCATCTCCGGATCGTATTTGGCAAATGAAAAAAAATCATGCGTGCCAATAAGCCGAGTTGCATCATTTTGCATCCGTACCAAATTATACTCTTGAAGCCATGGAACAGCAAAATGGCGTGCCATCGGAGGAACCAGTCGATCACGATACAATGTATATACATAGGTTCGTTTCAATGCTGAAAAACGAGCATGAAATGCATCGGACACATCATAACTATGTATAATGCGTATGTCTTCGGGTAAATAGGTATTCAAAGCCGCTCCCAGACGCTGTGTCTGAATTCTCGCATTTGGAGGATCGAAATGGATAAATTGTGCACGAGCATGTACCCCCGTATCCGTTCTTCCGGCTGCAACTATGTCAATCCGTCGATCGTATAATGCATATAAGGCGTCCATAAGCATCGAAGCAACCGTTGTAGCATTGTTTTGTATTTGAAACCCTGCATAGGAAGTTCCATCATAAGATACTTGTAATGCTATGCGTGACACTATTGGGATACTTGCAGCAATTCCACTTCGTTTGACACCGAATCAAAGAGGCGTCTTGCCATATCGAGAATAGCGGATGGCTTTTCTCTGGAAGCTCCTCCAAACCCGAACAGTTTTCCTATGTTCATTTTTATTCTTGATAATTTTTCTAGACGTTTTTGTGAGTTTTCCCGCATTCCATATCTAAACTCAAGCATACCATGTAAATATACAACTCCATCGTATCCATAATTGCGGTCTACATCAGGGCCAAGAAAAAAAGTGGCTGGAATAATCTGCTTTTTCTTTATTTCAAGCTCCAAAGAATAATCATATAAAAACGTAGCCTTGCGAAGAAAATGCTTGCTTAGATAGAGATATTGTTGATCTGGCATTTGTCTATGCAGATATACGCAAAGCCAACCCGCTCTTAATGCGCATAATCCTTGCTTAAATACTGGAAAAGCATCGTCTTGGTAAAAATCATAACAAGCAATTGCCAAGACATAACTTGCCAAACCCTCCTGTAATCTCCGATTATCTGTAAAATCAACATCTGGCAAAATGTTAACAAGAAGCTTTTTTCGCGCATCACGATGATTTTTCAATTGATCGATGGGTACCAGAGGGTTCGAAAAATCCTGATTAAATCCAGCAAAATAGCATGAAGGACAAACGTAAATAGGGTAAATTAATGGATATACAGCACCGTATTTCGGGGATGGATCATATATTCTGTGTAGTTCATCCGTCAAATCAGCAGAAATTAATCTCCCATCCCCCCTTCGTAGATCCTCATGAAGATGTTCGTACTCACATACGGGGCATACAAAGTCTTTTTTTGAATAGAATGTTAGCGAAAGCTTATTATTCTCTAACCCTTTTGATCTATCTCTTATATTCATGATGATTCAATGATTACTATTGCAATAGCTAACTCACCCTCATGGGTGATAGAAATTTTAGGAGATTCGATCAATGCAGTAGGGAAATGTTTCTTCAGCGTTTTCACAAGATTCGCGCTGAGTACTATATAAGGAGCTCCGCTGCTATGATTCAATAATTGTATCTCTCGCAATGGCATACCAAATAATCCTGTGCCTAGAGCTTTGCCAAAGGCTTCTTTTGCTGCAAAACAAGCAGCATAGGATGCGTGGGGTGATGACTTTTTGCTCGCATTGGATAATTCATCTTCTCCCAGAAACCGCTCTCGCAAGCCCTTGCTCCATTTCGAAGCCCGAGGAATTTTCACGCTGTCTATACCAACACCGAATAACATCTAGCCTCCCGAATCAACAACGACGTCTACTCGCTCGGGCTCAACTCCGAGTAAATTTACACCTTCCGGTAGTTGCACCTCTGTTGCCAAACTATACGTTCCGGACTCGGTGATTCTCGATGCATCTACTGTGACTTGAACATCCCCAAGTGTCAATTTTTCTATTGTTTCTACGCGAGCTTGTACTCGCACAGCCGCAGCAGGCAATGGTCTTGTTATTCTTAAATTTTCATTGAGGTCTATCACTACAATATCAATAGCTTCAAAAGTATTAAGAATGGGAGTTTCTTCGATAGTAGCACGAAATTCTACTAGGGAGCCGCTTGGAAACGAAATAAGAGGGTTTTCATGCTCAACCCTCACCCTCTGAACAATACTAGATCGTCTCTCCGTCATAGATATTTCTGATGTGCCCAAACTCGATATGCTAGAAACAAGAGATTCAGGACCTTCTATCTGGATGATTGCAGGGTTCAATGTGGCGCTGACAAGTTTGTAGCCCGTAGCAGGAAATCCAATAATTGTACTTTCAACTGGGACCGATTTACGCAACTTTCTTTCAAGCGACACATTCAATTCTGGTGGATCTACCTGTAGCTCCACAGGATCCAAAGCGAGCGCATCATCAATACGTTGAACAATTATTCGCCTACTATAGGTCCCTGGTGCTTCAATACTGGAAAAATCCACCGTTGTTCTAAAATCCTCATTACGCACACCGCTGATTTTTCGTCCTTCAGCTCGTATTAGAATACGGATACTTGGTTGTACTTGTTCCCCGAGTACCATCGAATTGTGAAGTAATACATTCAGTGGAACCGTATAGATACGGTCTTCCAACAATAAACTACGATTCAAGATAATGAGCAAAGCTGCCAACAACGTGGAACCTATCTTTGCCTTCCAGTTGGAAGTTAGAAAACCTAGTTTTTTGCCTTTTTTCATTGTCGTGTTTCCATCTTGTTCGATAACAATTCTTGCAAACGAGCTTTCATGACGGTCCGGACTAAAGAATTATATAAGACCCCTTGAACAGCCAAACTGACGGTCCCTCGTTCTTCTGAAACCACAAGAACGATCGCATCGGAGTCTTCAGACATCCCCAGCGCTGCCCTATGACGGGTACCAAAATCTTGATGAAGATTATGTTGGTCGGACAAAGGCAAAAGACACGCTGCAGCCAACAAACGTGATTTTTCAATAAGTATAGCTCCATCGTGCAATTTTGTGTCGTGAGAAAATATTGAATGGATTAACTCCGAGCTCACCGAAGCATCCATATGTATGCCCGAATCACTAACACTTTCGATGGTGGCTTGTCGCGCAATCACTACAAGAGCACCTCGCTTTTGTTCAGCCAGCAAGTATAACGCATCTAATATGGGGTCTATCAATCCATGAAGGCTTAATCTTTTTCCCCAGGGAAGTGTGCCTTGACTCAAACGAGAAAAAATTCTCCGAATCTCTGGTTGAAAAATGATAGCAAGTGCGATCACTAAACTGGGAGCCAACAGGTTTAATAGCCAGAGTAAAGTTTGAAATTGAAAGAAATAAGATATCGAATATAGGATACCTATATACAGAGCTCCACGTACCAATAGAGTAGCTCTTGTCTGAGACAACAAACGATACAAAACATAAATCAAAAGCGATAGAAGTATAACCTCTATTAAGGGCGTTACGTATGATTGTACTAATGATAAAAGACTATTCAGACTCATAGGTACCACTCAACGCAGACATGACGGTCACGCAGTCACAACAGGCTTTCACATCGTGAACCCGAAGATACTGTACTCCCTTCTGCATGCACCAAACATGACAGGTCGTACTGCCATGCAAGCGCTTTCCAGGATTATCGGCAGCATTCAATATGTTTCCAAGAAAACTTTTTCGTGATAACCCGATAAGGACAGGAAATCCCATAGAGACGAATTCTTCCAAATAGCGAAGTATGTCAAGATTATCTTGAACCCGTTTTCCGAAACCAATACCTGGATCAATGATAATATTATCCTCCGAAATACCTGCTGCTAGGGCTGCATCGATCCTTGTAAACAGGTAATCTCGAATTTCCCCAAGAACATTGCGGTACTGGGGACTAACTTGCATAGTCTGGGGAGTACCTTGCATATGCATAAGAACGATTTGCACTCCATTACTAGCAGCAACAGAGTACATGTCTTCATCAAAAGATCCTGCTGAAATATCATTTATTATTGTCGCTCCTGCCTCTATCGAGGCAGCAGCAACCTTTGATTTTTGAGTATCAATCGATATTGGTATATCAGAACTATGTCTGATTCGCCTGATGAGAGGCAAAACTCGATGAAGCTCCTCCTCGACGGGAACTCCAGAACTACCAGGGCGTGTCGATTCTCCACCGATATCAAGTATATCGGCTCCATCTGATATCATTTTCTTCGCACGCGCTTCACCATCCTCCACTTCGCCGATCCGACTATTTTCATAGAAGGAATCCGGTGTCGCATTTAAGATCCCCATGATCAATGGCACAGAAATATTATTTCTTTTTGTGGCGATTTTTTCGTAGTTTTTTCTTACGTTTATGTGTCGCAATCTTATGTCGCTTTCGTTTTCGACCGCAGGGCACTCATCTCTCCTTTTTCGCACCAAGGTGCACCAAATTCAGTTCATCATTGCTTTGATATAAGATAACAGCTTCTCCGAATCTTGGATATCAAACCATTTCGCATTCGAAAACTGTTTAAAAAACACACGTTGCCTTTTGGCATACTTGATTGTGTGTACAATAATATTGTTCTTAATCGTATCAAAAAGACTCGAACTATGCGAGCCATTACACCATTCTTTTTCAACAAAAAATTCTTTATATCCAATGCACCTCATCGCATGATCCTTCAATGAATATCCTTCATGCCGTAGGTCTGCCAATTCATCAACAAGACCTGCCTGAAACATAGCCTCGACACGAGTTTTAATTCGATCGACAAGTATGTCTTGCGAACATCGTAATCCCACTATTTCGTGAGGAAATACTCCCGCAGGATTGCTCATTATGGGATATTCAGAGCGAGGGATTCCCGTTTGTTCATAAATTTCCAATGCACGGCTAATGCGATATGTATCGTTTTTATGTATTTTACACGCTGAAACCGAATCTATCTCGCTCAACCGTACATGAGCTGCGTGTGATCCCACTTCTTGCAAATAACAAACAATCTGTTCACGAATGGCGGGGTCAACTTCCTCTGTATGGGGCAACCCATACAGCAAATGACGAATATAGAACCCACTCCCTCCGGCAATCACGCATGGCAATTCTGAAGAATTAATAGCATCCAAAACCAATTCAACAAATGACCCCACATCAAAGCGTGTATCGGGAGATACAACATTAATACCAACATGGGGGTGACGTGCGAGTAATGCCTTATCTGGTTTTGCGGTTCCAATATCCATTTTCTTGTATACTTGGCGAGAATCCGCATTGATAATTAATGTCTTTTGTTCAAGTTGTTCGAGTAATTCTGTTTTGCCAGTGGCGGTGACTCCAATGAGCACCGGGATAATCGGTTCCTGTTTAACCAACGTGTTTATAGAGTACTTCACCAGAAAGAACTTCATCGAGTGCGATAATAACAGCCTTGACGTTTTTATCAACACGCCTCGAAGTTCCAATCAGTTCTTTTCCGTATATTTTCCGGAGCTTGGTAACCTGTGTAGCTCTGGTTATCACCGCAGACGTTATTTCATACACGTTACTATCAAAATCAACTAATTGACCTAGTGGAAGTTTCATTATAATAAATATACAAAGAAAACAGGTTCATGTCAATAATTTGCAATGCTCACACCATATATTGCGCCCTATTGCCAGTATCAATCATACACAGTATATCAGACCACAAAAAACAACCAATCCAATTGTGAAATACACACATAGCCAATGCATGAATATATAATAGTAGTAACATTCTCCGATTATGATATAATTACTACGTTATAACGTGTAATGAACTGTTTTCGAATGAATAGAGTATCTCGAATTAACCAGCTCAAAATTTGTACACATAAGGATGTCAATAAGCATGAAGGAAAGAAATTTACTTCCTTCTGACATTAACTTGACTATATCTTGAATTTTTTACACAGTCTATATCATGAAGTTTCTCGTTATTGTGGAATCACCCACCAAGGCTAAGACTATTTCAAAATTTTTGTCTGATGACTACATCATCGAGGCAAGTGTTGGTCATATTCGCGACCTCCCCCAAACCGCAAAGGATGTTCCCGAAGATATGAAGCAAATCAAATGGGCACGTCTTGGGATCGATGTTGAAAATAAATTCCAACCACTATATGTAATTCCAAAATCAAAAAAGCGAATCATCAACAAAATTTCAGAAAGCATAAAAAACGTCGATATGTTGCTCCTAGCAACCGACGAAGACCGTGAAGGAGAGAGCATTTGTTGGCATCTCCTTGAGGTACTGAACCCAAAAATTCCTGTAAAGCGTATGGTATTTCATGAAATCACCAAAACAGCAATCGATGAAGCCCTACGAACAGCCCGAGCGGTAGATATGCAATTGGTCAAAGCACAAGAAACGCGACGTTTCCTGGACAGGCTATATGGATATACACTTTCACCACTCTTATGGAAAAAAATAAGCTTTGGATTATCCGCTGGACGGGTTCAATCTCCTGCCCTGCGTATGATAGTCCATAGAGAATACCAACGTATGCGCTTTAAGAAAAACACATATTGGGACATCGTTGCCACTATTTCAGATCCAGTTGATTTCCAAGCAAAACTTATACGCTACAAAGAAAAAACAATCGCACAAAGCAGACATTTTGATTCAATTACCGGAAGCTATATTGGTTCCGACGATATCATTCATATACACGAATCACTTGCCCAAAAAATTATTAAGGAACTACCCAAAACCTGGGAAATACTTTCAAACGAGGCAAAATTTACAACACAGCGCCCAACCCCCCCCTATATCACATCTACGCTTCAACAAGATGCCCATAGAAAATTATTTTTGAACTCACGACAATCCATGCGCGTCGCACAATCCTTGTATGAAGCTGGATATATCACTTATATGCGTACCGACTCACCATTTCTCTCACAAGAAGCCCTACAAGCAATTCGAAAAGATATCAAGGATAATTTTGGTGAAGAATATCTACCCGAAGAACCTCGTGAATATCGACCACGTTCAACAACCAGTCAAGAAGCTCACGAAGCTATTCGCCCTGCAGGTGCCGTATTCAGACACCCTCTATCAACTTCTCTTGCAGGAACTGAATTAAAACTCTACACCCTCATATATAATCGAACCATTGCATCCCAAATGACTAATGCTCGGAAACGAACGCTACGCATACGAATAGCCGCGGCAGATTGTATCTTCAGTGCATCTGCAACAACGGTTGAATTTCCTGGCTTTTTGGCCGCCTACGGCACCGAAAAAACACAGTCCCCCCTCATCGAATCCCTAGAAAAGGGCGAAACTCTCTCACCGGATATCGTTCTTCCCGATAAACACGACACAAAACCACCCGCAAGGTACAACGAAGCATCGATCATCGAAGCACTCGAAGAAAGAGGTATTGGCAGACCCTCTACCTATGCAAACATCATTAACACACTGTATGAGCGCAAATATGTTATGAAGAAAGATTCTGCTATGGCCCCTACCTTCGTTGGGCTAGTAGTCAGCGAACTACTCCAGGATCATTTTCCAGAATTGGTAACCGACAAATTTACTCGCGATATGGAGGAAAGCCTCGATTTCATTGCATTAGGAAAACTCGACTCTGTTGAATACCTTTCAAACTTTTTTCTTGGTGATAAGGGCCTCAAAAATTGGATAAAACAAGTAGAACCAACTATTGAAGCAGACCAGGCGAGAAAAATCGAAATACCCCTCATCTCAGAAGAAATTCGTGTCAGTAGATACGGAGCATATATTGGATCCCCCGACGATGACGACGAAAAAATAAACTTTCCTCCTGACCTGCCCCCTGCAGATATCACAAAAGATATCGTAGATGAACTTGCCCGCACGAATAACACCGCTCCATCCTTACTCGGAATTCACCCTGACACAAATCAGAACATTTATTATGCCATCGGACCATACGGTGCCTACCTTCAATTGGGAGAGAAAACAGATAAAAGCATGAAACGACAACGAGTCACCCTCGAAAAAGACGAAGTGTCGGTAGAAGATGCAGTTAGATTATTATCTCTCCCTCGAAAACTTGGAAAGCACCCAGAACAAAAAAAAGATGTGTTTGTAACTATCGGCCCCTACGGACCTTATGTTGGTTGTGTAAAAGAGTATCGCCCTCTTGAAGAAGAGGATGATGTGTTTGAATTAACACTCGAACGAGCTCTTGAATTACTAAAAAAGCCAAAAAAAAGACGAAGTCGACAGCCGAAGAAAGACTAATCTTGTGCTACCACCACGTTCTTAGGCACATATAGTAGTTTTTATATGATGTAATGCTTAAAGTATACTCTATCCAGAAAGAGCGTTAACAAAGGTCTAGACTCACTAAAATAATATATCTTGTCTTATACTCACATGTTTTATCTACAAAAATGTCAAAATAATGATACTGACGACGATAATCCCAGCCCCAATTAATTCATGTGCATATAGGGTCTCTCGAAATACAAATCGGGAATAGGCAATCGACAAGGGCATTTGTATCTGACCCAGTGCGGTAACATAGGATGCATTTATGAGTCCAAAAGCAAGGTACCAAGTGACCGAAGAGAGACAATTTGTCAGTCCAATGATACTTGCTTTTCCCATATTACGCCTCACCGAAGCCAATGCTCCCTTATCCCATATCAAAAAACGCAGCGATAGAACAATTACCTGCAGAATAATTGTAACCAGTAATGTTGTACTCGACGCCATGAGTATACTACTTGCTTCCAATTGTAAAATAGACTGACGAATACAGAGAGCGGTCAATGAAAAAAAAGTTCCTATGAGGAGCCCGATTCTCGTACTCTCATTTTTTCTTATATCAAAAAAACTTCGAATGCTCATCGATTCTTTTTTTAGGGATATCAGCAAAATCCCAGAAAAACTGGTACAGATAACCACAAAAGCCCATGGGTTCAACGCTTCTGAAAACAAAATCCACCCCAGCAATGCAGTCTGGATACTATCAGATTTACCGTAGCAACTTCCAATCATAAAGCTACGCAAGGCAAATGCCTTCAGCATTAATGTTGATGCAATAATCTGAAACGTGCCCCCGGCAATAGCAAATAACCAAAATTGCCAAGTATATGCATATACAGCTTCCCCCAGAACAATAACTAGAACGACATAATATATACTCAAAAAGGGAAGTGCAAAGACACATCGAATCCAAGTGACAACAAGGCGGGGTATTGATTGTGCCAATTCTTTTTGTATAGCATTTCGCGTGGTTTGGAGAACAACTGCGATCAAACCATAAATCATCCACATTCTGTGAGTATATCGGTGAGATATGTCTCTCTCAATCGAACGTAACACGAGGGCAACTGCGTAGAGCAAGCGCAAATCTACTATTACTCATGCAGAAAAATAGAAATAGTTAGAGAAATTCTTTCTAGTGATGGCGGTTAAAGAATCTTTACAGGCATCTCCCCAAGACATGCCAAAATGGGGGAAAGCGATACAGAATGCTGTATTTGATATCTAGTGGAATTTATTTATTGACAGCTTTCGCAGTCTTCTGCATCCCCATTGTACCGGCAAACACCCAAAAGAAAGTCTTCATCTTCTTCTAACTGCACTTGGGACACATCTTGCTGCTCTACCGCATTCTCAGTAGTTGATTCATTCGTTATTGCATCTTTACTCATCTGTTTTCTGCCTTTCTTGTTGCTATTTTCCTGTAATATTGTGCTTGTTTTTTCAATTCTTCGATACTCAAGATATGCAATTTTCCATCTGATATAGTTATTGTCCTATCATTTAGCAATTCCTGAATGAGATGGCTTCCATCGGTTTGAGAAATCCCCGTCCAACTGATGAGTTCTTTCGGTCCAAATGTGAGTGTATGAGCAACATCCTGATTCATATCTACATGACTTCGCTCTAATTGGACTATGATAGCATCATAGAGTCTTCCAAGTTTATTCAAAATGGTTGTATTTGCAAGTTGTCTGTACAGCACCCAAATACGCTCTGCAAGCAATGTCGTCAATCTCGATATAATCTGGGATTGAGTGTGTACAATTCTCTCAAAGTTTGCTTTGTTTACGGATAACAACACCGAATCTTCGAATGCTATTGCCGATGCTGATCTGGGTTTTTCTTCTAGAAGAGCCATCTCACCAAAGATGTCCCCGGGTCTCAACAAGGCAAGCATGATTTCGTTTCCATTAGATATTTTCGTAATCTTTACGCTGCCGCTTTGGATAATGAAAAGTTCCTGACCCTTCATATGTTCGAGAAATATCGCCGTATCATGAAGAAATTGATGTGTAAATCCATCTCGCCTGGGCACAAAAACATCAGGAATAGTGATGTTTTGTTCAGCTAGTTCTGCGAGTTCCTTTTTTGCTCGTTCGACATTTGGATCATTTGGGCATAATCTAACAAACTCGCTATACGCCTGACCTGCAAGAACCGGCTTATTGTGCTTCATATAATAACCAGCAATTTCGAAGATACCCGTCGGACTTGAGTCAGTATCTGCTTTACCTTCTATCTTTGTCAAAGCGGTATCAAGAAGGCGCATACGTCGGGAAAAACTCTCGATAATTTTCATGGCAATACGCGTATTTTGTACAATAAGCCGACTATATTCTTCTCGAGGCACAACAATAAGTGTACATTCGGTTAAAGAACGAGCTGTTTCTATGCGTCTTTGAGAAGCCATCGCAGAAATAACCCCGAAAAAATCACCCGGGCCAAGAATGTTGCTGCTTTCTTCTTGCACTACTTCCGTAGATTTATTTATCTGGACCCTTCCCTCTCGGATAATATAGAAATGGTCATTATCAGACTTACCCTCAACCGTTATATAGGCCCCTTTGTTAAATCTGACCATCTGTAGGCGAGTTTGTCTGTTATCTTTACTTTGCATATACTTCCTCGGAAACTTCAAGAAACAATGGAAAATGCGAAGCAAACTCACGTACCGTCTTTCGTATCGAGTCCAAATCGTCTCCCTGAAGCGTTCTTGAAATAAGTTCTGCTATGGTGTGCATATCCGTTTCCTTCATTCCCCGTGTCGTTACAGCGGGAGTACCCAAACGTATTCCTGAAGTCGTTAATGGACCATTTGGGTCGTAGGGAATCATATTTTTATTTACTGTAATACCAACTGAATCAAGAATGCGCTCGGCGTCCCTGCCTGTAATTTTTTGACTCCGTAAATCTAATAATACAATATGGTTATCGGTACCACCACTCACAGCCATCATCCCTTTACTCTCGCAAGCTTCAGCAAGTGCCTGTGCATTTGCACAGACCTGGTGTTGGTATTGAACAAAGGCCGGTGTAGCCGCTTCACTAGCACATACTCCCTTCGCTGCAATAATGTGCAGAAGAGGTCCTCCCTGGATGCCTGGAATTATCGAAGCATCGAGTAATTCCGACATGCGTTTTGTTCGTCCTGATTTTTGAGCAACAACGCCAAATGGGTTATCAAAATCTTTTCCCATAAGAATAATGCCGCCTCGTGGTCCTCGAAGGGTTTTATGCGTCGTACTCGTAACAAAATGTGCATGCTCTACGGGAGAGGGGTGGAGACCGGCTGCAACGAGTCCCGCAATGTGTGCCATGTCTACCAACAAAAGAGTATCAAACTCATCGGCCAATGTTCTGAATGCGGCAAAATCTATAATCCGTGAATAACTCGAAGCGCCAGCAATAAGAATTTTCGGACGATGCTTCGCAAGTTTTGCCCGAACATCATCAAAATCGATAGTATGAGAGATCCGGTCGACCGTGTAAGAAACCGCATGAAACCATTTACCCGAAATGCTTACGGAAGAACCGTGCGTAAGATGACCTCCATGCGCTAAATCCATTCCCAAAATGGTATCTCCAGGTTTGAGAGACGCAAAATATACCGCAAGGTTTGCACTACTTCCAGAATGAGGCTGGACATTGACGTATTCTGCCTGAAATAAAGCCTTAAATTGCTCTTGAACTTCGTGTTCGATCTTATCAACTACCTCACACCCTCCATAATAACGCTTTCCTGGGTATCCTTCAGCGTATTTATGCGTCAACACCGAGCCACACACCGACCGGATCGTGGGAGAGACGAAATTTTCAGAAGCTATGAGCTCCAGTCCATTTTTCTGTCGCTCTTCTTCTTCCATTATGAGAGATTGAAAATAATTAATAGTGTTACGGTTCACCACTGTGAGAATAGTAATTCTTAACGTATCTATTGGTCAATATTACCCTGTGGTAATCCATCGGTAACAAAGAAATATCTACCATTCGCAGAATATGCATACTCGGTTGGCGGTAGTAGTTGAACGGTGTGTCTAACGTCTTCACCAGCTTCTGATACAAAAAAATCATGAAGTTCGAGCCTAATATGTCTGTTACTAGAGAAAAAAAATGTTTCAACACCTGCTAGGTCCGAATCCTGTACAAGCATGCGAGTAAAATATATATCAAATGGAACCCAACCCACTCCAAATACAAAATATTCGGTCCATTGATAAGGGATTAAGCGTGTATCAAATATATACCCTGACACACGCCTGGCTGGTATCCCAAGTCTCCTCAAAGATTGCAGTGTAATTAAAGAAGCATCATTCGATGAAATAATATGCTCTTCTATAAAAGCAACATCCATACGCTCCGCAATCGTAATGACATCTTCCAAATCAGAACCATCTAGCCCTCTAACTAGAGTATCAACCAATGATTCTAACTCCTCACCTAGAAATTCCTCACGTGTATATGTTTGATAGAATTTTGACGCATACTGATTTTCGACTTCTAATGCCTCTATCTGCCACACCGCTCGCTGCCTTACAACATGCACCGACATATGCTCATGGACAGGTTCTGAGATGTAGTAAATGGGAGGCAAAACTTCCGACATACTGGGATCAACAAACTGGAGTTCTGGATGATTAAGTAATCGCGGAACAAGAATTCCTACTCGACTCCCACCCATATCTTTCTCCGTTACCATGATCGTTTGCACCAAAAAATATGCTCGTGGTAGATCATATATAACTGGGATTTCATCCGTATAGGACACATTTATTTCAAACTCCTTCGCAGGGGTATGGATAGAAATTTTTTGAGGTTGCGTAGCGGGAACTTGAATAGATATTTCATCATCTGTTTTGTAATCAATATATATGTCATCAAGAACTTCTATTCTGCCATCTCCAAAATGCATATATACCCGCAGGGGTTTACTTATCACTGTAGAAGACAAGGAAATATTCACGAGATCCCCTATGCTTACTTCCTCTTCTCCAAGTGAAACAACAGACTCCTCTTCCTCACGCACCGTAATGGCCTCATTCCTCAAAAAGAGGACCTCGTTACTTCTTCGTGTTTTTTGTTTAATAGAAATCAGTCCAGAAGAAAAGGATTCTGGAATTAAAAATCGAATTTCGTCATCATTCCATTCAACGATGCTTTTTCTATCGAGTGGTTGGGCATTTAAGAAAATATCGCTTGGTTCACTACCGAAATGTCTTCCTCTAAGCGCAACCATACCCTGATAAGTGTATTCAACACCTAGTGTCTCTATCCAAGGTTTTCGAGCATCAACAATAACCCAAATCATTATTGCAAACACACAGATCGACGTCAAAAGATAGATGCCACGTCGAACCATAGTTAATTACCAATATCTATTTTTAACACTAATGTATAATCGGTGGTCTTGGGCGAATCACTAGAGCTCACGTCTTGTGATAATAAATTTTCAAGCTCTCTCCCCATTCGAGAAATAAAATCAGAAAACAGCGTTCTCGCACTGTTTGTATCGTTCGTATCCCCCAAGGGGTATATTTCGACCGTCGTTCCCCTCTTTACAGGCAGACTTCTGCGAAACGTTCTAACGGTTATTTCTTCTTTTGTTTTATTTTCTACAAATATTTTCATATTTGTAAGGAGAACATATTCACCATTCATTTTTATAACAGAAAGATTTGCTTGCATCTTCACATTCGTCCCGGAAATATTTAATCGAACTGGTCGCTCTTCTCTCGAAACACCAGCACGTTTTGCGATATCCTCAACGACAACTCCTTTATCGTTGAGTACTCTTACCGAGATTTCCAAAGGGAGTGCAACAAAGCTCTCCGCTGGAGAAATACCGTATTCAAGAAGGTATATTCTTCCCTGAAAAAACTCGGATGGGCTCTGCAAGCCTCCCTCCATGGCAAAAGAACCAGAGACTACCATCACTATCAAAACACCAATAATGATTGATATTCTCATGGACGGGAGACGGAGGGAGTTCCTTTTATAAAGAATTCTGTTTCATCAGGGAGAATTATCTCCAATGCTTCACCATCCGGGAATAAGTCATCTACATGAGAAAAAGATATTTCATCCAACTCCACATCCTGAAACTGCGCTTGGATCTCAAGTTGTTGAAAAGGAAATATGTATAGAAAAAAAGCACCTGCAACGCAAGTTCCGAGAAATATATAACTAAGTCTCTCAAAATGGAATTTCACTACAGACAAAAAGCGTGTCCACATAGACCGCCGTTTTCTTTCCTGAGCTTTGACAAGATGTTTTACTCGGTTCCATACCTCCGATCGAGAACGTTCTACACGCAATCCATCCGCGTCATGTGAGCAATCAGTTCGATTTAGATGGGCGATATATGATTCGTACAAATCATCTACCGATGATTTTGTTTTTCTACGACGTGAGTCTTTCATATGCTTCCGAACCATAATACTTTAAAACAAGTTCAGCGATTTTTTTTCGCGCACGAAACATCCTTACCTTTACATTGCCTATACTTACACGGAGCGTTTTAGCTATTTCTTTATAAGAAAAACCTCCATACTCATACATCACAAGAATTTCCCTATAACGAGTTGGCAATAAGTCTATTGCCGTTTTCACCATGTCTGCGGTTTCATGGCGAAGAAATTCTTCATCAACACTTTTCGTAGTTTGAGAACTTTGAAAAAATAGTTTCTTGTAACTAACCTTTTCTCTCTCTTTACGTTTGGATAAGTTAATCGCTAAATTCTTAGAGACTCGCATCAACCAGTACTTGGCATAATCCGTTTTCGAAAGTCGATCGTGGTGATCAGCATATCGTATAAACACTTCCTGCGCCACGTCCTCAGCTTGATCATAACTTCTAAGGATGGCATATGCAGTTTTATACACAACCGAGAAATGTTCTTTATATGCGTCTTCTATTGATAATAACGTGCTCTTCATCTCTGATGTTTTATAAACTACTCCAACGTTGGTAATGTTACACCTTTTTTATGATAATATACACAGTATGAAGGGTAATAAGGACATTTTTTCCCTCGCCCGCACCCATTGTGGAGTATATACCGATGAAGATGTTTCGCTAGGCACCGCTTCATACTTCAAAATCGGTGGGTTCGCCACGATTATTCATCATGAATCGTATTCGACCCTTGCAAAAGCAATACGTTTTTTTCACGAAGAAGGATGCCATTACGAAATAATCGGCGATACTTCAAATATGTTATTTGCAGACATTGAGTATTCCGTTCCACTGGTGTCAACCAGAGATCTCCAACAATGGTCGATTTACGGCACTCAGCTTCGTGCAGAATCCGGTGTATCTATTTCCTTACTCGCTCAAAAAACTTCAGAGATGGGGCTAAAGGGGCTGGAGAACTTTTTTTCAATGCCAGGTAGCATAGGTGGCGCTGTGTACATGAATGCTCGATGCTTTGGTTCGGAAATTTCTGACTCATTACACACCGTAGAATACATAGATACAACGGGCGCTCTTTGTGCATATACCATGAAAGAGGGTGATTTTTTCTATAAACATTCTCCTTTCCAAGATATTTCTGGTGCATGTATAGTGTCCTGTACGCTAAATCTTACCAAAGATGACTCGAATTCTCTTGTTTCCTATGCCAAGCAATGCCAAGCACAACGTATCGAAAGAGGCCATTTTGATTATCCTTGTGCTGGTTCAATATTCAAAAATAACAGGGCATTCGGTTCTCCCACAGGCAAAATACTAGATACATTGGGGATGAAAGAATTAAGCGTTGGAGGCGCCCGCGTCTCTTCAAAGAATGCAAATATCATACAAAACGTAGAAAATGCACGATCCCAGGATGTTGTCGAATTAATAGAATTATTGGAACAAGTTGCGCAAAGAAGACTCAATCTTCAACTTGAAAGAGAATTGGAGATACTTCATGTTCATTGAAGAGCGATTAGAAGCACTACAACCCTTACTAGAACAGTTTTTTGAACACCCCAGTCATGAAACCTTGGGAACAATAATCCAAGAATTCCCCATCCCAGAGATGTCATCGATGTGGCATACCCTCCCTGTTAAAGAACAAAGAACCTTATTTCTATCTTTTTCTTTGCATCAACGCGTAGAATTATTAGAACATCTAACAATAGAAGATCAATTATCACTGATTAAAAGCCTTCCAATAGCAAATGTGCAGGCATTGATCTCTCTTATAGAGCCCGAAGACCTGGTTGATATTTTTCAGGTTCTCCCCGATGAAGTACGGAGCCAATTATGGGATTCTCTTGATGAAAAATCAAAAAAAGAAATGATATTCTTGCTCCGATTCGATCACGATGATGCAGCAGGAATCATGACCCCACGGTACTTGGCGGTACGGAAAACTATCACGGTCAAACAATGCTTGCGATTCGTACGCAATAACGCTTCAGATTTACGAACGCTTTACTACGTGTATATAGTGGATGAATTTAGAAGAATAGTCGGTGTGCTATCTCTCAGAAATTTACTCATCTACGAAACAAACATGCCCGACACATCTCTATCTGAACTCATGGAAACAAAAGTTATTTCCGTACAAGAAGACACCGATCAAGAGGAGGTTGTACAAATTATGGAACGCTACACCCTCCTTTACATCCCTGTTATTGATAAATTAAATCGGATACTTGGCATCGTAACCATTCATGAGGCGCTGCACGTTTTGCGGTTAGAACAGACCGAAGATGTGTACAAAATGGGTGCGATGGAAGGAAGCGCAGAAAAATATCTTACAAGCAATGTTTGGAACTTGGTGTTAAAACGAATCCCCTGGCTCATATTGCTACTGCTTGCAGGAACACTCACAACCAATTTGCTGAGTGCGTTTCAACCTCTAATGGAGAGCGCAATATTTTTGATTTGGTTTCTCCCCGTCATAACACAAACCGGAGGCAATATCAGCACGCAAAGTTCGACATTACTCATTCGAGGAATAGCTAGGAATGAAGTATCCTTTGCAAATATTTCACAAGTATTCCGAAAAGAATCCAAAGTCGCCATTATTTTGGCGTTTTTGCTCTCGGTAGTTATTATGCTCAGGGGTATGTATTTTCCTCCAGGGCTTTCGTTTCAGCAAGCGGTAGCTATTTCAGCTGCTTTGTTTTTTGTATCTATATTCTCTGCTCTGATCGGAGCCTTGTCTCCGTTAATCATCGCACGATTCCGCCTTGATCCAACGGTCATGACCGGTCCGCTCATGGGCACTATAATAGATTTAGTCGGCATGTCCCTCTATTTTTCTATCGCATCGCTCATTCATTCGGTCATACTTGTTTAACCAAGACATTCCCAAGGCGTATATTTTCTTGACCGTGATGGTACTTATCACCAATTTCTTTATCTCTTCTACTCCTCACAGTGTAAGCGACACCGTAGCCGAAATATTCGGTGGATTGTCATTTATAAACGTGCTCCGGTTTTGAATAATTGCTTCTTCCAGTATTCTCAGTTTTATGGTCATACGTACATTATTCAGTGTAGATGAAAAAATGATTGAGTGATTAAGTGTTACCTCTTCCAAAAAATCAACCGTGAACGTAGTACTCAGATCAATCGGTCCCATCAACTCTAAAGAAATACCTGTTGAATATCCTATTTTAGATTCAGTTGGAATAAGGACATCCATTAATAGTCCTGCTTTCGTATCGTTGACCCTAACATAAAACCCACTATCGATTCTATATTCTTGTATTACATTGCTTTCTCGATTGTCCGTTTCCATAGATACATCGATCTTCTGTTCAAGGGAAAAATGTTCAAAATTTTGATCAAGCTGCATGTATAGAGAAATTTCACCAAGAAAATACGCATCCCACAGGGCATGCTTCTCCTTGTATCGGACATAAGTGCGCGAACGTAAAAAAGCATGCGACCAAGAAAAGGCAGATTCAAACGATGCTTCATGATTGAACGTCGGGATACTACCTTCTCTATCTCTAAACATATGCGAATAATATGTGTACAACAATGAATGCTTACTTAATCCCAAGGGCATCTGAAAACGGACCCTTGCAGATGGTTGTAGTCCTTCATAAAAACTTTCACTTGCCATAAGATCCAAGGTTATTTGTAACGAAGAAATCGCGAGAAAACTCATAAAACCATAATGCAATATGGTTGTAGCATCAGGAAATCCATCAATAATCCATCGATTAAATGTATATTCCTTGATACGTTTCGAATAAGAAATAAGTCCGCGAACCCAGAATATATCATTGCGCACAAATGCCATATCTGTTGCCAATGTATGAGATGCAAGAGAACTCCTGTACCATCCCGAAAAAGAAGGCCCTGTAATCTTTATTCCATTTGTTTTGCTCTCTTCGTAATTGCCATACCATTTATTCTTA
The DNA here is from genome assembly GCA_011524535.1 of Spirochaetaceae bacterium. Taxonomy (GTDB): domain Bacteria; phylum Spirochaetota; class Spirochaetia; order WTKD01; family WTKD01; genus WTKD01. The sequence continues at coordinate 66,538 of WTKD01000013.1, forward strand.
TTTGTATAAGATTGACTCCAGGCAAGCATGCGTCCATGTTTGCCAAATCGTGCATATATTCCTCCCTCGGTGAAAGTTCCGATTTGTAGCATGGCTGAATCAAATGCTCCAGACACAAAAAATAAATTTCTCTCTTTTTCTACAACGTTCATCCACAAGGAATATGGGTTTTGACGGTATCGAAAAAAAGTCTCGATATGTTCGTCGTATGTGAGAGATATAGACGTTTCTTCTGCCTGCACATACAGACAGAAACAAAAAACTGCCGCATAGAATACCTTTCGCATATTCTATACACCAACACGTTAGTAGCTATGATTTATTCGTTCAAAAAAAGTGTAATGAGAAACGCTTCTTTTAAATAGTAGACCTCATCGACTATTGTACTTCAACAAGTTTGATTTCGTAATACACATATTCGTTGGGACCAATGTATCCCGGGAATCCATTTGAACCAAAGGAAAGCTCAGGAGGACTAATAATTCTGCGCTCTTCACCAGGTTGCATTTCAGCAAGTGACAATTCCCAGGCCTGCAATAGTCTATTTTGCTTGAACACAATTTGTGGAGATGTTGCATCTTCGCGGTAGGTGGTGTCAATCGTTGTACCATCCATCGTTTGAATAACATAGTCAAAAACAATCGTTGACCCTTCTGATGGAGGCTTACCACTTCCTTTAGTAAGGATTTCGTACCACAGACCCTCCTTACTTTCAATAACCGAAGGCCATCTTTCTTTGATGGATTCTAATACCGCTTTTTCTTGTGCTATGAGTGCTAGTTTTTGTTCTTCCTTGCCAGTTTCAACAAGGGCATCAAAGGACTCCTGAGTAACTTGAAAGACCTCCGCATCCGATCCAACAGGTATGATTGTCACACTGTTCATGATATCGGTTTCTGCAATAGATTCTACAACATCCATGCCGAGCACAATTTCACCAAACACCGAATGCTTGTCATCAAGCCATGGAGTTTCCGCCATAGTGATAAAAAACTGGCTTCCATTGGTGTTCGCACCACTATTTGCCATAGACAATATACCCTTCTTATCGTGTCTAAGTTCTGGATGGAATTCATCAGGAAAACTGTATCCTGGTCCTCCACTACCGTTTCCAAGTGGGTCGCCCCCCTGAATAACGAAGGAATCGACAACACGATGAAACATCAACCCGTTGTAGAATGGCTGCGATTCCACGTGATCATTGCGCAGGATTCCTTTTGTAAGTCCTACAAAATTGCTCACCGTAAGTGGAGCACGTTCATAAAAGAGTTCGAGTACGATGGCACCTTTGTCTGTATCTATGTGTGCATACAAACCATCATCCAATGATTTTACAAATTCCGGAGTCGCCTCACAAGAAAGCATAACGGTCGTTGTCAGTCCAAGCAAAAGTGCTATCTTCATAGCGAATAGTATCACAGATAAACACAATCGCCTAGATCAGCCACTAGAAAAACTGGTTGATTTCAAAAACCGTTGAAGATATAATCTACCATGCGAGCGTCGTATAGTGGTATTACATCAGCTTCCCAAGCTGGCTACGCGGGTTCGACTCCCGTCGCTCGCTCGAGAGAAATATGACACATTTCACTATCGGCGTAGGTAATTCTTCATTGTCAATTGCTATTTGGGAAGAATCTCAATGTCATCACGTTTGGTCATTGGGTACCGACCTAAAAAAAACAACCGATGAATATCAATTTACGTTTCAACATATCCTTGGCAACCTCAATAAATCATTTGATTCTTCTGTCATATGTTCGGTCGTCCCCGGCATAACAAAAAAGGTAGTCAAAGCGCTACAGCAATCCCTTGATTTGGACCCCTTGGTGGTAAGTAAAGACTTGAATCATGGATTAAAAGAACCCATTTCCAAGGAAATTGGAGCAGATATACTCGCCAATGCTGTCGCTGCACATGCGGGGTATGTAGGACCAAGTATTGTTTTTGATTTCGGCACAGCATTATCTATAGTTGCGGTATCCAATGAAGGGGAAATCCTTGGTGCAAACATTTTCCCAGGTATCACAACCGCCTGCAATTCTTTAGTAGAAAAAACCGCTTTGTTACATTCGGTTGATCTTCTGTTTAATCCAAAGAAGGTATTGGGGAAAACAACCGAAGAAGCACTACAAATTGGTGTTTTAAATGGGTACCTTGGAGTTTTAGAACACAATATACTCGCTATTGAAAAGCAATTCGGAGAATCTTTCCATTGCATCGGTACGGGAGGCGATTCGAGGTATATCCCAAAAAATTCGAAACTCCTTCGCGTCATCGATCCTCTGCACACACAACGAGGGCTTCGGATTCTTGCAGAACTCAACCATCCTCAAAAATAAAATAACTAATTGCTATATGTGCCGCGCGGTGCCTGCTATGCAGGATCCTTGTATAACAATTGATTAGAAACTATTTCTCCCCTTGTCTTGCGATCAATAAGAATTTCCACCAACTTAAGAGCAAATAATATAGCTGAACCAGAAGCACGTGCCGTAATCAGGTTACCGTCTACAATTACTTCTTGTGATTGATCAACGCGAGCATTACTCACAGCCTCTTCGCTTCCAGGGAAACAGGTGATTGTCCTTGAAGAATCTAAAATTGGACCAAGTACTAGCCCCGGGGAAGCACAAATCGCTGCCAACCAGTTCGGCGATTCGAGAAAATGTAGAGCTAGATCAAGAATACATTTTGAAGAAGCCAATTCTTTTGCCCCTGGTCCTCCAGGTAAAACAAGAACATCGTGTTCATCTTTGATAGATGCTTCCTCGATCGTTCTGTTTACGACTATCTCGGCTCCCTTTGACGATCGAACGCGCCCAGCATTCAAGGAATATAAGGTGACCGGTATGGAAGCCCTTTGGAGTATTGCAAACGGAGCCATAGCCTCTACCTCCTCAAATCCAGGGGCCAGCACTAAGGCAACCGAATGCATACCAATCCTAAACTTCTTCTTTAGATTTATTTCGGAGTGTTGCTCGACCAACCTTCGAAATCATAACCTTCTGGCCGTCTATTTCGTGTTCAAACAATAGTTTCACGCCTGTCTTTTTTGTAACCGGGCATGTCCCTCGCTGACCACCTTCTTGCTTAAATAGACGTCCTCGATTTGCTTTTCCCATATTCTCTCCTATTCCTCATTAGTCTCTCAATTTGTATTCTCTAGTGGTATAAGTATAAACTCTACCCGCCTGTTTTTCCAACGGTTCTGGATATCCGAATGAGGTACGATCGGAGAATCTCCACCAAACCCTTCGGTGCTCATCCGGGTTCTGTCGACTCCCAAAATAACCAAGGCCCTCCGGACATTTTCTGCACGCGCACGGGAAAGGGGCAACAGGATTTCACGTTGCTCTACTTCACGTCTCGCTTCATCATCATAGAGCAGGTGTGCTGCGTATCCATCGACACGCACTGCATATCTTTCAAACTTGTTTAATATACGCGCAAGCGTTCGTACTGTTTTCAAATTTGCCTGCAACTGCTCTTCGCTTACTATGAGGAAATCTGATAAATATCCTCCAAAATAGATGCTGGAAATACTTATACGCAATCTGCCATCTTCAAGCTGTTCTAGGAAAATACCCGTTTCTAAAGATTCTTCTATGGTTCCAAGGTTTCCAAACACATCTTTTGCAAGCAATTGAACCGTATAGGTATCTGCTGGCTGTAATAATTCACCAGATTCAGCCAATCCGTCCCAAAGTATCGCTTCCTCAGGAGCCCCTGTCCCCTCTTGTGTAAAAAATGTAGAGCCACGAGAGTCGATAATATTCAATGTCCATTCGGCAATTGCTTCTTCTCCCGTACTTTCAAAGGTTATATTCAACTGGTCATTCTCACCGTCTCCATCGGGAGTGAAGGGTTGAGGACCAACTTCCATCGCGACTTGAGGCGTCCACCGCTGAGCTCCAAGCAAACCGGTATCAACCACGATTGGCAATATTTCTCGTGTCACGTTGCCCGCAATATCTCTACCAATGAGTACATACAAATAATCCCCATCTGGGACACGTCTATCGTCTTCATCACGCCCACTCCAAACAAAGCTGTCAGGATTGAGTCCAAGGTCAAATGTTTGCACCGAAACATTGCCACTACTTTGAATCTCGGCTGTCCAAGGTTCGCCTGTTTCTTCTACGGAGAGATTTATTGGAATCGAATCCCTCCTTCCATCACCATTTGGTGAAAACACGCGATAAGGAGCGCTCAAATCGTATACCTCGGGTGGCAACAAGTCAGCGATAATTGGTCCCTGTCCTTCTATTTTTGGATTATTTCCGTTGTAATACTTAATCTCCAAGGATACAAAATACTCCCCTTCTTCCACCAACGTATTCCCACTCGTGGTGCCACTCCATTCATAGAGAGAAAAGGGGTTTCTTTTATATTCAGATCTGACAACCTTCCCTTCAGCATCACGTATTTCCATCAAGAATTCTTCAATAGATTCTGGATAATCATAGGAAAATTCGATAGGGACCCTATTCTCAGGACCACCTACATAGTTTTTTTCGATGGTGACTCCAATGGTAGCGACTCTTGTATCCTTTTGAACGCGTATGGTTCGTGATCCTCCTAGATTGCCAGCATCATCGATCCCTTCAATGCGCACACTGTATGTGGCATCGGGGAGCATACTTCCATCGGGGCCTTGCCCAGCCCAGACAATCTGAAGGACACCTTCCGTAAATCCTAATTCTTTCAATGGGAATTGATATTGATTGCCTGCTTGGTCAATGAGAGATGCGTACCAGTCAATTCCTTCTTCTGCACGCACTTCTATATCAACGCTTGTCCTGTTTTCCCCACCAAATGCAAACGGTACATCATTTCTTGTTGTTGGTAGAGGTAAGGTTTGCATCGATAAAGTGGCACGTGGCGGCTTTGTGTCTATTGTCACATCTAGAAAACTCTCTGTTATTATAGTGTCTCCCTCATATATGGTGAAAATACTGACATAATCACCGTCTGGAAGAAGTCTACTATTGCTATCAAATCCATCGATAGCAAACTCGCTTGGAACTGGAAAATCTCCTGTTTCCAAATACAGCGTTTCTTCGAGATTATCGCGGGGAGCAAAAACCAAACTCCAGTTATCTCCTCGATCTTCATCGAATAAATCGACCTCGAGTTCTAGCACATCGCGTTGTCCATCACTATTCGGTGAAAATGCCGAAGCTCCTATTTTCGGAGATAGCATTAGTAAGTCCATTTCTTGACTCACTATTATTGAACGCGGATGCGTTGCGGTTGTTTCATTTCCCGCTCTATCTTTTCCAGCAAGAACATATCGATAATATCCATCACCGACTACAGTTCCATCCAGCCCCATCCCATCCCATTCGAATTCGGCAAGAGGCACCACATCCAGAACAGAATTTTCTGAATCATTACGAATGGTCGACGAATATACGACCTGATTCTGTTCATCTATTATCCTGATTTCCCACTCGAGTTCCCTGCTTCCCGATTGAAAGATCGTCACTGTATCCCTGACCTCATCACCATTTGGAGAGAACAAGGCATTTCTTGGGCGTGGGAATGGATCAACGACAGGAGCGGTATTATCTATCTGAAGTGCGAATGGTGGGGATTGCACCCTTTGCCCCGAAGAATCAAAAAACACCAATTGATATGTGTACTCACCTTCCGCGAATAATGTTCCACCGCTGTCTTTTCCATCCCATGTAATAGCGTCTGGAACGACAGGAGGATCTCCCTCGTACTCGACACTTCCCGATTGCTTTCGCGATTCTGCTTGTTTTTCAGATATCTGAAACGCAAGCGCTCCCGTCACATCGTATACATTGAATTCATACCCCGACAATGTCTGTCCTTCCGGAAGATCAATAGTCGAAGCAAAGGGAATCGTTAAAGTGTCCTGAACCCCATCGATATTCCCCGGCGATATAAATGCTTTTTCTTGAGGGTCAATGGCCAAAGATAATTGTTCTGCTTCTGGCTGTCCCCATCCAAACAAACTCATACTCACTAGCATATACAGTAGAATCAAACTTATTTGTGATAATATTACAGATCTTATGCGCACTCCGAACTCCATATCATGAGATTGACCTTGATACATAAACTATATACCGTATAGGTACATTTGAATGATAGTGTCAATAAATAACTTACACAAGACTTTTAAAGGCTTCAAGGCCGTGGACGGTATCGACTTTGAGGTAGAACAAGGAAAGTGTTATGGTCTCCTTGGACCAAATGGTGCAGGGAAATCAACGTCCATGTACTGCCTATATGGACTTGTGAAGCCCGATCACCGAAGCGACACACATATGTCGGTCATGGGCTATGACCCTCGCAAAAGGGAGATAGAGATAAAATCTCTTACTGGAATAGTTCCTCAGGAAAACAACCTTGATCGAGAGTTAAATGTACGCGAAAACCTTCAGATATACGCGCGACTACACGCTATACCTCCAAATATCGCCAAGGACCGGATTGATGAACAACTGGAGTTTATGGAACTGACCGAAAAAGCCAATGTACCGGTTCAAGCATTATCAGGAGGCATGCAACGGAGATTAGCGTTTGCCAGAGCTCTGCTCAACAAGCCAAAACTTCTTTTGCTCGATGAACCCACCACCGGACTTGACCCCCAGGTCAGACAAGTCCTCTGGGCTAAACTCAGAAACCTCATGAAAGAAAATGTAACGATAATTCTCACTACACATTATATGGAAGAAGCGTATAGACTCGCAGACCATGTATACATAGTGAACAATGGGAAAAATGTCATTGATGGACGTCCTCAATCCCTTGTTCAAGAAAATATTGAATCTTTTGTTTTAGAATTAAAAGACCCGGAATTGATGAAACATTTTGAACAAGATTCTGACGGTATTCGCGTTGAATCAGCGGATGAAGGGGGATATGCATATTCCAATGATATTTCTCAGCTACAAAAGATATCCGAAAAAATGACTACTGAGCGCCACAGCGTCATAATCCGCCAATCAAACCTTGAAGATTTATTTCTAAAAATAACCGGAAGAGGACTCAATGAGTAACCAGTCTAGCAAAACCCTCCAATCATCCCCAACACACACGCCACGTTTTCTGCAACAATCGATAGGTGTGTGGTCTCGACATTTCAAGGTATACAGCAAAAATCTTATCAGCAATATGTTGCCCCCATTACTCGAGCCATTCATATTTCTCGCAGGAATTGGATTAGGACTTGGAAGATATATCGACAAAATGGATGGCGTTCCCTACGTAAGGTTCTTGCTTACCGGATTGCTCGTTTCAGCTAGTATGTTCACCAGTGCCTTCGAATGCACCTACGGAACCTTTATACGTATGAAATTCGATAAGGTTTACCATGTGATGCTGGGCTCACCAATCAGTGCAACAAGCCTCATGACCGGAGAATTGTTATGGGCTTCAACAAAGGGATTAGTATTCACACTTTCCGTACTTTTTGTTGGATATATCAGCGGTATATTCGTGCTAGGAGAAGCACTTATTGCACCCATCCTTGGTTTTTTGAACGCCTTGATGTTTGCTTCTATGGGACTCGTGATTACTTCTTTGGTCAAATCTATAAACCATTTCACTTTCTTTTTTACGGGACTACTTTCACCGATGTTTTTCTTCGCTGGGGTTGTATTCCCTTTGCAAGAACTTCCCGAATCACTGCAAATCATTTCCGAAATCATGCCCCTCACCCATCCGATCAGGATAGTCAGAATGTTCATGGAACAATCATTTTCTATAATTATCCTTTGGGATTTTCTCTACATCATTGTGTTTTCTTTGATCATGTCCTTTATAGGCATTAGAAGAATCAAAAACATACTCATTATATAGATATATACACTTCGTACAGGCTGTAACCTCATTCCCAAGGCCAGGGTTGCCTACACTAGTTATGAAAATATGGTACACTGTCGTATGGTTTCACTAGCCAACAAAGCCCTTGTCATCACCGGAGCCAGTAGAGGTATCGGGAGAGAATTTGCCAAGATCGCTTTGAAAGAAAGTGCTTTTGTGACCGTCTCTGCTCGTGATACATCAAAAATGGCGGAACTATTTTCTGATTTTCCAGAAGATAGAGTTCATATAGTCGCTGCAGATATTTCTCATCCTGATCAAGCAAAACAATTAATAGACGCAGCAATACACAGATGGAAGCGCATCGATGTTTTGGTAAACAATGCGGGCGTCTCTATGCGGGGCAATTTCATAGATTTGCAATCAGATGTTGTAGAAAAGGTATTCCAAACAAACACCTTTGGAACTGCCTATACAACTATGTATGCCTTACCTAAGATAATCAAATCTGAAGGTTCCGTTATTTTTGTCAACACAATTTCTGGAGTCGTCGGCTTCCCAGGAAGCTCAATATATTCGTCATCAAAGATGGCATTATCTGCTATTGCACAAGCCATAGATGCTGAACTCTACCAAAATTCTGTACATATTGGCTCTGTCTATCTTCCTTATGTGACCAATGACCGAGAAAAAGTAATCATAGATTCTGATGGAAACGAAATTCATCATCAAAGAAAAGCAAAAATATCACAGTACCAGGCAGCTCTCCTCATAAGAAAATCTATCTTGCGAAGAAAAAGAAGGATAATTTTCGGATTTCTCGGAAAATTCGCATGGTTTATCAATGGAGTTGCTCCATTTATCGCAGATTTTATACTGAGAACATCCCGAGGCTCGATTCATCGAATAACCAAGAGCAAAACAAGCTGAAATTCAAAATATTTTATATCTACTGAATACCTTCACACAAAGACAATTCAACTAGCCAAAATAGTAAAGAACTATAGAAATAGCCGTATAAGATACAAAGTCAAATCCATGTGAAATAAGTAGTAGGAGGCGAGACTGTCCTTCAAATGGTGCGTGAATGAGTCGATTACTCGAGATAAATCCTATACAGGCAATAAGTCCAATTCCCACTGCCTGTAATAGATTGCTCATCTCAAGAAACGTTTGAATGTATCCAAGGAAATATGCAGTAATCAACGCTCCCAATGCACTGAATGCAAATTCAAGAAGATATCCTTTTTGCATGCTCTGGTCATCTGGATTTTTTTTCATCGCTTTCATCCAAGTGTTACCAAACAATAAAGGGGAATACCACAATGCGCCAAGTATTTGATGCGCTATCATTGCAATCAGAACCCCTATTACCCTTACTCCACCGATCATATCATTCCCCCACTTAACGTATTAATTGTTCTTGCTTTCATACAAATACATATTGATGATATCATCCCTGAATAGTTTTCTCTAGATCGACAGAGATAGGCATTTTCATGCTGATTTTTGCTCTCTAATATCAGAAATTTTTCACCGCCGTAGAGCGAACCGGTTCTAAGAAATTCATGAAAATAGGCTGCTGCTCGAATGTGTACTCTCGAGTTACCCCTTCCCGTCCCAGATTATTTCTAACACTCCGAGCATTACCCATGTATCAACGAATTCCTACGTATCAAGGTCCTATAACATTACTCGTCCGTCTTCCATCAATACATGACGGGTACCATCATAGGCTTCACCTTCGATCCGTGTGTCATCGCACCCGATCATTACATCTTCATGAACATCGGACTGAGACAAACCATTGGCTTCTTTTTCTTTATCGGTCATTGTTTCATGCTCCTCTAAATTGGTGATATAGCCAGATCCAAACGCTATGTGTACAGCAGCATTTTCATCGAGCAAGGTATCAAAAAATAATCTATTCGCTTGATAGACTGGAGACTCACTGCCCACAATAGAAACTTCACCTAATCTTTTACTTCCCTCATCGGTACCGAAAAAGGAATCAAGCGTCTCTTTGCCCTTTTCCGCATCCCATTTCTTTAATATTCCATCTTCAAAATGAAACTCTGCTCCAATCACTTCATTTCCTTGTATAATTACCGAGCGACTAGTTTTTGCCGTCCCGTTGGTTTTCCTCCAGTCGGGAGCCGTGAATACCTCTTCTGTGGGAAGATTTGGGAGAAATTTTGATCCTTCTGGGACTTGTGTCGCTTGACCTCCTGTCCAGATGGCCTTTCTCGACAAACCAACAGACAGATCTGTGCCTCCTCCCGTTATGTGTAGGGATTTGAGACCATATTTATTCAACACGTTACATCTTTGTTCCAGTACTCGGGATTTTTCTTCCCAGTATTCAACAGGTTTATTTTCTGGCCCAAACAATATGGGCAGCACGATACGCTGCAGATCTTCGTATGTTCCATTTTCTCCAAGTACAATCCGGGCCCATTCCTCGCAAGGATACGATGCAACAAGCCATCTATTTCTATCAGCCATAAGACTGGAAAGCAGATATCTCCGCTGCGCGGTATAGGATTTCATCAATATCCCAAGATTAAGTGAATCTATATCCTCGAAAATAAAAGGATTTACCGAGGTTGAAATTCGAATAAATACGGCATTTTCATCGATCGCAATCCTATTTCTACAGTCTATTTCTGAGGGCTGGTAGGATAAATTTTTTGGATTGCTGTGCTCCAAACGAGTATGGGTCAATGTATCCGAAGAATTCCATACATCAACATGTTTTGCCCCCTTTTTGTATGCAGCTTTTGCAAGTTCGCAATAAAAATCCCAAAATGCTGTATCACCTCGTACAATGAGACGATCATCAGGCTGCAATCCGACAGAATGCACAAGTAAATCAGAGTATAACTCATCAAATTTCTTTTTTTCCATATCTTCCTACCTTTTAAAAATGATATTACCACAAAAAGAGAAATTATCAAAATATCACCAAATATATGTATCTTTTCTGATTCAAAATTTCCGTGTACACTTTCGCATGACATACGTCATAGGGGATATTCATGGCATGCTCGATGAATGTCTTTTGTTGCTTGATGAAATACACCGACACCATGCAAATACATCTGGAACAATAACTATATTCGCAGTGGGAGATCTGGTTGATCGAGGTCCTCAAACAGCAAAAACTATAGAATTTTTAGCTGACAAGTCCAATGGGATACGTAGCGTTCAAGGAAATCATGATACCTGGTTCTGTGCTTGCATGAAAGAGATGTCATCTTCCAAACCGCCAAAACTGATATACGATTGGCTTAGACAGGGCGGTATGGAAACACTAGCATCCTACGTTCCAGAACACCTTATAAAAAAAATCATCTCAGATGATTCGCCGGCTCTTTTTGATCTCATAGCATCCCATATACCAGAACATCATATTTCATTCCTAAAACAATTACCTCTTATGCTTGAAAACGACGTATGCATAGTAACTCATGCTCTTTGTACTCCTCGATACTATGCATTACTCAAGCAATACGATCAGAAAAAAATCCCAGAATACATTCAACTCTTTGTTCAATGGAATAGAGATGCTCCAGATGCACCTATCTCGCGAGAAAAAATACATATATCGGGACATACTCCCGTTCAAAATGCATTGCTATTCGAAAAAACAAACGCAATAAATATAGATACCGGAGCGGTTTTCGGCGGGAAATTGAGCGCAGTATGTGTAGAAACGCTCGAAGTTTTAAGTGTAGATGCTAAATCTCATCAATTTGTTCAAATACGCTTAACAATTCGGTAAGACTCATCGCAGCATCATATCCCTTGTTTCCTCCCTTTCCTCCACACCTATCTAAAGCCTGTTCAAGAGATTCCGTCGTTAATATGCCAAATACAATCGGTACATTCGTAGCTAATCCTACCTGTAATATACCCGCTGCTGCCTGTCCAGCTACGTAATCGAAATGAGACGTTTCTCCGCGTATCACACAACCAAGGCCTATAATTCCATCGTATTTCTTTGTCAAAGCAAGTCGCTGTGCGGTAAGAGGGATTTCAAAAGCGCCGGGAACATGAACACATTCGCTAATCGCTAATGAATATTTTGCAAGAGCTTTCTCCGCGCCTTGTATGAGTTTTTCTACAATAAGTTCATTAAAATCGCTTGCAACAACGGCTATCTTCTTTGAATTCGTCAATGCTTTTGCCCGTATCTTCGTATAATTACTCATTCTGATATCGCTCTCTGGTATGCTAGCATATCCGCAATACTAATCAAATGCATGTGATGTTTTTTTGCGAATGCCTGAAGTTCTTTAAATCGCATTGGATTTCCTTGCTCATCTAATATTTCACATATCACTCCTGCCGCTGTATATCCTGCAGCCTCTGCGAGAAATATGGCAGCTTCAGTGTGCCCTTGTCTCTTTTTCAATCCTCCCGAATTGGCAAGAAGCGGAAAGATGTGCCCAGGTTTGACAAAATCCTCTGCACGTGATTGTGGATCTCCCAGTAATCGCATGCAATGTGCACGTTCTTCTGAAGATATCCCTGTTTTGGTTCCTTTTCTTGCATCGACGCTAATCGTGTACATCGTATTGTGCAAAGAGGTATTGTCTGATGTCATAGGAAAAAGATCCAGAGATTTTGCAATATCTGCAGATATAGGAGCACAGATCAGACCGCTTCCTTTTTTTGCCATGAAGGTAACATCTTTTGCAGTCACTCGCTGGGCCGGCACAAAGAAATCACCTTCATTTTCACGGGTAGCCTCATCAAATATTATGATCATCTCACCTTGACGGATAGCTTCAAGACAATTTCCTACCTTTTGTATGGCAACACGGTCGGCCACAAATGTTCCACTCTCTGATCCGAGAGGAGCTCCAATTTCTTCCCTACCTACAGTATTCTGATGCGTAGCATATCGGGACAATACATCGCACTCTATATTGACGCTTTCATCTTCTTTCAATTCTGAAAGATTGGTTCGCGAAAGAGTCTCTGGTATTAGATGTATCTCTATCAGAGTTGCATGCAATTTTGCAATAGTGAGGCTAACCCCATTTATTGCAATCGAACCACCTTCAATACAATGTGTATGCAATTCCTTTTCTAAGGTAATTTTAATGATGCCGCTTGTGTTATCTATCGAAGCAACAACACCCCTGCCATCAACATGACCCTGAACTATATGACCTCCCAAACGCCCATTGAATGCAAGTGGACGCTCCAAATTCACCGTTCTATTTTCGAAAAATGATGATATAGTTGTTTTCTCGATGGTCGCAGGTAAGACATCGAAATATACAGTTCCTTTTTCAATATGCTGAACGGTCATACACACACCATCTACAGCTAGTGATTCTCCCACATCGAGTAGTTCACTAAAGGTTCCAAGATCAAGCGATAATTGCAGATGTGTCTTGTTTCTCTGAACAGAACGTACCCTGCCTTGAGCTTCTATAAGTCCACTAAACATGTTGGATTATAGCACTCCACATGCATGCCGTCATCACGAGGCATCCACCGGGTTAGATATCGTTGTGCGTCTTTCATAGAAATAATAGGTTCTTCCATTTCTGGAAATACCGATACACCGGTTCCTAGTATCATGGGAGAAATATATACACTGAGGCGATCCCATAATCCCAATTCTAGACAAGCCTTTGCCACTCGCCGTCCCCCTTCGAGCAACACACTCGTTATTCCCATTTCGTATAATCGTTCAACACTATGCGCCAGAAAGCTTTTTAGCGACCGCCCATAGTGCAAGGGTATTTCAATACACTCAACCGATGCCCGCGTGAGCATTTCTATTTTTTTGAACTGTGCTTTGATTGATGATTCCGAGATGAAAAGCACGGTTTTTGTTTCGCATGCTGTTTCCACTATATGAGCATCAATGGGTGTTGATGCATTATGATCAAGAATAATCCTCGCTGGATTTGGTCCCTCAACATGTCTGACCGTTAATAATGGATTATCTTTTCTAACCGTGGCGGCTCCAACCATTACAGACTGATATCTCGCTCGCAGGCTATGCACTTCTTTACGTGCCTCCGATCCGCTGATCCATTTAGAATCACCATTGTTAAGAGACATTACTCCATCAAGAGACATAGCAATTTTGAGATGAATAAAATTTTTTTTAAAATATGTGTTTGTTATATATGCTTGATTCATCAGCATGGCGTCCTGTTTGCACAAACCTTCGGTAACCGTGACGCCGTTCTTTCTAAGTAATTCGATTCCCTTCCCATGTACTTTTTTGTTTGGATCTTTGTGTGCAATGTGGACTTCTCTTATGCCAGCTGCAAGAATCGCATCTGTGCAGGGGGGGTGTTTTTTTCCTTTCCAGCGGGTAGCGCAGGGCTCCAATGTTACGTACATCGTTGATCCCTGAGTGTTTCTTCCTGCAGCTCTAATCGCTTCTATTTCAGCGTGTGCCCCCCCGTATCTTTGATGATACCCCGTACCTATAATTACATCGTTTTTGACTATAACCGCACCTACAAGCGGATTTGGAGCAACATATGACATACCTTTTTCGGCCAGACGAAGTGCTTCCATCATATACTGCGTATCTTTCATGCTCTTTCATTGTATGTGAATTGTTGTTTTTACACACCAAAATCTTATATCCACAGGTCTATACATGAACAAGGCTGACACCGTAGAATATGTATAAAAGGAGATACAATGAATAAAATTATTACTATACTAACAATCTTGTTGGTAGCGTCTTCCTTCGCATTCGCTGCGGGGGAGAGTGAAGGTGCAAACGCAAGAAAATACGTTACCATCGGTACAGGTGGTGTTACAGGTGTGTATTACCCAGTTGGTGGAGCTATCAGCAGAATTCTCAACCAACAATCGGATGCATACAATGTCAAGGCAACCGTTGAATCGACCGGTGGTTCGGTATTCAACATAAACACCGTGCTAAATGGTGGTCTTGAATTTGGAATTGCCCAGTCTGATCGCCAATACCAGGCAATCAACGGGATGGCCGAATGGGAAGAAGCCGGTTCGCAGGAAGGTTTGCGATCTGTCTTTTCCCTACACGCAGAATCGGTAACCCTTGTTGCTTCATCTGCTAGTGGAATCAATGGTATCAGCGACCTCGCGGGCAAAAGAGTAAACTTGGGAAATGTCGGTTCAGGACAGCTTCAGAACGCACGAGATCTACTCGAAGTATTCTCAATCACAGAATCCGACCTACAACCAGAATTTGTACGTGCAGCTGACGCTCCATCTCTCTTACAAGATGGTCGAATTGATGCATTCTTCTATACAGTTGGTCATCCAAGTGGAACCATCACCGAAGCCACCACAGGAAGGGTTCCTGTTAGCATCGTAAGTATCGCAGGATCTGAAGTCAGTGGTCTCATTGCTGAGAAACCATACTACTCGACCTCAACAATCCCTGCTTCATACTATCCCAATGCAGAAAACACCGCAGACGCCAATACCATTGGTGTTCTCGCAACCCTCATTACACGTGAGAGCTTGGACGATGACATTGTGTATGCACTTACCAAAGAAGTTATGGAAAATCTTGATGATTTCCGTGCACTACATCCTGCACTCGCCCTACTTACTCCAGAAAGTATGCTAGGCGGACTGTCTGCACCTCTTCATGCTGGTGCCCTTCGTTACTACGACGAAATTGGTCTAGAAGTTCCAGCAGCCCTTCGTTAGGGTTTTTGAGTTCATATATCCTCGGTCTCTAGAGACTGAGGATATTATTTTTACCATATAAAAGTCAGGACCTTTACCATGAACAAGTTGTCTACACTATCAGTGTATCTGCAGGAAACTTCTCTCTCTTCACAGTTATCCTTACCTCGAACACTAAAGAACGGAACAATTATTTTTATTTCATCCATTGCCTTTGCGTGGACTGTTTTTCAATTATTGATCGCAACAGTACTTACCTTGGATGATATTGTCAGCAAAGCCGTGCACCTAACATTTGCATTGATACTGCTGTTTGCAGTTATGCCTATCAAAAAACAGAAAGATTCTAATCCCCCAATTTCTCTAAATAAAAAAAATTGGATCCAAAGATTTTTTCATTCCTATGGCTCGATCCCATTGTTAGACGTACTTCTTTGCATATTGTCGGTGTTCGCTGTCTTATATCTCCCTGTAAATTTACAAGAATTATCACTAAGAGCTGGGAACCCCCAACCCATCGATATTCTCATGGGAAGCTTGTTTGTTATCATAGTTCTAGAGGCTAGCAGGCGTTCAGTTGGCCTTCCCATGACAATACTGGTGATTGTGCTCGCTCTGTGGGCGTTTTTTGGAACCTATATGCCTCGCCCTTTTGATTTTCAAAGCGTTAGCCTCAATAAATTTATGGAGAAAGTCTCGGTATCCACCGAAGGGATCTTTGGAATACCCTTGTATGTTGCAACATACACCGTGTTTCTTTTTGTTCTATTTGGAACATTACTTGAACGTTTCGGTGCAGGCCAATTTTTTAACGACGTAGCAATCGCAATGCTGGGTCGATATCGGGGGGGGCCTGCAAAAGCCGCGGTTATTTCAAGCGGACTTTCGGGAATGGTCTCTGGGTCGAGCATTGCAAACGTGGTAACTACTGGAACAGTAACCATACCATTGATGAAAAAAGCTGGATTTCCAGCTCGAATAGCAGCTGCCACCGAAGTTGCTGCTAGTACCAATGGACAACTCATGCCACCCATAATGGGTGCTGCCGCATTTATCATCGCTGAATATATAGGGATAGGATATTCCTCTGTTGTTCGTGCTGCCATCATTCCTGCGATTACTTCTTATATCGCATTGTTCTACATAGTCCATCTCGAAGCCTATAAATTGAATCTTGCTCCTCTAAAAAGCGAATATATCCCCAATCTGTGGAAAGTCTTCAGTAAAGGATGGTATCAGCTCATTCCTATCCTTGTCTTGATTACACTCCTCGTCATGCGCTTTTCTCCAAGCCTTTCGGTCACGATAGCTATCTTTACTCTCCTTGCTACCATGTACGTAAAAGAAATTGTGGTAAGTCAGAAAACAAATCAGAGCACAGGAAAGAATTTACTCGCTCTGACAAAAACTAGCTATTTCTCATTGGTTCAAGGTGCTATAAATATGATACCGGTAACCTTGGCCACAGCAGCTGCGGGTATTATAGTCGGCATAGTAAACATGGGAATTGGAGGATTGCTCATACAAATAGTTGAGCAAATTTCATTTGGAAACTTCTTTCTTCTGTTATTTTTTATCGCAATGTTTAGTTTATTGATTGGTATGGGTTTGCCAACTACTGCAACCTATATTGTTATGGCAACGATTACTGTACCCATTATGAAAGATCTTGGAGCCCTGTACGGATTTGGTATTCCGCTCATAGCAGCTCATCTCTATTGTTTCTATTTTGGAATTATAGCAGATGATACCCCTCCCGTAGGACTCGCAGCATATGCCGCCGCGGCTATTGCAAAAACAAACCCCATTCCCGTCGGTATAACAGGATTCGTCTACGATTTACGGACCGCCGTAATACCATTCGTGTTTGTTCTCAACCCAATTTTCATCCTCGAAGGAGTTACCGGTCTTGTTCCAAGCCTTGCAGTATTCGCAATAGCCGTTCTCGGAGGGCTTACTTTCACAAATTTTATACAGGGGTATTTTATAATCAAAAATAAATGGTATGAAAGCGTCCTTCTCCTTGCAACATCCGCGTTATTTTATTTATCACGAGTATTCGTTGTACGTTTACAAGAAATGGTCTCTGCCGGCAGTGAATCATCCATTGGTTTTTTCCAGAACTTCGTTATCGAACATCCATTCGGGACAGAATTAGTATTGTATGGAATTGCCTTCGTTCTTTATGGAGTGGTATTTATTCTACAGCGCATACGAAAAATCGTTGATCTTCCCTACAAAGAGAAAGCGAATCCTGAGACGTAACGAAGGGCTCCTTAGGCCGGCAGGTCGGGTTTTCGTTCTAGATATGAGCGCCTTTCAATTTCTGGAAGACGCTCTATAGCATATCGAAGCATTGTTCTGGGCATTATGAGTACATGCTCATCGAGAAACGATCGCAAAGCATAGATATCGACTTTCCCAGCTTCTCTAAGCATCCAACCCACAGCCTTGTGTATGAGGTCCTCAGGGTCTCGCAATAATTTTTTTGCAAAATGAGTGCATGTAGCTGTGTCTCCATATTTTATGAATCGATATGTCGTTATCATCGCTATACGTCTATCCCATATACTTGGAGAACATAACAAATCTTCCAAGGGCTTCTTATCACGAGATAGAAACCATGGCCCTAATATCTTATGACAACTTGCATCAACAAGATCCCAATTATTGAATCGATCCCGTTTATTCATATACAGATCTACAATATTTTTACGCATACTGTCCGATGTGATTCGAGCATATTGATACGTAAGAATAATACCTGCTGTCAAACGAATTTCGTGAAAAGGATTATCCAAGATCTTTTCAATAATTGCAAGCGGAGTCTGTGTATATTTTTTTGCGATTTTCCTGATTTCAGGAACAGAAATCCCCATGAGTTGATCCCCTTCCCCGTATTCCCCAGCTCCGGTCTTAAAAAATCGTTTTAAAAATATAGCTTTCTCTGGATTACGGAAGCGTTCAAGCTCGGAATATATTGGTTCCTCTGACATTGTTGCATCGTAGAGAAATTCTTTTTTACGACCATTCATGTATTTTTCCTTACAAACAATAATATGATGGTATATAATTCTAATCGCCCCAACAGCATTACCAGGGCAAGATACAGCTTGAGAATGGGAGAAAATGCGCTGTAATTTGCTGCTGGCCCAACCCCGGCAAATCCTGGACCAATATTTCCTATAACGGCCAAAGACCCACTAATCGCGGTAAGTAGATCGGCCCCGTCTGCAGCTATGGCAAGAACGGTTATCAAAGCAAACACCGCATACAAGAAAAGAAATCCACTAACACTCTGTACGGTTTCATCATCTATTGTGTTTTGACCTATTTGAAAACTGGTGATCGCACGCGGGTAAATCATCTTTCGCATGCTATACCGTGCCTGACGAGCCATAACCAAAAGACGAATCACCTTGACTCCACCTCCCGTAGACCCAGCACAACCTCCCACCAGCATCAATAAAAACAGTACTGCCTGTGCAATCATCGGCCATGTAGAATAATCGGTGGTAGCATATCCCGTTGTGGTGAGTATAGAAGCACTCTGAAACGTAGCGTCCATAATTCCACCACCTATCGAGTCTCCACCAGAAAAAATAAGTGCACCAGCGATGATCGCACTAGAAATCAAGAAAATAAGCAAATAGACTCTCAGTTCGATATCTTTCAAAATGCCTTGAATGTTTCCCCGAAGCAATCTGGTATACACTGCAAAATTAACACCAGCCAAAACCATGAATATGGTAATAATAGAACGAACAAATGGAGATGTATAATACCCAATGCTCGCATTTTTTGTCGAAAATCCTCCAGTAGCAAGGGTTCCAAAAGTGTGTGTCAACGCCTCCAAGAAATCCAACCCCGCAATACGCAAAAAGATTACCTCTAACACGGTCAGTCCTAAATATGAAATCCACAAAATCTTTGCCGATCTCCCGATCGTATGTGTGGTTCTTTCCACCGTTGGACCGGGGGTTTCACCCATCATAAGTTTCAGCCTATCTACTCCGAGCATAGGCAATACAGCAACGGTAAGAACAACTATTCCCATACCTCCAAGCCAATGGGTTGAGGATCTCCAAAAAAGAATTGAATACGGGAGTGTCTCTATGTCGGTGAGAATAGAGGCCCCAGTCGTGGTTAAACCAGACATGGATTCAAAAAATGCGTCAGAAAAACTAGGTATCGCTCCACTAATGAGAAAGGGGATCATCCCCACAAGCGCAGAGCCCAACCAGCCAATCACGACTACAACAAAGGATGTGCGAATGTTCATTGATTTGCTTTGTTGAATGCCCTTTCTCTTTGTCCGCAGCATGAGAAAACAGATTATAAAAATCGGAATAAGAATGAGCATAGGGAGTAAAAATGGGCGAATACTCTCTCCCAGAAACAGTGCAACGCATAGCGGAACTCCAAGGAATATGGCCATCAAAGTATAGATTACGCACAAAACCTGTACTATACTCTTCATGATTTGCCATTTCCAAATAGTTTGCTGATATCTTTGATCACATCTTTTTCTGCAACGATTGCAAGAGTGTCATTAGCAAATACAATTTCATCACCACGCGGGAGGATAATATCTTTTTGACTACTTCTACGAAGAGCAAGAATGAGCCCTCCTGTTTTCCATGTGTCTATATCTCTTATTCTTTTTCCAACAACTCTCGTGTCTTCTTGAATATTGACTTCCCAGATAGCGATTTTCCCATCGAAAATCATCTGAAAACTTTTCTGTTCGCTCCCTCGTATATGACGTAATATCGAGTTAACCACGGCCGTTTTTCTGTTTATGGTTACGTCTATGCCCAATCGATTAGCTATATGCGCATAATTATTCCTGATGACGAGGGCCATCACATGAGGTATCCCCAATGTCTTCGCGTATTGGGATACAACTATATTCGTTTCTTGATTATCTGTAACAGAAAGGAGCAAATCGGAATCTTCAAGACCCTCATCGAGAAACACATCCTCTTCGGATATATCTGCGTTGAGAACCGTTGCCCGTGGGAACATCCCAGCAAGTTCTTTGCAACGATCTATATCTTTATCAAGAATACATACGGATGCACTTGATTTTCTTAAATTCAAAAAGGAAGAATTCGATCCTTCCATGGTAAACAATCTGCGCGCTATTTGTTGACCTATTTTGCCCCCACCAATGATGGCAACTTTTTGGATTTGTTTGCGTTCTTGTCCAAATCGCTTCATTAATGCATCAAAATCTCGGCTATGGGCGGCAACGTATAAGATATCACCCTGTTCAACAAGGTAATCACCCTTTGGAATATATACTTGATTACCACGTTGTACGATGGCTATAAGAAATTCTTCCTCTCCTGACAACGCAATATCCCGTATATGCTTATTGCAAGCAAAAGAATCATTAGAGACAAAGAAATCACGAATTTGGATATCCATTTCCAAAAATTCATATACTTCACTCAGCGCTCCATAAGAAATACTCCGCATGATGAGGTCACAGGCTTCTATTTCCGGTACTACTACATGATCTATATGCAAGAGTTCGTGTACTTTATTTTCATCTGAAATATATTCTTGATTACGTATGCGAGCAATACGTTTTACATTTGGAAATAATGAAGCAACTATACCACAGGATAAAAAGTTAACTTCATCAGAATCCGTACAAGCTATAAAAAAATTTGCTTGTTCTGCTCCACAGCTCCTCAATAGTTCTGGAGTAGGCACTTTTCCTTCCACAACCATACAATCCAATTTCGAAGAAATATTTTTTATTATATCTGTATTTTTTTCAACAAGAGTAATTTGAACATTTTCTTCAGATAAACTCCTTGCAATCTGTAAACCGACCGAACCAGCCCCGAGTATTATGCATCGCATCTTCTCCTCCTAACGATTCCATTTAAAGTACATCACATCACCATCTTTGACCACGTACTGTCGTCCTTCCTGTCGAATTTTCCCCAAACGTTTCAATTCTTTTTCAGACGAATATGTTTCAAAATCCTCAAAAGAAAATACTTCTGCCTTTACAAATCCTTTTTGAAAATCAGTGTGGATGATACCCGCCGCTCGATCTGCAGTAATTCCTTTTCGAAAAGCCCAAGCTCTTACCTCAGTGGGTCCTGCAGTAAAAAATGAGCCAAGCCCAAGTCCCTCAAATACTCGCCGAGATACTCTTGCCAGCCCTGTTTCACTAAGTCCCAACTCTTTAAGGTATTCAAAACGTTCCTCTGAAGATTCAATATGTATCAAATCCGCCTCCAAAGAACCACATATCGTCTCCACACGCGATGGAAACCTATTCTCGATCTCCGCACACCATCTTTTTTCTGTTTCAGTCGGATCTTCTGTGACATTGCATACAACAATGGACTGTTTCATGGTTAGCAAGGATAAAGAAGCAATTAGCTCTTCAGCTTCTTTCAATAGACTCGGATCATACGTTTCAAGAAATTTGCTTGCTTGCCTTCCTAATTCCATGTGCTTGTGAAGATCGATGAGTATTTCATATGCAACACGCTCCGATGCATCACCGCGACGTTTTTTCTGTTTCTCGATCCGCCGTTCAAGTTTTTCTAAATCGGAAATAGTTAATTCATCTTGAATAATTGAAAAATCACGTAAGGGGTCTATGCTATCACATACATGCTGAATATCTGAGGATTCAAAACAACGAAGCACGTGTATGAGAAATGTACATTCTTGTATATTAGCTAGAAACTTGTTTCCAAGCCCTTCACCTTTACTCGCACCCTGAACCAATCCAGCGATATCGGTTAATTCAAAGCTGCTATATACTGTGCGCTCTGGATTATATGTTAAAACCAGCTTTTCTATCCTAGGGTCTCTTATAGCAGCTCTCCCTAAATTCGCATCTATAGTACAGAAAGGGAAATTGCCAACTTCTGCGGTTCCAGACACTAATGCATTGAATATGGTAGATTTGCCAACATTAGGAAGCCCCACTAACCCAGCCCTAAGTACCACAAAAACGCCTCTTAATCGTTATTATTACAAGCATTTTTATGCTATTCCAGAAGAATTCTGTTCGAATAACGTTCTTAATTGTTGCTTGAATCCTTCAAGTTCTTCAGAAAATTTTTCTCGATATTGTTTGATGATACTATTTCGTTCACGGGCAATCTCAGGAATTGATTTGGGATCAAGTTTCACCGAATAGCCAAGTTTTTGTGACATTTGCACTTCACGTTCTTTCATCAATGGCTTGTATCGTTCAGAAAGCATGTTTTCAATTTGTTCCATCACGGACAAATATTTTCGAGCTATAGATTCTAATTGGGTGAATGGGCCACGTAGCTGCGCTGCATCTTCTAATAATAGTTCTGCACAATGCTGCATGATATCAATCTCTGAAAGTTTTTCCTCACTCTGTGGAAGTGTTATAGACTGGACATACACTGAAATATAACCAGCCCTTATATACTGCAAGGTTTCCTTAGAATAAGAGCGCATGGCTTCGGCTACTTCTTCATAGGCTCCTGTTCGAGCTTTTCCAAAAAGCCGCTTTCCCTCCTCTTCGTATTTCTGACGTTCCAATATTTTTGGATCAGATTCTACCGTCCCCAATTTTTCCAGTGCTATCTCTAATGCTGTTTTCATACGTTCCATATACGTATTCTAGCATAGTGCTTCAAAAACGATAAATATTGTATAGCACTATTAATGAATACACCTTTCACCTATTACAAATTCCTTCTGGACTAGGATAGACAAAAAATTGACGTATATAGGTGATAAATGGTTTATTAAAATAAAAAATAGCCATTCTCCATAAAAAAAGTTCCCATGTCTTTAAAAAAGTGATATAATAAAAATCAACAAATCTAGGAGGATACATGTCAAAAAAAATCACATTTGTTTTTTTTCTTCTTTTGTTTCTTGGCGGATTAATATTTGCCGAAGGTTCATCAGAAGAACAAAGAGAATTGGTAATCAATTCAAATTTGTCCGATCCAGCCCCAAAAGCTGCTTTTAACGCGTTGGTGGATGGATTTAAAGCAGAATATCCAGATATTGAGGTTACCCTCAACGAATTCGATCATGAAGCATACAAGACCGCAATTCGTAACTTTCTTGGTTCAAACCCCCCAGACGTTGCGCTGTGGTTTGCCGGAAATAGAATGAGGTTCTTTGTCGAACAAGGTCTTTTGATGGATATAAGCGACCTTTGGGAAGAAGAAGACTTCTACGACTCAATGGCTTCAACTCGATCCGCTTTCGCGGTTGGCGATGAAATGTATGGTGTTCCATGGGGATACTACCAGTGGGGTGTATATTACCGCTCCGATATATTCGATGAATACGGACTTGAAGTTCCTACGAATTTTGATGAGCTAACAAACGTAGCCGACACTCTCGTTGAGAATGGGGTTACCCCGTTCACCATCGGAACAAAATTTCTCTGGACAGCTGCTGGATGGTTCGATTATCTCAACCTTCGTATAAATGGATACGATTTCCATATGGAACTAACCGAAGGAAAGATCAGTTATCTAGACGAAAGACTTGATGCTGTTTTCGATGTATGGGCTGAAATGTTGAACGCCGGATATTTTCTTGAAAACCACGAGGCATATTCATGGCAAGAAGCACAAGCTCCTCTCATCAACGGGGAAGCTGCGATGTATCTCATCGGAAACTTCATGATACCTGATATGGAGAGGGCTGGAATAGTTGATGACGTCGACTTCTTTCAATTCCCAATCTACGATCAGTCACTACCTGTATCTGAAGATGCTCCAACAGAGGCGTACATTGTACCTTCTGGTGCGCAAAACGTAGAAGAAGCAAAACTCTTTATCGCATACGCATCACGACCAGATGTATTGGCAGATTTTGCTGATGCAACTGGAAATATCTCACCAAACAAATACAGTAGAAAACCAACCGATCGATTCATACTTCAAGGATTCAACCTTTTGGGTTCAGCAGACAGCTTGGCCCAGTTCTATGACCGAGACACAAGCCCAGAAATGGCTGCCAAAGGAATGGAAGGATTCCAAGAATTCATGGTTTATCCTGAGCGAGAAGCCGAAGTTCGTGCTCGCATAGAAGAAGAGCGACAAAGAATATTTTTCTAACTGAAAATTAGTTTCTAGTTAGGGAAAT
Organism: Spirochaetaceae bacterium; assembly: GCA_011524535.1. Lineage (GTDB taxonomy): Bacteria > Spirochaetota > Spirochaetia > WTKD01 > WTKD01 > WTKD01. The sequence goes on from WTKD01000013.1 coordinate 91,135, forward strand.
TTCCTGACATTATAAAAAAGCCAATCTTACATGTTGTTTGATTGGCTTTTTTTAGGAGTATTTATGAGTAAAGAGTATAACCCACAAAACACTACGGAAGCCCCTCCCTTAACGAAAAAAATATTTGGTATGAATGAATACCAATGGATGACCTTTCGTCAAAAGATGTCCCCACTTTTTTTCCTTGCCCCGGCATTAACCCTATTTTGTATATTTGTCTTATTTCCTATTTTCCAGAGTATCTGGATAAGCTTCACTTCATGGAATGGATTTGGGGCAATGGAGTGGGTCGGTTTAAAAAACTATCAAGATCTATTTGTCGATCCCGCTTTTTATACTTCACTAATAAACAATGCATTGTGGCTAGTGTTGACATTGTTTGCACCCGTTCTAGGATTGATTATCGCTTTGTTTCTAAACCAACAAGTATTCGGTATAAAAATAGTTAAATCCTTGTTCTTTTTGCCTTTTGTTATCAATCTCGTAGTTATTGGACTAATATTTTCGTGGTTTTACAACCCAGATCTTGGTTTATTGGTTACCATTTTCGAAGTATTTAACGTAGATATAAGTCCATTCTTAACAAATGAAAATACAGCAACCGTTAGAGTTATTCTTGCATCCCTATGGCCACAAACGGCATATTGTATGATTCTCTATCTTACTGGACTCGCTAGTATGAACGCTGAGGTCGTGGAAGCCGCACGTATAGACGGTGCTGACAAAGGAAGCATGCTTTTTAGAGTTATTATTCCACAATTAAGATCAGCAACTTTTATAGCAACCGTGGTCACCATCGTCGGTGCGTTACGAAGCTTCGACCTTATATCTATCATGACAGCTGGGGGTCCCTTCGGAAAAACAAACGTTCTAGCCTATTTTATGTATCAAGAAGCAATATTCAATTTTAAAATGGGATATGGAGCATCTATAGCGGTTATTCTTCTATTGTTCATGTTAGTTTTTATCTCTTTGTTCCTGCGTGTAATCGTAAAAGGAGAACGATAGTATGTACCCTGCACCTATACAAAAATCAAAACTGGGCTGGAGAATAATTTATAGAATTTCAGTCCCTGTATGCCTCGTATTATGGTTGCTGCCTATGGTCGCAATTGTTCTGACATCCTTCCGAGGTAATGCGGACATAATCTCTGGAAACTATTGGGGATGGCCAACCGAATTACAAATAGTTGAAAACTATACTGAAATTTTCAATCCTTCCCGCAGCCCAATGCTTCAATACTTTGTGAATTCTATTATCATAACCTTACCCGCGGTATTTTTTGCCATTTTTTTTAGTGCAATGGCAGGATATGCCCTCTCAATTTACAAATTCCGTGGTCGGATTGCCCTATATACCTTATTCATCGCTGGAAATTTTGTTCCATATCAAATACTGATGATACCAGTTCGATTATTATTTAATCAGTTAGGATTACTCGATACAAAGTTTGCATTAATTTTGTTCCATATCGCATTTCAAACAGGATTTTCTACATTCTTTCTTCGAAATTTCATAGCTGATTTACCTTTTGCCTTGGTGGAATCTGCAAGAATGGAAGGGGCAAGCGAGTCAAGAATATTTTTTGGGATTATCATTCCATTGATTCGGCCCGCCCTAGCTTCACTTGGTGTGTTGTTGTTTACATTTATATGGAACGACTTTTTTTGGGCCCTAACACTTGTCCAAAGCGACGCAGCAAGACCTATAACATTTGGGTTGCAGGCCTTACGTGGACAATGGTCGATTTCGTGGAACCTCATCGCAGCAGGATCTATTGTAGGGGCCTTACCGTCTATAATCGTATTCTTTGTTCTACAAAAGCAATTTATTACAGGATTGACATTAGGCGGAGTCAAAGAATAAGAGCATGTCTTGCATCACGGTGCTTAGCTCCGACAAATACAACCCTCAATTTGTTCTCACCAACCCTCATTTTAGCTACGCTTGTGGGGTATTCGATGGACGCTTTCTGTCTCATTTGTATTTTGGAGCCCCTCTAGAAAACACTGCCGGGTTAAAAGCAAGCATACGGATTCGAGATTTTAATTATATGCCCCAAACCCCTTGGCGGCACCATTCGTCAGATTATAATACCGAACAGGTCGGGTATGTACAAGATTGCATACCCTTTGAATACCCTAGCTGGGGACGTGGAAGCACTCACAGGGGAGCTCTTGAATGTGAATTTTCCGATGGAAGTACTGCCTACTCCCTGGAATATCGGTCATATCACATCGAAAATGCTATACACCAACCCGAGGGAATGCCTCTCGTCCATCCAGATAGCCCTGGAACGACCGACCCTCAATGGCAAACTCTCTGTATAGTATTGGTGGATCATGAAAGAGGCTTAGAAATAACCCTCCACTACTGCATACATCCACATGTACAAACCTTGTTACGATGGACAAGAATAAGAAACACTGGAGATACACCCTTTATTATCTCAAATCCATACTCAGCCTCGGTGGATATTCCGGGTCCAGAAAAAGATCTTGTGTACTTATATGGTTCATGGGGGCGTGAAAGACATGTTCAACGCATTCCAGTTTCAGCTGGGATGCACCATATTTCGGCTAGAAATGGAACCAGCAGCCACCAAACAAGCCCTTTCATGGCATTGGTGGACCCCAATACACAAGAACACAATGGGCAAGCTCTAGCACTTGCTCTTGGCTACAGCGGGAATTTTCAAGCCTCGTGTACATTAGATGAAAATGAAATCTCTCGAATCACTATCGGTCTCTATGGATTGAAGAAAAAATTGAATACTCAAGAACAATTCGATACTCCGATGGTCGTATTAGCCTACAGTAATAAAGGCATGAACTCTTTGAGTCATTCTTTCCACGACACCATACGTACATGCATTACACCACCTCATTGGCGAAATATCCCCCGAAGCATACTCATAAATAGCTGGGAATCGATGTATTTTGATATCAATGAAAAAAAAATATTCGAACTTGCACAATCGGGAAAGGAGATAGGAGCTGAACTATGCGTTCTTGATGATGGTTGGTTCTCAAACAGAAGAGACGATACTTCATCTCTAGGAGACTGGTGGATAAACACTGATCTATTTCCTCGAGGACTGGCTAGCCTCGCGGATGCGATACGAAATATGGGATTACTCTTTGGAATCTGGGTTGAACCAGAGATGATTTCTAAACGTAGTACACTGTATGAAAACCACCCCGAATGGGCCGTACATATCCCTGGATTACCATTAACCGAGGCCCGAAACCAATATGTCCTTGATTTATCGAATAAAGAAGTTCAACATTTTGTATATTCGCAAATGACGGACCTCTTCACTGATATATCCCCAGATTATGTAAAATGGGACATGAACCGCCTTATGACCGAGCCTTACTCACCAACGAAACCAGCCGCCGAGCAAGGATCATTTATGCATGATTATATGTTGGGATTTTATCATGTATTTGGAAAACTTCAAAAAAAATTCCCCAACATTATGTTCGAATCTTGTGCGGGGGGGGGAGGCCGTCTAGACCTTGGTCTTGCCCATTATTCACCACGTTTCTGGACGAGCGATCAAACCGATGCCATAGAACGCCTACCTATCCAGTACGGGACTTCATTATTTTTCCCACCGGAGTATATGGGAGCACACGTGTCAACAACACCCAACCACCAAGTTGGACGAACCACTCCTCTGCATACCCGCGCGATTAGTTCATTATCATACTCTTTTGGATTTGAATTGGATCCACGGTCATTATCCAAGGACGAAAAGGAAATCCTACTGCACTATTCTAACCTATACAAGGATATACGCTCTAAAATACAGGCTGGTACCTATTACCGGCTCCTTGGACCATTGGAAAAAAACGGAACCGACAGATCTCGCTCAATACACAACCCACCCCAGAAATATGCATGGATGATAGTTGCCGAAGAAGGAAGCAGCGTATACGTGTTCTTCTCTCAGCCGTATAAAACGGGACTCCTTCATGGACATGCCCTAGGTTTGCCACCTTTACAGTATTATTCCCCGACATCCTATGTAGATGCACATACACAAAAAGAGTACAGTACTCCCTATCTTGCCCAAATAGGATTACCCCTCCCCTCGGTTTCTGAAGATTATCACAGTATGAGTTGGATATTACACGCTAAAAAATCTTGAACTCTCAAGATAATTAATTCTCAAATCTTGCGTCTATATGTTCTCAAGAACAATTGTTTCTATTTCCCGGCTTCTACAAGAATTCTAATCGTCAGCAGCATTAGTATAAGCATTCTGCAATACATCTATATCACATTTCTTCATGGTTAAAAGAGCATTAATAACCGCATTACGCTTTTTTTCATCTTTCGCTGTAAGTAGTTCTTTCAATCGCTCGGGTATGATTTGCCAAGAAACTCCGAACCGATCTTTGAGCCATCCAGATTGCTCCGCCTCCGGTACGGCCGAAAGCCTATTCCAAAAATGATCTATTTCTTTTTGATCCTTGCAGAGAACAATAAAAGAAAGAGATTCGTTGAATGCAAACTGGTGATTCAAACCACTTTCCATGACCGATATCCATGTGCTACTCAAAGTGAAATCAGAAAATTTTATGTTACCTGGACGCTCGTATTCCTCTGTTTCAGGATATTTTATCAGGCCTCCTTCTTGCGATGCTGGGAACAAGGTCCTATAAACATCTCTCGCCTCTTCAGCACGTCCGCATTGCTCTCCTACAAACAACATGGCAGGTGTGATTGGAGCTTTGGGTGCGGGCTCAGAGCCACCAATAAGAAACTGCCAAGAAACACCAAATATGTCCTCAACCCAGCCATAGTGAGGACTAAAATCATATTCACCCAGTTCCACCATGACTTTGCCCTCTTTGACAAATTCATTCCACAACTCATCAAATTTTTTTCTTGCTGCTTTAGCGGGATCCTTCGTATTCTGAAAAAAGTTAGAATCGAAATGCAAAATAAAGGATATCGATGGATTTAGCATAGCTTTTCCCCCGCCACCCATTGCCTCAAAGCGCTGTCCCCAAAGTTCGAATGATACCTGCTCTATGTCATCGGCGGAAGGACCGGGAATAATCGCTTTTGAGATAATTCTAGAGTTCGGAATCAACGAACAATACCATTCAGCAGCTTGGATAGCTCGTGATTCGTACCAAATATGTGGTATAAGCATTTGTTCCTCCATATATAAATGCCTGATACACCCTTAGTTCCAGGTATCATCAACTTACTTTTTTAAATAGTCTCTATCACAGTAGGCAGAACAAGATTCCTGAACCAACAAGCATCAATAATCTATAACCCCCATCAATGAAATACACCACAGGCTTGGTTAATCGAAAAGAGCCGTTGTTGATTTGGGTTGCTGTGATCAACCCTACGCTGATAAGTGCCGAAACACCAACACCCATCAATACCGATTCGGCTTCAAGCATGTGCAAGATGACCCCCAATACATATATTGATACCGCGTTCGCAATCATCCCCACAAACATCGATTTGCCCGGGCTTGCACTTGCCATCATTTCATCGGTAATACCTTCTGCTTTTTGCCAAATCCTGAAAAAAACTTTTGGACTATACCAGAACATACCAAGTACCAAAGACCATACAATGCTTATTACCAAAGCTAACCAATTTACAGACCATATCATAACAACTTATTTTACTATATGTATGTAATGTGCTCAATTTATTTTATTATAGCGAATAACACAGTTATCAAAAAATAACCGCATGACAGAAAATACTCTGTTTTCGATCCACCGGAGATAGTGGCTCTATTTCTTCCAACGTATAGAATATTTGCTTATCATATTGGTATGATTACGAATGGCCGATATTGTAATTCGACAATTTCATCCGAGTGATATTCCTCACCTGATGGAAGTATGCCTCAAAACTGCATATCGCGGTAAAGATAGCACAAGATTTTATACGGACCCATGGTTTATCGGACAGATCTACGTTCTCCCCTATCTAATATACCATCCTGAATTAGCCAGAGTCATTATTGAAGATGGAATACCTATGGGATATATTGTTGGCACTGCAAATAGTGAAGATTTCTATACGTGGATAGATTACGAATTTCTCCCCCCTGTGCGTGAACGCTATCCCATAGATGCCACTGGTCTGTCCTCCTTAGAGAAAGATGTGCGTACTCTTCTACACAAAAAGACATCCTCTACATGGTTTCCACCCGAATATCCTGCCCATCTTCACATAAACTTGATGCGAAATGTACAAAGACGGGGGTTCGGATCAAAAATGATACAACTTTTTTTGTCTCTGCCAGACATAAGCCAACTAGATGGTGTTCATCTAGTTGCATCTGCGAAAAACACGGAGGCTATTGCGTTCTACAAAAGGCAAGGATTTATAATCCTCAAAGAAACCAAGGAAGCGGTCACAATGGGAATTCGATTAAACAACCTTGAAGGACCATCCTCACAAAACACAATATCCTAAAAAACATAAATTTTTTTCTATAATTCGAATTTCTCATCGATAGTACAAAAGTAATCTTGCAACTCCGTGCGTGTACACAGTATGACATACAGAACTCGAGATTCAGGAAATGTAAAGATAATCGATCCTCGTGGATTAATACACAAAAAAGGAGCAGAACATCTCACAGATCATGAACTTCTTGCCTTGATACTTGGAAGTGGAACAAAATCTCATAATGTAATGCGCCTCGCTGAGATTCTTCTCTTGCACCTTGAAAAAAACAATTATTCGGTGGACGTTGAATCGTTGTTGGAGATAAAAGGGTTGGGTCTTGCAAAATCTACACGCATTGTTGCGATGCTTGAATTATGCAAACGAATGCTCCTTCCATCCAGCAAACGTATCGAATCACCCAAGGACATCTTACCCTTACTCCACAATTATGCACACAAAGAGCAAGAGTATTTTCTTTCGATTATATTGAACGGGGCACACAATGTTATTTCCCATTCGATAGTTTCAATTGGGCTCATAAATAAGACGCTGGTTCATCCCCGAGAGGTCTTCTCTGATGCGATACGTTTAAGGGCAACCAGCCTAATCATTGCTCACAATCATCCGAGTGGGTATGTGGAACCAAGTTCTGAGGATCTGCAATCTACACGCAGGATCAAAGAATCTGGAATATTGCTAGGCATTCCTCTGCTAGATCATATCATTTTCAGCCCGCAACAATATTACAGTTTCAAGGAACATGGAAAAATCTAAAAAGCGAGTTAGTGTAGCTGCTATACTACCAGCGATTTACAAATCGGAGATCGCTTGTTTAATTAGACCTCGGATACGCGTTTCCTCGGTTTCCCCAATCGCCAGAAGAGCATAAGAGCTCGCCCACATGTTACTCTTGTCCAATGATGCTACATCCGTGAATCCAAACGTTGCATACCGCGACTCCCCTTTTTCACGAGACTGAAAAAAGCAAAGAATCTTTTTTCCCTCAATCGAATAGGCTGGCATCCCATACCACAGTTTCGGCCAGAGAAAAGGAGCTAATTCGGAAACAATCGTGTGAATCTTCAGTCCAGCCCTCCGATCTAGGGAAGGCATTGCCTCGAAGGCAGCTAAGACATCTTCTAATCCATCATTTCTTTTTTTGTCTCGCTTCTGTTCTGCAGCAAGTTCTTTCTTTCGCTCTTGTATCGCTCTACGTTCTGATTCTGAGAAATTCATAGCTCACGACATTATTTCTCTCACTAAATTCCTTGGCCCAAGCGCCAAATCACACGTGAGAGATATCTTACTAACAAACTAATATGAAACAGGAAGCATCCACAATCAAAAGTAGTATTCTCCTGGCGTATTAACCAGCACAAAGATATACCATTTAAAACAATACTCTATGATGCCTGTTCTGTTTCAGCGATCCAATCAATCACCGAATGAGCTAGCTCGGCACAGCGAGAACGAATGACAGATATATCATCTTCCGAAGGGCTTCCAATAAAGGTCACGGGCTCTAAAAATTCCCATTTCATTTTTAAGCGTTCATTAATCTCATCTATCTCTGCCTGCGATCCAGATTTCCAGCCATAGGAACCGAAATGAAAGGCTTTCCTATTCTTGGCTTTCTTCTTCCCAAGTTCATCCAATGCGGACACCAGGCCTGGAAACAGTTTGTATTCATAGGTTGGCCCTGCAATAATTACACCACTCGATTGCCAGACATCCCGGATAATATATGATATATGACTCTCCGGCACCTTGTGTACGAATACTTGCACGCCTTCTTCTTCAAGAGCTTTCACAGCTTCGGGAACAGCTTTCCCTGTGTTTCCATACATAGACGCCCAGATAATGGTAACTGCTTTTTCAGCGGGGCCATTGCTATATGCCGCATATTTGCTGTATAAATCCACTATATGATCCGTATTTTCCCGCCAAATAAGGCCATGGCCCGGAGCTATCGTAGAAATATCACCTAAAGGAACAAGCTTCTTTACTGCACTCTTTACCGGAGCAGAAAAGGCTCCAATGATATTTGCATAGTATCGAAGGGTTTCGTTTTCATAATCTGCTATTTCATCGCTAGACATTGAATCGGTAAACAGATCATCCGGAACAGACTTGAAGGAACCAAACGCATCACAAGAAAATAATGTTTTCGTTTTTGTATCAAATGTTGCTATAGTTTCTGGCCAGTGTACATTGGGAATTTCCACAAAGGAAAGTACATGTCCCTGCCCTAAATCAAGCGTATCTCCCGTTTTTACCGCATGTATCTCTTGTGTAACGTCCAAAAGACGTTCAAGTAATATTTTTGACTTTTGGTGGGTATAAATTTTAAAATCGCTTCGCATCGCTGCAAAGTCCTTTAACCATTCGCTGTGATCTGGCTCCATGTGATTTATAACAACATAGTCTATATCTTCAAGTGCAATTTCGGCTTTTTTTAGTTGATCAAGGAGAGATTCAGGAACTCCATCCCATCCACAAACACCATCTATGATAGCTGTTTTATCTCCTTTTACTATATAAGAATTCATCGATACGCCTTCGGGGATTGGCCACAAACTCTCAAACAATAGGCTATTTGGCTCTGCATTTACAGAAAATCTATATGTATTGTCGCATACTTTCGTGGTGTTCATTTTTTTGTCTCCTTTGGATAACCATTGTAGCGGTATTATCTTAATTTTTCAATAATAATTGAAGACTATGGGAAAATTCTTTTGAATAAGATTGCTTTTTTTTATTTTTTCCTTTGGAGACCATACCCAGTTGGGTATGCACCATATGTGCTCGATTTCTCCGTAACACATCGTATTCGATATCTTCCCTGGTATATATCTTCCCGCGGTCATTGAGAACGAAAGCGCCCTTCTTAAGAAGAAGTTGAATGAGTTCTATGTCACGACAAATCGCGATGTCATCTGCATCTATATGCACAGAAATATAGTCATCGGCAGCATTCTTTTCTTTAGAACAAACGATGACTTTTACCGTATCACTTTCCCGTATCGCCAAAGCGTGATTTGCAACAAGATATGTATCGAAACGGTAATATTTCGCCAATCGTAACGTGATTCTTCGAGATTCACGCGAACATGCATCTGCATCAACCCATATGGTTTTCATTGGTAACTATACATGCCCTGCCTGGACCTTCGATAAGGATAAGGTCGGTAGTACAAAAAATGTTTTCTCCACGCTTCAAATATTTTTTTTCTTCTTCTTGGCTTACTTGAACATAGCCCTCAGTACATAAAACAATGCCTAGTCCAGAAGGTAACGGGCAAGCAACTCGTTTACCTTGGTTTGCAGAAAACACTTGAAAGTCGAGTGTTTCAACCGGATATTCATATAACCCTTCATCTACTTCTTTTGGTTGTAGTATGCTCGGTGATCTTGAAGAAAAAGAGGTGATGCGAAATAATTCTTCAACGTCTTTGTATTTTTGTGTGCAGGCACATCTTAGCACATTATCAGAACAACTCATCACTTCGATTCCACTCCCTTTTAGGTATGCGTGTAATTCACCCGGGGCGTTAAAAAGAGCTTCTCCTGGAGAAAGATGTACCAAATTCAAAATATAAGGCATGATTATTCCTACGTCATTTGAATAATACCTTGCCATTTCTAAAACCCACCAATGGAGATCATGCTTTTCCAGTGTATTTTTTTTTGCAAATTCAAGTATTGTTTGTAAAAATAAATTATCATGCTCGATTCTTAACAGAGTACTAAATAAATCTTCGATAGTATTGAACTTTTTTTCTACAAAGGAAGAGTTAATATTCTCAAGAAACGAAATTATTTCCTCCTTTGGTCGTATAGAGGATAGAGCCCAAACATCAGACAGAGCAATTAATATTTCCGGCTTATGATTGGGATCAGGATAGTTTCGTTGAGGGTTCTGTCTGGCAATTTTCTGATCTTCTTCTTTTCTGTACCCTTCCTCTGCAAGTTTCTTATTTGGATGCACTTGGATCGATAGCGGGCGTTCAGCAGAAAGAACTTTCATCATATAGGGTAATGATCCTCCAATATGTTTGCTAAGCGGCTCATTTGTTTCTGTAATGACGCTTTCTCCCCGTACATGTGTACCATACCACAATTCGGCATACGGCTGGCCATCTTTTGGAAGATTCAGAAATTCCGGTAAAAAGTCATAACTGCCCCAGTTGTACCGCTGGATAATAGGGGTGAGAGCCTGCATACTGTAGACTAAGAAAAGTGATAGTCTGGGTCAAGAGAATGTATTCCTCTACTGTTTGGAAGTTTTTCAAGCCAATGGAGCATTTCCTTGTTTCCACGTTTCAAGGCACCGGTTTTGACAATGGCAATTTTTCGTGAAAAAGCTCTCTCGATGGCTTTTTTCTGCCAATCTTCAAGTGCCCCTGTATTGTGTGTTTTTTCGATGATTCCTGCGAGGGCTTTGAGTCGATAAAATTCACGCATCGGGGTTATTTCACTGAGATTGTCCCCTAGACCAGCCTCTTTTACGATCAATGGGCGATCAACCGCCGATATTTTAACACCCTGTAATAACATGCGTATCCAGCATTCATAGTCTTCTGCAAACACAAGGTCTTCCCGAAATCCTCCCAATGACCGAAACACTTTGGTTTTCATCATCATCGTTGAGGGCCCCATGACACATTTTTCCAATGATGCACAAAACAAGTCCCGTGTATCTTTGATCGGTTCGGGTGCACATCTTATTTTTCCATTACGCAACCATTTCTCACGCGTGAAAACAGCCATAGCCCCCGTTTCTTCCGCACACATACGCTGCTCATTCAATTTTTCTGGTAACCACACGTCATCCGAATCAAGAAATGCGAGCCATGGCGTATGTATGTTCTGCATCCCAATATTGCGAACTTTACCGGGAAATCCGCAATGGGGAATACGAATGCATTGTATCCGAGGGTCGGAATAAGAAATACGCGTTGCTGGTTCCGACCCGTCGTCTATAATAATAACACAAGCTATCTGTGGTCCCTGATCTAATACCGAATCGATTGCTCTTCTTAGTATTTTTTGACGATTATATGTAGGAATTATGACACCGATGTCTGGTTCATCGAAAGCTCGCCTATTTCGGTGATTACTTGCAGCACGTGGCATAGCACCTTTTCTGTCCATACAGTGAGGTCCTATTCATACAACCAGCAGGCAACTTTTTGATTGTCGGCGGTTTCAAATGTTTTCGGATAGGTCTTACGACATTTATCCATAACAAAGGGGCACCGGGAAGCAAAAAAGCAACCTTCCCCTACGGTATTACGCTGTGGAATATCGCTCACAATTTTTTGGAATTTTTTTGTTCTCTGTGCGGTTGTAGGCTCCGGAGATGTAGAAAAAAGTATCTGGGTATAGGGATGCATTTGGCGTGCCATGATAGCTTTTTTGCTTCCTTGTTCTACGATGCGTCCAAGATATAAGACAACAATATAATCAGAAATTAGCTCGATAACAGATAAATCATGCGAAATGAATAAATAGGTCAAATCATGCTTTTTTCGTAAATCCAACAAGAGGTTGATAATAGCAGCTTGAACCGAAACATCTAATGCACTTACCGCCTCATCACACACGATAAAAGACGGGTGTAATGTGAGAGCTCTGGCTATGGAAATCCGTTGTCGCTGACCTCCAGAAAATTGATGCGGGTATCTCGTCAATATTGAATCATCGAAGCCGACTTCTTTTATTAGCGCCGAAATTCTATCATTTTGCTCTTTTCGTGATCCTATTCGTTGTAGCTGCAAGCTCTGTCTCATCAGAGATTTAATGCTCTTTCTTCGATTGAGGCTCGACAATGGGTCTTGAAAAATCATTTGCATATGGAGTCGATGACGCTTTAACTCTTCTGATGACATCGCGTCAATACGCTTGCCCGCTACGGAGACCTTCCCCGAAAACGGGATTAAGCCCAGTATTGCGCGTCCTATGCTCGATTTTCCACACCCAGTCTCTCCGACCAAACCTACAATTGAGCCTTTTTTGACAGAAAAATTTACGTTATCGACCGCAACAAAACGCTGTCTTGCCCCGAGTGACATCCTCGCTTGACCATAACTTACCGAAAGATTTCCTACACTAACAAGATTTTCTTCTACTGGTTGATCAGGCATCTTTAATTCCTTCATCAAGAACATTACACCATGCTCTATGTGTATCAGATATCGCTGCTTCACTAGGGAATGCCTGCTTGCATTCACTTATAACCCGGTCACACCGGTCGGAAAAAGGACAGGCTTCGCTTATTGCTTTCAAAGATGGAACATTGCCTGGAATAGCAAACATGGGACGATTCTCTGCTAGCCGTTCGTGTTGCTTAATCGGAAGGGATGAGAGGAGCCCCTGTGTGTAGGGATGACTTGGATTGTTTAGTATGTCAGCAAGACTTCCTTCTTCCACCTTTCTGCCGGCGTACATAACCATTACTCGGTCGCTAAGCGTTGCCACAACCCCCAAATCATGCGTAATCATTAGCAACGTTAATCCTGTCTCTTTCCTAAGTTCATCAAGCAGGTTCAGGATTTGAGCTTGTATAGTTACGTCTAGGGCCGTTGTTGGCTCATCGGCAATCAACATCTCCAAAGAAGGCGATACTAATGCAAGCGCAATGAGTACGCGTTGTCTCATTCCCCCTGAAAGTTCGTGTGGGTATTTGTGCATACATTCTCCCGCTGACGGAATATGTACCCTCTTCAATAACTCAATGCCATATTGCCACGCTTGTTTTTTTGAATCTCCCGTATGCAATGTGCAGATATCTGTTAGTTGTGCACCTATGCTAAACACGGGATTCAAAGAAGACATGGGTTCTTGAAAAATCATCGAGATATTTTTCCCACGTATCTGTTGCATCTCAGATTCGGTTGCAGACAGGAGATTGCGTTCTCCGAACATCAACCCATCTCCTCGAATTTCTGAAATATGAGGATCCATCAGTTTAAGGATAGAATATGCGGTAATCGATTTACCACATCCAGATTCACCAACGATGCTAAGTACTTCTCCCTTGTCTATAGAAAAAGATAAATCTCGAACCATCGGAGTAAATCCAAAACGATCTTTGAACCCAATGGTTATATTTTTTACATCCAGAACTTTCATTAGTCGTGCAATCTCACATCGAGGATATCGCGCATCCCATCGCCAAAGACATTGAATCCAACCACCGCAAACAACGTTGCAAGACCTGGAAAAGTGACGATCCACCAGGCACTAGTAACAAAATCACGAGAACTGGCAATCATTAGCCCCCATTCGGGGGTCGGAGGCTGAGCCCCAAGGCCCAAAAAGGATAATGCCGCAGCCGAGAGAATAGCATCTCCAAAACCAAGCGTTGCTTGCACCATGACCGGAGCTAATACATTGGGAAGAATGCTTTTAAACATAAGGTGGAATGAACCTGCCCCAAGAGATTGCTCGGCCATAACATAGTCTTGCTCTTTTTCAGAAAGAACGGCCGCCCGGCAAACTCGAGCATACCGAGGAATATGAGAAATTCCTATAGCAATCATTGCATTTACCAGAGAAGAGCCCAGCAAAGATACAATAACTATGGTGAGTAGAACATAGGGAAACGAAAGCATTATGTCTATCACACGCATACTTATGGTATCCACCGCGCCACCAAGATATCCCGAAATCATACCTATCGTAGTTCCAATCACAAGAGCAATGCTAACCGACACCACTCCAATGAGCATAGAGACTCGAGCTCCATAGACTATTCTTGAGTATAAGTCGCGCCCAAGTTCATCGGTTCCAAGAATATACCCTTCAGAAAAAGGCGGTAATTTTCGCTGATCTATATTTTGTTCGATTGGGTCATGGGTTGCAAATACTGGTGCAAAAATGCCCACTATGTAAAACAGCAAAATAACAAAAAGCCCAAAAAAAGCCGCCTTGCTTCTCCACAATAGAAATAGCATTTCACGTATCGTTGTATTCATTCGGCCTTCTTTGTTATGCGGATACGTGGATCAACCAATGCATACACAACATCAACAACAAGATTAATAATCAGAAATATACCAACTATCAAAATAACTCCACCTTGCACCACTGGATAATCACGAGCTGCAATCCCAGTATATATCCATCTACCTATCCCGGGCCATGCAAAAATTGTTTCAGTAAGTATTGCACTAGAAAGCAACAATCCAAATTGTATGCTGATCACTGTCAAGATAGTAAGCATAGCATTTTTTAGAGCGTATACCCTGATTATACGAAAACGAGGCACACCCAAGGATCGAACGGTTCGAACATAATCCTGTTTTAACACTTCTAGCATCGAACTGCGAGTAGTTCTCGCAATCACAGCAAGCGGAACGGTTGCCAATACACTGGCCGGTAAAACCAAATGTAGAAGACTCGAAGTAAGATAACTCCAGTCTTTTTCTTGAAAGAATAAAATAATAGAATCGATTACATAGAAATTTGTAATCGGAAGAAAAAAGTATCGCGCATTTATCCTACCTCCCGTAGGCAATATGTCCAGTATAACTGAAAATAGCATTATACAGATGAGACCAAGCCAAAATACTGGCATGGAAACGCCGACGAGAGCTCCAGACATAGAAATATAATCAAACGGGGAATTACGCTTGACCGCTGCTAAGCTTCCCAGAAAAATACCAACAATAGTTGCAATTGTTATCGCGACCAAGGAAAGCTCTATGGTAGCTGGAAATAACTCAAGCATTTCTTCTACAACCGGTCTTTGACTAAAAATTGATTTCCCAAGATCTAGTTGAACAACATTCAGAAGGTATATGCCATATCTCTGGACGAGCGGTTTATCTAAGCCGAGCTCTTCTCGTAATTCTTCGATTTGCTCTTTTTGTGCACGTTCGCCCAGCATTATTCGAGCAGGATCGCCAGGGGCCAGTGAAATCAGAAAAAACACAACGGTTACCGCTCCAAGCATTGTGGGGATAAATTGTAGTAATCTTCGAAGAATGTACGAAAGCATCAGATCAATTCATTATTAAGAAATATGTGTGACCCGCCTATGCAGATCACACAATAATAAAATAGACCCTTTAATCAAGCCATACATCTCGAAAGATACGTTCACCGGTTGGGTACAATCTGAACCCTCGGACATTCTCTCGAGTAGCCGCATATACAATCGAATGTGCTAATGGAACCCAAGGAGCATCTTCAAAAAATATCTCCTGTGCTTCTTCATAGAGAGCTGTTCGCTCTCCGCGATCGCTTGTTTTTTGTGCATCAAGAATAAGCTCATTGAATGCTCGGTTCCGCCAAAACGCAATATTGAGTGCAGGCTTCTCAGCAGCTTTTTCTGAAAGCAATGTGTATAAGAAGTTGTCGGGGTCTGCATAATCTCCCGTCCATCCAAGCATAGCCATTCCATGCTCTCCTTCGAAAACCCTGTCTAGATAGGTTCCCCAATCATAGGTTTTGATTTCCACGTTGATGTTAACTTCGCGTAGCTGTGCTTGCAAAATTTCGGCTGCCCTTCTTCCATTTGGCATATACGGACGCACCACTGGAATTGCCCAAATATCGGATGAAAATCCGTTGGGATATCCTGCTTCTCTGAGCAAAGCACGAGAACGTTGTGGGTCGTACTCATATTCTGGAGTATCTTCGTTGTAGGACCACAAACTTGGTGGCATAGGGTTTTTCGCCGGAATACCGGAGTTTCCATAAACACCCTTGATAAGATCATCTTTGTTTATGGCATGATTGATGGCTTTACGGACCAACACATTGTCGAATGGCTCTTTTTCTATGTTCATAGCCAGATAGCCAATGTTAAATCCTTCTTGCTGGATCAATTCAAGTTCATTGTTGCGTCGAATCGATGCAATATCTTCTGGAGATGGAAAATCAATGATATCGACTTCACCTTTTTGCAGAGCAAGTAGTCTTGCTGTCGCGTCTGGAATGACCCGCAAGATTAACCTGTTAACGTAGGCTGGCTCTCTCCAATAGCGACTGTTTCGAACAAAAACAATCTGAGAATCTTTCTGCCATGAAACGAATACAAATGGTCCGGTTCCAACCGGATTTCTGAAAAATTCTGAACCAAATTTTCTTACCGCCGTTGGTGAGACAATCGATGCAAAGTCCATTGCAAGAATAGATACAAATGGGGCAAGACGATCATTCAGAGTGAACTTCACAGTGTATTCATCTAGCGCTTCAACAGAAACCAAATAGTCTCCTATGGTGCTGTTGAAATAGTTCCACGGACCATGTTGATAATAAGGATTGCTCTCTTTGAACATTCTTTCAAAAGTAAACACAACAGCATCCGCATTGAATCGAGTTCTGTCGTGGAATTCAACTCCCCTGCGTAGTCTAAATGTATACTCAAGACCATCTGCCGATGCGGACCATGATTCGGCCAGGGCTGGCTGTATAATTGAAGTTCCGGGTTGGAAATCAACCAAGCGATCAAACACCTGTACTGTTGCATAGAACGATTCTCCATCGGTTTCACGACCTGGATCAAGGCCAACTGAGTCTCCGCCACGTGCAAAGACCAACACACCGCCTCGCTTTTGTGCGAATACAAAAACAGTGCATACTAATAATAATACAATTATGATTTTTTTCATGATTCCTCCGAGCTTCATTCTATACGAATATAGGGCTCGCGTGAATTATCTTAGACATTTTATATGCTTTTTATTGCTAAGAAATGTCTACGCGCTTGACTCCTCGCGTGTGGAGCCGCTGTCCCTTGGTACTTGATCCCTTAATCGCATAGTCTTGCAGCTTATACTGCATAGAACGTTTCATATTTCTCCGGATTTCAGAGAAATGAATCGTGATCGTCCCTTTATCGGCCAATGTTATCCCCAGCAAATGCGAGCCTTCGGGGATAAGCGAGTAAGATTTATTTACCATATATTTCAATATTTTGCACCGCTTGATGTATGCCTGCCCCTGTTGGTTGGTATATACGATGGTGAACACATATCCTTGTAAGGATTCCTTATCTGCAAAACCACAAAACAATATATCTCCACACATCAATTTTTCTGGTAATGGGACCACACTGTATTGACCATCGGTTCGTAGCAGGATTATTTTGTCGAATTCGGATGCGAGTAAGGCTCGCTCCCCGGTACTTACCTTGGTACCGATGCTCCTGCGCGTCTTATCGTAATATACCGGTATGTTTTGTATGGCCACAGCCCGTGCATCAATACCCTCGAAGACTTCTACCTTGCTACGTCTTTCAGGGATGGTTTCAACATATTTTTTTTCTATATCTGAAAGAAATTCTTTCGCATACCCAACAACATTCTCTAGTCTGGCTCGTACAATTTCTAAAGAGGTTTGTAGTTGCTCCATATCCTTTCGAGTTTTCTCAATATCATAGAGTGTAATCTTTCGTATTGGGATGCGTAATAGGTGATCGATATCATTTTTGGTTATTGGGGCATTGTACAATGATGAAATACGTTCGATATGAGGATTCATAGATCGAATAATTTCTTCCTCTATGTCCTTGGGCGTCTTTTTGTCTTCGACATTGTGGTATATTCGCTCTTCTATGAAAATTTGTTCGAGACTACGTTTCCGAAGCTCCTGCAATATCTCATATTTTTCAACCATGAGCATTGCTTCAAGTTGCGTGTACAACTGTTTCGCATGATATTCAATGATCTCAGATACCGACATTTGTCTTGGTTTCTCATCACGAATAACCAAAATATCGCTCGATAGACTCACTTCGCAGTCGGTAAACGCATATAAGGTATCAATTACCTCATTGGTGGTAGTGCCTCGAGTTGTTTTGAGTTCTATTTCAACCGTCTCTGCGGTATAATCATGGATTTCTGCGATATTGCATTTTCGTTTTTGCGATGCCTGCTCTATTGAGCGTATGAGAAGCTCGGTACTTTTTCCATAGGGTAGTTCGGTAATACACAATTTCTTATTGTCAATTATGTCTATTTTTGCTCGAACCCGAACCCGGCCTCGCCCATCGTCGTATTCTCGGGTATCGATAATACCACCGGTCGGAAAATCTGGATATATACGCTTTTTCTTGCCATCCAGCGCTGCCCGTAATGCTTGCAAAATTTCACGTGGGTTATGAGGGAGTATGGTAGTGGACATACCGACCGCAATCCCCTCAACGCCCAGCTGTAACACCAGGGGCATCATTGCAGGAAAGGCAATCGGCTCTTTATTTCGTCCATCGTATGAATCCACATAGGATGTTATTTTTTTGTTCAACAGAATCTCTTTGGCATACGAAGAAATTCGGCATTCGATATATCGAGGAGCCGAAGCCTCATCGCCGGTAAAGATATTCCCAAAATTCCCCTGGGTCTCGATGAACAACCCTTTTTGGGCGAGATTTATAAGTGCCGCAAAAATACTTTGATCACCGTGCGGATGATATTTCATACATGAACCAATAATATTGGACACTTTATGAAATCGCCCATCATCCATTTCCATAAGGGTGTGCAATATCCTCCGTTGTACTGGCTTTAGTCCATCTACAATACTCGGAATTGCTCTATCCCGTATTACATAGGAAGCATAATGTAGAAAATTGTGCTCAAATAAGCTCTCACAACTCGGCATCGGTCAAATGCTCCATAATAAAATGCCTTCTTTTTGGTGTGTTATTACCCATATAAAACAAAAGAGTATCCTTCATAGCCCCGATTTGAGAAAGTTCTACCGGTAATAATCGAATATCTTCCCCAATGAAAGAACGGAACTCCTGAGGAGATATCTCCCCCAGGCCCTTGAATCGTGTGATTTCTGCATGTTGTATCGAACGCAATGCTTCTGTTTTTTCTTGTTCGGTATAGCAATACACCTGTTCTTTTTTGTTTCGAACCCGGAATATCGGTGTTTCAAGAATAGAGATATGTCCCGAAACAACAAGCCCTTCATAATATCTAATAAAAAATGTAAGAAGCAAATTTCTAATATGATACCCATCGTGATCAGCATCGGTAGCGATGACGATACGTTCGTATCTGAGTTGATCGGTGTCCTGTTCTATGCCCAATGCAACCACCAAATTGTACAACTCTTCTACATGATAGATATCGGTTGGTTTTTTTGCTACCATGTTTTTTGGTTTTCCCCGCAAGGCGAACACCGCTTGAGTATATACGTTCCGTGCATTAACAATCGAACCAGCAGCAGATTGTCCTTCCGTTATGAATAGAGTTGTTTCTTCTCCATGTTTCTGGTGACCCCGATGATATTTGCAGTCACGAAGATTTCCTATCGTAATCGAAAACTTTTTGGCAGCTCCCCGCACTTTTTTTCTCAATTGGCTGAGTTCTTTGCGCAACTTCTCATTTCGCTGCAGTATCGACTGTAGCTCATCTCGAGCTGCTTGATTCTGTAAAAAGAAGTCCTGTACAGCCGTGCGTGTTTCTTGCAAAATCCAGGGTCGAATATCTGTGTTTCCAAGTTTATTTTTTGTTTGGCTCTCAAATATAGGGTCCTGAATACGCACCGAAAGGGCGGCAACCAGCCCCTCTTTTAAGTCAGAACTGATATATGTTGTTTTAAAAAAGTCATTGACTCCCCTAAGCAATCCTTCTCTAAATGCATTCTGGTGGGTTCCTCCATCGCTTGTGTATTGCCCGTTTACAAAAGAAGAGACGGTTTCACCGTATTGATCTGTGTGCGTAAAGGCAAACTCGAGTTGTTTGGTTTTTTTATGACATATTTCATAATTACCCTCTCCTCCAAGGGTGTGTACAACATAATCGTATAAGCCTTGCTCGGAGTAAAAACGTTCTTTTCCGAACATCAATTCTAGTTTTGGATTCAAGAAAGAATATCTTAATAGCGCTTCCCGAATCAAACTTTGTGAGAATGAATATGGGGGGAAAATGGTATCATCTGGACGAAATTCAACATAAGTCCCATCTAGCGTTTTGCAAGAACCAGAGCCCTCCTTTTGCAACACGCCCCTCACAAACAACGCTTCAACGAACTTCTTTTTGCGAACCGAACGGATAAGAAAATGAGAAGACAAGGCATTGACCGCCTTAATGCCTACCCCATTCAAACCCACACTAAACTGAAACACGTCCGTGTTATACTTCGCGCCCGTGTTTATAACAGAGGCACAATCGATCAGTTTGCCAAACGGAATTCCTCTACCGTGATCGCGTACGCACACCAAGTTATCGTCGTTGACAGAAATATCAATACGAGATCCAAACCCCATGATGAATTCATCAACACTATTATCTATTACTTCTTTCAGCATGACATATATGCCATCGTGAGATTGACTTCCCGTACCCAATCGACCAATATACATACCACTACGCAAACGTATGTGCTCGAGTGATCCTAAGGTTGTTACTGTAGACTCATCGTATTTTTTTGCCATATTTCCTGATTTCTATTCGCGTATTCCCAATAAAGTAAGTAAATCCACTCAAAAACGTATCCAGTATACCAATGGTAATCATGTAGATAAAGACAGAACAAAAAATTTACAAACGTATCCTACAAAAAGTGTTTTTATGGTTAAATGTACGTATGAGACCTGAATACGTTGACTTAAGTAACAAGGAGCGAAATGCTGTCCTGTCGCAAAATGGAAATTTCAGTTCAACCGAACGAGAAATATTTCAATGGTTGTGCAATAATTACGTCGAACAAATATCCTATGAAAACGTATTGGATGCTATTTTTAACAAATTCCCAAACGCAAAGAATACCCTAAGACTCCTGATATCAAAATTGCAACAGTCCGGAATAGCTGTTCTTCGAACAGAAACAAAGCTAAACAATCAAACTCCATCATACATTATATTGACAAACAAGTATGATGAAAAATTCTGTAATCAGCTGGTAGAAGAGCTAACCCTCGAAGCAACCATCAACCCTGAAACTCCTCTACCCCTAATCTCTGAACTACGAAAATCTAACTATTCCGATATGATCTACAATATACCTGAGATATCTCTGCAGGAACTCGATATTATTTATGAAGAAACCAGTGTTCCAGATACCGTATCGCTAATGGTCTTCGAGAAAGAAGGCTTGTGTATTTCTACCAAAAATTTGCCTTTACTCGTAGATGCGCTAATTTTGAAGATTCGCTATTTCTTTTCAAGTGCTGACTTTTTGGCCGATGTGGCAAAAGCTACCGAGACAACATTTACTAATATTCAAGAAAAAATCAAGAGCACCGATGTCCGCAATTGGCATGATCTTACTACCGCACTAGTCAAGCATCGAGAATCAATTTTTGCAAATACAAGACTAGACACAAGTAAAGAAATCCTTATCTATGCGGTTATTCTTTCAAAGGTGTCCGGCAGAATTATTCAAGAGGATCATGAAGAGCAACAGGCCCACCTCGTGAAGCAGGAACTACTCGATGATCTGCTACAAACCATGAAGGACCATCCCACAAATATAGTGACCAAGGAAGAATTTTCAAACATGCTCGCTCCCATACAGCAGAGCTTGGGGGATGACTTTTCAAAATTCATTGCAGACTTTGAGGCAACGTATGTAAAACCAATAAATACTCCCGTTACACCAACAATTGTGTTGCTAGAACTTGGGTATGTACACATCAATAAATTTTTCTCTTATTTCTATGATGAATTCATTCGCCTCAAAGTAT
Organism: Spirochaetaceae bacterium; assembly: GCA_011524535.1. Taxonomy (GTDB): domain Bacteria; phylum Spirochaetota; class Spirochaetia; order WTKD01; family WTKD01; genus WTKD01. The sequence continues at coordinate 113,229 of WTKD01000013.1, forward strand.
ATCTCAAAGATTGGGTTGCCCAAGAAGTACTCGATAGTCTGCGTTCCAGTACCACTCACCCTCTTATGCTTTCTTATCAGAGTTATGTGCAAACAATTACGAAAGAAGTCACCAAGAAGAGCCCCTTCGTTTCAACCATACTAAAACACCCACGATTACTCGCAGATAGCGTCTTAATTCATGGTCGTGAGACGCTGAAATCGGATAGCATAAAAACCATGGAAAAGCTTCTTGGAATATTCTTCTACAAAGAAACAATGGAACTCAAAGAATATGAGAAAATATTTGATTTAAATATTGGGGGTATTGTAAGAAATGCTTGCAAACGTATGCCTCTATTTACACGAATTTGGTGGACTATCACGGGGAAAACCAAACAAATAATCGAACGGTATAGAAATGATTTCAGGGGTAAAGAGTTTGACGAGAATGCCGGCTCCGAATGGAGCAAAGACAATATGGTAGACGGCATTGGCAATACACGTATTATGATCAATAAAACAAAAAAAAGTGAAGCTCTCACAAACAAAGAATCTCTTTCTCAAAGAAGAAAAAAGAATGCGGAAGTTAAACAGGAAGCCATCGAAAAGGGACGCGAAATGTCGAATAAGAATCAAAATGTAGATCAACTCTGGAAAGATTTTCGTAAAGCGATAAAACGAGACTAGTCCAAGATCATGATAATAGTTGGTGGGGGTGTGTTTGGGTGCCTCATCGCACTTTATTTGCGAAAATATCTTCCCAAATTGGTATTCTCAATAGTAGATCCCCATGACCATCTTATGAGCCATTGGATGCATAGAACTTCCATATGTGGCATGACGCACCTCAGATCTCCAGTTTCACACAGTATCTCACCAGATTTTTCAGCAATGCTCACCTATGCGAAGCGTAATGGGTATCCTAAATCCACATTCCAACAGCCTTATTGGAGACCATCTCTCTCTCTATTCAATACATTCTCGCAACATCTGATCGAAACCCACGCACTCGAAAAAGCTCATATTCAAGAAGCCGTTGTAGAAATAAAGAAAGAAAAACACGAGTGGGTACTTAGAACAAACACAGGTGAGCTGAAATCTCCAAGGATTATTCTGGCCTTAGGAAGACCTATTAAACCTCCTGCATTCGGTATTTCAGCCTTCGATCCTCAATTCTCACCTTCTTCATATACCAGATCAAAAGAATTATTTCTATTCGGGGCTGGGATGACCGGTGTTCAATTGGCGACATCACTCGTTAAAATGGGTAATAAAGTGAACCTCATCTCCAGACATCCATTATACCTACGTCAATTCGATAGCAACCCATGCTATATCGGACCAAAATGTGGCAGAACATTTCACCAAACTTTGAACATCCAAGAACGCCAGACTATTATTACTACAGCTAGATACCCAGGCTCCATCACACCCGATGTACACGCAGAGTTGAACGCTATCAAAGAAAAATACCCCGAAAAACTCGCCATTCATACCGGGAAAGAATCTACGAGGTATTATCTCGATCTAGCACAAAACATGCCCAGTAAAAGGGTTATTTTCGCTACTGGTTTTGGAAGATTTTCAGCAAAAGATTCCTTGCTAGTGTCTATCGGTGAAAATACGAATTCCACAATTGCACCCAACGGCACTCCTATACCAAACAGTAGTTCTGAATGGGTCGATGGACTATTCCTAACCGGGTCTCTTGCCGAACTCTCCATAGGGCCAGCCGCTCAAAATATTATTGGAGCCCATATTGCCGCAAGAAAAATTATATCCGCTCTTATGTAATGGACTAATCTCTGTTTTCGCAGACTTAGCATTCAGATACTCTGTTAGCCCGTCAATATACATTCCATCTAAATATATAATTTCTTATGTAGAAATATATAACTTAATTGACTTATTAGAGGTAATTTGATAGAGTTAACCATGAATAAACTATACATAGTAACAATCTTACTTATTCTTACAGGTGCAGCAGCCCTCTTTGCTCAGGAGAATAACGCCGAAGAAACCGATACCAACGAGCAAATGAATCGACTGAACATTAGCTTCTCCAGTGAAGAATTCTTTTTAAATGAGTATCAAAAAGCACATAGCCTGTACCAAAACGGCATGACCATTTTTTGGATTGGGATTGCATTGACATCTGCCACCAGTGTTCTGGGATCTATTTCATTAACATTGACCAATATAGAAGCAATTGATCCGAACGTGGGACAGGTAATATCTTCGACTGGCTTTGCCCTCGCAGGTGCATCAACGTTATTAAGTGTTGCTGGAGCTACCGCCTGGTGGAGTGGAAGTAATAGAATTCTATCACTCGTAGAATCACGAGATCGATTATTTACTGAACGCTAGTGCCTATAGTGTAGATACAGAAAAATCATTGTCGACCTCCTTGGTATTCGAAATATCAAGCTGTCTGATTGATAAGGTCCAAAAACATTTGTTCGGTTAAGAATGTAATTCCTAAGCTTCTTGCTTTTTGAGCTTTTTGCGACTGTGATTCGAGTGATTCGACGACGATATAGTCAAGAGACCCACCAACACTAGTCGCGACGCTTCCACCTCGCTGGGTAACCAACTCCGATGCTTTTTTTCTTGTTATGTTACTCAAGGAGCCAGTAAAGCAAAACGACTTACCCGTTAAGGGAGTTTCTACGTCCTGTTCTTCTTCCAGCATAACAATCATTTTTTTCTGTATCATGCCACGTATCGTACCAACATGTACGCGAAGTTCACGTACCAAGGATTCTGCAAGCGTTGTTCCGATCCCATGAATGGCACACAGAGCCTCAATCGTGACATCTTCTAAAGACTCTATTGTTGTATATCCTGCCTGCGTGATCGCACGAGCCGTTAAAACACCAATCCCGGCCATATCGAACCCGGCCATGCATGCAGCAAGACTCAACGATGATTTATTCTGTAATTCCTGTAATAAATTGTCAGCCAATTTTTCACCGAATCGATCAATACCAACCAATTGTGTTTTTGTAAGTCTATACAGATCAGGGATATCGCTAATCAAGCCAAGTTCAAATAATTGTTCCACACGCTTTTTGCCAAACCCCTCCAAAGAAAGCATAGAAATCCATTTTTGCGTGCGGTGCATTGCCCGAAGTCGGCAATGAGGATTTACACAGGATATATCGGTTAATCCTCTATGTAATATATCTTTACATACATCGCATCTCAAAGGAGGTAGGGAAAGATAGGCCCCTTCCGGAATATCGAGAGCCATTTCGATTTTTGGTATAATTTCGCCCCGTTTCGAGACTATAATCCTGGACCCAATAGAAAGGTTCAGGTCTTGTATGCTCTGAAGATTCACCAAACTTGCCCTTTTTACTACGGTTCCATGAAGGTGCACTGGGACAAAGCAAGCAATAGGAGAAATCCTGTGCCCATTTCTGTTCCATGCTATCGATTCAAGAATCGTACTTGCTTGTTGATTATCGAATTTAAACGCTACTTGCTTCTCTGGGCGAGGTCTTGCACTATCTTCTTCATCTATATCGATTCCTTTTATCACCAGCCCATCTATGTCATAGGGTATAGAGGCTCGCCGTTCAATAACCGATTCTCGATAGGCCAATACATCTTGCACCGATTTTTTCTCGATCGTTTCAACTACGTTGAATGACTGTTCCACAAGCCAATCAATCTTTTTTCGTTCATTCTCAAAATATGATTCGATTTCTGTGCTGCGGGCATCATAGACTATGAGTTTCAGAAACTGAACTCCTATTCCATCTTTACGCTTCATCAATCCGCTGGTTGTGTTTCGAGTATTTGCAAGGTCAGGGAATTCGGTGGTGTGTACATCGCGATCCATAATCACCTCCCCGCGTACCCCTCCAGTGAAGGTCTCATCAATAACAAAAGGAATTCCTGGAATTCTCACAGCATTGTGGGTTAGGTCATCACCCACTAAACCATTGCCTCGTGAAACACCTGAAACCAATAGTCCTTTGTCGTATTGAAGTTCAAAACTGACCCCATCCAGTTTATGCTGTATCAGATATATATCGAATGTCAGTTTTTCTGCCCAAGCCGTAAAAGATTCTGCATCATTCACTTTGTTTTGCGAATGCATAAACAAGCGATGCTGTTTTTTTGCGTATTGTGAGTCTTCGTCGCGCCCGATTCCATGGAGAACAGGGTGTTGAGGAGTTAAAACCGTAAGCTCATCCCACAGCGCATCAAATGTTTCATCTGTAATTTTTGCGGATCCTGAATAATACAAATCCTGATGATGTATGATGAGCCTTGCAAGATGTTCGATACGTTTTCTTTTTTCTACTTCTCTCATGACACATGCATATATTATAGTGACAGTGTACGTACAAATGACTTGATGCATCAAGATAGCATCATTGAAGGATACGAATGGCTCGCTGTATATTTTTTCTAATACCATACAGGGCAAATACTAGTCGGATACTTACCCTATGCTGTCCATAGAAGTATGATTAAGGATCGATGATTAGGATAAGCAATCTTGACATCAGACGTTTGAAACTGCTACATTTCTTCATGAAAACAGAATACAAAGCTCCCTTCTCACTTTTTTTTGTTTGGGCTTCTGTACTCGTATTTCTCATTGATCAGTATGTAGTTAATGGGCTGATCCAATCCTATTTCATATCACCTACCGCATTTTCAGATAATTATTCTTTCCTACGGCTGATACTCTATCCACTCGGAAACATGACCGGAACAACTCTTTCCTTACACTGCTTACTCGTTCTCTTGCTTGGCATTTTATTAGAAAAACATTTATCTTATGTACAGACAATATGTATTGTGATCATCGCAACATTGGTCGCGGGAATTATCGGAATTTTTATTAGATCTCCTTCGATGTATGGTGGTAATATCCTCATTCTTACGATGGCAACAATGCTCGTGGTATTTTCTATCCAACGAAGGAATTTTTCTCTCATACTGTTCACCACCATCGCTTTGATCATTTTCTACGAACAGGCAAACCTTAACGGACGCGAACTTCTTTCAATTGCAGCAGGTACCCTTGCTGGAGTTGGATATGGATTAACAATTAGACAAAAAGTATGACAACTATTGACCCAACCCTTCAGAAACATATCGATGAGAATAGCATCCGCATGGATAAGCTAAACGATATTTTTGTAAAGAATCCCCCTGTTATCGGTTCGGACGAATATGTATCTCTTATGCAAGAAATGAATCATATACAAAAAGTCCAAACCCTGGCGGATCAACTTGTTAGCGCTGTAAGCGAACTACAAGACCTCAAAGAACTTCAGAAAGATTCTGAATTCTCTGAATTGGCCTTAGACGAAATACAGCTACTGGAAGAACAATGCGAATCATACGATAAAGCATTGAGAATCCTCCTCATTCCCCGAGATGGTCTTGACGAAAACGGGTGCATAGTTGAAATTAGAGCCGGTACCGGAGGCGAAGAAGCTTCTTTATTTGTTGGAGATCTTTTGAGAATGTATATGCGGTATGCTGAACGCAGATCGTGGAAAATTGAAACCCTAGAAGCGCATGAAACTGGCGTTGGAGGGTATCGCGAAATAATTTTTTCATTGGCTGGCGATTTCGTATATGGGTATATGAAATACGAAAAAGGCGTCCATCGTGTGCAAAGGATACCAGTCACAGAAAATTCTGGCCGTATCCACACATCTGCAGTAAGTGTTGCAATACTCCCAGAGGTAGATGATAGAAATATAGAAATCCGTAACGAAGATCTTCGTATAGATGTTTTTCGTTCCTCGGGTCCGGGCGGGCAAAGCGTCAATACAACCGATTCCGCGGTGCGCATCACCCATATGCCTACCGGGACCGTCGTTACCTGCCAAGATGAAAAAAGCCAACACAAAAACAAAGCAAAGGCTCTACGTGTATTAAAAGCAAGGATATACGAAGAACAAGAAGCAAAACGTCAAAAAGAAATGGCTTCGGAAAGAAAGAAACAGATTGGTAGTGGAGACCGCAGTGAACGTATTCGAACATATAACTTCCCTCAAAACAGGGTTAGTGATCACAGAATAAATCTCACTATATACCAGCTGGATCAAATCATTGAGGGGGACCTAGACAAACTGTTTGAACCCTTACTCCTCGCAACTCAAGAAGATTTTTAATATGATGAGTCTCAAGGAATGCTTGAAGAAAAACCTTGCATATCTACGAACCGATTCATCCATCGAATCCCCAGAACGGGAGTCTAGATTGATCATAGCCTCTATCTTAGATATTTCTTTTGAGAAAACTTTCACCCACGATACCCAAATAATAGAAGAAAAACACCTAGAACTTATACACCACAAGACACAATTACGTAAAAAAGGACATTCCATCGCCCACATTGTTGGAAAAAAAGAATTTTACGGACGCCCCTTCCAACTGCTCGATTCGGTACTTATGCCGAGGCCCGAAACCGAACATATAATCGATTGCTGCCTTGAATATATAGATGCTCATCCTGCTGAATGGATGAACTCAGATACTACTTCATCAAACACCATATTGGACCTTTGCACGGGAACGGGATGCATTCCTATTACGATCGCACTCGAATGCAAAAAACGGGGAATACCCATCACGGCAATAGCAACAGATATTGATAAAACAGCCATCGAAAACGTATCAGCAAACAATAAGCTATACGATTTTTGTCTCACAAGGATCTGCAAAGGGGATCTCTTTCACGCCCTAGAACCAGACCATTCTTCCAAATTTTCTATTATCACTGCAAATCCGCCTTATGTCCCTAGCCGAGAGGCTGTCACGGCTTCTATCCCATCCGAATCACTTAGTGCAATAGATGGAGGACAAGACGGGCTGCAATACTATAGGCGTATCATTCCTCTCTTACCGCAATATCTAAAAAAACCAGGCTTTGTTGCGATGGAGATCGGGTATAATCAGGCTGAAGCAGTCACAGCATTAATGCATGACCAAGGCTTCAAGGATATTTCGATGTGCACGGATCTGGTAGGCCTGCCACGTACTGTATATGCAAGCTACTAGTTCATTACACCAAACAATCTATTCTTATGGGCAACTTGAGCCTCACCTCTTGCAATATACACCCGGAGAACGATCTTTGATAAAAGCAGCTTTCGAATTCGCCAAAAAAATGCACGAATCCCAAACCCGCAGAAGCGGGGAACCCTATGTCACCCACCCACTTTCGGTTGCAAAAATTGTTGCATCTCTACATCTTGATAGCGACTCGGTCATCGGAGCTCTGCTCCACGATGTCGTGGAAGATTCTGAAATTACTATTAGGAATATACGTAAACATTTTAATGAAGATGTAACACGTATTGTGAAAGGATTGACCAAGCTATCTTCTATGCAAATCGTTCCAAATGATGAAACTCATACTCAAAACCTTGTGCATCTCTTGCTCAATATGGTACAGGACTCACGAGTCATGGTCATAAAACTTGCGGATCGCCTACACAATATGTCGACACTGGGGGCTCTTCCGAGAGAAAAACAAATTCTTGTAGCTGAAGAAACTCTATCCTTGTTTATTCCTCTCGCTGAAAGCTTGGGTATCGGGATGTTGACGCAGCAGCTCGAAGAATATGCTTATCAGTTCAAGGACCCTACGCTATATAACCAAATAAAATCCTACGTAATACAACAGGTTGACGTTTCTGAACTACGACAATTTGAATCGACGGCCCAACAACAAATAGAGAAAAATAAAATTAAGGCAAGTATCAATGCCCGAATAAAAAGTATCCCTTCACTCTATAAAAAAATTGTACAAGATCTAAAACCGGTTGAAGGAATATATGATCTCTTTGGGCTTCGTATAGTCTGCAAGAATACCCATGATTGTTATAAGGTTCTTGGCATCGCACACGCGTTATGGACACCTCTTGAAGGACGTGTAAAGGATTATATTGCCCTCCCAAAAAAGAATGGCTATCAAAGTCTCCACACCACCGTTCTTGGTCCGCAAGGGCGAAGTATAGAGATCCAAATTAGAACCGAGAAAATGCATACTATTGCAGAAAATGGTCTTGCCGCACATTGGAGATACAAGCAAAAAGATAATCCAATCAATGAATCATTAAACGTGACACTTTCCTATCTCCAAGACGTTCAAAAACAAAATTATGGCGAACTTGAAACAATTCCATCAGAAGCATTACAAGATCAGCTAACCGTATTTACACCCATGGGCGATCCAATACAATTGCCTCCGGGTTCTACCGTCCTTGATTTTGCATTCAAAGTACATACAGAAATCGGATTACATGCTGCCTCTGCAAGAATCAATGGGCGACAGGTAAGACTGGCCGAATTTCTTTCAAATACCGACATGGTAGAGATTATCACATCAAAAGAAAGCCATCCCCATACGCATTGGATTCACCACGTAACGACTTCGCATGCTCGCAGTCGGTTAACCCACTGGCTCAACAATAATGCACAGAATTCCATCATTCAGGGCAATATCATAATTCAGTTTGATTATCGAAAAATCTGCAAATATCTGGGACAAGAAACCCCCAATATATCGATCAAATATAGCCCATGCTGCAATATTCACGCTACTCAAGATTTGTTCGGCACATTGCGAAAAAATGCAATCATCGAAGTACATGCAAAAACATGCAAAATCGGTCAAAAAAATCGCTGGGCTCCGCCCGTTCGAATTTCAAAAATATCTTCTCCTCTGACAAACGCGATCGAGTGTACCATTCACCTTCAAAACAAAACAAATCTGTTTTCCCAATTGGAAAAAATTGCAACCATGCTTTCGATACGCCTGAAATCTCTGACCATTGATGAAACCGAACGAGGTGAAATCGATGCAAAAGCCGTATTAACCCATGTAAATGATGGTGATCTAGAGAAATTACGACGTTCAATACGTGCGATTCCGACGTTCATATCCTTGCAATACATCGGTAGAAAGGTCTTTGCGACTCAAAATGATTACAATACGTTCGATTCTATTTGATAATACCCCCATATCATTCTTCTTTTCTTACTCGTTTTATAATATATAGTTGGGATGCATTTAACCGAAACCGATTAGCCATACTGAACACATGATCTTTTCTATTGACAACAAATACCATCGTCTATAGAATCCCCTTATGTCGCAACGAAACGCATCATCTCCCTTACTGGCTTTGTTGTATATTTCTTTATTCACCGCGCTGATCATCGTTGGCAGTTATATACGAATCCCTCTTGCCATCCCAATTACTCTACAGACACTGTTTATCTACCTTGCAGCGCTGTCCATTGGATGGAGCTCTTTAGCCAGCGTGGGGGCCTATCTTATTCTCGGTGCTTTTGGTCTCCCCGTCTTTGCCGGGGGCGGTAGCGGACTCGCCTATCTTTTTGGACCTACCGGCGGTTTTTTACTTGGGTTCCTCTTGCTCACCGCGGTTATTGCCTGGATAGCCCGTGGATCTAAAAAAATCATCCGGAATACCTTTGCATTGATTTTCGGAACAGTGGTACTCTACGCGGCTGGTTCAGCCTGGTTTTCACTAGTACAGGCAATGCCCTATCTTGATGCGCTGTCTCTTACCGTCATTCCTTTTATCGTTGGTGATCTTATTAAGATTGTTGTGTCGATACTTGTTTATCGGATAATAGCACCCTATATAATGCGTAATTTCTCCTTTTAAACACAGCATTATTTCCGAAACCTATGACTATTGGTGTGAAGAATCTCTCTATACGAACCGATGCAAAAAAGATTCTTCTACAGAATATACATACCAAATTTTCGAGTGAGGAATTTCTGGTTCTTCTGGGCAACAATGGAGCAGGAAAATCTCTATTGTTACGGTGCATTCTAGGATTGCAAGAAATCGACGCTGGGGCGATAGAATTTTTCCATCAAAACAAAGAACCTATCACCTTCGAATCTGCCAGATCAGAATTGGGACTCGTATTACAGGACTCAGAAAAACAAATACTGTGCAATATCGTGCGGGAAGACCTACTCTTTGGACTCGAAATGCATGGAGTGTCACACAATGAACGTGAAAACAGAATACATGAAGTTTGCGAATTATTACCAATTTCCCATCTCCTCAATAGAAATGTGCTTAGCTTGTCGGGTGGAGAACGGAGACTTATTTCCATTGCGACTGTAATTGTCTGCAAACCTCGAATTATATTTCTGGATGAGCCATTTCAATCGCTTGATTATCCAACAGCCCTCGCTTTATTACAGGCACTTATCGCCTTACACCAAAAAAAAGTCGGTATTGTCCTAGTAACCCATAACTACCATGCTGTACTCGCTCATGCAACCAAGGTGCTCATTTTGGAGGCTGGGGTGGTTATATTTGAAGGCTCTCCAGTCACTGGAATTGCTCAATTCGCGCAGCTAGGCCTTGAATCTCCCCGAAGCTCGCTTGACCATATGACATTACAACCTATGTCCCCAGGGACGAGACTCCAACCGCCATCTTAAATATATGCCTACGAAGCTTCCCCTCTTCCAATTTCAAGGTACACAAACTATCTTTCCTCTTATATTTCTTCAAAAACTCATTATATTGATTGCATTACAAACAGCGCTTTTTTCCTCTGTGCCACTCCCTGCCATTCTTTGCTGTCTGTGCATCATCCTGTATACACATATACGAATTCCAAGTGGCATTATCCATACAACTAGAGTATTTCTATTATTTGCCCCCGTTGTATTGCTATCTGCAGGTTTGAGGTTGCTATATGCCCTACCCTATGAAAAAACGTTTGTATTTTATCTTATTTCCCTTGTCATTACTATCTTGATGAGTAGTTGTCTGTTTCTCACTACTACGCAATATGATTATGTCGGTGGTATGCGTACTCTCGCACGTGTTCCACTCTTCAGGACGCTCTCATTTGTTCTGTCGTTTGTATTCATTTTTGTGCTTCATATCAGCGAAACAAGAGCCATTCTGCACGAAGCGTTATTTCTGCGAGGAATCCGGCTACGAAAACATCCTATTCGATACGCAAAGCACATGTCTCTCGGGCTTATCATCCACCAGATTCGCTATATTGAAATAGTACACGACACCTTGCTACTTAGAGATTTCTCTATCGAGAAATGGAAAACACTTTCTCAAAAACGACATGCTGTTTCATGGACGGTGTCGATCTTGTTTAGCCTCATTGTTATCACATATCCTATAGCATGGGAATTAATATTGTCTTAGTTGAACCAGAGATTCCACAAAACACCGGAAATATTGCGCGAACATGCGCAGCATTAAACATCGATTTGCACATCATTGGCAGCATACCCTTTGTTATTTCCGAAAGAACGGTCAAACGTGCCGGTCTAGACTATTGGCCATATGTCCGCTTGCATAGGCATGAAAACCTAGATGACTTCTTTTCTATATATCCTCTCGAATACTGCATACTTACATCTTCGCGGGGACAGCATCTCTACACGGAATTCTCATACCCACGTTCACATCAAGACTGCGCCCTATTGTTTGGAAAAGAAAGTACTGGTCTCCCCACAAGCTTCATAGAACAACACAGAGAACGTTCCATCCATATACCCATGCGACCAGAAATAAGATCCCTCAACCTCGCCAATACGGTTGCAATCTTGGCTTATTATATTGCCTCTCAGCACAATTTTAGTAGTATACTTAATCAGAGGAGCTCATGAAAAAAAAGAACATCATTGTTGTCGGTGGCGGTACGATGGGGTATGCCATTGCCAAAAATATTTCTGACGACTACGCAACAACAATTGTAGAAAAATCTATGGAAAGACGGACCTACATCGAACGTCATTCTCCCCAAATAACCTGCACATCGGATCATCCCCAATACGCCCCCGACGATCTTATAATTCTTGCCATAAAACCCCAGGATTTCCATAATCTCACAGACGTAATGCCAAAAAATGCCAAATACCTGTCCATCATTGCCGGTATTTCTCTATCAAAACTGCACAATGCGTTACAAAGCGATTATATAGCCCGGATCATGCCTTCATTAACCGCCCGCATAAGTATGGCTGTTACCGGATACTGTGTAAAAGAGACAACAAAAAAATATACCGAATTTATAACCCTAACAAAGGACATTGCTTCAACACTGGGAGAAATTGTAGAACTTTCAGAAAAATTGATCCCAGCAATTACCGCATTATCGGGATCAGGCATCGCATTTGTATTTCGATTCATACATGAGCTTGCCATGGCAGGAGTTGCGGAAGGAATCCCATACCCAAAGTCATTGGAAATTGCACACGATACGATCCTCGGGGCAGCTGAATATTCAAAGCAGCACTGCACAAAAGGTGGGAACCCTATCGAATTAATAACACAGGTTTGTTCACCTGCCGGTACTACTGTCGCTGGCTTACAAAAACTCGATGAACACGGTTTTGCAACCGCTCTCCAGAAGGCTGTTCACGCTGTCGTCGATAGAAGTTTTGAAATCGAATCTACTATGTAAATCCTTCCAATTATAGTGCTAGTTTCTTACACTTAGGGCATGCTTGATATACATTTTGTTCAAAATAATCCAGATCGAATCACCAAGGATGCAAAAAGCAAGGGGGTTTCTATATCTCTCGAAACCATCTGCAATACATACGATTCCTGGAAGAAAGCTCGCCAAGAATTAGAAACACTACAAAACCAGCGAAAAACCCTTGCAAAACAATCATCTTCTGGATCATCACAAGAACAAATAAAACAAGCAAGAGAAATTAAACAAGCAATCCAATCCCTCCAAGAAACAATACGTAAGCTGCATGAAGATTGGACCAGCACTCTAAAAGCTGTTCCAAATATTATCGCGCCCGATGTTCCACTTGGCCCTACCGACGCATACAATGAAATTTTGAAAGAGATAGGCACGCGCCCCACGTTTGCATTTGAACCAAAAGATCATATGGATGTCATGCAAAATTTGGATATTATTGATTTTGACTCGGCTACAAAAACCACAGGAACAAAATTCTATTTCCTGAAAAATGAAGCAGTATTATTAGAGCTTGCGCTTATTCGCTATGCGATAGATGTCGCATTAAAACACAATTTCACACTTTTTCAAACCCCAGACCTTGCGAAATCAGATACCGTCGATAGCCTTGGATATTCACCTCGGAGCGATAGCCCCGATATATACCTCATTGAAAATGAGGACCTATGTCTTATCGGTACCGCAGAGATTACTCTGGGTGGATATCTTGCAGACATGATATACAAACACGACGACCTGCCTATCCGCATGGTTGGGATATCTCATTGTTTTCGAAAAGAGGCTGGTGCTGCCGGGAAATATAGCCGTGGGCTCTACCGCGTACATCAGTTTTCGAAGGTCGAATTATTCTCCTGCGTTGATACAAACGCCTCTGATGATGAACTGGAACATATTAGAACCATAGAAGAGGAAATTTTTTCCGGTTTGGGCATCCCATTTCGGGTTGTATCTGTATGTTCGGGAGATCTTGGTGCCCCTGCATACAAAAAATACGATCTTGAAGCTTGGCTACCGGGAAAAAACAAGGGCACCTGGGGTGAAATCACAAGCACATCCAATTGTCTCGATTTTCAAAGCCGCAGATTGAACATACGTTATCGTGAGACTACTGGAACAAAAAAAACAATTCCACACACCCTAAATGGAACCGCCATTGCTACATCGCGGGCTATGATCGCACTGGTTGAAAATTATCAACAACAAGATGGCAGCATAGTGATACCAGAGGCATTACGTCCCTATACTGGCTTTTCCGAAATATCAAAGAAATGACGATTATTGCCGAGGCCGGAACTGGGCATAACGGCGATATTAAACAGGCCCATGAACTCATTGATGCAGCCGCCCAGGCCGGTGCCCATTATATAAAATTTCAATATGTGATAGCACGGGAGATACTCCATCCCCTAACAAAACCTCTTGTTCTGTTCGATAAAAAAGTCGATCTCTTTCAGCGATTTATAGATTTAGAACAAACTAAAGAGTTTTATGCAGATCTTATTCAGTATGCACGAAAAAAAAATATCGGATTCCTCTGTTCCGCTTTTGGCCTTGAAAGTGCAGCCAATTTACTCGATTTGGGAGTTGACTCGATAAAGATTGCTTCTCCTGAATTGAACCATGTCCCCTTGATGGATTTTCTTAACCATAATCGTATCTCGGTATTTGCTTCTAACGGCCTCGCAAAGCTCGGTGACATAGAAAAGGCCCTTGCACTACTTACCAATTGCTCTGTTGTATTATTCCACTGTGTAACATCGTATCCGGCAGAAGAAAAAGATTATGCCTTGGCTTGTCTCCCCCATCTGCAAGCTATTTTCTCCGTAGATATCGGCTGCTCTGATCATACAAAAAACCCCTTGTTTATACCCTTGCTCGCACAATATTATGGAGCCCAATATCTCGAAAAGCATATAACCCTAACAAGGCAGGGCCCCGGTCTCGATGATGAACTCGCTATAACCCCACAAGAACTAGCAGATCTTTGCAAAGAAACTCAAAGTTTCGATCAATTGTTGCACCTCGAAGGGGCAAACAAAGCGTATAAACATCTCATTCAGCGATTTTCTGAAGATAGGGTCATGCTTGCAAGTGGCTCTGGCCAATATACCCTCTCCCAATCAGAAGAAACAGCGTATCATACAAGCCGGAGAAGCATCATTGCACTCGAAAACATTGCCGCCGGTGAATCATGCACCAAGAAAAATTGTGCAGTGTTACGCGCGGAGCAAGGAGGCGTTCCAGGTCTGCATCCAAAATATTTTACCTTGATACAGAACAAATCGACCAAAAGGGATGTCCCTGCAGGTAGAGGTGTTCAATGGGGAGACTTATTGCTTTAAGATTCTAATAGCTGTTGCATAACGGTTTGCAGGATGCCCTTGTTGCGGTAATAATCAACCTCAACATTGCTATCGATACGGCACAAAACGTCGAATTTTTTTACAACACCATCTTCTTCTGCCCGCACCGAAACAATCGATCGTGAGGAAAGAGAATCATCTATATCGATGGTGAATGTTTCCCAGCCGGTCAATCCCAAAGACTTGGCGGACTCACCATCGCTAAATTGCAAAGGAAGAATACCCATGCCGACCAAATTGCTCCTATGTATGCGTTCATAGGATTCGGCAATAACCGCCCGTACACCAAGAAGATATACACCCTTTGCTGCCCAGTCACGGCTTGACCCCATCCCATAATCCTTACCCGCGAGGATAATCGTTGGAATATTGTTTTTTTTATACGACATCGCTGCATCGTATATACTCGTGAGCTCTTTTGTTGGAAAATAAATCGTTTGTGATCCTTCAATTCCATCAGCCAATTTGTTTCTAAATCGAATATTTGCAAACGTGCCACGAGTCATAATAAGATCGTTTCCACGCCTGCTCCCATATGAATTAAAATCGACACGCTCAACCCCTATACCTTCAAGATATTTCCCCGCCGGACTTTGAGCTGCAATCGATCCGGCTGGGCTTATATGATCGGTCGTCACACTGTCTCCAGCATGCACCAAAACTCTAGCCTCTTTTATTGCGGTAATACGCTTGGCATCTGATCCAAATTCGTCAAAAAATGGAGGTTCGTGTATATAAGTACTGCGATCATCCCAGTCGTATATATCTCCTCCAGATACCTGTATCTTGTTCCATTTTTCATTTGAATTTTCAATATTTGCATATCGCTTCACGAAAGCATTGGTATCCATAGCACGATTCAAATACTCTTCAATCTCTGCATCGCTTGGCCAAAGGTCGGACAACAAAACGGGGGCTCCTTCGGTATCGGTTCCTATTGGATCCTTAGTGATATCCAGACGAATATTTCCTGCAAGCGCATAGGCAACAACGAGGGGCGGAGACATAAGAAAATTCGCCTTGGTGTGTGGGTTCACACGCCCTTCAAAATTTCTGTTTCCTGAGAGCACACTCGCAACAACCAGTTTATACTCTTCCACTTTCTTTGCTATATGCTCAGGCAATGGTCCACTATTTCCTATACAAGTAGTGCACCCATACCCAACGAGATAAAAACCTGTTTTTTCAAAAGCACTCAACAAATCGCAGCGCTTTAGATAATCGGTAACCACAACAGAACCAGGCGCAAAACTTGTTTTGACCCATGCTTTTCTCGTCAATCCTCGTTCAGCTGCCTTCTTCGCCAGAAGACCTGCTGTAATCAAAACCTTGGGATTACTCGTATTTGTACAACTCGTAATCGCAGCGATGACAACATCACCATGCGTTAAATCAAATTCTTCCTTATCTTCATCTACAACCTTTGTGGATACACCAACCGCATCGCTTGTTAGCCCAAATCCACCATCTGTCACTGGATCGGTCAAAAGTTTTTTCCAGGACGATGAAACATCCCGGAGAACAATTCGATCTTGTGGTCTCTTTGGTCCAGCTATGCTCGGTTCTACGTCCGAAAGGTCTATGGTTAATGACTCATTAAATTCGGGGCTGCTCTGGTTTGCTGTTCTAAACACACCCTGTGCCTTGGTATATGCTTCAACCAACGTTATCTCTTCTTCAGAGCGACCGGTACTCGAAAGATATTCAAGTACATTCGTATCAACAGGAAAATAACCCATCGTAGCGCCATATTCGGGAGCCATATTAGAAATGGTCGCCCGATCAGGAACGGACATATGGGACAACCCATCACCAAAAAACTCAACAAATTTCCCAACCACACCGTGTTTTCTCAATTTTTGCGTAATGTACAATACTAAGTCGGTAGCAGTGATGGTTAGCCCCAATGAACCCTTCACTTCAACGCCAACAACAGGAGGAAACACCATGTACACTGGTTGTCCTAACATCGCAGCCTCTGCCTCGATGCCCCCAACTCCCCAGCCGATAACTCCAAGTCCATTTATCATCGGAGTATGGGAATCGGTTCCTATGACACTGTCAAAATAAGCCGACTTGTATCCATCGACATCTGTCCCTGTTCGTACAACCTTTCCAAGGTATTCAAGGTTTACTTGATGGCAGATACCGCTTGCCGGCGGGATAACCCTGAAATTTTTTAGTGACGTCTGCCCCCATCTAAGAAATTCATATCGTTCGCGATTTCTTTGAAACTCAAGATTGGCATTATGCTCTAATGCATCCGAAGAATTAAAAAAATCAACCTGAACCGAATGGTCAATAACAAGATCAACGGGCAATAGAGGATTGATTTTTTTCGGATCAGCCCCAAGAGAATGAACCGTACTCCGCATGGCCGCAAGATCGACAACACAGGGAACTCCCGTGAAATCTTGAAGCAATACTCTGGCGGGAACAAAGGGGATTTCTTTCCCTTTTCGTTCTGCTATAGATTCCAAGAATATGCGAATATGGTCTTCTGTTATACTCGTTCCGTTCTTATTTCTTAATCCTGATTCCAATAAAACCTTCAAAGAAACAGGAAGACGTTCAAGTTGGTCTCCCTTAGTCGCTACAGACGCAATATTGCATATACTATATTTTTTCCCATCTACATTTAGAATCTCGCGTACACTCACTATCCATCTCCTCTTATACCACCATTATAGACCAAGCAACATTATAGACCAAGCACCTATACCCATGTTACAGTTTTGTTGAGGTCCAATGTCTACCACTGTCAAACAACCAATCACTAAAGAACAATTATTTGAATTATATAAGGTTATGCTCCTCGCTCGTGAAACAGATCTCATTGAGCAGAGTTATGCCGCACGTGGGGAAGCTTTTTTTCACGTTTCGGGAGCAGGTCATGAAGCGAGTGTAGCGATCGCGCCACACCTACGTGACGAAGACTTTCTCCACTGCCATTATCGAGACAAAGCCTTGATGTTGGCCCGGGGCATTCCTCCATATATGTTTTTCCTATCCTTGTTCAATAAAGACGGTTCCCATTCACGCGGACGTCAAATGAACGCCCATATGTCCTCAAAAGAGCACAATATTTTGAGCCTAACCGGTCCTGTAGGCAACAACGTTTTACAAGCGGTCGGTGTCGCAGAGGTCCTGAAACAAAATGGTTCGGGTATTGTTCTGTGCTCCGTGGGTGAAGGAACCACTCAAGAATCTGAAGTCCTGGAAGGACTCGTCTATGCTGCAACCGAGTCATTGCCCATACTTTTTTTGATACATGATAATTCCTATGCAATATCCACCAAGACAGACAAAAAGACATTTTATGCGAACGGCTCGACCGAATTTAGTTCTATCCCCATCCATTCTGTAGATGGTAGAAGCTGTATAGATTCCTTTGCTGCTTTTGAACGCATTGTAACGACCTGTCGCTCTCAATCATCACCCCATATCGCGGTGTTATCGGTGGAGCGATTGCATAGCCATACCAATGCGGACGATCAAACGGTCTATCGAACCAAAACAAATATAGACACGATTCAAAAACATGATGATCCACTCATACGCACGTATGCATCCTTGTTGGAATTCGGATATACCGCGGATGAACTGGAAACTCTCCAGCAAGAAACGTACAAGGAACTTCAGAAACTTTCAAAAAAAGCCCAGCTTTCACAAGAACCAACCCCACAACAGGTTTTATTTAGAGATATTCCGCCAGAGCTTCTCCCCAATGCAAAAGAATACATTGGGAATCCAGAAAAAAAAGAACTTACCATGATTGAGGCGATGAACAAAACATTGGATTATCATCTCGAGCATAATCCTAATGTAAGTTTGTTCGGAGAAGATCTTGAAGACCCAAAAGGCGACGTATTTGGAGTAACCAAGGGGTTATCAACGAAGTATGGTACCCATCGAGTAACCAATAGCCCCCTAAACGAAGCGTTAATAGTAGGAGCTTCTATCGGTCGAGCCCTCGCGGGCGGCCATCCCGTAGCATTCCTACAATTCGCAGATTTTTTACCCATTGCCTTTAATCAGTTATTCACCGAACTCGGTAGTATGTATTGGAGAACAGATGGGTCTTGGCAGGCTCCGGTTATCGTCATGATTTCTTCGGGAGGCTACCGGCCTGGTTTGGGACCATTTCACGCTTCTAGTATGGAATCTATTGCCTCGCATATACCCGGCATAGATATTTGTATGCCAGCAACAGCCTACGATGCAGTCGGAATGCTAAACGCCGCCTTCGCCTCAAAGCGCCCTACATTGTTTTTTTATCCAAAAAATCAGTTAAATAATAAAGATATTGCAACTTCACGCGACGTGAAAGATCATATTATTCCACTGGGTCGTTCAAGAACGGTTCAAACAGGCACCGACATTAGCTTTATTGCCTATGGAAACACGGTGTCGCTGTGTAGTAAAGCCGCTGGAGAACTTGCAAAACACGGTATTACCTCTGATGTCATTGATTTGAGATATATTGCCCCTTGGGACAAAGAGCAAGTCCTCAATTCCGCAAAAAAAACCGGGCGTGTTATCATTGTACACGAAGATTCGCTCACCACGGGATTTGGTGCAGAAATTGCCGCAACTATTGCAGAAAAACATAAAGACACGACCATACGAAGGGTTACAAGAGCCGACACCTATGTACCCTGTCATTTCCCCAGCCAACTTGCGGTGCTTCCTTCATACAAACGAATTTTGGAAGAAGCTGTTGAACTTTTTGATGGTGAAATACATTGGGAAAAAGAAGAAGAAATCTCCGAAAACATATTCATCATTGAAGCTATCGGATCGAGCCCGTCGGATGAAAGCATAACCGTTATCAATTGGCTCATACAAGAAGGTTCATCGATAGAAGAAGGACAACTCATTGCTGAGCTTGAAGCAGACAAGGCAACGGTGGAACTCAAAAGCCCCATCGAAGGAATGGTTGAAAAGCTTTGTTCTGAGGAAGGTGATACCCTTCACATTGGCGATCCCCTGGTACATGTTAGATTGGATTCCGGAAAAGAAATGCATCAGAAACCCATTACCCGAGAGAATCCTGGCACTCCAATCATCACCATCACGAAATCAGCTCCCGTTCTCACTTCTCACGCACCAGTACATCATCTTGATCCTCAGATTTTAGCGATTTATGGAACAACAGGTAGTCGAAAAGTAAGCAATGAAGAAATTGTAAAAGATCTCTCTGAGGAATGGGACAATGAAGCAATCATACGACGTAGCGGTATTGAAACTCGCTATTGGATTCAAGGAGATGAAACAGCCCTCAGCATGGCCCTTGATGTGACAAGAGAGGCATTGGATAGCACTGGGCTTTCCTTGCATGATATGGATGGAATAATTTGTAGCACCGGAACGCCTATATATCATACCCCCTCAATGGCTACATTGATACACGCTGAATTATCAAAAGAATTAGAAGATGATTATTTTGGTTTTTCATACGACATTAGCGCGGCATGTTCAGGATATATATATGCTCTCCAAGCCGCATACAATCATCTCACACACAACCCAACAGGAACTGTTTTACTGATAACAACAGAAGCCCTTTCTCCTCATCTTGATAAAACGGACAAATCCACAGCTCCTATATTTGGAGATGCGGCCACTGCAACAATAATTTCCGGTGGACATGCAAACAAACAAGGTATTATTAGTGTGAAAAGACCTATTCTATCGGCGTTTGGCGATCCGAATGGTGATTTATTAAAGGTTCCTGGAACAAATACAGGCGAAAGCATCTCCATGGATGGAGGAAAGGTCTATCAAACAGCCATTAAGAATATGATGAGGGTATTACAGGAAACCTGCAAAAAAGAAAACGTATCGCTTGAAGACCTAGACCTCATTGTTCCACACCAAGCAAATCAGCGCATCATTGATGCAATTCAAGTACGTCTAAAGATACCCAAAGAAAAAATATACAGCAATGTAAAACATTTTGGAAACACCTCATCGAATACTATCCCATTATGTCTCAGGGATTTATTGGATGCCAAAATATCAAACAAAAAAGTGGCATTGGTCGCTTTTGGAGGTGGTTTTACATTTGGCAGCACTATCGCTCATATACGATAAAAAAAACCTTGGGGCGTTGAGCCCCAAGGAGGAGGATTATATGAAACATTTGTGCCTTTGAATACTGTCGAAACAATTCGTTTATGCCTTTGTTACGCCACAAAGAAGAATTGTAGCGCTTTTTCCCATTCACCCACATTCGCAAAACCTAGAACATGGGGAAGCTGCCCACTGCTACACGCAATTAGGAAGAATAGAATAGACGAACACCGAGGGCATTTCCCTCTATAAAATTTTTAAAAATCTATGACTGTAGTCTTGTTATATGTTCGGGGATGTCTTCACCATCAGGAACAAAATACAAAGACAACGAGTTCATGCAATAGCGGAGACCGGTTGGAGCTGGCCCATCAAAAAACACATGTCCGAGATGCCCCCCACTATTCGAGTCCATAACTTCTATTCGCGTAGAAAACAAGGATTTATCGATAGCATAAACAACCGCATCTGCTGAAACCGGCTCATAGAAACTTGGCCAACCAGTGCCAGAATCGTATTTCGTCTCGGTTCTAAACAAAGGTTGTCCTGAAGACGCCGAATAAAAAGTTCCCGCTACCTTGATGTCTAATAATTCGCCCGTAAAAGCACGTTCTGTGCCCTTCTTGCGGAGAACATGATACCGTTGTTCATCCAACAGCTGTTTCCATTCATCATCTGCCCGTACTATGGGAAATTCTTGGCTATCCTCTGCAACAAGACGACCTTTGAATAGCGGGTGTTTTTTTTCATATTCCGCCAATTGTGATACTTTACTCATACTATTTCCTCCAAGGTTGATTCTTTCCTGTTGTAAGAGCTCCTGTTCTCCTTCTGCGTATGTTATTGCATGTACGCCAATAAATAAAAGGAACACAAAAAGCAATGGTAACCACTGTATACATCTCGTGCTATTAAATACGTGTTGGGTTTTCTGCATTTGGATATACCTCCTCTGGGTCAAAAACCTTTTCTTTTTCTTTGAATTCAAGTGCCCCATCATCCGTAATGGCCCGATAGAAACAGGATCTGTATCCAACATGACAACTTGCACCGCCATCTACACGAACACGTAACCACACTGCATCTTGGTCATCATCAATACGTATCTCAACCACATGCTGATACAGACCACTTGTATCGCCTTTTTTCCAAAGTAATTTTCTACTGCGACTGAAATAATGTGCAAGACGCGTTTCAACCGTCTTTTTTAATGCCTCTTCGTTCATATACCCCAACATGAGGACTTCTCCTGTTGTTGAATCGGTTGTCACTACCGGTAAAAGACCGTCAGCATCGAAGCGAGGCGCAAGTTCTTTGCCCTCTTCTATTTGATAAACATTCTTTCTCTTCGAAAACACAGCAGATCATGATATCACGTAGTGCTTTTGTAATCAATAATCGAGATTATTTGTTTGCGTTCTTGCCATCCGATATTGAAAAAAGTACCATAAACGCATGCATATCTTGGTCTTAACTGGTGCCGGGATTTCCGCTGAATCGGGTATTGCAACATTTAGAGATAGCGATGGCTTGTGGGCTGGTCATGAAATCGATGAGGTGGCTACTCCTCAAGGCTTTGTAAGCAATCCTAGTCTCGTGTATAGCTTTTACAACGCAAGAAAACGGCAATTAATCAGCGAGGAAGTACAACCTAATGAAGCTCACTATGCAATAGCTCGTCTTCAAGCAAAAATACCAAATACCACGATTATTACACAAAATGTGGATGATCTTCATGAACGTAGTGGTGTTACCGATATTATACATATGCATGGCAATTTGCTGGAAATACAATGTACTCAATGCAATCATGTATTTTTCTCAAAATCTGACATCTCGCTTGATTCAACATGCCCCCAATGCAACGTGAAATCAAAACTACGCCCAAACATTGTCTGGTTTGGAGAAGCACCGCTTTTTCTGGATAGAATATATCACTTACTCTCAGTATGTACACATTTTATCGCGATTGGCACTTCGGGTACCGTCTATCCAGCCGCCCAATTTGTCCAGGAAGCAAGCAAAAACCGCGCCCATTGTGTATTGATCAATAAAATCCCTAGCGAAAATTTTGATTCATTTCATGAACATCGATACGGCGATGCGACCGTTGAGGTCCCAAAGTACGTAAGTACACTCATTCACTCTATTCATGAATCTGACGATTGATATATCTTCACATTGGAAATTAGCACTCGAACATTCGATTGTTTCGGTTTCCGGCTGGCGTTTCCATACAAATAGCGAAAATCCGAACCAGGAAAACTCCACTCTATCCCCGCAAATCGTTCAATTGGTGTATATCATCGCCAAGGGCTATGTACAATTCGCAAAAGAAGAGCATATATCTGCCGTATTACTTGGAAGAGATACACGTCCAAGCGGAATCTATATCCAGAAGATTGTTCAAGCTGTCCTCGTTGAATCCGGTTTGCAGGTTCTTCCTCTCGGTATCGTCGCCTCACCAGAACTGTCGTGTTTTCTACAGGAATGTTCCCAGGCGGATGCCTATGTATACCTCTCAGCGAGCCATAATCCTATCGAATACAATGGGTTTAAATTTGGAGATGGAGAAGGGTCTATCATAGACAAATCGACGGTAACGAGACTATACGAATGTGTGCATACGGCGGGTGATGAATATATCGGCATTCAGCAGAGGATCAATCTCCCAACGGAAGATGCTCTTTTAGATCCACGATGGAAAAAGGAGAGTTATGAATCTTATATCCGAATGGTACATGAATATACTTCTACCCAATACAAAATAGATTCAACAAAAACCACTAAGGATGATCCGCTACAAACACATATACTCATAGATTACAATGGCAGCGCTCGCTACCAAAGCATAGACAAGGAGTGGATAGAAACCCTGGGGTATGTTCATCGGGGCATGTATGAACAGACCATACAACACGAAATCATCCCGGAGGGAGATTCCCTCCATGACGCAGCTCGAACACTCGAAGCTCTCAACAACGAGGAAATCGATGCTCCCTGTGCATACGTTTATGATTGTGATGGGGATCGCGGAAATATAGTGCTCCATGATGGCAATAGAGCAAACTACCTGGATGCGCAAACTCATTTTGCTTTATTGACCTATCTAACGCTTGTACAAGCAAGGGAATCAGAAGAAGCCATCGTTGTGGTAAACGGAGCTACCTCACATCGCATTGAAGACATTGCACACATGTTTGGAGCATCTGTCTTTAGAACCGAAGTAGGAGAGAAAAATCTTCTCAAAGCCGTTGAGACTTTGCGGATACAAAACAAGAAGGTCATAATCATCGGCGAAGGATCAAATGGAGGAGCCATGCTGCCTTCCTGCAAAATGAGAGACCCCTTGGTTTCTCTTACTACTCTTCTGACATTTATGAAGAGGCAACAGCTGACAAAACAAAACCACTTTGTTTCTCATGCCAAAGAAATCGCGTGTGTTCTGCAAAAAATACCGTCGTATCTTACGACAGAATCAAGCAACGTTGAATCTTATTTGCGCATGACTGGGCGCGTTGCCCTTGATCTGCATACACAATTTCAAAATAACTTTTTGTTGTGGTGGCAATCATATAGGCATATCCTGCTGGAAACACACGGCATACATCACTATATGGTAAAGAAATTCTTGGGAAGCGATAGTTCTTCTGGGTGGTCTTCAGACGCAGAAGATAATCAAACGGGCGGGCGATCGGTGTATTTCTATGATGCCGCTGATGTTTTTCTGGGGCGAATATGGTATCGCGCTTCGGGGACAGAGCCTGTGTACAGGCTGGTAGTAGACATCCCCTATAAAGATCAATTATCGAACAAACTGTACACAACACTACATGAATGTGTCACAACTCTATTGAAAAGATCTATCTCTATCCCGAGTAAAAGTGGTCAAACCTAGGAATGTTTTTTCGCCCATAATGAAACAACATTGACCGTACTAGCAATAGATTTCTCAAAAGCAGCAACAGATAACCATTCTTTTGGTCCATGCAGTTCATGACCTCCAGTAAACATGTTGACAAGGCCTATTCCTTTTTCTGCAAAATGCGCTCCATCGGTCCCCCCTCGAATAGGGGTATTGTGCGGAGTGACGCCCGCTTTTTCGATTGCTTCTTTCACTATTTCCAATAATTCTGGATGTTTTTCCAGTGTTGCTCGCATATTTCGATATGACCATTCAAATGAACATTCAATTCGAACCCCAGGAAAAGAGTTTTCGACTGCTTTTGCGATTGTTTTCAACCTTTCAATGCGTATATACATATTTTCTTCCGAAAAATCGCGTACCAAAAGTGTTAGAGTTAGGTCCGTCATAGTTCCGTCGATATGAACAGGGCAAAAAAATCCATCTTTTCCCTCGCTTGCCTCTGGAAATTCGTTCCCTGGAAGCAAACTCATCAACGTGTTCACCAATTGTATTGCATTCACCATTTTGTTTTTTGCACTACCAGGATGAACAGCAACCCCATGGATATGAAAATGGGCTGTGACCGCGTTGAAGTTTTCATACTCGTATAATCCCATCTCTTGACCATCGACCGTTAACCCACACCGGGCTTCTATGTGTTCGAGTGGCACATCTGCTATCCCCCGAGCAATCTCTTCGTCGGTATTGAATACGACTTCAATTGGTCCGTGAGGAATATTCTGTGATTCAAGAATCTGCATGACTGTGCATATTGCAGCTAATCCCGCTTTGTCATCGGAGCCAAGAAGCGTTGTTCCATCTCCCGTGATGATATGAGTTCCCACATAGCGCAAAAGTTCTTTGGAGTCTTTTGGGTCAATCACGACATCGTTTTTCAAATGGATTGATGATCCATCATATTCATATATATGCTGCGGTAAGACCCCTTTTCCACTACATTCAGCCGCGGTGTCCATATGTGCACACAGTACAAGGGGCGGCACATTGGAACATGGACCTCTGGAAGAAAATTTTGCAACAAGGTTTCCGTTTTTTTCGAATATTTCTTTTGCTCCCAATACTTTTAGATCTGAAGAAAGGATTTTCGACAATTCCAACTGACGAGCGGTACTCGGTGAGGACGTTGATTCCCCATCGGATGTCGTCCATATTTTTGCATATCCAACAAACCTATCCACCGCCTGCGAAAGTATCTCAGGTGAAACCGAATTCTGTATTTCTTTCATACAAATATGATACATGATAAAATATAAATACAAAATGGAACTGCAATCGACGGTTGATTGCGAGATGACGCATGCCATAGAACACCGCTTGAACGCATTGTCCGATGGGTTTGCAGAATTTTGCACCAGCAATATTTTTCTTGTGCGTCACACATACAATTTTTCAATTGTATGGAATCGCCCCTTGGAGATATACGGAGTAACAAACAACAAACGATTTGTAACGTTTCCCGAAGATATTCCAACCGCCAAGCGATTGAAAGAAATACTCCCCCACATCGATTTCATACGAGCGATCCCCGAACGTTTGATCGAACATCCTTCGCTCAAGGAACATGCATTAGACTGCGAAGAAGATATTGATAATCACGAATATATATATAGGCGAGAAGACCTTGCAGAATTATCCGGAAGAAAATACCACAAAAAGCGAAATCTAATAGCTCAGTTCAAAGATCGTAGGGAATACATAGTGAAACCCATCAATGAAGATACGCGAACCGATGCACTGGATATTTTGAATACCTGGCACAAACTCAGTGATAACGACGCCGACTATATTCCTGCAAAAGAAGCTATCTTGTACCAACACATGCTCAAACTTGAAGGATGGATACTCTACCTAAAAACCACACCCGTTGCCTATACCCTAGGAGAAACGATTCCCAATACGAACACCTGGGCCATGCATTATGAAAAAGCTCTCATTTCATATAAAGGAGCGTTTCAGGTAATCGATATGGAAACCGCGAAACATCTGCCAGCGACTATAGAGTATATAAATAAGGAACAGGATCTAGGGAAACCGGGGTTACGCCAAGC
Organism: Spirochaetaceae bacterium; assembly: GCA_011524535.1. Lineage (GTDB taxonomy): Bacteria > Spirochaetota > Spirochaetia > WTKD01 > WTKD01 > WTKD01. The sequence continues at coordinate 140,128 of WTKD01000013.1, forward strand.
AAAAGAGAGTTATCGCCCTGTGTCCTTTGTGAAAAAATTTACATGTGCAATAAAAAATGAAAAATGACACCGATTACCTAAGGCTATTTTCAGAAGAGCAGCGCAGACACCATACTGCAATTATCGCATCCCTAACCCAAAAAAAACCTTTTCTGTTTGTACTGGATGAGGAGAATTATACAGATTCACACAAAGAGTATTTGCTTACCACATTTCAATTCGACCTTCCTGGGATAGTGTCTTGTGAAACAGGTATTATTGCCTCTTGTGGGTTTCATATACAAGATGGAACCGTTGTTCTTAAATCATTTGAACGAGAAAAACGAGGGATTTCTTTTTTTAGCATTCATACCGATCTCACCAACTATCAACGGAATATCGATGCCTTGCACAAAAGATTGCAGAACTTTGCAGGTCATCTCAGTAATGCTTTTCGCACAAGAGAGAGTATTTTTATCCCTGTTATCCAATCCATTTCAGAAAGCCTTGAAGCAATAGAAAATATAGAAAAAAGCGCCCAGCCTATCTTAGTGGATCTTGAACAGACAGATACACACCATATCTCCGTACAGGTACACGCAGAAGATACCAACTTTTTTCTTTTTTTTGTAACATACGGCCTCTATATACTAAATATCTCGATAGAATACATACATATTCGCACCGAAGGAACCCAAATAAATGATTCCTTTATTGTTCATGACCCGCAACTGTCAAAAATAGATTTTTCTGAAAGAAAAAAAACCATTTCTCTCGTTATTCTCCTCACAAAGCAGTTAAGCCAAAATTTAAACGCCGCACCTGATATCGGAAAAGCCCTGGCACGATGCATGCAAATCATCCAAGATGCTGCAACAAGAAAGGCAACATATTTCATACAGGATCTTCTTACAGAACAAGCAAAGCAGAAGGATTTGGCTACATTATTGGGATTCAGCGATTTTTTATGGGAGAATTTTCTTCGTCAACAATATGAAACCTTGCGTACAATCTTGGGACAATCTCATTCCCCCATATTACTGAGCGCACAGTCTGATGAATTATGTGATCGATTGGACGATTATATTGGAGAGGCCGAAACAACCAAACAAAGAATAGATCTCATCAACAAATTTAAAGATCAAGAAAATTTCCTCATTGATGTAGACCATATCCTCCACAAGAATTTGAATTTCTTCTTTCTCAGCGAAAGATTGACAACCCTGGCCGATACGATCATCACCTACATTGCGAATACACAATGGCAGCACTGTACAAACCGATGGGGATTTCCAAAAACAGGTGCCGGAACTATCGTCGAATGGCATATTTTTGGACTCGGGAAACTGGGAGGCCGTGCCCTTGGCTATGCTTCTGATCTCGAACTATTGTGCCTGTACAGCGATACTGGACATTGTGATGGTGATGAGCGCATCACCAACCATGAATTTTTTGAGATATTTTTTAAGGATGTTGCAAAATCTATCTATGCAAAAAAAGAAGGAATCTTTAAGGTTGACTTACGTCTCAGACCCCATGGCGATTCGGGCCCTGTCGCGGTCAGCTTTGCACGGTTTATTTCATTTTTTCAACCAGATAGCAAAGCCCATAGTTTATATAGACTAGCTTTGACCCGCTTACGTCCAATCACCGGGAGCAACCCATTTGCACAAAGAGTCCTTAGTATCCGCGATTCTGTGCTCTACGAGCAAGATTCAATAGATAGAGAAGAAATACGAACAGCACGCAACGCTCAACTCTCCGCCTTTGGCGATGACTCCAGGCCCAATGCAAAGTTCAGCCCTGGGGCGCTTGTTGATACCGAATACAATGTACAACTCCTCCAGGTCACTCACGGCAAGAAATACACACAACTGCGAACATCATCCATACATACAGCGCTACGTGAAATGGCAACCCTTGGAATTATTCGGGTTCAAGATTCTGAATACATGATCGAAGCCTATGGGTTTTTACGCAGATTGAACAATGCCCTTAGAATGCTGCGCGGAAACGCAACCGATCTTTTTATCCCAGACATATCATCTGCCGAGTTTAAGCACCTCGCACGCCGCTTGTATTACAACAAATTACAACGGTCATCCACAACCATGCAATTGTATCTTGATTTTCAGACGCATACAGCGCGAGTCCGCCATTTTATTGAAACTCATCTTGGCGAAGCTGCTCTACCGAACAGTACAAAACTAACGGTTCTCGATTTGCTGATTCGCGAACAAGATTACTCAGAAATGGTAAAAACGAAATACTTTCATATGTTCAAAAATCCTTTAACCGCCTATAGGAATTTGCGAACTCTTGCTTCCCGCCACATCGATTCACCTCGTTTCTCCATGCTTTTACTCCTTATCTGGGGTTATCTCGGTCAATCGATAGACCCAGACCTTGCTTTGAATAATCTCGAACTATTTGTAAGTCGAATAAAAAATCCTGAGGAATTCTATAGCAATCTCCTTGAACAACCCTATCGCCTAGAAATATTAACGACCATTCTATCAATCAGCCCATTCTTATCGACTGTATTGGCTACAAACACCAAATATCTTGATTGGCTCGCCGAACACGAACGCATACACAATACAAGCACAATTGAAATCATGGAGAGCGAATTATACACGCAATTGACTTCTACCAAAGAAAAAAAGCAAGCGCAAATAATTAGTGAATTCCGTCGCCGTGAAATATTACGTATTTCTATCAGAGATATACTATTGAACCTGCCCTTCGCTTCGATCACCAGAGAGATTAGCAACCTCGCAACTGCGTGTATGCGAACCTATATGCGTGTGCTTACCGAACAAACTATTATTGAGCACTCTTCTTCATCAGAAAAGTTTTGCATTCTTGCCTTTGGGAAATTTGGTGCCTGCGAGCTCAATTATAGCTCGGACATCGACATACTGGGCATATATGTATCAAGTGATGAACGATCGAATGAAGACTCTTTGTTTTCAGAATACTTTCGAAAAATAATCCAGGTACTCAGCAAAAACACTCCCTCTGGAAGATCCTATCGTATTGATCTCAGACTACAACCACATGGAAATATAGGCAGCATTGTGCACACAGAAACAAGCATCATGCGCTATTACGAAGAAAAAGCAGAGTTTTGGGAATTACAAGCAACATTAAAACTCTCGCCAGTGGCGGGAAACCTAGAAATCGGAGAAAAACTTGTTCATGCTATAAGAAAAATAGTGGCCAAGCGACTTATCTCGTACCAGCCTGCAACCATATGTACACTCATCCATAGAATGCTAGAAAACATCAAGACCCAGGTGAAAAACAATGATTCCATGCAAGAAGATTTTGATGTGAAACGTTCGGAGGGCGGTATTCGTAACATAGAGTTTCTGGTTCAAGCATTGCAGCTCATTCATCGTGGGGAACTGATCGCAACAACATATACAACGCTATCGGCCCTTGAAAAATTGCACGAACTATCTATTCTTTCAAACAAAGAATACACAAATCTTTCCACCTGGTATGTCACGCTCCGCAAGATAGAACATATACTCCAACTGCTAGAAGATAGACAAACTCATACTATCCCCAACGATGAGCAAATTCAATTAAAAATTGGCAAAGTAGTGTTTTCACAAAAGATTATACATGTAGACACGTTCCAAAAGAATATCCAAGAAATAAGAAATGGAATCACTACTCTTTGTGGGGAAATATTTGTACGGTCCGGAAACATACAAAGTAAAGAAACAGCAGCCGAACCACCTGCTACAATATGAAGGAAGGGGGAGGCCCCTCCCTTCTTCAATATATCCTTTAAATGTCGTAATACAATTCGTATTCTAACGGGGTTGGCTGTACTTTCAACGGCTCGATCTCTTCTGCTACCTTGTAATCAAGATAGGCATCTATGAGGTCTTCGCTAAAAACATCACCAGCCACCAAGAATTCCATATCATTCTTTAGTTCTGATATGGCCATATCGAGACCTGTTGAAGTGGATGATATTTTTGCAGCTTCCTGGGCTGGAAGATCATAAATATTCTTATCGAGAGGGTCACCAGGATGAATCTTGTTACGGATTCCATCTATCATGGCCATCGTCAAGGCAGCAAAGTTTAGGTATGGGCTACCAGACGAATCTCCACAGCGAAACTCTATCCTACGCGCCTTGCTACCGATTACATACGGAATACGTACCGCAGCTGAGCGGTTTGTTGCACTATAGGCAAGTTTGACAGGAGCTTCATAGCCAGGTACAAGACGACGATAGCTATTGCCTGTTGGGTTTGTAAATACTTGAATCGATCGCCCGTGCCTCAGTAATCCACCTATGGCGTATATAGCGGTATCCGACAAGTTAGCATACTCATCACCAGCAAAAATATTGTTTCCACCCTTCCAGATCGATGAGTGGACATGCATACCGCTTCCGTTGTCGCCTGCCATCGGCTTTGGCATAAAAGTTGCGCTTTTACCATATGCATGCGCCGTATTTTTTACTGCATACTTATACTTGTGAACGCTGTCTCCTGCTGTAACACCGGTTCCATAGCGAAATCCTATTTCTCCCTGAGCAGTTCCTACTTCGTGGTGGTGCAGATAGACATGCATTCCCATTTCCTGCATATGAGTTGTAATATCATTTCTCAAATCTACCATGGTATCTTGAGGTGAGGCGGGAAAATAGCCCATCTTATGCTTTATCAAATGTCCAAGGTTATCGTTTCCTGCATCTGAATTCCAAGGTCCTTCAACAGAATCGACTTCATAATACGATACATTTGATGTATTTCGTATATTCACAGAATCAAAAATAAAGAATTCTGGTTCAGGTCCAAAAAAGATTTCATCTCCGATACCCAGACTCTTAAGATAGTTAAGTGCATTGTGAATTATGGTTCGAGGCGAGCGACTGTACATTTCTCCTGTTCGTGGTTCAATAATATCCCCAAAAAATACCATAGTTTTTCGCGTACGGAATGGATCGATGAATGCCGATTCAATATCTGGCAAAAAAACCATATCCGATTTGTCTATCGATTTCCAGGAACGAATAGAAGAACCATCAAACGGAATTCCATTCTTAAAATGAGATTCTTCAAAATTCTTTGCAATAAAAGTAGTGTGGTTCAACATACCAAACATATCACCAAACTGCAAATCTATAAATTCAACATTTTCTGACTGTATACGTTGTAATATTTCTTTTTCTGACATACTATTCCTTTCTTTTTCTTCGAGAGTATAACATTTATGTAATATACTCAATAAGAAAATACAATATTGTCATAGATTATATGTTTTTATCTGATTATCATATATCGCCTGAACCTTGCAGAATCCTCTGGCTGGACTCATGGCGAGTTTGGGCAACAATACTTCTTCGATTTGAAAAAAGCCTGCCGATTCGATAATGGACACACATATATAGATTGGACAATCGTCCCCAGCTCTGATATCAACCTTGTCGATTGCATGGGCAGAATATTTGTGTATATCTCCGCGTTTGCTTGGTGAATCGATAAGTAGAGGTATTCTGGCTCTCCCTTCTGCCATATCGCATCCATCGGCAATAAGAATCAAGCCTGATTCATATGAAAACGTCTGAATCGTCCCCATATGCCCTATAAGGCATTCATATATCATTGTCTCTATAGCAATTCGCTTAAAAAGATGGTCTGGTTCATACTCAGTAACGACACGCTGTATCCTGTCCTTCATAAGCCATGCGGTATAATGCTCATGCATCGTTCGAGTGATCCCCATCCCTATATCATGCAACAGCCCCGAGACAAGTAACACAAACAAACTATCCTCAGCTGTTCCTATTCCTTCTCTTTCAAGAGTGAGGGCAATACCTCGTTTTTGCAGTATGAGAGCCATACGAATCGCATTCAACACCACTATACGCATATGTACGTCCCCATGATCATTATAGCCCAACCTTTTTATCGAAACGGTATTCGCGTAATCCTGCCTTGCTTCGATTTCTTTGTCGTAGAGTAATGATTTTCCTATGGCTCGCAAGGAATTCGGTAATAATTCAAGAATTTGTTGATTTAAGGACACATGCTACCCATACGTTTCTTGCTTATAATTCTGTCTAATCAAAATGCATAACTTACTAATCCGGTATAATAAATAGTAACCAAAGTTTCGGTATTGAAGAGAAGCCCCAGTTGTAAAATAGATTTTCGTCCATTTCTATCCGTTGTATACGAAGTATTTAATAATACCCCATCATACCCATCACTGAATCGCATTTCGCTATTTAGCCCAAACCGCATTATATCGTTGTACGTGTATCCAATATCAGAATATATATGGAATTTCTCAATATCACTCTGATACAATCCCTCAACCCGGAAATCTAATGCATGCACTATCGCAAAGTTGCCCGTTCCATAGAAAAGGCCCGCGCCAACATCATAACTAAAATCACCTTCTGGTGTTATATGAAATGCATTCGATGCATATAGGTCGGCGAGGAGATTTCCTTGAATCGATATAAATGGTTGGTGTTCGCCTTGTTGAGCGGCAAGCGGAAAGGGGCGATACATATACCCGACCTCGGTCTTTATTTCATACGCCTTGAATTGCGTTCTGAACCCTATAAGCCTATTCGAACGAGAACTATCTATCCCTGCTCCAACAAACTTAACTTGCGTGTCATTCAAGCCGTTTCCATCCTCTTTTAATGAAAAAAGAATTCCTTGGGCAATGTCTATTGGTAATCCCACCAAGAATTCTGTAAAACTATATCGCCCCATAGGGAAAAAAATACCGGTCCCCCATACTGCGCCATCTTTTACCGAACGAGCATCCAATTGCTGGTTTTTTTTGGTATCTTCCTGTACAAAGGACTCGCTATCGAATCGCCCAAGCGTATCCGTTAAAGATGCATATCTCGCCCCATTGATTGTGTCTGCAGCATTGTATATCTGTCCTTCACCCCAAGAATAGGTTTCTTTTCCCGAAGTGGAGCGTATAGTGTACCCATCAGAAAAGGGCATTCGGGTTTTGAGGTATAATTTCGGAACTTCCACGAACGTAGTAACCAGCCCCATCGAAGAATAATCGATGGTAGTTTTTAACTCGAAACGTGGCCGGATCATGTCAGATTCATTTGAGAAAAACGAAATATGAGCCGCTCCTCCCGTAGAGCCAAATGATTCTAGCGAGTCTGTATTGCTCTCACGTTGATATCCACTACCGCTGTGTAAGGAAAGCTCTGTCGTAACCTCGGCGTACAAGCCTGCTAACAAAAAAAACAAAATACATATACAAATAAAACGTCTCATATCAGAATGTCAGTTCCTCCAGTGAAAATAAATTCCTATCCAATTCAATATCCACTTCAAGGGACGTATATGTGAGAACCGTTTCTGTATCTTTTTTTAAGACATCTACAATCGAGACCTTGGTAGCAACGGTTTTGCCTGCAATAAGGCGCGTCTCAAGTGTTTTGACTTCTTTGATAAGACGACCGCTCAATGAATACAGTTTGCTTTTACGTAAGACATATGTTTCCGCATCTATCCAGAGTTCCTGCCTAGGATAGGGAACATCCCGAGATTTTGCCACAAACATAAGTCGGTGGGTATCAAATCCCTCAACGCCTTCCATCGATATATAGTCGATATCGTATGTATCTTGCAGCTTTTTACCCCCTGTAAGGTCTTCATACGAAACGTCTGATCCTTGCAAGGATTGCCTCAATGCTGCGCCTTGTAATCTGACAATTTCCGAGGCATCTGGGTAATAAAGATATATATCATTCTCACTACGGAGTATCTTCTGCCCCTGTTCGGCTCGAGAAGTATATTCCACAAGAACATCGGCCTTTCCCATAGTGTGTATAATCATGCGTATGGTTCTTTCACCGTATTGATTTTTGACCAACATCTCTGCTTCTCCTCGAGAAGTTTCAAACACCAAGTTCTCGCTATACGCGTCAACTATTGCGTCGACATCCTGTCCAAACGCAGCAATACCAACCATCGCCGCTACAATCAATACAAGTAGCTTTCTCATCCTGTTCTCCTATTCCTCTCTCAATGCATCAACCGGTTGCATGTTCACAATCTTTCTAGTCGGTATATACGTCGCCAACGCACTCACAGACAAGGAGTACAAAAACAACCCAAGTATTACAACTAAATTTGGACGTGGATATAATACATTGCCAAATTCAAAAGACATACCTTGCATTTGCCCTCCAAGGTTCAGGCCTGTAATAGATAACACCATAATCATGATAACACCTAGCAATAATCCGATACAGGACCCTATTACAGAAATAAAAATAGACTCCAAGAAAAATATATTTCGTATCTTTTTCGTTCGCATTCCCAGGCTTCCTAATAATCCTATTTCAAGTTTGCGCTCAAATATAGACATCACTACCGTATTCACAATGGCAACACTCCCCAGCAGAAAGAACACAAATGCAATTATAGTGTATGTAAACGCTGCAAAATTCAACATCACACTGGTTGAACTAACCTCATCCCATTTCTGCACTTCGAACAGCATAGGATCCAGCGAAGATGTGACGAGCCCAGTTACCTGATCGATATTTTTTTCATTTTCAACGTTTATTAATAGCTCGGTTGCACCCCCGGTCATCATCGATAATCTTTCAGCGTGCGAAATCGGCACAATCAGTCTCGTTTGATTTATTTCAGGGGAACTAAACCATGCAATGCCTACTATGGTAAATGTCATTGCGTTTGAACTCCGATATACAGTCCCCGAAAGCGCCGTTATCGTATCGCCAACACCAACCTGCAGTTTTCTAGCCAACCCCTCTGCGATGACTCCCTCAAGCGAATCTTCAAATCCCTCAGCAAGAGAGTTTCCTTCTATCAACAACGAAGAAAAATCTCTGAATTTCTCATTGCGTGTAAGATCTACCCCCTCAATAACAAAGCCTTCTTGTGAATCTTGCAACAATACTACCGGCAAAACAATCCTTGGAAAGACCACAGTGACACCGTCTATATTCTCAATAACCGATCTTATCTCGTTCCTATTCGGCACAAAATAGGGTAGTGGGTTCAAATGCTCGTGCTCCTGAAACTGTTTATTACGAACCCGAATATCTCCACTGACATGAGTCTTGAGGTTTGTTTCAAGATCCTCTGACATCGCCGTGATAAGTCCAAACAGCAATGTAATGACGATACAGGAACATGCAACAGAAGAAAAAGACAAAATGCTTCTCTTTTTGTTCCGCCAGACATTTCGCCATGCTAATGTTACTATCGTCATATCAATCTCTCATTGTTTCTGTTATGGTGGGTTTTAAGGCCCTTCTCACCGGAAGCATCGTCATCAAAACCGATACAACAACACCAAATAGCAAGGCATTAACAAAGGCTGGAGGGTTCCAAGCGCCACGCATGACACCTGTAACACGATATGGCATATCTATATCACGTATTAACCAGCTGTAATCAATGCCGACTTCAACCAAAAAAAACACGGTAATACCGCCGAACAGCAACCCAATAATACCCCCGACCAATCCTAATCCGCCTGCTTCTGCCAAAAAAAGCATCCAGATCTGCTTCTTCCGCATCCCCATCGCACGCATAATGCCAATTTCTTTCTTCCGTTCTTGCACAGCCATGAGCATTGTATTTGATATCCCAACGGATACAATAATGAAGACAAGCATGAGTATGAATCCAGTTGCTGATTGCTTTGCGGCAGCCAGGGCAATAAAGTCTTCTGCCTGATCCCTCCATCCAAGCACATCAATCTGTGGATACTGGTCGCTTAAAGTTTTAGACAAGACCTCAATATCCTCAATGGCGGTGTTTACTGGCAATGCAAGGCTAATTTCCGTCACCGCTCCTTGCATATCCAGCATTTCATTGACATAGTCAATATCCATAAAAGCGGCACGATTTGTCACTTGGTTTGGAGTGTATACAATATCACTCACTTCAAGATCAATCGTTTGAAAATATCCATCGCGCGTTCTCGTCAACAGGGTCAGCGGGTAGCCGATTTCTGCCCGAATATCTTCTGCAAGCCAGCCACCGAGCACAATTTCACCTTGCCGTGGCATGTCAGTATCATTAAATGTCCGAAACACTGTATCGTCGGAAGAGGTCACCGCATGTATCACCCCATACATAGAACCGCTCACGGGATATGGCTCTTCATAAAACAGCATTTCTGCCAAGAAAACGGTGCGAGGACTAATGTCATATTCACCACGAAGGTCTTCCAAAATGTTTTCTGGCGAATCAATGGGCCTATCGACAGGAAAGAGTTGCCTATCTGGTGTATATTCACTGTTGTACATTCGCAATGAGGCCGTTTCGTACCAAATGAGATTTTGAACGGTCTGTTTATCTATGCCAACTAACATCGAATCGGAGTATATGAAAAACATCAACCCGACTGAGATTGCAATCGCGGTAATGATTGTTCTTTTCTTATGCCTAGTGAGATTTCTAAAGGCCATTCGTAATATCATTTCATGAAGTCTCCGACTCTATGCGACCATCTTTCAAATGAATGATCCGACGAGTATGTTCCATCATCTGTGGATCATGCGTCAAAATTACGAAGGTAGTGTTCAATTCCTCATTCAAAGATCGCATGAGTTTGATGATTGAAACGCCCGTATCAGAATCAAGATTGGCTGTTGGTTCGTCTGCAAGCACTATTTCCGGGGATTTAATCAAGGCACGAGCGATAGCAACCCGCTGACGTTGCCCTCCAGACAGTTTCGAAGGAATCCTATGTTCCATCCCGCTAAGCCCAACACGGGCTATAATCTCATTCGTCCTTTTACGGATTTTGTTGCTCTCAATCTTTTGCAGTATTAATGGAAACGAAATATTTTCAAATGCGGTAAGAACCGGTATGAGGTTATAGCTCTGAAAAATAAAACCAATACTATCACGTCTTAAATCAGCAAGTTCACTCTTGGAGTATCTGCTAATATCGACACCATTAATCTCAACGCTTCCTTCGTCCGGAATATCCAAACACCCAATCAGATTTAAAAAGGTAGATTTTCCAGAACCAGAGGGGCCCACTATACTCATAAATTCACCCTCTGCTATCGAACAGCTTACCCCTCGAAGAGCCTGTATTTCCATTTCACCGACTAGATAGTTCTTTTTGATATTATTGGCGATTATCACAATGTATTATATTAAGCCGTTACCATTTAAGCAAAATAGATCAACAAAAAAGGATTTTCGTATATACCAAAATCTACGCGCTGTTACCCTCATATCACCGCGCATCCCGTAAATATTTCCTCAAACATAGGATGATCTTGTATCAAAAAAAGTTTCGTGCAACCATACAGAAATGTTGGCAATTGGTAAGCGATTTTTTCATGGCTTGTGCATCGGATTCGCATCCATTATTCCAGGCCTCAGCGGTGGAACCATTATCATAATACTAGGCATACACAGAGAATTGATTCACAAGGTTTCTAGCTTGTTCACAGTAAAAATTTCTACCATTGGTTCTGCCACAAAATATCTATTTCCAATTATCATAGGATCTATTTCCGGGGCTCTCATCGGCGTTCCAATCATTGCGCGCCTATATGTTTCCTACAGCGCAGAACTTGAATATGCTTTTGCCGGATTTATTCTCGGAAGTATTCCGTTTGTTTTTTTTAGTCTGTTTACAAAAGATAAAACCGAATCCCCCACTCCCGATTCACGCAAAACATTTATCACCATTCTGCCATTCTTTGTTGGTTTGCTGCTCTGCTTAGGTCTGCCACTACTTACAGCCGGACGCGCATCCATCGCTCCAGATTCCCCATTCGTGCCTGTCTATCTTTTCTTTGCCGCCACAATTGGATCCGCCCTTATGGTATTGCCGGGGATCAGCGGCTCACTGGTTTTGGTATTGCTTGGTCTCTATCCGCTTATGATCACCGCACTGCGAGAATTACGTATTCTGCCCTTGGTTATGATTGTCTTGGGAACGCTTACTGGTCTTTTTGGTATCGCGAGACTCCTCGATTGGTGTTACAAGAACTATAAAAAGTACATAAACGGACTATTGTTTGGCATGGTATGTGGTTCACCATGGGCTATATATATCAACGTCGAAGGAAACCCCTCGTTCCCCCTAGTAATTATCAGCCTTCTTTGTATGATCGCAAGCGCCGTATTAGGGAATTATGCTCAACGCCACCACGCATCCGCATCCTATTCCGCCACGAATCTGCACTGATCTTAAAGCGGTAATGCATACTCACATAGAATAGAATGTACCACGTGGACGTGGCGCTGTTCTTGTTTCCTTTCAGCTATGCCCTAGATGACTATTGTTTTGAATGATCCAAAACAAGTAGGCCTATCGCATGTTTTTCAAGAATACTCCCACCGAAATATTCCAAGATATTCGCATAACAACGCTCTGCAGGCTCTTCATCGATACAGGTAAGACTAATCTTTACGGTTTTTGTTTCAAACGATGGATAGGAGCCAATTAGCACACTCGGGTTTTGTTTCTGCAAATCATCCAAGAACTGGGCAAAATCTTGTTCGCTCTGATTGATAACAACATATCCATAATGTATTTGACCCATCATCGGGAGTTGCGCCACAACGCATGGCATCATAGCAGTAAGCACAGGAGGTAGACCGGGCAGTATGAACAGATTCTGAAAAGAAATTACTGGCCACATATCGTCGTTTTCTTGCAATAATGTGCTTCCAACCGGCAGATGCGCCATTTTCTCCCGGGCATCATTCATATCCGAGTTCCGTTTGAGCAAAAACTTAGTCATGGCTTCATTTTGTTCGATGGGCTGATCGAATGCCTTCGCGACACTTTCAAGCGTTATGTCATCATGGGTTGGTCCAATGCCTCCCGCACAAATGACATATGCATATCTTTTACTCAGTTCCTGCACCGCTGTGATTATTGCGGCTTCTAAATCACGGACAATCCGGACTTCCCCTACAAAAATACCCTTCTGTTGAACCGATCGGGCGATCGGAATATAGTTCCTTTCGATGACCTGAGCCTCTAAAATTTCATTGCCTATGAGCAATACCGCAACACTCGTTGTATTCATAGATTTCTCCCTCTTTCATATACTGCACCATGATTATGCTTTCATACAAGCAAATACGAAACATAGCAATATAAAAAACTATAGATCGACCCGCATACTACGTGAATAATCCAATCCTGGAATTGTCTGTACCGAATCCAATTTATTGAACTTTTTATTCCACTTGATATACTAGACTATGCTTCTACTACCCTATAAATCAATATACCCAACAATAGGAACAGATGTATTTCTTGCCCCTCATACAACAATACTCGGAGATGTTATTGTTGGGAACCGGTCGAGTATCTGGTATGGTTGCACAATACGCGGAGACGTACATAGCGTACGTATTGGAGAATTCACAAATGTACAAGACAATTCTGTCCTCCATGTGACACGCGAACGCTTTCCTCTCACCATTGGGTCCTATGTCACAATTGGTCATGCCGCTATGCTCCACGGATGCGTACTCGAAGACGAATGTTTTATTGGCATGTCTGCAACGGTTCTAGACGGTGCGATTATTGAAAAACACGGTATGGTCGCAGCGGGAGCCCTTGTTCCTCCAGGAATGCGTGTAAAAAGCAATGAGATTGTTGCTGGCGTTCCTGCTGTTTTTCTCAGAAAACAAACACCTCAAGAAATAGAAGATATTCGGGCTTCCGCTCTTCGTTATGCAGCATTCGCTATGGAGCATAAGACCATAAATACTAGCTCCACCAGCGAACCTCCTGCACCTAACCGCTAAGAATCCTCGAACATGTCAGCCGGCTGGGGTCCCGCGGTTTTACGAACCAAAAAGTCGATAAAGCTATACGGATAACATTTTTCTGGGGTGCTTATGTCAGTCAATTTCTTTACGTCGGTGCTATCTAGTTCCAAAGAGGCCCCTTTCATGTTGTCTGCATATTGTTCAAGGGTTCTCGGTCCGATGAGTACACTGGAAACATTTTCACGAGTCAACAACCAGGCAAGAGCAATTCGCGTGTACGTTGTGTCATATTTCTTTGTCATTTCGGTCATCGCATCAATAATCTGCCAGTTTTGTTCGGTATTCCGTTTGTCCCAATGCTCTTGATGCCATTTTGCCGAAGTTCCTATACGACCATCACTCGTTCCTGGACGATTCGCTCGTTGATATTTTCCAGTGAGAAAGCCACCACCAAGTGGAGCCCAAGGAACCAGCCCCATACCCGTTTCTTTGCAAGCGTCTGTTATTTCTAGTTCGATGTTACGATCAACCAAGGAATACTGAAATTGTCCAGCAGAAAAACGATGATATCGCATCTCTTTGCTCACCGAATAGGATTTCATCAATTGCCACCCGGTAAAATTCGAAACTCCAATATACCTGACCTTCCCCGAAACAACAAGATCATTCAAGGCTGCCATAGTTTCTTCGATCGGGGTCATGCCATCCCAACAATGCACATATAACAAATCGATGTAGTCGGTTTGTAGACGGCGCAAAGAAGCCTCAGCTTCCTGTAAAATATGCTTACGTGAAAGCCCCCAATCGTTTGCGGTCGTTCCTACAGAAAAACGAAGTTTTGTTGCCAATACAGCGGTATCTCGAGCAATCCCCTTCAGTCCCTCCCCTACAATTTCTTCTGAGATAAAGGGACCATACACATTCGCTGTATCCACATGATTTCCTCCCTGAGTAAAAAAGTCATGCATCATTGTAATCGAATCTTTTTTTGTCGTTTTTGTGCCAAACAACATGGTACCTAACCCTATACTAGACAGGAATAACCCTGTTCTGCCCAATGCTCTGTATTTCATATATCTGTCCTCCTCGCTTGGTGTATATGTTTATTGTGTACCAAGACAAAGACGAATACAACAAAAAGGTAAGTAAATTACAAAAATAAGCCGATAGATAATAGCATAAAAAATATACTAAAAATTATATACTCCTCCACCGAAGAATACGTATTCAGTAATAAAATATAGATTAACTTAATATATGTTAATATACTTTTAGTAAGAAAGGATTCGCTACAGAAATGATCATAGATGTAATTTTTAACGGCAACACAAGCAACATTTCTCAAGAAAAACAGCTTGGTATCTGCAAAAAAAGTATACTGAAGATAATATATGAGATGGAAAATTTATCACTCATACGCATAATTTCTAAACAAAAAAGCTCACATCCTGGAAGAACTTCGAAGCGCATATATCGGTCTGAATAAATGCCTCCTGCCTCCACCAAGAAATAGGGCAATTATATTTAATAAGAAACACTGGCTGGTCATTATATTGATCATACCTTGGTTTCTATCTCTGGTATTATTTGTTCTTTATTGCTATATTCCTAAATATATGTATCAATCACATCAAAAAAAAAGGAAATTACTATGCGAACAATAATTACTATCATTTTAGTTGCATGTGGTCTCTCTCCACTATTTTCAGAGGAAATAGCAGTAAGGGCTGACAACAATGAGTACCAGCGACTACGCTCATATACAACCTTGTTTTTGGTAAATTCAAGCAATGATATCTCTACCCTCCAAAAAAATGTAGCAAGTCCGAGTGAATTATTATTCAACCGGGCAACAACAGTTAGAAATATAGGCATTGGTCTTACCGCTGCAGGAGCCGCGCTGATTACCACGGGTCTTATTCTGGACCCACCCCCTTATTCAGATGATGACGACAATGATCAAAGATGGTTATCTCAAGCTGCTGTTGGCCTTGGCCTTGGTTTTACCGTGACCGGAATATATCTGTGGGTGGCTGGTGCAGAAGATAGAAATAAACAGAGAGCAAAAATCGTCAATAACCCTCTTTAAAAATACAAAAAAGGGGACAGTTACCTGTCCCCTAAAAACGGCACTGAGTTCACAGAACCGTATACAACAAATCTGGAGAATAAATTTTTAACCTATTGCACTCTCCCCGCTGTCTCCATTTCGAATACGTATGCATCGTTCGATCGGATACACAAATATTTTTCCGTCCCCAATGCTGTTGCTTCGAGATCCAGCAATAATCGCGTCTATCGTAGTATCAACAAATTCATCGTTGACCGCGATTTCAAGGCGGATTTTTTTCAAGAGATTTACCTCCATCGTTATCCCTCTGTAATGCTCTTCGTACCCTTTTTGTTGACCGCAGCCAAGTGCATTTGTTATTGATATCTTATGTATGTCTTTTGCAAACAAAGATTCCTTCACCTGAGTCAATTTATGTGGTTGTATATATGCTACAATTAATTTCATACGTTATACTCCGTTCTCCTACATGTTAGAAAATATCTGAAAACCACTGTATGAATCGGTTCCGTGCTCGGACAAGTCCAGACCCATCAATTCATCTTCACGAGAAACACGCAATACTTTCAGTGCCTTCAAAATACCAAAAACAATCAATGACACCACGGCGACCCATACAAGAATGATGAGAACTCCCGACAACTGTACACTAATTTGTTCTGCTCTAGTCAGCCCAGTACCAATTTTTTCAAGATCTCCGAATAAGCCGACTGCCAAAGTCCCCCAGATACCACAGGTTCCGTGTACGGAACTTGCTCCAACCGGATCATCGACATGCAATACTTTATCGAAGAATTCAACCGAAAGAACTACCAAAATTCCGGAAACCAATCCAACAAGGATCGCCATACCGGGTGAGATGACAAAACATCCGGCAGTAATACCGACCAACCCAGCGAGTGCGCCGTTCATCGTCATAGAAGGATCAGATTTACCAAACCATATCCACGAGAGAAACAATGCCCCCAATAATCCTGAAGCAGCGGACAAGGTCGTTGTGACTGCTATATGCGCTATGGAGAGATCATTCCCTGATAGCGTTGAACCTGCATTAAATCCATACCATCCAAACCAGAGAATGAAAACACCGAGAGCCGCAAGCGTCATATTATGACCAGGAAACGCTCGAATTTGGCGTACTTTGTTGTCATCGTTGCGTAAATATCGCCCCGAACGTGGACCAATGACCCAGGCTCCTACAAATGCGGCAACACCTCCAACACCATGCACTATCATCGAACCAGCAAAATCATGGAATCCCATTTCGGCTATAATTCCACCACCCCATGTCCAGTGACCACTAACAGGATAAATAAGTCCTGTCATGATGATAGAAAATAACACATAAGAACCGTAGCGAGCGCGTTCTGCCAAGGCTCCAGAAACAATGGTTGCTGCGGCAGCTGCAAAGACTACTTGAAAAAACCAATCTCTGAGCGTTGCACTCATGTCACCACCAGCTTCGGAGGGAACCAATGCAAACTGCGATGATCCAAAGAGACCATTGACTGAATCTCCGTACATCAATGCCCACCCAATAAGAAAATAAACCACTGCACCTGCTGCAAAGTCCACCATATTTTTCATTATGATGTTACTTGCATTTTTCGCACGAGTAAGTCCAGATTCAAGAAGGGCGAATCCAGCCTGCATGAAAAATACCAACACCGCAGACACAACCAACCAGACCATATCCATTGACTCGGCTGTGGCAGATTCACCCTCAGCAAACAAAGTCACGGAAACAATACTCAATAGAATTAACACGTATATTCGTTTCATATCTACTCCTTTCTACGTATTTGTACATTTTTTCAGATATGTGTCAATAAAGTAACAAATAGCACGTTTGATA
Organism: Spirochaetaceae bacterium; assembly: GCA_011524535.1. Taxonomy (GTDB): domain Bacteria; phylum Spirochaetota; class Spirochaetia; order WTKD01; family WTKD01; genus WTKD01. The sequence goes on from WTKD01000013.1 coordinate 157,790, forward strand.
CTTTTTTTGTGAAAGAACGTGCATATACTGCTTTTTTGTAATTTAATTCCTGAATATTGTCAATTTCTGAAGTTTTAAAACTTTATTTGTGCGTATTGCATTGAGATAATCATGTGTTTGCACATGAAACAAAATATCTGTTCCCTGTATTTTCCCCTGATGTCGTACAAAAAATTCTCTCCAGCTATAAAAGTAGTTTCCAATTTTCTTCACAAAAATAAAAAGAAGTATTCCCGGCGCCATCAATTTCTTAGGGTCCCCTAACCTTGACTAAAATAGAGATCAAGTAGTATACTCGCGAAACACCTTTCATTTATATAGTGTGAGGGTAAGGAGTAATATAGTATGAAAAAAGTTTTATTACTGGTTTTTGTGTCAGTATTATTTTCAGTGGGCTTAGTGTTTGCTGGAGGCAGTAGCGAAGGCGAAGCTTCCGAAACAGAAGCACCTCTTCGTGTTGCCATGGAGCTTCAGTTTCCTCCGTTTGAGACCGCCGATACCGAAGGTAACCCAACGGGTATCAGTGTTCAAATAGCACAAGAACTTGGTGAATACCTCGGTCGTGAAGTAGAAATTATTCCTACTGCATGGACTGGGCTGATTCCTGCTGTTCAAGCCGGCAACGTAGACATTGTGATTTCTTCCATGTCAATTACCGAAGAGCGCAGCAAGACCATCGATTTTAGTATTCCCTACGCTAGTTGGGGATTGTATTTGCTTGCAGCGAAAGATTCTCCCATCGAGTCATTCAATGATCTCAATGCGCCAGGACGTGTAGTAGCAGTAAAAGCTGGAACAACCGGTGAATCGCTTGCGCGAAGAAGCATTACCGAAGGTGAAATTAGATCTTTCGAAGACGTAGCTGCCTGTGTACTTGAAGTAGCACAAGGAAAAGCAGATGCATTTATATACGATGCATTGACCGTATACGAGAGCTGGGAGCAAACGAAGGATTCAACAAGAATGATTCTCGATACCATCGAAGGAACAAAAGCAAACCTCGGTATGGGAATACAAAAAGGTAACGATGAACTTCGTGAACAGGTAAACGAGTTTATCCGAATGATGCGTGCTGAAGATCGATTCAACGAAATAGCCAATCCATACGTAGGCGAAATAAAAGAAGTTTTCGCAGAGTATGATATACCGTTCTTTTTTGATCTGTAGAAGAATATCCTCGAATTTACGTAGTGAATCTTCGATCGTTTTTTATAGTTAATAAAAAAGGGCCTATTCGGCGTGGACAGTGGGCTGTCTACGCCGTCACATGGCTCTTTATATTATTTCTAGCCTTTCTCGTCTTTTATCTATCATTTAAAGATTTTCCTTACAAGTTTCAATGGGGAGCAATTCGGGAGTATAGGCAGGCATTCGTGTCGGGATTCCAGAACACGATTATCGTTTCCCTCATCGCCCTGTTTGTTAGTACAACCATTGGTATCATTACGGGAATAGCAAAATCTTCCGAGATATTGCTATTTAGAATGATCGGTACCGGGTATGTTGAACTCATTCGAAATACCCCTCTTATAGTCCAAATTCTCATCTTTTTTTACGTGATAGCCAATGCGATTCAATACGACAATAGATTTGTCGTAGGTATTCTGATTATGAGTCTGTTCGCTGGAGCTTATATGGCAGAAATAATCAGGGCGGGTATCGAAAGTATTGAAGGGTCCCAGCTCGAAACCGCTGAATCCCTTGGATTTACCCGGTATCAAACGTATCGATACGTAATCTTCCCACAGATTATCCGCCGAACCCTTCCTGGTATGTCCGGTCAATTTGTCTCACTGATAAAAGATTCCTCGTTGCTTTCCATCATTTCGGTGCGAGAATTCACCATGGTGGCTCGCGATGTTTCTTCTGCGTCGTTTACCACCCTCGAAGCTTATCTTTTTATCGCGGCTGGATACATCCTACTTACTTTTCCAATTTCTATGCTCACAAAGAGACTGGAAAAAATGTTTTCTGTAGAAAAAGAAGTACAGAACGCCTAATCTCTCCTGTTCTTTTCTCCCTAGATGATCTAATTCGTTAATACACTGAAAAGTCTTTGAAATTTCTACTCGGTACGTCTTCCCAAACCACAGTATCAATGGTACCTGGGAAAGTTTTTTTCTGATTCATCAAAAATATGAATGATTCTATCTCGACCTGCTCTCCCTGTATGAAGAGTTCTACACTTCCATTCGGTTTATTTCTCGCATAACCCAGCAAATGCAGGGCTCCTGCCTGTTCTTTGGCAGTCCATCGAAATCCAACCCCTTGCACCCAGCCCTCTACAATACCACGTCGAGCAATCACAGCCATATCAATTACTGTAGTCGACCCATTAATCGGATAAATCGCTCAAAAAATGCTCTGCCTCAAGGGCTGCCATACAGCCACTGCCTGCAGAAGTGATTGCCTGACGATAGATTTTATCCTGCACATCGCCGCAGGCAAAAATTCCATCTTTCGATGTATGTACATTGTTGTGCGTTATGATATAGTTAGCATCGTCCAATTCAAGCTGGTCCCCAAGAAATTTTGTATTCGGGGTATGCCCAATGGCAAAAAATAGCCCATTCGCTGGTAGCTCATGTTCTTTGTTTTCCTTTGTATTGATAACCTTCACACCACTTACCGAGGTTTCACCGAGCACTTCACGAAGTTGGGTATGCCAATGAATAATTATTTTTTCGTGTGATAACACCCTCTTTTGCATTGCCTTTGAAGCACGGAGTACGTCCCGTCTAACGAGCATGTGTACATGTTTACCATATTTGGTAAGAAAATGAGCTTCTTCACAAGCTGCATCTCCTCCACCAACGATAACCAATTCTTTTTCTCGAAACATTGGCAAAGCCCCATCACAAACAGCACAGGCTGATATTCCCTTTTGCCACAATCGTTCTTGTCCTGGAACATCAAGTCGTTTTGCTGTAGCTCCTGTCGCAATGATCAACGCTTTTGTCCGGTATGTCCCATTCGCGGTATGCACGACATGGAGAGAACCTTCTTGCGAAATGGTCTCAACAGTCTCGGTAAGAATGCGGGTTCCATGCTCTTCAGACTGATCCCGCATGCGGAGCATGAGATCTGGCCCAGAAATTCCGTCGGGAAAACCAGGAAAATTCTCAACCTCGGTAGTGGTTGTGAGCTGCCCTCCTGCGGCAATACCCCCCGCCATATATCCTTCAAACAGCAGCGGTTTCAGCTCAGCACGCGCTGCATAAATGGCAGCTGTATGGGCTGCGGGTCCTGATCCTACAATAATAACTTTTTCAATTTGTTTTGTTTCCATATTCTACATCCAACGACAAGCATTCTCTTTCATGATATACTACTCTAATTTGGGAATGAATACAAATAAACTGGTTACCCTCGTAACACTTAGCAGAATTCCACTGAGTATCATATACGTTATTCTTCTTGGAAACGAACAATCCTTCGTATGGTTATGGATACTGTTTGTATGTATCGAAGCCTCTGACATACTCGACGGCTATCTCGCCCGAAAAACAAACTCGGTGACCGATGCTGGGAAGGTGCTCGATCCAGCCTCAGATGTACTCAGCAGACTCGCCATATTCATCGGTTACGCTTATATGGGCAAGCTGAGCATCGTCGTTTTACTCATATTATTCTATCGCGAAATGGGAATGACAACGTTCCGACTCATAACCCTCTCAAAAAAGACAGCAATCGCAGCAAATTGGCTTGGAAAAACAAAGTCCATATCCTATTCGATAAGCATAGCCCTTATTTTGCTCAGTGAACGCGTATATATCTACGGATTCCAAGACATCTTTTCATGGGTCTCTGCAATTTTATCAGTAATATCGTTTGGATATTATATTTTAAAAAATAAACATCTTATACATGAATAAAACTAGTATACTTACGTATATATTGTTATACTCTTAATAGCAAGAAGTGGAACGTGCCCAAAGAGGACACTGTTAATACACATAATGGGCAGAGCACACGAAGACTATGCCCATAGAGCGGAGACCTCTCAAGAATATATGGAAAGATCTGAGCGAGACCCCACAGCCCAAACATCTAAACAGTTCAACGTGCCGAGATTGATGAAAGACCTTTTTAACGAAGAAGGATTTGAACCAATCGCAGAAACCAAAGAAAAAAATGACGTTCCCCTGGTAAGCGTTATTATGTACGCATACAATGTCGAATTTTTTATTTCTGAAGCTATACATTCGGTATTGAACCAAGATATTCAGCTCATTGAACTTATCATCATAAATGATGTATCAACCGATGAAACGGAAAAAAAAATACAAAAATTTACAGATGATAGGATCGTAATACTTTCAGATGGAGTAAAACGAGGACCAAGTGGCTCGAAAAACCGTGCAATAAACCATATACGTGGGCGATACATAGCGTTTATAGATGGGGCTGATGTATGGCTTCCTGGGAAGCTTAGAGAACAAATCCGCTATATGAAGTCAGAAGACTGCCTGCTATCATTTTGTGATTATTCTTTGATTACCGAAGCCGGCGAACTTTTTAGCAATGCCATCGAGGCTCCCCTGCGTCTTAGTTACGATCTTCTCTTGTATTATGGAAATCAAATCTGTGAATCAACGGTCATGATTGATTATGCAAAAGCTGCCTATTTCCGCATCCCCAATGCAAAGGATTGCAGTGATTACGCAGCGTGGCTTCAGCTACTCTATGAGTCCGATATTTCTGCTGTACGAATCCCTCATCTATACACCTATGAAAGAACTATACAACCAAATAGAAAACACAAGCGAAACTATAAAATTTCTCATATTTGGCATGTCTGGCGTGTTCTGGAAAAACAACCCCTCTTACGAAGCCTGGGACATTTTCTGCGATGGAATAGAACCCTTGCTCGAGAACACAAATCTGTAAGCAATTATCCACCCATCGATACTAAATGACTATATGAGATCTACATGTTGACAGATACTATATATGTTGGTAGCTTTTTTCTATGCATGAAATAATAGACGCAACGGCACACGGCATCACATTGTCACCCGTATTTAGAAATATTTCTCCCGCAAAGCTATACGAAGAAGCCCTTCGCCATGAAGTTGGTTCCGCGATCAGTTCAAGCGGAGCTCTCATCGTCTCATCGGGAGCACATACAGGACGAAGCCCTCAAGACAAACGTATTGTTTGCGAAAATATCTCCGCAAAAAACATTTGCTGGGGTGATGTGAACATGCCTTTGGATGAACATACCTATGAGGCAAACCGTGAACGTGCGATTGATTATCTAAACTCCCGTTCCAGGCTCTATATCATCGATGGATATGCAGGATGGGACCCAAAACATCGATTGAAAATTAGAACAATTTGTTCCCGTGCCTATCATGCACTGTTTATGCAAAATCTATTGATTAGACCAAGCATTGAAGAACTTCCAGAATTTGACACGCCCGATGTAGTGATTTATAACGCAGGGCGATTTCCAGCAAATAGATATCTGAACGGCATTTCCTCTCGCGCCGCAATTATTTTGAATTTTTCCAAGAAAGAAATGGTTATCCTTGGCAGCGAATACGCAGGAGAAATGAAGAAGGGTGTATTCACCATGATAAATTACCTCATGCCCTTGAAAGGAATCCTTTCGATGCATTGCGCCGCCACGGTTGGCAAAAAAGGAGATACCGCACTCTTTTTTGGATTATCGGGTACAGGAAAAACGACCCTTTCAAGTGATCCGAGCAGAATGCTTATTGGTGATGATGAACATTGCTGGACTAAGGACGGCGTCTTTAATGTAGAGGGTGGCTGCTATGCAAAATGCATACACCCACCAGATGAAATATTGAACTGTATACGTTTTGGAACGGTGCTCGAAAATGTTGTCTACAATGAAGATACTCGTATCGTAGAGTATGGAGATGGTTCTATTACCGAAAACACTCGAGCGGCTTATCCTATCTCGTACGTGCCAAACGCTACGTTTCCTTGTGTGGCGGATCATCCTCGTTGCATCATTTTTTTGACCTGTGATGCCTTTGGTGTTCTCCCTCCAGTCAGTAAATTGAACGCCAAACAGGCCATGTATCATTTTGTCAGTGGGTATACCGCAAAAATTTCAGGGACCGAAGACGGCATTACCGAACCACAAGCAACATTTTCCCCCTGTTTTGGAGGTGCTTTTCTTCCACTCCATCCATCGCGATATGCAGCATTGCTCGCAGAAAAAATAAAACAACACGATGTCAGCGTCTGGCTCGTCAATACCGGCTGGGTTGGAGATAGATCAGAAAAAAAAGAACGTATTCCACTCGCGACTACGCAGGCAATTGTACGAGCAATCCTTGATGGCGCATTGGACACGGTAACCTTTTTAACCGATCCCGATTTTGGATTCGCAATACCAACCAGTTGTCCAAATATAGACAATGATTTACTCCATCCCGAGCTCCAATGGTCGAATAAAGAAAAATTTCGACGAAGTCGAAATAATCTTGTCGATTTATTTATAAAGAATTTCAAAAAATACCCTGATGATTCCTATAAAAACGGTGGTCCAAGCCAGGAACCAGCTGCAAGTAGAAAACTCAATTCCTACGCAAGAAAAGCATAAGCGCAGTAGTGGCATTCGCTGCATGCATAAAAAAAGGGGAGATCATCCCCCCTTCTAGATCAATTACGGTAAAAACTCTGGATTATCATTTTGAAAGATAGAATCATGCACATGCATGTTTCTGGCTAGTTTGATTTATTGTGTGCAATAAGATCACGATACCAATAGCCACTATCTTTTATGGTTCGTTTTTGTGTGTCATAATCGCAGCGAACGATACCAAATCGTTTGGTGTAGCCGTATGACCATTCAAAATTATCAATGAACGACCACAAGAAATACCCCTTCACCGGGACTCCTTCTTTAATCGCTTTCGCAATGGCCTCTAAATGCGTTCGTATATATTCTGTTCGATAAACATCGTGAATTCTCCCGTCATGCAAAACAACATCCTCAAAAGCCGCACCATTTTCGGTCACATACATGTAGTTTACCTCATAGTTTTGGTGTATCCATGTAAGTTGGTTGTATAAGCCCTCGGGATATATATCCCATCCCATGGCGGTTTTATCTCTATTGGTTTGCACGACCTTGTACTTTGTTGGGGTACTTGCATCAGCCTGTACCATATCTTCCCAATAATAATTAACCCCCAAAAAATCGAAAGGGGTGCTTGTTATTTCCAGGTCCCCATCTTGTATAGGAATGGTAACCCCGGGAGCGATGGCTATTTCAGGATAAGAACCCTTGTATAGGGGATCCAAAAACAAACGAGCCCCATAGGCTCTCGCTATCTCGCAGGCCTCCTTGTCTTCTGGGCTATCGGTTGCAGGGCCAGCGGTCATATTGTTCAAGACTATGCCAATATACCCCTTGTACCCTCCTTCTCGGAATGCACGAACCGTGAGTCCATGCGCAACGTAATGATGGTGCAACACCGTATAGGCTTCCTGAATACTCGTATGTCCAGGAGCATGAACTCCATGGGCATGACCCAGAAAGGATGAACAAAATGGTTCATTGAATGTCATCCAAACATCGATAAGATCAGAAAATGACTCGAAACATGTCTTTGCATACTGCACATAGGCATCAACCGTTGCACGGTTGTTCCATCCCCCCTTTGCCTGCAATGCACTAGGTAGATCCCAATGATACAACGTAACGTATGGTCGAATGCCATTGTTGATCAATTCGGTGAACAATCTACGATAAAAATCGATACCTCGCTGTTCAACGCGTCCTTCACCGTCGGGCAAGATTCTCGACCATGCTATCGAAAGTCGATACGAATCAAGACCCAATTCCTTCATTATTGCGATATCTTCCTTGTATCGATTGTAGTGATCGTTGGTTATTGCACCGGTTTGCCCTTCATATGTTTTCCCTGGCGTTTCTGAAAAATCATCCCAGATATTTCTTCCCCGCCCATCTTGCGTAATTGCTCCCTCAATTTGATAGGCTGCTGTCGCTGTTCCAAAACGAAATTCTTTCGGAAATGTAATCATATATCCTCCTGTGTAAAGATATTTCGATTTTATCAAAATTTCACGCTATGAACATCCATCTATGACATATCTATACCGAGTACATATTCGCAAACTCTTTTCTTATCTCATTCTGCCCTGTAAATAAATCATCAAGATAAAGTGAGACGATTTTGTCTAATTTCTCACCTTCAAGGAGTTCTCCGTCTAGATTCGCCTTCTTTTTTGCATGTATTTGCATGCATATCAATACTGTATTTGAAAGATGCACAGGAAGGGCATTATGTGCACAATGGTATCTAATCAATACAGGGAGTATCCGAATGGATATTTTTTCCGGAATATTCATCGCTATCGCAGAAAATCTGTGCTGCATGCACGAAAACCGCAGAACGCAGAGGGAAAGAAATTTATTTCCATTTTCTGCATGTACATGAGGCAGCACCTCAGAATGCATGATTTTAAGAAATTTTGTTTTGCAAGAATCATCCTCTATAGCAGATTGCACCGTGTGTAGTCCCAAGGGTTCGCTAAGGGCGAGCAATACAAGATGTGCTGCATTGAGAATAAAAATCTTCCGTTCATACCAAGGCGCTATATCCTTGGTTCTGATATATCCCCCAAGGGTATGCGTTGAAACGAGCCTCTGATCATCCTCTATCGCCCATACCATGTAAGGTTCGCTCGTCAATGTTACCCTCTTTGTCTGTGACTCCAGCGTATCGACGACTATTCTATCAACCAAGGTATTTCTAAAAACGACCTTTTTTTCTAGCCAATTGGCAAACCCAGCCACCTTCTGATAGATCGCCATCCTCTCTATACAGGACCTCAATACATCGCCATTATTTTGGATCAATTCGGTTGGTAATATCTCCAGAAGCGTTTCTCGAGAGGTTGGAGATGCATGAAGAAATCTGTGAACAAGCCAGGCAAGGAGTTTTGCCGGAAATGATCTCGGGCAGACAGCCTTGAGTGCTGCTGTGGTTATTGTTAGATCCTCTGTCTCGTTTATCAAGCCGCGTTCGGTTGTATTAGATACAATCCAGCGTATTGAAGCATCCATCGCAGTTGCAAGAAAATCATCATAGGATGTGTAAGGATTGATAATGCGTGCATATGGTCTCACAGGGTAGACCCCAGGGGTTTGATATTCATATGCTGCCTTATTTTTCGAATCTGTTTTTTTTCTAATGCCTTTCTCGTAGGCATTCTTGTCGACGTCCTTGTAGGTATTTTTGTAGACATTCTTGCCAGCATCTTCCCCATCTTCAAAAAAAGTACTGTCCCACTTCTGTGCGACTATATGCAAGGAATAGTCGGTGATGGGCTCCTCGTGATACGATTTTCGAGGTCTTACCGGCGTTATACAAATAATTTTACAATCCTTTTTTTCGCTCAATGCAGGCACCATGGAAGGCATGAACCCCCTCAAAAATTTCCCGTTCCCGAATTGTAATACGACCATGTGTCCAGTATACGCTAGACATCGAACAGAAGTGTACTGGTATCGCTAGCCAAAACCCTGAGCCAACCCTTACCCTCTTTCTATTAAAAAGGATTTATAGTCGGCACATTACATTAGGAAATTACTGTGGTATTATAAAAAATATGAGTCAATACATTATTGCTTTTGATCAAGGAACAACCAGCAGTCGAACTATTGTTTTTGACGAAAATGCACAACAAATAGCCAGTGCTGCACTCGAAATAACCCAGATATACCCACAATCGGGCTGGGTTGAACATGATCCCCAAGAAATTCTCACCACACAAATACAATCATACGCAAATTGTTTGCAGCAATCAAAAATAGATGCAAGCCATATCGCTGGGTTGGGCATAACCAACCAACGGGAAACAACGGTCGTCTGGGATAAAAAGACAGGCGAGCCTGTCTACAACGCCATTGTATGGCAATGCAGACGAACCGCACCCTACGTAGAAGAATTAAAGGCAGACAATAAATTATCATCGTATATACAAAAAAACACCGGACTTGTCTTAGATGCCTATTTCTCGGCAACAAAAATAAAATGGATTCTTGATAACGTGGATGGAGCCCGTGAAAAAGCCGAACGAGGAGACCTTCTCTTTGGCACAACAGATTCATGGCTCATATGGAACCTGAGCGAAAAAGCCCTGCACATCACCGATTATACCAATGCATCTCGAACCCTTTTGTTCAATATCCACACCCTGGACTGGGATGACCATCTACTCGAAATATTCTCTATCCCACGGAACATGCTGCCCCAGGTCCATCCTTCATCAAAGGTCTATGGAAATCTTCGTATACAGGGAAACACTCTACCACTCGCAGGCATTGCAGGAGATCAACAATCCGCATTATTCGGACAACGCTGCGTACAGTATGGTGATGTAAAAAACACATACGGCACGGGATGTTTTGTGCTAATGCATACGGGCACTACATGTATCGAATCAAAGAATGGATTGATCACTACGCTTGCAGCAACCGATGGTGAAGCGCAATACGTACTTGAAGGAAGCGTGTTTATCGCCGGGGCCATCATACAATGGTTGCGTGACGAATTAAAGCTGATTGCCTCCGCTTCTGAAACAGAGTCCATCGCCCAATCGGTCGAAGACAGCAATGGGGTTTTTCTTGTCCCAGCCTTTGTAGGACTCGGCAGTCCGCATTGGGATATGTTTGCCCGGGGCAGCCTCTTCGGGCTCACCCGTGGATCGAATCGGGCACATATAGTCCGAGCGGCCTTGGAGAGTATTGCATTACAATCAAATGATCTTATAAACGCCATGGAACAAGACCTTTCGCGCAGTATCGATGCTATACATGTCGATGGCGGAGCGAGCAAAAACAATTTTCTCATGCAATTCCAAGCCGATATCGGCAACCGACATGTTCATCGTCCCGCGAACCAGGAAACAACCGCGCTTGGTGCTGCCTTATTAGCGGGAATCGCATTATCCTATTTCACAACTATCCCAGACTTTCAGAAATCTTCCCGGACATTTGTCCCGACCATGCAGGAATCAAACCGAACAAAAATCATTTCACAGTGGCACAAAGCGGTTGAACGATCGAAAAACTGGATTGAACAGAATTAGACCATGTCCAAGCCTTCTTTTGATGTATTAATTATCGGTGGTGGGGTTGTTGGGCTGTCCATCATGCGCGAGCTCCTCTCGTATACCATGACAGTTGGACTTCTCGAAAAACACGACGATGTCTGTAGCGGAGTGAGCAAGGCAAACAGCGGTATTATCCATGCTGGATTCGATGATAATCCGGGTAGTCTACGCGCACGTTTTGCTCCGCAGGGCTCTATGGATTTCAAAAAACTCGACGATGAATTGCATTTTGGATACCGCGAAATCGGTTCCTTGGTCTTAGCAAGGACAGATTCCGACACGAAGATATTAAAGGCACTGCAGGCAAGAGGTAGAGAAAACGGGGTTTCAGGATTGTCTATCCTAGAAAAATCAGAGCTCTACCGGATAGAACCAGCCCTTCAGGAGAATTTCATCGCCGCCTTATATGCAAAAAACTCTGGTATTGTCTCTCCCTATGAATTTGGTATTGCTCTTGCAGAAAACTGCGTAAAAAACGGCGCCTATATCGGTTTAGATCAAGCGGTGAAGGCCATTGAATACAAATCAGGGGTTTATCATGTCCAGACCGAAACCGATACATTTACCAGCAAACTCCTCATAAATACTGCTGGACTCCATGCTGATTCTATATCTCGTATGCTCGGCATCAACACTCCGCAAATACATCCACGGAAGGGAAGCTATATCGTATTCAATCGCGGCACGGGCTCTCTTGTAAACCATGTACTCTTTCCAATCCCCCAAGAAACAGGGAAAGGAGTCCTTGTAACGCCAACATTCCATGGGAATTTAATGATTGGTCCCAATGCCATCGATATCGATTCGAAGGAAGATGTTTCGACCACCGAAGAAGAAATAGAAGATCTGCTGAGCAAGGCAGAAAGAATCGTTACGAATATTCCCTATACAATGGCGATAAAAACATTCGCCGGACTACGTCCAAAGATAGCTGGTGGCGATTTTTCTCTTCGTGAGGCACAAGAAGGCTTTTTTGAATGCTCAGGCATCGCATCCCCAGGACTGACCTCAGCCCCTGCGATTGCACGGTATGTCTGTTCGCACTTTGTCGCCCTCCATATGAAACTCGAAAAAAATCATACATTTGATCCCTATCGAGCCCCATACAGCCAGCCTCAATACAAAAGAACCTTTCTCAGCCCAAAACAAGCAAATGAAGAATCAAAAATTCCTATCTCGGAATCGGACTGCATGATTTGTCGCTGTGAACAAATACGAAGGTCTACCATCATTCATGCCCTCGACGCGGGGCTATCCTTGAGAACACCCGAAGCCCTAGCGCGAAGAACGAGGGCTGGATTTGGATTTTGTCAGGGGAATTTTTGTCGAACAAGGGTAGAAACAATCATACATGAATACCATACCTCGAAAAAAAATTCTTTCTCTCCTGAAAAAGATACTACATTTCAGCAGAATTCTTCTAGGGTCCCTGCTTCATTCATCAGAAAGCAAAACAGATAGAAAGAATAATACACTCCGCGAATAAGCCATACAATCCAGCTCTAGTGGTTATTTTTTCTTTTTTATAAAGGCAAAACTCTAGGGGAGACAGAAGGCATTTCTTATGGATTTTTTCGAATGCATCCAACTCAAT
>WTKD01000003.1 GCA_011524535.1 Spirochaetaceae bacterium
AAGAATGAGGAATTAAACCCTACCCATGAGTAAGTTTGAGTAGGTTTTAAGGAACAGTTGACGCATGAAACTATGGTTAGATCGCAAATAAATATTTAATGATTTTCTGTAAAAAAATAAATGGTAGATATTTTATCACTTGCTAACTTGGTCATAGAACGCAGCAGTTTTAAGATTTCAAATCTTAGGCTACAAAAATTGTTGTATTATGTGTATGGCATAATGGTCGCGGTTGACGATGATCTTATTATCAATGAGTACCCGGAAGCGTGGGAATACGGGCCCGTCTTTCCAACCGTGTATCATACATACAAACACTTTGGCATTGATAGAATAAAGTCTACTGACGGAACACCAGCATATTATAGTGATCTGTCCATAAGCGCCGTTAATGCGGTGGTTGAAGGATTCGGCACGTTAAAAGACTTTGAGATAGTAGCTCGAACACACCAACCACGCGGCCTATGGCGTCAAACTTATCGTCACGGCATAAAAAATAACACTATAAGCATAGAAAAAATAAAAAAGCACTTTAGGAAAAACATACTGATTGATAATGAAGACACCAAGATAATAAGCAACAACATTTTATGATAATTATCTGAAGTTAGTAGACAGAATATACCTTTAACGAACTTACTAAGTTTTCTTTTTTATGAGCATTTCACTTAATTCTATAGTAAAAAGAGTATCAATAAGGAATACTTTCTGGGAGTAGATATATTTGGGTCAATTTTCGGCGATTTTTTTTTGAGTAAATGTACTTTATCCTATTGATATTTCTGAAGCAGAAAAAACATTTTTCGGTATAGATAAGAATTCTAGTAATGCCGATGGTAATTCATTTGAAGAGAAAACTTATAGTGTTCCATTTGAATAAGTTTGAATTCATTCGTGTGATACATGATACAAAGTAATTTCTTGCTTTTTTCAGTATTTTCTATGGTATATTTTGAGGTCAAATGCGAATGTTTTTCTGTGCCATCTCTGTCACTATTGTCTTTGAAGACGAAGAATACATGTTTCTACGAGAAAAAAACCTCCGAAATAATGAGAATGGAGTACATGAGCAGCGGAAAGCAACGGCAAAAAGAAAACTATTCGCTTCTTTGTTTTCTTCTTGTGGCAAATTTTTTCATGTAGGTGCATTTTCATGAAGAGTCTTTTTTAATCGTGCACGTGCGAAATTTTTTTCGAAGAAATGGAATTTTTTTGCGCTATTATATTTTTCACTCCTTCTTGAGAACCGAAAGGGGTGTGACTTATGTCGGTACAGGGGGTTCAAAGAATTGCGGGGTTATCTAAGGTGGCAATGAATGCAGTGCCGACAAGAAAAATTGTTAAAAGTGCAGTAATCCCGAAAAGAAAAGGATTTAGCGATTTTTCTTGAACCTTAGGAAAAGAATAGGTAAAAAAGTCACAATAATAGGTATTATAAAGATATAAAGAGTTTACTTTTTTGTCTTCATTGTGCGATGCTCTCAATTCCTCGGTATTGTTCCAGCTTTATGGGGGTCGAGCCTTGCTGAAAGCACAGCAGGACAGGGTTAGCAATAGACAAGTAGTGAAAGTCGGTTTTGCTTGCGCTAGTCCCCTGCCCTATTCTTTTATGGCACCTGCCGTTAGTCCTGCTATGAATTGCCGAGACATAAGAACATAAACGATAACAACGGGAAATGAGCCAAGTGTCAGGGTTGCGAGAATACGTGTCCAGTTTGTTTGGTATTGTCCAAAGAGATGCGAAATGCCGAGCATCAGGGTTCGCTGGCTTTCGTTTTGGATGAGAATAAGGGGAAACCAGAGATCATTCCAAAACAATACGATATGGATGATGGCAACCGTTGCAAGCCCTGGTTGGATGAGCGGGAGTAGGATGCGTAGATACGTGCCAAATCGTGATGCCCCATCGATACGGGCAGCATCGTATAAAGCGGTTGGGACTCTCCTAATCAATTCGGTGAGCACCAGAACGCCAATGGGGATGCCCATTGAAACATATATCGGGAGGAGGCTCCAGAAGGAATCGATAAGTCTCAGTGTTTTGCTGAGCTGTAAGAGGTAGATGCTCCCGATTCTCAGAGGAATGAGGAGACCTGCGAGAAAAAAGACGGATAAAAGTGAGGCTATGCGGTTTTTCCAGCGAACAATGGCATAAGATGCCAAAGAAGTAACCAAGAGGATAAGCGCTATTGAAGCAAATGTGATAATGATGCTGTTCAAAAAATAGAGCAGAAATGAGCTGTTTTGAAACACCGAGAGGTATCCCGAAAAATCAAAGCTGGTTGGGAGATTCAGTGGACTGCGATAGATTTCAACACGGGCCTTGAATGAATTGATAATCATAATCCACAGGGGCAAAAGCACCAATAAAGACCAGAGACTGAGTATGCTGATTCGTATAATCGCTCCGATGGAAATGTTCTTTTTCAATTTTGCCATGGCAACCTGGGTTAATTCCGTTCACGCGTAAAGACGCGGATGAGCATAACTCCCAAAAATAGAAACAAAAAGACAAGGCTGGCGACCGTTGCGCCGAGACCGACGTTTGGAATTCCTACGGGGTGCTCCCCGGCGATACCTATACGATAAAAATAGGTTCCCAATATATCGGTGCTGTATACCGGGCCTCCGTTTATTCCCGCCATCGCAAAGACAATATCAAAGGCATTAAAATTCCCCGTAAATGTAAGGATAGCAACAACACCTATGATAGGACGCACCAATGGTAGTTTTATATACCAAAAAACCTGCCACCAGGTGACTCCATCGATCGCTGCTGCTTCAAAAAGATCGTTTGGGATACTTTGTAGGCTTGCAAGAAATATCATGGTTGGTATACCAACCCATTGCCACGAAGAAATCAGGGATATTGTTATAAGGGCAGATTCTGAGTTACCTAGCCATGGCTGGGCTAGTTCTGGGTGGATTGCGGCTGCAATCATCGTGATGACGCCCCATTGCGGGTTTAACAACAGTTTCCAAAGAAAGCCTGTTACCAAGATGGCGAGTGTGCTTGGAAGAAAAATCATGGTTCGATAAAAAGAGCCCCATTTTCCTGTTTGCGCCAGCAAAAGGTTCGCAAAGAGAATACCAAGGGTATTTTGCACAAGCATATGAACGAGAAAAAACACCCAGGTGTTTCCAAAGGCATTCCAAAAATTTTCTGAAATCAATGGATCAAAAAATAGTCTTCTGTAATTTTCAAAACCAACGAACGTGTCCAAATTGAATCCGCTGCCTTGAAAAAAACTCATACGGAGCGAATTTGCGATTGGGAATATGGTAAAAACGATATAGATAATGAGTGCGGGAAGAAAATAGAAAAACCAAGAAGACTGTCTTTGAAGTAGTTTCATACGGTATTTTTTATTAAATTAAACCTGCCCTTGATAAATGCAGTGGAAATTTTGTTACAATAAGTCTAAGGTAATCTCAAGAAAAAATGCAATGGGCTTTTCATACCCATTGCATTGTATTCAGCTATTGCGCTGGCGCGTACCACAAGGCGAGTCCGTCCTGAAAGGAGTTCGCGGCCTCGGTTGGGGTTGCACGATCCGTAAGTACGGCAACCGAAGCTTCTTGGATTAATTGATATCCACTCGGATTTCCTTCCATCATTGAAGGCCATGTCCAACGTACATCAAGTCCACGACCCTTATTCAAGCCAAGGAACTCGTTTGAATACGCATTATTCAAAACCGGCGGGTTGCTCTTCATAGGAAAAAATCCGGGAAGTTGGTCAGCAACAGCCTTTGATCCTGCGTCTCCGGCCAACCATTCAAGGAATAATTTTGCTTCCTGTGGATGATCGGTGGCTGGGTTTATAGCGATTCCATTATCGGGATGGAATGTGATATATTGTTCATCGGTTGGTGACGGTGGTGCAAAAATGCCCCATTTGAATGCATCGATGGCATCTTCATGCTCCTTGATAGTCCAAGAACCATCAAACATCATAGCTGCATCTCCGAGTTGAAATAATGCTTTACTATCGTTGTAGCCGATTGCTTCGTAGCCATTCGGTAAAAAAGGCTGGAGGCTGTCTATGGCTTCAAAGAGAGAAACTACATATTCATCATTGAACGTGCGCTCAGAATTGTCATATGCTTCACGCCCTTCTTGTCCACCGATAAAGTTTGGAGCTATATTCATGAAAACAACTTCGGTTATGTCCCATTGATCGGCAAGCGCGTTGGCAACCGGGATATATCCGGCATCTTTGATAGTTTGGGCCACTGAAATAAATTCATCCCATGTAGTTGGTATAGAGAGGTTTAATTCCTCGAAAATGTCCTGGTTATAGTAGACACCGTGTGAAACCGCTAGGAATGGCATCGCAAAGACCGAACCATCTCCAGAAGTCCATGGACCTTGTGCTCCATCTGCATAGGTCTGATCCAAAACATCCCAATCATTGAGGGCTAACATGAATCCATCTTCGTACAGCTGTACGCCAGTTGCATAGGATCGAGCATAAAAAATGTCGGGCCCAGTACCGCTTTCGAGGCGTAGGCGCAACGATGCATTGTAATCAGGCGGGTTGGTTGGTTCGAAACTAACCGAAATTTCGGGATACTCAGCCTCGAACAATGCGATGACTTCGTTCATTTTTTCTGTGTCATCAGTTCGCCAAGAACCCATTTCCAATGTTACTTTTTCTTCCTGACCTCCTGCAGACAAAAAGAAAAACAATGCTAATACGACTAATGTTATCTGTAATATCCTAGACATTAACTCCTCCAATTTGGGAGAATTGTAACTTAAAAACAAAAAAAGGTATACTCCAGAAAAAAATTAGAGTACATCTCCCAAATAGAATAGTACTATAAAGAGAGTAACTTTTAGAATTGAAAAATTAGGACGGCAGTAATGCGTCGAAAAAATCTTGAACGTTGCTTGTATTTGCCAACAGATTAGATTTTTCCTCGTCTAAAACAACCTGTGTAAGTTTTTCCATAACAGGAATATGCTCTGCTGCATTTGCCGCAATACCGACAACAACCGTGGCAGGATCGCCATCCCAATCAACAGGAGGCTTACATTGGACTACAATAAGCCCTGTCTTTTTCACCATGTGGACTTCACTTTTTCGTCCATGTGGAATAACAACACCGTTTTTTAGATAGGTGCAGGTTTCGGCTTCACGAGCGTTTAAGCTATCGAGGTACCCTTCTTCGACCAAATCGTTTTCACGCATTTTTTCATAGAGGAATTCCATAACCGCAGACTTATTCGAGAGTGATATATTGAGATGAACATGAATTAGTGACATGAATCATTATAAGGTACATATTCTTTTTATTCAATATTCATTTATTTTCAATTCTTGTGTCCTGTATGAATGTGTGATACAATTAAACATACAAAAATCTATGGAGGTATATATGGATTTTAGGACACGTGTCCAAAAATTTGGTTCATTTCTCAGTGGGATGGTTATCCCGAACATTGGGGCATTTATTGCATGGGGGCTTATCACCGCTTTATTTATCCCAACAGGTTGGATACCCAATGAGAACCTTAGCGCTCTAGTAGGGCCAATGATTGTGAATCTGCTACCACTTCTTATCGGATTTACCGGTGGAAAGATGGTATATGGTCATCGAGGAGGTGTACTAGGAGCAGTAGCAACGATGGGTGTTGTTGTTGGATCGACTATACCAATGTTCCTTGGAGCTATGTTAGTAGGTCCATTAGCTGGTAAATTGATGGAAATGGTCGACCGAATGTTCGAAGGAAAAGTGAAAGCTGGCTTTGAGATGTTGGTCAACAATTTCTCAGCTGGAATCTTAGGATTAGGTATAGCTTTGCTTTCATATCTCGTTATTGGTCCAGTTGTTTCTTGGTTCACTGGCTTGGTTACTGCCGGGGTTGAATTTCTCGTTGCAAGTAGACTCCTCCCATTAGCTAGTGTTTTGATAGAACCAGCTAAGGTTCTCTTCTTGAATAATGCCTTGAATCATGGTGTTCTTGGTCCAATTGGTGTTGAGCAAGCAGAAACTGCAGGAAAATCAATTATGTTCTTGCTCGAAACGAATCCAGGTCCAGGACTTGGTTTGTTGCTTGCATACATGTTTTTCAGCAAAAGCGTCACTGCAAAAAGATCAGCTCCAGGAGCGATTATCATTCACTTCTTTGGTGGTATTCACGAATTGTACTTTCCGTATGTCTTGATGTACCCACGAACCATTATCGCCGTTATTCTTGGTGGAATGGTCGGAGTTTTGACCTTCTTGGTTACCGGTGCTGGACTTTCTGCAACTCCTTCTCCTGGAAGTATTTTTGCGTTGCTAGCGCTTACCCCTCCTGGAAACTTCTTTGGAGTTCTCGCAGGTATAACACTTAGTGCAACTGTTTCATTCTTGGTTTCAATGATACTCTTGCGATCGCAGAAAGCAGAACAAGTAAGTCTTGGTGAAGCCGTTGATAGTGTGTCTGCTATGAAAGGTAAGACCAGCCATGCTGCAACATTGACAGGTGTTGAAGAAATCATCTTTGCCTGTGATGCTGGTATGGGTTCAAGTGCTATGGGTGCTTCTCTTCTTCGTAAGAAAGTAACCGAATCTGGACTAAATATTTCAGTGGTTAACAAATCAATCAATGATTTGAGTGGAAACGAAAAACTTATCGTTACTCATAAAACACTTGAAAGTAGAGTCAAGCAAAAATCACCAAACGCAAAAGTATTCCTTGTGGATAATTTCCTCGATGAATCTCTATACGACTCTGTCGTAAGCAGTATCCGAAGCTAAATTGACAGCAATACACTTTGGTGCTGGTAATATTGGAAGAGGGCTTATTGGCCCTCTTCTTTATTGGTCGGGATACACAACAACATTCATCGATCTGAACGAAGAACTGATCGGATTCCTTTCAACAACAGATGGATACAGTATTATTCGAGAAGGCGAGAAACATCGAATCTCGAATATAGATGGGTGTCATGCCAGAAATACAGAGAAACTCATGAAGGCATTCCTGGACGCTTCACTCATTACGACCGCAATTGGTCCAAATATTCTCAAGCACATAGCACCCACAATTGCGCAAGGTTTGGAGGCGCGTAAAAAGGCAGGACTCCCCTGTATTCCGATTATTGCTTGTGAAAATATGATAAACGCCAGTTCACAACTACGGGCATTGACTAAAGAGCATATGAATCTTACTGAAGACGAATACAATGCAGCTGCCATCTTTCATAATTGTGCCATTGATTGTATCGTCCCCCCACAAAAACCTGATTTCAACCTGGTATACACAGAGGCACATCATGAATGGGTAGTTGAATCTATTCCTGAGTCTCCGCTTGGCGAAATACAAGGGATGAAACTCGTGCCTACCCTCACCCCTTATATGGAAAGAAAACTTTTTTCTCTCAATCTTCCCCATGCTGCGACGGCCTATGCTTCATACCGGTTAGGCTATACAACAATACCCGAGGGGTTGCGTGACTCAAAGGTGTTGGACCATGTTAATGCTGTTTTCAGTGAGATTTCTCACTATATAATAACGGTGCATGGATTTTCTCAAGAAGAACAAGATACATATGTAACCAACACATTGGAGCGATTTAGAGCCATCGATGATGCTGTTGTAAGGGTTGCTCGAGCTCCCATCCGCAAACTTCAAAAAAGTGAACGATTTGCACTTCCAATACAGAAACTGTCCTCATTAGAAATGAATTTCTCTGCTATCGGACAGGGGCTTTTGAACTTGCTAGCATTTGACTTTGACGGTGATGAGGAAGCGGTAGTGTTGCAAAATGAGATTGAAGAATTAGGAATCGCTACAGTGATAAAAAAACACGCCGATTTCAATGACCAACTCGTCTCTAAAATACTGGATCAAAAGTCAATTTTTTAATTCGTACTTCCTATTTTTTCCGGCTATAATATATACTGGAAATCGCTAAAGCAACCAACAGAGCAGAAAACAAGGGAGGATACGCGTTTACTTGTCCGAACAGTCTAGACAGCGTACCACCAAGAAATTCTTCGAAAAGGCTGTAGAAAACTCCTCCAATTATGCTGGATATGAGTGAAACCAAGAAAGCTCCAACAACCCCCCCAGGAAACTTTATCTGTAAAAGGGTCACAAGAATTACAGCCGTCATACCAGCAATTCCCATGTATACGATCGTAAAATAAAGCATTTTACTCTTCTACCATGTTTTTAGAGAGTGTTTCAGCAAGCAATATAGGTAGGCCATATATTGTTGATTGTTCTGCGGTTGTTATCCCCAATGGTATTAACGCAAAGGCGATTTCGGTAATATTTATGTCGTCTTCTTCTGTTGTTTCTCGGATATCTTCATCTTCATCGGTGTAGGAAGTGAATTTTTTGTAACTTTCAGGAGAAGGGTTATTTGCATCTGACGTGTTGCGTCGCAATTTTACGTAACTACTTGAATTCCCTTGGGAAATTTCCAAGATGAGTTCATCCCCTTCTGAGAAACGTAGTTGATAGACAATTGATTCGCTTTTTTCTGTCAGCGAGATTTCACCCTCTATGTTTTCCCTGGTAAATGAAGAAGTATCAATGCTTATATCAGCTCCAGATCCTATGAAATTTTCTTCTTCCCCTACGACAATAGGTCGAAAAGAGCGATCTGTTAGTATGTCTGTGTCGTATTGACTATTGCCTTCGATGGCTTGTTTATCCTGGTTGTACAGCGAAGATTCTTCGAATCCTCGATATAATTTGTAATAGAGCAAATAGCTTTGGAACTCTAAGATGTCGTTTCTGGTATCATGTTCGAATGATACCAAGTCTCCGGATTGAGTGAGATCAATGGGAGAATATAGTATCACCGCATAGGGAATACCACAGGCAACCGCAAGGATAACCCAAAAAAACATAAAAAAACTAACAGAAAATCTTTTCAAGAAGAACCTATTTCCTTTATTTAACTTCTCTGCAGGAGTGAAAGATCACTCTTCGGTCTCGGTTGGAGAGTCTTTTTCTGGTGCATAATCACGGAGTGAAATCATGCGCGTTTTTGCTAGTTCAGCGTATATAGAGGATCCATCGTCTATATACAATTGCTCAAATTGGCTATATGCCTCTTCTTTTCTTCCAAGGCTATCGAGCAATCGTCCGATTGCAAATTTTGTTGCATTTGGAGCATAGAGCTCGCTGCTATCAATCTCTAGAAGCGACTGGTAGTATTCCAGGGCTTCCTCCTGGCGACCAAGTTCTTCTAGTGCTACAGGAGCAGCATTGCGTGATAGGACAGCAAGATAATTTGATGGAAAATTGGTCACAATATCATCAAAATATTGGAATGCTTCTTCATAATCCTCGGTGTCCCAGGCTGTAATTGCCAACAGATAACGAGCTCGGATACTGCCATATTGACGAGGGTATGTAGTAATAACATCTTTCAGTTCCTGCTTTAGCGTCTCTATTTGTTTTGTATTATCATCCGCTTCAGATGTTTGCTGAGCGTTGCTATCATCTACTGAGAGCAGTTCTCCATCCGGGGTTACTCCGTCTCCATACTCTCCCACTAAAGGCAGCTCGGAACTGCTTAAGATCGAATCACCAAGTAATTCTCTAAGTGTCGTCTCTATACCATAGATTTGCTCGATTGCATCCTCTGAACGAGATTGATCAACAACCATCACTATGAAGAAAGCGATAAGCGCCACAATCAGCAAAAGAAATAGAGCGATAAGAGGTATTTTTGCTCGGTTTAAATAATCAAGTAATGTAGCTTTTTGTGTCTCGGTTGCACGCGGTGTTGCCATTATGTACTCCTGTCTATGTTCAATTCCTTGAGAAGTCGCGACAAATATGTTCTTTGAATTCTAAGTATGTTTGAAGTTTTCACTAAATTCCATTTATTGTATCGCAGCTCGGTGGAGATGATCAAGCGTTTGCATTGGGTAAGTCGCTCTTTTAACGATGCAGTAGTTCCAGATGCATTTGTCGAAATAGATTCTATTGATTGATCTGTGGAATTATGAATTGCACCTGATTTTTCTTCTTGAGAATCGGCAAGATCTAAGTCATGTGGCTCAATAATGGGTTCTTTTGCCATTATTATTCCCCTTTGAATTACGTTTTGTAATTCTCTGACATTGCCAGGCCAAGAATACTCTTCCAACTGAAATTTTGCAGATTCTGAAAACCCTTCAATATCCTGTCTCTGCAGGCTCCATTTGAAAGTATCTAAAAAATGGCTTGCAAGTTCGAGTATCTCTGGCTTGCGCTCGCGAAGAGGGAGAATATGAACCGGAAGCACGTGTAAGCGATAATACAGATCCTCTCTGAATTTGTTTTCTTGTATAAGCTTCATGAGATTTCGATTTGTTGCGGCAATGATACGCACATCGACATCGACAGATTCATCAGATCCTACTGGTTCGATGGTTTTATTTTGTAGTACCCGTAGCATTTTTGCCTGTAATTGCAAAGACATTTCGCCTATTTCATCCAGGAATATGGTTCCTTTATTGGCAGAAAGGAATTTCCCCTTACGATTTTGTACAGCATTCGTAAAAGCTCCTTTGCGATGACCAAATAATTCACTTTCTAACAAATTATCTGGTACAGCTGCACAATTTATTTTTAAAAATGCCTGATTTGCTCGGAGGCTATTTTGATGGATTCTATCAGCAAGAACCTCTTTCCCTACTCCACTTTCGCCATATATGAGAACCGTTGTATCGGTCGTGGCAATACGATCTGCGATTGCAAGCATGTTTTTTGTGGGCAATGAAGCTCCAAGGTATTCAGGTCCATGCTGAGAAAATGAATCAATACGACTGCGTCCTGCTGGCTGCGCATGGCGCTGTTGCATGGTATTCATCAATTCAGTGAAATAAGCAATGAGAGTCCGTATTTCGTCTAATCTTCCCGCTATTCGTGCAAAATCTTCCTCAGACCAGGCAATAAGCCATACGGTATCCACCTCCTGGTGGTACAGCAAATCGCTATATACCTTGTAGCTAGGACCATTAGACAGTTGAACCGTTAGTATGGATAGGTTTTCTGAAGGATTATGCTTGGAGTATTCTTGGTTTAGGTAACCCGCTGGCAAGTGCTGGGGAAGCTCATTCTCTAGGTAGACCGAGTTATTATTTCTTTCAGAATGTATTGGGTGTAGAATGGTCCATTGCTTCGGCTCACTTTGAATGGTTTTCTTGCAGAAAGAGCAAAAAGAAGCATTTAGCATTTCTAAGGCGAGGTTGTTAAGCCAGAATAGGGCGTCTTCTAGAGATTTCGAGGGTTTGTTGATATATGATTGCAGCTTGGTTAGTTTTTCTAGGTGCTGCAGATCAATATTCATTGATCTCTTGTTATTTCATGTAATCGCCCAAGCGAATTGTTGAGCTATCCGAATCATCCTCTAGGTATTTTTCAATACTCGATGCCTCACTCATTTCGATGTGAGTTCTGACCGATAGAGACAGCCTGTATCGAGCAGGTAAAAATTCTTTGATGACCGCCTTAAGGGTGGTGCCTGTTGGATATTTTGAGAAGAGGTCTTGATCGTTGATCGGCTCATTTGAAAGCTGTGATCGATGTATGAACCCTTCTAAGCTATATGGGGCACTAACGATGAGCCCGTGTTGATTATGATTTATAACAGAGCACTCTATTGCGTCTCCAACACCGTATTCTTGAGCAAATAGATTCCAAGGGTCTTCGGATAATTTTTTTATACTTGCCTTTATTCGGCGTTGTATAGAATTCAACTCAATAATAACGAATTCGATTTCTTGTCCAACTTCGTAGGCGCCTTGAGTGGGTTTTCCTCTATCTGTCCAAGAAAGTTCCTCGTTTGGGATAAATGCATCAAAACACTCATCAAGCCTTACAAACATACCATGCTGCGAAATTTTTGCGATTTCAGCCTTAAGGACGGCTCCAACCGAAAATTTCTCCACCGCATCGTACCATGGATCATCCAATGTACGTTTTATGCTGAGAGAAATGCGCTCTGATTCTAAATTATAATCAATTATGACAACTTCTACCGACTGACCGACTGAGAACTGATCCGAGAAAGTAGTGGGTGTCCGAGACCAGTTTATTTCGGTATAGTGGACGAGTCCCTCGATACTGGGCTCTAATTCAACAAAAAGACCGAAATCTGTTATTTTTGTAACGGTCGCTGTGAGACGCTGGTTGCGAGTGTATCGTTCTTCAAAAGAAAGCCAAGGACTTTTGGTGAGAGCTTTCATCGAAAGACAGATTTTCTCTGAATCACTATCAATGTCTATGATTTTTACTTTGATTGTTTGTCCTTTCTTTAAAATGCTTTTTGGTCGAGGATGATGACCCCACATCGTTTCGTGCAAATGAAGTAGTCCATCAAATCCGCCAAGATCGACAAAAACACCAAAAGCAACAAAGTTTTTCACTATCCCTTCGACTACGTCGCCAACTTCATGTTTTTCAAAGAATTCTGTTGTTTTTTGTTCTCGTTGCTTTTCAAGCCATCCCCTACGGGAGAGCAATATATCTTTCTTTTTATTTTTGTATAGGCGTTCAATAAGAAATTCTGATTCCAAATGTATGTATTTATCTGGGTTTTGAATTCGTTCAATATCAACCTTTGACATCGGGAGGAAGGCAGTAACACTACTTTGTAACGTTACTTCGAATCCGCCATTAATTTTTTTTGTGATAGTACCCGATATCGGTTCCTTGTTCGTAAAGGCGTCACGAAGTATCTTCCAAAAATTCTTTTCTTGGGCTCGTTTATAAGAGACTTGCACACCTCCATTCCGGATATCGTTATGAAGAATCATTACAGACACGGTGTCTCCGATTTTTGGTGTTTCTGGGAATTCTTCCACAGGAACCTGACCTTCGGCCTTGTGACCAGTGTTCACAAAAACATCGGTATCCGTAATTTGTATCACTACCCCCTCGATTATCTTACCTACTTCGAGCGTTCCCATATCATCCTGGGACTTATTCGAAAGGTAATCTTTCATGGTAGTATCTAGAGTAATTAACTCTGCAGAGTTTTTTTTGTTACTTACTATTTCTGACATGCCTTTCCTTAACTACAAGCTTATTCAGTGTCTCAAAAACGGTATCTATCGTCAAGTGCGATGTATCAACAAGTATGGTATCAGCGGAGTGTTGAGTCTTGTTTCTCCGATTTTCTCCAGCTTCACGTATATAAAGGGTTTTTTTGTTGGTTTCAAGCGTATTATTTCTTGTTTGTATCCTCTTTAGCCGTATGGATTCTTCTGCAATGAAATAGAATTTTAGATCAGCGTTTGGAAAAATGTTTGTCCCAGCGTCCCTTCCATCGATTATTGCCATGGTCTGTGCTCCAATGTTCCGAATTGATCTATTAATTGCATCTCTCAAAGATTGATTGTCTGCATAACCGCTAATGTGTTGATCAACCAAATTACTAAAGAGTAAGTCCTGATTTTCTACAGACGTACAGACAATGGTTCCTTTTTCTGAAAAGAATTCGATATTGTGGAGTGTCTTGAGTAATTTTTCCGTGTCTTTTGGTTCAATTTTCTGTTGAAGTGCGAAAAAAGTAACAGAACGGTACCATAAACCCGAATTTATGTGAATGCAAGAAAAATGTTTACTGAGTCGTTTTGCAACAGTAGTTTTTCCACTGCCTGGTTGTCCATCAATGCATATGTGCATAGGTCAATGCGTCTCGTTCCTTTGGATGAAGATCACGATGGGCTCCACTTTCAAGCGAAGCTAGCGATAATGTTCCAACTGACACCCTATGTATGGAGTGTAACCGAATTTTGAAATATCTGCATAGGTTTCTGATTTCGCGATTCTTCCCTTCTACCAAAACAATAGCGATAGAAATTTTCGAAAGTCTTTTTACCGAAAAAGGCTTGTAGGATATTCCGTCTATCGTATTTTCTTTCCGTAATTCACGAATTCTCGTGTCTGATATATAGTCCAGGGCTGTTACATGGTATTCTTTTTTTATGTTGTGCGAAGGATGCGAAATTTCATGTATAAATGCTCCATCATTACTCAGTATGATAAGACCACTGGTTAGATAATCTAATCGCCCGCAGGAGTTGAGTCCTTTGATTGGTGGTAAGAGAGAGTATATTGTTTTTTGATTTCGAAAGGATTTATGGCTACAAATATATTGTGGTGGTTTATTGAATGCGATATATCGGTGAGCGGTAATGGGGGCAATGGGCGTATTACGAAACAGCACCGAGTCGGTAGATTCTACACGATACCCGAAATCACGTATGATCTCTCCATTGACCTTGATAAGGCCGCCAGCGATCAGATCATCGGCCTTTCTTCTGGAACATATTCCTGAATGGCTTATATAGGCGTTAAGGCGTAGATTTTTTTTGTCTTGTTTCTGCATGTGCTTGAGGACCGTTCAAAAGATTGGTTGTATGGGCATCCAGTGGAGGTAAATCCTCTATGGATCTAAGAGAAAATCGAGTAAGAAATTTTTGTGTGACGCTGTACAAAAAAGGATTTCCTGGTACGTCTTTTTTGCCAACTTTTCTTATATATTCTTCTTTTAAGAGTTTTTGAATTGCATAGGAACAAGACCCTCCCCGCAATTGTTCAAGGCTTGCCTTGGTGGTCGGTTGGGTATATGCGATCATGCTCAATATTTCTAAGAGGTGCTTTGAGATATGTTCGGGTTTTTCCTTGTATATGGATTGAAGAATGGTTTGTATTTTTTCCGAAGCGATAAAACTGCAATGCGATTTGCTCCGTAATATGCGTACACCCGAGACATATTTTTGTTCCAAGACATCAAGTGAAGCCTGAACGGATCTAACATTCGTGTCGATACGCTGGGCCAATTCTTTTATCGATAGGCCCTCTGGCTCTAGAAAAAGTATAGCTTCAATGACTTCGGTTAGAATTTCTTCTTGCATTAATGGAGTTCCTTTTTTGATTGTTAGGGGCTATATACAAAAGTAAAGTCTTGCCAAGGGGTCTCTTGCTGTATGCTCACCTGCTGATTGGTACACATGAGCAGGATAGAAAAGAAATTCACACAGATTTTTCGTTTATTGCCAGCAGGTACTCTTTTTTGAAGAAATGTAGAGAAGCTGTAGACATGATTTTTTTTGAAGAAGCTGTGTAATTCCTGCACACACCGCTCGACCAACACTTCCCTATTTACATCTTTTGCTACCGTAAGGGGTAATGCTTCCTGGGTATCGTTGCTCTTGGCTACGATTAATGAGGGCAAAACAGATGGTGGATATGGTGCGGCATCGGGTATGACCATTGATTTCACCGATCGACTTAAAAAGAGAGCAGAATCGCGATCCTGGAGAAAAGACACTGCCCTGTCTAAGATATATTTTGGTAGAGGTTCGTTAGGAACTGCATCCGGGGTGAGCTGTGGTTCGAGTTCTTCATCTTCAATATGGTGTTTCAACAAGAAAGCAAGTTTATACAAGAGCATACGGGTAAGAACATGCATGAGCCCGAGTACCGGAAGAATAGGAATTACGATATCATCTTCTTGATGCAAGACAAAGTTTCGAAGATCGGCTGTATATTGAGATAATCTAAGATCGAGAAGCTCCTCTTTCGACTGTTTTTGATGAATGGAGCTTGAAAAAGTAATGAGATGTTCTGCAAGCGATAATAATTCGCTAGCTGACTGCCTGGGAATTACTCCCAATTGAGTATGTTGTTCTTGTAATTGATTGGACACCTATTTTTTTCCAGAATACCGAGAAAGGTTTCTTTTCAAAAGGATGAACTAAATTGGGATTTAATTCAAGCAGGGGCTCTAAAACAAACCGACGTTCGATGCATCTTATGTGTGGAATGGTTAGGACAGGTGTTCTAATAATGGCATTTCCCAAGAGAAGTATATCAATATCGAGCGGCCTAGGACCATTGCGAAAATTCTTTTTTCGTCCAAATGCTTTTTCTATATGCTTGCAATGATGAAATAATGCAAAAGGATCCAGACTAGAAATACATTCGTATACCGCATTCAAAAAATCTGGTTGTTTTGCATAATACATCGCAGAAGTTTCATACACGGATGAAGAGTGGAGGGATCGAGTTGAAGACAATGCAAAAAGCTTGTCAAATGCAGTACAAAGAGCTGCAAAACGGTCCCCTTGATTGGAACCTATGCCAAGGTAATATGTGTACAATTACTGAATTACCTGGGTTTTTCCTGCTCGCTGGATTCAAGCACATTTTTCACATTGGGGAATATGAGTTCACGCAATTTATTTTCCAGGCTTTCGAATATTTTTGGATTTTCTTTCAGAAAGTTTTTTACATTTTCACGCCCCTGCCCGATTCTCTCGTTTCCGTATGAGTACCATGAGCCACTTTTCCCGATGAGATCGAAGCGAATTGCTGCGTCTAGGAGCGAAGCTTCGGCAGAAATCCCCTGTCCAAATAGTATCTCGAGCTCTGTTTTTTTGAAGGGAGGCGCCATTTTATTTTTTACTACTCTGACTCGGACCCTATTTCCAAGAACTTCATCGCTACCACTACGAGTAATACTTTCGATTCTTTTTACCTCGATACGTATCGATGCATAGAATTTGAGAGCATTTCCACCGGTTGTAGTTTCTGGATTTCCATAGACTACTCCGATTTTCATACGGGTTTGGTTTATGAAAATGAGAGCACAACTCGATTTCGAGACAATCCCGGTTAATTTTCTTAGAGCTTGGCTCATGAGACGAGCTTGCAGCCCCATATGTGAGTCACCCATTTCACCACGAATTTCGGCCTGCGGGGTGAGTGCGGCGACGGAGTCGACAACGATGAGGTCTATGCCACCAGAACGGATGAGTTGTTCGGTTATTTCAAGCGCTTGTTCTCCACTATCGGGCTGTGAGACCCATAATTCATCGATATTTACACCCAACTTTGCTGCGTATGAGGGATCTAGCGCATGCTCGGCATCTATAAAGGCAGAAACTCCACCTTTTTTTTGGGCTTCTGCGATAGAATGCAATGCTAATGTCGTTTTTCCCGATGATTCATGCCCATAAATTTCTATAACCCTTCCCTGAGGATAGCCTCCTACGCCGATGGCTTCATCCAATAACAATGAACCGGTTGGAATGACAGGTATTTTCACACCACCTGGGCGTTCACCCAACTTCATGATGGAACCTTTTCCATATTGTTTTTCAATCTTAAGTCTAGTAGTTTCTATGGCTTGTTCTTTTTCATCTAACTGGTTTGCATTTTTTTCACTCATCGATTTCTCCGAATAACTTATTGTAAGTGTGAAGATACACTGTGTATACTTGTATATGCACGGATCTTTGCGAATTGCTTCAACTTTATCGATGGTTGAGTACGCAAAGTCGATGAGTTATCACATACAAACATTCCCCGATCAATACAAAAAGCAGAAAAAAAACCTGCTCGTACAAATGAATAAACGATGGTTTGCGGATGGGAGCTTTGAAGTTTTGGTAGAAGAATCGGTAAGAGATAACGACGTAGTATTGGTGACCGGTTCTTCGCGAACCGAGGAAACTTCGTTTGCGGATAACGAACTCGAATTGTATTACACAATAGATGCTTTACGTAGGGCTTCTCCGTCGCGATTAACAGTATTTGAACCCTATTGTGCGGTTTCTCGATCAGACCGTGCTACTACCAGAAACAGTGTTGGCATGTGGGTGCATTACAAAATCTTGCAGAGTTTGGGCATGGATCATTACATGACATATATGTTGCATTCGGATAAATCAAAATCGATTTTTGATCCCACACGTTCCGTTATTGATGATCTTCCTACTTCCCCACTTATTATTGAGTATATTTTGGATGAATTCATTATAAAAAGTGGTCTAACACTTGAAGAAGTGCGCAAGAACTGGGTTTTTTGTGCAGTGGATGCAGGTGGTGCTGGCGTTGCGCGACTCTATGCCAATACATTTGGTACTCCCCTTGTTGTTGCGCATAAAATTCGTAATCATAAGAAACCGAATCAGGTAGATTCGATAAAAATTCTGTCTAGCGTCTCACTTGAAGGGAAAATAGTATGGGTAGTTGATGATATGGTGGACACTGGGGGTTCCATTCTCATACTGATGCAAGAACTAAAAAAACAAGGAGCTTCTCGCATAAATGTGGCTATTTCTCATGGGGTTTGTTCACCTCCTGCGCTGGCTCGACTGCAAGATGCCTACGAGAAGGATATATTTGAATCTTTTGTCATAACCAATACGATTTTGCCACCAGGCATAAAGGATGTTCCGTTTGTACGGATTATCGACACAACTCGCCACGGGGCTTCGGTTCTTATTCGTATGCACGAGGGGGAAAGTTTGTCACCTTTCTTTGATCCTTTTGATGTAGAGAGACACATAGAGCAGTCCGCACATAAATTTGATCATTAACTTCTATTTTTAATTTCCGCTTTAATCGCGATACTTTGTCGATTGCCATGTCTATCGTGCCACTAGATTAGGTATGGTGCGAGAGATGATCGCTTGTGACTATGAGCGTCACGGGTCCATCGTTTGTATAGGTTACTTTCATATGCTCACCGAAGATTCCTTTTTCAACAGTGACGTATTCAGCGCATTTCTCGCAAACCTCGTCGTACAAGGGGCGTGCTCCTTGTGGCTTCGCAGCAGAAAAATAGTCTGGACGATTGCCTCGTATGAGGCTTCCAAACAATGTGAACTGTGAAATAATGAGCAGAGAACCACCTACATCGATGACAGATAGATGCATGGGTTTTTCATCTTCGGGATATACACGCATACGAAGTATTTTTTTTGTTATATAGTCACTATCTAGAGAATTGTCATCACCGTGAACTCCCAGATAAACAAGGAGCCCTTTTTGAATACTGCCAACAATGCTCCCTCCGACCGAAACACTCGCATCATAAACTCTTTGTACTACAGCGCGCACAATTAGTTCTCTGCTATATTTTTGCGAATGGAAACAGCATTGATATAAAAAGACTGCTGGTCTGGGGTTACTATTCCTAGAATTTCCACAGAATCTTCGTTTTCTAAGGAAATAGGAAAAGGAACTCTAACTTCTACGATCCCCTCTAATAGTTGCTGGTTAACATAGCCAATGAGGAAATCAAATTCAAATCGTGTATCGTTTGATCGTATATTTGCGATCTTTCCGCTCCAAGAGACGGCTACTTCTTCGTACAAGAGAGGATATTCCAAAACATCTTGATAGGTCACTTCTGGAATATGATCGAGAAAATTAGGCTCATCGTTTAAGAGGGTTTTGACATGTTCGGCTTTTGTCCTTACTTCGGTGGTGACATCTGAAAGTAGAATCGAGTTGAGGAGAATTCTTGCTTGGGCATCTTTTTCGGAGAGAAATAAATCTTCAATTTCCTTGAACGTGCTTCTCACATCATCTGAAGTATACAATAGCTCTGCCCTATTCGTGGAATTGGTATCCTCACTCGATTGATTGATGAGCTGCCCCTTAGGTAGCGAAAAAACAACATCGGGTTCCGGAAGCAATATGGGATACAGAAAATAACCAAGCACGGCGAGTAGGATCACACCAACGGGTGTGATAGTCCAGGTAAGTATTTTTGATACATTCGCAGGAACGACTTTGGGTAAGGTTTTTGTACGAAGGTATGAAGAGTTATCTCGACCGCGCCCTTGGTCGGTTCTTATATGAGACAACAATTTTTTGCTTAGTTGATGCGTGTCTTGAAATGAAATGGCTAGTAATAAGTATTTTATGGCATCAGGTATTCGACCACGTAGAAAATGCACTAGGCCAAGACAATACAGAATGTTTGCGTCTTCCTTATGCAATTCATGGGCCTTTAAGAAATAGGTATAGGCCGCCGAATAGTCATTCTGCAAAATAAAAGCAGAAGCTAGAACCATATAATACACATTGCTTTCGCGGTAATTATACAAAAGAGGTTCTAGCAAGTTTGTTACTGCTTGATACTTTTTTCTACGATAGAATTCAAATGCTTCCAGTAGCACTCGATCTTTGATAATTTTTGGCATCGATATGTCACATACTGTTAATAGTACTGTTTATTTGACGCTCCAACAGTTGTATGGTCTCCAACATAGCCTGTATGTCTCCGATCAAAAACTCTTTATCTATGACCGTTGAACTTTCAAGTTGTTGGAGCAGAAGTGCATGTTGGTTTGCAAGATTCTCAACACTTCGAGCATATAATCGCAGCTCGTTTTCGGTACGCTGTTGTTCTTCTACCGTTGTCCCCAGATCTGATTGCCTTGTAACAATGAGTGATTGACGACTGCGCGCTTCTTTTACATAGGGATGTTCGGGATAATCGATTATGATACGACGATACAATTCGTATGAGTCATCATAGTATCCGAGAGCGTAGAAACGCTCAGCAACCCAAAACAGAGCATCCGGAAAAAACTTGGAGTCAGGATATTCTTTGAGAAAATCATTCATCTGTAGAAGCCCTTCGGTGGTAGATTTTTCTTCAAGATCCAAGCGGGCCAATCGATATTTCATTTCATCCGTATATTCACTATATGGAAATGCTTCCAAATGTATCGAAATCATACTTCTGGCCAGCGAACTTCTCTTCAACTCGTCAGCAGATCTAGCGTATCCGTATAGTATTTCTGATACTTCGGAAGTGCTTACCTCCTCTAAACTATTGACTAAATCTTCGTATAGAATCATTGCATCTTCATAATTCTCATTGTCTAAGTGTCTCTGTGCCAAAGCAAGGCTTTCCGATTGGGCAAAGCATACTGCTCCGGCGCAGAACAATATTGGTAATATATATTTCATTTGGTTCCTCTCTTACTTTATATATCGCAAAATTCTGCATGCGTTTCACTATTAAAAAATGAATTTCCGCTAACGACATACGTAGCACCCTTTTCTACAAGACGTCTAATATTTTTTGGCGTAATTCCCCCATCAACCGATATTTCGAATGAAAAGCCTGATGAACATTTAAATGCGTGCAGTTGTTCAATTTTTTCTTCTGTGGTTTTTATTATTTTTTGACCGCCATAACCTGGGTCTACAAGCATTATTACTATCAATTGTAGCTTATCAGCTATATTTTTTATCGATTCAATCGGAGTATTTGGGAGAAGTGCGACCCCTGCATGCATGTTCTCCTTACGTATTTGGTCGATCAAGCGGTGCGGATGGTAGGTAGTTTCAAGATGAAAAGTACAAGCATTGCACCCAGCATTCGCACATTGTGTCACATGGCGCTCTGGGTTTGTCACCATAAGATGCGCATCAAAATACAAAGATTCCCGTTTCCTCAAGGATTCTATGATTGGATATCCCATACTAATCGGAGGAACAAAATGTCCATCCATAATATCTAGATGTACTCGTTCGATTCCTGATGAATGTATCAAAGCAAATGCATCCTTTAAATGATAAAAATCGGCACCCAAAAGTGAAGGAACTAGGTATTTCTTGCAAAATTTCATTGAATCAGTATATCGTTACATCATAACTAGATAAATACTTCACAAAGTTGACTAAGCATCTCTGCAGTGGTACCCTAAATATATAGAATAATGCATCGACAAAGTGTACTTAGACAACTTACTGAAAGCATCAGGAGCCACGATTTGTACGATGCTAAAGATCAATGTGAAGAGCTCATATCAACCGAAAGTGAGAAATCTGACTTTTTAGTGGTGCTCAAATATCTTTTGTACTGGCTTGATGTAGAAGAAGATGCTAAACTTACGAAAGATCATTTCGAAGCTGCTTTGAAATATATACATTCCTGGAAATCTTTTGAACAGTATGCACAAACTCTGTCACCTTTGTGTTTATATGCATTTTACGCAATGCAATTTCATGCATATACTTCTGCGATTGCCTTATTCCAAGCGATATACGAGCGTGGGAGTGAAGAAAAACAACAGATGCTTCTTCATATCGGTAGAGCTTATAGAAAGATTGGAAACTACGAAGAAGCAATAAAAAACTATCTCAATTTCATAAAAGTAAGTTCTCAATTTTCAGCATCCGTATATGCGGAGCTTGGGGATGCCTATGCGATGTGTGGGGAATTAGTTAGAGCGAAGGTCTTTTTTAGAGAGGCTTTTTCATTGAGTCCGCAGGAAATAGATTTGCAGAGTTTGGAATCTGATCTTCTTATAAAACTTGTTGAGAAGGTTAAATCCATAGAGCCGGATGTACAGCTCGCAAAAGAATGGATACCCGTATACGCGGTAATTTGGGGGATTTTTAGCGTAAAACGTGAATTAAGACAAATTGAAGTTGTGCAGATGAAGCAGAGTATAGTTCAATTAGAACAAGAGTATCAGGAACATCCCGAAGAGCGAAAGTTCTTATTGCCCCGTTTGATAAATCATTATATACGACTCATAGAGCATTATGGTGCTTCTGCTTTTCCAGGTGAACATACAAAAGAACTCTTATTAAAAATTCAGTCAATTTGCCCAGAAATATATAATCAATATATACAATAGGATCATATGAGTGTTACTGTAAAGTCAAAAATAGAAACTATATTACAAGAAGAGAAATGGACTCGTGCTCCACTCTCTAGCTATACCGAAGCAACTATCAATAAGCTTCATGAGCTGGTTGATTCGGCTGAAATAGAACATACGCCAACCATTCTTTCGATATGTGAAGAGCATTTACAACAAAATAAAAACAGCATTCCTGCATTGTATATAGGAGGCGTTCTTTCTATTCGCCATCACAAGGAAGATGATGGGTATCTTGTGAAACTCATAAAATTATTATTTGACAATCAACGTAAAGCCTTGGTTGAGATCATAATGAAACTGAACTCAAACCTATACAACAGTGAATTTGCACTCCGTATGCTTGCTACTATTCTCGAAGAAAGAAATGCAACAGAAGAACTGATGCAAATCAGAGAAATGATTACAGCGGTAGATCCGAGTGAAACAGATCTTTTGATTCGTATTGCTCAAGAAAAAGAGCGCAATCGAGACAAAGAAGGTGCGATTAATGATCTAAAAAATTTGATACATCGTCTGCTTTTGAAGAAACAATTTTCAAAAATACGAGATACATGGCTTCATTTGATTCGTTTGGTTCCAAAAGACATAGAATTCTTTTATCTCACGCTTGAAAAAGTTAGTGAATTGTTGTCAACAGAACGCGCATTACAGCTTATGGAACTGTATTATCCAACGATAGAGGGTAATTTTTCCTATGATGAGATTACACAATACAACAAAAAGATGCTCTTTCTTGATCCTTCCAATGTACAAGCAAGGAACAGGTTGGTTGATGTATATCGAAAAAAGTATTCAGAAAACAAGAACCTGGAAAAATTTATCAGTGATGCTCAAATCTTAGGCGACTGGAGAGATATTCACGAAGCCATTGCAGATTTTGAACGCCATATCGCTTTTGCTGAGGGTAATTTCGTATTTCATAAAAGCTGGGGAGTGGGAATTGTTAGGGGTATTTCTTCAAATGGATTAACTCTCGACTTTCCTAAAAAACGAAAGCATGTTATGAGTTTTCACATGGCCTCAAAGGCTCTTGAACTTTTGTCGAAGGATCATATAAAAGTTTTGAAGAGCTTGGTTAAACCACAAGTCTTAATTACTCGAGTAAAAAAGAATCCTCTATGGACTCTTGAAGTAATTCTAAAGAGTTATGGCGGGAAGGTAGATCTCAAGACGATACGAGCAGAATTGGTTCCTTCGGTTCTTTCTTCAAAGGAATGGGCTAACTGGGGTACCAAGGCTCGTTCCCTTCTTAATTCGGATACCCGTTTTGGTGTTTCTGCAGAATCCTCGGATATGTATGTGTTAAAAGAAGCTCCGAGTTCCCAAATCGATCATACCCTTGGAAGATTTCACAGTTATACGCGGTTCGATGATCGAGTTTCGGTATTAGAACAACATATTCAAACGGAAGATACCACCCTATCTAAAGAAAGCATAGAAGTCATAGTTCCAATGCTTGAATATTTTGCAAAATACACAAAACAGGAACCGGTTAATGCTGAAAGTATTGCTAGTTCCCTCCTGCTCAGCCAATATGCAACGGTATTGCAAGATAACATGGTCGATTTTCGTACTACAGACGATTTATTGACATCATTAGATGACATATTTCCTGTTTTTTCTGATTTGAAATCGACAGGTATGAAAAAGAAACTACTCACAATCTTGCTCTCAGACGCCAATCTCAAAGATGAGAAAATATATTCTTTGTTCCCAAGTTTTATTTCAAGAGATTTTCTCCGTATTCTGGAAGAACAAAGAGGGAAAGAAAGAGTCCAGGGATTATATGAGTATCTTCTACAAAACTCTGTGGATTTGCGATTCCCATTCATCTGGCTTGCTCGTACTTTGAAAATAGATGAAACATTCGATGATTTCGAAATTTCATTGAGCGATACATTTCTTGCAACATTAAACCTTCTTATTCTATCTCATCGTGAAATCACAAGTGATATCAATCTTGGGTTGAATAGAAAAATATTAAAATACGGACAAGATTTTTTGTATGATTCCGGTAATCTGGCGAGATTTTTCTCATCGAATGACTGGACGACGGTCCACCCGGTGTACACACTTATACAAACGAATTCACCGTTTAGTGCACGAATTACGGTGGAGCTTGCGCAGCTTGTAACAAAGACTCATAAAGATCTTGCCACAACACATCAAGTCCTACAGGAAGCTGCTCCGAAAGCACAAAGTTTGATAGCTACCAAGGCGTCTATCGAAGAAAAACGTGCTTTGTTATTGCAATATACCGAAGTGGACATACCGCGTATCAGTAAGGAAATTGAAAAGGCCCGATCGTTCGGTGACTTGAAAGAAAATGCAGAGTATAAAGCTGCAAAAGAGCAGCAAGCAAATATTTCAGCCAGGATCAAAACGTTGAGTAGCGAATTGCAACAGGTTGTTGCATTCTCACCAAGCGAGAAAAAACCAAACACTATTCAATTTGGTACTACGGTTACGCTTGAGCATACAGAAAAAGCTGAAAAGAAAAGTTCGGTTGAATACACTATACTAGGGCCCTGGGAATCAAATCCGGAAATGAATATTATTTCTTACCTATCCCCCCTTGGAACCCAATTGACTTCACTTAAAATAAACGATACCCTTACGCTTACAATCGATTCAGAAGAAATCAATTATCGTGTGTCCTCTATCGAAGCAGTCAGTGATTTGAAATAACGTTTTTAGCGATTTAAAGTTTGGAGTGCAACGCGTGCCTCGTGTTGTATGACCCGTGGTAATCGTTCATTTATGTGTTGTTCTATCACATTTTCTAATGATGCAACAAACCCATTATTCGTCGCTGTTCGTATTCCAGAGAGTATTAATGCCTGGGATGTACTTTCCAGAAAATAGAGGCAAATAGGCATCATGTTTTTGTTTGTGATCTCAGGTAGACGTTTTGCTATATATCCAAGTTCTTCAGAATTTTGACGAAGGCTTGTAATATAGGGATAGACAAGTTCCATAGCATTGGCATTGTTGGTTTTGAGTAGCTCAATAGCAATCGCAGCTCTCATTCTTGTGTTGCTCTGTAATTGTGTTGATAGCTCTTGATAGGCACTACGTGGATCAAAAGACACAGTAACTTCCAAAGCTTTCTCTTGGACCCTTCGAACAGGGTCATGCCGAAGGGTAAAAGAAACCGCTGATTGCAATGTATTAATTGACTGTTGTTTTATTCCCTCTAATGCTTGGAGTCTTACTCGCCAACTATCATCGCGAAGCCCTTGTTTGTAATAAGTAACAGTTTTTTCATCTGAAACATGTACAAGTGCGGCAAAGGCATTGCTTCTGGTTAATTCATTCGAATCAGTAAGGTATGGTTCAATGATTTCAAAGATAGAAGACCCCTGCTCTTGCGTGTTGACTGCAAGCCCTATAAGTGCAACCTGTACCAAATCTTTGTCTTGCGAATATTCTTCTATTACT
Organism: Spirochaetaceae bacterium; assembly: GCA_011524535.1. Lineage (GTDB taxonomy): Bacteria > Spirochaetota > Spirochaetia > WTKD01 > WTKD01 > WTKD01. The sequence goes on from WTKD01000003.1 coordinate 25,878, forward strand.
TTTTTTAAAAAACCAACAGCCTGTTGATTAGATGATTGTGTAAAACTATCCAAGATAATTAACCGCCTATTACGGGTTGCTTGGTTACTCCAAAATTCTTTATCTAAGCGATCAATGATCATGGCATTGGATTTTTTTCCTAGCACAACAGCAATATAATTGCCCAAAACGGGGGTATCCAACTGCCCTATCAAGAAATCGAGGATAGGATCAACAGATTTATCCTGATTGGCGATGTACAGTAAAACGGCTCTCATCATATCGGGATTTGAGTCGCTACTTGTTTCTACAAGTTCGAATGCGTAATCAATTGCTTCTCTATAATCTATTTCCCTAAAGTATTCAAAAGCGACCATGGTCAAGGGGTCTTTTTTTGATTCTATAATTCTTTGTAAAATGACAGGGGCTAATGAAATTTCTCCGCTATCTTGTATTTCAGATATAATGCCCGCGACTTGATCATCAAGACCATATTCCAAAACAGAACGCCAAAGATCAATAACATCTGTTTCATCGGCGAAAGAAATAGCTCCTAAGAGACAAAAGAACAGCAGTATCGATACAATACGTAGGAAACCCACAATACTACTTCGGAGCTTCTAGGGTGTACTTTAATACGCGTATTTTGATAAGTCGATACAGACCAAGAATGACTAAGGAATATATAATTCCAGTTATAGAAAGGATTAAGCCGTGATGAAGGCGTGTGTTGTTTGAGAATAGGGTTCTAAAAATTTCTGTAGATATAAAAAGAACTGCATACCCTATGCAAAATACCAGGGTTGTTTGGAAAAAACGTAGAAAGATGTGAGAAAAAATAGGTTTCTCTTTGTGATTACGTAGAAATTGAAAGAGTAATACGAGAGCACAGACAGTATTTGCAACAAAGAATGCGATGGGCAATCCATTCACACCGAGCCTTGTGCGGATAAGTATGATGGACAAAACTACATCAACAACAAAAAACAGGGCACTAATTGACAATAGTTTTTTTGTATCGGCTATTCCTATGTAATACCGGAGATGCTGGAGATATACTGCCGCTGGAAATAGAGACGCTGCGTAGTATTGTAGTACGCGAGCGGCATTACTAAGATCTTGTGGATTGGTGCGCTCAGGGCTCAATATAAGTGAGAGGAGACTTTCGGCATGAGTAATCATATACAAAGTACTCGGAATCAGTAAAACCCAGAACTGTAATGTCGCCCATCCCATGATTTTTAATACTTTTCTGTGCTGTTGTTTATGATTTGCTTCACTAAGATTAGGAAAGAATACAGTCAAAATGCTATTTGTAAAAATACCTACGGGAAATTGAAAAAATGTAAGAGCATAATTGAGATAGGATACGCTACCAACAGGAAGCTCACTCGCTAGAGATACGCTCCATTGGTTCACAAGAATTCCTGCGATGGTTGGAATGGATAACAGAACCCATCGCTTTAACATATACCAAATTCGACGCCAATTTGGATGGAAGGTAGGCCGAATAGAATACCCCATGAGACGATAGGGAATATAATGGACAAGAAATTGCCCGATGGCTCCTATCGTGGCACCGATAACAAAGGCCTCTACTCCTAATCTCTCTGCGAAAAAAAGCAAGGCAAGAATTACTGCTCCGGTAAATATGAGCGGAGCAACTGCGCCGGGGATAAAAGAACGTTTGATATGTAGGACTATCAGGGATACAGCAGGAAGGACCAAAAACAAGATATGGAGAAAAATCCATCGAAAGAGAGATGTGAGGGTTTCCATCTGTTCTGGTTGAGGAAACCGATACAAGAGAGTAACTATTTGTCTGGAGAAGAAGAATCCGAAAAGACATACTATACTGACTCCACACCAATGAATGAACAATGTTTCACGGAGTCGTGTGCGGAAAGCTTGTTCAGATGGGGCGGATACTAATCTCGGGATAAAAACGGATGAGAAAGCCCCCTCGGTTAGCAGTCGGCGGACTTGACTTGGAAACATATACAATGTATTTATTATGTCAGCATCCGCGCTGACTCCAAAGAAGTAGGTGATGATATTAATTCGAAGAAAACCAAATATCCGAGACAATAAAGTCAGTGAAGAGAGATAAATAGGAGCAAAGCGGGATTTTTGTTTTTTATTCATATAATTATACTTTTCAGTGTATTGAAAATATTCTAGCTAATACAGTGCTAGATATCGTATCTTGAAAAGATATAGTCATTGTTAATTTCTACAGGAAGTAATTTCTATAGATATAGAAATAGTTTGTCATTATTTTCTTGCAAACAAGGTGTTCATACGTAGATAATAATCCTCAAATTCGTCGCTTTCTATTGATGAACGTATTTCTGCACAGAATTGATGCATAAATCGGAGATTAATCTGACTTGCAATCATTGTAGCCAGAATTTCTTTTGCACGAAATAAATGATGCAAATAAGAATATGTATAGCCTTGTTCCTCGGCATAGAAAGTAGGTAGAATACGGAAATCATGGGCAAACCGAGCGTTTTTTATGTTTATTGTTCCCTCGGTCAGGGTAAGTAACCGTCCATTTCTTGCGCATCGCGTTGGATACACCGAATCAAAAATGTCGACACCGTTACGTACGGCTTCAAGAATGAAATCAGGACTCCCAATCCCCATGGCATAATGTATCCGTGTAGAGTCTAGCAATGGAGCAAGATACTCTAATTGTTTTGCATATTCCGCAAATGATTCTCCTACTGCGAGCCCCCCTATGGCAATACCTTCAAAGGGTATTGATTGTATGTGTTCGGAACTTTCTGAACGTAGATCCGCGTAAAATCCTCCTTGAATGATGCCAAATTGATGTAGCGGCCAATCTGATTGTGTCTTATTTCTTTTGGATTCGAATGCGTCTCGCGCTCTTCTCGCCCATCGATGCGTTTGTTTCATTGCATGACTTGTTTCTTCGTGGGATATTCCAGGAGGCACACATACATCGAGAACCATTTGAATATCACTTCTTAAGCTGGTCTGAATATCAACAACCTTTTCAGGAGTAAAAAGATGTTTTGTTCCATCTAGATGTGATTGAAACAATACGCCTTCATCCTGTATTTTTCGTAATTTGTGTAGGCTCATGACTTGATATCCCCCCGAATCGGTTAGAATTGCCTGTTTCCAATGAATAAAATCATGCAAAGAACCGACCTCTTCTATAATCTCCAAACCTGGACGCAGAAAAAGATGATACGTATTTCCCAGTATCAATCCGTAGCCCCTCTTGTTCAAGTCTTTTAATTCGATGGCCTTTACGTTACCAAGCGTTCCCACCGGCATGAACATGGGGGTATTAATGCTTTGATTATGTAAGCGAAGTATGCCTGTTCTTGCGCGACTGCGTGCACAAGAGATCTCAAATAGTGGATTAGGTCGGTGCATAGAAAAAGAGCAGAATACCCACAGCAAGGAAAAGGAAAACAGGAATCCAGGCTGCAACAATGGGGCTAAAGATACCATCTGCAGCAAGAATTATAGCAGTACTTTCCGCTACGAAATAAGCAACAGCCAAGAACAAAGAAATTAATAAACTCATAAGAATAGCATTTTTGCGAAACCTGCCAGTAAGCGAAGAAGCCAATAAGAATACTACCAAGGGAGTTAATGCAAACGAATACCGCGAAAGATACTCTGCACTCTGTCGTTGGTACTCTGCGCCTGCATCCATTAGGACTTCTATCCAGACCTCGGCTTCTGCAATGGTGAGTTCATCTATATCTTTATTCTTTTTTTGAAATGATTCCGGTTTTATATTGAATTCTGAACTTTCTATTTCTTGTATTCGCTCTGTTTCGATGTTATCATAGGAAACGAAAGAGTATTGAATAATTCCCTTTAAATCCCAGGAACTTGTTTCAGTATTCCATGTTGCTTGCTCAACATCGAGTCTCCGTTCCATATACCCTTCTTCATCGAGGACAACAATGATCACATCGGATAATTCCCGATCAATATCATTATAATAATCTGCATAATATACATGTCTTCCTTGGTTTCCTCTAACAGCCACATTATTTGCATTGAAATTTCTATCACGTACCAAGAGAAGATCAGAAACTCTATTTTTTTCTCTGAATGTGGGTATTACAACATACTCTTCGAAAAAAAATGAAAAGAAACTTAGCAAAATTCCAAATGCGACTATAGGCATTATTGTGCGATACAGAGACCGCCGGCTGGAAAAAATAATGATCATTTCATTGTTTGCAGATAGATTTGCGAGTACATATGAAGCTGCAAACAAAGAAGCGATGGGCAATGAATATGAAATGCTTTTCGGGAGGAATAGCCACTGAATATACAAGATTTGTGAAGTAGTTATTTCCTCATCTTGGTATCGCGTTAGATTTGAAAAAAGGTCTATCATTTCGATAATTAAGACAAAGAAGGCAAGTGCAAAAATTAGGGTAATCGCTACATTTTGAAGAATATATCGATCTAATGTGTTCATTGGCGCATTTTCCTTAGAAAAATAATAGTTCCTCCTATTACAACCAATATATTTCCTGTCCACACAGCAATGAATGGGTTCAAATACACGTCTGAAAGTCCAAATCCCCTTCCAAGAACGAGTAGTCCCCAATACGCTGTTGCTACAAGAAGCCCAATACCAAATCCAACAGAACGACCACTACGTTTAGAAAGAAGTCCGAGAGGAAACGAGAGAAATATAAAAAACAAGCATGCGAAAGGCACAGCAAGTTTGCTCTGAAATTCGATTTTTCTTAGTTGGAGGCTAAACGTTGTAGGATGTTCAACTAATAGATTTTCATAGCTGTTTTTACTATTTTGAAAAACTGTATCTTCAAGCCCAGCATAAAAAATAGCGATTCCATGGGTCCCTCGTGCACGGGAAATATTTCTTTGGTAACTTTCCATAACTCCCGCATAATATATCTCTAATTCGGCCATTTCTGTCCGAAGTTCTGCAACGCTCATTTCAGAAGGTGAAGGATTACGTACGGAGGAAGGCGCCAAATCGCCAAGAAGAAAGTTATAGTGAAGATTTTCAGCAACACTGAATTCATAATCTTCTTGAATGTCTCTCTTGGGGGTATGTACTTGCACGTCATTTAACTGAATGGTAGCAACGTTTCTAATTTCTCGATCTGTATTTAGTTCACCACTAATTGCATTTATAGTACGTAAATTTCCGTCTTCATCTGGATCAATGACAAATAATGAATCATATATACCGTCTTCAAATCCCCCGGTTATGATGATAGCATCTTGGTATTTTGTGACAGAATAGGGACGTAAAACCAATTCCGGACTTTCGAAAAAAAGATATACGTACAAATTCACAAAACGTGAAGTACCAATGGGAAGAAAATAGTCGTTTACAAAAAATGAGGCAACCGAAATGACGGCTCCAGCAACTAAAAATGGGACAAATGCAACAGTTATAGATGTGCCTGTAGCGCGCAAGGCCATCATTTGATGTTCGGAGGTTAGTCTTCCGACCGCCATTAAGCATGCTACCAGGCTTGCATAGGGAGCTGAATGATATACTACGGTGGGTAAGGAATAAATAATCAGTTGTACCACTGAAAAGAATGGTATATTGCTCAGCAAGGCCCTTTCTGAAAGTAGTATGAGCTGATTAACAAAGAAGACGAAAAAGAAGAATAGAAAGGATACTAAGAATGAGAAAAGGTATTCTTTTAAGAGATGGAACCAGATAGTAAATGGAAGGTTTCCCCTACGCATGTGTCCTTATGTTATACGCCTGTTGAACCAAATCCGTTCGCACCCCGCCTGGTGAGAGACAGATCAGCACTTTCTAAGGTCGGGAAGGCCCGATATGTACGTGCGAATGATATCTGTGCAATTCTGTCGCCGTGATTAATGAGGAAGGAAGAAGTTCCTGCATTATACAAGAGAACGTTTAATTCGCCACGATAATCTGAATCGATAGTCCCTATTGAATTTAGCAACATTATTCCATGATTAAAAGCAAGCCCAGACCTTGCTCTTATTTGTCCTTCGTATCCATATGGTATCTCAAGAAAAATTCCAGCTGGAATCTTAGCCCATTTATTTGGAGCTATAGAAATTGTTTTAGAGGATATACAGGCATTGATATCTGCCCCACTAGATCCTTCAGTTTGATACTTCATGCCACAGGAACAATTTGGGGATCGCTTCTTGTATAATACACGCAATGTGTTCATCAATTATCGTTTCTTGTGTGGTCCACTCGCATTTCTTCTGCGATTAGAATGTTCAACGACACGGGAGTCTAAAACCATGCTAAGATTTACCCTGCCCATGCGGTCGATTTCAATGATTTTTATATCAACCGTATCACCGACAGAAACATGATCTTCAACAGATTCAACACGCTCTTTTGATATTTTGCTTATATGGCAAAGACCTTCTTTTCCAGGAAGGAACTCAATGAAGGCTCCAAAATCGGTGATTCTACGTACGGTCCCAGTATAGATCTTGCCTATTTCAGGGTCTTCAAGGAGTTTTTCGATCGTTGATTTCGTTTCACTTACAGATGATTGATTTTTTGCATATATGGTTGTTTTACCATCTGGATCAATTACTATCTCTGAACCCGATTTTTCTGAAATGGACTTGATGGTCTTACCACTGGGTCCAATGAGTGTTCCTATCTTGTCAGTATCTATGTAGAAAGAAAATATTCGCGGAGCATGTTCCGAGAGATCTTCACGATGTGTAGGTATTGCAACCTCGAGCTTGTCCAAGATGTATAAACGACCTTTGTAAGCCTGTTCCAATGCGAGTTTGAGTATATCGGTGCTAACATTTTTTAATTTTATGTCCATCTGGAACGCAGTAATGCCCTTTTCTGTGCCCGCCACCTTAAAGTCCATATCACCTAGATGATCTTCTTCTCCGAGGATATCACTCAAAACGGCAAAGGAGTTTCCTTCTTTTACCAATCCCATGGCAATACCAGCAATTTGATTTTTTACTGGAACACCAGCCATTCGTAGGGCCATGGATGATGCACAGATGGTTGCCATAGAAGAAGAGCCATTCGATTCCAAAACCTCAGAGACCAATCGCAGAGTATAAGGAAAATCCTTTTTTTCGGGAAGTATTGCCTTTACCGCACGGTGAGCAAGATGACCATGTCCGATTTCGCGTCTTCCTGTTGCAAGACGACCGGTTTCTCCCACGGAATAAGGAGGGAAATTATAGTGAAGCATGAAGTGTTCTCTTCTGTCTCCCTCTATGTCATCCATTATTTGTTCATCAAGAGAAGTTCCAAGTGTTACTATAGCCAAGGCCTGGGTCTCACCACGAGTAAATACCGCCGATCCATGGGTTCTTGGTAAGTAATCTACTATGCAGTTGATGGAGCGTATTTCGTCCAATGCTCTTCCATCTGTTCTTGTCTTTTGTTCAAGAATAGATTTTCTGACTATAGATCGCTCAACATCTCCGACGAGCGTTTTGAAAAGTTTTTGATCAAATTCGGTGAATTCTTCTCCATATTTCTCAAGAATGCTACTTGTTTCTTTTTTGATCGCTTCAACCCTTTCACTTTTTCCTCGAACAAAGCAGGCTTTTTGAAGTTTTTCGTGTAATTCTTTTTCGATGGCTTCTTGATCTTTAAGCACAGGCGCAGAATCTTCGATGACAAACTTTTCTTTTCCACAAAGAGAACGAAGTTCTAATTGCATATTGCAAAGGTCTGCGATTGGAGATCGGGCAAATTCGATTGCTTCAATAAGAACATCTTCTGAAATTTCTTTACCTCCACCTTCTACCATAGTAATCCCATCCAAATTTCCGGCAACAACCAAGTCTAATTCGAGCTCGGTGTTTTGGAGCGGGTTGATTATGAATTCTCCGTCTGAAAGTCCGATCCTTACCGCGCCAATGGGGCCGTCAAATGGGATATCCGAAATAAGGACTGCAGTTGAAGCAGCGTTTATTGCTATGATGTCTGGTTGATTGCACATATCGGTCGAGATCACAGTTGGAATCAACTGAATATCTCGTTTTATATTTTTTGGGAATAGCGGTCGAAGTGGACGGTCTATCAATCGTGAAACGAGGATTTCTCGTTCTTTTGGGCGCCCTTCTCGTTTAAAAAAGCCACCAGGAATTTTTCCTGCAGCATAGTACTTTTCATTGTATTCTACTTGAAGTGGGACATAATCAAGATCTTCGTTTGGGGTTGAAGAGCAACAAATCGTTGCTAATACCCTTGATTCTCCACACTTTGCTATTACCGAACCATTTGCTTGCTTTGCAAGCAATCCCGACTCAAGGACAAGCGTTTCTTGTCCAATTTTTTTTTCTACTTTATGCATTCCGTGCGCCTGTTTACTGAATTATTATAATTATTTTCGTAATGAAAGTTCTTGTATAATTGTTCTATACCTATGAACATCTTTTTTCTGCAAATATCTGAGTAATCTTCTGCGTTTTCCAACTATTTTTAGAAGTCCCACTTTCGAGTGGTTATCCTTTTTGTGGTCTTTAAAATGGGTGTTTAAATACTTTATTCTCTCGGTCAATAGAGCAATTTGCACTTCTGGCTTACCAGTGTCCTCATGTGTATTTCCGTGTGTTCTTACAATTTTATCAGTTGCAACTTTCTCTTTTCCCATGTCTTATCCTTAGTATGAAGGATAAAGTATGCGTTAAAGGATGTCAAGACGCCTATATCTGAAATGACCTTTATAAAATCTTATAAGTATATGTATTGAATTATCTCGAGAACATGCGACAGCGTAGATTGATTCTTGCAATTTTTTGGAACTCGATTTCTCAAGTGCCTGGGCTACGAATTGGTTGGGGTCGTGAATGTCTTGTTGATGTAATTCTGCTCCTTGTAGGGCTTTTTTTTCTCCAATAGGATTCAGTAATAGTTTTGTAATATGAAGATTCTGCAAAAGATATGTGAGTGAATGTTTACGGAGAGTATTTTTTTCAAGCTCCTTTTCGAGAGATTGTAATGTATAAGATTCGGATATATGAAATGCGCCAAGGGAAACGCGTTGAAGTCGTTTTACATGTGCGACGCCTCCCCATTGTTCGGCAAGGCTTCGTGCATATGACCGAATATAGGTCCCTTTTGAAACGGTTAGTTCAATGAAGGCTTCGTAGTGAGAAGCATAGAGTAGTTTTGCATCATAGATTCTGACATTTCGTGGGACTGGTTCGATAAGTATCCCTTTTCGCGCTAGGTCAGAATATCGATTACCATCAATTTTTAAGGCAGAATAAATAGGAGGCCTTTGTGTTATCACACCGGTGAGTGTATCGACGGCTTCAAATATTTGGTGAGCTTGAGGATATACTGGCACAACTCGAGGAATACCATAGGGATCCAAAGTGTCGGTGGTTATACCAAAACGTATTAAAGCACGATAGGTTTTTTTTTGCTTCATACAAATTTCTGATAGTCTGGTTGCCGGTCCTATAAGCAATAAAAGTATTCCTTCAGCAAAAGAATCCAAAGTGCCTGTATGACCAATTTTTTTTGTATTTAGTATTCTTTTTACCTGTGAGACGAGAGCTGTAGATCTTATGCCAGCTGGCTTATATATTGGAATACAAGACAGATTCATGCGAAAATTTAGTTGGGAATTGAGTCAATTAATGTAAGAACTTTCTTTGTGTCAGAGATGTTGTTATCTGTTACAAAGTGAATCATCGGAGCACGCCGCATTTGCAACTGCTGCGCTATATCGGTTTGAATCATTCCAGCACGTGCATTGAGTTTGACTAAAGCCGATGAAGACAAGGCTTGTCCGTTCGCTCGTGTAATAAGTATCTGTGCTACCGAAAAATCTGGAGATAGTGTCACTTTCTCAATATGAAGCACCCCTGCTCGGGCGTTTGAGAGGCGTCCCATACTGCAATGAGCCGACACTATATTGTAAATTCGTTTTTGAAATCGCAGTCTTCTGATCGATGAATACTTATTTCCGTTCTCGAACCTCATAGGCCTCATATATGTCACCTACTTTGATGTCATGGAATCGATCTACTCCAATTCCACACTCATACCCGTTTTGAACTTCTTTTGCGTCGTTTTTCATACGTTTCATGGAAGAAATTTTACCAGCATGTATTTCTATTCCCTCTCGATATATTCGGATAAGTGAATTGCTAGTTACCTTTCCCTCCGTTACAAAACAACCAGCGATGATTCCGATTTTTGGAATTTTGAAGGTGTCGCGAACCTCAACTTTACCAGTTATTTCCTCATACGTTTCCGGTGCGACCATACCCTTCATCGCGGCATCAATACGCTCTATGGCTTCATAAATGATGTTAAACCTGAGTATGGTAACGCCCTCTTTGTCGGCTAGGTGTTGTAGTTTTCCGCCTGCATTTACATGAAATCCAAGAAGTATGGCATTTGAGACAGAAGCAGCCATAACATCGGTTTCATTTATTGCTCCTGGACCAGCATGAACTATTACAATGCGTATGTTTTGATGCGAAAGCTTAAGAAGGCTTGCTTGGAGGGCTTCAACAGAACCTTGGGTATCGGCTTTTATAATGAGCTTCAATTCACGTTGTTCATTTTCCTGAATGCTTTCATAGAGGCTATCGAGTGAAACAGTTGTTTTCTTTCCCTGTAAGGAATCGACACGCTTTCTCATGTTTCGTTGTTCACTGATTTGCTTTGCCAGTTTTTCTGTGGGAGAAACCTGAAAAAAATCGCCAGGTTCGGGTATGCTGTCAAAGCCAAAAACTTGAACAACGGAAGAAGGTCCAGCATGAGTCAATTTTGTCGATCTGTCATCGAGTATGGTTCTAATTTTGCCATAAGATGCACCAACCACAAATGAATCTCCGACCGATAAGACACCTCGTTGAACAAGGAGGGTCGAGAGTCTTCCTAGTCCCGGATTTATCGTGGACTCTAGAATAATTCCTTCTGCACGTCCCTTTGTACGGGCTTTTAATTCTAATAATTCTGCCTGCAAGAGCACCGCGTCGAGCAGTTTATCTACACCTTCACCCGTTTTTGCTGAGATAGGAATAAGCATTATTTGACCACCCCATTCTTCTACAATCAGGTTATGGGTAGAAAGGTCTGTTTTTATTTTTTCTATATTGTTTTCGGGAAGATCTATCTTTGTAACAGCCACTACGATGGGAACCTTGGCGTCAAGCGCATAATTCAAGGCTTCGACAGTTTGAGGCATGACACCATCATCGGCTGCAACGACTAGAATAACAACATCGGTGACTTGCGCTCCCCGTGCTCTCATCAAAGTAAATGCTTCGTGACCGGGTGTGTCTATAAAAGTTATGATTCCTTTTTCTGTTGTGACCTGATATGCGCCGATGTGTTGGGTAATTGCTCCAGCCTCACCTTCGGTTATGTTTGAATTTCTTAGATAATCGAGGAGTGTTGTTTTTCCATGATCTACGTGTCCCATAACCGTAACAACGGGTGGGCGAGGATGAAGATCTTCTTCGGAGTAAGTCTCTTCTTCGATTGTTTTTTCTTCAAAATCACTAACAATTTTCACCGTACTTTTGAATTCGCCAACCAAGAGCTCCACAGTTTCTGAATCGAGATGGTCATTGATGGTAACCATCATTCCCATGCCCATCAATTTTTTTATAAGCTCGGAAGCCTTTAGATTCATTTTTTTTGCAAGGTTAGATACGGTAATACCTTCGGCAAGAATTTCTATCACGGCTGGAATAGGGTTTTTCTTAACCAATACAGGTTCTTGTTTTTTTTGCTTTATTTCACGTTCGTGCTGCTTTTTTTTGACAAAAACTTTTTGAGTAGTTTTTTTTACAAAACGCTTTGGTTTTCGCTGCGGAGTTGGGCTGGTGGAGGGTTCTACATTGACCCTCTTTATTATTTCTGCCTCTTTGACCGGTGAGGCTGACCCTCTAGTGCGAGTAGAATTATTATTGGTTTGATTGGATTTTTTCGATGTCTGTGACAAACGCTCTGGAGCCTTAGGTTTTTTTTCGGAAGGACTTTTCTCTTTTGTCTTTTTTTCAGGAATCGCTGCTGCGGGTTTTTTTTTGAGAAATATCTTTATTTTTTTCGTAGGTTTGCCATCTGGCTTTGGCTGCTTTTTTATTAATGTTGCCTTTGGCTTTTGTTCATCCAACTCCGTACCCCTACTCCTCGTCTACCACGTTCACACTTTCTTCGATGATCTGTTTTAATTCAGCAAATTCATCTTCAGTGAGTTTTGCATTCTCTTTCAGCTCTTGGTCAGAAGTACTTATCAAATCGACGATATATTTAAATCCTGATTGCGTTAGTTTTTCCAAAACGGCGGTATCGATGTTCGGTAATTTGTCCACAGTCAAGTCTTCTGAATCTTCTTCATCATCGCTTGCAGCCTCTTCGCTGAGCTCTGAATCTAAGACTTCTATGCCTTCTCGTATAATACCTTCGAGAGTTTGGGCATCAGCTTCGGTAAAGCCTTTCAATGCCCGTATAGTGGTTGAATCTAGAGAGACCAAGTCCTCAATACGCGTTATATTGTTTGCTCTCAATAGCGAAACTAGATCATCGGTTATGTTTGGAAGTTCCGAAACATCACTAATTTCTTCTTCTGAAATTTCAGAAAATAAGGAAGAGGCGGTCAGACTTGATGTAGAACTTATATCCATTTCTTCGAATTGGGCTTCCGTTTTTACATCAAGATTCCAATCCGTGAGTCTGCTTGTGAGTCTCACATTGAGTCCCATTTTTCCTATACACAAAGAAAGTTGGCTTTCGGGGACAACCACCAAGGCTTGTTTGGCTTCTTCGTTTGTCAATATTATATTTTTTACTGTTGCAGGTGCTAGTGAATTTTTTATCAATTCTCTCGGGTCCGGGCTATATTTGATAATATCAATTTTCTCTCCCTCGAGTTCGCGAATAACAGACAATATCCTAACTCCACGCACGCCAACACAAGCCCCAACGGGGTCTACTTCGCTTCTGTTGGAACGAACTATGACCTTGGTCCTGTATCCGGGTTCCCTGGTTACTTTTAGGATTTCCAGCGTTCTATCAAAAATTTCTGGAACTTCAAATTCAAATATACGTTTTACAAATTCAGGATGGGTACGTGAAAGAACTATTTGCAGCTCGGATTGAGCACGTTCAACTTTGTATATAAGAGCTTTTATTCGATCACCCTGACGATAAGATTCACGAGGTGACTGAAATCGCTTTGGTAAAATACCTTCTACATTCCCAAGATCAATAAAGATGGCGCCTTTTTTTTCTCTCTGGTAATACCCGACTACCATGGCGCCTATTTTTTCCTTATATTCTGAAAACAAGGCATCGTGTTGGATGTCACGGAGCGTTTGTTTTGCATTTTGTTTTGCGGTTTGAATGGCAAGTCTGCCAAATAGTTTTGGATCTATCTCGATCAATAAATGATCCCCGAGTTCACACTCGTTATCTAGTTTTAATGCTTCCTCTAAAGATATTTCCAAAGAATCGTCTTCAACTATTTCAACTATTTTTTTTTGCGCAAAAAGCTCTACGTTTGTTTCCGAAAAACGAATTACCGCATTTTCATCGGTGCCAAACGTTTTTTTGTAAGCAACAAGAAGAGCACGCTCCACGGTCTTTTGTATTAGCTCCTGTGAAACTCCCTGATCGCTCACCAGCTCTGAGATGGCTTCGGTTAAACTATGTGTCATGTAGCATCCTTACAGATACTCTATCTCAGCACTGGGTCACTGTCAATAATTTGTAGTTTTGGCGATACAGATCACAATGCAGGTTCTTACACCGTATTCCTTTAACAAGGATGCACAGGTATTTACGGTTGCCCCTGTGGTACAGACATCGTCGAGGATTATAACGGTTGGATGAGATCCTAATTGCGATTGAATTGAGGAATATATGTACAATTTATTTTGCAATGCTTTTTGCCTACCGACATAATCAAGCTTTTTTTGTGATAAACCTCTTTTCCTTCCTATACATGGCATAATTTTGGATCCGAATTTTTTTTCTAAGACACGCGCAATGAGAAGTACAGGGTCGAAACCTCTCTTTTTTTTGTTGTCTGGAAGACATGGCACGGGGATTACCGGATAAACTCCTCCGATACCTTGCATTTCGGTGTTTATAAATCCCGCAAATAAATGAGATAGATCTCGTCTTCCCGTTTTCTTAAATGTGTATACGATTTCTGATAAAGGAAGCTCAAAGAAGAAGGTAGAGTGCAACGTATCTACGGGTATTTCTTTTTCAGTACATCTCCAACATATTTCTTTTGGTGTTACTGCTATGTTTCCGCATCTGTGGCAGTAATTTCCGTTGGTGAAAGGTAGCGATTCCCAGCAATTATTACACAGTTCCCAGGAATTATTCTCTTGTATTGGTATTCTTCCGCATCCCGCACAGGGTTGATGAAAAAAATGCGTCAAGATGTATTCTCTTTGCTCAGTATATGATCCATATGCTGAATAAACAGTGTAATTGGAAGTTATAATTGACTTTATTATTCGAGGTAGGAATTTTTTAAATGAATGACATATTCTAGGGCATCTAGAGGACTCATTGCGTTTGGTTCGATAGATGCCAGGTCATCGAAGAGTTTCTGTTTTTTTACATCAAGCTGATTGTTTTCGTTTTGTTTTTGCTGAAGTTCCGTAATTATTTCCTTTTGTGAAATAGTTTTTTCGAATTTATCTGCAGAAGTTGGTGTATTTTGATTGGCAAGGAGTATGTCTAATTTTTTCTGTGCATACGTGAGGACTTTTTTTGGTAATCCCGCCATGCGAGCTACTTCTATGCCAAACGAATGTGGAATGATTCCTTGACTTATTTTTCTCAAGAATTCCAATTCTCCCCCATTACGAAAAGCTTGTAAAGAAAAGAAACGTACATTGTTGTGTTGCAATGCGGCGAAATCGTGAAAATGGGTTGCAAACAAACAAAATGTATTGCTAGTCTCCAGAATATACTGAACAATAGCCCAGGCTATTGCAAATCCATCCAGACTACTGGTTCCTCGCCCAATTTCATCAAATACTACAAAGCTCTTTGGACTGATGTGGCGAAGTATATAGGCTGTTTCTAGCATTTCCAACAAGAATGTTGACTCACCTCTTGTGATGTTGTCGGCGGCACCCATACGACAAAATAATGCATCACGAAGAGGTATGTCTGCCCTTGTGGCGGGCACATAGGACCCTATATGAGCAAGCAATATGATCAGTGCATTCTGGCGCAAAAAGGTAGATTTCCCCGCCATATTTGGCCCAGTGATGATATGTAGATTTGAATCCTCGGTAAGCAAGAGGTCATTTGGAACAAATGCGGTGTGGTGTAGATGCGTTTCAAGTAGCGGATGTCTGCCATTGACTATCTCGAGTGAAGCCCCAGTGTGAAGCGTTGGACAGACGAAATTCTGTTGTTCGGCTACGGTCGCCAATGCTTGTATGAAATCCACATATGCAATTTCATGTGATAAAGAAGTTATATCAGCCGTTCGCGCAATGACTTCTTGTAATAGTTCTGCCAATACTATAGCTTCGAGCTGTTCAATTTTTTCTTCTGTTAGTATTTTTTTTGTTTCTAATTCTTGAAGATGGCGGGTTGTATAGCGAAAAACTTCCTTTAGCTGTTGCCTGAGTATAAATTCTTGTGGAATAGCGCTAGTTTTTGACTGTCTAATCTCAATAAAATGCCCGAGTACACGATTGTACCCAAGTTTCACCGCGCCTCCCAATTCATTGTTTTTTGAGATATCTTGGATATAGATATCTAGTAATTGCTGATGTTCTTGTTTCAAAGTGTACAGACTATCTAGTTCCTTGTTGAAATGGGGACGTATATTGCGTGAAGATTCATTGCTTGGTTCTAAAGCACGATAGAGCATCTGAAATAGTCGGTGTATGGCCTCTGTATCCAATATTTCCTGAAAATTCCAAGGATGCATGACCAGCAAGGTGCATATGTCCAGAGCATATTTCAAGGAATGTAATAACATAATAAGGAGATGCTGTGATCCCTTACCTACCGAGCAGCGTGCTGTAATTCTTTGAATATCTTTTACCTGTTTAAGGTATTCAGAACATTGTTTTCTTATTTCAGAATTTGAAAAAAAATTGGTCACATGGGCTTGTCTGATTTCAATTTCTTCTTGGTCTGCCAGTGGCTGGCTTAGAGATTCTTTCAAAAATCTCATACCCATGGGCGTATGACATTTATTTAGGAGTTTGTACAAAGAGATATCTGTATGGGCATCGATGACTTGCAGCTCTTCCAACGTTTTTTTGTCGATACGAAGGCGTGATTGTTCATTATCGTGAAGTTCCAACTGCTGTATATGCGAGCATGAGCCAAGTGCTAAACGTCGTATATATCGAAAAAAGCCCGCAATAACAAGAATTCGAGGGTCTTCTTTTTCTAAGCCATACCCTTTTAGGCTGGAAACAGAAAATTGTTCACATATTTCTTCGAATGCCATGGGTGATTCAAATAGCCAAGAATCGGCATTGTGCAATGTATAGGACGTGTTTTGTGACGAAAACCATTCGTACAAGGACTCATCGAGAATCAATTCTCGGGGTTCTATTTTTGACAGTTCGGCTTGTATATCGTGTAATGAGTAATTTTGAGGAAATATCTGTGCATGTATTGTTGTGGTCGAGATATCTGCCCAGGAAAATAGAAAACGCCCCCTTTTTTGAAGCAATAATCCGAGATAATTATATTCGCTGGGGTTGAGAAAGATACCGTTCGTTATGGCTCCAGGGGTCAACACTTCTGTGACCTTTCTTTCAACAAGTTTTACATCCTTATTGGGCTGTGAAACTTGATCGCAAATGGCTACGGAATGTCCTGCTTTTACCAATTGATCAACGTATTTTTCCATTGCACGTACAGGCACTCCGCACATAGGAATTCCTTGACGTTGAGTGAGTGTTAATAAAAGCGTTTTCGATGCGACTTTTGCATCTTCAAAAAAGAATTCATAAAAATCACCCAATTGAAATAATAGGAGTTGTGATGGATGTTCCTTTTTTATTTGGTCATATTGCCTAATTAGAGGAGTCATCGAAAGAATTAGAGTTCTGAGCTCTTTGACGATTTTCCACGAGGTGCTTTACTATTAAATCACTAATATCAACCTGTGCAGACCACCATTGTAAACCAGCAGTATCTTTCCGTAAAACAAGAGTATATCCATTTTGTTCGCTTACAACACGGATCGACTCTTGTAGATTCCTGTAGAAATCATCAGATAGGAGTTTTTTCTGCGCTTCGTTTATTTCATTTTTATACTGCGCATTTAGAGATTGACTATATTCTGTAATACGCTTTATTTCGGCGTCTAATCGGGCAACCTCCGATCTGTTTCCTGCCTGCTGTTCTTCAAAACGCTTTCTTTGTAAATCTGATGACCTGTTTCTAAGAACTTCCAGTTCTTGGGAAAATTTCTTTTCTTTTTCCTCAACTTCGCGAAGTTCTGCGGTCTCTCTGTAAAAGAACGTGAAAATTTTTGAAATATCCACAACCGCCACAGTGGTAAATTGTTGTGCAATAATGACCGGTTGTAGTGCCAATAAAAGAATAGGTAGTAATTTGTATTTCATAGAATCACCTCAAAATAGCATTTGCTGTCAAAAAAAGTCAGCATCAATAGAAAAAATGTAATCAACCCCACGCCCCTCAATCTTACCAGGGTTGATATTGCCCGTCTCCCACACCAAGCCATCTGTTTCATCTATAGAAAATCTTTTTCCAATATAAAATCTAAATGGCAATTGCGGTGTAAGCAATCGTATTCCAGCACCAATGGTAAATTGCATGTCAGACCATTTAATTTTTGTGAAATCTTCCCTGGATTCCCATAACCCGGCAACTTCGAAAAAAGTAGTGAAATCCAAAAGAGTTTCTACTATAGGCATTCTCAATTCCAGAAAACTGTTCCATCGGACATAGCCATCACCACTCGATGGCCATCCACGCGCATTGTATATTCCGTTTAGAGAAAGAAGTTCTCGAGATAACGCGCCCTCAGTTTCTTCATTTCCCCCGTTAGGGTAGTACAATGTGGGCAAAATTACGTCAAAAGTGCTTTGAACTGCAAGAACACCTTTCCAGGACCAGCTATCCGTCACTGGGAGATCAAATACAGTGTGGTAATAATCTCCTCGGGTTGTCAATGTTATGAAAGATCGATCACCCTGTAAAATTCCTCCGGTCAATCTATACGATTGTTTTATGTAGTAACCAGATGAGGGATTGTATCGTATATCTCTATTGTCTAATTCAAGACTTAGAGTTATGTTATTCACAACGCCGGTCTTGCCTAATGCTTCCCTCAGTTGGGGGTTGTATGGTCTATCTTGGGTTACGTCGTAATATATCCATTCAAGAAAAAGCCCATAACTTACTCTGGGGACGAGAAGTCCTATCGGTGTTCGTAATGCATAGGCTATGGAAGGGGAAAAGGAAAGTGTATAGAGGCCATAATTCATATCTGTCAAAGAACTACTGACTTTCCTTAAATCTTTGGCATGTTGGTAATCAGTTACTAGATCATACGTCGAAATATCTTGATCTGAAGGCACAGTAGGAAATTTATCCCCAGCGGAATATGCTATTCCATTTAGGGCGGTGTCTTCTGAGAATACGTATTCGCCAGTAAATGGGTCTGGAAATTCTCCTAAGTATGGTGGCACTTGATCTTGTGCGGTAGTATTAATGCTGCGATGATTAAAAGACACTGAGACACCAACCGTGATCGGAAAGCTGTCGATGTAAGCTGTAGAAAAGCTGGTAGTTAAGATTTGACTTTGACTAGAAAGCTTAGTGTTAATTGAGGCTTGATATCCTAACCCTAGAAAGTTTATATCGGATATACCTAGAGTCAAAGAAAGGGGGAAAGGAGAATTAAGAGTATATCCAATACCGCCTTGTAGCGAAATGGTATTTTTTTCTTCAACCGTTATTACGATGTCTACCAATCCCTCGGCTTCTCCAACAGGAGTACGGACATCAATATTGGAAAAATACTTTAAGTTTGCAAGGTTGTAATATGTTTGACGGAGTTCTCTTGTGCTAAAGACAGCACCGATATCCTGTGTTATTTCCCGAAATATAACGGTGTCATCCGTTTTTTCATTTCCAATAAGTACAATATTGGAAACGTGCGCCCTTTTACGTTCATTTATTCTAATCCTATACAAGACATACTGACCCTCTCGTCTACTTTGTGGATCTATTTCGCTGAACACATATCCATTACTCTTATACGCGTCTACCAAAAGATTAACATCTGATGTGAGTGCAATTTCATTGAGAACATCTCCTTCTTCTAAAGAAATGAATGCAGATAGTTCGTCCTCAGAAAAAATTACGTTACCCTCAAATTCAATACTTCCAAAACGAAACTGACTTCCTTCTTCTAGGTATATATTTAACGTGAGCAATGTTCGTTGAGTTTCCTCTTCAAGGGCTTCTGTAACAACTGTGTCTACAATCTTGGCGTCTATATATCCTTCTGATCGATAAAAATTAACAATTTTTTGTTTGTCAGCTTCAAATACTCTTTCTCGATATGTTCCAGCGCTAAAAAAACCTCGTTCTCGAGTTTCCATAACATTAAGTATTCTATTTGTAGCAATTTTTTCTGTGCCATAGATGAGTATCTTATCTACAACGAATTCTCGCCCTTCGGAAATCAAAATAATAACATCTGTTTCTTCCGATTCGATACTAACTGTACTGTTGAGAAATCCTTTACTTTTGAGGAGCTGGGAAACTAGTTGTTCGTCTTCGCGTAATTGGGTTATAGTTAGGAAATCACCCACCTTTATTTTCATGGCGTTTAAGATTTCTTGCCTTGATAATCGTATGTTTCCTTCAACAGTAATGTTGGTAATTACTGGTCTTTCTTTTACGGTGAAGGTTAGCAGAACAGATTCCCTACTACCTTCGAATTCCTCCGCACTTGGAATTATTTCCAAGAAGAAGTCTAATGCATATAGTTTACTTTGCAAGGCGAAAAAAGCCTCTTCGGTGAAAGGAATACCTATATATTCATCCAAAATTGGTTTTAATTCTTGAAAATCTATTGTTTCTAGACCGAGAATTCTTATTTCTTCTATTTCTTTATCGAGATACCAAGAATCTTCTTGTGCAAAAATGTGCGTAGTAATCCCCAAGCAAATGAGTAATATAAGAATAAATAGCAATCTTGAAGCAAGGAATGGTGAAGAAAAAACAGTAAAAAAGTTTCTGTGCTTCGATGGTTTTGTCTTGTACACACGATACATGCTTGAAAGTGATGAAGACCGTTTATTCTTAGAGCACATAAAAAATAGTAATAAGCAAATGAGAAAGAAACAAGCCACACCAGGAGAGGGGCTTTATGGACGTCATCGGTGTCTGGAATGAAAAACGATAGAACGTTTGAACATATGTAAATTGTGTGCAAAAATAACGGAATTCCTTCATCTTTCTACATAACCAATGAAAAAAACAGTGGTTACATATTTTATACCAACGTGAATCCTCTATTCCTTGGCGTTTAGATATTGTGTTAGTGATACTGTGCGATAGGCAAATGTGCATTAATGTTTTCATCAGTCAAGAAGATCGGATATGCATATCTCCTTGGCCTTCATTAGTAGGTTGTGGATACTATTCTAGTATAGAGTATTGTGGAGATCTATAGAATACCTGGGGAGCATAGATTTCCTCATCTCCTTCTTCATACGAGAAATAGAACAAAAATCTATCCAGATTCGATTGTTCGAAATCAATTTTTACAATAGGGTCGTAGTAATCGGTTGTCCCTGCTCGTAATTTGTATTCGTCTCCACTTTCTACATATTTCTTGCCATTATTGTCCGTGATGATTGCAGAAAGTAACTGTAATGTGAAGATGGAACCTTGTATTGATTCTATCGAGTATATTGAAGAAAAATACTTTCCATAGGCATTAGCCCCAAGCAATTGAACAGCACCAGCATAGTATGCCGTTTGTAATGTGAATACCATAAGAGCGGTGTCTATTTTTATTGTTATTTCTTCGAAAATTGGATCGTTCAAAGAACCATCTAAAATCCAGATACCCATGTAATCTTCTTTTAGTATAGGGTTGATTATATTTGATTCTTCCGAAAAATCATCGAGTTCATTATCAACTGAAACACAACCGAGGCAGACGTATATACAAAATGCAAGAATTGAAACTAGTGAATTCTTGTAAATATTCACATTTATTTTTTCGGTTTATTGTAAATAATACTTAATGAGCTGGACGGTTGTAAATAGTCTTGCATTAGATTTTTTTAAAAGCCCTGGAAGAATTCAATCGGCTATTCTAGGCTGAAATCCCAAGAAAAGCCTACTTCTTGGCTTCTTATAAATTCTTGATCTGAAGATGTTGGAAAAATCCTCCAATCTAGTAAATAGAGCGGGGTTTGTAGGGCAAAGTGTATTTCGGTAAAAAGATCGAGATTGCCTTGACTAGCATAGAGGTTCTCTTTTTCTCTGAGATGCAAGAAGGCTTCCGCATATAAATAATCCGTAATACTATTACCAATGGTAAAATAGGCATTGTGAAAAATGGTGCTCAGAACGGTATTAACTGCATTTCTATTGAGAGATGTTCGAGTCTGATCTAGAGCGTATAATTGATATGCAAGATTCGGAATAATAGAAAAACGGAAATCGAGGGTATCAACCCCAAGTTCTGTCCGTATATAATCCAGAGCCTCTGATGTTCCTGATGGAGAACCGTTTAATAAGACGGTATCTAGGAATCCAAATAGGTTATAGAGACTATTTGAATTGTCTATATCATCATCTAGTCCAATACTGGCTAGTAGTTCTGGTCCTGAAATATCTGAATTTGAGCTTAGTTGAGGTGAATAGGTTATGAGAGGTTCTTGGAGAGCTGTTAAGAAAATGGATGTGTTCTGGCCATTGATAAACTCTTGAGATACACCAACGTGTGAAACAAGAATCTCAAGCTCATTTTGCCTATCGACGAACTGTATATTTCCTTCGCGTAGCCGGAACAAGCGATTAAAATAGACGATATCTCCACTCCTGATAGCCAGATTACCATCTACTCGAAATTTCCCGGTGGCATTATTTCTTGTAAGGTGCAATGCTTGGTTTTTATATGCGACCATACGTAGTATGGGGGAATCATTAAATGGCCAAACAAATCGCACAGAATCTCCAGCGAGAATAGTTAAATCAAGCGAATCTACAACAAAAGGGTCTCCATCTAAAATGAGTGAGAATTCAGCGTTATCAACTTTTATACCTCCCGTAAAATTGATGGTGTCTGGACCACCTGATATCTGTACTTCTCCTCTGGCAAATCCATCAGCATAAATGGGAGCAAAGAGGTATTTGATATGTATTCCGTTTGGATCATCGGATTTGATGTCCATCCTGTAGTATTTTAGCTCGTTATCATCAAGAAAAAATTCTGCAGCGAAAAAAGCCGATCCTTTTCCATTTACGAGGTAAAATTCGGGGATAAATACTCTATTATTGTCGAATACTATCTCGATATTGGCTGGTCCTAGAGCTTCTGGTGAAAAGATTGTAGTTCCGCGTACTCCGTTAACGCTTATTTTTCCAGAAAACACCGGTTCATAATAGAATCCTTCTAGACTAAGAGTTCCAGAAGCTATTCCTTCATGGGCTTCAAACACATCAAAAAAGTTTACGGAATCTAATGATATTACGTTGAGATAATACAATGAAATTGTTCCGTCTAACGCGCCAGAAGACCCTACACTGAGTGAAACAGATGCAGAACCAAATGAGTCTGGTGTGTAGATTGCTTCGATTTGTCTAGTTTTTGGTTGATACAGTATTTCTATCGTTTGATTGCTATCTCGCAGTAGTATGTAGTTTCTGGCGTCGTTGGTGTCAGTGTGTGGAGATTGAATCAAAAAGGTATTGTCTGGTTTTCCCGTTTCAGCATCACTGACACCGATTTGTACGGACATGGGTACTACCGAATGACCAATATTTTGCACAAGGTTCATGATTGGTACGGTTCCATCTATGCTAAGTTGCCGTGTGTTTCTCGTAAATTCATTCCTTATAGAGGCAAAGCCAGTTAATGAAGTAGAGAGAAAATCATAAGAAATAGTATCGATTGAGATATCGTTGTTTGGAACGGAGAATTGAGAATCGTATACATTGAGTGTGTCTTCAATAATGGACAGGTTAACATCCCCTGAAAAAGAATTCTCATTTGTAATGTACTTGAGATACATGTCTTCTAGAAAATACTTACTCTCGTGATCAAATTGAAGTTCTCCCGAAAGGATACCTTCCAAGGTAGGCGAAAATCGTTCTGCTTGTATATTTTGTAACAGCACTTGGGTTTGATTTTGTGGTGACGATGGATCGGGGCTTATTCGAATTTCTTCATTGCCGCTCCGTAATAGACCAGAAAATCCTTGTCCCGGTAAGCGATATATGCTTCCTACTAGGGTATCCGATCCCAATCTCCAATGTATGTTTTCTATTTGCAGTGAATCATTTGAAAATGACCCAGAGGCAGTGAATTCTCTGTTTTGTTCTATATTATGTATACGAACGAAAGGAAGAGCAATTGACCATTCATTATCGGTTATATTGCCTAGAAGAGATGCATCGAGAGTAGAATTCTGGAATGGAGGAAATGGGCTTGAGAATTTCTCTATTTGTACTGTAAGTGAATTATTCGATTCGGATGCAGCATTGTACTCAATAGTTATAGAACTAGCACCGTATGGTTCCTCCATGATTTGCAATCTTGTTAATTGATCCGATATCAAACCGTCCAGAGCATATTGATATTGTTCTAAAATCATTGTGCCTGTAATGTCTTGCGAGTCTAGGTTGTAGGTGAATGAAGCGGAGTATGGGATATCTTGACCAGGAGCCTGTATATGTAATTGATTAGCGGTAAAGATATTGTTTGCGTAGACAAAATCCATACTCATTAGGGATTCTTGTCGTAGCAAAACTTCTGCACTAGCTCCTATACTCGGAGTAAGCAAAAGATTGTTGTCGAACCATATATCAGCCTCAAGATTTACCATGATTTCGTCTAGTTGGCTGTAATTCAAAAATTCGGAATATTCGCTGTCTCCGTCAAGAAATATCTTTGCGAGTTCCGCTATCGTTTTTCCGCGAATATTATTCGTAGTAAATCTATAGCTGGCAATTTCTTCTATTTCTGCAGGCTCTAATTGAAGTATTTGGTCCTGTGACAATTCAATAAATAGTGAACTATTGCTAATTATGTCCTGTGTGGAAAATGATGCATCGATGTTTTCCACAAGCAAATTATTCACAAACAAATCAAAGCCAACAACAGAATAAATGCCCTCCGGCGATACGTTGATGTTGAGCATCCCGCTGAAGTTTTGTATATATGGGAGTATGGTAAGCGATTGAGCTTCAAGAATTCCCTCTGCATATCTATCGTTCATACGCATGGTTCCAGAAAAATTTGCTGAATTTTCTTCAGATTGAGATAGACGAGCATTGTTTATGGTGAGTAAATCTTGGTTTCCAATTGCATCGAGTAAAAGGACAGGTTCTTCCTTTGTTTCAGAAGTAAGCGCAAGTATTGTAGAGTATTCAAAGGTATTCAGAGTTCCTTCTGCCTCAATATTTGTAGCAATAGAAAACGTGGAATCGCTTTCGCCAATGAGCGCTTCTGTCAAATTGAACTGTCGAATCGTGGAAAGCTCGGTAGAGATAGGATTTTCTGTGTCTAAAAGATATCGATTTGCCTCTAATGCATTTGTCTGCATACGCAAAGACCAAGAATTATCTGGAAAAAACATATTTCCGGAGATCTCAAGTTCATCCGATTGTTCATTATTTCCCATAACTTGGAGAGAAGTATCTGTTCCCTGGACACGTAGCCGTTGAGAACTGATTTTGAGGCCTAAGATATCGATTTGTCCAAGGTTGATCTCCATTTCAAATTCTTCAAAACCATCAAAAATGGTTGTTTCGAGTTCGCCTGCGACAAATACGGTCAAGAAATCGTTAACTCTTAGATCTACATGCACACTTGAATCTAGAGCAAATGTATTTTCTTCTTTCGGTGTATAGGAGAAATCTGAAAGCATTCCGTTCCATTGAACATTTTCTTGCTCATATGAATACATGATTTGATCAACGTATATTCCTGGTGGAGAGAATGGTTCATCTAATGGAGAAGTATTCTCTGCGTCAAAAAGCATTTCTATATCTTGTCTGAGGTCAGTAATTCTTTCGGATAATTGATTAAAATCTTCTTCCTCTTCAAGCAGATCAAACGTGATATTTTTTATGTATATGTTTTGGATGATGGGTGATTCTGATCCCAGAAAAAACTGAAAAACGTTAAATTCTAGGGTCATTCTATCTAACATTGCCATCGCATCTTCTGAACTTTCCCCAAAGGCAACGTTATGCAATGCGATAGAATTTATACTTTGCAAAGTGATTAATTCATACTGAAATAAATTTTGTATACTACTTGGAATCGCGTCGGTAAATACATCTTCGAGGTATTGGAATCCAAGTGAGGTAGCAAAAACAGTGAGGCATGAAAAAAGAAATATGCTCCCTACTAGTAACCAATACTTGTAGGTTTTTTTCTCTATTCTTTTTATAGGTACCATATCTTCCTCAATGAGCTTAAATTTACAACATAAGCGCATTTTCGACATAACAATTATAACAGCGATGTAGTTACGTTGACCATAGAGACCATAACGACTGACAATGTAGTATGCCATTCGTATTTCCAAAGGATCAACCGATAGCAAAGAACATGATTGTCCTTGAAGGAATCGACGGTGCAGGAAAATCACAACTTACCCGAGCATTGAGTACAAAGACAGTACGCGGAACATCAATTTTTACAACGCAGGAACCGACGGATGGTCTAATAGGAACATTGTTAAGAAAATATCTAGATTCAAGTTCTCATTTATTTTCTCCTAGGACAGCAGCCTATTTGTTTGCTGCTGATCGATACGAACATTTGCACGGTTCAGACGGTATTCTTTCTAAAAACGATACTTCATATGTTCTCATTGATCGGTACATCTTTTCTTCTTTTGCCTACCAAGGGTTGAATGTAGGTTATAAGGTTCTCTGGGATCTCAACAGGGAATTCCCTTTTCCAGAAACGTTGATATATCTCGATCTGCCAATCGAAGTTGCCTGGCAACGAATACGAAAGAATAGAATGGCAAAGGATCATTTTGAGACGATAGCGTTGTTGGAGAAAATAAAAGAACGATATGAAGAGATTCTACGCTTATTGGAAGATAGCGAGGTAAATATTCTCCGTATACAAGCAGATATTCCTCCAGAAAGACTGGCCGAAGTGGTTATACAAGCATTATAAACTGTCGAAACAGTAATATGCGGCGGATATTCTCTTTGTGGGCAATCTTTCTTATTTTTTTGACAACAGATAATTCGTCAGTACACGCGTATAGATTGATATACAAAGAACAATTATATGAATTGTATCACGTTCATCTATACCAGCATCCAACAAGAATAGCAGAAAATATTTATTATCTAGAGCAGGTTCTGCGTGCAGATTTTGCGAATCCACTCTATGCATTGGCGCGAATAACTACAAAAAAAGAATGGGAATGGTATCGTCATTTGTTTATGATGCATGTAAATCTGAAACTTGTTGAATTATATTTGCGCTGGGGAAGTAAATACATGAAATTTGAGGCCTATTTTTACAATTATCCGTGGAAACGTCAGAATCTTGAGAGTTTGGAGAAGGCAGAATCATTGTTTCGGTTTGCAACGGTGTATTGGGAAGAAGCCTTGGATTATTCCGACCGAGCGAAGGATACTAGATATTTGCATCTTCAAGACATTCAAAATTGGGAAGATGAACATGCACGTATTCAAAATGGAGACCTCGATTACGATTTCATTATCAATAGCCATCTTGAAAAATTAAAGAATGTGCGTGAGGCTTTCGAAGAAATGGACGCATCCACATATTAATACATGAAAAGATCCTCTGTGTTCATGCTCTTATTTTTAAAAGGATGTTCATTGCAATAAAAAGTTGCGTAGAGCCTTACAAATCATGAAGTAGCCGCAATTTTATTGTTATGGCATTAGCGCATGAATGAATCTATGAGCATCGCGTCGCCGTATGAAAAAAATCGAAATCCTCTACGTACAGCATTTTTGTAATGACCAATCATTTGATCATATCCGATAAGCGAAGCAATCAATACGAGTAGTGTGGAAAATGGTGTGTGGAAATTCGTAAATAGAGAAGTTATGGTCTTGCAGGTATATCCAGGGGTTATAAATAAACGTGTATCGGCTTTTCCCGGGGTTATATTTCCCTGGGAATCAGTCGCGGATTCAATACAACGAAGGCTTGTGGTCCCGATTGCCAAAATTTGATTTTTGTTTTCTTTGGCTCTATTAATTATTCTAGCTGTTTGTTCAGAGATGCTGTATTTTTCGGTGTGCATAGGGTGTTTGTCTATGTTGGCCGTTTTTATGGGCGTAAACGTTCCTAACCCGGTATGTAAAATAATGGGAGCGATTGTTATCTCTTTCATAGTGCATTGTGTAAGCAGAGAATCGGTAATATGTAACCCTGCTGTTGGTGCAGCAGCGGAGCCTAGGATATCTGCGTATATGGTCTGGTAGCGGGTATCATCTGCGGTTTCTGTTTTTCTTCGAATATAGGGGGGGAGTGGAATGTTGCCGTGTTCTTCTATATACGATTCTGTGAGTGGTAGATCGCAGTGAAGTTTTCCTTCACTGTACAGAGCTGACATACCTCCTTCCAGCACATAGGATTCTCCCGATTTTGTTTTCCGTGAAATAACAGACCATGTTTGTTCTGTTTCCTGTTCCAGGAGTAAGAATTCTACTTTTTTGTTCGTTTTTGCATGCCGAGCAAAGATTCGAGCTTTTCGAACTTTTGATGTATTAATGACAATAACTGTTTTTCTTTTTAGAAAATGGATAAGAGATTCAACGGTTGTACATAATGCATGTTCGTCTTTGAGGACCATTAATCGGGCTCTTTCCCGTTGCTCATGAGGATACTGTGCTATGAGATGCGGAGGCAGATCAAAGAAAAGTTTGCTGGTCTTCATTACGTTGCTCCGAATGCAGCATTTCTTTTTCTTCCCCTAATAACTCATAGGCGGCTGCGGTTGCAATTCTCCCCTTTGACGTACGTTGCAGAAATCCTTTTCTTATGAGATAAGGTTCATAGTATTGCTCAATGCTGTCCTGACTTTCTCCAATGGCTATGGCTATACTTTGAACTCCCACCGGCCCACCATTAAAATGCTGTATAATTTTCTTTAAAATAACCTTATCTTGCAATTCGAGGCCGTTTTTGTCGATTTCTAACGCGTTGAGTGCGCGCTCTATTACATCGAGCGTCAACCTATGATGACCTGCTACTTGTGCAATATCACGAATACGTCTCAAAAGGCGGTTGGCAACACGCGGAGTCCCTCGACTTGATTCGGCGATTCTTTTATACGCGTTTGGTTCAACTTCTATAGAGAGGAGGTCTGCCGATCTAGCCAGAATCTGTTCAAGCTCGGCGTCTGTGTAATATTGCAAACGAAAATTTATTCCAAATCGATTTCTCATCGGTTCACTAACAGCTCCAGGGCGCGTTGTCGCTCCTACGAGGGTACATTTTGGCAATGGAATTCGTATCGTGCGTGCTGCTGGTCCTTGACCGATGATCCAATCCAAGGCGCGTTCTTCCATCACGGTGTATAATAGCTCTTCGATCGCAGGTCGCAGGCGATGCAATTCGTCGATAAACAAGACCCCAAATTCAGGGATTGTGGTGAGTATGCCAGCCAGGTCCTTTGGTTTTTCCAATGCGGGAGCTGACGTTATACGTATCTCGCTGTCGAGTTCTTTTGCAATGATACTTGCTAATGTCGTTTTTCCCAATCCGGGAGGACCGCTAAGCAATACATGGTCGAGTGATTCATTGCGTTGTTTTGCAGCCAGAATAAATGTTCCAAGGTTTTGTTTGATGGCACCTTGCCCTGCAAATTCGGATAAATACTGCGGTCTCAACGCAGGATTTATTGAATCGTCTTCGAGGGTTTCTTCGCTTTGTAATATCTCATTCATATCGAACGCCCGCCCAGTTTTTTTAGAAGAAGCCTAAAAATTTCGTCTTCAGGCATATCCTTGGCTATTTCAGGAGTATTTTCCATTGCTTCATAGACCTCATCATGAGTGTACCCCATATGAACCAATCCAAGAATGATGTCCGAGCGAATGTCTGAACTTTTTTCTACAGGCTGCTCATCGGGAAGATTATCTTTGAGTTGTACAAATATTTGTTCTATTTTCTTTTTCCCCAGTCCTGAAACGGTTGAAAGAGGTGCAAAATCCTTTGTTTTAATACTACGCCAGACATAAGATACATCGAGTTCGGATACAATGCCAAGTGCTTGTTTTGGCCCAATACCATTTACTTTTTGCAAAGACAAAAAGGTTTCTCTTACGAAGCTGGAGGAAAATCCAAACAATTTCATCGTATCTTCTCTGTGCAGGAGGTGTATGTATATGACTTTTTTTGTTCCTTCCTGCTGCATGATTATAGCTTTGCAACGTTCTCCCATACTTATATCCCATTCGATGAATGATGAATGCAAAAGAATGCGTTTTTCCCCACCATCGCTAACTGTTCCCCACAGCTTGTTTATCACACTGGAACCCCATTATGCGATAGAATATGGGTCAAGGCCACCGCAATAGCATCGCTGGCATGTGATGGAATATTTTTTACAGGGATTTTCAATATGATGGAAATCATCGTATTTACCTGGTGTTTACTGGCTTTCCCTATTCCCGCAACACATTTTTTCACCTCATTTGGAGAATAATTCATAATCGAAAGCCCGCCATGGATTCCAGCAAGGCGAATAACACCGATTGCTTCAGATACCGCGAAAGCGCTCGAAACATTTATACCAAAATACAATTTTTCGAGTGCGATCGCACGCACATTGTACTCTTTGATGAGTAAGCAACATGTAGTATATATGTGGTTTAGCCGGTGTTCGATGGGCTCAGTACTACTTGTAGAAATGACCGATTGATGGAGTATTTTTGGGCGTTGGGCGTTCATCTCTAATACGGCAACGCCGGTAGACGCAATCCCTGGATCTATTCCCATGCACGTCATCACTCAACGATGCATTCGGGATCCAAATTGTTGGCAACTTCTTGAACATCATCGTTGTCTTCCAACAATTCAATGATTTTTAATACTTTTGCTGCTTTTTCGCTATCAAGAGAAATAAAATTGTCTGGAAGCAATGCCTGTTCGGCGTAGAGGGGGCTAAAGGACTGTAATGCTTGGTGGACTTCATCAAAGCTGTTCGATTCTGTAATTACAGTGAATTCTTTTTGCTCGGTTTCAACATTCTCTGCACCAGCCTCAAGCGCGGCTTCAAAGAGTTCGTCTTCCGACACATTGTCAGAAGAAATGCGAATGATGCCTTTTCGCGCAAACATATACGAGACACAGCCGTTTTCGCCGAGATTCCCCCCGTGCTTGTTGAAAATACTTCTCACATCGGCAGTGGTTCGATTTTTATTATCGGTTAAGCATTGAATAAGGAGGGCCACTCCACCCGGACCATAGCCTTCAAAGGAACATTCTTCATACTGAACGCCTTCTAATTCCCCAGTACCCTTCTTTATGGCGCGCTCGATATTATCATTGGGCATGTTTACCCCACGGGCCTTAATAATCGCGTTTCTCAATGCTGGATTTGCATCCATCGATCCGCCACCTGCACGTGCAGCAACGGAGATTTCACGAATGATTTTGGTGAAAAGTTTGCCCCTTTTAGCGTCTTGTGCACCCTTTTTGTGTTTTATGGTTGACCATTTACTATGTCCGGACATGTACAGTTAGCGTACAAGCAGAAGCATAGGTTGTCAATATTTTCGGTATCTGCATAGCTATTGTGCAGGTAGTGTACTCAGTAAGAAGGCTATACCTAGAGCCTTCCATACAATGAATAAAGGGCCTAGTATGCCTTATACATATGAATAGGCCAATACCGAAAGACGACCAGGGAACGTATTGATGAGATAGGAAGGCTGCTCCAATATCGTGAATCAAGACCCTCTTTTCGATTGTCAGATAACACGAATACATGCCCCTCGGGGACACGTATCTCATCGAATGTGCCGGTATATGGGGCATTGATACTGGATGTAGTCGAAAGATCGGACCGAATGGAATATGCAGCATCAATCAATTCAAATTCTGATCGTGGGGAAGAGCTATCCTCAGTGAAAATGGATGCTTCAAATGTATTCATCGAAATCCTTTCGTATTCAAATGCAATTATTCTTCGTAATGCAAGCTTGCGTATATCTGTAGGGTATATTCCAAAACTGATAGCATCGAGTAACAATTCCAAGGCAACAGTGTTAAAAGAGCCTTCCTGTATACGAACAGCAACTATACGGCCGCGAAGATTCGTTTTGTTTTCCTTCTTCAATGCATCTCGTGCGAACCATCCGGCAAGCGGGCTCACAACGACCCTGTCTCCAGGGAGTAATTCCGGATTCATCTGCGCTGAAGAAATACCCACGGGATAGCCTAGGAATTGCACAAGAAAGAGGCGCATTGCAACGGTTAAAATATATAAATATATAACACGACGCAAAATACCCCGTGATTGACGACCCCTCCCCCTATTCGATTTATATACTTGAAATCGTGGGTATATAGCCATCCTATTCTATGCTTCCGAATCTATTGAAAGGGAAAAATCTAAATAAGGGGCGCCCTATGAGCAATTCGTTGTCTACAGCGCCGAAAAAACGAGCATCACGCGAATTGTCCCTGTTGTCACCCATGGGAAAAAATTGATCTTGTCCGACATGCCATCCTTGGCTGTATAGTTTATAGCGCATTGCTTCTGATACGCTGTAGGGAGCAATTTGTAACCCGGCTTGATGCCTTATTATTCCATAGAAAAATGGGTCGATTTGCTGCGAAACTGCAAAGTCTTCTAGTCTTTGTTGTTCTTGTATATCGAGGATACCGTAGTCTGCTCTGGCAGAGAGGGCTATGTATTCTTCTAGTAGTTCTTTGTCTTCATCGGATTCGCGATAGTTGACCGCTGTTTTGCTAAACCGCATTATTTCTCTCTCATCGAACCATGCATCAGTCCCTGCCGGTGATAGATATACCTTTCCCTGTTCGTATCTAAGCGAATCTCCAGGCAAGCCCACGACGCGTTTTACCAATAATTCGGCTCGTATTTGCCCATCCCTATCGCGATCTATATTTACGGTTCCAAGCGAAAGAAGGTGGAGAAAACGCTGTATTATTGTGAATAGAGAGCCCTGTGGACGATAGCTGGGGTTTTGAAAAACAACTATTTCCCCCCGTTTTGGAGCACGTATAGAGGGTATTTTTGCAAAATAAGGGATTAACACTGGCCCGAAGGTTACTTTCTCGACAAATATTCTGTCATTTAATGCAAATACTGGAATCATGGAACCGGTAGGTATGACGTATGCCTGAAGAACTAGCTGATTTATTAGAAATACAACTCCAATTGCCCAAAGAAATTCATACAGAAATAGGAGGATTTTTGATCTTCCTTTTCTTTTTTCCTCTCTCCGTTTTTTGCGGTATTTTCTATAACTAAGAAACGATTCGGTGACATGAATCATCCATTGTGTCATAGGCTAAGCATATCGGAGAGTGTCTTACCGAACAAGTCCGGTTGGTATTGACAGAAGGTATACCTGCTACTATTATATTCTTACATGCAGCGAGAGCGGGTCGTTCTAAAGCCGATTCTATCAATGCGACCCACTGTGTATATTCCTATCATATGGGGAGTTCTTGGTATTGCAATAATCTTCCTTGTTTTTCTTCTCCATGGTATAAGGAACCGAGGCAGCATTGTAGAGATCACTGTTAGCCCTCCAAAAGCCAGTATTTTTGTAGATAACGAGTTTTTTGGCACCGATGCAGATAAATCGTTTTTGCCTTCTGGTTCGTATACGTTGGAAGTACAAAAAACTGGGTATGTTCCTCATATAGAAAATCTAAAGACTTCAAATCGAATATTTGGAACCCTTTTCTTCCCATCCCGTAAGCGTATTTCAGTGGAACTACAGCTGAAAGACGAAAATATCGTTCTTGGTTCTGCAATAAATGACTTTTCCTGGAGCAGTGATATAAATGAAAACGTGGTCTTTGGATCAAAATTACCGCTCACCGAGACCGTGTCCGAAGTTCTTATGATTGGTAACACCGATCTTGCGCTTCGCTTACTTACAAAGGCGATCCCCTTCCTACCTGGAGAGAAAAATCATTACGATTTTCTTACCGCCCTGGACAGGTTAGAGGAATACGACCCGGCGGTTTTCGCCGATGCATTATCTATCTTTGCTTCTATGCATCCGTATCTAGCACATTCTGAGGGGCGAATCTCCGCCGAAGTTTTGCAACGTATGGAAATTGGTTTGACTACAGGATCAAACGAAGAATCGGTAAGAACTACCCATAATTACCTTACACAGATGGCAGAAAGGCAACAGGAATCTGGCGATCCGCTTGTTATTGCTGGAATAGAATTTAGCTCATTGCGAGGTGGGTTATCGTATATGTTTGGAGAAAACGGAATCATATACCCCCAGCCCTATGATTTACCCGATTTTTTTATCATGCAAGATGAGATAAGCATAGCGCAGTATGAGCAGTTTTTTTCCTCCCCGTTTGCTTCAGGATATCCAGAAGATATACGTGCATCGTATGCTTCGTTCGACGAACTTGATGCATCAGTCGATGAAGAGGATGCTATGCGCTTTGTAAGTCTTGCGGGGGCGCGTGCATTCGCTGATTATATAAACGAACTTCTTTCTGAAACGACGTACGGAAATGATTGGATTGCACGCTTACCTTATGCCCATGAATGGGAGTATGCAACCCAGATTAACAACAGTCATGGCGCAATTTCAACAAAAACAGAGGCTTTGAATAGCGAATCAATAGGATTACGCGATCTAACCGGGGGAGTCTGGGAATGGATGGAGCAGCCGTATAATCCGCTGTACGGTTTTGTGAATGATAAGGACCTTGTATCAGTAGACTTACAGGAAGTACGTGGAGGGGCAACACACAGTGAAGAAGAGACTTTCTCTCCCCAGATTCGCGGAATGCAGGAGGTCGATTGGAAAACCGAATTTTTGGGTTTTAGACTGGTTTTGGTTCCGAAACAAGAAGAATAGGTTTTGAGGAACAATCTCTCATGACTAAAGAACCGCATAAGCAATTTTCCTTGGTGAATCGGAAGGCTTTTCATGAATATCTTGTCATTTCTACACTGGAATGTGGGTTGGAATTGCGGGGCACCGAGGTTAAATCAATCCGGGCATCGCAGGTTTCTTTTGCAGGAGCCTATGGAAACATAGAAGCTGGCGAATTGTGGTTGATTGGCATGCATGTTGCTGAGTATTCCCACAAGGGTCATACAACACACGAATCCTTACGCAAGAAAAAACTCCTTGTAACAAAGCGTGAGCTGCATAAACTCTCACGTCAGACCGCTGAGAAAGGGTTAACACTAATTCCCCTAAAATTATACGAGAAATCGCACAGGTTAAAGCTTGAACT
The DNA here is from genome assembly GCA_011524535.1 of Spirochaetaceae bacterium. Taxonomy (GTDB): domain Bacteria; phylum Spirochaetota; class Spirochaetia; order WTKD01; family WTKD01; genus WTKD01. Next base: position 60,515 of record WTKD01000003.1, read on the forward strand.
GGGTGTGTGTAGGGGCAAGCGTTACCACGATAAGCGCCAAACAGAAAAGGAAAAAACACAAAAAAAGGAAATGACGGAGGAGTAAATCTATGAAAAGCCCGGCTGATTATATTCAATTTCCAAAGAATGAAAAGAAGAGAACCCCTGAGGGGGTGACCCTATTTCTTGATTTTTCCACAACAGTCTTGCTGAAAGCAGGAGAAATCGCCCGTTCCTATTTCGATGCAAAATATACTGTTGAAGTAAAAAAAGATAGCTCTTTTGTCACGCAGGTCGACAAAGAAATTGATCTTTATATACGTGAAACTATTGAACAACGCTTTCCTGATCACGGGATATTTAGCGAAGAATATTCCGAAAAGTCTTCGAGCTCTTCTTCATATAGATGGATTCTAGATCCTATAGATGGTACTTTCTCCTTTTTGTCGGGTATTCCCTTCTATTCCATCTTGCTCGCTCTCGAGGTAGATGATCAACTTGTTTTTGGAGCCATGGCCTTCCCTGAACTTCACCGCATATACTCCGGCGGTATAGGATGCCCACCCGAATGCAATGGGAAACCGCTTTTAAATACTCGTAGACAATCCCTGTCTTCTTCGCTTATCTTAACGACCGATCCCTGTAGTTTGTATTCCCATGATCAACCTTTTACAACCGCTCTATTCAAGGGGTGCAAGGCAATGCGTACATGGGCGGATTCCTATGCTTATGCAATGTTGCTCGATGGAAAGGCTGATATTGCCCTCGATTTCGGTATGAAACTCTGGGATTGTGCGGCAATCATCCCGATATTAGAAGCATCCCAATGTGTGTACGATTTCCGTAAACGGACTGCTGACACGTATGATCTAATATCAGCCACACACGATACATTGTTGCAAGAAGTCCTGGCTTTGCGTTGAGAAGATATTATTTGCAGGCCTTAATGGCTTTGTTTTACGTTTCAGAAATAGACAATACCTCTTTTGTTGTATATTATGTATAGCTACGGGGGTGTACTGGATTCGACTGGTCAGATCTCCGTGATGAGTGCAAGGAGAGCGTCTACTCTATAAACAGGCAAAAAATATAATTGACAACAATCAATTAGCATTGGCTGCATAATAACATAGTAGCCCGGGTCTTCACGAAACGTTTACGACGTGCTGACTTGTTAGATAGTAAACTGTCCTTGCGAGCGTTTGCCAGCCTCGGAGGGGAGAAACTGGCAAAACCAGCTTGAAGTCATGTGTACCGGTGAGTCTTGCTGGAACCCTACGTGGTACTAACCTTGTAGAGCTTGTTACGTTGCTGGTTAGGACGCGGGTTCGACTCCCGCCACCTCCATCGCTTCATTACATGACTGGTAGTAAAAAAACATATGCGCCCACCCGGTAGAGGAATTTGAATGCGAGATAGTTACTTTGTTATTTCTGCTATGAAAGGATTGGCCAAGAATTAGAATCATCCAGTATCCAATATAGAGCATCTTCCCCAGAAACATCGAAGTTAAAATTTTAAAATGCCTCTTCAGTAAAACCGCCCTCTGTCAATGCCGAGGTTCCAGCAGGATTGTGATTTTCGTTCCACTTATGATTCCAACTGCATTAGGAATGGGGTTTCCTGGCTGCTTCTGTATGTATTCTCTCAGAAATGCTTCCAATCAATCCGCCTACACGTCCAGTACCCGTGATCTTGATCTCCCCGCTAACATACCTGGTTCTGATGACGAGTGTTTTCTAGACTCATCAGAGAGACTATTTTCCAAAAAGTCTCCGATAAAGTCCCATACAGAGCCATTAATCGATGAGACATTACCGCTACCATAGCTATCGCTAATCGTGCCACTACTGCTTTTAGACATGGAACGGGCATACCTATTCCCAGGAAAGGATTGGCCAAGAACCAGAATTTCCTACGAAGTATGGCTCGGTGTTGGAAACTTCTGTGAGATCATCAAAAGCTTTACTTTTATCTTTGTTGATGTCAACAAGTCCTAGTGCTTTAGTGTTTTCAGGGGTACCCTGCTTTGGTGATCCGATTCCTGGGAGATAATAAGAACCACCTATTCTCTTGAAAAAAACTTTACCGCTAACAGTTTCACCATTTTTTTCACCGAAGACAATTTGTGGAGGAAATCCAACACCCCAAGCATCCGTATTCACGTAACCAATCAGTATACCCACCGCGCCGCTAGAGGTGCTGCCTGAAACGGTTCCGCTTACATAGCTAAACGTGCTAAAAATTCCAGTATTAATATTCATATTCCCAACAAGTCCACCTACACGATTATCTCCAGAAACAGTACCGTTCATGTAGCTAGTTTTGATATACAAATTACTCAGAATCTTCATATCTCCAACAAACCCCCCAACATGCTGTCCCTTTTTAGAAGAAACCTCAGCACCCACAGAGCTAGCGGTGATCTCTAGACGATTCGACCCGGAGATGTATCCAACAAACCCACCTACCTCATTTGCACCCAAAATCTCGCCTCGCACGTAGCTTTTCTCTATTGTTGTACTCCCTTTATGATTAGAGGCCCCCCCGGCAAGACCGCCCACTTGGTTACGACCTGTTATTTTTACATTGTCCAGACGCACATTTTTAAGGGTTGCACCCGATATGGAACGAAAAAGTCCAACTTCGTCTTGCTCTGGTCTATTAATCACGAGGTTATTGATTGCATGTCCTTTTCCATCGAAGATTCCCTTGAATGAAATTTTCTTGGGTAAACTACCAATCGGTAAGAAATTAAGTTCTTCTTCGTTCTTTTTGACTTGACTATCATCAGCAGATTCAGCATTAAGATCGTCTTTAAGACCACTATCAGGTTCAACCTCTTCTGTGTTCTCCAGAGGCAGAGGGAAATTTATGTCTCCTGTAAGTTCATAATGTCCATCATTAGGAGCTTCTGAAGTTCCAAACTTACCGCTATTACTCAAAAATTCGAGATCACGCCATGTGCTGATAAGGTATACGATCTTACCATTTTCACTTCTTGTTTTAAGACTAGTTGGCTTTGGTATATTCCAGAGAGAGGTGTGGGATTGAGAAGCTCCTCTTCCCGAATTAGAACCATCATTTGGTGGAGGAGTTCCCGGAGCGTTTTGTGGGCTGGGGTCTTCACCTCTAGATAGACCCGAACCGCCAGTGACAGAATCATCATTAGGGTCAATGCTACCCGAACCACCAGAGCCAGTACTACTGCACGTGCCAATCAGTATTACACTGATAATCATAACTAATATGTATATTGCTTTTTTCTTCATCTATAAAAATCTCTTTGTGTACCGTATGATAGTAATCATATATATATACACGTTTTCTTGCAAGCAGATTATACCTATAATAAAATTATAGGCTCTTTTGCATAGAGTTGAATGGTGAATATCTGCTTTATTTATAGATTATATCGGCGGAACATTGATATTTTGCTCTTTGGCAAAAAGAATCACTTTGCACCCCATCCATGCGTTAGAATTATACCATGTGTTGCGCAAATTTTTTTACTTTAGATACTCAATTTCTGAGTTCTTATTCGGCTGCTCGTTCTGCTTCCCAGAAAAGGATTGGCCAAGAACTGCCGTCTTCCCATGCCCAGTCCGGAGTTTCTTCAGAAACAGTAAAATCGAAACCAGCAAAAATATCTTGAGTATGCTCGTTTTCTGCAAGTGGATTTATTCCCTCAAGATTTTGATTTTCGATCTCGCCTGTGATGGTCCCAACTGCACTAAGGTTTTCGTTGTTTAAAGTTTGCCGCTTATAATAGACGCTAGTGAATTGAGGTGTCTGAACCCCACTCCCAAGCAATACTCCTGTACTCGTATTGCTCCCCGAAACGGTGCCACTTACATAGCTATTTTCTATATCGACGGCATCTCCAAACCCAACGAAGCCTCCTGTATTCGTATCGCTTCCCAAAACAGTACCACTTACATAGCTATTTTCTATATCGACGGAAATTCCTGCCCCAACGAAGCCTCCTGTATGGGGATTGCTTCCCGAAACAGTGCCACTTACATAGCTATTTTCTATATTGATAGCATTTCCAAACCCAACGAAGCCTCCTGTATGGGGATTGCTTCCCGAAACAGTGCCACTTACATAGCTATTTTCTATATTGATAGCATTTCCAAACCCAATGAAGCCTCCTGTATTCGTATTGCTCCCCGAAACGGTGCCACTTCCGTAGCTATTTTCTATGTCGACGGAAATTCCTGCCCCAACGAAGCCTCCTGTATTTCCAATGGTGTTCTCATTGAGATTCCTGTTGGGGCTCGAAATATTACCGCTTACATGACTATTTTTTATGATGATATTGTCTACATATCCAGCAAAACCACCAACGTTAAAATTCCCCATGATTGTTACATTCTCAAGATGTACATTTTCGAGCCTCACCCTCTTCTCCTCTGCTGCACCTACTGCACCTACTGCACCAAAGAGTCCAATATTGTCTTCATTTGGCCTATTGATTACAAGGTTACTGATAGTGTGTCCATCACCATCAAAGATTCCACTGAATGGCATTTCAGGTGTACCAATCGGTGAAAATCCTGATGTCTGTGCGTATTCTTCTTGTTGGTGATCATCTGGAATACCGGTACGGTCAGGGAATACTATGTCATTTTCAAGCCGATATCGCCCGTTAGCTGGGGCTCCTTCCTTTCCAATATTCTCACTCAAAAATTCAAGATCACGCCAGTTCTCGATAAGATATATGGCTTCTCCATTTTGGTCCAGCTTTGTTTCAAGTTTAGCTGTCTTTTCTATTGTCCAAGAATTAGCTATGACTATTGATTTGCCTGCGTGTGAGAGAATGCCTAAGCTGAAAGGGCCCATATCGGTGCATGCACCGATCAGCATGGCAGTACTAATCACAATAAGTAGGTACGTAAATTTCTTTTTCATAGCAAATGTCTCTTTTTTGGCTTGGACTATATGCTATATTGTAGACCTCGGCATCGTTTTTTACAAACACCTACTAAAGATAACATTTCAATGTTAAGTTTCATCGCTAATTTTCTGGTTTTATGGAGATATCCGATTTCGAAGATTGTAGTAATAAATATGAAACGATATCTTTGTGTAAAGCTTTTTGTTGCTTATGTATAATAGCTTAAATCTAAAACTACCATTAAATAATGGTGCTCAAGAAGATTGAAAAAGAACGTGCATACCTTCTTTCTATAGGGTAAGGACTCTCATGTGAGAATTTTCAAGGTATTTTAGCACATCGAAAGAGAGTATAGACATTCTCTACGCCCCCAGGAGCATTCGAAAATATCAACAGACCGATTCGTGTATGAAATGACTATACAATTAATTGGTAGGTAAAACAATGTGACATCTAATGTTTTTCTAGATATTATTCACACAATATCATTTTTTGACTATACTGGCATAAATGCCAAAGTAGCTCAGGGGTAGAGCAGTTCACTCGTAATGATCAGGTCATGGGTTCAATTCCCATCTTTGGCTGCACATACCTTTTCGCTTTATTCAAGAGACACACTCCTATTTCAGAAACACTCACGCTTTGCGAGAGTTTCTGCTCCATACATATAGATATAAGAAACGTTTCTGGGGGAATTGTGTTTATTTTGTTTGGAATTCTTTACATATAACTAACTAGCGTATAACAGTGTACGCCTCGCCGATGTGGACTTGCTCGATCTAGAATCTATACATTTTATAGTGACTAGCTAGTTATAGTGAATGCTTATAATGACTCTCTATAAAAATTCGAAATTGTTTTTTTCGAATGTGTCGAATATATTCTTGCAGGTTCGGTAGACGATGTCATAGACTTCTTCAAAGCCCTCTGCTCCGCCATAATAGGGGTCCGGCACATTTCCGTTTCCTTCGGGGTCAAAATTTCGAAAAAGGTAGACCTGGGCTCTTTCTTTATTCAAGGATTTCATTATTGCGAGATGTCCATGATCCATGGCAAATAAATAACTGTAGAAATCAAAATCACTTTCTTTGAGAGCCCTAGAGAGGTGAGAAAAAGGTATACCGTGGTCTGTCGAGGTTTTTCTCATACGTGGGTCTGCTTCTTCCCCTTGATGCCAGGAATGAGTTCCTGCAGATGCAACGCTGAAATGTTCTTCCGCTTTGTGTTCCTTTGCGATGTGCTCGAAGACCCTATGTGCGAGCGGACTCCTGCATATGTTTCCGGTGCACACAAACAATAATCTATGTTTCATTCTATCCTCGCAAGCAAAAGATGCGTATTTTCAAAACTCAAAGCAACAACACTCCCGATTGTGCTCAATGTAACTGGTGTGAGGTATTGCGAATCTGTCTGATCCCCGCTTGATGGAGTGAGAGTATTTCCGGATTCTTGTGTCTCATTGGGAGAGCTTCCGGATACTGCGGAGCCTTGCTCGAATTCGCTTGATATAGGGGGCGCTGTATCTTGGAAAGAATCCTGATCTGATGCCTCCAAAAAGACGTAGACCTGTTTTCGATCAAGATAATCATTCATCATCTGCGTAATATCCATAATCGAAGTATTGCCATCCTGGTTGAGCACAAACAGCGAACTCTCTTCTGAAACCCTTTTTAATGATAATTCGCGCTCATCGAATGTAGTTATAGTGTAATTCGGACGACTCCGCATTATTTCCAGCTTTTCCCCCTGAAATTGTTGACCATATAAGGCAACTTCCCATATCTCTCCATGGGGCTGAGTTTCAAGCAGAAACAACAAGGCAGTAATAAGCTGTATCGTAAGGGTCATCTATAACTGTTCTAGCGCTGTCCTTAGAAAACGCCATGTCCTTTCAATCGATGAAATCGATACACGTTCCCGTATCGAGTGCACATCTTCAAGATCGGCACCAATCGAGACAACCTCAAGGCCAGGAATTTTTTTTAATAGTTCACCGCTTTCAAGCCCGGCGTGTATTACTTCGGAGTACGATGATCTATCCGGGAACAAACTCTTATATACAGAAAGCAAATGATTTACAAGATCATCTTTCTCTTGTGGAGGCCAAGCAGCGTATCTGGCATATGTTTTTACATTTCCCCCAAGAACTCGAAATGCGGTCTCTGTTTTTTCCGTATAATAATCGATGGCATGTTCGAACAATGAGCGTTGACTCGTAATTACCGTACAAAGTTCGTCTGCAACCTTAACCTGTGCAATATTCACCGAACTTTCAACGACTTCTGGAAATTGTTTGCTGTAGTTTATGACTCCATAAGGCAACATATCTATTAGATGTATGATCGCCTGAGTGGATTCACGGGTTAATACCGTTTTTGGAGGGTCTATTTCCTTTACTGTAATCGTGATATTGGATTCCACATTTACATATTCACGTTTTATATTTTCCGTAAAAACCTGTACCGATTCGGCAGATATCTTTTCATTGAGCACAAATATGGCTTCCGCATGACCAGCTATAACATTGGAGCGGATGCCTCCACAATTTAGCGCGCCTATCGATATATTTGCATTCGTGTTTAGATGGTGAAATAGTCTAGAAAACAATATGGTCGCATTGGCCCGACCTTCATGAATTTTTACGCCTGAATGCCCCCCCTGCAACCCGGTCAACACAACAGCATAGGCATGGGTTTTTGATGGAGTATCGATACGTTCAACAGGAATGGTTCCGGTCGTTTCATTTCCTCCCGCAGCCGAGATAGTAAAAACTCCTTCATCTTCCGAATCGATATTTAACATTCGTTTTGATTTTACCAAACTGGCATCGAAGTTATGCGCTCCCAAAAGGCCAATTTCTTCATCGACTGTGAGCAACGCTTCAATATCTGGATGAGGAAAATCGCTCGCGAGTATTGCCAATATTAATGCAAAACCAACACCATCATCGGCACCCAGCGTGCTGTCTTTGGCTCGAACCCAGTCGCCGTCGATATAGGGCACAGGAGGTTCAAAAAGCATGTTTTTTCCAGAATCAGGGCAGGCTTCGCAGACCATATCAAGGTGAGCTTGTAGCAATATCGGCTCGACTCCTGGTTTTGACCCGGGCTTGTATATAACAATATTTCCAGCATCATCTTTTTTAGCGACAAGGGATTTGCTTTTTGCAAAATCAAGCACATAATCACTAATTGCATCTAAATTTCGGGAACAACGCGGTATAGTTGTGATCTCGGAAAAGTATTTCCAGAATATGGAGGGTTTAAGGATCATTAAAGAATCTATACTCATGAATATAGTCTATAGAATCTAATAGGAGTCAACAAGAAGAATGCTGAACAAGATGGCTGGACCGATACGCTATAGCTCTATACAATATGTTTTATAGGATATAGCAATGTTTGATTTTAGCAGCAAAATTTTTAATATCGAGGAAATACAGCTGGCTGACTCCAAGGAGAAAATTCTTCGTGGTGGCAGACATCTTTTTAATCTTCTTCCTCGTGCATTTGATGGCATCAACCAGATTGCCGTAATTGGTTGGGGATCGCAAGGTCCAGCGCAAGCACAGAATTTAAGAGATTCGCTCAAAGGTTCGTCCATCAAGGTGGTTGTTGGTTTGAGACAGGATTCACCTTCTTGGGAATCTGCAAAAAAAGCAGGTTTTTCGGATAGCGACGGCACATTACTCGAGATGTTTCAAGCAATCAGTTCCAGCGACATGGTTGTTTTGTTGATTTCAGACGCTGCACAGGCGAAGTTATACAGGAAAATTTTTGATGCCATGAAACCTGGTTCTACTCTTGGGCTTTCACACGGATTTCTTTTGGGATATCTACAGGCAAACAAAGAATCTTTCCCATCTCACATGAATGTTATCGGGGTTTGCCCAAAAGGCATGGGACCATCGGTGCGAAGGCTATATGAACAAGGTCAAAAAACCGATGGAGCCGGCATAAACACGAGTTTTGCCGTTGAACAAGACATAGATGGACGAGCAACCGATTATGCACTCGGGTGGTCGGTCGCCCTTGGAGCACCTTTCTCATTCAAAACAACGCTTGAAATGGAATATCGCTCTGATATTTTTGGTGAGCGTGGTATTTTGCTTGGAGCAGTCCATGGGATCATCGAATCACTCGCACGTCACTACATGTCGTATGGTTCTTCAATGGAAGACGCATTTGTTTCTACCGCTGAATCCATCACTGGACCAATATCAAACACGATATCAAAAAAAGGTATCATAGAAGTCTACAACGCGTTGAGTGAATCGGAAAAGAAAACATTCACACAACTATACAATGCTGCTTATACCCCTTTAAAAGCGGTGCTTGCGGAGATCTATGATGAAGTGCATGTTGGAAACGAAATACGATCGGTAATCGCAGCTCAAGATCGCTTTGATCGATTTCCGATGTCGAGCATAGAAGATACGGCCTTGTGGGAGACCGGTAAAAAAGTCCGAGAACATCGTGTAGACGACAAGATACCTCTTGATTGCAAAACCGCTGCGGTATACATCGCGTGTATGATGGCTCAAATCGATCTTTTAATCGAAAAAGGACATTGTTTTTCTGAAGTTGTTAACGAATCCGTTATCGAAGCGGTAGATTCTTTGAATCCATATATGCATTTCAAGGGAGTCAGCTACATGGTTGATAACTGTTCGACAACGGCAAGACTTGGTTCTCGAAAATGGGCCCCAGCCTTCGATTATGCGCTATATCAACGTGTCTGTGTGGATGCTCCGCATTGTGCTTCTGAAAACCATTTCGACTCATTTCTTAATCATCCCGTTCATTCTGTGCTTTCGACATTATTGGAGTATCGACCAAAAGTTGATATATTTGTGAAATAGAATGACCATTAAATCTTTTGTTTTCAATGACTGGCAGGAATGTACTTTTGTTCTCAGTGATGAACAAAAAAATGGATGTATCGTAGATCCAGGATGCTATACACAAGACGAAGAAGATGCACTTTTCTCGTATATATCGCAAGAAAAAATATCCATAGAAAAGATACTTATCACACACGCACATCATGATCATATCTTTGGACTCAAAGAAGCTCTAGAACGTTTTCCGGTAAAAACATACGCTCATTTTGATGATCACAAGGTCCTCGATGCTTTTCCAAAAATCATGTCTGCATATGGCGTACATATTACAAAATTCCCTCCAACGAAATTTGATATCCATCTGAGTACTGGAGACACCGTTACCTTTGGTTCAATCAAGCTAGATGTTTTCCACACCCCCGGTCACTCCCCGGGTTCGATTTCCTTTTATTCAGCCGAGGACAATGTTGTGTTCACCGGCGACATTCTTTTCCAAAATAGTGTTGGAAGAACGGACATTGCCTTTGGCGATTACGATACTCTGGTGAAATCCATCGTTGATCTTGGAAAGGTTCTCCCTCCAGAAACACAATATTTGCCTGGTCACGGCGTCGGACGCTCTCTCAAAGAAGAATTGCAAGAAAATCCCTACGTGCGCTAATCTTCTTCGCTCGCCACTATATACTGTATTTTACAAGAGACGTTTTGAATAAGCGACTTAATTCTTGAGACCACTTTTGATCATCGCAAGTATGGTCCCAATCGAGTTTGTCCTTGTTGGAGTCAAGGTTTTCTGTATATCAATTTTTTTAAGAAGAAGTGACACAAGCTCATCCGCATGATTTAAGAAGTCGTTTGCTGGAAGTCCATCAAATGCATTTTTTAGTATAGACACTATTCCCCTCACGATCTGGGAGTTGGCTCGAGTACGCAGAAACAGCTTATCGCTCCTTTTGCTTACTTCTATATACACCTCTGAGGCACACCCCTTTACACGCAATTCATCACTTACTTCATCTGGGGGCAGCGTGTCCGAATTTTTTCCCAGAGCTATAATTTCACCATACATTTCCATGGCATCGAATGCCTGCCACTGCGCCAGCTGTTCGGTTATTTCCGTAATATAGTCTCGTGCTTCTTCAATCGTGTTCAAAAGATACCTGCTTTTGCACCACACGAGGTCCAGCATTGGGTTGATCCTCGATGGAAAACCCGAGTTCGATAGCAATGTCTCTAAGAGAATCAGACAAGACATAATTTTTTTTAGATCGCGCTGCCTCCCTAAGTGCCAACAATTTGTTCAAAGCTCCATCTAGATTGATCGATTTTGTCGTTTCAGTCGGTGATTGAACAGCCAGTCCGAGAATTTCCTCGATAATATAGGCAAATACCCCGCTTGAGTAACTCGATAGTTTTGAAGGAGTACCATGCGCAAGTTCCTCTCCGGACTGGTATAGGTTTGCGATTGCTTTTGGTGTATCCATGTCATCAAGAAGATGGTTCATCGCTTGTTGTAAATACGCACCTGCCGTTGTTTCTTCAAGCTTGTATGATTCGGGTTCAATCCCGCGGTGTACTTGCTTTGTTGTATAAAGCAAGCGAAGTAGTCGTTCCAGGCCTTTTTCTGAACTCAAAAGAGCTTCTTTTGTGATTTCAACAACATTTCTATAATGAGTTCGAAGAAAGAAGAAACGCAGAAGCATTGGTGAAAAAGGCCGAGCAAATAGTTCATTTTTTCCTGAAAAGAATTCATTGATCGTTATAAAATTCTTCTTGCTCTTGCTCATTTTTTGACCATCGATAGTCAAAAGATTATGGTGAACCCAGTACGCCGCGGGCTGATTGTTCAATGCTGCCATGGATTGAGCGATTTCTGCTTCGTGATGAGGAAATTGCAAATCGAGTCCACCGCCATGAATATCAAAATGTTTTCCAAGATATTTATGGCTCATTGCGGTACATTCAATATGCCAACCGGGAAAGCCTTTGCCCCATGGTGAATCCCATTGCATTTGATTGGAAGAATCTGCTTTTTTCCACAAAGCAAAATCAAGCGAAGATTTTTTCTCATCCTGTCTTACAAGCCCAGTGCGAGAATTATTCTGCATACCCTCTATCTTCATACGAGAAAGAGACCCATAATTGTGTTCGCTCGCATATTTTTGAACATCAAAATAGACAGACCCATTGGTAATATATGCATATCCCTGTCTAATGATCGAATCAATCATAGTAATTTGCTCAGAAGTGTGACCACTCGCAACGGGTTCTATATTAGGGGGCATACATCCCAACAGTCCGGTCATTTTATGATAATCACGAGTATAGGCCTGGGCTACTTCCATCGGCAAGCGTTTTTCCAATATGGCTTGCTTCACAATTTTGTCTTCTCCGGTTTCGGTGTCTTCATTTTCAAGATGCCCCACATCCGTTATATTTCGTACATAGCGGACCTTGTGCCCTTGACTTCGTAATACCCTATTCAGTAGATCAAAAACAATAGCGGATCGTGCGTGCCCAAGATGGGGACTTCCATACACGGTGGGACCACAGACATAGAGCCCTACGTGTCCTTCGTGTAGGGGCTTAAAGGGTTCCTTAATACGATTTAGAGTGTTGTATAACGTAAAAGGTCCTTGTAGCTGAATCATAACAAATATTTAATTAGTGGCGAAGGGACTTGAACCCCCGACAGAGCGGATATGAGCCGCTTGCTCTACCGACTGAGCTACGCCACCGTATATTAAAATAGTCTATAAGAGCATTAGTTCTGTCAAGATAATCAATAGTTTTCTGATTTTGCTAGTATAGGAGTCTAACCTCTAGGGGCAAAATTTGGATCTACGTATAAATCATTTCTCCAAACTGAAAAAAGCAATTGTGGAAGAGAAGAATCAATTCGTGGAGTCACAATACCAAGCTTCGCACCAACTTCCACCATTTCGCCAACCGATACGGTAATATTTGATAATCCCGCATATACATAGAGATACCCATTCGTATTCCGGATGAACACAATGCTTCCATATATCGCATGCGGGGCTGCATAGGTGACGCGTCCTGCTGCGACGGATTTTCCGACTTCACCCGCCTTTGTTGTTATCACTACTCCAGGGAATTTTCCAGAACTCTTCTTTATTTCTCCCTGTGCTGGCCATTGGTTAGTTGCCGAACTACTTGTAACCGTCGATACAAGATTATTTTTTGAAGGAATTGAAAGATTTCCAGCAATTGCAGATTCCTGACTGGTAATTTTTATCGGAATTTTTAACTGCATCCCTTCACGAATCACAGATGTTTCAAGGTTGTTGACTACTGTTAATATCGGAACCTGAAGATTATATTTCCTTGCAATGCTATACAGTGTGTCACCTTTCTGAACCGAATGATATCGAAATTCTTGTTGATCAGAGAAAGCATAGCTCTTTGGAATAAGGAGTTTTTCACCAATACTAAGGGGTTTATTGCGTACATGGGGATTTCTCTCGAGCAATGTATCGACGGTGACACCATATCGCTTGCTTATGCTATACAATGTATCCCCCCCGCGAATGATGTGTTCTTCTCCAAACACAGTGGAAAGGAATAGCATACTCATCATAGTTACAAATATCAACCACAGACGCATATATACATATTCGGTAGGTGTATAACCAGTTCTTTATGGATTGGAGGAAAATATTATCTCTCTAGATCACCCTTCGATTTTTATCACATATTTTGTATGGTAACGAATGTTCTATAGTGTAGTTTTTTAAATATCAGAAAGAATATATACTTTTGCAAAGTGGCAAGTACGTCGATATATGAACGTACTAGGTTTGTTAAAATATATTTTAGAACGTGAAAACAATGCAAAAGAAAGTAATTCAAAGAATCTACAAAAAAGTGCTCCTATGCTTACTTCTCATCTTGCTGTTTTCTTGTCAGTCAGCACCCTCGCAACAAGGCATTTCTGAGAACCATACGGATTTTTTAGAGGGATTGGTTCAGTTTTCACCCGAACTTTCTAAGAATATGGCTCTCGCCGTCTCAGAAATACGAAACTCTGGAACAATTTCAGAATCATTACTTGCTAAGTTATCCCCTGAAGAGATTTCCCTCCCCATTGCTTTGTATGAATTTAAAATTATCCATCTTTACGCGTTATACGGGAACGACATGGATGTCTTGCAGGCTCTTATAGAGCTCGATTACGACCCCTTTGTTCCCGAATTCCTTTTTGGTGCAACCCCTCTCCATTTTATGGCCCAAAGTGGCAAAAATCCAGAAATGCTACAGGCACTTCTCGATGCGGATCATCCACAAGATGTCACCGATTTTATGGGAAGCTCACCATTGCATTGGGCCTCCCAATACAATGAAAACGCCGAAATGATCAACGTACTTCTCAGCAACGGTTTTAACCCCAACATCCCCGATGATGAATCATACGAACCAATCCATTTAGCAGTCATGTACAATTCAAATCCGATGAATATTGTCCCTGTCTTATTGACAGCAAGGGCAGACCCAGAGGCAACAGATGCAAACGGCAATACTGTTTTACACCTGTTTGCGGAATTCAATCGCTCTGATGTGGCTCTTCTTGATCTGCTTGTTGAAGCTGGAAGCCCAATTAATGCAAAAAATAGGGGATTATCGGACACCCCACTCCATATAGCCGCTGAGTATTCAAATGCACAGATAATCAAGAGATTGCTTGCCCATGGAGCAAATCCGACGTTGAAAAATAAAAACGGATATCTCCCTTTGCACAAAGGAGCATGGAGAAATACCGATACTGAAGCCACTGCGTTATTGTTTTCTTTGTACAACAATCTAGATGTTACAGAGCCCTTGTTTTCTATGAGCCCCTTGCATCTTGCTGCATGGAACAACGCAAACCCCGATATACTAAAAGAATTGGCTGCAGGTGGCGCAAATGTAAATGCAAAAGACAGCGTTGGCGATACTCCTTTGCACATTGCCCTTTTACAAAATACAAACCCTATCGGAACAGCACGTACATTGTTGGAACTCGATGCTGATCCCATGATTGCAAACAATCAAAATATTACTCCCAGGCAGATCATTCAAGATGATCCAAAGTTTCTCTCGATACTAGAAGCTCTGCCGAAATACATCACGATGGATAGATGACATAGTATGATTCGTTTTTTACAGAATATACCACACCCTATACGTATATGCCTATTTATTTCTCTTATCCCCGTACATTTTTTCGGATGTGTATCTACTGAATTTGCACAAGATTCCTTGGAAGAAGACGCCCTACGTGATCTGGTTGTTAGTAGTGAAAATGTACACCCTGCGAGGATTGCATACCTTATAAATGGTGGCGCAGATTCTACAAATGTGGACGAAGAAGGTGTACCCTTGGTGTTTCACATTGCAAAGAATGTCGATGATTTTGAATCCATAGAAGCCGTATTTGAATTTAGTGATATTGATTTTGATTACACAGACGAGGAAGGATACAACACCTATCACTATATTTTACGCCACAACTCAAACCTTGAGGTCGTAGAACAAGCCGATAAAATTTTTTCAGAAGAGTTAAAAGAACTTCCCAATGAGGAAACACCTTTGCACCTCGCTGTACAAGGGAGTTCTCTAGAAGTTATTGAATATCTCCTCGAAAATGAAGACGATGTCAATAAAAAGGATAGTTCTGGGGCAACCCCCCTACTCTTAGCGGTAAAGAACAACCAATCAATAGAAGTACTGGAATTGCTAGAAAAACGCGGAGCAGATATCTTTGTGACAGACAATGAGAATAACACAATTTTACACGCCGCAGCAGAAAGTGAATCGGTTGAGCTGCTAAATTATGCATTGTCAAAGGGAATAGATCCCACCGTGGCAAACAATTTCAACGATACTCCGCTCGATATTGCCGTTGAAACCGCTGAATCAGTGGACTTCATAAAGACCAGTTTAACTTCTCTTGCCTCTGAAACCGATGAAACAAACGCATCTGCACTTGGCAAATTAGCTGTGCGTTTTGACCCCAATGAATTAGAAGATATTGTTTCAACCGATATTTCTGAAGGACTTTTACAACAGAGCTCAGAAAACGAATTATTCGATAGGGTTATTGCAGAAACAAATAGCAAACCCCTTCCTTTCGATGAGCTTACAAATTTGCTGGAATATGCTCAGTATGAGAATCTAGAATATAAGGATGTTCCTTTCTTATTCTATGCCCTAAGAAAATATGACACTATAGAAATCATAGAATTGCTGGAATCTTACGGCGCAGACATAAGAGAACGAACTTCTTACGGCGAGACAATCCTGCACTGGGCTGCTCAATATTCAAATAATCCCTCTGTCGTTGCCTATATAACCAGAAATGCACCCGATTTACTCGAAGAACCCGAGCTCCTGACGGGGAGCCTCCCAATTCACAATGCTGCCCGCTATAGTAGGAATTCACTTATCTTCGCCGTGCTTGCTGAATCAGGAAGAAATATGACGACTAGAAATTCCTTTGGTGAATCGCCCTATCTTCTTGCACAAAAAAACAGGAATCTCAAAAATTATTCACTGTATTGGACCTATTCCGAAGAAGTTAGCGCAGGAAACTAACACAAAATTCATATCTATAGAAAAACTCGGTTGCTCCAAAATCACATTGCTGTTTTCCTAGCTTTTCATAACACGCATAAACTATCTCCTCTTACGGAAAGAAGATCAAAAAAGTATACTACCCTGTGACTCCGAATACTTTGCTTTCTATGCACATGACCACGATAGACAATCGTGATGTTTCGGGCATCTTTGTATGCGAAAAAAATGCTCATCTTGCACGCTGGACCATCGACCCTGATCATCATTACGGGCATATCATCAACCGCTCTAGCCTAGCCGAAGACCGTTGGCATATTGATGGTTTTTTGCAACAAAAAAACGCTCTTTTTCTCATTGGAGAGCGTATCGATGTAGAATCTTGCTATACATCCTACATGCGCTGTTTACAGCATGCTAAAGAAGCCGAATTTCCACGAGAATGCATTAAGCTCATAAAAGTTTTTTTGGATGGCTATGAGATATTTTCACGGGAAGACTCGGTATATTTGCCGGCTTGTTTTTTTAATAAAGATCAGCTTCTTATTCTTCACGAGAGTATTCAAAGGAAATTAATGCATTATTCACCCCTTGTAGCGCAAAATAGCCCCTTTTGCTGCCTTGCACCACGTTTTTTTCATAATCGAAGAGCAATAAATTTTGCAATAGCAAGCCTGTTATACGCATTGTTTACATCTCATGCTCCTTTTGAAGTCAAAAAAAATCTCATGTTCACACAGACGGTGCAAAAGAGCCTGTTTGCCCGATTATCAGAGCTTTCTGTATATAACGCATGCGCAAAAAGTGAGCAAAAAGCTATCCTTGTATTAGAATCCGCCCTGGAAGGAAGCGATAAAGACTGTTCTGATTCATTTGTCTTTCTTTTGGACCAATATGCCAGTCTTGAAAAAGCTATTCGTCCGGAGCAAAATACCATTCAGGATATACAATCCAAGCATATAAGGCGTTTACTTTTAAAACGCAAATTATCACATTGGGTTGTTCCTCTTGTTTCCTGCGCCTTCTTGCTAACAGCTCTCATTACCGTTGTTATTCCAATCATCCAGCGCGTCTATGCCCCCAGCCCTTTTCAGCAATACTCCGCTTTCGACATAGTATCGCTCTATTTCGATAGCATAAACAATCTCGATATGGATGCCATTCTTGCCATCGCAAAGAAACGCGCCACCCGTTCGATAAGAAATTCTTTGTCTACGCTTGTGGTCATGGAACGTCTTGCAATACTCGATGATAATATATTGCCACCAATGTCTATCGTCGAATGGGAGAAACAACAGCAAAATAATCCCCCAGAAGTTTTTTTGTACGGAGTAAAAGTAGGTGCAATTCTGCCACAAACATATACCGATTCAGAAGCTAGTTTCTCGGTTTCTTATGATGAATGGCATACAAGGGTTATGGATGAAATCGTTGTGAACGAGCGTGGTGAAGACCAAGCCCGCAGAGCATATATTGTTACGGTAATGAACAAGCAAGCACTCATAAAGCTCGAAAAAAAGCAGGATGCATGGATCATTGATACTATTGAATCTCAACAAAAGAATCCCTGATCCTAGGAACTTTGCAATAACTCAACTCCTTGGGCTCTGCATTTCCATATGTTGTATTCATTACAATAAATCTTAGATATCATACGAATATGGCAGATAAGGCAGAAACAAAAGGAAATATTCTCGTATTAGTCTCTTTCTTGATATGGGGAATTGCGCCAGTGTATTGGTCTCTTTTTCGCGATATGTCTCCCTTTGTTCTAGTGTTCAACAGATTTTTATGGTCTGCTTTGTTTACTCTTTTCTACCTGCAATTTAGAGGAAAATTGCTATCGGGTCTGAAAAGCCTCACAAAAAGGGAAATGGCCCTTTTATGTTTGCAGGGGTCTCTTTTGTTGATGAATTGGCTCGCTTTTGCATATTCCTTTGTCTTAAAACAGACCATCCAAGCCGGACTTGGGTATGCGATGAACCCTCTATTGAATATTGCGATTTCTGTTTTCTTTTTTAAAGAGAAATTACGCAAATTGGAAATCACCGCGATTGTGATCGCCTGTGCTTCGGTTCTTTATCTAATAATTATCGCACGTGCCGTGCCAACCATCGCCCTCATAGTCTGTGTGTCTTTCGCAATGTATGGGACATTAAAAAAGAAATCTACACATTCTACGACGCTGGGCTTGTCCATCGAAACGACGATTGCAGCAGCCATATCGGGATTGTTTCTGATTGTACTCAATCTGCTATTTTCAATGACACAAGTTTCGGGGGAGACATTACCTATATATTTTCTCGCAACAACAGGACTCGTAACCCTAGCCCCATTGCTTTTGTATGGATCGGGATTACGATTCATACCTTTTTCTCGGGCTGCTTTTTTTCAATTTATGGTTCCGATGTTGATAACGCTTGTTTCAATCGTCTTTTTGAATGAAGCCATCCCTACCAAAGAACTACCAGGCTATGCACTTATGTGGATTGCATTGATGCTTTATGTAGTTTCGCTTGCGAGAACGGGCAGAAAAACACAAAAACAATAACAACATAATCAGTAAATCGAAGAAATAGAAAGATGCGGAGCACTAATTATGTTAATGCTCCGCATCATTTTTTAAAAAAATGACTAGCAATGACCTACTCTCCCACTAACGCAGTACCATCGGCGCTGAGAGGCTTAACTTCCGTGTTCGGAATGGGAACGGGTGGGACCCTCCCGCTATCGTCACTAGTCATTATCATTCTACATACTTGTGATATTTTTTGCAACCAAAATGAGCCATATTTTAATAGAAAATCCACACCAAAAACAGGAAAATAATCGGGCTGGGGGGATTCGAACCCCCGACCCCGTCGTCCCGAACGACGTACGCTAGCCACTGCGCTACAGCCCGATAATAAGAATATAGTATTGATGATATCACGGAATGAGACCAACGTCATTGTTGCGATCACGGCTAAACGGTACGTTCGTGAAAATAAATCATCTGCTCGGATATCCTTTCAGCAAGACCATGTTTCAAAAAGCATTCCAGAAAAACTACCGGATGATTCTACTTATACAATAACATTATACGCAAACACCGAAGAAAAGACCTATTTTGCAAAGGAATCGAGAATTCACCCAATTTCCCAAACTGTTTTCGAAATTCTTCACAAGGTTCTGTCCTCAGTGCAATGCATCATATGCGCGTTATATGGCATTTATTCACAGTCGTCTAATTCTTTTTTGCCATAAATTGAATATCGACTCTTGAACTATTCGCATAAAAGAAACGTATTAGGCAGACGCTCGAGTCTTCATCATTGATAAAAAATACAATCCTTTGATTATCCAACAAAGCAAGCTCGTCGTCATCGAGATCATCAATGCTGTTAATCATCTCACCATTTGTTGTATACAATGAATAACTCGTCAATTTCAATTGATATACGCCATCCTCTCCTGAAACTATTCTATAACTTCTTTTCTCGGCTCTACGTTGCTCTCCAACATAGATTTCTCCATCCGCATAATATATTAGGGATGTAAGAGAAGGATCGACTTCTATTCGTTGCCTTTGTAAAGATTCTTCCAACCAATATCCCGCATACAATTCTTGATCCTCGGTCATTTTAGTAAAATAGGCAGACTTTTTGGCGGACTCACTCGAGTCAGCATCGTATTCACTCAGCATATTCTGGCAACTCAGTATAAGAAAAAGCATACATGTTAATACAATAACTTTATTTAGCATATTTTAGATTATCATTATTATTAATAACATACAAATGTATTGTTTTTATTTAATTTGTTTTATTTTCTGAATTCAACCATGTTCTATATCCCTACCCACATAGCTGTCGAAACATAAAAATCTATCCTTCTTGTGACATATCGATATCTGTATATTCTTGTAATATTCTTTCTATAGAAGTACCATATATTCTGTATTGACTAGTCGAACTGTTTTTTGCGGTAATCTCTGCAAGCATTGCGACCGGGTCATAGGGGCGAATAGCTCAGTTGGTAGAGCGCCTGCTTTACACGCAGGATGTCAGGGGTTCGAGTCCCTTTTCGCCCATTTATATACAGCAATCTGCAGTATGGAACCGGTGTATCTCCCGAGTATACCTATATGCCCTGCATCAATGAACAGTTCAAGAAGCAACCAATGATCCATGAAAAAATTCCCGGCACAACTTATCCCCACGTATTTTCACGACAAGGCATCGATTTGTATTGTTCGCATGCAATCGATCATCTGAGCACACTCGAAGATCATTCCATTCACATGGTTCTTACCGACCCTCCGTATTTTCTTTCGAATATGACAAACAATTGGAACCCCAAAACCATAAAAACCAAACGCACGAAAAAGCAACGTATCAATAACCTTCCCGCAGGAATGAAATTTGATCCAAAACAAGGCAAGGAATTTTCTCGGTTTTTCCTGAAATTATCGGAGGAAATATGTCGTGTATTGGTTCCTGGAGGTTTTTTCTTGTCCTTTTCTCAAGCCCGTTTATACCACCATTTAGCGATAACATGCGAAAATGCAGGGTTTTGGATTCGTGATATGCTCACATGGCATTATATTCGACAGGGGCAACCAAAGGCATTCACATTACAACATTTCATAAAAAACAAAAAAAATATCTCTGAAGAAGATAGGCAATCCTTACTCGATCTATTCGAAGACAAAAAAACGCCCCAATTAACCCCTATGTTTGAATCAATCATGCTGGCTCAGAAACCGGTTCGAAAATCCCTGACGCAAAACTTCATCACGTGGGGAGTTGGTCTCATAGATGGTAGGGTCTGCATAGATGATAAACTTCCTACAACCCTGTTTTCTGTCGAAAAACCTTCAAGAGAAGAACGCGTCGGACACCCTACACAAAAACCACTTGCCTTATTGAAGCAACTTGTTTCCATATTTTCTTTCGAAGGGCAAACCATCCTTGATCCATTTCTTGGCAGCGGAACAACCGCGGTTGCAGCCCTCAGTTTGAACAGGAAATGCATAGGAATCGAGAAAGAAGCCGAATACATGGCCATGGCAACACAAAGAATCAATGCATTGCTCGAAAACACGTAAAGCCATTTCTGTATATTTGTGCAATGATTTGCTATACTCAGGCATATGGACAGTACACGGCTGCGGAACATCGGGATCATTGCACACATAGATGCGGGAAAAACAACGACAACGGAAAGGATGCTCTTTTTTAGTGGGATAAATCATACCATTGGAGAAGTCGACACTGGAACAACCACGATGGACTGGATGGCACAAGAGCAGGACCGTGGCATTACCATCACATCTGCTGCAACTACCATACCGTGGAATTCCTATACCATAAATCTCATCGATACGCCGGGACATATTGATTTTACTGCGGAGGTTGAACGTTCCCTTCGTGTCTTAGATGGAGCGGTGACCATTTTATGCGCCGTGGGCGGGGTTGAAGCCCAAACCGAAACGGTCTGGCGCCAATCCAATGCCTATGCCATACCTCGTATCGTATATGTAAACAAAATGGATCGCATAGGTGCAGATTTTGATAATGTCTGTACGATGATGCGCGAGAAACTGAATTGCAACCCCCTGCCCTTACAAATTCCAATCGGTTCAGAAGATTCTTTTGAGGCGGTTATCGATCTTCTTGATGACGTAGAATTGCATTGGAAATCGTCTGAGCCCTATGAGATAGAACGAAAACCCATACGCAGCGAACACATAGAAAGGGCAAAAAATGCACGTATCGAATTGCTAGAAAATCTTTCCGAATACAACGACGAACTGGCCATACTCTACCTCGAAGGCCATGAAATTTCTAATGAGTTTTTGATCGACGCAATTAGAAAAGCAACCCTTGATTTGCAAATCATCCCCGTTTTTGTCGGCGCAAGCCTGCGAAACATAGGCGTTCAACCGATTCTTGATGCGGTCTGTCGCTACCTTCCATCTCCCCACGATAAACCGGAATTTTCTATAGTCGACCCCAATACGCAAAAAGAAAAAACGCTCAATGCTTTTGAAAACAAAGAACTTCTTGCACTCGTATTCAAGATACAATACGACAGGGAAGCGGGAAGAATTTGTTTTGTTCGAATATATTCTGGAACCCTCTCCACCGGAAACCAGGTCTGTCTCGCAAGCAACAAGAAAAAAGAGCGCGTCACCCGGGTCTTCCGCATACACGCAAATAGGCAGGAACAACTTCGTGCCTTATCCGTCGGGGATATAGGAGCCGTCGTGGGCTGCAAATCGGCGATGACTGGTGATACGATTTCTTTGAAACCGCCAAGTCATGTCTTGGAATCTATGCAGTTTCCTGATCCCGTTATTACTTCTTCTATCGAAACAAAAACCTATTCACAGCGTAAGGACCTGGAATCGGTGCTCGCAGTGCTCGCTTCAGAGGACCCCACATTTTCCTGGAAGAACGATCTGCAAAGCGGCCAGTTGATCATACTCGGCATGGGAGAACTCCATCTGGAAGTCATATGCAAGCGAATACAGGATGATTTCAACATTTCTGTTCGCCTCGGACATCCCCATGTCCAGCTCCGCGAAACGATTCTACACGATGCCGAAGGCGAATTCG
Source organism: Spirochaetaceae bacterium (assembly GCA_011524535.1). Classification (GTDB taxonomy): domain Bacteria; phylum Spirochaetota; class Spirochaetia; order WTKD01; family WTKD01; genus WTKD01. The sequence goes on from WTKD01000003.1 coordinate 83,412, forward strand.
ATGAAACAATCACCCTCTCTGGAAAAGAATACCCGATCGCCCTTTCCATCGCCCTAAAAAAGAACAACGCAGTTGGGGTACAGGTAAACCATTCGCTTGAACACCTCCCAGAAGAAGTCATTACCGCTAGTATCGAAACGATAAGCGGCTATTTGGAATCGGGCATTTCGTTTGGATATCCCGGTATACAAATCGAAGCAATCATTAAAAAAATGGAGATCGACAAGGAACAATACAGCCTCGCGGTGATACAAAGCGCCTTGGTGCAATGCCTGGAACAAGTATGCAAACAAGCCGGTGAACAATTACTCGAGCCCATCGTCAACGTGAACATCGTTACCCCAAAGGAATATTTGGGGGAAGTCACGCAAAGCATCATACGTAGAGGCGGAACGATACATTCTATCGAATCGCAAGCGTTTTCGGAGCAAATCAACGCGGAAGCTCCCTTGCGTATCATGTTTGGATACACAACTGCATTACGAAGTGCAACCCAGGGGCGTGGAACAGCCAGCATGCATTTCAGCCATTTCGCCCCAAAACCCGATACAGATTAACAATGTCCAGCTAATAAAATAGAAATATTGTAGCTTTGGAAAAGGCGCCAAAAAAACAACAGAACCTTAACAAAGCCTCGTATATGTGATATGATTGTGTTTTCAGGAGGACTTATGAGTTCACACATACGCAACATTGCCGTCGCTGGTCATAGCGGTTCGGGAAAAACAAGCCTTGTCGAGGCTTTGTTGTACGTACAAAACAAAAACCCAAAAGAGTTTTCAAGTGATTTCACCCATCTCGAGAAGGTTCACGAGATGTCTTTGTTCACTACGCTGTTTACGCGAGAATGGAAGGGTTTGAAGATAAACCTGTTGGATACTCCTGGCGTATCAGATTTTGTCGGTGAAGTGATCACCGCCTTCCGCACCAGCGATTGTGCCATCATCACGGTGAACGGTGTTGCAGGCGTGCAGATAGAAACGATCAAGTTGTGGCGAAGACTTGAGGCACGGTCACGCCCTCGTATGATCTTTGTAAACCGTCTAGATGAAAAAGGTGCAGATTACAGGTCTTTGTTGAACGATCTCAATAAGCAATTCAAAGGTCATTTCGTCGCTGTGAGTGTTCCTGTATACAAGGATGAACGACTCCACGGTGTGTATAACCTTGTGAACGATGAATATTTTGTTCACGATGATACTGGAAATGAAATTCTCAAAAATGATGCTCTCGATGCACAGACAAAACAGACATTAAGAAGTGAATTCAAGGGAGAACTGATAGAAGCAGCAGCAGAAGGAAACGACGAATTGCTTGAAAAATTCCTCGAGGCCGAAGACCTAGATTTGAAGGATATTTGGCAAGGACTCATGGAAGGATTCCAACAAAACAATATTGTTCCTGTCTTTGCAGGGGCTGCAACCGAGCATATAGGGATTGTTCCCTTGCTAGAATTCTTTGAAAGTGCCTGCCCTCCTGCAGATTCCTTACCAGAAATTGCCTACAGCCCCGAAAACGAAGAACAAGAATGCCAGATAAAGACCGATGGACTAGTGTCTTTCTTTGTATTCAAAACGCGCTACGACCAATTCGCAGGAAAACTTTCCTATGTAAAGGTCCTCAGCGGTGAGTTAAAAGAAGGCGCTGAGCTTCTGAACGTGCGCGATGGAAAAAAAGAAAGGATCAACCGCATATATTCCGCATTTGGGGCTTCAATTGTGGAAGAATCCTCTATCATCGCCGGAGATCTTGGCGTTATCACGAAATTGGGACAGGCTCATACAAACGATACCTATACTGAAACGAGCCCTTCCATACATTTTCGCCCCTTAAAACTGCCAAAACCCGTATATTCTTTGATGGTTCAAAGCGATAGTCGAAAAAACGACGATAAACTGAATCAAATTCTTTCTCGATTCAGTGAAGAAGACAAAACCATCACCATCGAATACAATGGCGAAACCCATGAAAGCGTTATTTCAGGCATGGGGGAAATGCATTTGCGTTTTCTTCTTGAAGAAATTCAAGATGCGAATTCTATCCCTATAACAACGGGAACACCAAAAATTGCATATCGAGAAACTATAACCAAGAAAAGCCAGGTAACCTACCGCCATAAGAAGCAATCGGGTGGACATGGTCAATTTGGAGAGGTGGTAATCGAAGTTGAACCCCTCCCCCGTGGTGAATACTATAAGTTTCACAACAGCATACGCGGTGGATCGGTTTCCAAGGGCTATATTCCAGGCATAGAAAAAGGTCTCCACGAAGCGATGGAATCGGGACCGCTCGCGGGGTATCCACTCATGGATGTAAGCATAAATCTCCTAGATGGAAAGGAACATTCGGTGGATTCTTCGGAACTCGCCTTCAAATTGGCTGCGCGTTCAGCCTTGCACAATGCGGTACAAGAAGCAGGCCCAACCCTACTCGAGCCATTCATGCATGTATCGGTTATCGTTGAAGACACCTATCTTGGAGATATCCTTTCAGACCTCAGTGGAAGAAGGGGCCGAGTCCTCGGACAACAACAACTGTCTGGTGTAATCGTTGAGGTTGAAGCCCATGTGCCCGAATCTGAATTGCTTACATATTGTATAGAATTGAAGGCCTTGACGTCTGGAACGGGAAGTTTTTCGGTTGAATTTGACCATTATGAACCGCTTCGAGGGAAATTAGCGAGCACGGTCATAGCCGAAACAAAAGAAAAAGAACTCGTTACTTCTGGCCACCATTAGGATAGAGTTTCGCATTTGAAAGCATACGATTTTATCCCATGAGCTATACATTGGATATGCTTACAGCACATCCGTTCTTGTCGCGAGTATATCCCGGGTTAATCGACCGTCTGCAATTGATTTCTTTTCATATTTTGTTTGGGCTCTCCAAAATGGTCTTGGTGCATAGGGAGAAAACAATACCTCGAATGATTCACTGGACGATAAGAATGCCCCTACTTCCTCTGAATATGGCTGCCAATCGCTTGCAAACCCGAACATTGCCCCAGGATGCATAATTTTAGCCACTAAGGATAATGAAGCTTCCGTGAATAATCTGCGCTTCTGATGCCTCTTTTTCGGCCAAGGGTCGGGAAAAAGCGCTGTGACTGCATGCACTCGTATATGCCCAGCAAAAGCCTCCAGAAGGTCAAGAACATCTCCGCGTACAACAAGTACATTATCCAACTCATACCTGCTCGCTTTTGATAGAGCCTGCCTAACCCCAAGTTCATGCACTTCGATCCCCAAAAACAGGATATGAGGAAACTGCTGTGCGAATTTTATCAATGAATCCCCATTACCAAACCCAATATCGATCCAAAACAAGGGGTAGGCAGATTTATTTTCTTGCAATGGCTTATTGTCTTCTGCAGAAACAGAAAATACAGGAGTTTCGTGTGCATAAGTCCATGGTGCAGGATGAGGAAATATGACCGATTGTAAATATTCGAGCAAGTTCGCCACTTCACGATCGCCATAATTGTGTAAGGAATAATATATTCCTTCGCTATGGGCCGATTGAATGAGAGCGTCGTGGCTTTTTGAAGCACGTGGGGTCCGAATGACATAGGAGCGAATGCGTCTAAGACCCTGCTTTTCTTCAGGCATGATCGGATTCCACAAATTTTTCCTGCTCGGTCATAGCCTGATTTTCCAGCGTCTTGCTTGATATACTCTGAAGAAACGTGCAAAGGGTCTGCGATAGCGCATGTACGTTTTTTTCCTTGTTTGGGTATTGAATGGTTCCATCGGGCAGGAGCTGCAATCCCTGCGTAGACGTACTCGCAAGCAGATGTTTCATATCAATGCAATGGTTTTGATGCGGACGAATACTTATATAGTTTCTAATTTCCTTTATTTCTTCGATTCCAACAAAATAACACATCGCTCGGAGTTTGGCGATATCAAATAATTCCTGTACTTCGGTTGGAATTGCCCCATATCGATCAATAGTTTTGTCCAAAGAGGCATGTAAGGATCTTTCATCGGATATTGCTTGTAGCTCTTGGTAGAGTTTTATCCTCTGATGTATATCCTTTATATACTCTGAGGGTATATGCGCTTCATGCCTTATTTCGATATGCACCTCTTGCACGGGTTTATCCGAACCCATATTCCTTCTCCTCCGTATGGCATTGTTGAGCATGGTTAGATAGAGTTCTAGACCCAATTGGTAGACGCTCCCGCTTTGTTCCTTCCCCACTAGATTCCCAACTCCCCGTAATTCCATATCTTGCAGAGCAATCTGGAAGCCAACCCCTAGTTCAGAATGATCGCGTATAATTTCCAACCGGCGCAATGCGATATCCGAAAGATAGTTTTGCTCGGGGTATAGAAGATAGGCATACGCGTTTTGGTCCGATCTTCCGACCCGGCCTCTCAGCTGGTATAATTGTGCAACCCCGTATATATCCGCTCTATCGATGATGATAGTGTTCACGTTTGCAATGTTTATCCCGTTCTCAATAATGGTTGTGCTCACGAGCACATTATAGCGTTCGTGTAGAAATTTCCACATGGTTTCTTCTATGTCCTTTGGATGCATCTGACCATGTATGCAGGCAACGCTTGCAGTGGGAACGATTTCGGCGATGAGCCTGCGCACCTGTTCGAGCGAATCTATTCTGTTGTGCAGGAAATACACCTGTCCATTTCGGTCTAGTTCTCGGATTATCGCCTCGCGGACGATCTCGGTGCTGAATTTCTGTACTATCGTGCGTATGGGTTTTCGACTTTTTGGCGGTGTTCTCAACAATGAAATTTTTCTTAGTTCCAACATCGACATATGGAGAGTTCTCGGTATAGGGGTGGCGCTCATCATCAGGCAATCCACGGTCGATTTCCATTCTTTTAGCCTCTCTTTGTGTTTTACACCAAAGCGTTGCTCCTCATCGATGACGATAAATCCCAATTTTGCAAATGTGACGCTTTTTCCTAGCAATTTATGCGTACCGATAACGATGTCTATTTTCCCCTGTTTGAGTCGCTCCAATGTTTTTCGAGCCTTTCCCGGGCTTACCAGCCGTGATAACATCGCTATACGAACGGGAAAGTTTTTCATTCGTTCACAAAAAGTCTCATAATGCTGCTCAACGAGGATGGTTGTGGGCGCCAGTATCGCAACCTGCATCGAGTCCATAACCGCTTTAAAGGCCGCACGTATCGCAAGTTCGGTTTTTCCAAAGCCAACATCGCCACAAAGGAGCCGGTCCATCGGGCGGTTTGATTCCATGTCTTCTTTTATTTCACTCAAGGCCTGCAATTGGTCGGGGGTTTCTTCAAAGGGGAAACTGGATTCAAAAAGTTGTTGCCATTCCCCATCCGCTGAAAAAGAATGTCCTTGGACCGATTCTCTCTCAGCGTATAATTCAATAAGTCTTTTGGCTATATCTTCAAGGCTTCGTTCAATACGTTGCTTTCGTTTTTTCCAGGATGTACCCCCTATACTATCCAGGCGGGGGTTTTCTTCACCCACATAACGCTGAACGAGGCTAATCTGGTCTATCGGAACGAATATGGAATCGCCCTGGGCATATTCTATGGCAAGATAATCCCTAGAATTACCCGCAGCCTTCATATGTTTGATCCCTCGAAATATACCAATACCATGGTGTACATGAACAACATGGGTATTCAATTCTATATCCGAAAACGAAGCGATTGGCTTTGATACGCTGTGTACATGGCCACTCGTTGAAACGCCGAGTATGTCTTCTTCGCTGATAACGGCAACTTTTTCTTTTGAAAGGATAAACCCCGAGTGAAGCAAGGTGCTCACTATTGGTATATCTTCAAAAAGCTGTTCAAATCTTGCTCTCTGGGCTGGTGAGCGAACGGTAATAACGACTCTATATCCTTCTTTTTGTAATTGCGTAATTTCTGTTCGAGCGAGTCGAATATTTCCTGCATACCTGGTCGGTATCCGGATATCCACCGAATCGCTTTCTTCTCCGCCGGTTGGATATATATTGATGGTCGCTTTCTTCATCGAATCGGTTGCCAGAACAACCTGTTCGGGGGGTGGGAACATGGTCACCGAATCATAATACATACGATTAAAATCATCCCGATGCTGGGTTGCTTGCTGTTCCACGAGCGCGGGATCGATATACACCAAAAGATCATCATCGGTAACATAATTCGAAAGCGTTGAAGAATCATAAATCAGGGGCGCATAGTATTCGGTTCCTATTATTCTTTGGTCACCCTTCGCCACGAATTCGCTCGAGGAAAGGTCTTTTTCATAGCCATGAGACTGAATAATTGATATTCTTTCGGCTGTCCAGAGTATCTCACTGGTAGCTGTAATCGTCACGGCTTTTTCTTCGGTCGTTGAAAGTTCTATGGTAGCATCCAAATTGTGGATAGATTCGATATCATCAAATCTCAGGACCATACGAATCGGCTCTTCTCTATAGGGTGGGAATATATCGATGATTTCACCCCGTATCGCAAATTCACCCTTGGTGGTTATTCTCGGAACACGTATATAGCCCCATTCTGTAAGCGTATTTCCTATAGCTAAGGGCGAGCAAGACCCCCCAACTCGCAAAACCATTGAAAGTTTTTCTAATTCTTTTCGCGGAGGAAGGGTATGCAATGCTGCAAACGTAGAAGCACAGAGTATGGCATTCCCCTCTACGTACTCCGAAAGGGCGAATAGCCTCTCTGAAAAAGAAGGATTGCCCGGAGCAACGGGGGTATAGGGTCTGGTTTGATGCCAAGAAAAACCGACCGCAGGGGTCAAAAACACATGGAGATCATCCACAAGTTCGGTCATTTGGGTATGACTCGGACAAATGCAAAGAATACGACGGTTTGTTTTGCGCTGCAATTCCGCGAGGAATGCCGCGGTATAGGATGTTTTTACACCCGAAACCGAGGCCTGCTCCCCCTTCTCTATTGCAGAAAGAAGATTTTTGAGAAGACGAGGAGACACAATCGTTGATGCATCGAGCTCACTCATCGTTGAATTTGTCTTCGCTGTGATGGGTTTTTCATACGGGTAATCGGTATCATGAGCAGTGATATACGGGAAAGTCCTTCTGTATTTTAGACCTATTCAAAGAAAAATGCACCCGCTTTATGATCGCCCCAGAAATATCATCTCATTCGCTCATGTTATTCTCCATCGTATACGAGAGAAACCTTTAATCATGACAAAAAGCCACCGATGCTATGACAGATGTACGTTCTCTCGCTATTATTTCTTGGAATATTCTGTCTCGGTCCCCTCTTCGCCGAACTCTCAGTCTCAATCGACATTCACAATGAAGACCTCTATTTTGTTGATGCTCCTATCGATCTTGCCGTAACCATCGAGAATTCGGGTATACAAGATAGAACGTTTTCTATTGCTGACGAGTTCATGCAATCGATCGATATGGAAGTATGGAACGAACAGGGAGAAGCGCTAGGGCCATCGGCCACGTTTATTCGGGCAAGAAACAGACAGCATATGCGGTACAGAAACCTAACGCTCCTGCCAACCGAACAATTTGTACGAATTATTAGGTTGAATGAATTTGTGGACCTTGTTGAGCCGGGTATATACACCATCCGTGCCCATTTTTACGAAAATTTGCCCCAAGACTCTTTCGATCGTCAGACCAGAACAATCCATTCAAACAGCCTCCTCCTCTCAATACGCCCAGGCACATACACAGAAAATCGCATCGATGAATCGATACGTTCGCTGACCGAAGAGGTCCTTATCCGCGAAGACCTTCGTCCAGATGAAATCGTTGAATATGTCGTACAAGCCAGGCGAAACAGCGATTGGGAACGTTTTTTCTTATTCATCGATGTTGAATCGCTCCTACTCGAAACTCCAGATCTCAAACAACGATATATGCGTGCAAGTGGAGAAGCAAAACAGGATATGTTGGCACTCTTCCGTGAAACCCTCAAAGAAGAACGCATCGAGGACAGCATAACGGCGGTCCCATCGGATGTTAGGATATTAAAAACCGAATATGGTCCATTGGATGGAACCGTGTTGACCCAGCAGGTGTTTAATCAGTCCACCTTTGAGGTCGTCAAAGAGTACCTCTATTATTTCGAGAGAAAAAACTATTGGAAAATCACTGGCTATAGCGTTTTGAATCTGGGTACCCGTGCAATTTCGGTACAGTGATTTCTTGCACACTCTGGGCAAAACCCTTAAAATGAACATACACTCCCTTGTAGCTCAGTCGGTAGAGCGGGTGGCTGTTAACCACTAGGTCGTTGGTTCGAGTCCAACCGGGGGAGCTTTTTTTGCCTCTTCGCAGCCTTACCTTTTCGCTTGCCAGGGTTGAATGAGGCTTTCTTTATTAAATACCCTCCTTAAACACTATACACGCTGTATTTTTTTCCTTGATTGGTTCTATGCACATTTGGGTGATATTCTCCTAGTAAAACCCTCACCCTGAAAGAAAAATACAGAAAAAGCAATCGTCTACTAGATTGCAGGAAAATATACTTCCCATAAATAAGCAATTAATACATGAAATGTTATACAAAAAAATATATATATATGATATTCTGTAGTGTATATTCAAGGAAAAAGAATATGACGAACCGTGACAGATATGTGGTTTCAACAACGCCCGTTAGAAATCTCATTAAAAAAATTTATATTCTATCCCTAAAACAAACCGAAAGCACGCCTACCGCTGAGACAATCAGCTATAAAAAAAAGATAGAAATAGACGAGCAAAAAAAGGAAGGAAATATGCATAAGGAGCGATGTGTGCGGTAAAATTTAGCTAGTATCAAAAGCTGAATGTTTCACATGATGATGTCAGAAAAAATATTCGAAGCTCTTAGGACCCAAAGAGCTTGAATATGTTAGAAACACCCTGGCAACCCCATTAAGAAGAACCATGAAATATTTCGACGACGTATCAAAAAAACTTCTTAAACAGATTTTTGCATATAGAAACAAAAAGATGATACCATCAAGAAATGCATTATTCCCGGAATTACCATGCGGAGATTTTATATAAATGTCGGATGGTCACCCCTTTGTTAAAAATGGACCCATCATGCCCGCGGATCTGTTGGACTCTCATAGGAAGGGAAAGCTCATTTTATTTTGTGGAGCGGGCATCTCTTATCAATTACATCTAAAAGACTTCAAAGGTCTTACACTCGATCTATATGGAAAATTGAATGCCTCTGAGTTTTTGCAAGAACCTGAACATGAAGAATACAAAGAATTCGAAAAAGAAAATTATGATAGGGTATTAGGGTTTTTAGAAGATACGAACTCTGAGCTTTTTAGAAAAGAATTAGGGGAATGGGGGAAAATAGGATCATCAAAGGCCGATTATTCCACTCATAAAGCAATAATAGACTTAAGTACTACGAATGGGGAGAATAAAACACGACTAGTCACTACAAACTTTGACCTTGGTTTCCATAACCTAGTCAAAGACACAGGCAAAACGCAAGACAAATCTCAAAATGTCCAGAAATACAAAAAAATAAGAATAAACAATGCACCTCTATTGCCTGTAGCAAAGGCTTCACAGTGGAATAGCATTGTTCATTTACACGGCACAAGCTCTGACCCTTCCACCATAGTCATAACCAGCGCTGATTTTGGCTCAGCATATATAACAGAGCGTTGGGCGAGTCGATTTGTAACAGACTTATTTTATAATTTTGATATACTTTTTATCGGATATAGCCTCAATGACCCAGTTCTACGCTATCTTGTGGATGCTATTTCTTCTGACGCGAAAAAGAAATTTGCCAAAACAAAGAGATTCGCGTTGGTAAAAGAAGGCAATAAGGAGAGTTGGTCAAAAATGAATATCTCTCCAATTGAATTCAACCCCGCTGATAATTTTCATTATTTGCATTCCACACTCAAAGAATGGGCAAAGTCTCACAAGAAAGGACTGAGTAGCTTTAAGGAACTATGTTCGCTGCGCTCCGGCAGTCCCCCAATCGAAGGCGATGTATACACTGAACGCATCATGACCGAACTTTCTTACGCTAATAAAAGAACTACAGGACTATTTATCTACACAAAAATTGAAGATGGGGGAAAAAAAGTGACAAAATTTCCACATCAAGACTGGTGGGTTCTAATTTCTAAACGAGAAGAAGAAAAAAATAACACCAATGAAAAATTTGAAAATCTGATAAATATATTGGTAATAAGAAATTCTGAAGAATTTATGCCACTAAAAGATATTCATGAGTTATACATTCATTGGTTTGTTCATTTGATGCAATCTGGAGATATCAAGAAATGGGTCGTTGGCAGGGGAAGTTGTCTCCATCCTTATTTAGTTCAGAGAATTTATCGTCACTATAATAAAATTATACCATCATTATCCGAGGAAGACAAAAAGTTTTGGGATTACATTATTTTCTATAGAGATATGTTATTAGGGCTAGATCTTAGAGGTTACCTTTCGTATATTGACCTGTCTCCACTTACTTCGCAAAAAATCATCTCGCTATTTAAAATATATTCAGAATTAAGACATACTCTTGGACCTCCAGACTATGAGCTTTGTTTTTTAGGTGATGATCGTCACGTGTATGAATACATACGTACTTGTGATGATACACATGAATTGGAAACCCTCTTTTTGCATTTTAGAAACGAAATTCGGAAGATCATCGATAGCGAAGATCATTGGCAAACTAACAATAGAAACTTTAATGCAAGGATCCCGTCTATTTCACCACATAGTAAAAATGAAGATGCTCCGGAATGGGTTCGTATAATTAAATACCTGGTTGCTTGCTTTGATAGATTGGCAAAAAAAAAATACATTGACTGCTCATAACTACGCATTGAGCGATTTTACTTCTGAAAACCCCTTAGTAAAAAGATTGGTGCTTCATTATTTAACATACAAACATGTATTTTCTCATAAAGAAGTCATCGATTATTTAAAGCAAAATTTGGATATTTTTCTATGGGAGAATCTATACAAAAGAGAATTCTTTCGCCTACTTCATGCACGATGGAAGCATTTCCCCAAACATTTCAAAAAATCCTTAGTCAGAAAAATATTAAAAGGAAGAATACCTGAAGGTTATAAAAAATCCAAAAAATATAGACAAAAGGACTTACTTTCCTGGCTCGAAAGACATAGCTTTCTAAAAGATGCCATGACCAAAGAAGAATACGACACAGTTACGAGAAAATACCCCAATATTGCCTTGAAAAGAGGAGAAGAAGCAGAATTTCCAATTATGTTCGAAGGATTTACACTCATGGAAAAAAAGGAAATTCAACCAAAGAAATCTTTATTGGAAGAGAAAAACCCAGAGAAATTGGCTGACATGCTAGTTGCTGAAATGAATATCTTAAAAAATGACCCAGACACGCGTACGTCACGGGAGATGGACTTTTCTGAGTGGAGTTTATCCCGTAATTCAGAAAACTTATTCAAAGCGCTTGGTTTAGCAGCGGAGGGAAAAGAAGATGATAAAGTTGAGCTCGTACATTATTTTTTTAAGGCAATAGAATCAAATAAAAATATACTCGCTACTCGATATCCAGAATTATTATCACTGATTCGGCGATGTTCGGATAAAACCATTAGATGGGGTAAATATGAGATAATTGATTGCTATGAGAATATAATTCGTTATTCTAAATCTTCACTGGCCGAAGAATTTGATATATGGGAAAAACTGTTTAATATAATCAAGACTAACGATAATTCCGACTGCCAAAAGAAATTTCTTCCGTGCTACCTCGTTACCTCTCTTATGCAAAAGCTTTATAGTCTATTATTTTATGATTTTTTTCTTCAGAAAAGAAAACGAGATTCTGGATTAAGCGACCTCATCAAGGATGCCTGGCTAAAGCTAAAAGGCCTTCAGGGACATCAAAAATTCGAAGCCATTGCAATGTATGGTGCACACATGTCTTATATCTCAGAGGTTGATTTCACATGGTTCAAAGAAAATATCTTCCCTGTCTTATGTGCATGGACCGAAACCTCCCGGGTTATCTGGGACTTTTTTCTATACTTTCGCATATTTAGTCCACGACTAATCGAACAAATAAGAAGCCAATTGCTAGCATTATCAGAAAAATTATCTTCTTTAGCCGATAAAAATACTGATCGATATGTGGAACTTATTTGCCATACAAGTCTTTATCAAGCAAAATTCATAACCCCTGAAGAATTTAGACTTATCTTGAAAAAAGATATCGTGGCAAAAAGTATAGAAAAAAGAACTGTTGTCCTACACATATTAAGAGAACTCCGTAACAATCAAGGTAACAAAAAAACAGAATTATGGGATAAAACGATAAAACCCTGGATAAAAGAATATTGGCCACAAGATCAAACACGCGTAAATAAGGGTTCTAACGAATTATGGATTGAATGCCTACTTGAAATTCCAAATCCACAAGCAAGCGATATCGATTTAATAATATCTCTTCTATTATCTCCCGATCCGGGAGTACTTAGTTTTTTCAAGTATTGTAAAAACGATATTTCAGATCCAAAATACTTAAAAATAATTCGAGCACTGATAGGAAACTATGAAATCGATTATTATCAAGCAAAAGAACTTTCAGAAATTCTAGACAATGTGGCTGATAAACACCACGTGGAAGACAATAGTGATTATAGCTATCTTCGCAATATTTAGAAGAACAAGCCCTAAAGTAGTAATATCGATTACTGGGCTCTCAAAACCTACAGTCTGCATATGAAGTATGCACCATTTCTAGATGAAAACGGATACATTATAAAAATAAAAATAATTACAAATAGAGAAGATGTAGAGTCTGCAACTATTGTAATCATAGAAAATAAGCCAGAGATATGGCGAAAATCGTTTGACAGTTTGTACAATGGGAGAGGTCTGCCGCAATGGAAAATTGAAGACGGGGAGCCAGTCAGATCGTCACAAACGTAAGTGCAAATACTTGCTCTAGACCGATCTAATTTTTACATACGCACGGAAATCATGCAATTATTTCAATTTAGAACGGGTATGCGGAGTGAATCACCAGAACTCAGCGCAATTTATTCAGACAAACCAAAATACACAAGAATTCAATGACTATAACACGTACGTAACACAGGTGAGAGAAGAGTCACACAAAAGATTACAGGATATGAACTGGAGTATATACGAGCCAAATGAGGAGGAATAAGCGCTTCTATTTCGCAATAGTTCGTACATTTATACGAAAGAGCTTAAATTAAAGCAATCTAGAGGGGGTTTTTTTGACATTTTGGAGTTATTCATCAACCCCGTACTCACGCATAGCTTCATCATGAGTGTACTCATACCAATCGTGATAAGCATCGTAGTCATACAAATATTCATCAACATCGTTGGTATACCCATTTTCATCAGCATCATCGCCATACCAATATGTGCGATCATCTGGTCTATAAGCATTCATGGTAGCATCTTTGTGATAATCCTCATCATTCCAATCTTTGTTAGAAAGGTAGCGATACATAGGCATATAATTCCCGTCTGCAATATCTTCATGCGTTCCTATGTAGTAGAATCTATCATTGTGTATAAAAAAATATTGAATTTGAAATCCTTTAAAGTCGTATGCTTCTATTTTTTCACTTTCTTTAAAGGATCTTAGGTATTTTACATTCTCCAAAACAATCTGCAGTATCGTATGCTCAGTTGTAGGTATGTTTACAAATTTTTTAGAAGCTATATTGGCAATTATTCGTTGTGTAATGTACGAATTTTCATATTGCATACTGAATGAATTTTTATCGAATGAAATTCCCACCTTATGGCTTCCTCTAGCGTTTTCCCCTTCATACATTTTACTTTTTTGATCGTATTGTATGTTTTTTCCAGTAGCTGTATATTTTTCCTCATAGTCGCTAAAACTACTACCCATTTTAAAGTCCTCAATATATCCACTATATAATTTCGTCGGAAGTGGCAAACTAATGTTTGCAGGAGCAGTGCTTTTGGGTTGGTCCTCTGTGCTTTTGGGTTGGTCCTCTGTGCTTTTGGGTTGGTCCTCTGTGCTTTTGGTTGTTCCTGAAAACTCGCATGATGTAGCAACAAACAGAAGAAAAAGGATCAACACGTAAACTGGTTTACGTTTTTGTGTAGCGTTTATACTTTTTTTGTTTCTCATAATCTCTCCTTTTGTATGTACAAACGTTATCATGATTTCTGGAAATATTAAACAAACTACTATGCGTCATTACAAATATATTCTCAGTGTGGGAAAAGAAAAAAATAAGCGGATCCACAAGGTTACTAAACTTCTTCTTGAAAACCATATACTATCCCATTTTCTGAAAAATAATACAAATTCTACCCAGAAAATACGCATCTCATTCTATCAAACTTGACAAGTTCTTAAAAAGAAGTTAGCTTGGTATCGTTATGAAATATTTCTCTATTTTGTCATCACTTATCGTTGTTGGGCTCGGATGCCTGTTGGCATTTGCCCTGATTGGATCATATGTAGATGCAAATGGCTTTCTACAAGAACCCTTTCTCCTACTCCCGATAGGCTATCTCTTTATCTTTTTGGGATTATTGGGCTTTGTAGGGTTTGGCGTAAAACACCTATTGCATAAAAAAACTACTGCGGAAGCTACTCGACTTCACTAAAACGCTATAACAAAAACCGCAAAAAAACATTGCCTTCTTTCGGGGTCTCAGTACTTTAGTGCAATAACGTGACGCCGAAGGTCATACTCTGGCATGAGGAAGATAAAACTTCTCTCATGCCCGGTTTTTTATACCCTGTATACCTTTAGCCTATTAGCTATATTGGTACTATGATGCCATAATTTTCGCTAGTACATAAGTCCCCTGCTGACCGATCCGATTTTTTTTGCTACCATGAGACATGACATACCTGGATGTTATGCACAAACTTGAAGAAGTTGGCACCGAACAGACACGAACCATCTATCGCAGGCACGGTGTTCAAACGGAACTTTTTGGTGTGAGCTATAAAGAACTTGGAAAGCTTCAAAAAAAACTAAAGAACCAACACGAACTCGCCCTCCAGCTCTGGGATTCGGCAACGCACGATGCCATGGTACTCGCTTGCAAAATCGCAGACCCAGAAAAGATAACCTTGGACGATCTCCGCCATTGGATCGAAGGATGCAGCGACTACATTGTGACCGATGCGTTTTCATTCTTCGCTGCAAAGCAAAAAACAGAAGCAGCCCTAGAACTCGCCGAAGAATTCATTGAAGACGAACGAGAATGGATATCCTGTGCAGGATGGACCATCATTTCTATCGTCACCCAGCGACACGAGATGGAGCATGGCCCCATTACGCATAACTACCTCGAAAGAATTCGAAACACCATACACGAACAACCAAACAGAACTCGCTATGCAATGAACGGCGCACTTATCGCCATTGGTGGCTATATCGATGGAGCTCAGGACGAAGCAATGGAAATAGCGCAATCAATCGGTAAAGTTCAGGTTGATCACGGCGAAACCGGGTGTAAGACCCCGAGCGCGCAGCCTTATATTAAGAAAATCTTGAAACGAAAAGCAGAAAAACAATCCGTCTAAGCCTCACAGCTGTAGGATATCACAGCCGGAAAGACCTTATTTTCTTACCCGAGCCGAAACACCTAGCATATAATAAACCATGACTCAACTTTTTGATCATATCGAATACACAGAGGATGAACGAACCTGCTTGGAATTGCTCAGTAAATATGATCAAAAAGAACAACGTGCCATACTGAGCGATATCATTGGCAGCGTTCGAGCTAGCAAACTTATTCGTGCCTTCGAATACAGGATAACCAATATCCACCTCGCCGTTGAACAGCCCTTTGATCCGCACAACGCCGCCGCAATGGTCAGAAGCGCCGAGGCCATGGGACTCATACACATGCACGCGATCACCACAAACAAGGAAGTCTTCAACGCCAAGGCGACTACGCAAGGAGCATACCATTGGATGTTCCTCAGTTATTTCAAAACTACCGAAAAGCTCTATACCCATTGCAAAAAACGAAATATAGCAATCGCAGCCTGCACCATGGACGGTGAAACCCCCATCAATGCCCTAGACCTCTCCAAACCTACCTGCCTTATTTTTGGAAACGAGCACCACGGACTTAGCAATAAAGCCCTGGAAGAAGCCGACACCCGCGTCTGTATCCCGATGTATGGACTCAGTGAAAGCCTAAACCTCTCGGTGAGTGCGGCAATCTGCTGCTATGCTTTGAGCACGAGAATTCGCAACACCGAGGGCGCTAGCATACCATTAAACGCCGAAGAAGAATCACTCTTGATCGTTCGCGCCCTACTCAAAACGCGCCGATTCCAGCACATATCGCATTTTCTCGCCTCTTATATGAAATAGAAGCCAATCGAAACACAGACCTACTATAAGCGATACAAATAGGCATATAACATGCGATGATACTGGAATTCTCTATGCTATGTGGATAGTAACTCGAAACTCGATTTTATTCGGTGATCTGCTTCTGCTCTACCAGACCGATGTATGGACGATGGTCTGATGATCCTTTGGGCCAACCGATATCAAATCAATCGACACGTCCAAAAAAGACTCGATATATTCGATATAGCCTTGAGCCTCTTTCGGCAATCGCTTTCGATCGGTAATATCAGAAATTGATTCTTCCCAACCCGGCAAAGTTACAAGATTCGGTTTCGCACTGGATATCTCCTGCAAAGATGCGGGAACATGATGCGTTTCGGTTCCATTGATAGAATAAGAAGTACAGACCTGAATTTCATCGAACCCATCGAAGACATCGAGATGCGTCAACGCTAGAGAGGTTACCCCCGAACACATTACTGCATAGCGCAGCGCTACCAAATCCAGATAACCGCAACGCCTTGGACGTCCTGTCGTTACCCCGAACTCGTGCCCGATAGTGCGAACCTTCTCGAGCAATTCTTCACTCTCGTATTCGGTTGGAAAAGGCCCATTCCCTACACGCGTGCTATATGCCTTGCAAACACCTATTATCTTATCGATTTCTCGGGGGGAAACATGCGCCCCACTACAAACACCGCTTAGCTCGGTATTGCTACTCGTAACATAGGGATAGGTACCAAGATCGATGTCGAGCATGATGCCTTGAGCACCTTCAAAAAGAATATTTTTGTTTGCATCGATGGCGTTTTGCATATGACATGGCATATCTACCAAAAGAGGTCGCAATCTATCACGAAATTCTAGAATAAATTCCTGCGATTCGTCGTTAAACGTTGAAACGTAGGCATCATTGTATATATCTGCGAACCTGACCCCCGTCCTCGTCGCTTTATGCATGTAAGCAACGCCTATGCCCTTGCCCGTTGTCCCAATAGGATTATTCCGCTCAGATTCTTGACGCTTATCCTGTTGAAGATATTCAGGGAACACTACATGCGCTCGATTTGAAATGGCAACTCGGCCAGCAATTTCAATCCCCATGTTTTTGATGGAATCTAATTCCACGAAAAGGCTTTCGGGATTTATCACCATGCAACTTCCTAACACGACAGATGTATGGGAGTGCAAAAGACCCGAGGGAACCAAATGGAAGCTAAATACCTTTCCACCTCGAGAAATCCTGTGTCCGGCATTGTTTCCACCGGCAAAACGTACTACTATATCCGCCGAGTCCGAAAGAAAATCAACAACTTTTCCCTTTCCCTCATCCCCCCACTGTAATCCTAAAGCAACTACTTTCATCTAACCTACCAAACGATTATACTTATTTGTGGCGTATCACATCAAGGTACGATTAATGAAATCCAAACAAGCAAAAACAAACACAAAACCCATGTTATTCCTTCTCAACGCCTTTTTCGCCCTATTTTTTACCTGCTCTGTTCCCAGTCAAAAAACAACGATAAACATCCAAAAACCACTCGTTTTTTCGCCCCAGGGCAGCTCTTCCATAACCCTAACAACTACCGAGGTTTCTTCCAACACAGCCACAGCAAGCGCTCAAGCGTTTCCTCCATTAAGAGAGCAATTGCCCAATGGAGCAAATGTGTTTTTGGTCCTAGAAGCCAATCTAAACAATGATCAATTCGAAGAACAAATTGTTGCGTACAAATTGGGGGAAGACCCTAACGAAGAAATTTTGATATTGGTATATAGTTCAGACATACGCTATGAAGAGGTTTTATTCACATGGAGAACAAGAACCAAGGCCAGTGAACTGCGTAGTTTTGTTATTCGATTAGAAGACTTAGACGCTGATAACATGCTAGAAATCGTGAGTACTGGAATAAATGCACAGGGAAACCACACCCTCGATGTGTACAAAATACAAGACAGACTGGAAACCCTCGGCGTGTCCTTTCAATCCATTCTTTCGATTGAATCTCCGCTTGGTATAGACATACGCCAGTTTAGTCCTCAAACCAATGCCTCTTTTTCTCAAACCTATACCAACTTTGTGCAATACGAACCGAGCAAGGCGGAAGACGCTCATCCGCTCGATAGACTAGAAAATATCTACACCTGGAAACCAACTATCAGTCAATACACATTAGAAACAGTAAACTTCATAAATGGCGAAGAAGAAGCATTACTCGAACACGGTGCTTTATCTGGCTATGATTCGGATGATCTAACCAAACTCCTCTCTGGTTTATGGGGATCAGAAGAAGGGTATATGCTCTACTATGACCCGGAAATAAACCAATTAGCCCTTTCAAAAAACGATATACAAGAATGGTACACGGTCATTACGGACTATAAAACGATAAGAAACACCTATCCAAGTGTTCGAATGACCATGCGTAACGATCTTTTGTTGGCGGTACAATCAGACCTTTACGTCTCCTTTGTTGGTCGAGATGTCATTGATATCGTGTCTGATTCGGAAAATGAACTAAGCAGCGTATACAAGCGCATTGAGGAACAGGAAATACCCCTCGAATTCAAAAACCTGGTCCTATCTCAGGACAAAGAATCGGCAAACTTCCTTCAAGAATTTGTTGGCACCTTCACAAACAACCTCGGTGACGAATTGTACCTAGATGGTGAATCCTTCATTTTTACCCGAGAAGGCGTGATAACGAAGGGCACATATTCGATATACGATTTTTCTTATACGATACTGGAAATGACCCATGTTGACTCTGAAAAGGCGACTCCCCAGGGATCGACATTTGCTCTGTCTTTTGCGAACCGGAACAACAAGAATATCTTGGAAATGGTGCCCGTTACATTAGAAGCACGAGGAATCAGTTTTTTCGGAGAGAGTCCCATCGTTCTCGAGCAATTGGAATAGCTGACTCCGGCGTATCGATTTGAACAACGCCCTCAATTTTTTGCGATTTCATGGTCAGAATAAAGGGCTCGGTCGATAATCGCTCTTCATTAAGAACATACACCCTAAAAATGCTTTCATTTTCGAGTTTGACTTCGTACACATTGATATTACTGTGAAATGTGAGCAGCGATTCCGCAAAATATATCGCATTTGTAAGATCACGAAAGGCCCCTACCTGCATTCCAAAGGGGGTGGCTTCCTCGAGTAGCTCTTGCGATGGGGCTGGTCTTTCTTCAAGGGGCGGAGAAGACCTAACACTCGTTTCCTGGCTAACCTTGGTCATCGAAAACAAGGTCAAAGGGCTCGGAGAAAGTGCCACATACGAACTACTGCCCTGTCCGATTACCAGCGAAAGGACTGGATCCTCTCTTTGATCTATTTCAGCCTGAATGCGTTTTACCTCTACTTCAAATTCTAATGCGTCCGCCAGCTGGAACATCATCAGCAATTCTTGACCTTCGAGGTATCCTAGCCGTATTCGTTGCATCGTAGCCAAGACTTTTTCAACATCAGCTAGCAAGGCAAAGGCATGCATACGATATACCAAGGAACGATCCAACGATTCATTGGTAAATTGATTCTCGTTTAGTTCCTGTAACGCCCTATCATATTTCCCCAATAACATACTTTGTGCTGCCATCTGCATGCGGATATCCGGCTCATTGGTAAGCACCAAGAGCATATTGTAATACTTCCAGGCTTTTTCGGGATTAGAGGCCTGTGAGGCAAGCTGCGCGGTATTCAGGAGCAAAGATTCCTTTGTTTCCTTTGGTATTGCATATATATAGGTGTCTATTAATAGTTCTGCGTCCTCAAGTTTGGTAATATTCTCTATTGCTTTTTCTAATACAGAAGCAAATTCAGAATCGTATTGATGCTCCTGAAGCCAATTAAAATAGGCATCGAAGGGACGCTCCGTGGAGACAGCATCAAATTCTTGTGAAAACAGAAGCCCCGTGCTGCCAAACATTACAATAAACACCACTACCCAACGTGGATAATATGCATTACCAGACATTCTATTTATTCTTTTTCTTAAAAAGTCCAAACATTGATTTTTTCTTTTTCGGTGGCACAGGTACCGGTTCCTCTATTTCGGGCACCACTGGAATTGCTTCCGCCTTTTTTGATGATTTTTTCTTCAGTTTCTTTGTTGGTACTGCGGGCTCATCGGGATTCTTTTTCTTCTTCTTTAAGCTCGCCATGATTTTGTCAGCAAAACCGCCAACCATACCAATAATCATCCCCAGGAATACCGCGACCAATAGCGCAATTCCCGTCGGGACCTCGGTGAACGAAACGAACACCAAAGAAATATCTATTGTTTGTCTGATGTTAAAACTAAGAAAAACAATTCCAATAATCAAAAGAATTACAAAAATTATACTTCGAACCTTCACTATATTCCTATCCTCTCTATTTCAGATCGTACAAAAGATCGTATTATTGACCAATCATTATTTTTTGGCAACAAAATCCACAGACCCAATGACTCTGGAGGCTCTGAAAATCTGTTAAGCGCCACATTTTCCTTCGTTGTAGCTGTAGCCAGCAAACCAACATCTGTCTCAATTTGCTTCGACTCAGCGATCAAGGCATTGTTTGCACGAAGAGTTGTATTTCTATATTCCTCCAATGATTCAATAACCTCCTGGGTCTCTTTTTCATTCTCTGCTGCAAGATATGACGTATACGTGGTATACAACACATTAGACGTAGACAGAATTGTAATTCCTAGAATCGGCACCTGTGCATATCGTCGTATCATCCCCATCGCTTCAACAACATTAATATCTGTTTTAACCAAGGAAAGCATACGAATTATGGCATCGCTGTTTTGAAATACTTCCGACATGCCAAATCCATCCATTTGCGTTTGCATCGCATCAAGGATCAACCTTTGTCGCTCGGAACGACCAAAATCGCTCGTAGTATGTCTCGATCGCACAACACGGAGGGCTTCTATTCCCGTCAGGTGATGGGTACCCTGCGGATAATACAAGGTCGTCCAGACATTCCCATTTTTGACTCGATAGCTTGGGTCGATTAAAGCCTCATCGAATGTGACCGTCACTCCCCCAAGAACATTCACCAATTCGATGAATGCATACATATCCACGATTACGACATGATCTATCTTCAATCCTATGATTGATTCAACCACGTTTTGGAATCCTATACTACCAGAATCGCGATAATATTCGTTCAATTTTTTGTTTTGATAATATATATCGCGCGGGATACTGAATAAGTGGATTCCATCATCCCGGTAATAGGCCAAAATGATCGTATCGGTAAGGTTTTCATGACTCCCAGCGAGCAATACAACCGTTGTGTCATCTTCTTCTCGTACAAATGCACTCGAATATAATTCCGATAATACTATCTCGCGCAATGGAATACCATCACTATCGTGTAACCATATCCTGTTGCTATACATGTTTATGGATATTGATCCATATAGCCTCCTACCGTCGGTAGAAAAAATATCCAGATACGAAAATTCTGCATCGGTGCGGAATGCTTCGGCCATCATCAAATAATGTTCTGCTAAATAAGAACGAAACCCTTCATCCTGCGTCATTTTGAATAAGGCCATCTGTAATGTTAAAAATTCTTGTTCTTTATAACTCGGAATACCGTCTTCCAATAATCGATCTATCTCGCGTAAGAACAAAGAGGGAGTTGTATATGTTTCTCCCAAAAAACGAATAGAAGTATCGGAAACTGATATATCTATGTGAGCGACTTCTTCATTCAATTTGACAAGCGGGATGATAAAGCCCGTTGTAGTAGTTGCGCTCGCACCAAGTCTTGTGTTTTCCCTTCTGAGAAGTTCTTGTGTTCGAAGTTCTTGGAAATGATCTAGAATGATATTGTTCACCCGATTGAGTCTGGTCCTTGACTGTATCTGATTCAAAACAAGGCCATCAACGGCAGAAATAAATGTCCCTTCGGACAACGTAACCTCTGTTGGTTCCAGATACGAAAAGAATGGATTCAGACGTGCCATATTCTCTTCTAAAAACAAAATACTGAGTATATCGATTTCACCGTCGTTCAGTGCATAGGCGCCGGTATGAGTAAATCGCCCTTCCAAGCCATATCTTATTAATAATTCTTCGAATTCTACTGTATTTGTAATTGCCTCAAAACTGAGCAACGATTTTCCTGTATCCACAATGGTCACAATTTCATCTATCGCTGAAAACAGCTGGGTGAACCCCTGTGAAAAGGTTTCTTCGCTGGTTTCTCCACCGGGTTCTTCCTTATAACTTGTCGTTGGAATCGACAACAAGGTTTGCACAGTATTCATATCCCGTTCTATGTTCGAAAAGATAGTCTGCATTGATTGCATTGTTGAGCGGAGGTTTTCCAATTCCCTGTTCATTTGCCGAACCGACACCATGAAATAAATCGAAAACCCAACGCCAAGAACGATTATAGCTATCCCAAATATCCCCAGAATGGTATACCAGAGGGTTTTCAAGGAGCCTCCAGAAATCTTTGAAAATAATGATGATTTCTTCCGAGATGTGTCTGTTGACAGTTGCTGTGTTTTCTTAGATTGTTTCAATGTTTGAATCCTCGTTGGTGGGTAAACATCATTGTTGCCCCGTATTCATTACATGCCTTGATAACTTCATGGTCTCTGATAGAACCGCCAGGCTGCAGCACCGCACCAACCTTTTCTTTCAACCCAACATCCACCCCATCACGAAAAGGAAAGAAACCATCTGAAACCATCACTGCCCCATTCAGATTTCCATGAGAATTTTCTACCCCTGCGTCTATCTCCCTGCGCTCCGACTCGGTTAATACAGTATAATCTTTTTTATATTCTTCAAAAGCGGATCGGATGATCGCGTTGCGGTATGCCTTGTTACGCGCCAATTGCGCCGCTCCGACACGGTCTTGCTCCCCAGCAGCAATCCCCACCGTGCATCCATCTTTGACAAACAATACCGAATTACTCATCGTTGCAGCTTGGACATACCACCCGAATTCCATATCTAAAATTTCTGCTGCGCTTGGTGCTCTCTCTATGGATATTTCACCTCTTTTTCCCGTGTATTCCGCGAGTGTCCATTTTCCTTCTGCATACCCGGTAGTTTTGTATTCCTCCTGGAGGAGGAGAGACCCATCGCTCAATGTTCGCACATGTGCTCGATTTCCTTCTGAGTCGGAATATTTCAATTGAGGTAAGGTATAGAGCGAAAGATTTTTTTTCTTTGCAAAGATGGCTAATACCCCTTCATCGAAATCAGGAGCTACAATTGCATCAAAAAAATGCTCTGCCAAGGCTTCAGCAAGCCCTAGTTTCATCAATGGTTCATTCATAACCAAAACCCCACCGAATGAGGCAATTTTGTCTGCATGCCAAGCATTATGTACCGCTTCTTCGATAGTAGCCGCCCTGGCCGCACCGCATGGATTACCATGCTTTAAAACAACGGCGCAGTTATCTGTTCCAACCTTGCTAAAAACGCCAAGCGCTGAGTCGATATCTATTATGTTTGACCTACTGCATACCTTTCCTTCTTTTACCACTTCCATATCGGCAAACATCGATTTCATAACGGTAGATGATGTGTTGGAGTCGCTGACTGTCTCCTGGGCTGGAACATACAACCGTGATGCTTGTTCTGGATTGTCTCCATATCTCAAGGATTTCCCATTAAAACGTTTTTCTTCGTATTGTATCGTTTTAGAATGATCTTTCGATCGAAAAACAATGTCTACAGACCCTGGCAACGTAGCGTTCTCTTGCAAGTCCGTGGAAAAAGTTTCCTCAGGTTTCGCAGATTCCTGCGGAGAAGACGATTGTATCAAAGACAAACGACGGGAAATACTCGCGTCGTATTCCGCGGTATAGGTAAATATCTCAGATGCATGCAAAAGGCGCATTTTTTCAGAAATATCCGAATGTTTTTGTAATTCATCCAAAAATCGCTTCCTTTGCACCCTCGTCGCGATTCCAAGAACACGCTGCCAATTTTTTGCTGCAGCCCGTAACAATGAAATTCCACCGACATCAATAGCCTCAACCAAGGCTTCTATATCTGATTCAGCTTTTTTTGCAACCGCGGCAAAATTGTAAACATCACAATAGACCACGTCGATGCACAATCCATTCGGATTCGGTTCAAGAATCGCAGAATACAACTCAAAACCCAATGATTTTACCCTGGAGCTAGCGCTATAGTTGGATCCTATAATTTCAGAAACATTCGTGTATCTTATCTCACCAGACTCAGCGGATAGTCTTTCGGATATATAGGAAAGGGTTCCATCACTGGCGATAATATGAACCGATCCCATGGTATCGCTCAACGTTTTTACAAACTGTTCCGCCCCTGTCTTGTCCGATAGAGACATCAATATCGTTCTAGGTTTCATAGGTATTTTCAAAACATTCAAGAGTATTGCGCAATAACATAGCAACGGTCATAGGTCCAACTCCCCCTGGGACAGGCGAAAGATACGAAGCCTTCTGTGATACCGAATCAACATCAAAATCACCAACGATAATCGCCCTCTTCGCTTCATTGTACCCCATTACATTTATACTTACATCAATCAGGACAGCATCTTTTTTTATGTGATCTGCGGTAAAATAGCCTGGCTTGCCAATTCCTGAAACCAGAACATCCGCATCGCGTGTATAAGAAGAAAGATTCTTGGTGTGACTATTACATATCGTCACGGTGGCATTGTATGATTTATTGGAACATAGGATGGCCAAGGGTTTTCCAACAATAAGACTCCGATTCACGATGACCACATGTTTTCCTTTGAGGTCTACCTTATAGGCATCCAAGAGTTTCATAATACCAAATGGTGTGCAAGAAACAATGCCCGGTTGTTCTCGCAAAAGATTGCCAAGATTTACCGGATGGAATCCATCAACATCCTTGTGTGGAGCTACACAAGAAATAATGGTCTCTACATCGAGATGATTTGGTAATGGTTGTTGTATCAATAAAGCGTGTATCGATTCAGCGACATTGCTTTCACGAATATGCTCTTCAAGATTTTTCTGTGATATGTCCGCCGGCAGCATTATATCTGAGAACTCGATGCCTACCTCCTTGCATGCACGAGATTTTGCACGGATATAGGTTTTGCTAGCTGGGTCATCTCCCACAAGAATTGCCCTGAGATGAGGACGCTGCCCGATGTCCTCAATTTTCACACGAATTTCTTCGCGTATATTGCGAGCTAATGCCTTACCATCTAGAAATGTCATGGTAAATACTACCAGATTAGAAACTAACCAGCAATATTTGTAATATATCCTATCCCCGATTGTTAAACCATGTAGTTATGTATAAAATAGACCTTATGTTTTCAGATAGAAAATGCCTCTGCATGGCAATACTCATAATGAGTTGCTGCGCCATTTTTGCTCAAGCCGAACCAAATGTAGCTACCCCAGAGGCAGTGTACCAGATTTTTCCTGGTACTGTGAGAGGTTTCACCT
Source organism: Spirochaetaceae bacterium (assembly GCA_011524535.1). GTDB lineage: Bacteria > Spirochaetota > Spirochaetia > WTKD01 > WTKD01 > WTKD01. Next base: position 109,164 of record WTKD01000003.1, read on the forward strand.
CCCTTTCGCTATATATCCCGGTAACCAATATTGACGTACAGGGAAACACGCATTCACCAGGAATAACACTCGGAGGAGCCGTTGGTGCCGGTCTTAGCTATAACGCTACGTCATTATGGGCTATAGGTGGCGGATTGAATACTCTGCTTGCAGGTAGTGAAGGAGAAAAATTATTTACTAGTTTAGAGAATTACCTAGAGGTTGGATTAACCCCACGAGTTAGCCGATTTGAATTTCCCGTATCTCTCGGGCTTGGCGTACATTTTCTCACCTATGACGAGAACTCAGAAACAAATTTTTCGATGCGAGGAACCATAGGTTCAATGTTCAGCCTCACAAGAGACTACTCTCTCGGTGTGAATGTAATTACTTCGGTCATTTTTCAAAACTATGACAGCAAAAAAGAACCGCCACCCGCAGAAGACTCAAGAACCCATATTTCGATATTACCTTCGATTATATTTTCTACGAGGTTTTAAGATTATGATGATAGAAAAAAAGCATTGGATATTTATACTGTTCTTAACCATATTTTTAGGCATTTCTGGCTGCACCCCGACATCAAGTGATACGGGCTTTTTTAGAAGGCTCGAAATCTCGGGAAATGTAAAGGACTCGAATCTTCCCAAAGACAACACAACCTATTATAGCGGAGTTCATCTATACAAAAACCACTATTTTACTACCAACGGAACACTTTACTATCGAAAAACAAATGAAACCAACTGGAAAGCTGTACTGTCGAGCAGTATAGATCCACCTCAAAAACGTGCCTCAAGCTTGTACTCAACTTCTGATTTTCTTTATGTTTCAATTATAGAAGAAAGCTCTTCTTTTGAATCCCATCTAGCAAGCATTAGCTACTCTGCCGGTTCCCCATCTCTTAATTATCTTACGAACACTCCTCTTGAAGGACAGATATTGCTTATACTTTTAGCGACAGAGGGTGTTATCTATTATCTAAAAAGTGTGAACAGTCAAGATCAACCCTCCTACGGAATATTTAGCTGGTCTTTAGGAGAAGAAGAAGAAATCTTGACAACCAATAGAATAAGAAAATCGCTAGTTATCGATCAAAATCGACTTTTCCTCCTTGCTGATTCGACTATCTACATCCTTGATACGAGGAATCAAGACGCACCAGCCACAGAATTGACTTTTACACTGGAAAACTCAACTCCACCAAGAAACTACATCGATGCAGTCGGCTTCACCACAGGAGACACAAGAGAAATCATCCTTATCGCAAATAACTGCAACAATTTTGACACTTGCACTGACGACACTCAATTTCTTAAATTTGAATTTGAGACTGACGCTATTCAAAATAATGGGCAAGCAGTGGTCATCAATCTAGGAGCCGCCGATGAAAGATTTGTTGCTTTGGAACACTTTATCTACAGTAATAATAGCCAATACCTTCTTGCGATAAAAAAAAGTGCAAGGACCGAAGATTCTCTAGCAACCTTTTTTCCTTTTACTAATACCTTCGAAAGCCTAGATAACCTCTTTTCCGACGAAGAAGACAGACCTTTTAAGTTTCGTAGTGCTCCAATCACATCTGTTAAAGCATTGAATGCACCCGATTTAGTCTTCTTTCTTGTCACAAGAAATAGCGGACTTTGGAAATTTGAAATTGAAACATTGACAGACAACAGTGTTAGCCTTCAACTAGAAGTAGAATAAACAGAAGGGTCGCACCTCTCCAAAAAGCCTCTAGTCATCTCATACTCGGGTTTTTATCTTGGTTTAAGACAGAAAAAGCGCTCTGCACGTCTCAAAAAGAAAAAGATCAAAGGTGTTTAGACAGAAAAGCTTGCACATCTTCGGGATAATGCTCACTTAATTCTTCTCTCGTGAGACCAATGAGTTCATGTGTGAGGTAATGTATCCAAATTTCTTCCGATTCAGATGGAATAACATGCTTATGACAATAATAATCGGGCTTTACTTTGTATTTTGCATCCTTATCGTATTGCTTAACCTTATAATCATAAACGGCAATGCGCATATCCTTCTTTTGGATACCCTTGTCTTGAAAAACATCATAAAAAAGCGAAACAGTATTTCCAGAATCATAGATTTCATCAACCAGCAACACTTTATCACCCGTCCTGAGATGGGTGGGCTCATAGGTCCATCCATCTACTCGGACGTTTTTTGTATTGGAAAATCCTGAATAAGAATGAGCAACAACGGCAGCATATAGCACCGGTTGCCTATCTGGAGCAACTAGCTTGAAATATTCACTAATGATATTTCCGAGGTATGCACCCCCGCGAAGGCTTACATATATAACGTTCGGAAAAAAGCCGCTTTCATGAATCTGCTCCGAGAGGCGCAACGCATTGTTTCTAATGTCCACCTCTGACCGAAATATTTTATTAGCCATACATCTATTGTTATATCATTTTTTCTTTTTATTTACTATGGTTTTTCTACAACACTATGGTTTTTCTATAGTAATAGTAATACTTTGCCCTTCACGTAAGACCGAAAAAGAAAGAGCATTCGCCGTCCCTATTATTTCATAAAATTCTCTCAAAGAATTTATTTTCTTGTCATTGACTCGAGAAATAATGTCACCTCTTCGTATTCCTGCTATATCAACAAGAGAACGTGAAACAGTGGAAAGTACATACATTTGCCCAAGGTATGCCTCGTCAAGACCACTACCTGGTAACAAATCTTCGGTTAGAGGTAGTATTTCAAATCCGGGCCAAGATTTTCCACTAAGTGTTGCTATATTTATTTCAGATGGTCGCTTGTCAATGGTAACAGAAACCTCTCTTTCACGTCCATTTCTTATCACGGTAAACGATACTGTTTTTCCAGCTTCTAGATTTCCAACCAAACGAACTAGCTCATTAGAGTTTTCTATCTCTTCGCCATCGACTTCAATGATAATATCTCCTGGAAAAATACCTCCAAGATCAGCTGGCGAATCAGCATACACTGCTGGAATGAAGGCACCTTGAGTGGAGTCTGCTGAAAGAGAATCAGCGACATCTTGACTAAGGTTTTTAGTCGAAACACCAAGCCAACCGTATTCTGCTTCTCCAGTTTCAATAAATTGAGAAATTGAATTCTTTAGATCATTTATTGGTATTGCAAAACCAAGACCAACATTTGCGCCCGTTCGTGTTGTTATCCAGGTATTTATGCCCACGATTTCCCCTCGAAGATTTACCAAGGCTCCCCCGCTATTGCCTTGATTTATCGCCGCATCTGTTTGAATAAAGTCACTAAGACTACTCATGGGGCCACTTCTTTCCAAGGCACTGACTATGCCAGCGGTAACCGTATTTTGATATCCAAAGGGAGCTCCCATTGCAAGAACCCAATCACCAACTTGAAGGCTGTCTGAATCACCAAGTCGTGAGATGTAAATATCATCAGTGTCTGGCTCAAAGGAAACCAAGGCAGCATCTTTTCGTTCATCTTCTCCGACAAGCTCTGCTGGAAAAACTCTTCCATCGTGTAAGGTGACTTTAATTCTTTCGGAACCCTTCACGACATGGGAATTTGTCAATACATAATAAGTTTTCTCGATTTTAGAGACAATAACACCGGACCCCAACCCACTGTCATAAAATCTTTCAGAATCATCTTCATCTTCTTCATTTTGTTCTGGTCCAAAATAGAAATCAAACGGGTTGATATTCTCCTCAACCTGCTGCTGAACATCGATACGGACAATAGCGGGCAGCACAGCTCTAGAAACGGCTCGAAATCCGGATTGTATTGATTCTAGTTCTGAGACAACTTCGGTTTCTATCGCATCCGTATAGACAGCCTCCTGTGCTTCTAATGTGCATGTTGCACAATAAAGAAATAAAAAAGCCGCGATGATTATTTTTGAAAAATAGTGCATATGTATGTCAATCTCCTGTTATCAATTTTTTGTATATACCTGTACTTCTCAATTAACGAGCAGAAAACAAAAAATGTTACACATATCTTATGTTAACGCTTCGTGAGAATTTCAAAATTACCATCAATATACGCAACAGTGTGTTCAAAATGCGCTGCAACTTTTCCATCGCATGTTTTTACGGTCCATTGATCATCATCAACATAGACCTCGCCCTCGCCAAGGCAAACCATTGGTTCAATAGCTAAAACCATCCCTTCGCGTAGCCGTATACGTGATTGTGAAGTTACAAAATTGGGGACTGAAGGATCTTCATGGACTGCAAAGCCAACCCCGTGTCCGCTAAACATGCGCACCGTGCCATATCCCTCTTCGTTTACCGTGTTATAGACCGCTCTAGAAATGTCACCCACGCGTTTTCCCTTACTGCCAGCCTCAATACCCTTACAAAGCGCAGAATAAGTTACATCAAGTAATTTTTGAATCTCCTTTGCCACCGACCCTACCGCCACCGTTTGTGCAGCATCACTATAGTATTTCCCAAGCTTAACACCACAATCGATACCAATAATATCTCCATCGCGTAATACCGTTGCACTAGGAATTCCATGAATAACTTCATCGTTTATAGATGTACATAGGGCGTTTGGATAACCCTGATATCCCAAAAAGGAAGGGGCTGCTCCAAGTTCGTAAATTTTCTTTTGCGCCATTGCATCCAGCTCCAACGTGCTAATACCTTCTACGCAATGCGTTGCAACAAAGTCCAGCACGTGAACTAATAATTCTGAAGCCTTTCTTATTTCTTCAATATCTGTTCTAGATTTAAGTTGCAACATTTGAATTTCGCTGTTTTGCTATACTGTCTAAGATACCATTCACAAACGCAGATGATTTCTTATCGGAATATTGTTTTGCAAGTTCGACAGCTTCATCTATGACAATTGATACGGGCATATGATCTTCAAAATACAGAGAGTAAATGGATAACCTTAGAATACACCGATCAACAATCAGTAATCTTTCAATACTCCATTCTTTTAATGTTTCATTAAGAATATTATCGATAAATTCAAGATTTCGATGGACTCCATAAAACAACTCTTCTGCATATACCATCTTTTTATCACTAACAAAACAGAACGGGTCGTAGGATTCGATAGTTACGCGTGATGGAGTTTGTTCAAATGCATACAAAGACTGCAATGCATACATTCGTTGTCGATGTCTCATAGTCGATCTTGATTAATCAAAGTTCAAATTTTGAGAAAAAATTCTAATTTCGGCATTTTCTCGTAGTTTTTCAATTTGAAACTCCATAACTTCATTAAACATCCTTCCTTGATTTTCCATCGACAATACCTGGGAAATATGGGTTTGAACTGTCATCGAGTCTCCAGGAAAAAGTGGATCACCCAACTTCAATAGGCGTGGTTGTCGCTTGTCTGTGATCTTTACGATGTGAATTCCCAAACTTGACTCAAGAACTCCACTAACTTCATCTTCGTCTAATCCGGAGACTACATCAACAAAATTGGCTCCTAGGTTCTTCTTCAACTCTTCATCGCCTCGAGCGAAAAATCCAAAATCCCTGGCAAGATAGGAGGGATCATCAAGCGATTCTTCAAAAAGGGATTCAAATGTTGCCTGACCCGTTGAAATTCTGCGACGTAGTTCATCTATTTTTTTTCTGCCTGAGAGTATCTCAGCTTCATTCACATTTGCCGTACTTACGAAAAGGTGTGAAAATCTAACCAGTGAAGGCGTAGCATAACGCACCGCATTTTCTTCATAAAATTTTACGATTTCTACATCGGTAGGGCGAAAATTATTCTCGTCCGCGAGTTTTGGGTCAATTTTCATGAGATAGTTTCGTGCAATCAATGTGTCTCTTAAGTTTTTTTCATACTCAGCATAAGAAAAACCTGTTTGCCGCTCTATCAAGAGTCGAAAATCTCTATCGGGCAACATAAGAACACCCAGTCGCGCTTTTTGAAGCTCAATTGCCCGGTCCAAGTCCTCTCTAGTAATCGACACACTGTCTCGTTCTGCCGCTTGTTGTAACAAAATACTGTTTATTTCACCCTTCAAGATGGCTTGAATTTCCTCTTCATTCAATGAACGGGTAATTCGTTCTTCCAACAAAACAATTTTTTCCTGCAATGCTTTCTTACTAATATTTTGTAGTTTCGTAAGTTTGACTGTTGCTACAGTGGTATCCAACAATTGGGCGTTGATTACCGAAGAAACCAACAAAATTATCATAAAAAATGAATATTTTTTTGCCATAAATATAGTCCTAGCCGTCTTTCAAGCTCTAAGAATCCTTCTGTTTTGTTTGGGGCATTGCAACCCCCAGGTCTGAGACACGTTCAGTATATAGTTCTAACTCCCTTTTTGCGAGAGTTTTGGCAAGCTTTTTATAAAAAATGAGGGATATGTACTGATAAATATCAACCATAAAATCTCTAAAATAGGGCTCTTTTTTCTCTTCCTGTACTATCTTCTCAAAACAAGAAAAAGCATCCATATAATGCCCAAGCCTATGATATTCCTCCCCTAAAAAAACCATGCAATCCAAGAATTCATCTCGGGACAAAGCATTTTTTAACGAATGAACTTCTTTGTATCGTTCAAACAACTCCAAGGCTTGAGTGTTACGCTTATGGAGAAACTCATACAAAATTAATTTACCCCAACACCGTGGCTCGTGCAATCTATAGGCTAGAAAGGTTCGATAGTTAAACCTCGTCTTGTTCATCTCTATAGCAAATTGAGAATGTGCATAATATTTGCGTTTTTTATGTACATTCAAAATCGTCTCATAGGCTGAAATCAGCTGGGAAAGTTCGAGGGAATTCTCTCTCGTTCGTTTTGCTAAATCGGGGTGAAGTTTTTTTATCTTTCTTCTAAATGCTTTTTTTACTTCATCGGGGGTTGAATTTTCGCTTATGCCTAATCTTTTGTAGCATTCTTTAAGCAATTTTATTTCACCACAAAGGAGCCCAAGGAGGTCAGCAAAGAGCTTTTCGAAGAAAGATGATCCGAATACACAACATTCATGCCTTCTTCTTCCAAAATCTTCATTGCATTGAGCAAGGCTTTATTCTTCCAAAAAGGAGCAGAATGTTTTACAAAGGCAACCGCTCTATACCGTGGGGGCTTGACCGAATCCTTTAAAATTTCAGATATTTTCTTTGACAAAGGGGCTCCTATAACTCCCTTTGTTTCAGCCAATAGCAGAAAGAGTTGTGTCCCCATCAAACGCGGATTTTGTAAAGTTTCGGCATTGTAGCAAGAAATTCTACAGCTAGAATCTTTTTGTGAGTAATATTCTTTAATTGTATCTATGTATAGATTCGCCGATTGGTATTTTGAAAAACTGTGAAGCACGGCTAGCTCCATTGATTATTCCTCGTCAGTATTACTTGGAAGCTCTTCTTCTTCGAGCCACCACTCAACACTATTCTCGCGTCCTTGCGCACGAACGGCACGCTCGATATCGCTCGTATCTTGACTACGATTGAGCCAGGCCAAAGTGAAGGCCAGGACCATGAACAGAGCGCCTAGAAATGTTGTAATTCGAGTGAGAATATTTCCCGATCTTCGCCCATATTGCTGAGCCGAATTATCGCCAAACATGGCGCCGATGCTGTCAGTGCCTTCTCGCTGTGCCAAAACCATAAACACAAGAAACACCGAAATAATAACAAACACAACCAAAAATAGTATTGAAATAAATGTCATACCTTACCCTTGAGTATAGCGGTAAATTCTTCCATCTTCAATGAAGAACCTCCAACCAAAGCGCCGTCAATGTTTGGCTGTGTAAATAGCTCAGAAGCATTGCCAGATTTCACCGATCCTCCATATATAATGCTGAGATCTTCAGCGAGTGTCTTAGTGTATAGCGTTGCTATGCATTCTCGTATAGCAACATGCATACGTTCCGCTTCTGCCGCTGAAGCTGTTTTACCCGTCCCAATCGCCCAAATCGGCTCGTATGCAATACAAATAGAAGGAAGTTGTTCGGCTGACACAGGGTCTAATGCTGCCTTAATTTGGCCCAATACAAAAGATTCTTCATCTCCTCGCTCACGAAGCTCCAAGGACTCTCCAACACAAAGAATAACACCCAATCCATGGTCCAACGCAATTTTTATTTTTTGTTGCACAATAGCATCGCTTTCTTGAAAATATTCACGACGCTCAGAATGACCAACTAGCACGGTCTGCACACCAAGGTCTTTTAGCTGTGAAGCAGATACTTCACCGGTATAGGCTCCGTTCTCAGTAGATGCCACATTTTGAGAGGATAGAAGGACACCACTTCCTTGTAGATTTTCCGACACAGGTAACAAGAAAGGAAATGAGGGCGCAATCCCCACTGTATGCGGAGAATGTTTCGCTTCGGTTCCTATTACCTTCGCCAAAGTCTTTGCTTGATCAAGGTCAAGATTCATTTTCCAGTTTGCAACAATCGTTAATTTTTTTCGCATATTAGTCCATCAATACCTGTAACGCAGGAAGCTGTCGACCTTCCAAAAATTCCAAAGAAGCCCCACCTCCTGTAGATACATGTGTGAATTCCTCACCCAAGCTCCATTTTTGTATAGCTGCAAGAGTGTCTCCACCTCCACAGACCGTAATTGCTTGTTTATTCTTCGCTATTGTATGTCCAATTATCTTCGTTCCGGTCTCGAATGATGGGAATTCGAAAACACCCATTGGTCCATTCCAGACAACGCAAGAAGCCCGCGAAATTTCTTCAGTAAATATCTTTTGACTTTTTTGACCGATGTCTAATGCCATAAGATGATCGGGTATACTCGCCTCTGAAATTTCTATACCTTTGGAACTACTAGAAAACTCTTCGGAGGCAATGTGATCAACCGGTAACAGGACAGTAGTCTGCTCACGCTCTGCACTCTCAAGGAAACGCTCGGCGGTTTCCAAGAATGTATTTTCCACTATGCTTTTTCCAACCTTGTGCCCAAGAACATGCAAGAATGTATAGGCCATCGCACCACCGATAATGATTGTGTCGCATCGTTTCGAGAGGGATTCTAACACTGCGATTTTTGTACTTACCTTGGCTCCCCCAATGACGGCAATATATGGATGTTTGGGATTTTCTAGTACTATACTAAGATTTTTGAATTCCTTTTCAAGTAAAAGACCCGCATATGAGGACATATGCTTGGTTATCGCATGTGTTGAAGCATGAGCTCGGTGGGCTGCTCCAAATGCATCGTTTACATATATCGATCCAAGTCCGGAAAGCTCTTTTCCAAATTGGGCATCATCTTTTTCCTCTCGGAGATCAAAGCGAATATTTTCAAAGAGAATAACCGCGGAGGTTTCTATTGGCTTTTCTTGCAAAGATTGTACTTCTGCAATTGATTTTGCAAACAAAACCTCGATATCTAGGAGTTTAGAAATGGTAGGAAGCAGGGAGTTTAAACTCAAAGATGGGGTTACTGCGCCTTTTGGTCTTCCCAGATGGCTGATAAGCACAATGCTTCGCGGTCCTTTAGAAAGCAATTCCTTTATTGTGGGGAGCGATGACCGAATCCTTGAATCGTCTGAAATCACTCCATCGCTCATAGGCACGTTGAAGTCGACCCTTACAACAACGTCTTTGTCCGTAAGAGAAGATAAAGAATCAATAGATCTTAGCATTAACTCAGTAACTTTTTAGCAAGATCGACAACGCGATTCGAATATCCCCATTCATTGTCGTACCAGGAAAAGGCTTTAACCATGTTTCCCATGACCGATGTTGCCTGTGCGTCAAAAATACTCGAATGCGAGTTGTGTATGATATCGACAGAAACAATAGGATCCTCGGTGTATTCTAGAATACCCTTCAATGCTCCATCAGCGGCTTGCTTTACCGCTTCATTTACTTGTTCCACACTTGCTTCTTTTTTCAATGTTGCAACAAGATCAACAATCGATCCTGTTGGTGTTGGTACTCGCATGGCGGTACCATCAATCTTTCCGTTAAGATCGGGCAATACCTTGCCCACTGCACGCGCTGCACCCGTTGTGGTTGGAATGATAGACAAAGCAGCAGATCTTGCTCTTCTAAGGTCCTTATGTGGTGCATCCAATATGATTTGGTCATTAGTATAGGAATGAACGGTCGTCATATATGCTTTTTCGATGCCAAAGGCTTGATGAAGAACTTTCACAAGTGGAGCAAGACAGTTTGTTGTACACGACGCGTTTGAAATACACTGGTGTTCATCTCGCAAATCATCATCATTGACTCCAAGTACAATCGTCACATCGATTTCATCTTTTGCTGGAACCGTGAGGATAACCTTTCGAGCAGGATATTTATTGTTCTTCAGGTGGTCGCCGTATCCTCCGCGTGGTCCTGATTTTGTCGCAAAGACTCCAGTCGATTCAATAACTACATCAGGATTACTTCCCCATGGAATATCCAGTGGACTGCGCTCACTCGTTACTCTGTAGTTTTTTCCATTTACAATGAGATGTTTATCATCAAATGAAACCGTCCCATTAAATTTACCCTGGGTTGAGTCATATTTTAGCAAATGTGCAAGAGTTTTTGTGTCTGTAAGATCATTTATTCCTATGACAGGAACATTCTTCTCAAGTGCGATTTTGAATACATTTCTCCCAATTCTTCCAAATCCATTAATGGCAATTCCCATAGTTCCTCCACTTTTTTTTGAATGTTACCTATTTATAAGTGAATTGTCAAGCAATCGATAATTGAGCAATTCGTCAACCATTCTCGTATTTGCTACGGGTATTTCTAATTCTTGTGCATTTCGAAACAAGACTGTTTGACCTATATCCACATTATTGGTTATGTTCTGCGATGAAAAAATTCCTTCTGATATGAGCTCGTCTGTCGTTGCAATCTCTATCTCACCGATTGGATCCCTAGTAGACTGTGCATACGGGGCTTCTGCACTTAATTCTATCGAGCCTTGTGGATAGACATCCAATATCGAACCTATTTCAATGTCATCGGTTGTACCCAAGGATATAACAACTCCATCATCAGAAAATCCAATTACTTCACCTATTCTTGGTACTATAGAGTCAACAAGCCGCAACATTTGCAATAATGCTTTTTCAACTGCATAATGCCCCTGTGTTGTGACCTGGTATTCACCCAATGACGCCCCAGACTTATGCGAAATAAGTTCGCTATTAAGGATTATAATATCCTGGGAACTGCCTCCCCCCAAAATCAATATCATACCGTCGCCACCCTTCCCCACAATTTGTAATGCTTCATAGTTGTTTTTGATAGAGTCTTTGTAATAGATTGGATCTAAACGCTCAATTGAAAACAAAAATTGCAAAAGAAGCCAAGCATACAATTGTAATTCCCCAGGAACATCCCCCTGTGTATTTATCGTATAAAATATGTGCAGTGGTATTCGGGCACGAGGTACTTCGAATTGTTGGATATTATTTTCAAACGAAACACTTTCATCCAAAAATTCCTGCAACCCTTCAATCGCATCGCTCACTTCTAGCGAATCATCCCCCAGTGATTTAAGAATTTGCAATTCATTCAAATATCGAGGATAATTTTTATATAGCTCGTATAGCGACGCGATGTGTTTTCTAATCAAGATATTGTATGGATCTATCCTAAGGGCTCTCCTCAGCAGCAATTCACTCTCAATGTATTGAAAATCTCCTTGCAATTCCTTTGCCCTCTCAACATAATCATCTAACATAGATTCCAATCCCTCTGTAGGAGGTAACAAAGAAAGTAACTCCTCACGAGCAATAAAGGACGGCTCAAAATATGGATCAAGCAACAAGGCACGATTATACGCCTGCAAAGCATCTGAATACATTCCCAGGTTTTGCTCAAGCTTGCCCTTACCGTACCAGGCCAGTTTATTTTCGGAATTCACATTCAAAAGGGTATTCAAAACATCCAGGGCCGATTCGAAATCGCGCGACTCCAGATAAACCCTAGTAAGCGAAGCAAGCACTTGCTCTGTTTTTGGAGCTATCCCGTAAGCAGCCCTGGCATAAAATAGGGCACGCTCAAAATCATTGGACACAAGATAATACCTAGTTGCCAATAATAATGCCATTACTTCATTAGAATGCACCGCCAGCAATCGTAAAACATACTCATCATTCTGCCCCGGTAGATGATCGATTGAAAGATAAGCCAAAGCACTCAGCGCAGAAAGATTATAGGGCTCATAGTCCAAAACCCGCCTATACGTTTCTACCGCATCTTGTGTTCTGCCTTCCGTATAGAGTACATCTGCCAAAACAAGCATGACATCTGTATTTGCATCGTTATCACGTAAGAGTGGTTCTAATTTTTCTCTGGCTTCCACAATAGCACCCTGCTGCAATAGTATTCGAAGTTCAAGTATGAGATATTGCAGTTGGTTCGGGCGTAATTGTAAGGCTCTCCTATTTGCTTTTGCCGCTTCTTCATACTGCATAAGCCGAAAATAAACATACGCTAGCCCATGATATGCATCGCTGTATTGAGGATTTATCTCAAGGGCGCGAGAGAATTGCTCTACCGCTCTTACGTATATATCATACTCATCAATGGTTTGTTCAAGGAGATTCCACCCATTGTCAGCATAATTCTGCGCTTGTCCAAATATAGCCATCGTTCCGAGGCAACATATGACAATCACTAGGATTTTTTTATATTCGTTTTGCATAAAAACAGGTCTACTGCTGTTGTATCAATTTAATTTTCTTTATACTTATTCCATCCATTTCTTGTACAACAAAATCTATACTTTCAAAACTCACCTTTTCAAAACGCACTGGCACTTTATCAAAGAGTTCAAAAACAAACCCTCCAAGAGTATCTACAGCGTCATTGGGTAGTGTTAAATGCATTCGTTCGTTCAATTCCTCGATTCCCAGTCGAGCATCACATAAATAGATATGTTCCCCCAACTTCATAATGCCATCGACTTCGTGATCAAATTCATCCTGAATTTCACCAACTATTTCTTCTATGATATCCTCAAGGCAAATAATCCCCGAAGTTCCCCCATATTCATCTACCGTAATAGCTATGTGAACACGGCGTTTTTGCATCTCTCGGAGCAAGGAATCTAACTTTTTAGATTCAGGAACAAAATAGGGAGGACGCAATACTTGTTCCCAATCAATATCCCGTTGTTCCGTCCCTACCTGATACATAAGGTCCTTTATGTACAATACGCCTAGAACGTTATCAACACTATCCTTATACACAGGAAATCGAGAATGTCCGGATTGCTTTGCTTTTTGCATTATCTCAGAGAGACTTTCCTCGTATTCCATGAATACAACATCTACGCGTGGGAGCATAACCTCCTTGGTGTGGGTTTCAGCCAATCCATGGATCCCCTCTATCATTTTTGCTACATGCGCAGGAATTTGCGTTGTCCTCGATGTTCCTTTTTTAAACCAGTCTTTTATGCCCATTCTTTTTCTCGTTTTAGAATATTATGCAGTATTTTTTCTTGTAATTCATACATAGCCGATTCCTGTGCCTCAGGATGTACCATTCCGCATATGTGAAGCACGCCATGCACTATGCATCGTTGCTCTCCCCAGTCGTCCATATGATACTTTTCTAGACCACTGGGAGATATCAGAATCTCACCCGCAATGTTTCCTTCCTCCTCGGCAAACATACCAGAGTCATAAAGAAAACTCAAAACATCCGTATCTTCGTAGACATATCGATACAGTCCATTTGCCTGTTTCATAACTTCCGATGATACATAGACTACCGCAATATGTGCTGATTGTATATTTACTGCGTGTAAAGTTTCCCCTATGAGCGTTTTTATATATTCATGTTCTAATGACTCATCAACACCCTGTAATGAAATATCTACTATGATATTTTTATGTTTCATAGGCCTTGAGTACCTCTTGAACAAATCGACTACGTACACAATCCTGAAGTCCAAATGTTGTAGAAAAAACCGATGGAATATGTGCAAGTTTTGCAGCTAATGTCTGTAATGGTATAGATTCGCCAGATGTCCTATCGGATTGTTTCGGATCGCCAATCACAACCAATTGTGAGCATAATCCTATCCGAGTTAGCAGCATTTTCATTTGGATATCCGTTGCATTTTGTGCTTCATCTAGAATAACGAAAGCATTTTTTATGTCTCGCCCACGCATATAGGCCAGGGGGACCAGTTCAACTCTTTCATACTCTAGCAAACGATCTATGCTTGTTTTATCAGTCAGCGTCTTCAAAATATCAAAAAATGGCCGCATATAGGGAGATATTTTCTCCTGTACATCACCAGGTAAATAGCCAAGCGATTCTCCAGTTTCTATAACTGGGCGCGTATATATTAATCGTTGTATTTTTCTTGTTTGCAGAAATTGCAGCCCCTGCGATATCGCCAAGAAAGTTTTTCCAGTGCCCGCTGGACCAATCGCAAAACAAACGGTGTGATTCCGCATGCCTTCTATAAAAGATTTCTGATGTTCATTTTTGGGGAATATGTGAGAATTATGACCAAAAGTTATTTCAATCGCTCTTTTTTCCTGTTCAAAATCTTCCATCAACAGGGATTCTATGGTGTTTTTTGTGATTTCTTCACCAATTCGGCATACAGAAAAGAGTTTCGTGCAAAAATGCTGAAATTTTCTTATTTGTTCGTCATCAGAAGTTTCTAATCGTATCTCGCTATCGGATATACGAACTGGACATCCAAATTCTTGCTCAATGAGTTTCAGATGCTCATCGTATGGACCACATAGCATATGCAGAATATTGTCTATTTCAGGTATAAGAATGGCAGGTTGTCTATTCAAACGTTCCTCATCTCAATAGTGATAAAAAAATGATAATACGTCAAATCCTGCCTATTTGACTAGTCCAGCAAAGTGAATTCATCATCCCTATACTCTCCCGATGTCGTAAGTTCCTTTATCGTATTCCAAGATACCGTGAATTGGAAATAATTCTCCCAAAATTCGTCTGTAATTTCTATGTCAGATGGATCCTTTGGAGAGCCTTTATAAGAATAACTCAATGACCAGTCACGATAGACACGTGAAAGTTCTACTTCGACACCGCGTATCTTGAAGAATGTCTCTTCTAATCCATCAGTGTCAAAAATATTCAATGATTTCCATAAATCAGAAAATAGATTCCGAGAAGGAACTCCTAAAATGTCAGCATATTCTTTGTTGTATAAATGTACAGTTGTATTCGAAGATTTGAGGGATGTTTTAAGTGAGAATGCATCGTGTATGTCCAAATTCATAGATAACGTGAAATCAAGCTCCGAATTCGTAAATCGATTGTAATTCAACGAGAGGGTAGAACCAATAGAAGTATCAAAGGTTATTCTATTTTTCCAAAAAAGATCTGGTGTATATGAAATTTCCAAAGAATGACTGCTTTTCTCCAGGGAAAATTCTTCGGTTTCTCCATAACTCCATGTTCGATCATCGCTCGAGTACGTTTGCGGTAGTATTTTATTATAAAACAAAGAATTTCTGAAAGTAATAGCATCTTTAAATCCAACAATGCTCAGGGCGGATTCTGAATAATCCCATGTTTCATTTGGCTCATCAACCAAAAACTGAAATTCTTGGCTCGCATCTAGCTTCAGATTTCCCTCAAAAAAACTAAGTTTTAATGCTCCCTTGGTGACCAATGGATCGTAGTCTGGTGTTTTGGTAACATCATTTATTCGTATCGAAGCCGATGTAGAGAAAGCATATATCTCGAATGACACAGATGGGCTTATATCTATGCTTTTTTTCGGTGGAAGTGTTGTGGTAATCTCATATGCTTGCTCTATCCCGAAATACGTTGCTTTAAACAAGACCCCGGCTGTGTGGGTTAAGACATGGGTGTCATCCCATAAAAAATATTCCGGTGTCATCTTTGCTTGATACTCTCCATCAATTAGTTCAATGGTTTCAAATGTCTCCTCGTATAATCTCATTTCCAATGTATGGGAAAGCCTACTTTCCGATAGTTCATTTATGTATTTAAGCGGGTATACCGCTGTGGATAAAAGATAATTCACTTCCAATAAATTCTTTTCTAAACTTTTTTGAGCAATCGATAATGTATCATCATCATCGAGAAAAAGAGTGTCAAAATCATAAACTTTATTGTTGATAATTCTTGGTTTCAGTGTCCCTGAATTTGTAAATAGAGAATTTACCAAGGTGAGTTGGTGTTTCAGCTCTCCCGATACTTCCACATTACGGTTGCTATATCGAAACAACCTGTCATAATCGATGTCAGCTGCTCTTTCCCATTCTTCAGTATTTGTAAATGATTGTACGGTATAACTAGGTGATACAGAATAAGTAAGGTCAAATGTAAAGGGATTAAGAACTATACTTGATCGTGTTTGTTCCATGATTGTCGGAGATTGTATCCCCCGCGGGTCGGGGAGAATTGTAGTATCGTCTGATTCAGCTCCGTTTTCACCTTCCTCCCATGGTGTGACCAAGATATTGTCCTCAATCGCAGGCGATTGTTCATCGGTTGAAATTTGCGTGTTTGTTCTCTCAAAAAAGGATGGCAGAGGATACGAAAAAATGCTTCCAGATACTTTACCACGCAAAGAAGGAGCCTCAAGACTCAGCGGAGCAAAGAATTTCTGGGGAACGCTAACGTTTATTGTTCCAGCTGAAAGAATAGGTGGCTGATCTTCCACAGGAATAGATTTAGCCCCTTCGATATAAGAAACCTCAAGATTCGATATATTCAAACTAAAAAAGCTATCTATAATTTCCCATGTCGGAGCAAACGAGGTCGGAACAGGTAATTGACTAAAATCATAGGAGGTTGCAACCTTCCATTCTGTGCGAGTTTCCTCACTCACCGATTCCAATGTTTTCCTATTCCCAAGTGCAAAATCCCATGAAAAACTTTCTGACCTATCTATGAATTCATTCGCAATTGTCGTATCTGAATACAATTGAAATAGCGTATCAAAATCTAGCGACATCAATGAGAAAGTGCTAGAAAAATCCAATAAAAATCGAAATGGAATTTTTCTACCAAAAATAATCCCTTCTTCCCAATAATCTTGCACAGTGCCATTCAGCACTATAAGGTTGCCATACGAATTTTCACCTAGAGTGAATAATGTACGCGTAAATGCATAGTAGTTTTTAATTCGCATATTGGAAATCGAGGCATACTTAAAATCAGATGATGCATTTTCGAGGCTAAAAAGGTCTGGAAAATTACTGTCTAGGCCAAGAAATACTCCTCTACGCGCATATAGATCTGCATAGATTTTGAGCATCCAATCTCTGTCACGGGCTATATCAAAAATGCCCTCTTCCTCGGAATCACTATCCGCATTGCTCTTTTCTCCACGAGGAACCAAGAATAAACCATCCAGTTCTCGTTCGGTTGAAGTAGAAGAATCTATTTGTAGTAAGGAAAGCGATGCCCCAGATTCCTTACTTGGTTTCCCGAAAATGTATGTTGTGGTGTTAATATAAAATCCTAGATTTGTATGAATACCAATATGTGGTCGAAAAAACAGTCTGTACCCTGGCTGAAAATAGAATGGAAACCAGATAAAAGGCACATGCCCCACACTAGCAACCGGACTCAAAATCGCCCATTCATCGGTATTAAGAAACCACATTTTTTTCATACTCAAAGAAAAATACGATTCTGAAGGATCTTCACCGGTCGTTACGGTTAAATCAGAAAATGTGACCGCATTTCGAGATTGCCGAACAACCGTATCACCTCGATACAGCGAAACAACCGAAAGACCATCAATTACTTGATTTGTTTCAGAAATTCCATCAACAAAAACACCTTCCCAGCTATCGATATTTATCGTCACACTGCTTCCTTCGAAAACCTCGGGCTCATCACTTGTAGAACGTTGTAGCTCATAGCGCACCGATCCAATAGCGCTCATATAGCGGTTATCTTTGTTTAATACTAAAGAATCCGCTGTGATCACCTGTTTTTGATTATTGCTTTTATCAACAAGAGTGAGGCGCACTCCTCCAAAAAAGCGCACATATTGTTCGGGACTTCCTTCAACCTGGAAAACCGACGCAGTATCGGCTGCATCTATAATCACCTCCACCCCTGTTGCTCCACTCTCTGAGTCTTCAGGAGGCTCCAATTCATAATATTCATAAAGCCTTGAACGCATTTCGGATTCTGTTCCAGACGTATCGAGTTCTAATTCTTGCAGAAACAAAAAGAGTTCTTCCTTGTTAGCGTTCGTAATCATGGTTCTTCTTGCTGTCAAAGTCCTATCTAGTGGTTTTTCGTCCTCTTCTGGGGGTATTTCATTTACTTGGTCTAAATTCTCTTCTGATTCTACTGAATCCTCAGGTTTAGTAGAATCTTCGAACACTTGGGTATTCTCCGACTCTGATTCGTTCTCAGACGCTTGCTCTACTTGATCTACCTGAGCCAAATATGTCTCAGCTTCTAAGGATTCTATGGAGTCAATGCTGCTTTCTTTCGAAGAATGATCTTGTGCTTCTAGAGCGAGAGAAGCTAGAGATACTATGATAAGAATGTATACGTTACTAGAGTTGCACATCCATGAATTGCCCAGTAACCGACCGAGTATTGCTTGCTATTTCCTTTGGAGAACCAAATGCCAATAATTGGCCTCCCTCGTCACCACCCTCTGGACCAAGGTCGATCACATGATCTGCTGCAGAAATAACATCTATATTGTGTTCAATAACGATAACCGTGTTGCCACCATCAACCAACCGATGAATAAGCACGAGCAGCTTTTTTATATCTTCAAAATGCAAACCAGTTGTAGGTTCATCCATTATGTAGAGAGTCTTTCCAGTGTTTCTTTTCGATAATTCGAGCGAAAGTTTCACACGCTGGGCCTCTCCTCCCGACAGAGTAAGGGCAGATTGCCCAAGCTTGATATAGCCTAACCCAACATACTGCAATGTCTCAAGAAAATTTCTGATTGTTTTTTGCATCGCAAAATGTTCGCTTGCTTCATCTACGGTCATTTCCAAAACATCATTGATATTCTTCCCACGATAACGTATTTCGAGTGTCTCTTGAGTAAACCGTTTACTCTTACAAATAGGACATTGTACAAACACATCGGGTAAAAACTGCATATCAATTTTTATTAGTCCAGAACCCTGACAGTTTTCGCAACGCCCTCCCTTCACATTAAAAGAAAATCTTCCGGGACCATAACCGCGTGTTTTTGCATCCGGCAGCTGGGCAAATAAATCTCTGATTTTCTGAAAAACACCCACATAAGTCGCTGGATTAGATCTGGGTGTTCTGCCTATAGGATTTTGATCTATATGCAAAACCTTGTCGATATGCTCAATACCTGAAAGAGAAGTATATGTAGAAGATTTTGGCTTATCTTGATCTCTCGCTTCATTTATTGCAACGGTTAGCACACCGTTAACCAGACTTGATTTTCCAGACCCTGAAACACCAGAAACAACGGTTAACACACCAAGTGGAAAAGAAACATCTATGTTTTTTAGGTTATTTAGATTAGCCCCCTCCACTGTAAGAAATTTTCCATTTCCTTTTCGAGGGTCTCGTTTTTTACCTACGAACTTCTGTTTTGATAAGTATTGCCCCGTCAGGCTATGTCTGTTTTTGCATATTTCCGCTACAGTTCCTTTGGCGGTAACCTCTCCACCATGAATTCCCGCAGCCGGACCAAGATCAACTATATAGTCAGAACTTAACAAAGTTTGTTCATCATGTTCTACAACCAACACCGTATTTCCCAAATCCCTCAAGTGTTGCAATGTTGTAATCAATCTATCATTATCCCGTTGGTGTAATCCAATAGTTGGTTCATCTAAAACGTATAGCACTCCTACCAGAGAAGAGCCGAGTTGAGAAGCCAATCTGATTCGCTGTGCTTCACCTCCCGAAAGAGTTGCAGCGCTCCGAGACAAACTAAGATAATTTAGTCCTACATTCCGTAAGAATGTCAAGCGGGAGCGTATCTCTTTTAACACTTCTTCAGCGATATGAGCATCGAAATCATTCAAGTTAAGGTTGGAGAAAAAACTAATGGCTTCAGATACGGACATATTTACGATTTCAGAAATGTTTTTTCCAGCCAACTTTACCCATCTTGCTTCAATACGCAAACGTTCTCCTTCACAATCTGGGCAAGCTTGCTCTTTCATAAATGTTCGAAGCCATCGACGGATTCCATCCGATGTTGTTTGTGTATATCGCTTTTTTAAATCTTCAAGGACTCCAGGAAACGTTGCCTTATAGCTGTAATGGTATTTTGTGTCCTCTCCTTCTTGCACAAATACAATTGTATCAGGGTGCCCATGGAGAGCGATGTTATAATCGTTTTCTGTCCATTCATCGACTGGAGCGTCTAAATCTAACCCGAAATGCTTTGCAAGCGCATCAAATTTGTATCTATTCCATGAAGATTTTGGATTATACGGCTTGAATCCACCTTCGTTGAAGGAAAGTGAAGTATCTGGAACAATGAGCGATTCATCGAATTCTGTTTTGACTCCAAGCCCATGACATGTTTGGCAAGCCCCATAAGGACTGTTAAAAGAGAAAAACGCAGGCGTTAATGTCGGTAGACTCATGTCAGGATCGGAATATCCATATTCCCTTGAGAATACGTGAATTTTTGTTTCTGTATCATATATTTCATGAAATTCAACCAGACCGGTCGAAATATCAAATGCTGTCTCGATTGCTTCGACGATTCGTGTGCGTTGTTCTAGGTCTATTTTTATCCTGTCGATCTGAACCAATATCTCATGTTTTTTATTCTTATCGAGATCGATTGCTTCATTCAATTCAAAGGAGTTCCCGTCAACAACCACCGCATTAAAACCACTTTTTCGAAGATTCTCAAATATCTTTTCGTGTTTTCCTTTTTTTCCACGGACAACGGGAGCGTATACGACGCACCGAGCATCCTTCAAATGTATAACAGCGTCTACAATCTCATCTACCGTTTGTTTCTCGAGTTTCTCGCCTGTCAGAGGATCGTGAGGCACCCCAATGCGAGCAAATAGTAATCTCAGATAATCCGTTATCTCCGTTATAGTTCCTACCGTAGACCGGGGGTTCCTGTTGGTGCTCTTTTGTTCTATAGATATTGCAGGTGATAACCCCTCGATACTATCAACCTTGGGTTTTTCTAATCTACCCAAAAATTGACGCACATATGCTGATAAAGATTCGATAAACCTCCGCTGACCTTCTGCGAAAATAGTATCGAATGCGAGAGAAGATTTTCCCGATCCACTAGGCCCAGAGAATGTTATAAGTTTGTTTCTTGGAAGATCGATGTTGACGTGTTTTAAATTGTGCTGATGTGCCCCCTTAATCGAGAGCGTACGTTCATATGATTCCATACTTCAGTAAGGAGAAGGAAAACGAGGTTCTAGTTCTTCTAAAAAGGGTTTTTGTTTGTTTTCCATATAATTCGCTGCCCGCCTGGACCAAGTCCCTGCTGTCTTATCTTCTAGCAAAAATAGAAGAATACGTTCACCGGTATTCGAAGAGTCATCGTAATTTAGAGCCGCTAATCCTAAATAAAACAAAATCTTGTGTATGGCTATATTTCCCGCTATTTCCCCATCACGATCATATTGTTCAAATATTTTTATTGTTTCTGAAAAAGTTTCATATTGAAACTCGGGACGATACATATGAATACGTTCAACAATCAACGTAACAGCTTGTACGAACGCCAGCATCAAATGATCGAGTGAACTGTCTCTACCACTGGTTTCAAGGTACGCACCAAGCTCACGAGAAGCAAAAAAACTGGGCAACATTGGCAATCTAAACAATATCGCAAGCCTATCAAACCCACGATCAAGGAGAACATTCCTTGCAATCGTGACATCCCAATTTTTTTCTTCTTCTAGTTTTTCTCGATCTTGATCAATTACACGCCCCAGTTCATACTCATATTTCAAAAAATCTCGCTCAGTCCAATATAATCTTGCCAAACGATAATGAATCAAATATACATCTGAAGGGTTATATAATGTATTTTTTTGTTCGATAGCTGTCATATAATAGCGTTTAGCCAGGGTGAAATTTTGTTCAGCCTCGTATACAATTCCAGTATAAAAATCGGCATCGGCATTAAGAAGACCCATATTTCTGGCTTCTCTAAAATGTGACATGGCATCAAAAAGCTCTTGCTTGCGGAGCGCCGATTTCCCTTGCTCCAAAGAAACCCATGCAGGGTTTGCGCATAGAGGCAGAGAACATGCAATAATTAATATTGTTTTGAGTAATCTACTCACTAAAGACCGTTGATAACGTTTAACAAAAACACCATAACGAACAATGCAACGGATTCAATCAATCCCAACACAAGCAAATAGTTAGCAAATCCTTTGCCCGTTTCTGCAAAAGAATCTGAAGCCGCAGCTGCTGCTTTTCCTTGAAAAAGCCCTGAAGCTCCTATTGCTAACCCTCCAAGAACACCAATTGAAAACAATGCAACCGAAGGGGTTTCTATAGCGAGTATCATGGCATTCATAACTATTAGACCATATATTGTCTGAGTCAAAGGCGCACCTACAAATGCGATCAAAAGAAATGGTGCAGATTTGTTTTGCAAGAAACATTTTCTCCAAGCCCCAATCGCTCCCATTCCAGCTATGCCCGCACCTATTGCTGAACCTACCGCCGCTAAGGCCAATGCGGATATCGCTCCAAAATACATAATTGTTGTCATACTATATTCTCCTTTTATTTTCCGCAGAAATCGGACTAGATTTCAACGGTTTGTACTGGATACCATTCCATTCCATTCCAAGATGTCTAGAAAACTCAAGCATATTCAAACGAACCCCGTGTACTACCACCGATAGCGAAGTCATCGCAATATTTAATAGATGACCAAACACAAGGATCAAAATCGATGCAACCGTAAGTACCGTGCTTGTAGAATCTGTCACAATTGATTCTGACATTTCTGTAAAACTACGCGCCACAGCAAGACTCGCTAATCCGACTGCGTATAGCCTGATATATGAAATAATGTCAGAAAACATACCTATCGCGTCAAGCCCAATTGTGTGTATTGAAAATACTCCACGAAGAGCGTCTCTGAAAAAGCGACCTTCCTGCGCTCCAAATAGCATAACACCGGCAATCCCAATAAAAATCGCAGGCCATGCAAAATCGGGAACAGGAAACAAGCTTGCATCGATTACAACCGACAATACGAGATAATACAACCCAATCAGAAGAGAAATCCACCCCAATTCTCCCAATGTCTGCAGACGTGGTCCCTTAATTAAAGTACGCATTGCACGCCAAAAATGGGCAAAAAATAGATGAACCAGACCTATGGTCATACATAACAGCGATATCTGCACATTGTTATTTGGATGATCAACCCATATGAAATCGAGCACAAAACTCTGAAGGAGTGGAATTTCAAGAAATGCTGGATTTCCAAACCAAGAGCCACTCAGAGCACCCCATGCCAAGGCAGCGAGACTTAATAAAAAAAATAAAAATGAGGCATACCCATTCTTACGCCTAAAAATACTGATTACCAACGCAAAAAATGCAATTACCGTGAAAATTGCTGCATATCCTGCGTCGGAGACTATCATGGCAAAAAAGAGGGTGAAAAACAGCAAAAATATCGATCTAATATCGAATTCTTTGTATCCTGGAATCGTACCAAATACATCGAAAATTGGTTGAGCTATGTTTGCAATCACACCCTTTTTCAATTTCGTAGGCACAGGGTCATCTGGTGTTATCCCTTGAAAATATGCCCCTATGCCATGAGAACGACATAGCGAAGATAGATTTTTGATCTCTTTTTCGGGCAAAAACCCCGTTATCCATTCAAGATGGTCATCAGACTGAGACACCGACTGTACGCCCAATGCATGCGAAAGTCCCTGAAGATACTCCTTGTATGTAGCAACACATACCGCCACACGCTTGTTTTTTGCCAACAACTTTCGTAATTTTTTGGCTTCTTTCTTGTGCTTTTTCACTAGAGAGATCGCTTCTCTTAGGCTTATCACGGGTAAATCTATCGGACGCAACGAAGACGGCGCTTCTTGATCTCCGTACAGAAGGACACAGACCTTGTACATTTTCCCTCTTTTAATAATCCAGTGATAATATGTATCAAGTTCAGTCAATCGCTTTTTTGGAAGAGCATAAAATAATATTTTCAAACCTGATTTTGCAAATTGTTCGATCAAACTGTGATCAAACTCACCCCAACTAGATAATTTTTCTACCCTTTGTATGTTTTCTGAAACAATTTCTTCGTGCTCACGAATGCTAGAAAGAAGATCGAGAGCATATTCAGATTTTTCTTTTAATTCATCAATAGCAATACTTTTGTCTGTGTTCACCTTGCGCAAAAAGCTCGTAAGTTTTTCCAGCGTAGTTATCTTCGTTTGAACATCTTTGCTAGAAGAGCCCACTGATTCATCGACCGGCACATGTAATGCCTCGATTGTGGATACAATATCCAAGGCTTGTGCTATGCCACCTCGTTGAGTGATTAGAGTTACTTTCCGCATTTTCTCGATCATACTAGACTTCTACCAACTTTCTTTTTGCAATTTTTCCACGAACAACCGAGGCCGTCTGCTGATCTCCAAGGAATATGCGTATTTTTCGTATGTTTTCCTTGGCACGAGGGATAAGAATCTGGTCAAACAAATTGACTCTTTGGATGGTGACTTGGAGTTCATACTGTAATTTTCTAATAGACTCTTCCAACGCAGAAATTGTTATATTTAGTTTTATGCTCTCTTCCAAAGCAGCAATCCCTCGCTCTAACCAGAACGGGGCAGTCAATATGTCATATGGTTTAACAGATATCTCAAGGTCAATAAAATTCTCTATATCTACGCCAGCAATATTTTCTTCTTCAAAGACTATATTTTCGATGTGTATATATTCCTGAAATGCAAAGGGGTCGACAAACACCGCCACCCAGCGTTCCAGTTCTTCGATCACTTTTCTCCGCTTCGTCATTACATCCCTTTGTTGAGCTCGCAAATTATTAATGACAAGTTGCAGTTGTTGCTGCTTCAACACAAGGGTTGGTAAATACCGTTTATATCTCTTTAGCGAATCACTTTGTACTTTTAATTCTGTTTTTGTAAGTTTTACATCGGACACCAGTTACGTACTCTTCTTTGGCCAATATTTTTTTATCAGTGAACTGCGCATCCCAACTTCTTCTTTCTCAAAACAATCCGCAAGAATTTCCCAACCTACACCTAATGCATCGATAAGAGGCAAATTAACTGTCAAAGACATAAGTCGTTCTTCAAACAATTCCCCATAGCGTATTAATTTTTTGTCCCAGCTGCTCATTTTAAACCCCATGGAACGTTTTTCAGTGCTACTTTTATAATTCGCATACAACTGAATCATACCATCCATGATGTCGCGGTGATCATCGCGTGTATCCTTGTTTACCATTTGTTTTAGACGAGAGAGCGATCCAAAGGGCTCAATGCGCCCATTTTTCAGGTAATATTGTCCCTCTGTGATGTATCCAGTGTTGTCGGGCACTGGATGGGTCACATCATCTCCAGGCATCGTAGTCACTCCCAAAATAGTCACAGAACCGGCACCTTCAAAGTCTACTGCTCGCTCATATCGCGCAGCCAACTGGCTGTATAAATCTCCAGGATATCCTCTGTTAGAAGGAACCTGCTCCTGGGTTATAGCGATTTCTTTCAATTTGTCAGCAAAGTTTGTCATATCTGTAAGCAGCACCAATATTCGTTTCCCCTGCAATGCAAATCGTTCAGCAACAGCCAGACACATGTCGGGTACAACAAGCCCCTCTACAATCGGGTCACTAGCCGTATGGATAAAACAAATAGATCTAGGAAGTGCCCCACCTTCATCCAATTCTTCGCGCAAGAACAAATAGTCATCATATTTTATTCCAATACCGCCCAATATAATAACATCGACCTGAGCCTGTAGAGCGATACGCGCCAATAATTCGTTATAGGGTTCGCCAGAAATGGAAAATATCGGAAGCTTCTGGGATTCAACCAATGTATTAAACACATCAATCATTGGAATTCCCGTTTGTATCATGTTTGTTGGTATAACACGTTTAACAGGGTTTACTGGAGGATTGACGACCTCCATCATGTTTTCATCGAGTGGAGGACCATTATCTCTTGGATTACCACTCCCATCAAATATTCTACCAATGAGGCCATCTGAAAAAGAAACTTGGACTCCTCTTCCCAAAAAGCGCACCTTGTCACCGGTCGACACACCTCGTCCACCCATAAACACCTGTAAAAGGACTTTGTCATCCTTTATTCGAATAACTTCAGCAAGCGTTTTTCCAAAACGGGTTTCCACCTCGGCAATTTCACGATAACTGATTCCTTTGGCCAGTACAGAAATAACGCTACCGTTGATCGATTCAATTTTTGTATAAATTTTTCTCATACTCCTACCCTTCCCGCCTTATCTCATCTAGGAGATTTTTTACCAATTCTTCTTGTTTTTTAAAGGATGCTGATTTCCATTCACTCGAATTGTAATCAAGAAACAATTGCCGCAAACGATTGAATACCTTGCGTGCTTCTTCTTTCTCCTGCAAATCCATGTCTCCTTGGAGTATAGCGGTAATAATTTGCAATACATGTCTTTGCCGTTCCTTGCTAACCGATTGGTCTACAGGGTCATATGCATTTTGCTGAAAAAACACCGCATCTAAAAATTCAGATTTTAGATAATACAGATAATCTTCGATTGTCGTCCCTTCTTCCCCAACTACTTTCATCATTTCCAGCACTTCATTTCCGCGTATTGTATATTGATGCAATATATCCCGGGTGTCCTGATCGATAAAGGAAGGATATCTACTCCAACTCTCGAGAGGATCTATCGATGGGTATCTTCGCGCTTCTGCACGGGCCCGAGAAAGTCCATGAAAGGCCCCAACCACCTTCAACGTAGCCTGGGTAACCGGCTCTTCAAAATTTCCTCCGGCAGGACTGACGGTTCCACCAATCGTAACGGATCCAGTTCTACCGTCTTTTAAACGAATAACGCCAGCTCGCTCATAGAAAGCCGCAATAACAGATTCTAGATAGGCTGGAAAAGATTCTTCGCCTGGTATTTCTTCCAAACGCCCCGACATCTCGCGCATCGCTTGTGCCCATCGGGATGTACTGTCGGCAAGAAGTAAGACATTTAGACCCATCTGCCGATAATACTCGGCTATTGTCACCCCGGTATAGACCGAGGCTTCTCGAGCGGCAACAGGCATCGAGCTAGTATTACACACGATAACGGTTCTTTCCATCAGTGATTTCCCCGTCTTTGGATCGATTATCTCGGGGAATTCTCGCAATACTTCGACTACTTCGCCAGCTCTCTCCCCACATGCAGCAATTACGACAATGTCCACATCGGCATTCCTACTGGTAATATGCTGCAGCACGGTTTTTCCGGCACCGAACGGTCCTGGAATGCAATAGGTTCCTCCTCGTGCAATGGGTAAAAAACTATCGATAATTCGAACCTTGGTCACCAATGGTTCCGTAGGTCGAACGCGCTCTTCTGCAATCATAATAGGTCGTTTGACCGGCCATTTAAAGAAAAGTCGGAGTGGATGCACCGTACCAGAATCATCTACGAGCTCGGCTATAACTTCATCAATCGTGTATGTTCCTGAGGGTTTTACGGACTTAATTTTTCCAGAAAGGTTAAAGGGAACCATTATCCTATGGTTAAACAACCCTTCGGGAACCGTGGCAATTGTATCACCTCCCTCCAAAACATCTCCAATCTCTACATTAGGGCTAACTTCCCATTTTTTATCACGAGATAGCGAATCACGCTCAATTCCTCGTGGCAAAAAGAATCCTGAATCCTCAGCAATAACCGTAAGTGGTGCCTGCAGACCATCGCATATAGAACCAAGCAAGCCAGGGCCAAGTTCTACGCTAAGTAGTTCTCCAGAAAATTCAACCGCATCGCCTACTTTGACTCCCCCCGTGTTTTCAAACACTTGCATTTCGGCTTGATCTCCACTTATGCGAATGACCTCTGTCTTTAACGAAAATGATCCACTTTTAACATATGCCACCTCGTTGAGTGAGACAACTCCCTTCACTTGCGTTTGAATGAGGTTACCATTTATTCCGCGTACTGTACCTTTTGTCATGTTTGCTCCTGATCAGAAGGAGAACGAAATAATCCTTCCTTTTCAATTTTTCCTGCTAACGAACGATCTTTCAATCCAACAAGGTCGGTCTGAATTCCATTAAATTGTTTCCAGCCAGCAACATGGTTATATGCTTCAAACCTCTCAACTAGAACAACCCGTATAGCGTATGCAATAAGATTCTCACGTGCATACATATGTTCCTTTGTTAATTCATTTAGACCTCTATTCAGAGCTTCCAATATAGCAAGTTCTTGATCTAGAGGGTTATTCATGGCCACTATTGATTCAGTGAGCCCCAGAGCATACCCATCAACCACATCGTTGGTCAATGCATCACTATCTATTGTGAATGCAAAATTCCTCTGTAATGCCAGCGATGCTCTCAATGTCCTATTAAACGCAGTCCACCGAATGAAAAATGTGTTTTTTGATTGCATCGGCTCTGTGTATGGAAACTTTTTTGCTATGTAGTTCAATTCACTACCCATACTTGGCACCATTTCCTCTATGAATGAAAGAAGAGAGACACTTGGCAGCGGCAAGGGCTTACCAAGTTCTAGTGCTGGAAGAGCAGCATTCGTATAAACAAAAGACACTCTAGCTTCCCTTTACTATCTCTTGTAATGCTGGATTCACCAAAGCGGCCAATTTTTCTTTGATTGCTTCAAAAGAATAATCTAGAACGACGTCGTCGTTTTTATAGCGTATCTGGAAGCCTCCAGGTAATTCCGGATTCTTTGTTGCCATGATTTCCACCGAAGTTTTTCCTTTCAGCCCTTGCTTAACTAGATCAATAAATTTCTTTTGAGTCTTAGCAGGAAAAATTACTTCAATGTCTTTCTTGTTTTTTGAATACTCAGTGACTATGTCAATTATCAATGATCGCAGCTGGTCCTGACTGATCGTCTTTTTTACTTCTGAAGAGAGAAAAGTATCGACTATATTTTTTAGCTGTTGCGATAAAGAAAGCAAGATATCCCGTGATGCGTTCTTCAAGGCTTGTTTGCTAGATGCCTCAGATTGCAATGTTTTTTCCCTTGTTTTCGAAAGTAATGCTGCTGCTTTTTTTTCTGCTTCGGCCACTATTTGAGCTGCTTTCTCTTCAGCAGCTGCAACCAATTTGGCTGTTTCTTCGCTGGCACGGAGCATTCCATCTTCCTTGATTTTTGTCAGTAACTCCTGCAATTGAATATCCACGGAAACTCCTTTATGTGTACTGTAGCAAGTATATTGTCCTAAATCAACAAAAAGTCTGTATTGTATTACGACTCATTATTTTTTCAAATATAACAATCAGATAGTAAACAAAACACTTCTATTGGAACCTTACTGAAGCCGAACAGCCCAAGAAAAATTCTCATTATCTAATTGACTGAGAGATTTCTCGGTGCGGAATGCGGAAACCGGTGTGGATTCACTATTGTCATTTTCTGCAGTGGAACCTGCCTGAATAATAATTCGAACCACGCTGTCTGCATACAATAAGCTCATCATCCGCAACACATAGCTATTGTCTTCTGCGTAGGGTTGCTCTATACTCGATTTATTCAGTTCCGATGAATGAAATTCCACCTGTTCTTCGGGTAAAGTTCGTGATATCGCATAGTTTCGCTCTCCATTCTTCACCTCATGAAGTAACTTGAAACCAAAGTCGTTCAAAAATATGTTTAAAGAAGCTATTGAATCGAATGCAATAACAAACTTTCGGGCATACGAACCATCACGAATAACATACTCCTCATTTGCTACAACTCTAAGCCCACTGTACACCGAATGAATCAGGTTTGCCAAATCATTATGCAATAACGGTAGGCCTTCGGTCTCAGTTCTGGAAAGGAACCCGTACTTCTTAAGCATCTCGGGGTTGTAATTCACAGCAAAGGATAATGTCCCTGTAGTTTCGGTATCAAAATTAACAATTACTACAGTATCATTGCATCCTATGATGCCAATCAGTACAAAAATTATTAAATATACCCTGATCCTATGCATATTCTTATTTCGGCACAATTAGTCGCAACATGTGGTTTAATTACGTATTCTAAGCGTAGCAATAGTCACCGCATCATTTCCTTCGGTTTCATCACCGTGTCGAAATGATATAACAAACCTTTCATAGCGTAAATATTCATGAATTGCCTGGCGCAGAGCCCCTGTCCCCATGCCGTGTATTATTCGCAATTGTTCATCTCCTGTAGCAACATGCTGCCGAATAAGTCGACTTAAATTGTCTAGGGCAGCATTCACTCGTTGTCCGATTAGATTGATCTCCTTTTGATTTGTTTGACTATTCCCAGCTACTTCATCGGGAACATAGGACACTACATTCTTTTTTATTCTCCTATTAGACTCTGGTTCTATTCTTTTTTTCTGGATGGTCTCAATGTCTGTTATAGGGACTCGCATACGTTTCCCCTGGACATGAACCTCGACATAGCCCGATTTTCTATGCAATGACTCAATTTGAACAGCATCCCTAGTATATGATGTAGTTATGTAATACCCTTCTTTCAGAATATCGGTATTGATCGGCGGTTCTGGGTTTTTCCTTCCCTTTGTTATTTTTTCATGCTGGAGCATCCTGCCCAGTTCCTCTTGTCGAGCTCTAAGAGAATTCATTTTTTCTTGCTGTTTTTCTTCTTCATCCCTGTTTGCGGCTGTCTGCAATCTTAGTTTTTTTGCTTCTTCGGCAGATTCCCTTTTTATCTTTTTTAGTTCACCCTTGAGCTGCTCAATACTTGTTTGAAATGATGATTTATATTCGGTCGATTCTCTATGCAGCATCTTACGTTCTTCTTCAAGAGTAAGCAATTTTCTTCGTAATTCATACTCGAGATCTTCAAGTCTCTTTTTTTGTTTAAAATACCCGGTATAAGCATTATAACCCTCATCAGAGTTCAAAAATTCATGAGCCCGAGTAAGAATTTCTTTTGCAAGACCAAATTGCTCTGCGATTGGTAAAGCATTGCTCTGTCCAAGGCTATTGTAGACGATAGAAAATGTATTTTGATTGTGCAGTTTTTCGTATCGCATTGCCGCACATATGATCTTTGAATGTGATTCAGCAAAGATTTTGCATCCATGAATATGGCTACTAAAACAAACCCAACGATTTCGTTCAATAAGATATTCTACAATCGAACACATGATGGCGCTCCCCTCAGCTGGGTCTGTTTCTGAACCGAACTCATCCAATAGAATTAGCTCATTACTCGTCTGAGAATCGCATATCTCTACAATATGTTGTATTCTTCCCGTGAACGATGAATGATGCGTGTCTAGAGATTGCTCATCTCCAAATATGCAATGAATTTTCGAAAATTTGGGTATCTGCGCCCCTTCATCGGTAGGGATAGGAATAGCTTGATGGGCCATCAATACCAAGGTTCCCAATGTTTTCATTGCAACGCTCTTTCCCCCACCATTACTCCCACTCAAAAAAAGTACCCGTGCTTCCTCTTCCATTTCTATGTGTATAGGATAAAAACCTTCAAGCACCAAAGGATGTCTTGCATTGGGTAAGAGCAAATGCCTAGCCCCCGGTACAATCACCCGCCCCCCCATCTCTTGCC
>WTKD01000002.1 GCA_011524535.1 Spirochaetaceae bacterium
ATTGAGTTGGATGCATTCGAAAAAATCCATAAGAAATGCCTTCTGTCTCCCCTAGGGGTACAGTTTGTGAAAGATCACGGAGAAATTGTTTGTAGATTGATTTCCAATCTGAAACAAGCAGTATTGGATCGATGGCAAGGCGAACCTTCCAACCAAGGCGCAAAGCTTGGTTTATTTGATAGAGTCTATTCGCTAGACTTGCGCAACCGTGTTCATATTTTCTTACGATTTCTGATGGATTGACCGACCAAGTAATTACGAAATTTGAGACTGGTTTCAAAGAAAACAATACATGGGCATTATCACTTTTTGTACGGGTTTCTATCGAGAGGTTTTTGTGTTGTTTGGCTAAGAGATACCAGCCTCGATGCCATTCATATAACGGCTCAAAAGCCAATAAATCTGTCACGTAAGAAATGCTAACATTGAGCACATTTGTTGGGGACAATTGTGTAAGAACAGCTTCATAATAATCGTTTTGATTGACAAAAAGAACAAGATGAGCACTTTGGTGCATTCCCTGAAGGAAGCAATACTCACAATCATATAAACAATTGCGTATTTGATCGGTATAGATGAGGCGTGATTCACCAAAGCTAAGGACGCGAGAATTTGCTTCATAATAGTATTGTCCATATTTTTTTGCTAAAACCAGTGCTTGATGGTGTTTTTGATGATGAAAAGACTGATTTGGACGATTAAACACATCTTTGTAGTGTTCAATCATGATGCATGGAATGTCCTTGAATTTTTTTAAGATAGCCTGGGCGGCGGGATATTCCTTTGCTTCTATTTCACAGTATATTCTAGCTGGTTTCATGTGTGGGCTCGGCTAATCGTATTAGTACGCGTACTGCATCAGATTTTTTGCTTATATTAGATGGTACATTTGTCTTACCTATATGCATAGAATCAAGCGATTTGTAGAGACTATCAACGCCTCTGTGAATACAGATATTCCTCATCAATTGATCGATTTTAGAAAGTTCTGACTGTGTGCAATGATAGTGCCGGGCGAAGAGTTGGAGAGCTTGTAGACAAGGAGAAATTTTCCTCATTGCTATAGCCTCTGTTAAAAATGACAATGCAAGAGACAGGTGTTGTCCTTTATGACATTCTGCAAATATAATCTCCCCTTGAGAAAAATCAAGCGACAATGCTTGAAATAATAAGAATGCCACGGGGTGATTACAGGGTTTTTCAGCTACCCCAGGAGGAAAAGAAGAATGGCGAGGAAGGTCCATGTATATAGACCTTGTGCCATTTGTTATTGATTGCCCTAGGAGTAATCCACCATGCGCATAGGAGTTTTGTTGCTCAATGCTGGTCGAGACAACGTGATTGTCATTTTTTTCTTTTTTCGGTGATGGTGCTGGGGTGAAGTCTAGCAATATTACAATTGCACCTATGTGAAAATGATCTATCAATTGTGCGCAGCTGTACAAGGCGCGTTCATTGTTTTCAGGACAATAGGCACATATTTGTCCTCTATCATTTATTGCAAGTGTGAGATGTGGCGACGGATAGGCCCTGCATTTAAAAATGGATTTTGATAATCCAAATTGAACTGAGGACAGGGAAAAGAAAAGGATAGGGGATGATGCATTGTCCATGAAATGAATAGCTATACTAGCTGCTAGCGGCTTATCGCGCGAGCATCGAGTTCTCCCGAAGGAAATAATCTCTTTGACGCAACAGGGATAATTGCATTGGTTTCATGAGCTCCGCGAATTAAGGTGGGAATATAATACTCATTTAATCCATAGGTATAGGATTCTGTTTTCTGTGGCTTCAATTCTTCTGTAAGCACGTTTGTTTCCCTTTCCAGAAATCTAGATCTCACCATACGGGTCAATTCCAAGCTTATATTCATGAGTTCTTTTGAACGTGTCTGTTTTATCGAGGGAGAAATATGTGGCTGTAGTCTTTCCGCCCTCGTTCCAGAACGAGAAGAGTAGGGGAACACATGTATATGACCGAATTCGAGTAATTTGGTTATCCGGATGGTTTCGTTGAAATCTTTTTCGGTCTCGCCAGGGAATCCAACGATGACATCGGTTGTTATGTTGAATAAAGGATCAACTTTCCTCATTGATTCTGCGATATGCACATAATCCTTGACCGTGTACTCGCGTCTCATTTGTAGAAGCATTCGGTTGCTGCCACTCTGCAAACATAAATGTAGGTGTGGGCAAAATTTCTTGTGTTTCGCGAACTCCTGCATACGTGTCACGTCTATTTCTGGTTCGATGGAGGACAGACGTACGCGAAACTCTCCCTCTGTTTCTAAAATGGATTCAAATAATGCATTAAAATCCCACGCATCATACTGGTATCTTGTGATATTTACTCCCGTTAGGATTATTTCTCGGGCTCCCTGATCGACCGCGGCTCGTATGTGGTCAAGTATCTCTTGCGGGGGACGACTTTTTGCACGACCACGCACGCTGGGTATGATGCAGAATGTGCAAAAATTATCGCAGCCATCTTGAATTTTTATCAAGGGGCGGGTATGAAACGGTGAAGATTGAGACGTGTAGTCAAACAATTCGGGTTTCAGAGCATTGGGGTCTATCATTTCTCCTGACACATAGGAACTTACAATATCTGCAATGCGACTCTTTCGATCATTATCAACAACGAGAGATTTATCCGTATCTTTCAGCTTTTCTTTTTCTTCGGTTGCGAAACATCCGGTAAATACCGTAAGGCGATCTGAGAGTGCCTTCGCCCTGTTCATAATATTTCTACTTTTTCTGGCTGCTTTTTTTGTAACAGTGCAAGTATTTACTATGTGCACATCTGCTTTTTTATTCGATTCGACGATGGCAAACCCTCGTTGTTTTAGTTCTGAAGCAATAGAATCGGTTTCATATTGATTGAGCCTACACCCAAGGGTATGGAAGGCAACCGAGCACTGTTTAGAAGAAGTTTGCTTGCTGGGTGTTCCGGGTATTACTTTTGTCGCCGCGTATGTTCTAGGGTGCACAAAGTTCTCCTGCGAAAGAAAAACTTCTTGCTTCGGTAACATGAACATCCACAAAGGTGCCAATGAGGGCTTCATTATCCGAAGGGAACTGGATAGGCACACGACCTTCCGTTTTTCCTTCATAAAATCCATCGCGCCTGGCTTTCTTGTATACGAGCACTCTTTGTATCTCATTCAAAAATTTTTTATTTTCTTCCAATGCAACCTCTTTCAGGACATTGGTTGCTGCATGGAATCTGCTAGATTTCACTTCGGTCGTTATATCATCTTCCCATCGATAACTTGCAGCTCCTGGGCGAGGTGAATATTGTGCAATATAGGCCATGTTGTAGCGGTATTTACGTATTGCTTTCAGCGTATTATTGAACTGTGCTTCGTTTTCACCCGTAAAGCCAACGATGATATCTGTAAACAGAGTGGCGCTGGGAAGCAAGGTTCGAATATCATTAACAATCTTTTCGTAAGCAGCGATGCGGTAGTTCCTGTTCATCTTTATCAAGATTTTATCATCTCCCGACTGGATAGGAAGATGGATGTTGTTGGCTAATACTGGATAGCTAGATACAACTTCTAGGACGTCTTTGTACATATCATGCGGATGAGGTGAAGTAAAATAGACCCAAAATTCCTTTTTTGATCGAACACCAATTTCTCCTATATTATGCAAGAGCTCGGCGAACTTCATTTCTGAACTGCGCTTGTCAAATCCATAGCTATTTACATTTTGTCCAAGGACAGTGATCGATTTATATTCTTTTTCGACAAGTGTTTCTATCTCGTCCAGGATTTCTTGTGAAGGTCGCGATACCTCTCTTCCGCGTGTATAGGGTACGGCGCAAAAAGTGCAAAATTTATCACAACCGTTTTGGATCGATACATAGGCTTCAAAAGATGATGTATAGCTAGGTTCTATGTTCCAGTAGCTGTCCGTTGAAGATGTATCATTTGGTGTAGTTTGGGAGAGCTGGGATGGAACCCCGTACTGTCTCAGGATAGTTGGCAATTGAGGAAGATCTTCAATGCCAAATAGCAGATCAAAAAGTTTTAAGAACGACGTTTTATCGGCTGGTAAGATACATCCAGAAACAAACGTAATGATCGACTTGTTTTTTTTCCATTGGTTCCATTTGTGGATTCTTGCGTAGACGCGATCTATTGCTTTTTGACGAACGGAACATGCCATGATTCCAAGCAAATCCGCCTCTTCTTCTCGATCAACAGATCGGTATCCCATGGATTCTATAACACTTCTGACCCTCTCTGCGTCAGATTGATTCATCTGACAACCCAAGTGAAGCAAAAAATATGTCATATTTTAAAAATACACCTCCGCATGTATATGTTCAGAGGGTTTTTCTTTTGCGGTAAGAAGGTCAAATATGTCGTATATCATTGCACTATTGCCACAAAGAAAAACTTCGGCATTGTGCTCGAGCTCTTTGTTTTTCATATAGGCGGTGACACGCATATGCTGATTTCCTCCAGTATCCCTGCTTGTGCATTGGATGATGTTTTTTCTCGAATAGTCTTCATATTCATATTGCTCATGACCATAGGAAACACCATGCACAAGAGTGTAGGTATCTATGTCGTGGGAGCGAACAAAACAATGAAATGGAGAAATGCCGGTTCCTGTTGCGATGAAATGGAGGGGCTTTGAAAGATGTTCTTCGGATAATAAGAAATATCCGAAGGGTCCTTCTATACGCACTTCATCACCTGGTGAAAGTTGGTGTAATTTTGAGCTTAGATATCCTTGTGGAATATCTTTTACGAGAATTTCTAAATAGTCGTCTTTTACACCTGAATATATGGAATATTCACGCATGTGCACATTATTTAATAACCCGACGGTTATAAATTGCCCTGGTGAGAACTCCAATTCTTCGCGAGTCATTCGCAAAACATATACTGTATCTGTCAGATTTCGCACAGAAATAACCGTATGCTTCTGATAGCTGTGCATACGACATTTTGTCAGATTTTATATATAAAGAAAACACTAAGGGTCAGACATCATTTGACAACGCGAGGTATGGCGTATATTATTATTTCTATCAGGAGAGTATATGGGGAATTCAAAATCAGCAGATAAACGCTACCGACAAAGTGAAAAAAACAGAATACGGAATAAATCTGTCCGAAGTCGTTTGCGTACCCAAATAAAAAAAATACGCGCCCTCACCGAGAGCGATCCAGTCAGCGTAGATGAAAAAAATATTTCATTGGTAAACTCTTTGTTTGATAAAGCTTCACAAAAAAATGTATTGCATAAAAATACGGTCGCGAGGCTGAAATCAAGATTGTGGAGAGCTCTTAGCAATGCTCTCGCCTCAGCGAAGAACAACCAGTGATTTAATGTATTAATGCAGAAAAATAATCCACAGGAAATGAGATCCTATTCTAGGATGAATGTTGTCGGAAAAGACATCGAAAAAAGTGTAACGCGTAAGGATTTGGCTTATGAATTGGAGTCAAAATTGCAGATCGGAGCTGAACTCTCAAAAGAGACGATTCGTTGTGTGTTTGATTCGATGAGTAAATTTTTATTAAAAGGTAGACGGATCGAAATACGAGGATTCGGTTCTTTCTATTTGAAGCTTAGGAAGGGTCGTGAGGGTCTTATCAGTCCTAGTACAGGAGAAAGCCTTGAACGAACAGAAGACCGCACAATAGTGGTGTTTAAGTCTGGAAAATCTCTTCGAGATGGTGTAAGACGTATACATTCCTAGCAATTGCTGATTAAATGTCATTGGGTGGGCTGAGTTTTACGGAAAAGTGTAAGCCCCGGGTCCGACTTGGATTTAATGTCTATCACTTTCTTCGGTCACACCTAAGAACATCATATATAAAAACACGGTGTTTTTTGGAAATAATTATGGAACAGAGTTATAGGGACGGTTATACATTTGTCACCAGCACAGGAGATACGATTTCAGGGATTCGTTCTTATATAGGTAAAAAAACACGGTTACGTGGTAAGCTCTCATTCGAACGTTCTATTGCGATTCATGGATTGTTTGAAGGCATTATACATACCCAAGGACTCATCTATGTTCTCGAAGGGGCTCGGTTGACAGCAGACGTAGAGGCAAATACAATAATTGTTGCAGGTGCTATCGAGGGAAATATAACCGCAAATGAATATCTCGATATACTTCCATCTGCGCAGATACAAGGCAGTATACGGGCGATGAAACTAAGAATTTGTGATGGTGCGATTGTAGAAGGAAACTGCGAAGTTATTACTGTCTCGCACGTATAGGTTTTAAATAACAGGCTCATGATGTTCCCGAGAAAAAGACATATTTTTTGGTAATGCCCAGTACAGCAAATCTCTAAATAAGGTGAAATAATATGAATGACGGCGAAATTAAAGAATTAGACAAAAAAGAGGGTAGTCCGACAACCCCAAGTGCAGACATCTCCGAGCGAGATGAGTCCAACAAGAAAAAGAATAAACCTTTGAAGATAAAATTATCCAAGAAAAACAGTCAAGATACCAAGGCTGATCAGTCAGAGCTTACCTTTTTTCAAACAAAAAAGGTAGAAGAAGCTGCGATTGCACATCCGAAAGGGCCTCTTGATTCTCAGGATGAGATAGAAAACGATAAAATGAAACTGAGTATCAACGAACTTACTCAAAAAAGTGTACGTGATCTTAGAGCTGTGATCAGAAACTTGGTACAAGTGTCAGAAGAAGAATTGGTTGCGATGCGCAAACAGGATCTAGTGATAGAGATTCTCAATGAAAGTATCAAAAAAGGTGTTGCCATATATGCGACAGGCGTTTTAGATATTGTTTCTGATGGGTATGGGTTTTTGCGTTCTCCCCACAATTCTTATTACTCAGGAACCGATGATATTTATGTTTCCCCATCGCAAATACGCTTGTTGAATCTTAAAACTGGAGATACCGTATTTGGTCAGGTTCGCCCACCGAAAGACAAAGAACGTTTTTTTGCGATGCTTCGAGTCGAAAAGATAAATTTTGTTGATCCTGCAGCAGCTCAGGCACGAGTTCCTTTTGATAGCCTCACTCCCTTATATCCAGATGAGCGCCTAAATCTTGAGGCAAAAAGTGGCGACGTTTCCACTCGAATGATCAATCTATTTTCTCCAATAGGAAAGGGGCAAAGGGGGTTGATAGTTTCTCCTCCACGTACAGGAAAAACGGTTCTGCTGCAAAAAATTGCAAACTCAATCACGAAAAATCATCCGGAAGTCTATTTGATTGTATTGTTGATAGATGAAAGACCAGAGGAAGTTACTGATATGCAGCGAAATGTTGTTGCCGAAGTTATTTCATCGACATTCGATGAACAAGCAACACGTCATGTCCAGGTTGCAGAGATGGTCCTAGAAAAATCCAGACGTTTGGTAGAACATGGTACGGATGTGGTAATTCTACTCGATTCCATAACCCGTTTGGCACGTGCCTATAACCAGACCGTTCCTACATCTGGAAAGATACTTTCTGGAGGTGTTGATTCCAATGCATTACATAAACCAAAACGATTCTTTGGAGCAGCTAGAAATATCGAACAGGGGGGCAGCCTGACGATTGTAGCGACCGCTCTCATTGATACCGGTAGCCGAATGGATGAAGTCATCTTTGAAGAATTTAAAGGAACAGGAAATATGGAAGTTAATCTTGATAGGAGAATTTCAGATCGTCGCTTGTTTCCAGCCATTAATATAAAGAAATCAGGAACACGTCGTGAGGATCTGCTCCTGGCTACAGAAGAACTTCAAAAGGTATGGGTGTTGCGAAAGGTTATCAATCCGATGGATGACATCGAGATTACAGAATTAATACTTGATAAAATGAATAAAACAGACAACAATGATACATTCCTTCGATCAATGAACACTTGAGGAGTACAGAGATATGAAAAAAGATATACATCCAAAATATAGACCGGTTGTGTTTAGAGACGCTTCAAATGGCACGTTGTTTTTAACCCAGTCTACGGTTTTGACAAAAGAGACCGTTGAGTTTACCGATGGAAAAGAATATCCTTGTTTTGATATAGAGCATTCTAGTGCTTCTCATCCATTTTATACGGGAACGCAACAATTGGTTGACACTGCTGGAAGAATCGAACGTTTCAGAAAGCGTTACGGAATGAAAAAAGAAAACTAGAGCCTAACTCTTCTGAATCGAAGCGCGAACAAAACCGTGTAGAGCATGGATAGGAAAAAAAGTGTCCAGGGGATAACGTTTCCATACCGTGTGTAAAATGTTTCTTGTCGTTCATAGATGGGCGCAGTGGTTTTTAAGATCGTTTTTGTGAGAGGTTCTGCCTGATCGATCACGCGACCATAAGCATCTACTACTTGCGTTAATCCATTTTCACCGAGTCTTACCAAGGATAATCGTGTTTCAACGCTGCGATACCGTGCGGCGCTGAAC
Organism: Spirochaetaceae bacterium; assembly: GCA_011524535.1. Taxonomy (GTDB): domain Bacteria; phylum Spirochaetota; class Spirochaetia; order WTKD01; family WTKD01; genus WTKD01. The sequence continues at coordinate 8,406 of WTKD01000002.1, forward strand.
TGTTGCTCAAGTGTGCTCTGTACACCAGCCCATGAATTATTCGAAATATTCACCAAGATATTTGCTCCATTCCTATGCATTCTTCTCGATAGATATGAGAAACTGTCTTCAAAACATATAAGAAGTCCGAGGGCGATCGTGTGAGCACCCTTGTTGAATCTAAGGGGTATTGATTCATTACCTGCTGACCAGGTGGGTCTGAAGTGAAGGACATTACGATAGAACCATTGCGCAAAGGAAAGATGCCAAAAGGGTAGGAATTCACCCATAGGTACAAGATGTTGCTTATGATAGATTGATTCGAACCCCTCAGATGAAAATAAAGCTGCAGAATTATAATAGTCCTTGCTATTGGTTGATTCTTCTGTACCCATCATTCCAGTTACAAGATGAATGTTATTTTCACGCAGAAAATCCATAAAGGGTCTTGAGTCGGGTGTAGTGTAGTAGTAGTCGCTATCGTTTGAATAGGGAATCATCAGAAATGTTTCTGACCAAAGAACTAGATCTGGCTTCCCATGGTTTTGTATCGATATCTGCGTAAGATGCTGGGCTTCTTGGAGGTTTACAGAGGTACTTGGTAGATTCCAGGGATCCCGGTTTGCCTGGAGCATATGGATTGAAATTGTTTCGGTGATGGGGATAGTTTCGGTTAGTCTAATATAGCCATACGTGCATGTTAGAAGGACGAGGAGTGCGGGCGTCATGATAAAGCGCCACAGATTTTTTTTTGGTATGGGCTGGAAATTGGTGCTAAAAATGGTTTGAACGAGAGGTATTGGTGAGATAGGACTCTTTACTGGTTGATACAATGTAGCTGGTTCTGGAAAGAGTGCATGCCACACTTGTACAAGACAGGCGTTGATTGTTGCCAAAAGTAAGCTTGTTCCCCACATCCCCATAAAATCGGCTATTTGGATGAGGAGGATGTTTTCTGAGGCCGTATTGGATAACATTCCCCAGGGAAACCCTAGGGCTCCTATAGATTTCAAAAATTCAAAACTTGTCCAAATTATCACCTGAATTAAGACACGCCAATTGGGATGTGTATGGCGGGTGCTGCCAAGGATAATGAACAAAAGCAAATAATATGGGATATACCATATCGAGACACCCAATATGGCCCAGAAGGAAAAATTCTCAAATGCAGAGAGCCAAAAGTAGAGAAGAGGGTTGAGCGTAAGACAAAATATAATCGCATATATCGTGTCATGAGATGTATTTTTGGAGCGCCTGAGAGCAATGAGCAGAGGAATTAATGCAATAGATCCAAGAAGAAGGCTGCTTGCTTGAGATAATTCATTGGGGTTTGCCATTACTAGGAATCCTACGGAAGATAGAATAAGCACTATGTTAGTTATCATTCTTTAAATGATAATTGTATGGAGTGAATGTGCCTAGTTGGCGTTGTCATAACGAGTGTTCTTGCATACACTTAGAGTTGTATAATCCTTATGCGGGAGGGCATAGGTGAGAATTCTTATTACCAATGATGACGGAATTTTAAGCGGAGGGATATATTCTCTTTTTAAAGCACTTTCAAAAAAGCATGAAGTGTACTGTATTGCACCACTAAAAAACAAGAGTGGTTGTTCGTCGTCTATTCATATAGATTCAAGAATATATTTCAAAAAGTTTTCTGATCGCTTCTTTGGCGCTGCTTGTTTTCCTGCAGACTGCGTTACGCTCGGTTTTATGGGCTTGTTGGACAAAGAGCCAGAAATAATTGTTTCAGGCATTAATCGAGGGGCAAATTATGAATGCGATGTACAGTATTCGGGGACGGTTGGTGCGGCCAGGCAGGCCTACCATTGGTCTATTCCAGGTATTGCCCTATCTTTGTGCGATAATGTTGGTCCATATTATTTCCAGGAAGCTGCTCAATTTTTAAATCTTCATTTTGACACCTTCCTCGATCTCTGCCCAGCTGATCATTTCTTGAACATAAACATGCCCAATGTGCAAAATATCACTAAGTATGCTGTTGGAACTGGTACCAAGAGTGATTACAGAGTTTGGGCTAACACTCAAACCGAAGAGTTTGTTATGAAAGACTCTCTGCTTACAGAAGAAATCGAAACAGACACAGATAGAGGTATAGTGGATTCTGGACAAGTGTCGGTATGTATCCTGTCTTCAGGATCGGTTGAATACGATGGAAAGCACTAGCACACAAAATAACGTAGGGCTCCAAGAGGCAATTTCCTATTACGCACAAAAGGAATATGCATTGGCAATCAAGGAATTGCATTCTATCAAACTGGCCGAAGGAGAATCGACCAAGATTTTTTATTACCTTGGACTATGCTACACCAATCTTTATTCCTATAGAGACGCCTTACTTTGTTTGCAACAGGTTTTGGATGCAGGTGATGGATTTATATACGAATACCAATGTCGCATGATAAGCGGATATGTATATTCTCAGATAGGCCAATTCAAAGAATCTGCAAATGAATTCCAGGAATTGCTAGATAGAGGCTATGATTCAGCGAAGATACGATCGGCTCTCGCCTATGCTTTGTTCCAAGACAAGTCTATCGATCGTAGTATTGAAGAGATAAAAAAAGCATTGGACATGGATCCCGTGAATGCAAACGCCCTGAATACGCTGGGGTATATCTATGCTTCTGAAAACATAGACAATGAACTTGCAATGCAGTATTGTCGAATGGCTCTCAAACAAGAGCCAAACAACCCCGCATACCTCGACTCCTTGGCGACGGTATTGATAAATAACAAAGAGCTTGAACAGGCTAGAGCACTCCTGGAACGAGCATCAGCACTGAGTAAAAAGAGTAATCGTGATATAGAGCAGCGACTGCGAAACGTTTATGAAATGCTTAAAAGATAGGATTCCCTTTTGGTTATTATGCATATGTTTGTTGTGGCTATCAGTGCATGCATCTGGACAAACTTCTGATATTCAACGCATTGCGCTGGCAAATCAGGAATTACGATGGGGTGTAGGAAGTTTCAATGCAGGACAATATTCAGAAGCTATTCTTTCCTTCCTACGCTCGTTGAGTTATGTTCCAGATAACTACACAGCAAGGACCTGGCTTGGACACGCCTATTATGCAAGCGGGTATATTGATGAAGCTGTTGCAGAATGGAGGCGTGTAAATGCAACCCAAAGAAGTGCTCTGACGACAAATTTAATAGAGACATTGAGTATAAGAGCAAACCAAGATTTTCAAGATAGCGATAATGAGGAATATACATATATTGAAAACATTTCGGGTCAGGCGAACTCGCGAATGAACGTTCCTACTGCTATACATACGAATGATGATGGAACGATGTTTGTGGTTTCTATGGGGAACAATCGGGTGCTTCATCTCACGGGAGATGGCTCAATTCTTGAAGCTTATGGTGGGAATTTGAATAACTTGGTTACCCCGTTTGATGTGGGGCGCTATGAGGATTATTTATTTGTCACAGAAATAACCAGAGATTCTATTTCCAGATTGGATATGAACACCTTGGAAAACATTCGATTTGGGGCTTCTGGAAGCGGCGAAGGAGAATTTTTTGGACCACAGTATATCACAACCGATAACGAAGGGAATGTATATATTAGCGATTGGGGGAACAAGCGTATTAATAAGTTCTCCGTAGAGGGTGATTTTCTACTTTCATTCGGGGATTACGAACAGGAGGGATTTAGAATCCTTCAGGAACCTACTGGAATCGACTATGGCTCTGGAATTGTATATATAGCTGATCGAAAAAGCACGGGGATATTTTTATTCGATACAGATGGAAACTATTTCGATCAACTTGATATAGGATTATCAGATGTGGAATCGATAGAGCTTGTAGACGAAACAACAATGCTTGTCGTACGAAGAGATGAAGTACATCTAGTAGACCTCAATACCAGAAGTATTAGGGAGACATTTGGAGATGAAACCGGCGTAGGATTCAGTTCCGCTGGTAGGGATAGCAATATGCATGTATTTGCTACGGATGTGGAGAGAAATGAAATAGTTACCTATGCTCCTCTCGCAAAGACAGTAGAAAGCCTGTTTGCAAGAATAGAACAAGTTCGCTATTCTTCTTTTCCAACTATGCAGGTGTTATTGAGAATCGAAGATGCTCTAGGTAATCCAGTCATGGGTATTTCTAAGGACAATTTATTCCTTTTTGAAGAAGGCAACCAAATAGGCAATATGGCATTGGTTTCTGCTTCCTATGTCCATACGAATACCGATATTGAAGTCTTGATTCAGCCCAATAGGTATATATCACTCATAGAAACTCAGCTAGCAAACAGTATTCAACGATGGCTTATCGATGATCCTGATGTCGATCTTCGACAAATATCTCTTGCCGGAAAACCGGCAACGCCTATCGCAATTCGTGCTAACGAACGTTTCTCAGAACAATTAGAACAAATTCCCTGGAGCATCGATCAAGCATTGCGTATTTCTGGTAATCGTCTTATCGGGTCTGGGGCAATACGTAGAGGCATTGTAATGGTTTCAGACGGACTCTTGGGTCCCGGGGAGCATTTCACGTCTATTGGCTTGCAAGCAACTGCACGATATCTTAAAAACAATGGAATTCGTTTGCATCTTGTACATTTGGGGGAAGAAGAAATCAGCAAGGAACTTTTGTACATAGTCGAGGAGACTGGTGGCATGATTACTAATGACCCTTCTATCGATGTATCTATCCGATCTACTGCACATGAACAAAAAAACACCTCAACGGGGCTATATATATTACGGTACTCGAGCGACTATGAACCAGCAGAACCCGTCCAATTTGTTTCGATAAGTGCCGAAATAGAATATTTTGTGCGAACAGCTAGAGCAGAAAGTGGATTTTTCTTGACTCAATAATCGATTCTTTGAACGTTGAAAGTCTCTTCTTAGTGGTCTACTATACAATCAGATGGATTTAGAGCTCAAAGAGTTGTCAACAGAGTTAGAAGTGTTGCCTAAGAAGTACGACGTTGTCATGCACAACGATGAAGTTACTACAATGGGGTTTGTGGTTGCAGTTTTAAAGATTTTTTTTCATCACGAAACAAAAAAAGCAAATAGCCTCATGTTATGCATACATGAACAAGGATCAGCAGTCGTGGGGACCTACTCATACGACATAGCAAACACCAAAGTAACACAGGTGCATGCCTCTGCACAAAAAGAAGGATATCCATTAATATGTTCGGTGGAGATTAGCGGTGAATCTTGATAGAAACCTGTATATTGCATTAAATGCAGCGCTTGATGAAGCTCGTGAAAGAAATCACGAGTATTTAACACCAGAACACTTGTTGTTTAAGCTTTTAGAGCTTGGCTATATGGAAGAGCTACTTGTATTCTGTTCTATTTCAACCGATTTTTTGAAGAAAAATATCCTGGTCTATCTTTCCAAAAATATTCCTATAACAGAAAATCAGCGTCCCGAACAGTCGATTAGTTTTCAAAATGTTTTTGAGCGTGCGATTATCAGATCAAGAAGTTCTGACAAGGATAGTGTTGATATTGGGGACTTTCTCATTGCTATCTATGATGAAGAGCGTTGCTTTAGTGCGGATATACTCCGGAAGGCAGGGCTTCGCCGTGGTGATTTGCTAAAAGCAATATCGCAGGATATGATCGATGACGCGGAACATGAAGACAAGGAAGACGACTCGGAAGAATCTTTTTCTCTAGAAAAAGATTCTCAAAATAACTCAAAAAGAAAGAAAAAAAAGAGATCATTATTGCAAGAACACGCAGTTGATCTGGTGCAACTTGCCAGTGAACAGGGGTTGGATCCTGTAATCGGGCGAGAACAGGAAATAGAACGTTCGATAGTAATTTTGTGTAGGAGAGTAAAGAATAATCCTCTCCACATTGGTGAGCCCGGGGTTGGAAAGACGGCGATCACAAATGGTCTTGCGCATAGAATTGCACGAGGAGAAGTCCCTGAAAAATTAAGAAATACGAAAATATATTCTCTCGATGTAGGGTCTTTGTTGGCGGGCACTAGATATAGAGGGGATTTCGAGAAGCGAATTAAGCAGATTCTCCTAGAAATTGAAAAAATTGGTAATGTTATAATTTTCATCGATGAAATTCACACATTAATAGGAGCGGGGGCGGTTACAGGGGGAAATCTTGACGCCTCCAATCTCATAAAACCCGCATTAGCCGATGGTCGTCTTCGATGCATAGGAGCTACCACGCACGAAGAGTACAAAAAATACTTTGAAAAAGATAAACCCCTTCTTCGTAGGTTTCAGAGAATTGATGTCATGGAACCAGGCATCGAAGAATCAGTTGTTATTTTAAGAGGACTAGCATCAAAATACGAACAATTCCATAATGTGCGTTATTCTGATGCTGTGCTCCGAGGAGCGGTCGAGATGTCGGCTTCTCACGTGCATGATAGATTTCTTCCTGACAAAGCAATAGACATCATAGATGAGGCGGGTGCCTTGCATTCATCCCGATACACCACACAGGAAGCAAGGGATTTATATGAACAATTACATTCAGCGCATAAAATGAGTAGTATTGACGGTGATGAAAGCGAAGATTTGGATAACGATGTAGCAGTTATGGATCTAGCTGAAAAAGAAGATGAAACCCAAGAGATTCATGACGTTGAATTTTCTGATATTGAACGCGTTATCTCACAAATAGCACAGATTCCTTTGCGTTCCTTGCAAGACCAAGAACGTTTGTCTTTGGAACACCTCCAGGGAAATTTGGAATTATCTATTTTTGGTCAAAAAGCAGCAATAGAGGCGATTGTTACCTCCATTAAACGTTCTCGAGCAGGATTCAAAGAAGATTCAAAACCTATTGCTTCTTTTTTGTTTGTCGGCCCAACTGGTGTTGGAAAGACTGAATTGGCAAAATCACTTGCATCACAGCTTGAGATTGGATTCCATAGATTTGATATGAGCGAGTATCAAGAGAAACATACACTTTCACGTCTCTTAGGTGCACCACCGGGATATGTTGGCTATGAGGAAAGTGGTCAGCTCATAGATGCCTTGAGAAAACGACCGCATTCTGTTTTACTTTTGGATGAAATTGAAAAAGCACATGTTGACATATATAACATATTACTTCAAGTGATGGATTATGCCACAATTACCGACAGTGCTGGTCGAAAAGTTAATTTCCAACATTGTATTATAATTATGACTTCGAATGCAGGAGCTGCCGCAATTGGTCAGCCCTTGATTGGATTCGGTGATCGCGTTGAGCAAACAGATGTCGTATTTAGTGAAATTAATCGTATTTTTGCCCCAGAATTCAGAAATAGACTGGATAAAGTAGTTCTTTTTAACCATTTAAGCGAATCTTCTGTTTCTTCGATTGTAGAAACACACATGAAATCTTTGGCTAATGTCCTAAAAAAGAAAGAAATTCAAATGTACTGGAACGAAGATGTCTTGTTGTGGATAGGCAAAAAGGCCTATTCAGAAGAGTTTGGTGCGAGAAACGTAGATAGAATGATCAATACGGAGATAAACAATCATCTCATTGATGAGATTCTTTTTGGAAAATTGGTAAATGGTGGCATAGTAAGGGTAACTGTGCAACATAAAGAGCTTTTTTTCCAATATGAATCTTGATGAACTATACAGAAAAGAATTACCCGATCCAAATTTGGCAGATCCTAGTGGCCTGTTGTTTTTGAGCGAAGGGTTTAGTCCAGAATTATCGATTGCAGCATGCATGAAAGGAATTTTCCCGTGGACCGATGATGGAACCGTGGTTGGATGGTATTCTCCGGTCGTACGTTCGGTTATAACGATAGAAACAGCCCATGTGCCACGCCGCGTGTTACGCTATCTGCGTACTTCAAATTATCAAATTAAAACAGATCATCGCCCGAAGGAAGTGATCTATATGTGTAGTCAAATTCCTCGTAGCGATTCAGAGGCGTCTTGGATAACCTCAAAGTTTATCGAGCATTATTCCAACCTTGTAGATCTTGGATATGTTTCTTCCGTCGAAGTATGGCAGGATCGTTTGCTGGTGGGGGGAGTATTTGGACTACGTATTCGGGATGTGTTCTTTGGTGAATCTATGTTTTCTTTGGTTGATTCTGCTTCGAGTCTTGCAATGTCCTATTTGATCGAACAAGTTCAAGCAAAAGAACTAAGCTTGATAGATTGCCAGGTATCTTCGGCTCATTTGCATCGTTTTGGAGCTGTAGATATCCCTCGAAGGGAATTCTTGAAGGTACTCAAAACTATTTTTGATATTAGGCTTGCTTGATTTCTTCTAGGGTAGGAATAAGGGTTTTAGTTAACTCTTTGTATACTTCTTGCGACGCAACCGACACAATTTTATTAAGTTCCGATTTAGTTTTTAGAACGTTTTGATTATTCAAAATTTTGCCATTATCCTTCACTATAGAAACAAATGGAGCACGAAATGCATTCTGATCTATTTCCACAACAATACCAAATCGGTCACCATTGACTTCGACGATACAGCCCAGCGGAAACATAGAAACAATACGGACAAAGCTCTGAACTACTTCTTGTGAGAATTTCTTGTTTGCCTGACGGAGTACCGTTGCCATCGCTTCAAAAGAATTGTGTTTTTTACGATAAGATCTGTCCGATATGATGGATGTAAAACAACTACACACCGAGATTATTTTTGAAAACTTGTGGAGCTGTTCATCCGAAAGGCCCAGGGGATAGCCAGATCCGTCTACACTTTCTCTACTCTGCAATACAACATTACACACGTTGGGCGGAGATTTTAATTGTTTGGCTATTTTATAACTGTATATGGGCACGCTCATTATGAGTTTTTTTTGAAATTCTTCCAGCTTTTTTTCGGTCAGCACGACTTCTTTTGGGATTGAGAGTAGCCCTATATTTTGCATAAGAGCACTCTGCCCCAGTTCTAGAATTTGGTGATACGTGAATTTCATTTGTATGCCATAATGTACTGCAAGTATGGCCGTTTTTAGAGATGTCTCTGCTACGTAGGAAAAGATTGGATTTTCTACTGTGGCGGTAATCATGTGTTCGAGATATAGTATTGTCTTCGATTTTGATTTTATTTCAGCAATAATCCCGTGGAGCATTTGCGCGATATCATCTATTAATGACGTAGGTGGCTCACTGATTAGTTGAAGAATACGTATATATTCTTTACTCCATTCAAAATACCTTTGCATAGACAGCAATAGTTGCTTATTTTTTCTTAGCGGCTTTGATTCTGAATTTTCTTTATCGTAGAGGGCGGAGATTAATTTGTTTTCCTCGTACGTGATTTCCACGTGTAATCTTTTGAATTCCTCTTCGGTTAATTCGATGAGAGGGCGAACATTGTAGAGATCACATAGAGCCTTATATTTTTCTAGGTCCGCGTTTTTATCTGAGTAGATGAGGTAATCTTTATCGAAGAAAGTATAAGCCACAATATGAATCTCTGGTGCTTAATTATGCATCCACATAACTGTTTTCATTAGTCATCAACTTGAGAGAAAACAATATTAAGAATACTATTTATTAATGCAATTGTCAAAACGAGTAGCAGGGGTTTCGTATGCGATTCGCGGCCCTTTGCTGTTAAGAGCTCTTGAACTTGAAAAACAAGGAGTGAACATTCTAAAGCTTCACATAGGCAATACTCAACCATTTGGTTTTCGTGCTCCGAAGTCATTTGTTGATGCTTGTGTTGATGGACTTGAGAGCGGTAAGTCTCACGGCTATACACATTCTATGGGCGGAGAAGATGCGCGGGAAGCCTTGGTAGAATATTACAGAAAAAGGAATTTACGATTTGATGTAGAACATTGCTTTTTTGGCAATGGTGTCAGTGAATTGGTTCGCCTGACGCTAGATGTTTTGCTTAATCCAGGTGATGAAGTCCTGCTCCCATCCCCTGGGTATCCCTTATGGGCAGCCGCAGTAATTTTGGCTGGAGGAACTCCTGTATACTATTACTGTAAGGAAGATAGTAATTGGGAGCCAGATGTCGAAGAAATCACCTCTCTGATAACCAAAAAAACCAAGGGACTTGTAATAATTTCACCCAATAATCCTACTGGAACCGTATATGGCGCATCTATACTTTCTGAGATATACGATGTTGCAGTAAAAAATGAATTGGTGCTATTTTCAGATGCTATTTATGAAGGTATTGTCTATGGCGAAACTCCCTACACCGCCATTTCTTCCTTTGGAGAAGAAACACTTTGTGTGCATTTTTCTGGACTATCAAAAGAATTTTTTGGTCCTGGTTTTAGAACTGCATGGGCTTGTGTTTCGGGAGTAACAGAAAAAAACAAGGGCTTTATAGAAGGTTTATATCTTTTGAGTTCTCTTCGTTTGTCTCCAGTACATCCGATGTTGTTTGGTATTCCAAAGGTGCTATCTGAAGGGTCTGATATAGCACAACATACTGGTATTGGAGGACGACTTCGAGAACAACGCGATGCCTGTGTAAGGGCCTTCCAAGATATTCCTGGTTTGAGTTGTGTAACCCCAACCGGAGCATTGTATGCTTTTCCAAGGGTAGATGTTGAACAATTCGGGATAACAGACGATGAACGGTTTGCTTTTGACTTGTTGGAAGAGACTCATGTCTTAGTTGTACATGGGAGGGGATTTACCTGGAACGATGTAGATCATTTTCGAATTACTTTTTTACCAAGTGTTTCCGAACTTACCCAGGGTTTTGAAAAATTGAAGAAATTTCTTGGTAGATATAGACAAACATAGGCATGAATACGAGATTACGATATGCTCCTTCCCCGACGGGTTTGCAGCATCTTGGAGGGATACGAACAGCTCTTTTTTGCTTTCTCTTAGCAAAATCCGCGAACGGTACATTTATCTTACGGATTGAAGACACAGACAGGACTCGTTTACACCCGGACGCGATCGATGATCTATATGATGTGCTGAGATGGCTGAATATTACATGGGATGAAGGGCCAGATAAGGGTGGAGATTATGGGCCATACATACAGTCAGACAGGTTAGATATATATCATACTCATGTTCAAACCTTACTTAAACGCGGTGTAGCTTACAAGAGTGAAGAAGAACGCGTACAGGAAGGAAAGTCTGTAAAAGGAACTGTCATACGATTAAAAATTCCAACAGAAGGAAGCATCACAATGACAGACGGTATTGTAGGCGATCTTACATTCCAATATGACGCTATTCCAAGCAATCCAGTATTGATAAAATCCGATGGATTTCCTACATATCATTTTGCGAGTGTCGTTGATGATCATCTTATGCATATTTCCCATGTAATCCGGTCACAAGAATGGCTGTCTTCACTGCCAATACATTGGCATATGTATGAAGCATTTGGATGGAAACTACCTCAATTTTTTCATTTGCCTTTAATCGTTGGGTCCGATGGGAAAAAATTGTCCAAGCGTTACGGTTCTATGGCAGCGTCCAGTTTTCGATCAGAGGGTGTGCTCCCTAATGCCATATGGAATTTTCTATCCTTGCTAGGATGGTCCTACGACGATACGAGTAATTTTTTCTCACCCGAGAAGCTGTTGGAGGTGTTCTCCTTTCAGGGATTGAATAAATCCCAAGCAATGTACGACGAGTTGAAGCTATTTTCATTGAATGGTGAACACATACGAACATTGAATATCACTGAGTTCATCGAGTACTGTGAGAAAGCACTTGGAATTGTTCTTGAAAAAGGTTCTGTTCTTAGGTTGCGATTAGAATCCATTGCTGTAGAATTGCAAGCGCGTTGCAATCGTTTTTCAGACGTTGCATATCACTGGGAATATATTGGCTATTCGATTGCTGATGATGGAGGAAAGCGTTTTTCTGGGTTGTCTGTTTGCGATGGGTTAGAGGCGGATATTCTTACCGCAATGATACATATTATCAAGGAGCATTCGGAGCTTTTTGCAGGTTCATATGAAAATTCTGTCACATTTGACGAAATGAATCATGATTCTCAAGAAAAAAGCGATGCGATTGTGAATCTCATGAAAGCGGCAGCCAATGAGCTGCAAACGAAACCAAAAACATTTTTTATGTGTGTACAAGAAACTATCACAGGGCGCAAAAAATCATTACCGGTCGCACATGTCATGATTGCCTTAAAAAAAGAGGAAACGATACAACGTTTAAGAAATAGGATGAACAATGAAACAATTATTTGAGTCAATTGTTAGTTTGGCAAAGCGAAAAGGGTTTGTATTCCCTTCTTCTGAAATATATGGAGGCTTGTCGTCTGCCTGGGATTATGGTCCACTTGGAGCTCAGTTAAAACAGAATATTCAGCAGCATTGGTGGAAAACGATGACAAGGCATCATGAAGATATCGTGGGAATAGACAGTTCAATTCTTATGCATCCACGAGTCTGGGAAGCTTCCGGTCATACCGAAAATTTTATAGATATTATGGTTGAGGACACTATAACCCACGAACGATACCGCTATGATCATCTATCAGAAGAACAAAGAGCGAAAAATATTAGTCCCAAAGGAAATCCTCTCTCGGAGAAAAAACCTTTTAACCTGATGTTTGAGACAGCCATAGGGGCGATGAAAGACACCGCTCAAAAATTGTACCTCCGTCCAGAGACGGCCCAAGGTATCTACGTAAATTTTCGTAATGTCCTCAATACAAGTCGAAAAAAACTTCCTTTTGGAATTGCGCAGGTTGGCAAGGCTTTTAGAAATGAAATTGTTACCAAGAGCTTCATATTTCGAACATGTGAATTTGAGCAAATGGAGATGCAGTATTTTGTCACTCCGGGCTCAGATGATGAATGGTTTCAGTATTGGAAAAAACAACGCACGGAATATTATAAAACCCTTGGAATTAGGACATCACATCTTCAGTTACATCCTCATGGGGAAAACGAACTTGCCCATTACGCGAAGGAAGCGGTTGATATTCAATACAATTTTCCCTTTGGTTGGCAGGAATTAGAAGGCATTCATAACAGAGGACAGTTTGATCTGAAGCAGCATACATCATATTCGGGTGTAGATTTACAGTATTTTGATCAGGAAAAAAATGAAAAATATACACCCGTTATCGTTGAAACTTCGGTTGGTTTAACGAGGTTAGTGCTGATGGTCCTGTGTGATTCTTATGATGAAGAAGAGCTAGAAAACGAAACCCGGGTAGTACTCCGTATGCATCCAGTAATAGCCCCGGTAAAACTCGCGGTATTTCCATTGGTTAAAAAAGACGGATTGCGCGAAAAAGCTCATGCCGTATTTAAGCAGATGAGTGACGAATTTTCGACGGAATTTGACGTTAGTGGGGCAATTGGAAGAAGATACCGCCGTCAAGATGAAATCGGAACTCCATACTGTGTTACCATCGATTATCAATCTCTGAAGGACAACAGCGTTACTATACGCTTTCGCGATAGCATGAAGCAGCGGAGGATTCGTATTGAAGAAATAGCCGATGTAATCCGTGCTTCGGACAAGGCATATGTACGTATGGGTGAGTCACAATAAATTATCATGAACATTATAGATCACCTGAAGGAAAAAGAACTATGTGCACAGGTTTCCGATTCTAGTCAGATTCAAAAACTATTTCTTGAAAAGAAAATTGTTGCATATCTTGGAATAGACCCAACGGCGGGAAGTTTGCATATAGGTAATCTTGTTCCTCTGCGCCTATTAAAAGTATTGGTTGATTTTGGTCAGCAATGCGTTATTCTTCTTGGAGAGGGAACAACCCATGTTGGAGATCCTTCTGGAAAAACAACAACAAGAAAGTTGTTGACTTCTAATGACATTCATTCAAATTGTCAGAAAATAGAAGGGCAAATACGCTCACTTTTGAACTCCTGGAATTGCCAGGTAGGCTTTGTTAATAATGCAGAATGGTTATTAGAGCTCAACTATGTTGATTTTCTGCGCGACATTGGAACCTGTTTTTCTATTAATCGTATGCTGAGTTTTGAAAGTTATAAGCAGCGTATGGAGCGAGGCTTGTCGTTTATCGAATTCAATTACCAAGTAATGCAGGCATATGATTTTTACGTTCTTCACAAAAAACACGGTATAAATGTTCAAATTGGCGGAGATGATCAGTGGGGAAACATGGTTTCTGGTATAGATCTCATCCGGAGAAAAACAGGTGCAGCTACGTATGCATTGACTGCCCCTCTGTTGACAACGGCTTCAGGCGGAAAAATGGGTAAAACAGAAAAGGGAAGCGTATATCTTGACCCTGAAATAACATCAGCATTTGAATTTTTTCAATATTGGAGGAATATTGCTGATGCCGATGTTAAAAAATTGCTTATGGTTTACACCGATTTGGATGTACAAAAAATAGAGGAGCTGACTGCTGTAGAAGGTTCCGCTATCAATGCTGCAAAAAAACAACTTGCCTATGAAGTCACATCCTATGTTCATGGGAAAGAAAAGGCGAAAGAGATTTTGGATTCTACTGAATCGTATTTTGAAGGCAGGGGATCTCTTGCAAAATCGATTCCTACACACGATGTTTCACTGGAATATATCACAGACAATCCTGCACTTATCTCTGTATTTGTTGACCAGAACTTGTGTAAATCAACGAGCGAGGCAAGGCGGTTTGTCTCTCAAGGTGGTTTGTATGTAAACGACGAAAAGATAACGGATCATACAGTAAAGCTTGATTCTTCTATGATACGAGACAGCGAGGTCCATTTGAGAGTTGGAAAAAAAAGAATTCTCATTCTTAAGATAACTACTGACTACATTGCGTATGAATAAGAGATGCACTAGGCTTGCTTAGAGGAGATACAGCTGTCCAGTTGGAAATCCTGATTAGGCAAATTACTGCTTAGATCTACGAAAGAGGCTTTTTAACCAATGCCACAACCGCGCGAAGATGGATGGGCGTTCTAGTTTTTTGAGGCGGGTTATACCTTCTTCATATTCTTGTAGGAGAAAATCCTTCCTATGAAGGTTTTCTTCCAATTCTAGCTTTAGTGGAAGGTCTTTTTTTGAAGAGATTAGCACACGAACATCTATAAAGTCATAACCAAGTTGGCGTACTGCTTCGAAGCGTCTTTGTCCTGCGATTAGGGAGAGGTTTTGATCGACTACAATTGGATTAATTAATCCGAATTTTCTGATACTTTCCTTTAAGCCTGATATATCACCAAGGTCCTTGCGTACTCGGGGTGGAATTTTTATGTCTTTTAATGCAATTTGTTGTATCTGATTCATGGATTCTATTCTAGAAGGGGATTACTCTCATTAAATAATATCGGATTAAGGAGCTCCTCTGATTCATTTCCCCCCTCTGTCGAAAATGTTTCTAGTGTAGGATCAGAACTATTTGGAATGATCCCAAAGGAATCGTTTGTTTCAAAGAGGTTATCATTGAGACCGAAAGGGTCATCGAAATGCTCACGCAACTTTTGAATCATTTCTTCTTGGGCTGCAAAGGTTTCTTCCACGGATTCATCGAATACTCTTGGTTCGGTTCCTGAGATGAAAATTTCATTGATGACTCGATCATCGTAGTTCGTGGGGGGTAAGAGTCCTCTATCGGCGGTTACCCAAGAATTAACCAAGCCAGTGGGTCGAATGAAATCACGCGGTGGTAAATTCCTGTGCATATATTTCATGATTCTTGCCCAAATAGGACCAGTTGTTACGGCTCCGGTCTGGTTGGTTCCAAGAGAATTGCTACCGCCTTTATCAAATCCAATCCACACAGCGGTTGTCATGTATGGTGAAAAACCAACGGTCCACGCGTCAGACCAGTTTTGAGTTGTTCCAGTTTTTCCAGCCATGGGATGATCAAATCCTCCAACTAAACTTTCTGGATAGCGAAGAGTTCCTTCTTCGACGGTTGTTTTGAGCATACTTGTCATGATATAGGCTGCACGTGGAGAAATGACAGGGGTCTGTGATTCAGATTCTTTCAGGATGGTGTTTTCTGGATTTATGATTATATTTCCTTTTCTGTCTTCAACATATCGCACGGAAACAGGGGTCACCGGAGAGCCAGCTCTGGCAAAGGCTGAATAAGCCGAGGCCATTTCAATAGGCGCGACGGCTACCACGCCAAGTCCGATGGGATAGTTTCTGGTAAAATTTCTTTTTGCGAATTCTGAATTGGGTATACCTAGTAAGCGAGATGTTGTACCGATGACAGCATCAAAGCCAATCCGTTCCAAAATCTTGAGTGAAGGTACATTCATAGAATTTGCAAGAGCGTATCGAACAAGAACTGGACCGACCCATTCATCTTTAAAGTTTTTTGGTTCATAGGCAGTGCCGTCATCGTTCCAAAAAATTACTGGGCTATCGTAGATAAGAGTTGCAGGAGTGATGATTTTATTTTCTATACCGGCGGAATAATAGAGTGGTTTGAATGATGAACCTGGCTCGATCAAGGAATCTGTTGCTCTATTGAACTGATTTCTTGTTTCAAAATTACTTCCCCCGACCATAGCCAGTACATAGCCATTGTCGTTATCCAAAACAATGAGAGCACCTTCAACATCGGTTTTTTTCTCAACATTTTGTGTTTTTTGGTATGTTCTATCGACAAGTAACCGTATATCGCTGTCACGGGATACGCCAGCGAGTAGACTAACAAGATCTATAACTTCTATAACATTTTCCTGAAAATACTCCTTTGCTACGTCCTCCTGTACTTTGGTGCCAACATGTAATTCATCAACGTTATACAGTAAAGAAAGAAGGTTGATCAAAGGGGCCATTTTTTGAGCATCGGTACTCTGTCGACTGGCGTTCTGTTTGTAGAGTCTGTTCGATTTTTCCAATCCAAGTTGCATGAGTCGTTCTGCTTCTGCTTGATAATCTAGATCAAGAGAGCTATATATCTTAAGGCCATCCTTGTTGATGTCCCAACTTCCAAGTAATAGTTCCGATTCGAGTTGGTAGCGGATGTATTCGCTAAAAAATGGAGCTTTGTCTTCTCTGTCAAAAAAGGCGTTTGAAGTGTTTGAACGTGTGAAATCGTAATTATCCCAATAAGTGTTATAGGAAACTAGTGCTTCTCGGTCGGTGAGCATCTCGTGAGAAACCATCTGATCCAAGATTCGTTTTTGCATGGTTTGTGCCCGATTTGGCTGGCGAATAGGTGAATATAGAGAATGATTTGCAAGCTGGATAACAAGGAGTACGGATTCTGCAATACTAAGTTCCCGTGCACTGTGTCCAAAATAGAATTCACTGGCGGATTCAACCCCATAGTTACCATGTCCAAATCCCATGATATTTGCATACTGTTCAAGAATTTCGTGTTTCGTAAAATTTCTTTCAAGTTGGAATGCCCACCAAAGTTCTCGTACTTTACGCGATATTGAGAATTCTGATCGATCTGCGTACAAGGTTCCGGCTAACTGTTGTGTGAGTGTACTTCCTCCGGAAATATATTGCCCGGTTACCAAATTCCATACAGCTCGGGAAAAGCCTCGCAGGCTAAATCCATTATGTTCGAAAAAAAGAATATCTTCGCGGGTAATTAGGGCGTCTATAAAATGTCTCGGGAGTTCTTCGACGGGTATGAGTTCGCGTTTTTCGACAGAAAAAAATTCGGTTATCAACCTTCCATTGCGGTCAAGCAACTGTGAAGGAAGCGGTTGTGTTGTATTGGAGAATTGTGTTGTTATTTCAATGTTTCGAGTTTGGGCTAGGGCGGCTCCCAGTCCTATGGAGCTCAACAAAATTATCAGTATAGACAGACTCAAAACAAGTACCACAATTCGCTTGCGGACTATGTCATACATTCTTAAAGTCTAAGATTAGATGAGTATTTGTCAAGCTTGATGCGTAATGTGACAAGAGGTATAAAAGGGCCAGGAGTACTGGCCCAGTTAATGGAGGGTAAACTAGATTAACGATACAATAAATCTATTTTTATATCAATATATATTATAATTATAATGTAAATTTATAACCCTTGAATTATACCGTACCGTGGTAACAATAGTAGAGGGTCTACATAAATTTCTTCGTTTTGTACTTCAAAATGGAGATGAGGCCCGGTTGAAACACCAGAGTTGCCAACTCTTGCTATGGTTTCTCCCTCTTCTACAATATCCCCTACATCAACCAGGGTTTCTTGGAGATGCCCATATCGAGTCAGATATCCAAATTCATGTTCCATGGTAATCACTAGACCAAGGCGTGAATCTGTCTCAATCGAAACAATAATCCCATCTTTTGGACTATATACAGGGGTTCCTTCTGGAGCACCAAGATCTATACCATTGTGGTGATGCTCATATCCTTCTATGGGGTGTTTTCTCAGCCCAAAATGAGAAGTGATTCGCATAATGCGCAGTGGGAAACTAAACAGAGAGCGTAGGAACCGAGAGCGCTCGAATGCAGTAAGTCCTACATCTTCGTAGAATAATCCGATTGTCCTTTCTTCTTCTACGGTGATAGTTATTTGCTCGCTAGAGATATCCGTATTTGCAATTCTGTTTGCGAGCATACGCTGCAACACGTTTTGTCTTTCATTTGGAATAAATATACCGGGTTTATTGGGAATGACAATAATTTTCCCATCAAGGGGTTCGTGCACTTGGGAAATATTATTGAAGCTGGCTATTGTTCCAAATGGAAGCAGTACCCGGGAGGCAATTCGCATCAATGTATCGCGGGAATGAGGAATATATTCATAGAGTTGTAGAGGTTCATTGCTTTGGTTTTGAACCCTGTCTTTGAAATAGCGAGACACTCCCGCCTGTTGTTGTACATACAAAGGATCATTTACATCAAGAGACTGGATACGAGGATATGCATATAGACTTGTTGCTGTAAGAGCCAAAATAACAAGAAATATGTGAAGGTCAAAATTATTCATCTATAACTAGTTGGTTTTAAGAGGTTTATGTACAAACGAATACAAAAGAAAACAGACAACTGTAGCAAGTATTTGTACAAATATCCATTCGGACATTGCAGCGATGAGGAATAATGACAAGAGGGAAGAAACTATAATAGTTACTACGATACATAAGACGCGTTTGGAGGGGTTCCTTGCTCCTTTAACGAGAGAGTAAATCACCATTGCAAACGGGGTTGAGAGAACCAAGGCGGTAAATAGTGTGTTGCTCACGGTGTACACTGCCCACACGGGAAAAGTGACCACTAGACTTGTTATAAGAATGCCAACAATGGCAAGAAAGATAAAGGAGACTAATCGCAAAGATTTCTTGAACACCGAACTAAATGCCCTTGCACGCGCTTTGGAAGCTATACCATCGTGCTCCATACATGTAGAATGATAGGTCTGTGTTAAGGGGTATGTCAATTACCCCGTAATATTATTGAATAACTATCTATTTTAGTATATGTTTGATTAGAGCGAAAATATTCGTGAAAACACATGCCAAAGGTCACTAGCTATCGTGCACAGTCTATAGTTTATTTCGAGGGAGACAAATCTTCAAAGATTCACATATTGAAATCAGGTTCGGTTGTATTGTCGACTACCGACATAGAAACGGGGGAATCTATTCGCAATTTGGTGCAGGTGGGTGAATTCTTCGGTGTTGGTTCTGCATTGGGGAGTTATCCTCGAGCAGAAGATGCAAAAGTATTAAAAGATGCTCAAATTGTCGTTCTTAGTGTGCCTGAGTTTGAAGAGATAATGAAAAAAAACGCCAAGCTCATGCTAAGAATGCTTAAAGTTTTTTCAACACAGCTGAGGGACGTACACTCAAAGGTTCAATCTCTGCTCGACATAGATGAAAAGCAGGTAGATGTTTCAGATAGTCTTTATTATTGCGGGGAGTATTATTTTTCACACGAAAATTTTGAACATGCTGGTTATGCCTTTAAAAAATACCTAAAGGAGTATCCCGACGGACAAAGAGCTTCAAAAGTTCGGGATTATTTGTCTCAAATTACGGGCTCCATGGAAGATTCTTCAGTTCCAGAGGATTCGGTTATCGATGGACGTTCGAGTTCATCTTTCTTCGAACATGTGGATTCTCTCGGACAGGACCAAATAGAAACAAAATTTTCTTCTGCAAAAGAGAAGCTGTCGAGTGGAGATGTGCAACAGGCATACACTATCATGAAATCACTTGTTTCGTTGGATGGCGCCTCGGAGCACAGTAAATGGCCGGAAATTCTTTTGTTTTATGGAAAAACTGCATACAAACTAGAAAAATATCAAGATACAGTGACATTTTTGTCTGAGTTTGCTAAAAATAACTCTACACATGCCCGGGTATTTGAAGCCCTATTTTTTATTGGCGCTTCTTATCGCCATCTGAACAAAAAAGATCACGCACGCATGTTTTTGCAACGATCTCTTCAGTTTTCAGGAATTGATGAAGACATGAAAGCAAAAGCAAAAGAGATTTTGGAGTCCTTATAAAGCATGAGTAAACTATCATTAGACAGATTTGCTGTTTCCTACCCGAAAGGAGGCATGATATTTTGTGAATCAGAACACGGGGACACATTCTATCTTATACAACATGGTCGAGTTCAAATTACAAAAATAATCGGGGCTATCGAAAAAACCTTGGACGTTCTGAACCCAGGCGAATTGTTTGGAGAAATGGCCATACTAGAAAATGCTCCACGTTCTGCAAGTGCCATAGCGCTCGATGCAGTTACTTTGCTTGAATTTACGAAACAGAACTTTGAATTGATCCTTGAGGGTAATCCAGAAATAGCATTGAGATTAATGAAACTGTTTTCTAAGCGGATATACGATCAACGGAGGCGTTTTATGATTCTTCGTCTTCCGAATATACACGCTCGCGTTGCGGATGTTTTTCTTATGCTCGATGAAGCACAGGGACGCCCTGAAGATGACGACAAAAGCCGAACATTTCAGACTACCCCAGAAGACGTTGCGCATTGGGCTGGGATTTCGAAAGAAGAAGGCCGGATAGCTATCAATCAGTTTGCAAAGCAGCGCAAAATAGAGGTTTTGAGAGACAAAATTATAGTGCACAACATTCACGATTTTTCTCGCTATGTTTCTTCCCAGCGAAAGGCTGGAGCCTAGGCTTTTTTAGATATATACCATATTCGGGAAGCAGAAAAATAATCATATTGGGCAGATAATACGGTGAATATACAGAACTTCGTAAAGAACTTACCAGAAAGACAAACCATTGAAATCTCTGCAAAAGCACGAGTGTTTTCCTTTGCGCGGGTCATGGGTGGGGCATTCCAGCAACTAAGGGCTTTTTCTGTAAAGAATGGACTAGAAATTAGCGGTCCACCATTTGTGAGATATACCGATGTCGATTGGGTCGAGTTAGCAAACAAACATTCTTTTTTGTATACCCTGAAGCATTTCTTTGATATTCATAATCTTTCGGTGGGTTTTTTTGTAGATAGAAAAACCACTTCGGAAGGAGAAGTTGAATCTCGTTCTTTTCCTGCAGGGAACTATCTAGAATTCGAACATCAAGGTCCATATCGTGGTCTTACAGCGACCTACAAGCAATACATTTCCGAGGCTATACGAAACAAGCTTGCTTTGCGATCAGAAAACATGGAATGCTATCTAAATTCTCCACAGACAGTTCCATCGGCTGAACTAAAAACCTTGATACAGGTACCCGTCATTGATGAATAATGATTTTTTATATTCTCTCTATAAAGTATCGATAATACTCTGAGCGATTGCGTTGATCCGCGTGTTCCCAAGACGCCGCTGGACTTTGGTGAAATGAATGGTCTGCGTTGTTATGCCGGTATCTTTAAGGGTTCCGGCAAAGTAGTTTCTTAGAAATACACTATCGTTTTCTTCTATTGGCTCGGAATGTGTTATGTTCATCGTTAGGTATTTGTCTTTTAATAATCCCTCTATATTGTTTTCAGCCGTATAGGTATAGGCGAATTCTGCACACATAATACGGTCCAACCAACCCTTTAATATTGCAGGGTATCCGTTCCACCACAGCGGAAAAAACATCAGTATGTGATTGGCTGATTTAAGAAGATCCTGATGATGTAGCACCATAGGTTCAAATGAGAATTTTCTGCGGAGCTCTTCCAACTGCAATATTGGTTCAAATGATTCTTGGTATAGATTAATGGTAGTTGCTGTTCCACGGCTAGATAGACCATTGTGCACAGCTTGAGCAATATTTGCGCAGCTACTCCCGGGATTGGGGTGAGCAATAAGGATTATATAGTTGGTGAAATTTTGCATCAACGAGAATTGATTGCTACTAATTTATTTACTATGGTATAGTAGAGTATCTATGAAAATTAAACAAGAAGAGCAAATGGGTATTTCGTCGACCGCGGCTAAAACCACTGAATTTGCGGAGACGGCGAAGCAGCAATCAAGAAGTAGTTTGCTTTCTTTGTTTTCCCCAAAAGAAAAAAAAAGTTATAGAGTGATAACCGATAGCCTGCTTCATTATGGTGTAGCTTGGGGTTTGCTTTCCATCTATGGAGGAAGGGCTTGCCCTTTTGTTGAGGGCATCAATGCATACGATGCCATGTTTGGTCTGGGGGTTGGAATAGTGTTTTCGTATATTCTTCGTATGATTTTCTTTACTCTTTTCAAACGATTGCTATTATATTCCAGCAACAAGACATATATATTCATCGAAACAGCGTTTTTTGTATTGTGGGGCTTGCTCTCGGTCTGGTGGGGTGTGTCCTATGAAGGTTTTCATCTTGATGGAATTTTAAAGGCCTTTTTGGGAGCCTCTATTCCAGGATTCTTTTTTAGTATAGAAATGCTAAATGCACGGGAAAGGCATCTTGTTTATCTTGGTCGAAAAGAAGAAAAGTATAGTCTTTACAGGAATAAGTATTTTTCCCTAAGAAGAAAGATACTTTTATTCGGTATTGTTTCTATTGGGTTGGTTGGGATTACTATCATCCTCACGACCTATAAAAACTTTCTATGGACAATTGAACATGTTGGTCAATATTCAAATGAATTTATTCTATGGTCAGTATTCAAAGAAACGGCGTTCGTGATTGGTATTTTCTTCGGTTTAATAATTAAGCTTATAGTTAGTTATTCCAAAAACATTTCATTATATTTCCTATTACTCACGGAAAGCTTGGATAGCATTGTGGAGGAAAAATTTTCTGTACGCATACCAATTACCACCTACGATGAATTTGCGATTCTGTCTGGTCATGTAAACTCGATTAGCCGTGAAATGGAAGAACGTGGAAAAATAAAACAGGTATTTGGAAAAATAATTTCTCCAGTCATTGCAAAACGTTTACTTCAAACGGTAAATGTATCGCAGGAAGTGTTTGAAGATAATCTTGTGATTTTATTTAGTGATATACGTGGATTCACCCGTTATTCGGAATCTAGACCTCCACGGGAAGTAGTTGAAATGCTCAATTCCTATTTTACTGAAATTGTGTCGGTTATTACCGAGAACGATGGGGTTGTTGATAAGTTCATGGGAGACGGGGTTATGGCGATCTTCGGTCTCGAAAAGAAGGATAGGCTAGAGGCTGCTCTATCAGCAACAAAGGCTGCTATTGAGATGCACAAGGTAGTTGAAGAAAAATTTCCTTCGATAAAAATCGGTGTTGGCATACACGAGGGAATGGTAACTGCGGGTTTAATCGGGGCTCCCGATAGAAAAGAGTTTACGGTGATAGGGGATACCGTAAATACAGCATCTCGACTGGAATCAGCAACAAAGGAATTGGAGATGAACATCGTGGTTTCGCAAATGATTTATGAGCATGTTTCTGAAGAATACAAAGAATTTCAAAATGTTGGTAACCTTAAACTAAAGGGGAAAGAAGCTGACCTTACATGTTATGGTTTAGCAATTTAGAAAACACTTTCAAGAAAAACGAGCAACGATTGAGATTAGAGATGAGAGTAAAGCTTTCTTGACGAGCTAGGATAGAACAGATTACCATTTCTCATGACAACGACAGACGTAATTGATTGCCTAAGTAAGGTTATGGATCCGGAAATAGGACTCAATATTGTCGATGTTGGACTTGTGTATCATGTTGCGGTGAAAGATGACGCTTCGATTGAGGTTGAATATACATTGACTACTCCTGGATGCCCCTTGGCAGATGTAATAGAAGATGATATTCGATCAATTTTGAAAGAGGAACTTAAAGCAGAACATGTCTCACTAAAGCTTGTTTGGACGCCCCCGTGGACAATTGATTTTATGAGCGAATCGGCTCGCTTGGAATTAGGGTATCCAATCTAAATCACAATAAAGGAATAAAAAATGGTTATTGAATGTAAAAATGTAGAAGCATGGGTAGAGGACTCGCATATTCTTAAAGGCGTGAACCTTGTGGTACGTTCAGGCGAAATACACACGCTCATGGGGAAAAATGGCTCGGGAAAGTCAACGTTCGCCAATGTTCTCTTTGGTAATCCCTCATATACATATACCGGGAGTATTTTGGTAGATGGTGAAGAAATTATTGATTTGGAACCTCACGAACGAGCAGCAAAGGGTCTTTTTTTGGCTTTTCAATACCCTGTCGCTATCCCTGGAGTGACGGTGGGACGTTTTCTGAAACGAGTACATGACACATTATATCCAGATGATCTTGAAAGGAAGAAATCATTTGTAAAAAACCTTCGAGAAAGCATGGATTTCATGGAAATAGATCAGCAATTTATTAATCGCTATTTAAATGATGGATTTTCTGGTGGTGAGAAAAAACGAATGGAAATCCTGCAGATGCTAATCTTGAGACCAAAATTCGCGGTACTGGATGAAACCGACTCGGGACTGGATATAGATGCGTTGAAAATTGTTGCTAGAGGAGTAAAGGAACTCTATGGGAGCGATTTTGGAGCTTTGTTGATTACGCATTATCAAAGAATCTTGGATTATCTCAATCCACAACACGTGCATATTATGTACAAGGGGCGAATCGTTCGAAGTGGTGGCCCCGACTTGGTAGCGCAATTGGAACAAGATGGCTACGAATGGGTAGAAAAAGAATTTGGAGAAGCTCATGCAACAAGCTGATGTAGGAGATTATAAATACGGATTTCATTACCCGGACCAATCGGTACGGAAATCAGAAAAAGGATTAACAGAAGAGATAGTTCGCTATATTTCTGCCCAAAAAGAAGAACCAGAATGGATGCTCGAATATCGTTTAAAGGCTCTTTCTGTTTTTCAGCAAAAACCAATGCCAGAATGGGGAGCAGACCTCAAGGATATAGATTTCGACAGTTTTTGCTATTATGCACGGCCTGTGGACGAACAGCAGAGGACCTGGGATGATCTTCCAGATAATATCCGAGAAACCTATGAAAGACTCGGAATACCCGAGGCTGAGCAACGGTTCTTGGCAGGCGTCGGCGCGCAGTACGACTCGGAAGTTGTGTATCATAGCCTTCAGGAGGATCTTGAATCACAAGGCGTTATTTTTTGTGATCCCGAAACGGCGGTTCGAGAACACCCCGATATTGTTCAAAAATATTTTGGAACGATTATTCCCTACAATGACAACAAATTCGCAGCTCTAAATACCGCTGTGTGGAGTGGTGGTAGTTTTGTATACATCCCGAAGGGAGTACATGTAAACATTCCATTGCAGGCATATTTCCGTATAAACTTGAAAGATTTTGGTCAGTTTGAACGGACATTGATTATCGCGGAGGAAGGAAGTTTTGTTCATTATGTCGAAGGTTGTACGGCTCCCGTATATACTAGCAATTCCTTGCATTCGGCGGTGGTAGAAATTGTGGCCCTTGAAGGAGCCCGAGTTCGCTATAGCACAATTCAAAATTGGTCCAGTGATGTGTACAACCTTGTAACTAAACGAGCGGTTGCGCATAAAAAGGCTACTGTTGAATGGGTCGACGGTAATTTGGGAAGTAAAAGGACCATGAAATATCCTGCGGTATATCTGATGGGAGAAGGAGCTCATGGTGAGGTTCTCTCTATTGCATTTGCTGGATCGGGGCAAGAACAAGATTCGGGTGGAAAAATTGTTCACGCTGCGGATAATACCAGTTCGGTTATTACCTCAAAATCTATTTCGAAAGATGGCGGAACGAGTACCTACCGGGGTCATATAAAGATTGAGGAAGATGTGGCTAATGCACGAGCAAACGTTGTTTGTGATGCATTATTGATCGATGGAGATTCTGTCAGTAATACATATCCTTACATGGATATAAAAAGCAATGATGTCTCGATTGAGCATGAAGCTAGGGTTAGCAAAATTAGTCAAGATCAGCTATTTTATCTGATGTGTAGAGGTTTGGATGAAGGCGATGCGTCTTCTATGATTGTGAATGGGTTTCTAGACCCCCTCGTAAAACAATTACCCATGGAATACGCAGTAGAACTCAATAAACTTATTGAATTGGAAATGGAAGGTTCTGTTGGATGATAGACCATATTGAAGAGCACCGTAATCAATACAAGAGCAAGGCTTTTGCCGAACTCTGTAATCAATCGAAAAAAAGCTACGAAAAAACTTCTTGGCCTACACTCCAAGATGAAGAATGGCGTCGTACCGACCTTGGATACTTAGATCCATCTTCTTTTCCCTTGTGGCAAGCTTCACAATCCTCATCCGAAATGGCTGGTTCTGAAGATTGTTTGGGTGAATACGTCCTCGGTCAGGATGGCAATATAAGTATTTCGAAGACCAGCGATGACATTGAATTATACGATGCTCGAATGAATTATAAAGAATTTCCTTTATTCAATCATGTGAGAAAAGGCTTCCTCGAGGTGTTTGACGATAAATTCGCTCTATGGAGTACCATATGGGCGAGCACAGCTCCCGTAGTTAGAGTCCTACCCAATCGAGAATGCAAGAAACCCATACAAATACGGCTCCAAATGCCTTCCGAAAAGGTTGCATTTGGTTCTCAAACCAGTGTGTTTGTAGAAGACGGCGCGAAAGCAAGCGTGATAATCAATTTTGATGGGGTAGGGAAAGGAGAGCTTCTGCACAATGCCAATATCTCTTGCTATGTTGGAAACAATGCATCTTTAGATGTCTTTTTAGTTCATGAAGATAACATAGATTCAAATTTCATAGGTAGTTTCTATAATTGCATGCAAAATGATGCACGTCTACGATTTGTTTCTTTGAACAGAGGGGCTATGCTTACAAAGTACACCGTGTATACTGATATGCAAGGTCAGGGTTCTGAGGCACATATGGATGGTGTATTTTTTCCTCGTTCGGACGAGCATGTTGATATTAGGAGCGTCCAACGCCATCGGGTTGGAAAAAGTTTTAGCCGGGCCTTGTTCAAAGGGGCGGTGATAGATGAGGCACATTCCGTGTTTCAGGGCTTGATACAGGTAGACCCGAAGGCGAACGACACAGACGCCTATCTTACCAATAATAATCTGGTGCTGTCCAATTCTGCACGGGCAGATTCTATACCTATGCTGAAAATCGAAACCAATGATCTTAGATGCAGCCATGGGGCAACGATCGGAAAGATTGATGAACAACAATTGAACTATCTTGGGACACGAGGCTTAGATAGCGAAACAGCTCAATCCATGCTTATTGAGGGGTACTTTGAAGAAGTGTTGTCACTGTTTCCTGATGCAATACTCGAACCACTCAAGCAAAATCTTCTTGCCTGAATTTTTCTGACATGTGGTTAAAATGCATGAAAGAAAAAGAATTGATGCGCACCGCGATGGTTCGTCACCGACGTAAGGAAATTGCAGTGTACCGGTTGTCTGATGGGATATACGCCACTGATAACTCATGTAGCCACGAATATTCTCCCTTATGCGAAGGCATGATCGTAGATAATAATGTGTACTGCCCGATGCATGGCTCACGTTTTGACATAAAGACCGGAGCAGTACTTGATCTGCCAGCAACATCTCCAATTAAGACGTACCAGGTAAAAACCGAGGATGGATGGATTTTTGTCAAAGTATAACTACAGATATTATAATTCAGTTTCTTACTAGACTCTGATGATTCGAGTTCATTTAGACCAAGCAGCGTCAATTTTGCAAGCAGGAGGCGTTGTTATTTTTCCCACCGAAACGGTGTATGGTATTGGAGCAAACGCTTGCTCAAATGAAGCCTGCAGAAAAATTTATCAATACAAGGGTCGACCGCCAGATAATCCTCTGATTGTTCATGTATACTCGAATGAAGAATTGGCGAAGTATGCGAAATTATCTCTCGAGGCTTCAAAAGTTATAGAGGCATTTACGCCCGGACCATTAACGATTATAGCTCAAAGAATAGATGCTGATGTATTGCCAGAAAACAGAGAGCCTTCGGCAATCGCAGATGTTCCGTGCTGTGGAAAAAAAACAATAGCTCTTCGGATACCTTCACATAGCATTGCACGTTCGTTGCTGCGCATGTGTAAATTACCCATTGCTGCACCTAGTGCAAACGTTTCGGGTAAATTGAGTCCCAGTGATTTTGACATGGCCCGTTATAATTTTGCGAACACACAATTGCCGATGCTCGACGGAGGAGTATGTGAGTTTGGAATTGAGTCTACCATCGTGTCATTCATCGATGAACCAAGAATTCTTAGAACGGGATATATTTCGGCTGAGGATATATATAAGAGAACGGGAGTTGATGTTTCCGTAGGCTTATCCAGGGGAGGAACTCCAGGAAGCGGGTACAAGCATTATACGCCCGAAGTTGATTTGATTGTATACGCACGGATAGATGATATTATTTCGTCGCTGGGAAAACGCTCTGGTATCATCGCATTCGAACAAGACAAGCAGAAGTTAGAGAATATGCACATTCCCCAGGAGTGCATCATTCGATTTGTTGCAAATAATGCTGACTATAGCCGGCGCTTATATCAACTTTTGCATGAATGTAGACATATGGAGAATATTTTTGCTCCGTATGTAAAAGACTCACAATTTGGGTTACAAGAAAGATTAGAAAAGGCAATGACGGACGCATTTTTGTGATGTATACGACAAAAAAATCCCATCAACAAAAAGTGTAATAACACTTAATAATGAGTTTTTAAATAGATATTCTAAAAACGAGATGTAGTGTATGATGGTGATAATTAAGTATAGCCGTTAGTAGATTGAAAAAATGTTTAATTCCTGCAATTTTGTATCATGAATAGAAAAGATCCGACAGACGTTCAGCGTTTGTTAGCGAACAATATAAAGCACATACGCGCAGGACTTGGGTTAACCCAGATGCAGTTAGCTGAATATTGCGGGGTCTCCACGAGTTTTATAGGAGAAATAGAAATTTGTCGGAAATTTCCTTCAGCACATACGTTACAGAAAATTGCAACCGCGCTTGGAGTTCGTCCTGCTGATCTCTTTTTTGAAGAAAAAGAAGATTCCGAGGTGGACGAGCAGAGCAAAAAAGAATTATCCGTAGAACTCATGACGGTTATTGATCTTCGTAGAAAACTTATAAAAGATATGGATCTTGCCATACTTGATTTAAAAAGAAAGCACAGTCATAATTAATCCTATCTAATGGGACTAGACAAAAAAGATATTGCATTTGTAGGAATAAATAGGAGTGCCCAGGGCGTGGTACTATTGTTGCATACTGTTTTTTTTGAGTATGTTTCTGGGAAAAAGAACGAAACTATTTATGGACTTCTCGGTCAGCAGCTCCTGGGTGATCAACTCACTGCGGTAAAAGAATCCTTGATTAAGACGGCACGTAAAAATGTCCTTCACCAGATTAACGAGAAGATTTTTATTTTCTCGTTCCTTATTGCTTCCTCTGTGTTCTTTTTAGCATTCTTTTTCATGTCGATTGCGATTCGCGATCCCATTCCGATTTTGGATGAGCTTATCATTTCGGTGGTTTCTTCTTTGCTTACTTATTTTCTTATGAGGAATTATTTTCGTAAGCGCTACAAATTTGATGAATTATACCGAGATGTTTTGGATCGAGTGTCTGCCTTGCAAATTTCAATTTCTTCTAGTGTAGAATCGATTGAGAGCATTCTTGCCGAATACGACCAGCTTTCGCAGTTTCAATTACAGGTCTTTCGAACACGACCGGATGAACGATTTGCCAAGATACCCAAGTCCGATATGGCATTTTTTGCAGGTATACTTGAGCAGTATCTAAGATCGAAAGAATACAGACAGGATCAAACAAAAAAAAGAAAAATCCTGAAGAATATTGGTGCAAATGATGGATCAGATGAGTCATTGGATATTTTACTGTTCCAACTGAAACGCGCAAGCAGTGATTGAGATAAAATTATTTTTGAGCATGCCGAACCTGTGGTATGAGCGAGGGTTTTAAATCTAATGGTAGAAACGTTGATCATGCAGAATTTATTTGTGAAAATTGCAAAAATGCGGTGACCACAGCCGAGCCAGCTTGTCCTCACTGTGGGGCATTATTTTTTGGTGTAAAATGCCCGCAATGTAATTACAGCGGAAAGATAGATTTTTTCGTAACGGGTTGTCCTAGATGTGGGTTTGTGCGCTCTGATCAAAAACTCTCTGACCGAGGAGACAATGCGTTTTTTCTATCCAAAAGTAGTTTTTGGATACTTTTTTCCTTTTTCTTGGTCATGGCGGTGGCTGTAGGGTATGTTTATCGAATATTTGTGTAATTCTACCATTCATAAAACTAGTTACTTCTATTTCTTAATTTTTTTCTTTTTTTTGAGTCAAAACCTTTTTGCACAAGTAGATCAATCTTTAATTGAAGAAGAAACGAAGGTAGAGAGACTAGAAGAAGGAGAACAGCTCGAAGAAGATTTTATTTTCGATGAAAGAAATATTATTGAGTCTTATGAAGATGGCGCGATTGCTACGGAAAATTCAGAATCAGACAATGTTTCTGAAGAATTGCTCTTACCTCTTGGTTTTTTGAACCTTAAAATAGGAACGTCTCGAGCAGAAGTTAATACGATGCTGATTGAAAGCCCCTGGTTTTTTTATGCAGGAGAGCCAGAAGTAAGTTTCCGGAGTCCCGACCAGGAATTTGTGTTCGATGTACCTGGTTTGGGGTTTATTGATAGAGCGCTATTTCAATTCAAAGACTTTATTTTGGTTAGTATTGATATGTATTTCGATGAAACTCTCATAGACTACTATTCTCTACACACGACGTTCACGAGAAAATATGGTCCCCCTACAGAAGTTCATCCTCGGCTTATGGCATGGGAAAATTCCCAAATAATCATACGCGTTCTTAAAGAGGGGAGAGTGCAGTACATAGGGAAAGATGCTGCGGATGTTATTCCGGAAAATCTCGATGCTCAGACCAGTGTAGAACGTTTTTTGGATATTTTCTAGTATTATTTATGACTCGCATCGTTTTTGTTTTTCTTTTTGCAATACATGTTTTGTGTTGCGCTACAGAGCCTAGTTTTGAGGAAGCTACGATACGTATTGGCGATAGGGTATTCCTGGTTGAACTTGCTGTGGAATCCGTGCAACATGCATATGGGTTAAAAAACAGAGCAGTGTTGGAAGCAGAGAGGGGCATGTTGTTTATTTTCGAAGGGGAACGGGTTCGTCGATTTTGGATGCAAGATACGATTATCGATCTTTCAATTGCTTTCATGGATAGCGAACGGTACATAGTAGATATACAATCGATGAAATCTCTCTCACAGAAGGTTCATGTTTCTAAGGGGCCTGCAAAGTATGCATTAGAAGTGAATAAGGGAATATTCAAAATGTATGATATTCAGATAGGTGATAGAGTTGAATTTGAGTTTCTAGAGGAAAATGTTGTTAGCCGCAAATAAAATTTTGATTATTTCTACCCATCTTTGCAGTGCGTTTTCGAAAAAACTTCTCCATAGGAAGCATTCCATCGATCTTCTTTTGGAATATGTCTCGTCTACACCGAATGTATATGCACTGTACTCCGATAGTGAGTATTGTGAAATGCTTAAACCCGTTGCTACGTTACATGAGAAATCTATCTTATCGGAACAGGACTTGATAAGGGGACTAGAGGAGGTTATACAACTGTATAAGCAAGAGCATACCCTTGCAGAAGGGAACGAGGAAACAGGCTATACCATCGAATTACTCTATGCTGGATTTCCATACTTACAAAAAAAAACATGCGATGAATTATATGATCTGCACATACGTACAGGGAGTGAGTATACGTTTGCGGATGGATATCCGGTAGGAACCACATGCGAATATATCGATTCACGAATCCTTAGGAAACTTGATTCTCTGTGCAAAACCGAAGAATTGAGTTGGAATTCTTTGTTTTCTATTGTTTCACGCGACATAAATACATTCGACATTGAAACACTTATCAGCAAGAAAGATTATAGGTCTTTGAGGGTCGAATTAACAACGGATACAGAATACGGCTATAGCCAATGTAAGAGTCTTGCAGCAAGAGGAGCCGAAACAGCTGTAGAGGATGTGCTTGATATCATCGATGCAGATAGAGGAGCATTGCGGACCATTCCAAATTATCTTCGTCTAGAATTAACCAATCAGTATTGCTATTCTCCTGGGTATGCTCCCACCTTTTTTCGAGAGGGGGCAGTTGAAGATGATTATAAGGACAAAGTGGTCAGTTCTATCAAGGTCAATGATTTTTTCAATATTCTTGCCCAGATTCAATTATTGAATAGTGATGCGACGATCGAAATAGGGTGTTTCGGTGAGCCAAGCCATCACAAAGAATTGGGAACTTTGTTGGATCACTTCAATTCGTGTTCTATGCAGGGCATTCTTGTTAGTACGGGGTTGGGATGGAGCGATGCCTTGCTGTCAAAAGTATGCAACGCGAAGTATCGAAATATAACGTTTGTTTTTGTTGTTGAAGGGTATAACCAACAAACATATTCTAAGCATCGAAATGCTAGCTTTGAAGAAGTATACCGTGTCATTAAGGAGTTGCAAAGAGCATACCCCAAAAAGACATATGTAGAAACGGTGCGATTGCTTGAACACGAATCCGATTTGCTTTCATGGTATACCTATTGGAAAGATCAAGGAGTAACAATAAACATAAAAAAATATAATGATTTTCAGCAATCCAGCGCTTATACGAAAAGTGTGGATCTTAGTCCATTGAACCGTCACGTTTGTTGGCAGCTTGAACGGGAAATGACGATCGATTGTTTTGGAAATGTGTTACAATGTTCTCAAGACATCGAACAATCCTATAAAGTTGGAAATTGTTTGAATGAAAGTCTAGAAACTCTTTGGTTGAAGCAAGAGAGTTTGTATAAACAACACCTTGCTGGAACATATGAACATATATGCGCCAACTGCGATGAATACTACACATTTAATGGATAGATAACCGTAATGAGAACAGGAATTCTTCTACAGGCGAGAATAGGATCCGTTAGATTGCCTGGCAAAGTGTTGATGTCAATCCTTGGAGATTCGATTATTGGTTGGTGTATGCGTAGCTTATCTGATGTTGCGTGTGATGAATATAATGTGGTAACAGATTACAAAAGCGTATATGAATTAAGAGATGAAGTGCAGAGGTATGAATTTAATCTGTGCGTCGGAGACTCTGATCATGTATTGAGCAGATATGCACGATTTGCACACCATCTTGATTTGGATGTTGTCCTTCGAGCTACAGCTGATAATCCTTTCGTATCTTCTCATTTTGCGCAATCCTTGCTTGCCGTGGCAATAAAACGAGATGTGGACTATGCTTGTTATACGAATTTGCCTGTGGGTGTTGGGGTTGAATGTATAAAAACTTCTGCCTTGATGACCGCCTTTGATCGGGCAACCACGAAATATGATCAAGAACATGTATGTCCTTACATATATAACAATGAAGACATGTTTACTATTGCCAAAATAGCTGCACCGCTGCCCACTGGAATTTCGGAGGAGAAAGTTCGATTTTCTGCTACCATTGATACGCAGGAAGATTTTCAGAAGGTAACAGGTTGGATAAACAAGCGGTCGAAAGAGGCTGCGGGAACTCCGATTCATCTTGAAGAACTTGTGTCATTGAAGTATGCACGTTAAATCGAACATACAATACGTATTTCTTCCGGATAATAGCCACGGCAGCGGACATTTTATCCGATGTCTTCGCCTTGCAAAAAGGCTTGGAGGGTATATATTTGTCTCATCTACTTTTCTACGTAAATATTTTTCTTTGCACATTCAAAACGAATACTCAGCCGATACGGAACAAAAGATACGCAACACAGTCCAGCGTATGTGCAGAATACTATTGCCCAATGTACGATTTGCATGGGTACAATCTCAGTTTAGAGAAGTAAGCATAGAAAAATTGGTTTTTGATAAAATGACGATTACTTCCATGGAAGTACGTTCATGGGAAGCCTCGCTAAAGATTGGGCTTGATGTAGAAGGTTCGGGGAAATCCTTGCTTGATTACACAATAGATATGCTTCATGCTGACAAATCAACTGCGAATGTAGTAGATTCTTCCTATTTGTTCCTACCGACCGCACGCAGGTTGAGTTGGCCCAAACGAATACAGAAGGTTCTTGTATTGTTTGGATTGCGCGACCAACCGAAAAAAGCGTCAACACTAGTGAAACTATTGTCGCAGCGATTCAGGGCAATTCAATTTCATACGATGCTGGAGCATTCTCAGAATGATGATTTTAATCTCAATGTCTCGGAGTATTTTTATGAATATGATCTTATCATAACTCATTACGGATTGACGATGTACGAAGCTCTGTGGGCAAGAGTTCCAGTTTTTCTTATAAATCCAAGCTCGTATCATCAAAAACTGTCAAAAAAAAGAAGGCTATTCTCTGTAGAATGGAGTAGTGAGAATTTGGACTATGGATTGCTAATAAAAACATTTCAATCCTGCGTAGGACTCTTGTCTGAATTGGTAAATAGATGCCAAGATGTTGCTCCCAAAGATGATAAATCGCTACCTCACCTATTGCATTCTCTTGTTTCTCCAGAAGACAGGGTTGTGAGGCCAGTTGTTTCACGTTCCTCGGAAAAATCGGTAGTGAAACACAGCGATGGGCTGTATCATGCGCACAGTTTTTCTCCGAAAAAAATAACGTACGATGCCAACTATTTTGGAAAAGAATACAAAAAGCAATATGGTCAGTCATACATCAACGATTTCAAGAATATATATAATCTGGGCATCGAACGCCTAGATACGATAAAGAAATATGTAAATAGTGGGCGATTGCTCGATATTGGGTGTGCATACGGACATTTTCTTAGAGCCGCAAGCGATAGAAATTTTGATGCATGCGGAGTAGATATTTCGGAAGAGGCAGTGCAATATGCAACAGAATCAGCCGGATTGCGGGCATTTCAGCTGGACATAGAACACGATAGCCTTGAACGTATTTTTCAGAAAGAGGGTCTGGATGTTATCACTATGTGGTATGTTCTAGAACATTTCCGAGATCCTCTGTCGATTCTTCAATCGGTTCTGCCCTTTTTGCGATCGGGTGGAATGTTTGCATTCTCTGCTCCAAGTTTGGCCGGTATTTCTGCCAGAAAAAATATGACAAAGTTTTTTGAAAATAACCCGAGTGATCATTACAGCTTTTTTGATCCAAGGTATCTACATAAGAGTTTTCTTCGGTTATCTATACGGCTTGTAACCTGGCGTTCAACGGGACATCATTCTGAACGCATCCATAAAATCCTGGGGCAAAGTAGATATCTAAACCTGTTTGGCACATTTATCAGTAAGGCTGTACGATTAGGGGATACGTTTGAGGCGTATTTTATAAAGGACTAAGTATGCGTAGAATTTTAATACTAGGTGGAGGAACTCAGCAGTTAAGCATTATTCGTGCTGCCAGAGATCAAATGTTGTATACGGTGGTATTCGACAAGAATCCTTTAGCTTTAGGACGCCGTGAGGCACACAAGTTTCAGATTGTCGACATATACAATGAAGAAGAATCACTACAGGCTGCTCTGGAGATGCATGAGGTGAATCCTTTTTCAGGAGTACTAACCATGGGTACCGATTGCTCCTTGACCGTTGCCAGAATAGCCAAAGAGCTGAAATTGCCAGGCATTCCCTATGCTACAGCAGAAATATTGAGAGATAAATTGGCTTTTAGAACGTTTTGTCGCGAACATAATCTTCCGATCCCCGAATTCTGTGCAATTTCGACCGATAATTCTGGTCTCATCGCAGCGCAAGAGTTTTTTAAGAGCGGAAATTTTGATGCCTGCGTCTTAAAACCCACAAGAAGTATGGGATCTCGAGGAGTTATAACGGTCAGATCTGAGAAGGATATCGAACTATTTTTTGAAAAAACCCTACCCTATACAACCAAGGATACCATGCTTATCGAAGCCCATGTAGGATTGCCAGAGTATAGTGTAGACGCCTTCGTTATAGATAGTCGTGTGAACATTTCTGGTGTGGCGGAAAGAACGATTAGTATTGATCCCTATAACATTGAACTTGGTCATAGCCTTCCAGCAGATATAGATAGCTTTGGGGTAGAGGGCATGAGCAAACTTTTTCAAAAAATTGCAGAATTATTGCAGATAACCTCGGGAACCTTGAAAGGAGATATTTTTTATAAAGACGATTCTATTATATTAGGAGAAATGGCAGCAAGGCTTTCAGGAGGATTCATGTCGGGATGGACCATTCCCTATGCGAAAGGAACAAACCCAGCAACCGTTGCCGTTTTGGCTGCTATTTCAGCCTTGCCATCTCAAAAATCTCTCGTTCCCTCACGTTCTTTGTATGCTTCCGAAATATCGATAATCAGTATGCCAGGCACAACAAAACGCCTAGAAGGAAGCAAACTATGTATTGAGTACGATTGGTGCAAACATATCTTTTTGCATCGAGAAATAGGATCGAGGGTATCCTATCCCAGCAATAATACAGATAAAATAGCCAGTATTGTGTTTACGGCATCTACAAAACGCTTGTTGATAGAAAGAAGAAAATATTTGTTGGCACATTTTTGCGCCTTTCTTTCCCCCAATGATTCTGAGACCAATTCCTTTTTGTTTTCAAAATACGTAGAAGCTCTTTACCCCGATTTGGGATGCCCACTCCCATCCTTTATCAGTGAAATACTGGGCTCTTTCGTGTTTCCTGATGATATATCACCGTGGAATGCACAAAAAATGGTTCTTAATCTCGGCAATATAGTACACGATAAATATAGAGCATTTTTGAGCGATATTGGAGAAGAGCACATACTTTTAGGTCCCTACAATACGACGCGCGAAGAAGAAGACAGTGCCCAATTTTTTATGGTATTGCACCAAGCGGAGAAAAATGGTGTGTTGAATGTGGGCAAATCTATCCCAGATAACCGAGATATATTACTCTATCATGTTGCTCGTCGTGGAGGATACCAAGGATTAAGGTATATCTGTGATTCTGTCGCTGCAGATAAAAAAGGAACGATTACCAATTCATGTTACGAACTTTATTTACAACGGTTTTCATAGTTTTTATTGGAGCCACTGCTGTTAGCGAGACAACTCTCGAGTCATATCTTGTTAAGAACGATGTCTCATTGCAATGGGATGCACTCAGGGGTGTCGGAACCCTCTGGTTTGGTATAGACGCGGTTACGTTTCGTTTGGATAGTCCTTATTATGTACTCAATTTTTCTGATATACATCGTTTCGATGCCCCAAAAGTAATTAATGATGAAATAATTCTCACGGAGACAACGGTTTCATTCTTGGATTCCTTTGTTTTTGATGATACGACTCGTATTGCTTCTCGTGATTTTTCTCGCGTAAGGGCCATATTCATAGATCCGGGTCATGGTGGACAGGATCCAGGAGCGGTTGCCAAGTTATCCAATGGGAGTAGCGTTTATGAAAAGGATATTGTGCTTGCTGTTGGTTTACATTTGCAAGAAATGTTAAAAAGTCGATTCCCGGATAAGGAAATACATATTTCACGTGATTCAGACACCTATGTTTCATTAGAAGAACGTGCAGATTTTGCAAATGCAATAGAATTGGGAACCAGCGAATCAACGTTATTTGTATCAATACACGTAAATGCCTCTTTGAATGCTGCAGCTCAGGGATTCGAAGTGTGGTATCTACCCCCCAAAGTGGTACGCAAGAACTTGGTATCCGACACTGTTGCGTTTGGATTTGAAGAAGATACCGTGGAGATATTGAATCGCATCAAGGATGAAGAAGTGAGTATAGAAAGCGTGCTATTTGCGCGGAGTATTCTCTCAGAGATGGATGAACAGATTGGCCATATCAGCAGTAATCGTGGCATACGTGAAGAGTCATGGTACGTGGTAAGGAATGTGAAGATGCCAGCGGTTCTTGTTGAACTTGGATTTATTTCTAATACTAATGAACGATCCTACCTTATTGATGAATCTTATCAAGATATTCTCTCTAGAGCATTGTTTTCTGGCATCGAATCTTACATACTAACGGTTGAGGGGACAGAATGACACATAGACTAAAAAAACGACATATATTGTTCTTGTTGTTTCCGATTTTGATAGCGACTAGCATATTGTTGGGAATGGGGGAGAGATCACGTCGCGTGGCTGATTTTTTTTACACCCGTTACGATGGAAAAATGGTACTGGAGAGGCATTTGATATCCCGCGAGAAAGAGCGATCAGAAGAATTGGTGAATTACGTAGAAGAATACTTTTTGGGACCTTACATACACGAAAATCTTGATCCACTGATAAAAATACAGGACATACAGGGAATTATCATCTACGGTGATTCTGTTCTGATAAACTTATACGCTTCGGTTCTTGAAAGCAATATCGAATTTTTTCAGTACCAGCGTATTGAAGATTTGCTGCAGCAGGGAATAAGAAGAAGCTACAATGACTTGTTCGATATTCGATTTCTGTTGGAAGGTAATGAGTTTTTGAGTGCAAACAGCCTTAATGGCTAAATTTTATGTTCATCGGCAACCGATAAGTAGGGTAATGATTTGCTCAAGGAGAAATATATGAAAAAACTTCTGTACCTAGTTATAATTTTGTTGGTATTTGGGCTTTCTATTAATGCAGAAGAGGCTTTGTTAATAGATTTCTCATTACTGACTCCTGATTTTCCGGCTGATAGTCCTACTCTGAATGAAAGAACTATTATGGACTACTCTACCTTGGCAGGTAGAGGGTATACAGCGGAACAAAGACAAGAAATGAAAAGTTCTCTCGCTCTTGAAGAATGGACTGTTACGCTCAACTCTTCAGCGAAATCCATGCTTGCTGATTCTGTGAGTAATGTTAGGGCCGCACAGGTCAATCCAGAGTCAGACTTGTATTCTGGAGAAACAGTGCTCGGATTTCGCACATTGTTTCCTAGCGAACCCTACAACGCATTTATCACGATCACCCCTCCATTTGAAATTCTGCCCACTGCAGATAGGGATGAATTACAGGTAGATGGATCACTCATCGTTCCGGAAGAAGAAATTGGTGGTTCTAGGAAGTTTGTTTCCTTTGGTGTTTTGCAGAACGTAGGTTCGCTTAGATCCATGTCTGTTTCTACGTACGGATTAAATTATCCGCATCGAATGACAATTTTGATTGAAGATAACGATCGTGTTGTGCATGAAATACCCTTCGGAAATTTGGAGTTCTCAGGGTGGGGAGAAGTCTCCTGGGAAAATCCAAATTATATAGAGGATGTTAGGAAGCGTGAATTGCGAATTCGACCTACTTATCCAACGGGTCTGTCCTATATACGTTTACTAGGCATTAGAATTTATCGAAATGGTGATCAGATTGGTGGAGACTATGTTGGGTATGTGAAAGATATTAAGGTTACCTATGACAGGGCAAATCAACAACTAGAAGAAGACATAAACAGTGAAGCGATCTGGGGTATTCAACAACAGAGAGCAGATGAGCAACGATTTAATTCACTTGAGAGATTTGGTCGAGAACAAGTACTGCAGTATATTGAACGACTTAATCAGCATGTTGTACAGGATATTGACGGTATAGAATAAGGCTCCTTTTAGTGTATTGTTTTAGAAAGGGGGGTTTTCCAGCTCCCCTTTCCTTTTTGTGAAAACTAAGAATTTACTTATACTTTACATAAGTATACATGTGATTGTAAAATATGGTGTGTATTTTCTTGATGAAGAAATTTTTTTGAATGGGTTTGATGAAATCCTTGAAAACACCCGCCATATCGAGTCATTATTCGTTGAATTTTCAGACACTAAGAATCTTTCTTCTGACCTCAGTGATATACGACGAAGATTACACACCATAAAGAGCATTGCTGCAAGCTGTGGGTTACAGGACATTTTGACGGTTGTACATAAACAAGAAGAACAATTACAAATCTATACTTCTGGCACTCACCAAGAAGAAGAAATTCATCTAACCCTAAGGCATCAATTATTGTATGCTATTGAAGCCATAAAAAAATCAATAGATGCCGCTCGGCATGGAAAATTATCGTCAAACACCACAAACAATCTTCCCAAAATCAAGATATTTTGTTCTCTCAAAAAGTCTAATCTAACATTAGATCTGGCTGAACTCACAATACTAGATGAATGTTCAAGGGCTTCGGTGCTGTATGAAGACTACGATTCCTACGAAGATGATAGCAGATACGTAGTAGAGGTAATATTTCCAGACGAACCCAATGTCCATATTCTAGAGAAAAATTTAAACGCTCATCCTGACATAGAAACCGTCCGCTTAGAAAATATATCACAAAACTTACCAATGTCTTCCAAAGAAAAACCTAACCGTGATGGTATTGAGACAGGAAATTTCAATACCAATGACTCTCAATTCAAAGAAGCGAAAGGATTACAATTATTTTCTGGCTTTGTACAGCTCGAGCAAAGCATTCATACTTTGGGTTCTGAAGTACGTAGGCAGGATTCCCTATTGCAATGGATTGCATCGGTGATTCTAAGAACAGAAAAATACATTCATGCCACGAACGAACAAGAAAATCGTCAATCTTCCCTGTTTGCTCTTCATGTCGTTGATTTATTAAAAACCATAAAATCTGAGATTCATAATCATGAATTCACCGAATGGATTGCTGTAGAGAAAAATTTGTTTTCTACGACTCAACTCAAAAAGACTGTTATGGAAAATCAAATGATAGAACTAAAAATACTATTTCAATCATTTGGGATATATGTTTATAAACTGTCGAAAGAGTTAGGAAAGCGGGTTCGGTATACATATCATGATATGAGTATTTCGATAGATCGCGGATTGGTAAGTATTGTTTCAAGTCTATTATTGCATTGTATTCGGAATGCCGTTGATCACGGCATCGAATTAGAAAAAGAAAGAATAGTACAAGAGAAGAATCCAGAGGGGATCATACGAATATCTGGAACAGAACGATCTGGTATGCTAACTATTCTTATCAAAGACGATGGAAGAGGACTTAATCTAGAAAAAATTAAATCAAAAGGGATAGAATATGGCTTTTTGAAGGAGGGAACAGAATATACCAATGACGAAATCGCGAAACTGATATTTTTACCCGATTTTTCAACAAAGGAGAAGGCAACTTCG
The DNA here is from genome assembly GCA_011524535.1 of Spirochaetaceae bacterium. GTDB lineage: Bacteria > Spirochaetota > Spirochaetia > WTKD01 > WTKD01 > WTKD01. The sequence goes on from WTKD01000002.1 coordinate 49,733, forward strand.
GTTTCTGGCTTTGGTATTGGACTTAATGCATTACAGGAAGGATTAGAGAGGCTAGGGGGAGATATATCGGTTTCTACGGAGGTTGGTAAGTTCACACAGTTTACAATATCTATTCCTTCTAGTTTTGATGTGCAGAATAATTATATTATCAATGAAGAAGGATATTTTTATGCACTCCCAATGCATCAGGTTAATAGTGTTCGCTACAATAATTCTGAGTCAGATAATACTAGCACGCGATTGCAGGAGTTCATTTGTGATAAAAAAGTAGATTCTACTGCTTTCACCGAGCTTTGGGTGCAACATCGTAAAAAAAAGATACGATTTCGTGTAAATTCTGTGGAAGGGATAGAACTTGTGACGGTTTTTCCTGTTTTCTTTCCCGTAGAAACGCCTATTCAATCAATTGCTCTGACGAAACAAGGAAAAGTGTGCTTTTTGCTTCATTTACAGAAATTAGTAAAGACCAAGAAATTTTCTCACACTACTGTTTCTGATGAAACATTGGCAAATGTTCGTTCTTCTTTGAACAAATTCATGATGAAACACCAGCCTTTAATGGTTCTTGAATGCGGGGTTCGCGGGATTTCATTGTGTTTTCCTGCTCCGATGGTTATTGAGATTTATGAGTACATGAAATTACATTCTGTGCCGTATTCAGTTCCTTTTCTCAGAGGTGTTGTTGTTGTAAATGGAAGTCCGGTACCTGTTTGGGATATCGGTGATTTTCTTGAATTATCTATGTATGATAAAGAGACTACAGATTCAAACAAGGCATCCTCCTACGATGAAGAGCATCGCATGTCTTCGAGGATGATTATTATTATTGAATTTGATTCATGCCTTGTGGGATTGATAGTAGATGATATTGTTGGAGTAAATAAAAGAAAATCTTCAACTATGCAAGTGTGGAATAATCTCGAGGTGAAAAACACATCCGAATTGAGCAAAAGTTTACTCCAGGCAATGCAGAAAACAGAAAAAGAAACGATGTTATTGGTACACCCACATCAGTTTATTATAGCAATCATTATGAAAGCTAGCAGTATTATGTATACAAAAAAAAGAAGTATAGCATGAGAGCCGTGTATCTTAACCCCTTTATTGAAGCCTCTTATACCGTTTTAAGGGAGGTGTTCAAGTTTGAAATCACACGGGGAGATGCAGCAATTTGTACTGGAGCAATCACCTCTGAGGGAGCCGCCAGTACTATAGAATTTTCTGGGGATCTTTCTGGTAGTTTGATGCTATTGATGAAAGAGGACATTGCAATAAAAATTGCTTCAAGAATGCTTGAGAATATTGAGATGGATGCAATTACCACCCTAGGAAATCTCGGAAAAGCATCGATTACCGAAGTGGCAAATATGATAACTGGAAGATCAATTACGAGGCTAAGCAGGCTTGGATTCCATTTGAGCCTTAGTCCTCCAACGTTGGTGCTTGGAAACAAAGTGATAGAAATCAAAGACATACCTTACTTTCGAATACCGTTGTCCTTGAGTGTAGGAATTGTAAACCTATATGTAGCGATACGCGAAGGAGAAAAAAAATATGAGAAATAAAGGACGTAGTAAAATAATAATTGCCGATGATTCTATGTTCATCGTCAGACAACTCACTCAAATAATGATGTCAGGAGGCTATACAATTACCGAATCGGTTTTAAATGGTATTGAAGCGGTTGATAGCTATAAACGTCATTATCCCGAAGTGAAATTGATAACACTCGATATAACAATGCCTGGCATGACTGGGATAGAAGCTTTGGAGTTGATATTGGAGTTTGACCCAGAAGCAACCGTTGTCATGGTGAGTACACTTGGTACTGAAAGACTTGTGCGCAAATCACTGGTTGCAGGAGCCAAGGGCTATATATTAAAACCACTAAAGCGTGATCGAGTTTTAAAAAGGTTAGTAAAAGCTATGGAGTAAGTATTTCGTTAAAGAAGGGCAGGGATATTCAAAAAGACTACCTGCCACTCCTTTCACGAAAATCCATGATTACACAGCTTTTATCTTTCGACCTCTTCGCGCGATGGCTGTTTTTTGCACCGCAGCGAGGATCGGTATCGCTTCTTCTGATATGCTGTATTTTTCATCTTTTACGACTAGATTCGCATGTTGTGGATAAAACTTTCGCAATTTACGAAGCCTCTCGTAAGCAGCTTGACGAGATATTGACTCCCGCTCTGCATATTGTTGTACAGTTATTCTGTTCATAACTCGGTCCTTCCTTATTTTGATTATAGTACTATTTTTAGTAATATGTTAAGCCTTGAGATAACAAGTTTTTGTATATATTTATTTTTTTATGTATTGAAACTGCGCTACATCTCCTAACTGAATGCTGTCACGTAAAAACCATTCGGTTTTTGCGTCATTTTCAATGACCCACCTAATTCCTGATCCTAACATTTTTGGAATCACCGTGATAATCAATTCATCAATTATCTGCAGTCTCATTAATTCGCTTGCTAGTTTTCCTCCTCCGATGAGCCACATCCTCCCTTCACATCGATCCTTCTCCGTAATAAGAGAGTCCAGATCTTTTAGAAAGGTTAGTGGTTCTGATGTACTTCCATTGTAATATCTTACGTTATTAGTAACAATATATCCCTTTTTGTCAACGTAGGGGTACTCGCCCATTCTTGATATCACTTCGTATGTCCGTCTTCCCATAATGACCGACGATACGGTTTCATAATAATCGCGGTAAGCATACGGACTTCTTTCGAAGGCTTCATTATTGCCGAAATCTTCGAGCCACTGAAGGCTGTCGTTCTCTTCTGCGATATATCCATCGATACTCATTGCAAAATAATATGATAGTATTCCCATTAATTACCTCAATAGATATATTGGACATTTTAAACGAAACTTTAGCTTGATTTAGGAATAGACTGCTTTGTATGTTGCGGCTCTAAATTTTTGAAACATTCGAACGAATTATTCGTCAATGGGAGGGAATTACGTTTCTGCCGAAGGCGGGACTTGAACCCGCACGACGTTTTAGGTCAAAGGATTTTAAGTCCTCCGTGTCTACCAATTCCACCACTTCGGCATGTTCTATTTTGAAAGATCAGCTACGAGAGGGTCAAGTATGATTTACAGTATACATTTCTTGCAGCAACATGAAGAATTGAGTATTATGAAAAAAATATATGCGATTGTCGTATAATGGCTATTACCTCAGCCTTCCAAGCTGATGATGCCGGTTCGATCCCGGTCGATCGCTAATTATATGGGGGAACACATGGGAACAAGAGGGGAATTGTTTTCTGTCCGATTTCCTGCTATGAACAAAAGCAGGACATACTTTTTTAATGTTAAGAAAAATAGAAAGGGAGACATCTTTTTGTCGGTTGTTGAAAGTAAACCACAAGAAGGACACAGCTATTTTGAACGTTTTCAGGTAGTGTTTTTTGAAGACGATATCGGGGCTTTGGAACACGCTATTAGTGAGGTTATGGGTTTTGTGAAGAAGAATGGCATCCCCGAAATGTCTTCCGATGAATGGCACTCAATCCGCAGGATTGAATTGCCCGACGATGAGCAAGGGTAGGATACCCTTTGTGTTTTTCAAAACCGTATTGCGGAAAATGTTTTGAATAATGGATCATCACAAGATCTCTAGCATGCTTAGCCAATATTGATGCTGCTTGTATTTCAGGGATAACCGCGTCACCTTTTATGATTGGGATACTTCGTATGCCAATCTTTGGATCATCTTTTCCGTCGACTAAGGCAGTCATGGGCTTTTTCACGCCTTTTTCATGTAAAAGGGTTGCTAAGCGTTGATAGGCACGTGCCATGGCTATACATGTTGCGTTGCGTATATTTATTGCGTCGATTTCATGGGGAGAGGCATAACCAGAGCTCCAGAGGGCTCCAATTCTCCGTAATGTATGAACAAGGGATGCTCTCGTAGCTGGAGGTATTTGTTTTGAATCGAACAATTCTTTGGGACAACGCGTGGGTAGAAAGACAGCTACAGCCCATACGGGTCCTGCTAGAGGTCCACGACCAACTTCGTCTATTCCACAATACGTCATACCCGTATATCATAATCTTAGTTATTTGGTATGCATACCGTGAAATACTATGAAACTTAATACCGTTCACATCTTTGGATTTAAGACTTTTGCTGAGAAATCTCTCATCGATTTTCAGCATAACCGCACCGCTATCGTTGGGCCAAATGGTAGTGGGAAAAGTAATATCGTAGATGCGATAAAATGGGTTCTTGGAGATCAATCCACCAAGAGTATTCGCGTACAAAAAATGACCGAGGTGATTTTCAACGGAGCGAAGGATCGTCCACCTGTAAATGTTGCTGATGTAAGTATTCAATTTGACAACAGCTCGCGGTCCTTGGGAATTGATTCGGATACGGTCTCGATTAGAAGAATTTTGTATCGCGATGGCAATACGGAATACAAGATAAATAATAAATCCGTTCGTTTACGCGATGTTCGTGAACTTTTTTATGATTCCGGTGTGGGATTGTTGGAATACGCGATATTAGAACAGGGAAAGATCGATCAGTTATTATCTTTACGCCCGGAACAACGACTGCAATATTTCGATGAAGCCGCCGGTATCTCTTCTTTGCGCATAAAGGGACGTGACATTGAAAATAATCTTGCCCGCATAACTAATGATTTAAAAACACTGCAGTCTTCGATACAAGAGTTAACCAGTCAAAAAATCGTACGTGATGTGCAAGCAGAAGAACTTGAACGCTTTCAACGATTTACAAAGGAATTACAGAGGGTAAAGGGTACACTTGGGCTGAAAGATTTACAAAACATTCGGCAAGAGTATAGTCGTTTGGAAGAAAAAAATGGTTCACTTGCTGCTCGGTCAGAAGTAATCGCTCAAGCCACGACTGCAAATCGAGGGGAAATCGAAGAAGAACAGAAAAATATTCAAGAATTAGAACGTACACGTGCACGTGAAGAAATCCACTTGATCGAAGAACAAATGAAAAGAGAATCTTTCGAGAAAGAAAAAACATACATAAAAGCAGAATGCGAGAGAAATGAGCATCAGTTAAAACAGAGGTCTAATCGCCTTTCGCAATTATTGTCGGATATTTCCAAACAAGCTGAGGCGCAAATTTTGCAAAAGAAACGTCTTGATCTGTTGCAGAAAGACGTTTGTTCATTGGAAGAAAAAAAGCAAAAAACACAGGCAGATTTTGAAAAAACTACGGAAGAAATAGAAACCTGTTCAACTGCATTGACGGCTGGTCGTGAAAGGATTGCAGAGCTGAGAGCTCGTGTAGAATCACTTCAGAAAGAACGAGTTGATGCATTCAATGAACTCGTTCAATTTATTGTGGAATATATAGATTCTTCACAGCAGATGGATTCAGATGATCTGATTTGCTCGGTTTTTGAGCATGTAAGACGAGGAAAAGAAGCCATTTCTAATGAGAAACTGGACGAGTCGAAGAAATATGCGGTGCTTGTTGAATGCCTTGCGGTATTAGAACGGTTTGTTACAATTGCAGGTGAGACAGTGCAGAAACTTGTCGAGCACGGTAGCAAAAGACGGGACGTGGAGAAAGAAATGTCTATTCTTCAAGAAGAAGAGCGCAGGTTACAGACGACATGTGGCGAAAAGACGGAACTCCTTACATCATTGAGGAACTCTCAGACTCAATTACGAACAACTATGAATGAGTTGTTGAAAAAAATAGAATTACAACACGCCGAAACCAATTTTATTTCACAACGTTTGCTTGAAAGTGAAGCCACAACCAAAAGAAATGAGCAAAACAGAAAGGATCTTGAGGAAGAATGCAATGGTCTTCGAAAACGTGTGCAGGAATCTACCGAGAAAATTGCAGAGTTTAAACAAGATTCGCCATCGTATTCTAACGCTCAAAACATCATCTTGAAATTAGACAAGCAATTGGCGTTAAAAAAGAAGAGCTTACGCGATTATGGCTCTCAATCTACAGAATTAGACGCGCAGAAAACAGATATAGACCGGAAGAGACAGAAAAACAGTCTTTCAATGGTCCGGTTGAGTGAACGCATTGATCAGTTGGAAGAAAAACAAGCTCATGAAGATTATAGCGCTGATCCCCTCATGCAAGAGGAATATAAAGTGCTAAAAGATCGTCATGAATTGTTGGTTCGTGAAATAGGAGCAATAGGAAAAGTAAATTTTCTTGCTTTAGATGAACGTAAAGAAATCGATACCAAACTCAATGCTCTTATGTCCCAAGAGACCGATATTCAAGACTCTCTCAACGATCTACTGGTTGTTTATACAGAAGTTCAAACCACGGCTGCCAAGCGAGTACGTGCCACAATAGAAAAAATAGATAATACATTTAATGGTGTATTTCAGACATTGTTTTCTGGAGGTGCTGCTAACATCGAACTTGTTGATGATGAAGATATAGCACAGGGCATACGGATTATTGCAAAACCTCCAGGGAAAAAGCCACATGATATCGGGCAATTATCGGGTGGAGAGCGCACGTTAACCGCAATTGCATTGCTATTTGCTACATTTCTCGTGCAACCGTCCCCGTTTTGCATTCTTGATGAGGTTGATGCTATGTTAGATGATTTTAATATCAGGCGTTTTTTGAGTATGCTATATAAGTATTCGAAAAATACTCAGTTTGTTATTGTGACTCACAATGTGCAAACAATGGCCGCAATGGATGGACTTGTTGGAGTAGCCATGGAAGAACTAGGGGTATCTAGATTGGTTTCGGTGAAGATCAACGAGGAATTGTATGCAAATGTATAAAAAACGCACCAGGGTTTTAGGTCTGTGCTGCTTGACTCTTCTATTTGCATCCTGCGAATCTTTACCAGAAGTTATGCTACCTCCTTCTGATCCTAGTGAATCGGGTGCGGGATTCTTGTTAGTAGATCCTCCCAAGACTCCTCCTGAGGTAGAGAATGAAGATCAGGCAGATATGCCCCCCGATACCGAGACAGATGAAGATTCGGAGCAAGAAACTGTTTCGGATGAGGTGGAATCTTCTTCAGACACACAAGCCAGCGAAGAATCTGAAATTGAAATTCAGCCGCCTAACAATCAGGATGAGCCCGGCAGCAATGAGGAACGCAACGAAGGAAGCTCTAACATAGAGAATGAAATCGATGAGCAGTTGGAAGAAGAACAACTTTCTCCATCCTCTGATACAATGTCCCCTCCGAATAATGCTGTTTCGGAGCAAGTCCCCCCTATAACTGAAAGTAAAGGCATAGAAATTCCTCAATTGCAATCCAGTGAATCGCGAGTACCCAATCAAACCAATAATTCTCGCACACGAGTAGATGATCAGCGAGTACTCTCTGGGGCATCGAATGTTTCCAGAGATGATCGAAGCACTTCAGAAATATTGATTGTTCCAGTAAACAAGGAGTTTTCTGTTGTTATTCAAAATGTAGGTTGGATTTTCGTTTCTTCGACCGGAATAGCGGTAGAATTACAGCGTTCTGTTCCTCAATCAGATAGCACCATGTTTTTCTTTATGGCTAGCGCGGTAGGAGCCAGTACTTTGGGATTTGAACGGTATGATCTTGGTGCCGGTACGGATTATTTTCATACCGCAAACATAACTATAGTGCCCGAGAAGGATGATTCAGCTTCTGAGGATACTTCGATGAATGCCAGTATTCTGGGAGCAGATAGCACAGAAAATGGTGAAGCATTTTCGGTGGAGACCGCAAGTTTGGCTGAACTAGCAAATTTTTTAGAAAGGGAAGATCTAAAAGATTACCAGAGTGCCGAAGTGTTCAAGCGACTACACAGTGAAATTGAAAACGGTCGTGTTGAGGGTGTGCTTCCTATTCTTCGCATCTTATTAGTAAGAGACAAGGACAACCTCGATGCTACGTATTATCATCTTGGCGCAGCATATGAGACAAGTTCTTCGTTTCAGGACGTTGAAAGTGCTGTTTCATTCTATCGATTGGTGCAAACGCGTTTCCCATTGAGTGAATATTACGATAAGGCACATAGGCGTAGAGAATTTTTGGAGCGAAATTTTATTCAGTTACGGTAAGATATAGTACAGAAAGAAAAATGTTTGAGTCTATTTCAAAATCATTACACAAAATAATTTCAAAAATAAAAGCTAAGCCAGTTATCCGCCAAGAAGACTTGACCGGTATAGTCTCAGAGATTCGAGCATCACTCATTGAAGCTGATGTCAATGTTCGCGTTGTGCGTCGATTTCTTAATCGCTGCGTACAGGCTGCAGAAGGTCGTCAGGTCACGAAGGGAGTGACGGTTACCGAAGAATTTGTCGCTATTTTGCACGAAGTGCTCACGGGGATATTGGGATCAGAAAAAAAATCTCTTACCGTACAGAGAGGTGAGAAGATATTGATGGTTGGTTTGCAAGGAAGTGGAAAAACCACAACGATTGCAAAGATATCAAATTATTTACAAAAAAGGAATATGAGCTCCTATGTCATTGCAGCAGATAGAACGAGGCCTGCGGGAGTTGAACAATTACAGCAATTGGGTGATCAGCATGGTTTTTCTGTTTTCAGTGGAGGCAATACCGTTAAAGAGGCGATTAAAAAAGGACTTAGCGAATATCCTCGAACCAATGCAGATGTGTGTATAATTGATAGCGCTGGTAGGCATGGATTATCCGTCGAACTCCTTGAGGAAATAAAAGATGTTCACAAACTTGCAAAGCCTCAACACGTATTGTTTGTTGTAGATGCAACCATAGGACAGACAGCTGCAGAATTAGCTCAAGCAATAACCGAGTATGTCCCGGTGTCTGGAGTTATATTATCAAAATGCGATGCAGATAGTCGCGGGGGGGCGGCCCTTAGCGTGAGTGAAATTGCAAAATGCCCGATACTCTTTTTGGGAACGGGTGAGCATGCGGACAATCTAGAAGAATTTAATCCTGAAGGATTTGCAAATAGGATATTTGGCATGGGGGATGTCGTTCAACTGGTTGAACGTGCTCGAGAAGTAGTCGATGAAGAAGAAGCCCAAAAACTGCGAAAAAAGGCTGCGAAATCTCAATTTACGCTCAATGACCTCCTTCAGCAATTTGCCACGATAAAAAAGATGGGATCGATAAAATCAATTATGGAATTATTACCCCAAGATATTCGTGGACAAATGAATTCTGCTTCAGATCCGGACGAAACCGTCTACAAAAAGCAAGAAGCCTTGATACTTTCAATGACCTTTGAAGAACGTGAAAACCCGCGTATTTTGAATGCTTCGCGACAAAAAAGAATTGCCCGCGGTGCGGGTTCATCACAGTTTGAATTGAGGAAATTGTTAAAAAATTTCGAGCAAGTAAAAAATCAGATGAAGAAATTTGCGAAAAAACGATAGTACTTTTACTTGCACGTGTATTTAGGTATAATGACAGTATGGTAAAAATCAGACTCAAACGTTTTGGAGCAAAGCGTAAACCAGCCTATCGCGTTGTTGTATGTCCGGTGACATCTCCTAGACAAGGTCGTGTTTTGGATTCTCTTGGTATATACCAACCAGTCAATCCTAGCGATGAAAAAATTAAGATTGATATGGTAAAGTACAACTATTGGATTGAGAGAGGTGCTCAACCCACTGATACGGTTAAAAGCATATTGAAATATAATTCTACACCTCAAACCTCAACGAAGGAAGGCTAAATGGAGAAACAGTTAATAGAAGATATTGCACGTGCGATTGTTTCGGACCCAGATTCTGTAGAAGTTACCATGGTTGAAGGGGAAAAAACAACGATATTCGAACTCCGAGTTGCTCCAAATGATATTGGAAAGATCGTGGGGCAGGGGGGGCGCATCGCTCGAGCTATTCGAACCGTACTCAGTGCAATTTCTTACAAGGGCGGGAGAAGAGCCACACTTGAAATCCTCGACTGAGGAACATTTTTATACTGCTAAGCTTGGAAAAACTGTTGGTGTAGGTGGTGCGCTGGTGGTTCATAGTTTTTCTGGCGAATATTCTCATTTTAAACAGCTAACATCTATATTATTGCGTCTTCCTTCTGAGAACGAACCAAAACGTTTCATTGTATTACGATGGGAATGGGTTCATGGAAAATTTGCCGTTGTTATAAAAGGCTATGAAGACAAGGAAACTGCGGCTACATTAACGCATGCTCTTGTGCTTGTGACGCGAGATTCAGCGGCGGAGCTACGTGAAGATGAGGTTTATATACAAGATATCCTAGGAACTCCCGTATACCTTATGAATAAGCGATTTGGGATTTTGGAAGCTGTATATGATCTTGGTGTGCATGATTGCCTGGAGGTAAAAAAGGAATCCGGCGAAATGGTTATGATACCGTTGTTAGAAGTGTTTGTGCGCAGCGTCGACGTACGTTGTATCGAATTGCAGAATCACGAGTTATTTCATGAAGATAACAGTTCTATGCCTATTTCCTGAAATAATTCAACATTATTGCTCGGTATCGATACCAAAGAGAATCATCGAGGAAAATGGCGTCGAACTTGTATTGATCAATATTCGTTCTTTTGCAGAAGGAACGCATTTTCGCTGCGATGAGAAACCATTTGGTGGTGGAGCAGGGATGCTTATGCAAGTAGAGCCTATAGCTAGAGCATTGGAATCACTCGAAGAGATATCAAAACCATTGCTTGTCCCCAGTCCTGACGGAAGGCGTTTTTTGCAAAGCGATGCAGAGTATTACGCGAAACGAAATTCGATATTACTCCTTGCGGGGCATTATGAAGGAATAGACGCTAGGATAAAGGATCTCTACTCTTGCGATGTGGTAAGCCTCGGCGATTACGTGTTAAGTTCTGGAGAACTGGCCTGTTTGAATATTATCGATTCGATTCTCAGATTGCAAGAAAATGGTATTAATAAAGAATCGTTGGTAGAGGAGAGTTTTACGGAAGGATTATTAGAGCATGATCAGTATACGCGTCCATCTGTTGTGCGGAATTTGGCGGTTCCCGATGTTTTGCTATCTGGACATCACAAAAATATTGAAAAGTGGAAAGAAAAAAATCGAGAGCTAAAAACAAAACTATTTCGCCCAGATATAGCGCGGTAATTCTTGCTGTACTTTTCTAAATAGGATACAATCATCATTAAAGCCATGAGCATTATTCACCAGATTGAACATAAACAATTGCGAACAGATCATCCTGATTTTCGCATAGGGGACACTATTCGCGTTCATTTTCGAATTGTGGAAGGGTCTTCTGAGCGAGTACAAATTTTTGAAGGTCTTGTCATCGCAAGAAACAACTCTGGACTACGGAAAACATTCACCGTGAGAAAAATTTCCTTCCGAGTAGGGGTTGAACGGGTATTTCCACTCCATTCCCCAAGAATTCAGAAGATCGAAATCAGTAGACGCGGAAAAGTACGCCAAGCAAAACTATACTATATTCGCGATAGAGTCGGAAAAGCCACAAAAGTAAAAGAAAAACTAACAAGGACCTAAGAATGAACGCAATGGGACACTTTGGTGAATCTGTTGCGGCTGGTCTATTAATTTCTTCACAGAATTACATTATTTTAGAAAAGAACTTTAAGTCACCCTACGGTGAGGTCGATATTGTAGGTGCGGACCTGCGAATGGATTCGCTTGTATTTTTTGAGGTTAAGACATGGATGGTCTACTCTCCGTACGAGTTGGAAAGAGTTATTTCCAGTACGAAGAAGAAAAAAATAGCGCAGACGGCGGAGTTTTATCTTTTGTCACATGCGGTAGAGAAGTATACGGATATACGTTTTGATGTAGTATATATTCAACCCAATCCATTTCGTTTCCTCCATATGGAAGGGGCCTTTGTAGATGGGTCGAGTAGCACGAAATATTGACATAAGAAGACTCGAATTATTAAAATCGGTGATCGACGATACCAAGTATCAGGAGAGAGCTATGATGGGCATTGCAGATGTGCTTACGCATGTGCTTTTTGAAGATGATGATACCGTCAAGGCCAAAAAGCGTAGTTCACGAAATAATGCGAAAAATCAAAAGAGCTCTGGATGACGGTTATACTTCCAGGGTCCTTCGATCCACCAACCAATGGTCATCTAAATCTAATTAGTCGCACTTCATCCCTTTTTGACAATATATATGTGGTCGTTGCCAATAACCCTCATAAAATGTATCATTTTTCTCCTCGAGAGCGGGTTGATATGCTGAAGGAATTAACCAAAGAACATAGTAATATAGCAGTGGTCGAATGGAAAAGACTCATTGTTGAGTTTGCTACAGAGGTTAATGCACGTATCATCATTCGAGGAGTGAGGTCGGTCAATGACTTTACATATGAATTCGAATTGGGACAGCTCAATAAGCGACTTGCTCCAAATGTTGACACCTTGCTCTTACCGACAGAGCTTCATGTAAGTCTTATTCGTTCCTCGACCATCATGGAATTGATACGATTGGGCGGAGACATATCACGAATGGTTCCGCCCAGTATACAGAAAAAAATTGAGGCTAAGATAAATAGTTGATAGCTAGGAGTATCGAGATAATCTTGACATCTTTATTATGTCATGCAACAATCCACTATGGCTGTACAGAAGAAAAAATCTTCGAAATCACGAACTCGCAGAAAACATGCTGCAAATTACGTATTAAAAGAGCCCTCAGTGACAGAATCAAAAGAGTCGGGTGCCTATGTTCTTAGGCATAGGGTTGACCTTAAGTCAGGCTTTTACCGAGGAAAAAAGATTTTTGAACACGATGAACTAAATCGTTTTAATAGTTAATGACTTCTATTTTAAATAGTATAAGTAATGGAAAGGAAAAGATGTTATGGAAATAAGTTTTGACAAAATGAAGAAGCTAATTGCCGAAAAGCTTGAAGTAGATGAAGCGAAAGTCGTACCCTCGGCCTCCTTCAGACAAGATCTTGGTGCAGACAGCTTGGATACATACGAGCTTGTATATGCGATAGAAGAAGAGTTTGGTATTTCTTTGCCAGACGAAAAAGTTGGTGAATTCGAGACAATTCAAGATGTCTTAGATTTTTTGAAGACTCAATAGATTACTGAAAAACATTGATTACAGAGACACGGTTGCAGTTCAGTCAAAGGATCGAAAAGTGTCTCTTATAGAATTTCAAAGACTTCTAGGGGTGAAATTCAAAAATCTCTCCCTGCTAAATACCGCTTTAACCCATAGATCATACGCAAATGAATGGAGTGATGGTAACAGCAACGAGAGGTTGGAGTTTCTTGGTGACTCAGTTTTAGGATTGATAATCTCGGATCACCTCATGTCTTTGTACCCTTCTGCCCAGGAAGGCGATTTAACCCAATTACGATCGAACATTGTTTCTAAATATTCACTAATGGAGACAGCAAAGCGTTTGAGCCTTGGCATGTATTTGTTGGTTAGTCCCAGCGAGGACAATAGCGGTGGACGTAACAAGGCTGCTATATTGGCAGACACCATGGAGGCGGTTGTTGGCGCCTATTATGTGGATAGAGGATACAAAAAAACATATTGGGCATTGATTCGCTGGTTTGATGCAGCGATACAGAAGGTAAAAGACGGTAGTCATGCTAAGGACTATAAGTCTATGCTCCAAGATTTTGTTCAGCAAACGCTACAGAAGACCCCGACCTATGCGATGGTAAAACGATCAGGGCCCATTCATGAGCATTTTTTTAGAGTAAAAGTGAAGATTGGTAGTACAGTATACGGTGAAGGTACGGGTATGACTAAAAAACTAGCCGAGCAAACGGCAGCTGGCATTGCCTATGCAAAAATCACAAAAGAGAACATAAAAAAGTAAAAGAAAACTAATGCAAACTCTTTGCAAGGGAAAGCAAGGTTTCACGTTCATTTTTTTCTGGTGTTTTTAACACTATACGGTACAGTCCCTTTAATATTAGTCCTATTTTTTTTCCCTTGGTTAAGCCGAATGTAGACATTAGATCGTGTCCATTTATGGCAAGTTTTTTCTTTGGTATATAGGTTTGGATTGCTTCCAAAAATAGGGTTGGAATAGTCTGTTGTTGAAAGGTTGTGTAGAAGAACATCGCGCGTAATACGTTGTGATGTTCAATGGGCAGATGTGTAAGAAAATAGCGTATATGGTATATACTCCAGGTTTCATCTACTTTATAGCTGCTGAGGAAGAGTAATGTAGATATAAGATCGTGCTCCTTGTTAGAAATCCTGATAGAAGAACAAAAATCAATGATTGTTTGCTTGTTTTTACGCGCATATGATGCGGATAAAAGATCATTATAGGCAAGTACAAAGCTGAAAAGCAATGCGAGTTGCAGTGCAGTGTTCTTGTTATTAGCCCATGCTTTCGAAAGAACATTACCAATATGATGGTATTGTTTTTTGCTTAGTGAGAATAATTTGCTGTGAAAAATATGTTCCAAAATTTCCGAACTGCATAGATAGGGCATGGCGATTTCAACAGAACGGGTAGAGAGAAGCTTTTTTATTTCTGTGGTAATTCTTTCTTTTGAAATTCGAGTGATGTGTGATGACATGTTAATCAGGCATTCCAATAAGTTTTTTTCTATTAAAAAAGATAATTGGCTTGAAAACCGAAATGCACGTAGGACACGTAAATAGTCCTCTGATATACGCTTCTGTGGGGTTCCGACGCATACGATTTCCTTTTTCTTGATAGCCTCGATCCCTTTGAATGGATCAATAATGCACGAATTCTGCAGATCATATGCCATGGCATTCATTGTAAAATCTCTACGAGAAAGGTCTTCGTGGAGTGTTGCATCAAATTGTACTTCGTTGGGATGTCTCCCATCCGTATATTTTCCGTCTATGCGGAAACTAGTTAGTTCACATTTCTGCTCAAATCTGCAGATTGTGATGGTGCCGTGTTTTATTCCAGTTGGAATGGCGTATGGGAAGATATCCATCAAACGATTTGGAGGTGCATTTGTGCACATATCCCAATCGAGAATAGCTTTGTTCAATAGCATATTTCGTACGGCTCCGCCAACTACGTATGATTCGTATCCCGCGCGACGTAACGTGTCGTGAATTCGCAGTATTAGGTTTGGGAAAGATGTATGAGAAAAGGGAATAGAGTTCATAAAGGAATAAAAAAGGACGCATAATATAGATATACATGCGCCCTCAGGATGTTATTAACGAAGGAGAGAGAGTACCGTTTGGGCTTTTTGGTTTGCTTGTGCGAGCATTGCTGTTGCTGATTGCAAAAGAATTTGATTCTTGGTGTAGGTAGTGACCTCTTTAGCCATATCTACATCTCGTATTCGCGATTCAGCAGCTTGCAGGTTCTCTGCACCTACGCTCAGACCTTGTCTTGCAAGCTCAAGACGACTTTGGTATGCTCCCAGGTCAGCTCTTTGTTGGTTTACAATTTTCATTGCAGAATCAACCATACCGATAACAGCATTGGCAGAATCGGGAGTAGAAAGAGAAACAAACGTTGCCGAGTGTGGGAATCCATTTACTTGCTGCAATCCGAGGCTTTGGGCGGTCATAGTACCAATGAATGCCCGTTCTCGTTGATCCATATTTGCACCAATATGAAACCACATACTCGCAGTCACTGCGTTTGTACCAACATCACGCGCAAAACGACCGGTCAACAAGTTCATACCATTAAACTGGGCTTGTGAAGCAACTCTGTTTACTTCATCAATCAGTTGCGAGACCTCCACTTGTATCATCAGTCGATCTTCAGCTGTATAGATACCATTTGACGACTGGACAGCCAGTTCTCGAATTCTTTGAAGTACGTCTTGTGTTTCTTGAAGATATCCTTCTGCGGTTTGTATAAGTGAAATGCCATCAGCGGCATTCCTCTCGGCCTGCATGAGACCACGAATCTGGGATCGCATTTTCTCTGATACGGCCAAGCCGGACGCATCATCACCAGCGCGAGAGATTCGATACCCCGAAGAAAGTTTCTCCAAACTTTTATCAACAGCAAGGTTATTAAATTTTTCTTGCCGATGAGCGAACATTGCACTCAGGTTATGAGTAATAATCATATCAATCCTCCTTGATATATTTTTTTGACATCCTGTCTTACTACAAGAAGTAGTCTTCTTTATGTCGGTTATTAAAATAGGGACTTAAGAAAAAAATCTCCTGTCGCAAGAATAAAAATATTAGTGTGATTGAGTGAGGAAAGATGATTGTCTACACTTGAGAATGTTGATGGTAGATGTCTTGGTTGCTGTTCCTCTAGGCGCACCAAAAAACCTAGATTTCATTGCAAAAGATGTTCCATGTGTTGCTGCTGATGGAGGATACACAGTCGCTACGACACTTGGCCTGAACTGTGTTGCTATTATCGGTGATATGGATTCGATAGAGGATACATCGGTGCTCAGATCTAAATCGCTGTACATAGGACGATACCCCGTCGAAAAAAATGCGAGCGATGCTACATTGGCACTTGCATACGCCCATGAGAATTATGGAAATCGTATTGCTCTTGTTGGAGGAAGTGGCGGGAGAATTGACCATTTTCTTGGCCTCGTGCAATGCTTTGATGCACGTTTAAGACCGACTGTCTGGCTTACGGATACTTCTTGTCTATTGTATTGCTTGGGCAAATGCAGTTTTCAGGCGCCTATAGGAACACAGATTTCAGTCATTACGCATATGTTTGAGCCAGCTTCCTGTGAGACAAAAGGATTGTACTGGGACTTCGACAGATTAGGTCATAATTCTATTAGCCTTAGCAATAAGACCTCGGAGTCCAGGGTTATCGTTACATGTGAAAAACCCTATTACATTATTTTTGATATTGAACAGTTTACCGAGGTGTCGTTGCTGGAGCACATGTCCCTGGTTAAATAGCCATTTTTATCTTACACTTTAGCTTGTTGTAATGCTTTCACATATGAGCGTCGTCTATAGTTATAGATCCTCGTATTTCTTTGGAGGGTTAATGCTTTTTTCTTCAGGATATTTTATCTTGGCTCAATTTGTGGGTCTTTCGATAGACGTTCTAGAACTAATTGCATACTCTATAACTTTTTTCTCTTGTATTTGTATAGTTTCAGCTATTCATTACATTGTGTTGGCGATTTTTCATAGGAAAACTAGAGTTTTGAATTATTTTCGTTTTGTAGCGAGTATACTTTTTATCTTTGTGTCTTTGTATTCGGTATTGCAATCTCAAATTTTTCTTGCCTTTGGGATAGGGTAATACGTCATGGTTAGTATACGCGGAGCAACGCAATTAGACAGTGATACAAAATCAGAAATGCAAGAAAAAGTATGTGAACTCGTAAGTGCCTTGTTTATGAGAAATGGACTTCAAGACGATGAAATAGTGCATATCCTTTTTACTATTACAGAAGATCTAAAGACATATAACCCAGCCGCCGCCTTACGTCGCGATGGCTATGCGAATATTCCATTGTTTTCTATGCTTGAACCGACAATACAGGGGATGCTGCCGCGTGTGATACGTGTGCTCGTAACGGTAGACAAACCTAGAACCACAGATATAAAGCATGTATATCTATACGGAGCAGCAGAACTACGCCCAGATTTGTTGCAATGATCAGACTATATACAAAAATAGAACAACAGCTGGTGAAGAACTGTGCCCTATTGATACAAAAATCCTTTGCTTATGTAAATACTATACTTAAACCGGGTCTATACCAAACCGAACTTGTACAAAAAATTAGACGATTTGTTGAACATCGAGGAGGTACCTTGCATGTTATTCGAGGATTTCCCCAACCGCTTTGTTTGTGTGTGAACGAAGTTGTGGCGCATGGAGTTGCTCAAGAAATCCAGTTTAAGCCCGGTGACCTAGTGACCGTTGATATTTCCGTGAAAATGAATGGGTGGATCGCGGATGCTGCTTGGACCTTTGGTATTCCACCCCTTGAATACTTCGATGAGGTTCTATTACGAAATGCTTGGCTCATCACAGCAAACGCAATAAAATCGATAGAAATTGGAAAACCTCTAAATACTGTCGGAGCTTCTATAGAAGAGAACGTGGATTTCTGTGGTATGGAGGTATTCAAGGAATTTAGCGGTCATGGGGTGGGCAAAGAATTACATGAAGCTCCAAGTGTCTTGCATTACAAAAATGATTTACTTTCAAACCGCGTTTTGATTAAACCTGGGATGGTGTTTACGGTTGAGCCTATTGTGAAATTCGGGAAATCAGAAATGCAGAGACTGCCAAATGGATTTACCTATGTTAGCAAGGATAACCGAAAAACGGCTCAATTTGAGCATACAGTTGCTATACAAGAAGATGGGGCTCATGTCCTTAGTTATTTTGGATGTAATGCCTCCAATTTACCGCATTTATTGCAATACAGCGATCCATTTGCAAGCCTTAGCGAAAGAACTTGACGCATACTGAGTATATGCCGTAGTCTCAAGAATAAGTGCCATCTTAGCTCAGTGGTAGAGCACGTGATTTGTAATCTCGGGGTCGTCGGTTCAAATCCGACAGATGGCTGCTTGTTGACCTTTCAGATTGTGCATGCATAATCAGGAATGAGGGGAGTTTCCCGAGCGGTCAAAGGGAGCAGACTGTAAATCTGTTGGCTCAGCCTTCATAGGTTCGAATCCTATACTCCCCAAAGTTGCTAAGGAGGGACCAGTTGAAATTACGTTTTTGGGGTGTGCGCGGTTCTCATCCAACAGGGGTTCCTCCTGAAGCTATCCGCCAGAAAATTGTTTCTGTGGTCAATAGGCTGAGTGCTTCTGATCTCGAGTCTGAGACATCCCGTCTGAAATTCCTCACCTCTCTTCCCGAATGGTTGTATGGGACGGTCGGAGGGAGCACTCCGTGTTTAGAAATAGCAATAGACGAGTCGCGCAGTATTATTTTTGACGCAGGTTCTGGAATTATCCCTCTAGGTAATGATTGGTTCCAACGTAAAAAAAAATCAAAAGACATTCATATATTTTTCACCCACTTTCATTATGATCACATACAGGGGTTTCCTTTTTTTGGCCCTGCATATGATCCAACGGTCACATTGCATTTCTATAGTCCAGTGACAAATTTTGAACAAATACTCCGCAATCAAATGCAGCACCCATATTTCCCGATCACTATGGACAATAGAATGACACAAAACATGCATTTTAACGTACTCACAAGTGAAAGTATTGAACTGTATGGAACCACAATTAATTGGAGGAAACTGAACCATCCTGGGGGGTCGTTTGGATACCGAGTCGCAGAGGGAGATCGTGTGTTTGGATATCTTTCTGATACGGAATTGCTACCCGAGGATTATCAAGCAAGCACAGTCAACACCGAGTTTCTTTCTGGCATGCAGACCATGGTGCTGGACACCCCGTATACTCTTGGGGAAGCGATAGAAAAGTTTAACTGGGGGCATTCTTCTTTTACTCATGGAGTTGAATTTGCACATGCCTGGGGTATAGAAGTCCTGTTTTTGTTTCATCATGAACCGCGATATGATGATCAGCGACTGCATCTAAATCTACAATCTGCTCGTTGGTATGCAAAAAGCCTAGGGAATTCAAAACTGAGCATTTATCTTTCTATGGAAGGAAGTGAATTTCATCTCTAAATAGGGTATTTTTTTCAACTATATACGGGTTTCCCTTGCATCGTTTCTTCTGCTATTATCAAAATCAGATGAAAAGTTGTTCATATATTATTTTTGTTAGAATACTTATTGTATTAATTGCTCTGTGTTCTATAGGTTATCCTGCGTTTTCTCAGAAATATGTTTTAGATGGAGGAAAGGACGATTATCACAAAATATTGTCTTCGGATTTACAAGCTACTAGTGCGTCACCGGTTGTTTCTTCATTCCCCTTTTCTCACATAGCAAACCCTGCATTGAACGCTGGTATGCAACGATACCATCTTGGAGCGAACTATAGCGGGATGTTTTCTACTGATGAAGGATATTCGGGGCATATTGTATCTCTTGGGGTAGGAACTCCGACCAAATTCGGGAATATAACCGCCTCGACACATTTTTTGACGGCAGATTTTGAGTCTATAGAATATGGCAGTGTCGGCACTGTTCATGCAAGCTTTTCAAAAGATATTACAGATCAGTTTGATTTTGGATTGGGAATTGGAGGTGGGTATGCGACGCTTGATTCGCAAAGTGATTGGATGCTTTCCTTAGATATTGGCGGTGTGTACAGACTTGAGTTTGTTTCTCTTCCTCACGTGCAGGTGGGTGGCGTATTGCGGAATCTTGGAAAATGGATACAATTCGACGAAAATTCAGGGGCCTTTCCCCCACCATTTACCGTGGCAGGTGGTCTAGAAGTTGGACTCGTTGAAAGTGATTCGTTATCACTTGCAGTGCGAAGCAATATGGAATTTCCGAGTGTTCAAAATGTTCGAGTAGATATGGGAGTTACCGCTGGACTTTTTCAATTGGTCGACATAACTTCTTCCTGGCAGCTGGATGTTGGCAGATTGTTAGACGAATCAAGCGCGCAAGCCTCGTGGATTCCTACTGTAGGACTTGGGATCACCGTTCCTTTGCAAGGATTTCAATTTAATGCAGCCTCTGAGAGAGATATAGACAAGGGGGCTGAACTAACACTCTCGCCAACTGTATTCCCTATGGTTGATGATGTATGGACTGGGGGATTGGGGGCAACTATTGCTTTTGGGAGCATTGACGATACCGGACCGATTATCTCGTATCAATTGACCGATGAGAGTAGGCATGTTTCTCCAAATAACGATGGTATTCAAGATACATTACTTTTTGACTTTTCAATCACGGATGAAAGTATTCTTGATTCTTATGCAATTGAAATTTGGAATGAAGATTCCACATTGGTAAAAACCATACGCAATACTCGAGAAAGACCGGATTCCATCGAACTTGATAGTTTTTTTAATCGACTATTTGAGGTCGACAACGGCATAGAGGTTCCTGAAACTATCGTTTGGGATGGGCGAACCGACGAGGGAGTTATTGCAGCGGATGGACCTTATACTGTGAAAGCCATAGCGATGGATGATAATGAGAATACTACAACCGTCAGCATTGGTGAAATATTTGTAGACTCTACATTTCCAACGGCAGATGTTTCCTGGGGAAGTCCATTACTTTTTTCTCCGAACGGAGATGGGAACCTCGATGTGATAGAAATTGTACAGTCGGGCTCTGAGGAAATATTTTGGGTAGGAAGCATAACCGATGTGAGTGGTGACATTCGAAATTCGTTTAGCTGGAATGATGGTGAGCCTGAGATGTTTTCTTGGGACGGGACTCAATTTGATGGAAGTCTTGTTGACGATGGGGTATACACCTATACATTGGTCGGTCGTGATTCTGCGGGTAACGAAGAGACGATGACAATTGAGAATATTGTTGTTAGAACGGATGATACCCCATTAGATCTTCGAATTTCTACAAGTGCTTTTTCTCCGAATGGTGATGAGATACAGGACCTTATGAGAATATTTCCTATTATTGGAAGCACAAATGGAATAAGTGAATGGCGCCTTATTATCTATGATAGGGATACATCCGATGAAGTGTATCGCGTTGATGGAGATAGCCCTTCGAACGAAATCCTGTTTGACGGATATTCCAATGGAGGCGTCTTGTTAAGCGATGGAGCCTATTTTGCAGAGCTGCAACTTTTTTATTCTTTTGGTAACCGGCCCCGAGTCATATCACCAACATTTTTTATTGATACTGGCGCCCCGTTTGTTGATGTGAGTTCTGATACAACGGTCATTTCTCCAAACGGAGATGGGGTTCAGGATGGATTTATTGCTGGAATCTCGAGTAGCTCCGAACATCTATGGACTATTGAGCTGCAGGATGAAGACAGGAATCGTGTATTTTTCCGTGAATGGTCGGATATTTTGCCAGATATTTTCGAATGGGATGCAAGAAATCAATTGGGGAGAATTGTAAACGATGGTCAATACCAATTGGTGATTTCTGCAACCGATCTTGCGGGAAACACGACGGTAAATTCTGATATATCGGTATTGGTTGACACAACAGAATCTGAAATAACTATATCGCCGGAACGTCTTTCTTTTTCACCCAATGGAGACGGGGTTATGGATTCGATCCGTGTATTCGCCCGTTTGAGCTCGTTTCAAAACCAAGCAGTTTCATATCAATTCGAGATACAGGATGGAGCGGGTGCGGTTGTATATAGAGCAGCAAAAAATGATCGACTCCCAAATACATTTGCGTGGAATGGACAAACCATAGGCAATCAATTGGGTTCGAATGGGGAATATACCGCCAATCTTTTTGTGCAATTGCCCAACGGCAATCGCAGTAGTGCAAAGAGTGTTCCATTCTCACTTGATACAATCGCACCATCCTTAGATGTTGATATTGCCTATACTGTTTTTTCTCCAGATGAGGATGGATTGAAAGATACGCTACCTATTTCCTTACAATCGAGTAAGGAAGATGAATGGATTATTGAAATAACCGATGAGGAAACCGCTGCACCGGTGTTCTCCAGAAGGATCAACGATGCAAGTTTGACAGATTTTGCCTGGAATGGACGGGATAATGATGGAAACAGACTTGATGATGGATTATATTCGATTGCCATTTCGAGCAAAGACGAAGCAGGGAATGAAACAGAAACAAATCTTGAAAACATACGTGTTCGAACAACCGATCCCGCCGTAATAGTATTACTGGAATCCTATCAAGCTTCTCCAAATGGAGATGGATTAGAAGATTCTATTCCTATTAATGTATCACTTACATCGGTTGAGGGCTTGGAGCAGTGGGAATTGGCTATTCTAGATGCAGAAGGGGTTATTCAGAAAATTATTTCTGGTGAAGACAAGGAAAATACCGTATCTTATTCTTGGGATGGGAGTAATGATTCCAATGTAATGCTGGATGGGATTTACACAGCAAGTTTCACAGCGGTGTACGATCACGGACCAACACCATCGGCGGTTTCACGTCCATTTCTCATTGATACAACTCCACCAGAGGTCACGTTAATCACAAGACCATTGCCATTTTCACCAGATGCCGATGGTGTTAATGATGAGTTGTTTGTAGAACTCGACATACGAGATATCAGCCCAATCAAGGATTGGGGATTTACCATATTTGATCGTAGTGATACGGTATTTCAATCACTTTCAGGAAATGGTCGCCCATCAAATCGCTTGCGTTGGGATGGAAATGGTTTGGATGGAACAAGCGTTGTGTCGGCGGAAGATTACCCATATGTATTTTCCATTACGGATGCATTGGGGAATAACACGGTTGTTGATGGATCCATTCCAGTAGACATTTTGGTATTTAGGGATGGCGATAGGCTAAGAATTCAAATTTCTGCGATAAATTTTGAGCCATTCTCTTCGGTATTAGTACTTGATAATTCTGTGCAAGGGGTGAAAAATACAGCTATACTTGAGAGGTTGACAACTATTTTCCAGAAATATTCTTCATATCGTATACAGATAGAAGGACATGCAGTGAATTTGAGTGGCACCTCACGCGAGGAAGTTGAAGAATTGGCACCACTGTCGGCCGCCCGTGCTGATGCAGTAAAATTTGAATTGGCAAAACGTGGAATAAGTTCAAGCAGAATCCTATCGATCGGATTAGGAGGAACCGCCCCCATTGTTCCACACACCGACGAACAGAATAGATGGAAGAACAGGCGAGTTGAATTTATTTTGTTGAGAAGACAATAACGAGGTAGCGATATGCGTAGGTTTCGAAAGTTTTTAGTTATAATAATTGTATTTGTGATATTGGCTTTAGGCGGAGCTTTGGGAATGATTGGGTATCTTTTGTATACACCTCTCGAATCTCTCGCTGAAGAAGAATCTCCTGTCGAATTCACCATCTCAAAAAATGAATCGCTTCAAGAGATCGCAACTAGGTTAGCAAGTGAAGCACTGGTACGTTCTGCTCGTTTATTTTTGTTGTATACGCGCTTTCGAGGTACCGATGGACAAGTTCCAGCTGGCACTTTTATGGTAGAGAGAGGTAAACATCTTGTTGACTTTCATGATGATTTGATGGTTGGACAAGAAATCCTTACTTCGGTACTAATTCCAGAAGGAGCAACGATAAGACAAATCGCGCGGAGACTCGAAAAGGCGAATCTGGTGGATGCAAAGGCCTTTGAGGATTACGCTCACGAAAATACAGTGTTGAAATCTTATGGGCTCGATATTCCGTCTTTGCAAGGATTTCTTTTTCCGGATACGTACTATTTTTCACCACAGGAAAGTATGGAAAATATTGCCAAAACCATGGTAGAAGAATTTTTCAAAACCCTTGCAGAGTTAGAAATTGATTACACCGCGTTCAATGACAGTATATTTTACAACCGCGTCGTTATGGCTAGTATTGTTGAGAGGGAATATAGGGTGGCAGAGGAAGCTCCTCTTATCGCATCGGTTTTTTATAATAGATTGGAGCAGGGCATGAGATTACAATCTTGTGCGACCATAGTTTTTGTTATAACGGAAGAAGAAGGTAACCCTCATCCGACTCGATTGTTTTTTTCTGACCTTGAAAGGACATCGCTTTATAATACATATCTTCATCAGGGACCACCTCCTACACCCATTGCATCTCCAGGTAGAGAGGCTTTATCAGCTAGTTTTTTTCCTGCAGACACCGATTATCTCTTTTTTGTTGTGAATCCAGCTGAGCCAGGCACGCATACATTTACAACTCAGTATTCGGATCATCTAGTTGCTGCACATTTGTTGTACATAAAACAAGAATCCTAGTGGCTTCACCTTTGGCAAATGCAATACGAGCGAATGTCTCTATCGTTGATGTTGTTTCTAATTATGTTCAACTTACCCGGAGCGGTGAAGAATTCCGAGGGTTGAGCCCCTTTACCCAAGAAAAAACCCCTTCCTTTTTTGTTTCACCGACTAAGAATGTGTTTTATTGTTTCAGCACAAAAAAGGGAGGGGATGTCATTTCTTTTGTTATGGAAGTAGAAAAAATCGATTATAGGGAATCACTGCGCTTTCTGGCACAAAAATTTGGCATAGAGGTATCGGAAGGAGATACGCGTGAGTATCAGAGCTATAGCGAACTTGTTGAATTCTATAAGAGGCTGACAAAAACATTTCAGCATTTTCTCTTGCGTGACCCTATGGGAGGGAGAGCGCGTGCTTATCTTAAGGAAAGGGGATTAACCGAGAAAAGTCTTGAGGCTTTTCAATTGGGGTATGCTCCTGGTAATACAAACACCCTCATTGATTTCTTGTCAAAACGAGGATTTTCTAATGATTTTCTATTCTCTGCTGGCATGTTGAATAAACATAGGCAATCTTTTTTTAGAAATAGAATCATGTTTCCGTTAGTAAATCAGATGCATGAATACTTAGGCTTTGGGGGGCGTTCATTAGATGAATTTGGGCCAAAATATTTACATTCACGTGAATCAATGGTTTTCAAAAAGAAAAAATATTTGTATGGATTTGCCATGGCCCGTGAAGCCATAAAATCAAAAGACAAGGTCTATATTGCAGAAGGCTATTTCGATGTCATTGCCTGCCATCAGGTCGGTATTAAAAATGTTGTAGCTTCGCTGGGCACTTCACTGGGTAATGATACTATTGAAATATTGCTCCCCTATACAAAGAATATTGTTTTACTGTTTGATTCAGATAGAGCTGGAGTTGGCGCTGCTATCCGAGCAATGAATGCTTCTATCGAACACGGAGTGGAATTGCAAGGGGTGTTGTTGCCCCAAGGGGCAGATCCTGCAGATATTATTCAAGCTTCTAGAAAAGCTGAATTATTGGAAATTCTTGAAGATGAGCAAGATATTTTTGAGTTACTACTTGCATATAATACAAAAAAACATGAAAATGCATACGGTGCTCTCCACAAAGAAGTTTTTAGCTTGATATACTCTATTGAATCACAGGTTAGGAGGGAAGATTGCTTGGCAAAATTCGCTGTCCTATTGGATAAGAAAGTGGAAAGCGTACAGTATGATTTCTCCCGATATACTTCAGGACAGCGAGGCGTGAAAAGAGATGAAGTGCAGTCATCTGAGCTTGCTGTAGATATGGAATTATTGCATTCGGCTACCGATCGTCGTTGCTTTGCTCGATTACGTGAAGATGTGAGCGCTGATGACTATAGGAATAAAGAATCAAAGGGTCTGTTTTATATACTAGAAGAAACATTTAGGGAGACGCCATCTGATGAAAAAGATTTCGTGATAGCTGTTCAGAAAAAGATAGAAAATAATTCTATTAGAGATAGGATAATGCGAATGCTTGTTAAGCCTTACGATTTTGAAAAAAAGATGCTCGATATAGAAGGTGGAATTCAAAAAATCCGAAAAGAGCGATATATAAAAGAAAAAGAGAAACTGATTAAAATGGTCGCAACTGTATCAAAAACCGAAAGTAGCGCCGAATATCAGAGAATTTGGGCAGAAATTACCGAATTAACGAAGACCATAGACCAGTTGAATAAGGGGAGCAAAAGAACTGTTATACACAGTTCGTTAAACACCGAATAAATTTCGGTGTGGATAATGAGTGCATTATGAAGAAAGAATCATTTTCAGATGATCCGATACGATTGTATTTGAGCGAGATCGGAAAAGAGAAATTGCTGAATGCCGAACAAGAGGTACAGCTTTCAAAACAAATGCGCGATGGAGAACAAATGATTCGAAGTATCGTTATTCATTCGATCGCGATTATGTATAACGTTCAAGAATTAGCGCAAAAGGTTTCTTGTATAAAGCAAGGACAACCTCTTGTGAGTGTACCCAAGAGGGGAAAAGTTTCGAAGACTAGGTCAGAAGTAAGGAATGCCCAAAAAGTTCTTCGCGACACCGTACGCGATCTTGCTCCAGAATTCCACCAGTATAGAGAAAAAGCTTTGAAATTCCATCTACAAGGTAGTGATGTTGCGGAAGTTCCAGAAGTGATAAAATTGCGAGATGTCTTGCTCAAAAAACTAAAGAAATATGATATTTCGTCTGATGAATTGCAAAATTATGCGGATACGTTTTTGGATGTTATATACTTTCTAATCGCAATGCGACAAGAGCAGGATCTATTTCTCACGCAGTTGCATATTGAGACGATGAGCGATGTTCGTGAACTTGGAAGAAAATTGGCGAATGCAAATAATCGTGAAGAGCTAGAATCCAGATTAAAAATGAACCATAATCATATTAAAGAGAAGATTAGCGCTCTACAGATGAACGAAAGAGGTAGGCGGGAGATTCAGTATTTTTTTGGCCTTACCGAAAAAGGATTGCTTGAGCATCTACGTGAACTTGAGGTAGGTAAAGAGATGCTTCAAGATGCAAAAGACAAGCTTATTCAGGCAAACCTTAGATTGGTTGTGAGTATTGCGAAAAAGCACACCAATAGGGGATTGCATTTCTTTGACCTCATTCAGGAAGGAAATATAGGCCTCATTAAAGCAGTCGAAAAGTTTGAGTATTTGAAAGGCTTTAAGTTTTCGACATATGCAACGTGGTGGATTCGACAAGCAATAACAAGATCGATTTCAGATCAAGCTCGAACAATTCGTGTGCCCGTGCATATGATAGAACAAATAAACAAGCTGATGAGAGAGGCTCGCCAGCTTATGCAACAGTATGGTAGGGAGCCAAATGATGATGAGTTGGCGGAACGGTTGGGTTGGAGTAAGAGCAGAATCAAAGCAGTGAAGAATGTTGCCAAAGAGCCTGTTTCACTCGAATCTTCGGTGGGTGAAGACGATGATTCCTTTTTGGGGGAATTCATTGAAGACAAGGATATGGAAAGTCCTATTCAAACAGCGGAGTTTACTATGCTTCAGTCTCATATAAAAGAAGTATTATCGACTCTACCAGAACGAGAAAGAGATGTTATTCGGAAACGATTTGGCTTGGACAGCGGGTATGCATTGACATTGGAAGAAGTTGGTCTTCAGTTTAATGTTACTCGTGAACGAATTCGTCAAATAGAGGCAAAGGCACTTAGGAGATTACGCCACCCAAGCGAATCGACACGCATACGAGGATATTTAGATACAAAAGAGGAGCAATAGATGCAAGCAATAATCGAAAGCATGAGACAATTGCAAGAAGTTCTTATCGAACACATTGCAATAGAAAAAAAATTAGAGGAAATTCCAAAGATTCTTGATCAAAAAGAGGAGATACTCAGACGTTTACAGCAAGTAAATGGGGAAAAACAGGTTGAGAAAGACACAGTTGATGAGCAGTTGAAAGGCTTCAAAGTTTCTCTTACTGAAGTTGAAGATCTTCTTGCAAAGCTTGAAAATCAAATCAGTGAGATAGGCACGCAGAGAGAATACGAGGCTCTTGAGAAAGAAATACAAATACATAGCAACAAAGAAACGCAGATACGTAAAGAGATGATCGCACTTGAAAAGCAATCACAAGAATTATCTGAAAAGATTGGGTCTGAACACGAGATGATTGAAGAGCAAAGGGTTGAACTTGAGAAAGCTCAAGAAGATGTGCGCGAATTGAAAACCGAGTATGAAACCAAATTAAATGATTTGGCTTCTCAGGCAGAGGACATATCTGTAAACCTTGATGCAGAACTAGTGTTTAAATTTGAAAGAATCATCCGATCAAAGGGCGGAAAAGGAATATTACCGCTTCGAAAAAATATTTGTACCGGTTGTAATATGATACTACCAAATCAATTCGTGAATGATGTCAGGGATGCGGATTCGATTAGCTTTTGCACGTATTGTTCCACGATTTTGTATTATTCAGATGAGAGCGATGGAGAAGAGGTAGTAGAGGAAGAAACCGGAACCCTTGGAGAAATGCTTGATTTGGATGATGATTTTGAGGATTCCGATTTCGATTTTGAACTTGAAAATTATGATTCTGAGGTATCCTCTGATGATGATGCTGAAATTGATTCGAAAGAGAGCGAGGTTGATGAGGACGATCATATGGAGGAAGAAGAAATAGAGGAGGACTCTGAGATGGCACCTGTAGCCGATTCTAACGAAGAAGAAGATGATGAATTTTCGTTTGAAACAGATGAAGAAGATGCCGAAGAGGATGAAGAAGAAAGCTAGGTGGAACCGCTATCGCTGCATAGATGTGTAGAGGAAAGTCCGGGCTTCGTAGAGCATGGCACCGGGTAACATCCGGCAGTGGAAACACTAGAGAAAGTGCAACAGAAAATATACCGCCGAAAGGTAAGGGTGAAATAGTGTGGTAAGAGCGCACTTACAGTGTGGCAACACATATGTACTGTAAACCTTGTCAGAAGCAAGCTCAAATAAACAAAGCATTGCTCGTGTGTATTGTGGGTAGAGCGCAAGACGATGAAGGTGACTTCATCGCTAGATAGATGATAGCAAAACAGAATCCGGCTTATGTTCCACCTTTTTTATAGCGAAAGTAAAGATGCCAATGTCTAAGGGAATGAAACGTTTTTTTCTTTTTTTGTTGCTGCTAGCCTGCATACTTGCTGTTGTCTTCTTTTTTGTGCGTAGGGGCTTTTTCTCGTTTAGACAGTTTAGTATCACGGGCACGATGGTAGAGTTGTGGAATTCTGAGCAATATGAAGAGCTATATTTGCAAACGAAAGAGCTTCTTTCTGAGAATGCCTTTGATAAGACATACCTCAAATTTTTTGGATACAGTTCATATGCTTTGGGTTATTGGCAACCAGACGAAAACGAGAGAGAACGTTTTTTAAACGATGCAATTATTTCGCTAAGACGTTTGTCATTGTTTGAGAAAAATACGATTTCTAGTAATTATGCCTTCATACTGGGCAAGGCATATTTTCACTCCAATCAGTATGAGAAAAGCATAGAATATTTAGAACAGGCGCAAGAAGTGGATAGGTATAACCCAGGTATTAATGAATACCTTATAACTTTATATGATGCAACGACACAGGTTGGAAAATTGGAGTCTGTACTCGACAATTTGTATGGCGAAAGCAAATTGAGTGAATATGCCAGAGCCCGAGTATATATGATGAAGAAAGAGTATGCTCGCGCAAACGAGGCCTTCTCTAAATTTATTTCAAAATACGATTCTAGTAATCGATTAGTGTATCAGAGTATTATACAACAAGCAAGAATTCTCTATGTTATGGAGGAATTTGATTCTGCACTTGATGTATTACACCAGGTAACAGATGATAATCCTGCTGACATTTCTGCGTTGAATTTGTTGGGCGATGTGTATCTGTCGGTGGGCGATGAGCAATTGGCACGTTTCTATTGGAGAGAAGTTCTTACTATATCTCCTGAAAACCAAGAGGCAATTAGTAAACTGAGGGGAACATAGCTGTTCTGGTATTATATTATGATGCGGCAGCATAATAAATCATTTTGTATATGTGTTTCTATTTCTTAGAACACAGGCTACAATGGCACAAGGATATAAGTGGTAAATGGGTCTTCGTTCTTTATTTCAAAATTTTTCAGCTGACATTGGTATGGATCTCGGAACTTGCAATACATTGGTTTTTGTGAGAGGTAGAGGTATTGTCATAAATGAGCCTTCTGTAGTGGCTCTTGAAAAGGGTACAAAGCGTGTTGTTGCGGTTGGATCAGAAGCAAAAAAAATGCTTTGGAAAACTCCTAACGATATTATCGCTATTCGACCTCTTCGGGATGGAGTTATTGCAGACCTCGAAACTACCGAGAAAATGATCCGATATTTCATAAGCAAGGTTCTCCAGAGGAAGATATTTGTCAAACCTCGCATGGTTATAGGTGTTCCTTCTTGTATTACCGATGTTGAGCGACGCGCGGTGGTCGAAAGCGCTGAGAAAGCGGGTGCGCGAGAGGTAAAGGTAATCGAAGAATCTCTTGCTGCAGCCATAGGAGCCCAGATCCCGATTTTTGAGCCAGCAGGACATATGATCTGTGATATTGGTGGTGGAACAAGCGAAATTTCAGTGATTAGCTTGGGGGGTATGGTTGTCACAAATGCGATTCGTATCGGAGGAGATGAATTCGATGAATCGATTGTCAAACATATTCGTACACTGCATAATCTTGTGATCGGTGAAGCAACAGCAGAGGAGATGAAGCGAACGATAGGTAACGCGGTTGCAGATCCAAAAATTGAAAAAATAGAAATAAAGGGAACAGACGCTATTACAGGTCTTCCACGTCGTTTGGAGATCGATAGCGTTGAAGTGAGAGATGCTTTACAAGAACCTCTTACCGCAATAATCGATGAAATAAAAAGAACCCTGGGACAAACTCCGCCTGAATTGGCTGCGGATATTATGGAACGTGGCATTGTATTAGCTGGAGGCGGGTGCTTACTGAAAGGTTTAGACACCTTGATCGCCCGTGAAACTGGAGTTCCCACTATACGTGCAGAAGATCCTGCGAATTGTGTTGTCATTGGTACGAGCTTATTTTTTAAAATCGAAAAAAATAAGGCTTCAATGAGCCAGACTAGAACTTGATGCAACAGGATGGAGGCGGTAGATATGTTTCGTTTGTATTTTTCTGCCTGTTGATTGCATCATGTTTTTTGCTTTTCTTTTCACTTAGAACCGAAATTCTTTCAAATAGTTTATATTCAGTGGTAGCGCCCGTTCATGAATTTAGCAACAGGGTAAGGGCAGATATTCAAGGAATTGCGCAGTATTCATTAAAACTAGAGCAAAACGCAGCGAAGGAACAGGAGTGGGAGACGTATTTGTTTGATCATGCGTTAGAAAATTCCTTTATTGAAGAAATACAAAAGGAAAATCAAGAACTTCGTAGCTTGCTCAATTACGTGCAGCGCACCGATTACTCGACAACGCTAGCGCAGGTTATCGCCTATACACCCGCAACCCCGCAGGCACAGTTTACCATTGATGTTGGGGAAAGCAAAAATATTAGGAAAAATGATACAGTGATAGCACGTGTCGGTGACGAAATAGTGCTGGTGGGTAAAGTTCTAACAACCTCTTTCAACACCGCACAAGTGCTACCAATTACAAATCAATTTTCTAATGTCTTGGCCCGAACCGTTGATGGAAATTTTGCCGGATTATTGACTGGTACGGGAAGACAATTAACAATGCGATATGTTGATGCTGCTGCGAGAAATGTGGTTTCTGTAGGCACTGAAATAGTTTCTTCAAATGAAAGTAATATGATTGTACCGGGAATACTTATTGGGGAAGTGGCACGGGTTAGCGAGGATAGGCAAAACGTTTCTTTAGAATTAAGGGTTTCACCGTTTGTGGAACTTGCTTCGCTGCAATATGTCTTAGTGATACAACAATGACAATAGTTAGAGGGATATTTGTATTTTTTTTAATGGCTTTTCTTGCCATTTTGCAAACTACGGCAATAATTCCCGTGATGGGGGGGGTCTATGTCGATTTTTTGTTGATAGCTTCTGTTTTTCTTGTTCGTACCCATGCAAGGGGCTATTTTTTATTGATTGTGTTTCTATCGACGTTATATGTTGATGTTGTTTCCTATTCTCCTCTGGGCTTATCGACCTTTTGGTATTGTCTCGCCGTATATGTAATTATCAGGTTGCGAGAATCGGTCTATCATTATTCATTGATGAGTAATTATACTATCTTTTTTGTTGCAGCCATTTCAAAACTTGTATACATAACGCTTGTAGCCAGCATATTACGTCTTTTTTCATATACCTTGCCTCTCTTTACTTGGGAGGATCTTATTTCGACAGGATTCAGTATTGCGTGTATGACTTTTCTTTGCGCATTAGTATACTTAAGTAGAATTTTGATTAATAGAGGACAATATAATGAAACATAACATTGGCAGACGTTTCTTTATAATAAGACTGACATTTTCTTTTTCTATACTCCTTCTTTTAGTATTTGCCTTTAGAGTACAGGTCGTCGAAGGTGTTATATACAAACAACGAGCGACAAGATATTTCACAACTAACAGAATTATACCAGCAAAACGGGGTAATATATACGCGAGGAATAATGATTTGCTTGCCGGATCAAAGCTCTTTTTTCAAGTAGCTGTTGTTCCTGCCAAACAGAATGAGCAGTTTCGGAATACGTTTAAGCAATTGTTTCCTGATCAATGGGAAAATATTTCGTCGATACTAGATGATCATAGCGACAGTTATGTTTTGACCCCCGTTCTCAATCGAGTTACCAAAGAACAGCTTTTTGCATTGGTTGAGCAGTTGGAAGACAAACAAGCGGTACAATGGTATCCGCAGTTACTCAGAGATTATCAGTTTTCAGATTCACTTTCCCATGTTGTTGGTCATGTAGGTAATATTTCATTATCCGAATACCAGGTTCGTATCAATGACGGGTATGTACAAACGTCTAATGTTGGAAAATTGGGTGTTGAAGCTTCATACGAAGAGTTATTGCGTGGTACCGATGGAAAAATCAGTGGTAGGGTAGACGCGACTGGACAACTAGTTGAAACGTTTGGAGATATTCAAAATGAAGAAGGTGGAAATGACATATATCTCACTATCGATCCGGACATACAAAAATTAGCAGAAGATGCCCTCGGAGAGCGAACGGGAGCGGTGGTTGTGATGAATCCGCGTAATGGTGAAATTCTCGCCCTGGTATCTTTTCCAACATATGATCCAAATGAGCTCCTTGGAAATGATGCTAATGCGGTGTTTGCGTCTCTTCAAAGAAACCCGAAGGCCCCTTTTTTGAATCGGGCGATCCAAACCGCGGTTGCTCCGGCCTCTACTTTTAAAATTGTCACAAGTCTTGCATTGCTACAGAAAGAAGAATTCTCTCATGAAGAGATTATTTATGCTGGTGGCGAATTTCGCTTGGGAAACAGGATTTTTCGCTGCTGGTTACCTTCGGGTCATGGCAATCAGAACTTGAGGCAAGCGTTTGCAAATTCCAGCAATGTCTATTTCTACACGATGGCGCATCGATTTTTGACAGGAGATGAGATTACTCAGATGGGTCTCTCATTGGGGCTGGGAACGAAGACAGGGGTCGACCTTGTGAGCGAAGAACAAGGATTTCTTCCAACATCCGAATGGAAGGAGCGTTATCTCAATGAGCCATGGCAAGGGGGCGATACGGTGAATATGTCTATTGGTCAGGGCTTTATAACGGCTACTCCCATGCAATTGGCCTCTCTTGTTTCTCGCATCGCCAACGGAGGAACAGCGTATAAGCCGCACATTCTCAGAGAAGTCCGAGATAGCAATTCTGGACGGATTGTTGAGCGCCATGAGCCTGAAGCTCTTCCTTCTACCGATATTCCCACCGAGCATTGGGAAATGCTCCAAGATATGATGCGCAAGGTAATCGTCGACGGGACCGCTGAAGTTGTGATGACAACAAATGCAACAGAAGTCGCTGGAAAAACGGGTACTGGGCAAGTGGGAGCGAGCTTTGATGCGCTTATATCGTGGTTTGTTTCTTATGCTCCCCATAAACCAAAAGAAGGCGAAGATCAGTATGTTGTTGTTGTCATGGTTGATAGCACAAACGAATGGGAATGGTGGGCGCCAAAAGCAGCCAATTTTATTTTCCATGGTATTTTCACAGAGCAAAACCTAGCGGATACAGTCGAAGACTTAATTGATGTCGGAGGGTTGTGGTATCGACCCTAAGGTCTCAAATTCTAGGTATTTTTTGGACGTTTATTTGTCCGTATCGACTGTCCTGCTTATTGTACTGGGCTGTCTGTTTATATATTCAAGCGGATACGTTGTTAATGTTGGTATTTCAACGGATTCGTTTTTCAGACAGCTCATTTGGATTGCTATCAGCATCGCTATCGCTGTTGCTATTTTCTTGTTTGATCTAACATTCCTCGAACAATTTGCTACGATAATCTATGGTATTGTACTTGCGCTTTTGATCGTTACATTACTTTTTGGGCGCGAAGTCAATGGAGCTCGTTCTTGGCTTGGGATTGGCTCGATTGGATTCCAAATATCGGAATTTGCAAAACTTGCTCTTATTTTATTTTTGGCCAAGCAATGCAATATACATCGAAACGAAATTCACCAGGTAGGCAATTTCATCAGAATTTTTTTCCTTGCATCAGCTCCTACTTTTCTTGTGCTAGTGCAGCCAGATTTGGGTACAGCTATTATTTTTCCATTGATAACCGTGGTTATGCTCTATTTTGGAGGAGCACGCATCCGGCATCTCAGTTTTGTCCTTACTGCTTTTGTTGCTTCAGTAGGAATTATCATACTCTATGCCTGGTTTAGTAGGACGGGTGATTATGTGCCCTCTGTTTTTTCCGTGGTATTACAAATTCCATACTTTTTGTTGGTCCTTGGGTCTGCTGTTATAATCATGGTTTCTGCTTATCTCGGATACTATTATGCACGGGTTGGCTATTTCTATTGGATATCCTATATATGCGGTTTGATAGGGGCGGTATTGATACTGGTGTTTGGTGGCTTGTATATATTTCGTGAATATCAATTATCGCGCTTGGTTGTGTTTTTGGACCCATACCAAGACCCACTTGGAACGGGCTGGCATATCATTCAATCATTGACCGCTATTGGGTCTGGGGGATTTCTCGGGCAGGGTTATATGCAAGGCTTGCAAAGCCATCTTAGATTTGTTCCAGAGCAAAACACCGACTTTATTTTTTCGATCCTGGCGGAAGAATTCGGGTTTATTGGAGTGGTGGGTCTGTTTGTGTTGTACGGCATCTTGATCTTTAGAGTGATAAACGTTTCTGCGATCATTTCGCATAAACGTTTCTTTTCACTTGTCTGTATCGGCGTCGCAAGTATGTTTGCCTTCCATTTTTCTATCAATATTGGGGTTGCGCTTGGTCTTTTACCAATTATTGGCATACCTTTGTTTTTCTTATCCTATGGAGGCTCATCTCTTCTGCTGGGACTCAGTTCGATTGCCGTCGTTTTAAACTGTCACACAAATCGCTACAAAACATATTGATTCGCAAAAACGTTGAAAATGCGATAATATGGATGTATGAAAAAAACACTTGAAGATGCGCGAGCTCTTTTGCATAAATACATCGATAGTCCTCAATTACGTATTCATTCTTATGCGGTCTCGGTTATCATGCAATATTTCGCAAAAAAACAAGGGGCAGACGAAACGCAATGGGGCATTATAGGGTTATTACACGATCTTGACTGGGAAAAATATCCTGACGCACATTGCTACAAGACCAAGGAAATCCTTGAGTCCGAGGGGTATGCAGATGAAATTATTAGAGCGATCATGAGCCATGGCTGGGGTATGGTAACCGACGTGAAGCCAGAGTCTGATTTGGAAAAGGTGTTATATACAATCGATGAGCTTTCTGGATTCATAATAGCGTGTGCATTGGTGAGACCCTCTCGGGCATTGTACGATCTTAAGCTTTCGTCTATGAAAAAGAAATGGAAAACATTGTCCTTTGCAGCGGGTGCGGATAGAAATGTTATCCAAAAAGGAGCGAATTTGATGGGAGTAGAATTGGATGAAATAATGCAAGAAACTCTCGATGCGATGAAGCCACACGAAAAACTTCTCGGGTTACAGACCCAGCAATAATCCATGCAAGAAAATTTCATCCATTCAATTGTCAAACAAGATGTTGAAGAGGGGTTATCGCATGTGCAGACTCGATTTCCCCCCGAACCAAATGGATATCTTCACGTAGGGCATATCAAAGCCATACATTTAAATTTTTCTATAGCCGAAGAATTCGGAGGTGCTTGCAATCTTCGTATGGACGACACCAACCCCGAAAAAGAAACCCAGGAATACATTGATGCAATTTGCGAGGATATTTCTTGGCTCGGCTATGCATGGGAAGGGGAGGTGAAATATGCCTCGAATTATTTTGAGCAATTGTATGCCTACGCAACAACGCTAATTCAAAAAAAACTAGCCTATGTTGATGAACTTAGCTTTGATGCCATACGAAAAAGCAGGGGGACCCCTACCGAAAAGGGAACCGATAGCCCCTGGAGAAATCGGCCAATTGAAGAGAATGAACGCCTATTTTCCGAGATGAGAGCAGGGAAGCACCCCGAAGGCAAATATGTTCTTCGCGCAAAGATCGATATGGCTTCGGACAATATTACGATGCGCGATCCATTATTATATAGAATTCGATTTGTGGAGCACCCACGCACATTGGATAAATGGTGTGTGTATCCCTTGTATGATTTTGCACATTGTTTATCGGACGCAATCGAAGGAATTACGCATTCTTTGTGTACCCTTGAGTTTGAAAATCATCGCCCTTTGTATAATTGGATAGTAGAGCAATGTGAGTGTGCCACAAAACCCAGGCAAATTGAGTTTGCGAAATTGAACATTAGTGGAACGGTCATGAGTAAGCGTAAATTGAATTCTCTTGTAAAAGAAGGGCATGTGTCTGGATGGGATGATCCACGTCTACCGACTATTGTAGCCCTTCGTCGAAGGGGATATCCCGTCGAGGGATTGCGTTCTTTTGTAGAAAGTGTCGGTTTGACGAAGCATGAAAGTGTTGTCGATGCAAGAAAATTGGATTATTTTATTCGGGAATTGCTGAATAGCATAGCCCAGCGCCGTATGGTCGTTGCTGACCCCATAGAATTGGTATTGGAAAATGTTCCAGATGATTTTTCAGATTCATTCCTGGTTGAAAATAATCCTGAATCCCCTGACACCGGAACACGCGAAAGTCATATAACAAAGAAATTGTTTATAGAACGGAGCGATTTTATGATTGATCCTCCAAAAAAATTCTTTCGAATGCGTGTAGGGGGCATGGTCCGGTTGAAGTATGCGTATTGTGTAACGTGTACACGTTACGAAACCGACGAAACCGGGAGCGTTAGGCGTGTCTTTTGTGATGTTGATCTTGAAACAAGAGGCGGCGACAGCAAGGGGAAAAAAGTCAGAGGAACCCTGCACTGGGTTTCTCAAGACAACTGTGTCGACGTTGTATTGAATGAATTTGAACCATTATTCGGAGATAAGGATATTAGTACCTATGATGATTTGGGAAAAGCGGTAAATAAAGATTCATGGAACAGGCGATTGGGCAAGGCAGAGCGATCGGTTGCTTCTGATGATGATTCTGCTGGGTATCAATTCTTACGTTTGGGCTATTTCAAGCGCGACGGGACGGAAAAAGACGGAAGACCAGTATTCAATAGGATTGTAAGTCTTAAAGATAGCTGGAAGAAAATACAAGAAAAATCGCAAATGCCCTCGGATAAGTGAAATTTTGCGGGCAGGATTTTTACTTCTTTTCTACATATATTTAATGAGTGTTCATTAGCCACACATAACAAAAAAATAGTATTGAGACCGAGCGAATACTGGTTAGACGTGAGCAACTCAAAAAGTCATTTTTTCAAGTACCCTGCCTTTACTGTGTTAGTTTCTGAATTGCCCTGGATGGAATTCATCTGTGCATTCGCACTCCAAACAGAGCTCCAGAAAATATCAAGAGAGTTTTAACCGTTGGCAGAACCTCTATTTCTGCCCAAAATCCATACATTATAAGAGCAAGTGTAAAAATAAGAACAATAAATGCAGCGACTCTTTTGCTTCTTTTTTTGTTGTTTGGGTATTTCAGCATATCATTAGGCTTGATAGTTTCTCTTCTGTCCCTTGTGCGATCATTTGCCTGCCTCCTTTTTGTTTTGGGTATTTACTATGCCTATTGTTTTTGTATTCCTCGCAAACTTTTCCATACAATTTCCGTAGGGATGTTTCTCGCAAAAATTTGTGATCAGCCAATATTCATTTTGAATCGGAAACATCATAGTAAAAATCCTGCAATAAATTTATACACTTCTTCCATTCCTCCAGGCATTGCGACGTCAAGAATGATCACAAGCGCACCGCCAATTACGATCTTTTTTAACTCTTTGATCTTTTTATCTACGTGCGAAGAAAGAAGACTAACTCTCTCAGATAGTCCTTTCGTTCCGTTGCCGAAAATCTCATGCTCGAGCTTTGCGAGCCTTTCTGCTTCTGTTATTTTGGGCATTTGCTGCCTCGTCTTTTCACATCTTTATAATAAAATAAAGGAAAGTGGAAAGTTCATATAAACTTTCCACTTTTGGCACAAAAAAATTAGATGGCTTTTTAAGTGGGGGTGGTAATATTTTTACTGTTTAGAAGAATAAAAAAACGTATTTTTAATAGAAAGAATTAAAAATATAGATTTATTCCTAATTTTTCGTTGTTTTGCTTTCTAAAAGCGTTTATAATTATTTTTATTTCTGCTTCCGGTTTGGGACAAAATCAAAAAAGTTTGGGACTTTTTATTGACAAAATCAAAAAAGTTTGGCACTTTTTAATCTTTTTTTGCTGCTTCTTCTCTTGCTTTTTGAACGCCAGCGGTTACTAAAAAACCGAAAAAAAGAAGGGGTAGTGCTGGGTCTCCAAGATAAACATACACTGTGGGTGCTACAAGGTATACTAAAGAAAAATAAGAGAAATGATAAAAAGAGTTCTCGTTCTTTTTTTAGACAGAAGTACAAGAGAAACAAAAAACGTACCGATGGCAGGCACAGTACTCACCTGCACCCAGTTGGCAGTAAAACCCCAAAATACAATAGTGGAAGGTGGGTTAGAAAGCAGATAGTTATTAATTATAGCATAGAATTCATTCACAAGACCGTAGCCCGCTCCAATAAGTGTCAAGCTAAAAAACACCATCCATCGTGCGGTGCTGAAAGATCCCTCCTGTGCGCGTAGAAAATATGCATTCTTCTTTTCAAGGTTTTCTTTGATTCTTAGCAGGAGTTCTTGATCTTCCTGCTGTTTTTTCAGGTTTTCCACCCACTTTTCGCTAGCCTCTTTTGCTTTTCGTTGATGTTTTTTTGTGTAGGGCTCTTTTTTTAGTATATACTCACGAATCGCAGGTTCTTCTTCCAATACAGCTTTCATCTGAAGGAAGGTTGGTGTGTCTTGATCATGCTGCTTGAGGGTATATATCCACTTTTGAACTTTTTTCCACAATTTTATCAGAATTTTTTTGTGTATTGGATTGGTTTTCTGGTCATACGCTTCGGTTTTTTCGTGGTTTTGGTGGGGTGATTTTTGTGACGTCAGCACGTCTTTCAATCGAAAAAGCGTTTTTGAAATTGGCTCATTCTGTTTGAGGGGTTCTATACATTTTTGAATTTCTTTTGATGCCTTCTTATGAATACGCTCAGACTTTCTTCTCCCAACCCACGATTTAATGTTTTTCAAAATACCCATCTTTACTTCCCTTAAACACGCTTATGTGCCTCATAACTGTTACGAAGATAAAGGCTATACACTTTATATGTGGTAACAGTACATTATACAGGTCTGCTTTTGATGTAAACAGTAGTAAACTACATATAGTAATATTTGACGAATTACGTACTCCAATGGTTTGCAGCTGAGAGGTTGGATAGATATTCATAATATGAAACATGTTGAACATATTGTAGGAATCGATCAAGCTAGGAACCTAGGAGCGGGGAACTAGTACAATGGAGTGTTCAGAATAAAACTCAATATCCTATAAATCGCTGATTCTACTAAGAAGTAACCGCGCCGTTGCCAGCCGAGCCCACGAGTTGCGCGTATTTATACAGAACGCCAGATGTATAATTCGAAGATGGGACTACCCATTGTTTTTTTCTTCTTTCGAGTTCTGCTTCTTCTACGTCCACCGAAATGGCTGTTGTCTGGCTGTCAATCGTAACGAGGTCGCCATCCTCAACAAACGCAATTGGTCCGCCAACCTGGGCCTCCGGAGAAACATGGCCGACTATCATACCAAAACTCCCACCAGAAAATCTACCGTCGGTAATTAATGCAACATCTTTTATAAGACCCGCTCCAGCGATTGCCGATGTCGGAGAAAGCATCTCCCGCATGCCCGGACCTCCCCTTGGCCCTTCGTATCGGATGACAACGACATCTCCTTTTTCTATCTTTCCATCAAGGATCGCTGCAAGAGCTTCTTCTTCGCAGTTAAAGACTTTTGCCGGACCTGTGTGTACTACCTTATTTCTTCCAGACATTTTTAATATGGCCGAATCTGGAGCTAGATTGCCTTTGAGGACGCAAAATGACCCGACTTCTTGTTTTGGTTTTTCGAATGAATAGACAACCTTCGAATTTTGTCTTGGTTTTGTCGCGTTTTGATACGTCTCTCCGATGGTTTTTCCCGTTACCGTCAATGCCTCTACGTGCAAGAGGTCCCGTTCAAGGAGCATACGCATAATTACCTCGAGCCCGCCCTCTTCATAGAGGTGCTGCATGACAAATCTTCCCGAGGGTTTCATATCCACGAGCACGGGGGTAGTCCTAAAAAAATGATTGAATTCTGATATGCTTAATTCGACTCCGGCTTCGTGCGCTAGAGCAAGGAGGTGGAGCGCTGAATTGGTTGAACCACCGAGTGCTAAGACAACACGAATTGCATTTTCGAAGGCTTGCTTGGTCAAAATCGTGTTAAATGATAGATCAGTATCTATGCAATGGTACAAGGCTTCGACACTGTCGAGGATAATTTGGTTTCGGTCTTTGGACACGGCGGGTACGGAAGCACAACCGGGAACGCATAGCCCGAGAGCCTCGGCAGCACATGCCATTGTGTTTGCGGTGTACATACCACCACAGGCACCGGCTCCGGGACAGGCAGCGCATTCTATTGCGTGCAATTCGTCTTTCTCTAGCTGTCCCACACTGTATTTTCCTACGGCCTCGAAGGCGTTTACGAGGTCTATGTCATTTCCCTTATGTATACCCGGTTGTATGGTGCCTCCATACACGAACACTGCGGGCTTTTTCATGCGGCATAGGCCCATCAATGTTCCTGGAATGCTTTTATCACATCCTCCAAAACCGAGATGACCATCCATTTGGTGGCCTCTGCTGACAAGCTCGATCACATCTGCAATGGTTTCTCTAGAGACGAGAGAAGCTTTCATACCCTCATGCCCCATGGCCTCACCGTCGGTTACGACGAATGTGTGAAATGTCATAGGGTAGCAAAGTGATTCTTGTTTCATTTTTGATTTTGCAAGATCGGCCAAATTATCAAGATGAAGGTTGCATGGTCCAACATCACTAGCAGCGCTGGCAATACCAATGATGGGTTTGTGAAAATCATCATTCTTCATGCCAGCAGCCCTAAGCATTGCCCTGTTTCCGGTGCGCTCTATGCCAGCGGTCATAACCCTGCTGTATTTGTTTTTGTTTTTGAAATTATACATAGTCTTATTGGTTATTCTTTTTTAGAAAATGCGATATAGGGAAGATTATCCATGGTCTGCTGAATCAATGTATTATTCGATAGAAGCGCAGCAGTGGTGTCCCACATACCCGAAATAAGAGCAGCACGGAAAGGAGGCTTAAAGGAACATTCAAAAACATCTTGATCCACTGAAAACGATGATTGTTCTAAGTCCAGGCGGAGTTCGGCATCGGGGTTCTCTTCGATCCGTTGTTGAATAGATTCGATTATGTCTGGAGGCAGAGTAGCGGTGGGAATTCCAATGCTTGTGCAGTTTCCAGCAAATATTTCTGCGAAGGATTCCCCGATGATTGCGGTAATACCATGATCCTTTAATGCTTGGGGTGCGTGTTCACGGGAGGAGCCGCAGCCAAAATTGTCATTGACCACAAGGATTTGGGCAGCAGCGAAGCGTTTGTCATTAAAAGGGTGGTCCAGTTCTGATCCGTTATCATCAAATCGCACATCCTTGAAGGCAAATTTTCCGATTCCCGCAAATGTAACGACCTTCAGATACCTTGCGGGTATAATCTGGTCTGTGTCTATATCATTTCCCTTAACGGGGATTCCTTGTCCTGAAACAGTAGTAATTTTAAGCATGCATAACCTTTCTTATATCTGTTATTTCTCCATTGATTGCAGCCAACGATACCATAGCGGGGCTCATCAACACGGTTCTACCCGTCTTTGAACCTTGTCTGCCTACGAAATTTCTGTTTGAACTACTGGCACAAAGTTGTCGACCCTTCAACTTGTCTGGATTCATTGCCAGACACATGGAACATCCTGCACCGCGCCATTCGAAGCCAGCATCATTGAAAACTTGATCTAAGCCTTCTTTTTCCGCTTGTTTTGCAACCTGTTTTGACCCAGGTACCGCAATGGCGTGGACATGAGGAGCAACTTTGTTCCCTTTGATTATATTTGCTGCTTCACGAAGGTCGCTAATTCGGCTATTCGTACAAGAGCCAACAAAGGCAACATCTATTTTTTTTCCGAGCATGTATTCGCCTTCTTTAAAATCCATATGTTCCAAGGAACGCCTTGCAACGTCTTGTTCCGATTTTTTCAGGCTGTTGACTATAGGAATAGGGTGGGAGACCTGCACGCCCTGTCCGGGGTTGGTTCCCCATGTAACCATAGGCTCTAGATCGCCCGCATTGAGTTCATAAACATCATCATAATCTGCATCGCTTTCACTTTTAATCGTATTCCAATAATCTACGGCGGTTTGGAAGTTTTCTTCTGATGGACCGTACTTCCTATTACGAAGATAATCAAAAGTCGTCTGGTCTGGATTCACATAGCCTACACGGGCTCCGCCCTCGATGCTCATATTACAGACCGTCATACGACCTTCCATAGATAACGATTCGATTGCCTTGCCAGAGTATTCGTATGCGTATCCAATACCGCCTTTCACGGTAAGATCCGCAATGATTTTGAGGATAATATCCTTCGCGTATACATAGGGAAGTAATTCCCCGTGGACAACGATTTTTCTGACCTTTGGCTTGCTAAGAGCGATACATTGCGTTGCTAATATATCCCGAATTTGCGTTGTTCCGACACCAAAGGCAATGGCACCAAATGCACCATGGGTTGATGTGTGGCTATCACCACAGGCAATGGTCATGCCAGGTTGGGTTAGTCCAAGCTCGGGTCCAATTACATGGACGATCCCTTGGTAATCGGTGTTAACAGAAAAGAATTCTATACCAAAGTTTTTTGTGTTTTGCTCCAATTGCTTGGTCATCGCTTCGGCTTGGATGTCCGCATAAGGGCGAATATATTGCTTTTTCGTAGGCACAATATGATCCACGGTTGCAAAGGTCCGAGATGGGTATAATACCGGAAGATCTCGTTCTTTTATCATCTGAAAAGCCTGTGGCGAGGTTACCTCGTGTATGAGATGGAGGCCAATGAGCAGTTGATCTTGACCAGAAGGAAGAGTTGCAACCTTGTGCAGATCCCATACTTTGTTTAAAAGATTTTTTGACATGTTTGTCCCCTCCGTATCTAACTAGTTGGTTCTGCACTACGAGAAATAAGAACGTTACCTGTACTAATTTCTTCGATCACATCGAATTCTTCCAAGGCATTTTTGAGACGTTCTATAGTATCTGTACTCCCGTGTGCTTCTATTATAATACATTCTTTGTCTAGGTCGAGTACAGTACAGCGAAATGCATTAGCAATACTCAG
Source organism: Spirochaetaceae bacterium (assembly GCA_011524535.1). Lineage (GTDB taxonomy): Bacteria > Spirochaetota > Spirochaetia > WTKD01 > WTKD01 > WTKD01. The sequence continues at coordinate 94,025 of WTKD01000002.1, forward strand.
TATATGCAAACGTGTTTCTTGGGTGTATCGAAGTTTTATCAATGAGAGCTCGCGTGTGACAACATCATGATCGGTTCTGTCATGGGCAGAGACAACATCCACTAGTTTGTTTAATTGTTTTAATATGTTCTGAAGCCCAGACACATCACCGGTAGTTACAATAGTCATGATCGAAAATCCTTTTTGCTGACTGGTTGATACCACAAGGCTTTCAATGTTGTATCCTCTGCGAGAGAAAACAAGCGCAATTCTAATTAACGTTCCTGGCTTGTCGCGTACATTTAGTACTATTGTAGATTGCTTTGATTTTTCCATAGATTTAGGTGCTTCCTTTTGGTTTTTCGAGTTTTTGAGTTGGTTCTTCGATGAGCATTTCGTCGTATGATGCTCCTGAAGGGATCATAGGAAAGACATTATCCGTACGATCTACCAAGGCATCAATGACACAGGGGCCATCATATTCCAGAATAGTTTTGACGGCTTGTTTTATATTTGTATGACGTTTTATTCTAAAACCTCGAACCCCATAACTTTCCGCAAGGCGGACAAAGTCCGGGTTTCCCTGTAGGTCGACGCCAGAAAGACGGTTGTCATAAAATAAGGTTTGCCATTGGCGAACCATTCCCAGGTATTTATTGTTTATAATGAGAATTTTTATGGGGAGCTTGTGCAGTACGATTGTGGAGAGTTCGTACAATGTCATCTGGAAACCTCCATCACCAACAACGGCGATAACGGTTTTATCAGGTTTTGCAAATTGTGCTCCTATGGCTGCCGGAAATCCATATCCCATTGATCCTGCCCCTCCGCTTGAAAGCCAAGTGTTTGGTTCCTTCACCTTGAAATATTGTGCAGCCCACATTTGGTGCTGACCTACATCCGTGCTAACGATGGCATCTCCATCTGTCTGGATAAAAAATTCTTCGATGATTTTTTCGGCTCTCAGGCCCGATTTCTTGTATTGTAATGGGTATTGCTGTTTCCATTTCAGAACCTGTTTTTCCCATTGGGGCTTGTGATGTACCTGTGCAATACTTGCCAATCGGTCGATTATTTCTGTTGCATCTCCGTGCAAATGTAGATCCATCGAGAGTGTTTTATCGAATTCCGATTCGTCTATATCAATATGTATTCTTTTTGCGACCGGATTGAATTTTGCCGGATCGCCAACAATCCTATCGTCCCATCGTGATCCAACGGAAAAAATTAGGTCTGCGTTTTTAATCGCAAAATTTGCGTAAGCTGTGCCATGCATACCCAGCATGCCAAGCGATAACCTATGCGTTTCAGGGAAAGCGCCTTTTCCTAGCAGGGTATTTACAACGGGAATTTGCAGTTTTTCAGCAAGATAGATGAGAGATTTGCTACATCCCGATAGAATGGCTCCATGCCCCGCGAGTATGACAGGCTTGCTTGCCTCGGCAATCATTGTTGACGCTAATTCAATTTTTTCTGAATCGATTACAGGGGCTGGGTTATACCCCGGTATATCAATGGATACATTGTAGTCTGGAACGGTTGTTCCAGCGGAAACATCCTTAGGAACATCTATTAACACGGGTCCTGGGCGTCCTGTTCGACAGATATAAAAAGCTTCATGAAGAATCTGTGGCAAGTCCTTGGTTTCTTTTACAAGATACGAGTGTTTGACGACTGGATATGAAATGCCAGACACGTCGGCTTCTTGAAAGGCATCAAGTCCGAGATTCCAAGTTGTTTGTTGTCCACAAATTACGATCATTGGGACTGAATCCATCTGTGCGGTCAAAAGACCAGTGATGGTATTGGTAGCTCCTGGTCCCGATGTGACCAATACGACCGCAGGCTTTCCAGTGGCTCGGGCATAGCCATCGGCCATGAATGTGGCTCCCTGTTCGTGTCGGGTCAAAATATACTTGATAGGGGAATCCACCAATGCATCAAAAATAGGAATTGCTGCACCACCAGGTAATCCAAACACGTACTCAATCTCATACCTGTGGATCATGTCAATTATAATTTCTGCGCCAGTCTTCTGTTCCATAAAAACACCTCTAAAAGTTAGTATATAAACTGCTTAGATGAATAAGCTTCAAAAAGCATACAGAAATCTAACATGAAAATCATTTAATGTAAACTAGAGTAATAAAAACGTTCAAAAATATGCCTTCCTAGGTGAATTATCTTTTATGAGTGTAATTCTAGAACAAAATTTACATTTTCTTGTATGTCATGTATGCTCTAGCATGGAAAGAAAAAAGAAAAATGATAAATTATTTATCTATAAAGAGGATGTTCAGAGGGAAGTTGAGAAATACGTGGATAAACTTTTCTCCTCTTCCGCTTCGGCAATTATTTTGAACAAAAAAGCGAATGAAAAACTTAAGGAATACATGTGCAGGGGGAAATTTTTCAGGTCTTGCTTATTTCTTTCTGTTTGCTCGGCATTAGAGAATACGGTATCCGATTCAATGCTCCAAATTGCTGGGGCCTTTGAATGGATGCAATCATCGCTTCTTATAATTGATGATATCATTGATCGAGATGAAATGCGACGGCATGCTCCAGCGTTCCATGTTTTAATGAGATCCTTGGATGATGGAAATATTCCGAGCCATGAAGCCGAAGGAGTGTCATTATGCGTTGCAACGGCAATGATTGCGATGGCTCATCAGATTGTTGCTGATGCAACGGCATCTTTTCCGCAGACACAAGCCAGATATATCACCAAATTGTTTAGCGAGGCCTACTCTTCGGTTAGTTTTGGACAAATACTGGATATCCAGGCATCTGCAGTATTCGATGAGGTTGGTGTTTCCACCGTACAGTCGATACATCGCTACAAAACGGCGGAGTATTCTATGGTGTTACCGATGGAGCTGGCGGGGCTTTGCTGTAACGTGAACAAAAAAACACTAGCGCAGCTCTATTCATTTGGCGTGCATACGGGTTCATTGTTCCAATTACACGATGATGTATTGAATATTGTTTCAGAACAAGATATCGGAAAATCAATGGGCTCGGATATTCTTGAAGAAAAAGCGAACATTGTATTGGTGTTTTACAAGGAAGAATATGGCATCGAAGCATTGCGTGCTGTCCGCGCATCTATTATTGATCAGAGCATTACACTCAAAACAATATACACACCAGAAATAGAAAAAAGGGTGTTTGCACATAGGACCCTCTTGGTTGAAAAAGCAGAATCAGAACTTGATGCAATAAAACAAGATCATCCGAAATTGTTTGATCTTCTTGCTATGGTATTAGATTGGACATATAGACGGGGATATTAACGATTGCCAATTAGGTCCAACCAATATTTATGTACAGCTAGAGAATTGCTCAATTCGGGGTGAAATGTGGTAAATAATGATCGTTTGTACTGAAGCAATACGGGGTCTTTTTCGCATCTCGCCAGTACTTTTATTTCCTTTCCATGTGAAAGTACTCTGGGGGCGCGTATAAACACGGCTCTAAATTTTTCTTGAATGTGTGGGATATTGAGATCGGTTTCAAAACTATCAACCTGTGTGCCGTAGGCATTCCTCGTGACGCACATAGGTGCATAGCCAAATCCTTCATCGTTGTGCGAATCTTCGTGATCGTTGTATATGGTCGTTGCAGCGAGGATAAGCCCAGCACAGGTCCCAAAACAGGGAAGCGAATTATTAAGAAGAGCTGTCTTGATAGCTGGAAATAGCCCATTCTTTTTCATGATCCATTGCATGGTCGTGCTCTCACCGCCTGGAACTATCAGGGCGTCAATATTATTGAGATCTTCAGGGTTACGAACAAGACGATGACTGCAGGCAAGTGATTGAATACATTCTACGTGTAAATCAAAACCTCCCTGAACGGCGAGGATGCCGATTCGGTTATTGCCCACGGATTGCTAGTTTGTTTTCTTCCATCAGGTTGTCAACGCTTATGCTGGTCATGGGTTCTCCAAGATCAAAAGAGCAGCGTGCGACAGTGTCCGGATCATCGTAGGCAGCCGTAGCCTCTACGATTGCCCGAGCGCGTTTTGCGGGTGAATCAGATTTGAATATACCAGAGCCCACGAAGACCGCTTCTGCCCCTAATTGCATCATAAGCGCAGCGTCGGCAGGAGTTGCGATACCACCAGCAGAAAAGTTGGGAACTGGTAATTTCTTTTTTTCAGCAACCGTCCGTAACAATTCAACCGGGGCTCCCAAACTTTTTGCTTGGCTCCACAGTTCATCAGGGCGGAGTGCTGATACACAGGCAATGTCTTTTATGAGAGTTCGCATATGTCGTACAGCTTCGACTATATCACCGGTTCCTGCTTCGCCCTTGGTTCTGATGAGTGCAGCGCCTTCAGAAATGCGTCTAAGGGCTTCTCCAAGGTCTCTGCAACCACACACGAAGGGAGTAGTGAATGGATGCTTGTCTACGTGATGGATGTCATCTGCTGGAGTGAGGACTTCGCTTTCGTCTATAAAATCAACCCCAAGCGATTCTAGTATCTGCGCTTCAACAAAATGTCCGATTCTACATTTAGCCATGACCGGGATCGAAACAGCTTTTTGTATTGCTTCGATAATCTTTGGGTCACTCATACGGGCAACACCACCGTGTGCGCGTATATCTGCGGGAACTCGTTCGAGGGCCATAACTGCTTGCGCTCCAGCATCTGCGGCAATCTTTGCTTCATCGGCTGTTGTTACGTCCATGATTACACCGCCATTAAGCATTTTTGCCAAACCGACTTTAACGGTCCAAGTAGATGTAGAACGATTACTCATAATTATTCATAATAATCTTGTGGATAAGGATTGGCAAGAACATGCAACTCACAATGGGTAAAAAATTCAGAAAAGACTTTGAACAATGTTGTTACAGGTATTCAAAAAAGACTTCTGACATAGTTTGTATTGCGGTTACAAAAAACCGGGATATAGATTCGATCGAGTGCTTGTACAATGATGGATACAGGCATTTTGGAGAAAATAGGTTTCAAGAAGCACAAAGAAAATTTGAACAGTGGAGCCTGAGAAAGGAAATAGATTTACATTTTCTGGGTCCCATCCAATCGAATAAACTAAAGGGCATCGTGAATCTAGTTGACTGTGTTCAATCGGTGGATTCATTTGACTTGTGTAAAAAAATTGATCTAGCTGCAGGGCAATACAACAAGTGTATGCGTGTTTTTTTTCAAATAAATTTAGATAAGAATAAAAAAAATGGGTTTGTCGATTTAGAAAGTTGTATGCATGCGTTGGCAGGTTCTGCAGAATTGCCTAATATTCGTGTAGAAGGTGTGATGGGTATTGCAAGCGATTCGCAAGAGAAGAGCGCTATTTGTTCTGAATTTCGGTATCTACATGAATCGTTTTGTAAGTTACAATCAGCAAGGGGAGGGGGATTTCTTAAACATTGCTCGATGGGAATGAGTGAAGATTTTCAATATGCTATCAGAGAAGGAAGCACAATGATCCGTATAGGGAGAATTCTTTTTGAATCTTTGTAAATATATATGTACCATGACACTTACATTGTTGGTTGCTCTTGTGACCGAACCTCTCAGCGCCCAAACAAATTTTATAACGGCGAGCCAATTTACGAATTCACAGCCTTTGCTTCAATTTTCTCCGTATGCAAATGAATTATTTAGATTGGATGGATCTTTTCGCTCGGTATCTCTATCTGATTATGGAAGCTATGCCGCATCACCATACACGGTGACCCTGGGTATGGGTATCCACCAGGAAATTTCTTCCATAGGCTTTCTTTCAGATATCTATCTTTTACAAAATAAGGAACCAGAGCCCTACAGCTCAGATGAGTTTCCTAGATGGCTTTTAGATCTTGCTCGTTTCGAGGCAATTTTTGTAGGAGCTTTACCGGTTACGATGTTCTATGCTGCAATCGGGTACGATCTTTATAGGCTAATTACTAATAGTCTGGAAGATAATTCCTTCAAGAGTGAATATCTGCCTGAATTGGTGAACTCACAACACGCTCCTTTCACACAAGAAGAACAAACCAATTTGATTTTGGTAGGGCTCGCCGGAGCTACGGTCGTAGCAACGATTGATTATATTATTCATATCTCGAGACGTAGCCGCAATCCCTCCTATGACTAGGGACATACATGTGGTCGTTGATTTGCCCGATCGGGAGAGCCTTCGCGTAGATATATATCTAGTTATGCAGGGGTATGCATACTCTCGTTCGGCGTTGAAACGCACCTGTGTTCTTATAGAAATAGAGGGAAAAAAATCAAAACTTTCAAGTTTGGTTCGACATGGGAATTCTCTTGTTATTACATTTGAACACAATGAAATTTCATCTACGATTTCTTCGCAAGACATTGATATAGATATCCTTGATCAGGATAATGATGTCCTATTTGTAAACAAACCATCGGGCATGGTTGTTCACCCCGGAATTGGGAATCTTGAGGGAACTCTGGCGCATGCCTGTCTGCGATATATTGATACAAGCCTTTGGGAAGGATTTTCTGAAACAAATCGGCTTGGTATTGTACACAGGCTCGATGGAGAGACAAGTGGTGTTATAGCCGTTGCCAAACATAGGGATTCCTATTCCTGGATTACTCGCCAATTTGCGGAGCACATGGTAGACAAAGAATACAGGGCGGTGGTAAAAGGATTTGTTCAAAAAGAACTATTTGACATAGAGTCATATATACAAAGAGACCGCCACCATAGGACTCGATTTGTTGTTGATAAAAGCAAGGGACGTTATGCATATACGCGTGTACGTGTGTTGCAGCGATTTCGCATAGACGATGGAAATTTTTCCTATGTTGCATTATTTCCTAAGACTGGACGGACGCATCAGTTGCGTGTACATATGCAATCTTTGGGACACCCAATACTGGGAGATAAAAAATATGCACGGAAAGATAGTCGTCTTCCAGATGCCTTGATGCATCTACATGCGTATAATCTGAGTTTCTTGAGGTGTGATTCCACAGAAAAATATAGGGTACAAGCACCGCTTCCATCACATATGTTAAAAACGCTGGAATGCTGTGGTGAGGCATAACGATAATGGGTGAGCGGGTGGAACACGATGATACAGTATTGATACTCGATTCTGGGGTTGGAGGATTATCGATTGCTGAATCAATCACTGGGAGGATAGAAGCATCGGTGGCATATGTGGCTGATACCCTTGGTTTTCCCTATGGTGTCAAAAATGAAGAAGAACTATGGGATCGACTTGAATCAATAGTGAAACACTGTTCTTTGGCATTTCAGATGCGTCTTTGCGTAATTGCATGCAATACAGCGACGGTCATAGGGCTAGCGAAACTTCGTAAACGTTTTCCAGAGATTACCTTTGTTGGGACCGTACCTCCCATAAAAAAGATTGAAAACTATGCTGTCCGTTCAAGATTTGGATTACTCGCCACCGAAGTAACTCTGATACATTCATATACCAAACGCCTGCACAGGGCCTTTTCTAAAAACGTGGGCATGATTACGATCCCGGCTAGGGTTCTTATAGAAAAGATAGAACAGTATGCTCCAGAATGGGATCACAGTGCGATACTGAGTGAAATTGAATCATTGGCTCTTAGTATACGAGATATAGACATAGAAGTGCTCGTTCACGGGTGCACACATTTTCATCACGTTATTCCTTTGTTTGAGCGGTATCTTCCTCATGTTGAACACATCGATTCGGTGGAGGGGGTTACTCAGCGGGTGGAGTTTCTGTGGACTCAAGAATTGAAATGTTCGCCAGGGAATTCTAGATGTGATGTATACACAACCGACACATCAGAATCACAACGCTGGAGTCGTATTGCGGAATCAAGCGGTTTCCGGTGGATGGGAACTATTTAGAATAGAACTTCTGATCAATGGGATCGCTTCTAGAAAGTAGCCGAAAATAAGTTAGTATTTTCATTAAAACTAATACATATTAGTACATATAACTCTTTCTAAAAGTGTATTGTTAATTAGAAATTATTTCTTTCTTTCTTATGACTAAAAAAGAAAAAAGATATATTACAGCACAGTTAATTTTTGGTAGTAGAAGACATAGAATAAACATAGTTGAATAGAGTTAAATATATAAAAAGATGACTAATGTGAACCATATTTTTATACTATAAATAATTGTTAGAAGGTAATTGCCTTACAACTATTCTGCATCTTTCTGTTTTTTTCATGTAGTGAACAGGCTGCTGGCAAACTACTACAAGTGGTGACTTCTTAACCGAGGGAATAGATACAAATAATTCCCTAGATACTAATCGTATCGAGCAAATTGCCGCAAATAGCGATGCTTCTTCTGGATCATCAGAAGATATTTCTGAGTATCTCTCAAAGAACAAAGGTCAACGAATTCGTATTTGAATGCAAGAAAAAAATACATTTAGAAAGACTTACACTGAATTTTTGGAAGCTGTTCTAACCTTTGAATCATCTATTGATCCAAAAATGGCGGCAGAGTACAAAGATCCTACAGCGATAGAATATCAAAAGGTTGAAAAAAACAGCGAAGAGAATTACATTCCTGGTAGAGTTGTACGCAACGCTTCTGGAAATTACCTAACAGAAACAACATCTTACAAGACGTATTTTCATAAAATTGGAGTCGACCATCTTTACATCCCAGGATCTCCTTCTCCCGAAATGTTCAAAAAGATGCAATACGCTGTGATAAATTTCTTGGGTTTTGTTGGATATCGGTTTAGTGAATTAGACCTCCAAATCCTGGGATACTATGAGCACAGAAATCTTTTAGATATACCGGTCTATTATTCGGATGTTGACAACTCACATTGGGCTGATGGCGTTCGGTATTACAAAGCGGTCCGTCATAATGAAATTAGCGAAGAAATAATTAATGAAAGGGTGCGAAGGGTGATTGCGCTAAAGCTAGAAAAACTAGAAAAAGCGAACCATGGAGTTCATTTTTTTCACCAAAAGAACGTCAAGATATCGAGGATCGAATCGCGCGCGGAGCTATAACGGTAGAAAAAACACTTCGAACATGCGGCCAATTGATTTGAACAAACGCATCGCGGTGATTAATACAGTGTCAACCGAATCGTATAGGCATATTGTGAACAGTCGGGGCATTGGTCCAAATCAAGACGAATCAGCTTTCTATACATTTTTCCAGCATTTGCTTCCAGTATGTCCAAACATGGAGCTGTTCTTTTGGGAAGATTGAGACAGACTTATTGCAAGTGATCCGTATTCTTTCGATATAATTTTGGCGTCGAGGGAAGATTAGCCACTTCCAGGTGAAGATTTTTCCAAGGATAATGATTTGCTTAGCATATTCATAGATCATTTTGAAAAAAACTTATTCTTGTTGGGCTTTGTGGGGTCGATGAAGTTGTGGATTTTCTCTCCCTTGATTGTTTTATTTGTGCGCATTCTAGTAGGACTTGTTCGGCAAGAGCCATTGCCTAGGCCATTCACAACCCTAATGCTGTGCAACATTAACGAGAAAAGAACTATCAGATCTAATCAGAGTGTTATATTAGGTATCTGGAATATATTATACCTATTTGCGGGTTTTCATTGCTGAAATTGCTTGCCCATCAATGGTAGAATAAACATTATGTCTGAACTTGCAGCTCGTAAAAGCAAACTTGAGTTGGACTATGACGGGGTATTGAACAGGGTTCGCGCATACTGCCGGACAAAAAAAGGGTATGAATACATAATATCTGAAAAAATCCCGGTTCAGGATATTAATGGGCAAACAGATCGTGTACGGGATCTGATGACAGCGGAAATAACGCTCCCTCCCACTACGCCTCGCCTAACAGATATTCACGACGATATCATCGGTGCAAAAAAAGGGCGAATCCTTTCTAAAGAACGTTTATATACAGTTAAACTTTGGTTGATGTTTTACCGGCGTGCTCAGACCTTGCTTCGAGAGAGCGAATACGACGCATCGATGCTGTCTGTGACGATTGATTCACATCTTAGGTCGGCTCTAGAGGTGTTTTGCGAAGAGGGAATTAATCCTGGTGGTGATGTGAAGCTTAAAGAATGCATGGGAACCATTCAGGAGTTAAAAGAACGAAGGTATATTTATGCAAAGAAAGTTTTAAAAAAGACCCCAAAATTATTTCGTGGCGATGAGCCTACATTGCGAAATAATCGCATAACCTTGCCCGTTCGAAGCGATGCATCCATGCAAGAACCGACCATTGTTACCGATAGTTCGGATTCCCTAGCAACCAAATATCGGGAAGATGAAAATCTTATAGGATTTAACAATAAAGTACATATAGAAGATAAACGCATCGAAGAACGAATGCTGGAATTATGCGTAATTGCCTCGGATGTAATTGCACGTAACTGCGATGAATTGCTGCAGGCCGAACAAGAATTAACCAGGCTCGATTGTTTATGTGCCAAGGC
>WTKD01000001.1 GCA_011524535.1 Spirochaetaceae bacterium
GAATGAGGAATTAAACCCTACCCATGAGTAAGTTTGAGTAGGTTTTAAGGAACGGGACGTGGTCGATTCAAAATTTAAAATAACTATAAATATTAAGATAACTATAAAATGGAGTGAGATGTTTCTGAAGACTCCCTCACTCCAAATCAACGTAGAACTCGAAAAGTTCTAAACAAATTTCATCAAATGCCGATAAGCGCAATTGACGTTTTTTTCTATTTGTGATACCGTTGAATTGACAAAGTAACACCGGTCCAAAGCTATCTCGCTCCTCTTATTACGATTGTCAAAATAAATTCCTTAAAAAAATAAACTAATTAAGATTATAAATAATAAAAAATTGCTGTGATTGACTAGGTGATTTTAAAAAAAGTACTATCTACTTGTGGTAGCGGTTTTATGGTCAATTCAACGGTATCACAAATAAAGCCCGCAATTAGTTTTGAGGGCTTTTTTATTTATCTTGTGAGGTCGGGTCCGATTTCTTTCGCGTAAGGATTCTCAGAGTGCTTTCATTATTGTTTAAAAAAATTTTGCGAGATCCTAACGATTGTTTGGTGTCTACAGCTATCCAAATGCGGGCTAAGGAGAGACCAAAAAACCTGTTGTCCTCAAAAGCATTCCATGCGATTTCACTGTGTTGACCTAGAAAGATTTTAAAAAGGCATCTGTGGGGGCGGTTCAGCCCGCCCCCTACACCCCCTGCAATGGGTGTGCTGCGCCGTTCTCCTTATTAATAAAGATCGTACTCACGAAGAATTTCCTCAGCATCGTAGTCATACCAATTTTGATAAGCATCGTGGTCATACAAATATTCATCAGTACCGTAGTAATGCCCATCTTCATCAGCATCGTAGTCATAATAGTCATTCACATTTTCGTTAAGAATGTAGCGATACATGGGTAAATAATTCCCGTCTGCAATATCTTCATGCGTTCCTATGTAGTAAAATTTGTCATTATGTATAAAAAAATATCGAATTTGGGATCCTTTAAAGTCGTATATTTCTTCTTTTTCAGTTTCTTTAAGGGTTCTTGAGTATTTGATATTCTCCAAAACAATCTGCAGTATCGTATGCTCAGTTGTAGGTATGTTTACAAATTTTTTAGAAACTATATCGGCAATTATTCCTTGTTCAATGTCCGAATTTTGATATCCTATAATTAATACATCTTTATCCAATAAAATTGACAACAGCTGGATTCCTTTAACGTCTTCCCCTTGATACATTTCGCTTGTTTGATTGTATTGTATGTTTTTTGTAATAGCTTCATAGAATCCATGGTAGTGGCTAAAACTGCTGCCCATTTCAGAGTCCTCAATATATCCACTATATAATTTCGTCGGAAGTGGCAAACTAATGTTTGTAAGAGAAGTTATTGTGGATTGTTCCTCTGATATTGTGGTGGTTTCTGTGGTGGTTCCTGCAAACTCACATGATGTAGCAACAAACAGAACAAAAAGAATCAACACGTAAGCTGGTTTACGTTTTTGTGTAGTTTTTACACTTTCTTTATTTGTAATAACTTCTTTTTTTATGCATATAAACGTCATAATTATTTTCTCCTTATACATACAAATATTATTATTATTTATAAAAATAGTAAACAATATACTGTACAATATCACAGATATGTTCTCAGTATGGAAAAAGATAGTTTTTTGCGGTATCAACGTTTAAGTTGTTACTTACAAACAGTAGTTCTCTTACTTTATTTCTTGAAAATTCGTATTGTAAGTTTCAACTTAATTTTACGTTGCACGTACGATACATATATCAAATTAAGCACTATTTGATAATCACTGGTTTGTCGTCTTCCTATCTCATTGCAGAAATATACACAGATCCTACATCGGAAGAACTTGGGATCTGTTTTTTAAGTTTTTGCATAGTCTCAATAAAAGCCGTTGTATTTTCTTCTTCTTAGACTCACAGTCTACTATCGATTTTCAATGATCGAAAACGGAGGACCCGAAACAAATTTACGAGTGTGATGATCCCGGTTTGCTTTTATGATTTCTTGATACTTTTCTTTATTCAAAGAAGAAAAAACGTATGATATCCCAACAATTAATTATCCATAGGAACCTGCTTATTTTTCAATAATATGTATATTTTTTTATATAAAATGTATAAAAAAGTACTTAAATATCTATAGACTCCATAAAGTCATCAACGCCGGAAATCATAACATGTTATGTTAAAATAAGTTAGAAGAGAAAAGCGTGTTGTCGGTTGATAGGTGAAAATGGCATGTATTTTGCATTACTGTTTTTGTGATGTCTATACGAAATAAAAGACAAAAAAGAACAGTAATGTTAGAGAATGGGTCTTTTTATCATAGAGAAGCTGCAAGCGCTACGTACCTCGAAGCGGAAGAGGAACAAGAGCTTGTACGTTCTGCTAACAGAGGTTCATCCGAAGACAGAAATCGACTCATAAGTTCGCATGTTCGATTGGTTGTGAAAATCGCCAGACAATATTCTCAAAGAGTCAATTGTTCTCTAGATGATCTCGTTCAAGAAGGAAGCCTCGGGCTGATACAGGCGGCTGATAAATACGATGTAAAGCGTAGCAATCGGTTTTCTACCTATGCTATTTGGTGGATACGCCATTTTATACAACGATACATAGACAAAAATTATTCCATTATTCGACTTCCATACCGCAAAGTTCAGAAAATGCGCAAGGAGTGGTCATTAGAGGGTGGAAGAGAAAACCATCAGACTGTGGAAGGAAGTGAAAAAAAGGATTCTTGGAAATTTGACCATATTGTAGTCTCAACCAGCGATGAGACCATTTTCAATGTTTTGTGTGATGATGAAGACTGTGTCGAAGAAAAATTATTTCGACAGGAATTATGTGATCTCGAGAAAGACATGCTGGATGTTTTGAATGAGGAAGAGTTTACAGTGATCTATAGTCGTTTCTACACGGCGGAAAAAAAAGTTTCGGTTCGTCTGATTTCAGAGAAATTGCGCATACCCGAGCACAGTGTGCGAAGGCGTATAAAACGGGCATTCGAAAAAATGAAATCACGCGCCATGGATCTTGGATTTATGCAATAAGATTTGCATGTTTTCTCCGATATTTTTAGAGTGAGGAATATGAACCGTAGAAGATTTTTTATTATTCTTTTGTCCATCTTGGGATTTATTGGAATCCTGATGGGTATGGAGGTTATAACGGATTCTTCAGATTCGAAGGTTTCAGGCGATGGCCTATCCGACAAGATATTGGATTCTGAAGAGTCTTCTGGATCGGTGGAGTCGGACGTGCTTGAAAAAGAAAAAGATTCCTTGCCACGGGTGGAAGAAAAAAAAGAATTCATCCCGCGACCTTCAGAAGAAGAACTAGTCACAGGAAATATATTCCTTGTGTTCGATGACGCGGGGGCCAGGATCGAGCAGATCGATCCTTTTTTGAACCTCGATGTGCCATTGACGATAGCGGTGCTTCCCCATTTGTCTTATAGCAGCGAAGTAGCAACCAAGGTTTTTGAAAATGGTCATTCGGTTTTTTTGCACCAGCCGATGGAACCCATTGGTAATCAAAATCCGGGTGAAGGAGCGATCTATTTTGGAGATCCCCTCGAGAGCATTTCTCAGCGCATTACGTACAATCTTGAATCGGTTCCCCACGCAATAGGGGTCAATAACCATATGGGATCGCGCGTCACAGCAGATATGACGATCATGCAAAGGGTGCTCGAAGAAGTACAAAGCCGAGATTTGCAATTTTTGGATTCACGCACAACCGATAAAAGCACGGTAAAAACCATCGCCGACTCGTTGGCATTTCCCGTTAGTTCTCGGGATATATTCTTGGACCACCACAAAAGTGAAGAAATCATGATAGAGTCATTTGAGCGAGGACTCGATCACGCAAGCCTGCATGGGAATGTGATCATGATAGGGCATGTGACAAACCTTCTTTTGGCCGATGTTTTAGCAAAAGTGATTCCCAAGGCTCAAAAAGCCGGCTTTCGATTTTTACCCATGGCTGCATACCATAAATCGTGACAATTTTAGGTATCGAAACCTCATGCGATGAAACATCCCTGGCCTTGGTCCGAGATGGAAAAGAGGTTATACATGAATTCACTCATTCGCAATACGATACACATCGTCTTTTTGCTGGGGTTGTTCCTGAATTTGCTTCTCGTGAACACGTAAAAAACATAGGCATTTTGTATAAAGAGCTCGTAGGAGAAAAAACATATGATGCAATTGCAGTAACACAGGGCCCTGGGCTGAGTGGTTCGCTTGTAGTGGGAAATGTCTTTGCAAAAACGCTATCTTTGCTACAAGATGTTCCAATCGTTGGGGTGCACCATGTTCTTGCGCATATGTACGCAATCCAGTTATCGATGGATATCGAATACCCATTCGGTATCATACTTCTTTCTGGAGGACATAGCGTTGTGACATTGTGCACAGGCCCGCTGGAATGCGCTGTACTCGGAACAAGTATCGATGATTCTTGTGGGGAATGCTTTGACAAAATCGCGCAATACCTGGGTTTAGATTTTCCTGGCGGTGCATTGCTCGAAAAACATGCAAAACGCGGTAATGCAGAGGCATTTTCTTTTCCTATTCCTCTTGTACAGGGAAAAGACTTTTCTTTTTCATTCTCAGGGATAAAAACCGCAGTTGTACATCAACGGAAGAAATTTCAGCAAATCTCTGAATGTACGAGTGAAGATATCGCAGCATCCTTCCAGGCAGCTGTTGGTAAGGCTTTGAAAGGTATAGTAGATCGGATAGTCGAACGCTATGGCTCAATACCAATCGTGTTTTGTGGAGGGGTTGCTGCAAATCAATACCTGCGCGAAGTCTTGATGGAAAGGGTATCGGTCCCGATGCCACAATATTGCACCGATAATGCAGCGATGATAGCCGGGCTTGGATATCATTATGTGAAATCCGAACGATTTATGCGCTGGGATGCTCCTATTTTTACTCGAGATGAAACATTCAAGCGGTTTGTATAGATGTTACTTTTATTCATATATGGTATAGTGCCCTGTGAAATGGGATGCAAAAATAGATAATGCGATAAAAAAGATACCAGATTTCCCAAAACAGGGAATGCTTTACTATGATATTAGCAGCCTCTTGCTCGATGCAGATGCTTTTGGATATTGTATTGACAAACTAGTGTCTTTATACGGTGGTCGGGAATTTCAGGCTATTGCTCCTGTAGAAGCCAGAGGATTTCTATTTGCTGCCCCATTGGCGTATAAACTTGGTATTCCTGTGTTATTACTCCGTAAAGGAGGAAAATTACCCAGAAAGGTGACGTCTATGTCCTATGATTTGGAATACGGGAGTGCAACCGTGGAGGTTCACACCGAAGATGTCCCTCAAAATGGCAATGTTCTCATCATCGATGATGTACTTGCGACGGGGGGCACAACCCGGGCCGCATGTGATTTATTGAGGCAATCTGGGGCGGTGGTAACCGATGTGTTTGCGGTCATAGCATTGGGCTTTTTGAATTTTCATAAAAAATTGGTAGACTACAAGGTAGAGTACTTTGTAGAATATACCTGATTTCCCGGTGGTGTAATGGTAGCACAACAGGTTCTGGTTCTGTTTGTGGGGGTTCGAGTCCTCCCTGGGAAGGATGGCCCGTTCGTCTAGTGGTTAGGACACTGGGTTCTCAGTCCAGTAACAGGGGTTCGACTCCCCTACGGGCTAATTTCATAAAAATAGCTTCCTTAACGAGTAACAGAAAAGCTATAGTATTGTTATACAGATGTGTTTTCATGAAATTTCTAGCGAACAAACCTGAAACCTTTGGCATGGATTTGTTCGTTTTTCGTGGGGTTCTCGAAGGATCATGAGCTGGCTATTTATTCACGCAATTGCTTCTTGTAGAGAGAATCTATCTAGGTATAGGAGGAATGTATATGAACATAAAAAAACTATGCTTTATTTTTCTACTCTGTTTTGGAGGGACGATTCTGTCTAGTTGCGTGTTGTTTGTTTCCGATGGTACAAGTGGTTTGCTAGAGGGTGATATT
Organism: Spirochaetaceae bacterium; assembly: GCA_011524535.1. Taxonomy (GTDB): domain Bacteria; phylum Spirochaetota; class Spirochaetia; order WTKD01; family WTKD01; genus WTKD01. The sequence goes on from WTKD01000001.1 coordinate 6,031, forward strand.
TCTGGGAATTGGAGTGGTGTGCACAGCTCAAACAACCAGCTGCAAACCATCACACTGAAAATAACCGACAACGAGACACTCGAGTTTAGGCAGAGGATCGGCAATGTCCCAAATAGAAATGTTTGGGGAAACACCTTCAAGATCGTAGATAGGAAACGACTGTACAGTTCTACTTCGTATTCGAGTCAATATCTTCTGATACTCAAAGTAACAGATGTCACAGATAATGTAAGTGAGAGCATGATTGTTGGAACTAAAGGAGAGTATCGTCCAGTGGTATTTGCCAAGGATGGCACCACAGTGAAATTCCAGTTCGTGATGGATGCGTATTCATCCGATGAACCCGATATAAACAACTATCAGTTGAACGAGCGAGCAAAGCAAACATTGGCTGACACAAAGGATCTATACACTATCAAATGATAGTTCTCTATGCTTCACCAAAAAAGGTATCCTAGGAAGAAAGTTGTCTTAGGAAGATAATTAACGGTTGGATTATATAAATTATATATATTTGACATAATTGGGAATTTCTTGTACTGTCTGATATGAGATTTCGCAACAAAACAGAGTTGTTTGGCGCTTTTCTGCTAGTACCACTTCTGACTAGCTGTGAACCATTCGACGCCTTATTTGGATTGAAGATTCCCGATATATATGTTGGTAGATGGGGGTCTTTTCAACCTATTTTCGATGTTACTATGCAAACAAGATTGAGTGAATATATTTCTCTTGAAATCGATAAGGATGAAAAGAAATTAGAATATTCGGCAAGAAACACCATACAAACTCTGGGGCTTATTGCTACTGAGTATTTCTCTACGATTGATGTCATGTATTCCATTGAAGACATAGAACCAATCACTTGGTTGGCTAGCGATGGAAGTGACATCATAACCGATGGCCATTTACTCTCGTTGAAGGTTGTAAACTCTACAGTGACTCCAGTGTTAGAGGATTCTTCAGCCAAGAACTTGTTCGATGTAGATCGTGTTATGTATGGGGTCATTCTTCTGGAAGACAGCGGGTTGAGGTTTGGTTTACTTTCATATTCTGCTTCATTTCCTTCCACACTGGTTATTAATGAAGGAATTCTCAAAACTCGGGTAGTTAGCAGCTATGAAACATTGAGAGATCGAGATAATACATTGGATGCAAATGGCATATTTCTTCTATCAAAAGGTGCGAAGTAATGGGCAAAGCCTAATTCTTATGAAATTGTCCCAGAAATTACCGAGTAAGGTTTAGAAAAAAGTCGATGACGAATGTAGATACTGACATGTGCTGCTTTTTTTGTTTGTACAGGGCTTGTCTGCAAATATCATCATATCTGTGATTCAATTACCCGCCTAGAAAAAAATTGAAACCGCGATATTCCTTTCTTCACAATACACAAGTGATGAATGCATTATAAGAATGCATCCAATATTTTTTGAGATCATGGGGTGATCTTTTACTCTCCTCCTTCAGAGGTAAAATATTGAGTACGTCAAAATAATTGTGCTAGACTGATATAAAACATATGAAAAATGACTCATCTAGATTAGCCACATTGGTTTTGGAGGACGGAACCCTATTTTCAGGGAAATCGTATGGATTTCACCCCCCTCACGTAAGTCAATTGTCGACGGATCAATGTATATGTGCTGAATTGGTATTTAATACCGCAATGACGGGGTACGTTGAAATATTATCCGATCCCTCGTATATCCAGCAAATTGTTTTGCTAACAAGCGCCCATGTAGGAAACTATGGAGTAGATGCTCTGTGGAGCGAACGGTTATTTGAGCAAAACATCGATGAAATTATTACATCAGAGGCACTCATCGTACACAATCTTTACTCTGGACCTATCCCACAGGGACGTATGCCGCTCGATGAATTTATGAAAATAAACAAAAAGATGCTGATCGCAGATGTTGATACCCGTGCAGTCACGAGACATATCCGCTCTGAAGGATCGCAGCAAGCCACAGTTATTGGTGGGAGCCCAGAGGAAATTGAGGGAAAAATCGCCGATATCCTCACTATCATCAAACATTCTCAGCATATTACCGGAAGTCCAGTGGCAGAACAAGCAGGTATCAAAAGAAAAGAAACGATTACCCCGAAATATCCGGTTCAGACACCCGCAAGACAAGAAAATCCCAGTAGTAAAGACAAAAAAAAGGCTGCACCAGCTACTTCCGGAAAAAAAAAGAAACTGATACTTCTCGATCTTGGGGCAAAACGTTCGCTCTTACAGTTATTTAAAGAATTCGATTGTATTGCTCTCCCTTCAACCATGGGCGCAGAAGACATTTTGGAAGAATTGCCCGATGCTGTTTTGGTTTCAAATGGACCTGGAGACCCCGCAAGCTTGAAGAAAAGTATCGAATTGATACAGGAATTGATAGGGAAAACGGTATTGTTTGGTATTTGCTTGGGGCATCAATTGTTATCTTTGGCGCTTGGGGCAAAAACCTATAAATTACCCTTTGGTCACCATGGGGCAAACCATGCAGTAAAGGATCTGAGAACAAATAGAGTTTTTGTGGTTAGTGAGAACCATGGATTTGCGGTTGATTCATCTACATTACCAAAAGATGTGCACCCTTGGTTTACAAACACGAGTGACCAAACATTGGAAGGAATATACTCAGATGTTTACAAGGTATATTCGGTACAATTTCATCCCGAAGCCGGTCCTGGACCACACGATGCCCGCTCTGTGCTTTCCCATTTCAGAACAGTGATATAACCTATGCCAAAAAGAAAAGACCTAAAAAAAATTGCCATTATTGGTTCGGGTCCTATCGTTATTGGACAGGCCTGTGAATTCGACTATTCTGGCTCTCAAGCTGCACAAGTGCTGAATGAAGAGGGGTATGAAGTTGTAATTATCAACCCTAATCCAGCCTCTTTTATGACCAGCGGGTGGTTACCTGCAACGGTGTATAGCGAGCCTCTCACGATGGATTTTTTGCACACTATTTTTAAGAAAGAACGCCCCGATGCATTATTGGCAACCATGGGGGGGCAAACAGCCCTCAATGTATCTCTTGATCTACACAGACAGGAAATACTGGAGGAATTCGGTATTGAACTTATTGGGGCAAATCCTGAGGCCATCCACGTGGCAGAAGATAGAGGGGCATTTCGCCAATTGATGATCGATAGTGGATTTGAAGTGCCGCACGCATACTATGCAAAAACAGTCAAAGAAGCCCATGAGGCAGCTGAACGTATAGGATTCCCCTTGATTATTCGTCCCAGTTTCACATTGGGGGGACTTGGCGGTAGAACTGTAAAAAAATCTAGTGAACTCCATGAATTCGTACGGGAAGCTCTGCATACCTCACCAAATCAGAGCCTTTTGATCGAAGAATCTCTAGACGGCTGGCGAGAATTTGAAATGGAGGTTATTCGCGACAGCAAAGACAATGCGGTAGTTGTCTGTTCCATCGAAAATGTCGATCCGATGGGAGTTCACACCGGGGACAGCATAACGGTCGCTCCTGTACAGACCTTGTCTGATACCGAATACCAGCGTATGCGCAGCGCATCTATTGAAATTCTTAGAAGGGTAGGGGTCGATTGCGGAGGTTCTAATGTTCAATTTACATTCAATGATGATTGTTCTCGTATGCTTGTTATTGAAATGAATCCTCGTGTTTCTCGTTCTAGTGCGCTAGCAAGCAAGGCAACTGGATTTCCTATTGCAAGAATAGCAGCTCGAATAGCGGTCGGGTATACACTCGATGAAATACAGAATGAAATGACGAAAAAAACCTATGCTTGCTTCGAACCAGCATTAGATTATTGCGTGGTTAAGGTCCCTCGATTCGATGTGGCAAAATTTGCTGATGATTCTTTTTCTCTGTCTACCGAAATGAAATCGGTTGGCGAATCCTTTGCTATAGGACGAAATTTTATCGAAGCCTTAAACAAGGCAATACGATCCAACGACGCAGGCTACGATGGGCTAACCCAGCTCTCGGACAAATTCGACGTTTTGTTTACAAAGATACAAAATAAACACCCGATGTACATACATGCGCTATATTCTCTGTGTTGTCGTCTGGGCATATCGGCTCACAATGAACTCTCACAATTGAGTGGGGTGCATCCTTGGTTTTTGCACGCCATAGGAGAGCAGGCAACCTTGCTTGAAAATCTTACAAAGAAACCTTTGTCAAAAGAATTATTGTATGCAGCGAAGAGATATGGAATATCAGATGCGGTGATAGCCTCTACTTGTGAGATGGAAGAACCCGAGGTATTCCTCCAGCGTAAAAAACAGGGCTTGCACGCATCGTATTATGTGATTGACACATGTGCAGGAGAATTCGAAGCTACAACCCCGTATTATTACGGCACGATTGGTGAACACACCGAAAACGCCCCTTTGTCCGAACAATCGGTCGTCATACTGGGCAGTGGTCCAAACAGAATTGGTCAGGGATTGGAATTCGATACCAGTTGTTCCTTGGCTGCGCTTTCTTTAAGAAAACACAATACTCCCGTTATTCTTATTAACAACAATCCTGAAACCGTATCCACTGATTTCAACATCGCCGATAGATTGTATATTGCTTCGATAGACCTTGAGGAAATACGGGAAGTATTGCTTCAAGAGCCTTGTCGGGGGGTTATTGTTCAGTTGGGCGGTCAGGCCGCTTTGAATATGGCCCCGGCGATTGAATCTTTAGGCATCCCCATTCTGGGAACTTCTACTGCGGATATCGCACGTAGCGAAGACAGAGCGAGTTTTAGAGCCTTGCTGGATTCACTGTTCTTGCATCAGCCAAAAAATAGTGTTGTGATGGACGTGGTCGATTTGGTTGATCATGCCAAAGCTATTGGATTTCCGGTCTTGCTCCGACCTTCTTTTGTACTTGGTGGGCGTGCCATGCGTATCGCATATACAGAGCTTGAACTACATTCCTATGTAAACGAAGATATTACGGTTTCTACCACATCACCTCTATTGATCGAACAATACCTCGAACATGCGGAGGAAATAGACATTGATGTTGTCTCGGATGGTGAAAATGTATACATTGCCGGAATCTTGCAGCATATAGAGCCAGCCGGGATTCATTCTGGTGATTCTGCGTGCACGATGCCTCCCTATGATATGCCGGAAGATACGCTCAATGAATTAATTCGTGTCACCGCGTTGTTGGTGCGTTCTTTGTCGATAAAAGGGTTTTGCAATATACAATGTGCCGTACAAGACGGAAAGGTATACGTAATCGAAATAAACCCACGCGCCTCACGTACCGTTCCATATATTTCTACTGTGACAGGCGTACCCTTGGTTGAATTGGCGAGCAGGGTGTGGCTTGGTGAATCGCTTGCGGATACGCCGTATATAGGTAGTGATGGCATTGGAGTGGGGAAATCTCGTTTTGCTTCAACCGTAAAGGAAGCTGTGTTCAGTTTTTCCAGATTTCGATGGATAGACCCAGTCTTAGGGCCCGAAATGAGGTCAACGGGCGAATCGATAGGCATAGGAGATTCATTTGGAGAAGCTTTTGCAAAGGCTAGCATGTCCGCCGGAACGCATCTTCCGATTTCTGGACGGGCATTCCTCTCTATTGGTGAGGATATGTTTTCTGCGGTATTTCCTTCATTGGTAAAACTTCACCAACTCGGGTTTTCCATATCCACTGGGCGAACCTTGGCCCAGATGTTGTTAGAAAAGGGAATGCTTGTAGATGTTATGTTCTCATCAGAAGAAAGCAAACCAAACGTGCTAGACTACATACAGCATGATCGAATACAACTCGTGGTAAACCTACCTATTCCCATGAAGGAGCACCGAGATTCGGTAATATCACGAGAAGCTTTGCGCCACGGAATCCCTTATATTACTACGGCAAAAGGATTTGCTGCGGCTGTGGAAGCGATCACATACCTCCAGTCAAAGGATAAATCTGTAAAAGCAATAGCTGGAGTTTCCTAACTCTGGTAGGTGTGCAATACATTCAACTGACAAAAAATATTACAACAGCACGTTGAAATAATAATCATATGAATCAACCAAGGCCATATACGATGCTTCAATGACGTTCTGGTGTACGCCTATCGTATTCCAGGACTGTTTATGGTCGCTTGCTGTAACAAATACCCTGACCTTTGCTTCGGTCGAGTGCTCCCCGTCTATCACACGGACACGATAATCCGTTAGTGAAATGTTTTTCAAAAAGGGAAAATGCTCCTCGAGCGCATTTCTAAAGGTTTTATCAAGAGTTTCTACCGGACCAACTCCGTTGGCTCCTCCCATAACCTCCGAATCGGAGATATTGAGATAGATACGTGCGAATGTTTTGCCGGTGGTTCCCTTGGTTTTGAATGATTCTATATGATAATGTTTCAACTGGTGAAAGGATTTATATTTCTTCAATGTTCGTAGAATCAATAATTCAAACGAAGCCTCTGCTGCTTCGAAAGAAAACCCATCGGCCTCTTTCATGACCAATAGGTCAATAAGTTCTTTTACCTCGGGAGATTTTTTATCGAATGTTCCGTATTGTTCTAATCGAGCAATGATTGTAGATTTCCCCGCTAGTTCTGAAAGCAACACATGTCGTTCATTGCCTACAACGGATGCATCGATATGCTCCATTCGATGGGCTGATTTTACGATGACATCGGCGTGTTGTCCTGCTTTATGACTAAACGCTGCTTCGCCTACGTAGGGTAGCCGTTTGTTATGAATTACATTCGCTTTTTCTGCAACAAATCTCGATAGACTGGTTAATTTGTTTATGTAATCACCCGAATGGGGTACATATTCTGTCTTTAGCGAGAAACTTGGAATTAACGTACATAAATCTGCATTACCGCAGCGTTCTCCCCACCCGTTGAGGGTTCCTTGCACGTGCGAAGCTCCTGCCAAGACGGCTTCAATGCTATTTGCCTCGGCGGTTCCCGCATCATTATGGAAATGCCCTCCAAGAGGGGCCAATTCTTTCAAGGGTAGTTGGAGAATCATGTCTCGTACCATATGCGAGAGCATACCTCCATTGGTGTCACAAATGACTACACGATCTGCCCCTGCTTCAGAAGCAACAAGCAATACCTTTAGGGCATATGATTTATCATTGAGAAATCCTTCAAAGAAATGTTCCGCGTCAAAAACAACCTCTCGCCCTTCACTTTTTAGAAAACGTATAGTGTCTGCAATCATGTTTAGGTTTTCATCGAGAGAAGTATTGAGCACTTCTTCCACGTGAGCGGTCCAACTTTTTCCTACAATGGTTACAACCGGTGTCTGTGTTTCAAGCAAGCTGCGAATTTGTTCGTCCTTTTCAGCGGCTATATGTGGTTTTCTGGTGCTACCGAATGAGGCAATGCGCGCATGTTTCCAGGACATCGAGGATGCTCTTTCAAAAAAGGCATGATCTTTTGGATTAGAGAAGGGAAATCCACCTTCTATATAATCCACATGTATTTTGTCGAGTTCGACCGCTATGTCAATCTTGTCGTCTATAGAGAAGTTTATGTCTACCCCTTGGCATCCATCCCGTAGAGTCGTATCGTATATTTCTAACCTATGTTTCATATGAGTATCCTTGTTATGGTATATTCCGAATTACGATAAAAGCATACTGTGGCTGATGGCATTGAGGTAGGCAATTGCACTTGCTTCAACAATATCCGTTGATGATCCTCTTCCTGCGCTGTGTTTGTCTTCGAGTGCAATCACGACTGAAACTTCACCCACTGAATTTTTACCCGGTGTTATGGACTGTATATCAAAATCCACAAGCTTGGAACGTATCGCCAAGGCTTCCTCTATTGCGCGCAATGCTGCATCTACTGGACCGTCACCGGTAGCTGTACCCTTATGTATCTCTGATTGTGATTTTACGCTTACAGAAGCAACCGCTAAGCTGCCCGTTTTTATGGTAAGATCGAGTGATTCAAGTTCGAACATAGCTGCATCGGCTCCAACACTTGTACTGAGCAAAGAATAGATGTCTTCATCAAAGATTTCTTTCTTTTTGTCGGCTAATTGGGTAAAATTTTCGTAGAGCACTTCAAATTTTTCATCGGCTATTTTTATTTCCAGCTGTTCCAATCTATGTTTGAGTCCATGCCTTCCAGAATGGCGGCCAAGGACAATTTTGCTATCGCTACGACCAACCGTTTTTGGAGTCATTATTTCATATGTTTCACGGTGCTTGAGCATACCATCTTGATGAATTCCAGCTTCGTGAGCAAAAGCATTTTCGCCGACTATGGCCTTATTTCTCGCTATTGGAAACCCAATAATGCTGGAAAGTAATCTGGATGTTGGATAGAGATACTGAGTTCGTATATTGGTAGATTTTTTTAGAGTGTCTTTCCGGACATACAGAGACATGACAACCTCTTCGAGGGCGGTATTTCCGGCACGCTCTCCGATTCCATTGATGGTTACTTCTACTTGTCTTGCTCCTGCTTCGATTCCACTGAGTGAATTTGCCACGGCAAGACCTAAATCATCATGGCAATGCGTAGAGATGATGGTGTTATCCAAACCGGGTACACGTTCCTTGAGCATAGTAATAATATCTATATACTCACTGGGGACTGTGTAACCCACGGTGTCGGGTATGTTGATGATAGTGGCTCCCGCTTTTACTGCGGTGTCTACCGCGCGGCACAAGAATTCGCGATCGGTTCTCGTAGCATCCTCTGCAGAAAATTCAACTTCTGGCACCAAATTACGGGCATAAGTTACCGAATGGGTAATGCCCTCCAGCACTTCGGCTTCGGTTTTGTTCAATTTGTATTTCATGTGTATTGGAGATGTTCCAATAAACGTATGAATTCTTGGATTTTTTGCCTTTTTTATAGCCTCGTACGCTGTATCTATATCTTTTTCAACAGCTCTGGCTAGAGCAGCGATGGTTGATTGCTGTATTGTTTCTGAAATCTTTTTACATGCATCAAATTGATGTGGAGATGATATAGGAAATCCTGCTTCGATGATATCAACGCCGAGGGTTTCAAGTTGTACAGCAATTTCGAGTTTTTGACTTAAACTCATAGAAGCGCCTGGAGATTGTTCTCCATCTCTCAAAGTTGTGTCAAATATATGTACATGTTCCATAACTTTTTTTCCTTTTCAGATGTATGCTTTGTTTTTAGCAGATACTCTAGTATTATATGTTGTGGAGCTTCTATTCAGCAAGGATGAACGGGTAACCGTGACGCGATGGGTATTGCTAGTCATCGTGCTGTGTGCCGCTGTGCTTGGGTGTTCTGGAGGACAAACCAATGAAGTACAGAAGACAGATCTCTTTTCCTTGGGGTATGGAAAACAAGAACATCTTCTAGATTTATATTCTGACAATCCATTGGTTTTTGGGACCCAATTTTCTGTTCATTACAGAAATGGATTCTTTTATTTGGCCAATGCAGCATCGCCAAAGGTAATGGTGTTTAGTTCGTATGGGGATCTATTGCAATTATACTACAATCCAGAAACCTCTGTTCCACCCGTGTCATTACAACAGATAGATAGTTCACGTAGAACCACAAAGTTTGCGGTGCCGATTGATGCAAGCGTGGTTGGAGAACTTACGGTTCTTGAAAACAATACCTTGGTTGTAGTTGAAGGAGTTGCTCCACAGCGAGTGGTCACCGATGCTAAGAGAGGCATTAGATTGGGCTATCAACTGAAACTTTTTTCTGTAGATGGTGATATAATCCAAACACTTGGACAAGAGGGCTCTGGTGGAACTCCTTTTCCCCATATTGAGGGTATATTTTCTCTCGAAAATAATGGCATTGCGGTGATTGCGAATTTCGTGGAGGAATTCCGTATATATATTTTTGATGAATCGTTTGGTTTGGAGTATGAAATCCTTATTCCGATCGATGAGCTTCCTGTTCCATTTTCTGACAATGTTATCCCCGAATTAGCCCATATTGCACCCAACCACGAAGGAGATAAACTGTATCTACAAGTTCACTATTATCAAAAATTGCTCAATGAAAATAGAGACACGATATACGCGATAGAATATAGAGATTCATCTTTGTTAGAGATTTCACTTGCGAGCCAAACGTACACAAAGGAGATCGAAATTGATATCGATAATTCGGAACAAGGTCTCGCAGAGTTTGTTGGAATCTCAGCAGACAAAAAATTGTATTTTATTAGATATTTGGGTGCCGAAGAAATAGAAATCATAGTCATGGACATCTCTGGGCGAGTACGAACCCGCAGCATCGAAAATATTGGAAATATAATTGGATTATATACTCATATTACGCTAGAAAATGATATAGCTGCTCTGGTACTTCGCGATCAAGAAGCAGAGGTATTGCTATGGGGTCTCGGAGATTTATTGACAGAGGATTGAACTATGAGCCAGAGAGTGATAACCGTTCCAGAAGCACGCGCAATTGATAACTATGTAATATCTTCTGGAATATACGATGAAGCTATGCTTATCGAGCAAGTTGCTCGAGGTGTATACCATTACCTGGTAGATGCAGATTTACTGACGAGTGATTCACGAGACATAACTTTATTAATAGGCACGGGTAATAATGGTGGCGATGGATTATCCCTTGCACGGCTATTATATGCTCATGGCGTTCCTCTAAGACTTGTGTATACCGGGGCGCCAAAAAAAGAGAGTGTTAACCATGCGCTGAGAACCATGATCGCCGGACTCAATATACAAAGTCTAGGGCTGGATGATTCCGATGCTCTTACCAGCTGTTTAGATCAGTCATCGTGCATCATAGATGCATGCATTGGCATTGGAAATAATCGTCCACTCGCAGGTACATATGCCTGGCTTATAGAACAAGCAAATTCATCGAATGCTGTCAGAATTGCGATAGATGTTCCGACTGGAATTTTTGAAGGTGTAGATAGAACATCAACGGTGTTTTCCGCGCACACGACGCTTTCTATTGGTCATCGCAAAACGATTCTTTATTTACCAGAGGCCCGGACATACTGTGGTGAGATTGAAGACATTTGGACTCCTTTTTTGTCTCCTGGACGGATACGAAATATCAAGGTGGAGCCTTCAGGACTAGGATCGATTGGGCAAAAAGATACCGAAGGATATGAACAATCACGGAGCAAAAGGAAGAAGAGTTTTTTTGATACTACACAAGGGCAAGAAAAATATACCCTGTTTAGCTGTTCTGATCTTCCAGAACTCGTAATATCCCCAGGAAAAAAGAGTCATAAACATAGTCGAGGCTCGGTCCTGATTTGTGCTGGTTCGCAGGATATGCCGGGTGCGGCGCATTTATGTTCTGGGGCTGCAACGCTTTCTTTTGCGGGTGTAGTATACTTACTTAAGGATGAAATAGGTAGCTCTGAAGATGGTGATCTGAGAGTAGAAACTCCATGGCAACAAATACTCCTTTCACTTCACCCTTCAATCCTTCTCACTGAAGATATAAAAAGGCCCTATTCGGCTATCGTTGTGGGTCCAGGTTGGAAAACAGAAAAAACCTCCCTATTTTCGCGCATCATTCGGGAAGATCAACCAATTGTTCTTGATGCAGATGCTTTTTGGTATTGCAAGAATGAAATTGATACAATGTCTGCACGCTCGGCTCCAACGATACTCACGCCACATCCCAAGGAATGCGCCAGATTGCTTGATATAGGCGTTGAAGAGGTTCTCAAGAATCCGGTTAGGTCTGGGCAAGAACTATCAGAACGCTACAATGCAATAGTTGTTGTCAAAGGTCATGTAACACATATTGTAGATCATGACCAAATTGCTATAATCGATGGATTATGTCCGGCCTTGGCCTGTGCTGGCAGCGGAGATGTGCTTGCAGGAATTATAGCTGGATGCTTAGCAACACAAGATGATGCATACCGGGCTGTTATTGCCGGAACCTTGGCTCATTTGAAGATAGGAAAAGAATTCCAATCCCAGGGCATATTTCCATCGGCTGATTGGTTTTTGAAACGCATTCCCTTCGTTTTTTCTCCAGAAATTGTGGAATGCTGTTCTTGTTGACCTAACATAAAACTTCTAGTACGCTCACGAAGGAGGACATGAATGTACTTAGTGTATTTTTTTGCATGTGTGTTGAACTTGCTCTTGGGGTATTTTCTATACACCGGACAATATTCAAAAGCCGAAGAAAAGGATGAAGAAGAACAGGAATCAACCCAGAAAACCCCTGTATTAGCAACAAATATTTTTAATCGCCAGTGGTCATTGATACTCTTAGCCGCTGTTACCGCTGTTACCGCGGTCGCCAAGATTATTTTTCCAACGAGATCAGTAGGATCGGCGGGCTCGCAACCAATTATCATTGGAGACTTATTACCAGCAGCCAGCCTTGCACTCATTGCGGTGGTCCTTGTTTTGCGAATTAGTATAGTAGGGTCATCAGATCCTGAACAGAAAAACTACGAATTGCTTTCCTATCTAAAACAGATAGGGCTTGCTGCAATGATTATTGGCGCAGTACACATCGTTTTTCATGGATATATATTTCTTTAATCTATCGAATTGGAAGCGTCCCAAAAGCTTCGATTTCTCCAGTGAGCACAGAAAATCCCCCTAGGTAATTTTCAAAATTCCAGCCGTATACGGCTATTGCATTTTTTACCCAGGGGATTTTTGAAATTGGGTATGGATTGAGCGCGACAACGACATGAAGTTGCTCACGAAATGGCTCCAAAAGTTTCAGTATTTCATAAGAAACCCCATTAATAGCCAAAAAAACCAAGGTAGATTCAGGTGTAATGCTGTTTCTTATTCTGGACACTATTTCTTGCGGAGATTCTGATGATTGATACTGAATTCTGCGTGCCTCTGGAAGTTTGCTGCCTGCTGCTCGTATAAAATCATAATCATTTCCGATGACCAACGTTGAGCTGTTATTCCTCACAGGAGGAGCGTTTGATTGTTGTAAGACGGTTACACTTCGCAGTGCATTTTGGAGAAAGAAATTGCGAGAAGTTGAGACGTCCGCTTTTGGAAGGGGGGTAGTGGTCTTGAGTGATGAATGGAATAGTTTAAGGGCGATTACCCGTGTGGCAGCTTCTATCATTCTTTTTTTTGCATATTCGTCGGTTCTATATGCATTGAGGAGGGTGGTGAAAATAGCCCCGGAAGGGGTTGGTGTTCTAGAAAGCATTACCATATCATTACCGACCAGAATTGCTTCCAATACCAATCGCGCAATGCTCCAGTCTTTTTCACGAGCGTATGAGAGAGCTCCTTCCATATAGATGTCATCCGTTATAACCAGTCCATCAAATTGAAGCTTGTCCCTCAGTATTCCCTGAACTATTTCTGAAGAAAATGTGCTTGGAATTTCCCCATCGGTCAGTTTTGGAAAACTCAAATGCCCAGTAAGTATTGCGGGTAATCCAGATGGTATGAGAACCCTATAAGGATACAAATCGCGTTCCCAAAGCGTATCATAATCGTCTTGTATGATAGGAAGTTGCCCATGGCTATCTATTCTTGTGTTGCCGTGACCAGGAAAATGTTTTGCGGTGGGGATGATCTTTGCATCGAGGCTTCCTTGTGTATAGGCTGTCCCCAATATAGCAACCATCCTCGGGTCAGAAGAAAAAGCTCTAGTTCCAATGATTGCATTTTCTCGATCAATGAGGACATCGACCGTGGGAGCAAAATTCATCGTCACACCTATTTCAGCGAGCTCATTGTTGATATAGAAGCCCGTGAGATAAGCGTCATTAACAAGGTTGCTTGCTCCGATAGCTAGATTTCCCGAAGTGATGGCCGTAGAATCCTTTATGTGCCTAACTAGACCTCCTTCTTGATCTGTGGCAACGAGTAATGGAAGATCCGGAATCGTAGTCAAGGCTATGTCTTGCATACTACGAATTGATTGTTTGAGGAGCTCTATATTGGTACCATTCCATCCAAATATCTTTACTCCTCCTATAGATGTGTTGCGAAGAATACTTTCTAAATTTTCACTCGCTTCTATGCCCTGCCAGCCCACCATCAATAGCTGCGCAATAATCTGTACATCGCTCAGAGTACCTACGATTTCCCTGCTTTCTTGTGTGGCAATATCAATAGGGTTTGAGTATAGCTGGCCCAGAGCGCATAGGATTGTCAGTAAAACAATACAGTAAGGACATTTCATCACATACATAGCCTAGCGAGTCGTATAAAAAATTTCAAACCGTTTTTACTAATAGAGGCAGTAATAGTTCCGATACATTTTCTGAGGGCTTTTATGATTGAAAAGAAGATTTTTGAAATTGATAAGTATCTACATACCGTTGACCAGGAAATTGATGTAATCAAGGGTATTACATCAGAATTGCGTCAAACTCAGATTCAATTTCACTCACTCGAAGCCCCAGTGCTCGATAAGCGTATCCAGGATTTGGCATCGTATGCGGATAATATAGAACACATCGAAGATACCAGGAATTCTTTGTACAAAGATTTGCGTAATACGCTTGGTGTAAAAGAATGGGAAACTTTTTCTGATTTAGAACAATATTTAGAAAAGAAAGATTGGCAAAAAATAAATGAGCAGCGTAGAAAACTGAAGCTCACTGTATTGAATTTTCGTTCACAGCTAAATGTTCTATTCCTATTTATACGAGAATGTGAAAATTTAAAGAGCGAATTATTGGAACGTTTTTTTCCAAGTGAACACGATTTGCAATACAACCTGGGAGGCAGAAAAAATAGCAATGTTCACACGGGACTACTGTGTGACTGGAGTACCTAATGGATAGCACGTTTTCAGGAATAGAAATGGCAAAAAGAGGCTTGTTTGTTCATTCGAAACGAATGGGCACTGTCGGGCATAACATTGCGAATATGTCTACAGAAGGGTACTCAAGGCAGCGCGTAGAGGTAAGCGCATTTAGTCCTCTGTATAAGCCACATCTTAATCGTGCGGAGAGACCTGGACAGATTGGACAGGGAGTTGAGTCTACGCTTGTTCGAAGAATACGAGATGCATTACTAGAAGCTCGTATTGTTAGTAACCAAAGCGAAAAAACGTATTGGGAAACGCGTAGCAATTACCTATTACAATTGGAGCAATTGCACAATGAGCCGAGTAATCAATCGATCAGAACAACCATGGATAAGTTCTGGAATGCTTGGCAAGAATTGTCGGTATACCCGGAGCAACTATCCGCTAGACACGCGGTGTTGCAGCTTGGTCAGGCCCTGACCGAATCGATACAAGCCCGAGGCAAGGGGCTTACCGATATTCGCTATGTTCTTGAGGATGATATTCAAGGAACCGTTATGCAGGCAAATGAGTATATGCGTGAAATTGCGGTACTTAATCGTGAAATAGTGCAGGTAGAGGCGGAGGGCGATCTGCCCAATGATCTCTATGACAAACGAGATCTTGCCGTCCAGTCTTTGTCAGAACTTGTCTCTATAGAGGTGTTAAACAAAGACGAAGACGAATTTAGCGTGTATATGGGGGGTATTCGTGTGGTACAAGGGGGAATATATCGTGAATTTGCTTCAACAGGAAATGTTAACAATTACGGATTTAGCGATGTCACTTGGGCGGATACGGGCGAACGAATAAGCCATCCTGGTGGTAGGTTGGAATCGCTTTTGGTGCTTCGAGATGGAGATGTGAGAGAAGAAATGCAAATCCTCAATGAAGGTGCGTTAACACTCATGGCGCTTGTGAATGAAACCCACAGAAATGGATTCGGGTTGAATGGGCGTTCTGATATTGATTTCTTCACTATTTATAATTCTGTTTTGAATGCGCAAGGTAATTACGACAACAATGGTGATGGAATTTTTGATGAAACACGATTGTTCAACGTGATAGGCGAGAACACACTTGATCAATCAGAACAGCTTGGTATCGCTGGAGAACTTACGTTCGAAGGAAGACGTGGTCTTATTTCTGTTTCTTATGCGGCGACGGATACGGTAGGCTCTGTAGTCCAAAGAATAAATAACAGCGAAGCGGATGTTATTGCCCGTTTAGATAGAGATGGTCGATTAGAATTACGAGCACGTCCCAGTCGCAATACAGATTATCCTGATTTTGTACTCCGGGAAATGAGTGATTCCGGAGAATTCCTGGTTGGTTATGCGGGAATACTCAATGACAGTGGTGAAGAGGGAGCATTCCGATGGGATCAGGCAAATGCAGTGTTTGCCCTTAGAGGCACGGTGCAAACTGGAATTGCCCCCTTGAGAAATCCATCATCATGGATAGAAATAAATGAAGTAATACGTGGCGATGTTGCGAGCATTGCGGCTGGAGCCGTTCAGTCGAGAGGAGAACAACCGCGCGGTGATGGTTCGATCGCATTAGAAATCGCAGGAATACGAAATAAAACGATAGTTTTGGGTGATAATGCCCGAAATTTTGATGATTATTTCGCAGATACAACAGCGCTTATTGGTCTTAAAGGAGAAGAATCAAGAATAACATATGAAACTCGCGAAGCGATACAAAAGAATCTTGAAGACACCCGACAATCTATTAGTGGAGTGAATCTTGATGAAGAATTAGCTGAGATGCTCAAATTTCAGCAAGGGTACCAGGCACTTGCCCGGTTTATAACAAACTATGACGAACTCATAGATACTATCATACATAGGATGGGGTAGCATATGGAACGAGTCAGTACAAATTTAGCAAATAATGATGCTCAGTTTTACATGAGAAAACGAGAGCGAGCACTTTTGACGGTTGAAAAGAAAATTTCTAGTCAAAACAGGATTACAAATTTGAGAGACGAACCCCTGGCAGCTTCCCACGCTGTACGTTACCAATCTACATCGCTCAGAATCGAGAGATTTAGCACGAATGTAGAAGCCTTGCAAGGAGAAACAAGGTTAGCAGAAGGGTATGTACAGTATAGTGTGGAAATTCTGCAAAATTCGCGAGAACTTGCGGTGCGTCTAGCAAATGGAAGTTATACAACGGAAGACCGAAAAATGGCCGTTGAACAGATAGATCAATATCTGGAAGAATTGCTGAACACGGCAAACAAAAAAGATGGAGATGGGAATTACATATTTGCGGGGACCAACACCGATAGAATCCCTTTTAGGGCGATTATGGGTAATGATGGAGCAGGAACGCCATCACGAATGGTCGGCGTGGAGTATTTAGGGAATATATCCATTCAACAGATAGAAATCCATGAGAGTAATTATGCTTTCCGCAATGCGGTAGGGAGCGATGTATTTTGGGCAAAAAACGATAGATTGATCTCCACCACTAATACGGAGAATTATGTGGTACCAAGCAATACCGAAATCAATGTTTTGGGTGAAAATATACAACTTTTGGCGGGAGATAGCGTCCTTGCTATAGTACAAAAAATAAATGACGCTCCCATACCTGTCCGGGCCAGTATCAGTGACTTGGATGGTGGCATAATGCTTGAAACAACCACCCCTCAACAACTCTGGCTAGAAGATTCGGCAAATGGCAGTGTATTGAGAGACCTTGGATTGATCAATGACAGAACCGCACCATATAATAAGCACCCTAGTGCCTTATATTCGAGTGGTTCTGTGTTCGACATATTGATTACGTTTAGGGAATCACTGTTAGAGGGTAATGTTGCCGATATAGGCTCTCGTGTTATTGCTAATATAGATGATGCTCTAGAAACAACATTAAAAACGATGGCTTCGTATGGCGCGCTCAGCGATAGGCTTGACCTCATATACAAGCAATTATCAACCGATGGACTTAGGATGAACGAGTTAGACTCTCAGGCAACTGGGGTTGATTATGCGCGTTCTGTGACTGATTTAAACATGTTAAAATATTCGCACGAGGCTGCATTGTCTGTTTCTGCGAAAGTACTACAAAATTCACTATTAGATTATTTGAGGTAAGGATGACTATCAAAACGAAACAGTATGGTACTATTGAAGTTGCACAAGAACAGTGCATAGAATTCCCCCAGGGCATTATTGGATTTGAGCATTTCCGGGGATTTTCGCTCATTGACTCGGATGTTCCGCATTTTTATATTTTGCAGAGTTTGGACGATGTCAGTGTTTCTTTCTATGTGTTGAATCCATATCTAATCTACCCTTCATACAATTTGGAGGTGCACGATGAAGATATAGAAAGCATCAAATGCACAGATATAAGTAAGTTACTTGTTTTTTCTATCATTACAATTCCCGAAGAAAAAGAAAATATCAGTTGCAATCTTCTTGGACCTATTTTGATAAATAAAGTAGAAAAATTGGGCCGACAATCGATAGCTTTGGGTAACTGGAGCACAAAACACTATTTCTTGAAGGATAGAGTAGAAACAAAGGTTTCGAATGCTCGTACTTAGTAGGAGAAAAAACCAAACTATCCGCATTGGGAAAGATATACGAATAACCATACTTGATGTTCGTGGAGAGCAGGTAAGCGTTGGCATAGATGCGCCTAAAACAATCGATATTTATCGTGAAGAAGTATTCGAGGAAGTATTCTCACAAAATGTTGCCGCAATTCGAGAGAATATAAGATCTGGCAAAGAAAAAAAACCGCCTGACGGAGTCAATTTCCCGATAGATTCCGAGGAATAAGGCAAATCATGATACTTTACGTTGCTTCTGCATGAAGAAAGTAAACAGATTAACGTGTGTCTTTGAATTTGGGTCTTTTTTTAACCCCTTGTCGATCTGTAATAGGAGAAGCCATATAATTTGGTGTGGCATCGATAGGGAGATGGTCCCCTGAAACAAGTTTTTTAATGCCTTTGGAAAGCAAGGCTTCTGAAATAGAAAGGCGAGTGGAGTTTTGACTAATGCGATGTATAGCGGAGTTGATCTGTTCGTCCTCTACCGCACCAAGTAGGGCTATTTGTGAATGCAACGGTATGGTGGCAGAAATTTCGGCAACAATAGTTTCAACGTTAGCACATACTGGCTGCAAAGGGTCTGTATTTTTTTGTGCAATGGTGTAGAAATAGCGCGTTTTTGTACAAGGTGCAAATATACAAGTTATATCAACATCATCCTGCGTACATTCGAACATCGAAATTCCAATAATAGGGATGTTCTGCGTAAAGGCGTACGCTTTTGCGAAGGCAAATGACACTCGCAATCCAGTAAAACTTCCTGGCCCAACGCCGAGTATTATCGCGTCGCATTGATGCGTTGTGATGTTCGCTGATGTACAAAGATTCCTAAATCCTTCGATCAGGGATATATCATGCTGAAGCTGGGTGGGTAACTCTGTGCCCGCAATGATCTGGGTATTCTCGCTATCGTCATCGTATTTGGCGATACAAAGAGAGATGATATTGGTAGATGTATCGATAGCAATTACATTATGATTCATGATGTATTGTTATGATACGCGATGTTTCGTCTTCATAACTGAATTGGCAATGGACAGGGAAGAAATCGTTATGGGAAAGTGTTTTTGGAAATCGCGAGGCCCATTCGACGACGATCATTCCCTCCGCATTTCGAATAAGACAATCTTCTATATCGTACAGAAGGCCAGGGGAGTCTTTTTTTGATTGGAGTCTATACGCATCTATATGCACAAAACCAGGGGAACTTTCTTCATATTCTTGCATAACGAAAAAACTGGGGCTTTGCAGGAGACCGTTCACCGAACAATGATCGGCAACCCCTTGGGCAAAGATAGTTTTTCCGCAGCCCATTTCTCCCTCAAGAAAAAATATAGTACCCGACGTACAGGATGAAGCTAATTGAGAAGCAAATTTCCTAGTCTGCTCGGGAGCATGCGAATGGTATACGGTTGGTCTCACGCGGGCGGTAGAATTGTATCTAATTGCTGTGCTATCGTTATTATCCATTTTTCAGCAGAAGGAATTAATTCATATTCTATAATATCAGACAACAACAAGGTATCGAGTGAAGCATCGGAAAGAATATCCTGTAATTCTTGCAATCTAGTTTGTAATGCCGAAAAATCAATGGCCTCTAGCGAAAAATAGCGATGGGTACACAGGAGATATGTGCGGATAATTCCCTGCAACAGTTCACAAGTAGTAATCACATCAGAAATAACAGGAGCGAGATCCCCAGACTGTATTTTCACTGGAATAGTCTCCATGTGTTTCAATAAATGTTCTAGGGTTTTGAGAAAACCACGGCAGGCTTCAAGAGGATCTTCTAGATGTTTTAAATTATGCTCTATTTTTTTTGTTAATGCCTCAATTGCAGGTACATTTGCTTTGTTATGGAGAATATCCATTATTATCTGGGTGTCTTCTTCCGTAAGCATTGATGATGCGATGGGAAGTATATCCTGTTCAGAGAGTTTGAGGTCCTTGTTTGTTGTTCCTTCGCGGTCCTTGCACACCATGATTATTTCAAGCAAGAATTCGAGTTTTGCATAATATAATTCATGGATATGTGCTGTGAAAATGCGTAGTTCTTTTACAGTATTTAGCAGGGGAGGATCCTGAGTATCCAAAGATACGGGGACATTATCTGCAGTGACATTTTTTATGTACGAATAAAAGTTCTTGATTTGATCATTAACCGCATGTAATACATCAGAAACATTCTCCTCATCCTCTAATGTATAAGACATTTTTTTTTCATCGATATACAAGGTCATCGTGGCGGTCTTTATTGCCCTTGTCCAAGAAATCCATTGAGGGCATTCGTGTTATTTTGTAGAGATTGCACCTGACGTTCCATTACGGCAAATTGTCGACGCAATTCAGCTTCTCTCGATTCCAGTCTATCAGAATATCGATCTATTTGTGTATCAGATTCCCGGATTTGATTTGTAATACGTTGGGTGCGTGTGTCAATTACACCTCCATTTTGTGTGTATTGCCTTATTGCATTTGATAAACGATATGCAAACCCAGTATCAATAATTTGATCTCCATCGGAATCATTACCAAATAATTTTGAGACCCCGACGAATGATTCGGATAATGCTGAATCTAATGCTTCCTCGTTTATTTCTAAATATCCTCGAAGCGAGTTGGTACGTATTGCCCCTAAGGACTGTTGATTGGTGGAAATACCTATTTCACTCAAAAATGTAAAAGCTTCGCGATTGGGTACATTTTCCGAAGTGGAACGGACCAATTCCGAGCGTAGTCGGGTCAAAACAGTATCACCTCGTAACGATCCCAGTTCCTCTAGGGCTTCATCTCGTTCAGAGTCTGTGTTAAATGAGACTTCGTCGACTATCGCTGGATCATCCCGCGAGAGCAAATTTATTCGTTGCATCGCGACGTTATAATTTCCTACGAGTCGCACTATTTCTTGCTTGGTATATTCATTATCAGGATTGACGGTAAGCTCAACGGGAGTATCGCTTGCAGATTGGATCGAAAGACTGATTCCAGGGAGTATCTCATCGAGTTCATTGGTAGAACGCTCGATGCGTATCCCTTCCACCGATATAACCGAATTTTGGGCACGACTCACTGGATTCAAGGGTACTGGTTGTGATTTGGTAAAACCTGAAATAGTTGCTTCTATCTGTGAGTCGGAATTATTGAGAAGGGTGAGTTTTGCAATATCGATGGTATCTCTACTGACATTGATTTCTGTTCCACGTTCTGTGAATACATTGCCCTGTGAGTCTTCCACCTGTAATTCTATTTCTTGGTTGCTCTGTATACGGATGCTATGAGCAGCACTCTTTGCAAAGAATTGAATACTTTCTTGTGCATTGAGGGCTGTAGAGGGAGTGTCATTTGCCATGAGAAAAGCATCTTCATGAGAAAGTAGCTCCTGAGAGGGGGCTCCTAGCACTCCAAGGGTCTCTGCCATCTCTTTCGCTGCTCCATGAAATTCCAGAGCATTTTCCGCCCCGGTTCTTCTCGAAGCAAGTAATAAGACAGACTGGGTGTTATTCACTTGTATGACTGACGCTGTCAATATTCTATTGCCGCTGAGTGTTATGCTTTCAGCAAAATCTGCCAAAGAACCACCAGAAAAGGGGATTTCTAGATCCGTTTCCCCAACGGAGAATCGATAAGACCCTTCTGAAATATCCAGATTGGATGCCACCGGAGAAGAGGCAAATCTGTCAGACGTTGCTTTTTGCTCTACGGTTACACTATATGTTCCGAGTAGGCTATTGTTTGTTCCGTTAGCGGTTAATACCCTACTATTGCTTGATTCTACAACCCGGGCTGAAAAAGGGTTATTGAATTGATACATAGATTGAGAACTTTCCAATAATGAGGAAAGTGTACGCTTGACGCTTGCCCAAAGGTTGTTTTCATCCTGCAAATCGCTTCGTTCTTCTTCCAAGCGTGTAAGAGGAATACGCTCGAGCTCCATGATGCGTTCTATCTGTTTATTTGAATCAAATCCGCCTCCGGAACTTACCGAAGGAATATATATATCTGCCATTTTTTCTTCAGATCAAATCATCAACTATCACGCCTAGGGCTGCATGGATACGAAGAAGCATCTGCTGCACCAATTCGGACGGGATCTCCTTGATAACCCTTTCGGTGTTACTATTTACAACTTTAACAATAACTTTATTGAGGTCATCACTGAGATAGAAACGAAGGTCCTTTTCGTAGACGTTGACGAGATTCTGAAGTTTTTTTACTGAAGCGTTTAATTGATGTGATTTTGTGAAAGAATTGCCCACCTCTCTACTTGGGTGCACGGTAGTAATCGTATGTTCATTTGAATGGACTCCTGAGTGCAATATGTCTGTAACTACATGTCGTATATCTATCATAACACATAAAAAAGTGACAGAAGCGCGATTCTGTCACAAGAGATTTGGATTATCTCAATTGCCCCCTAACCCAACAATTGCAAGACAATGTCAGGTTGTGTATTCGCTTGTGCTAGCATTGCGGTAGTGGCTTGCGTGAGAATCTGATTTTTTACATATTCAGATAGCTCCTCAACCATATTTACGTCTCGTATGTACGACTCAGCAGCCTGCATGTTCTCAGCTGCTATCGCGATACTTCGCTGAGCAACTTCAAAACGATTCTGGTAGGCTCCGAGATCCGCCCGTTGTTTAATGACTATGTCTAACGCGTTATCCACCATGCCAATGGTTTCATTGGCTGCGACCACGGTAGAAATTGAAGCTCTAGAGGTCTCGCTAATGAGCCCCAATCCTTCCGCAGACATATTACCGATGAAAACTTGTACATTTTGGTTTTGATTTGCTCCAATATGAAACTGCATAACATTCTCTGTTCCACTGGCAAATCTTCCAGTTAGCATATTCAAACGGTTGTATTCCGCTTGTGAAGAAATTCTGCTTATTTCATCTACTAACATCGAAACTTCTACTTGAATTTGGGCACGATCGCTAACGGAATATATCCCATTCGCTGATTGTACCGCTAATTCGCGTATTCGCTGGAGAGAATCTTGTGTACCTTGCAGATAGGACTCCGTAGTTTGAATAAAAGAAATCGCACTTTGGATATTTCTATCGGCTTGTTTTAATCCTCTGACCTGTGTTTGAAGTTTTTCTGCTAATGCCAGACCACTCGAGTCATCTCCCGCATTATTGATGCGGAGACCAGAGCTCAGACGTTCTATGCCCTGAGCACCTTTTTTTTGGTGAAAACGTAAAACCCTACTAGCAAATGCCGCACTCGCATTGTGATTAATAATCATAATGACCTCCTTTACGCTGTCTTTCGTGGATAATAAAGTACGCGCCTTCATATCCGCGGTAGGGGATACCCGTGCGTTGGAGTATCACCACAGCGGTCAATAGATTTATTTTTAACTATCCATTTTGCACACTATTTCTTACTGAAGTAGTGACAAAACCGACTGACTCTTTATGTTCGCCTGGGCCAACATAGCGGTGCTTGCCTGCATCAGAATTTGATTCTTGGTATATTCTGATACACCTTGTGCATAATCAAGATCGCGTATACGAGATTCGGCAGCTTGTAAATTTTCTGCCCCGAGGTCTGTTCCTTTAACCGCCATTTCTAGCCTATTTTGATAAGCTCCCAGATCAGCACGTTGCTTGTTCACGACCTTTAGAGCTTGATCAACGATACCTATGGCGGTGTTTGCTCCATCTGGCGTTGATAACGAGATAAAATTTCCATCGTTAAAACGAACCCCAAGGGCAGTGGCACTCATTGTGCCAATATAGGCTCGCTCTCTCTGATCCATGTTGGCTCCAATATGAAACCACATACTCGCTACAACTACGTTGGTGCCGGTGTCTCTGGCAAATCTACCCGTGATCACATTCATTCCATTGTATTGAGCCTGCGATGCAACACGGTCAATCTCATCAACAAGTTGTGAAATCTCCACTTGGATTTGCATTCTATCCTCGGCGGTGTAAATACCGTTTGCCGCTTGAATTGAAAGCTCACGAATTCTTTGCAAGGTTTCGGTTGTTCCCTGCAAATATCCCTCTACCGTTTGAATAAAGGCAATACCATCGGAAGCATTACGCGATGCAGCTCGCAAGCCACGAATTTGCGCTCTCATTTTTTCTGAGACAGCTAGACCAGATGCATCATCTGATGCGCGGGTAATACGTAATCCAGATGACAACTTTTCTATACTTCGTGAGACATTCGTATCGTTGATACCGTTCTGTCTTTGTGCGAACATAGCACTTAGATTGTGATTAATAATCATATATCCTCCTTGAAAAAATTTAATAGCGTCCGTGCCAAAAAAATACTAATGCCATTTCAGTATCCACCGAAGCTATGATCAGGGAGACTTTGCTGCCCCAACCTATACAAGAATTTCGGTTTTGACAGAAATAAACTTTATGCTAGCGCCTTAAAGGGTAGGGAAATCCGCAATATTCAGCAATGAATAAAAACGCTATGTGAATTGTTGTGTAGTAATGCTTGCTTCTTCGAATCAAACAATACATATATAAAAAATGAGTCAACAGAACTTTCTTAATGTATTTGGAAGTTTTTTGTAGATGTAAACGCCGCGTCTTTAACAGTACATTATCTTATTGCCTGAAATGCTTCTGGCGTTGTAGGGGCTCAAGTTTACAGTTTTCTTGCTTCGATATTTTTCTTTCACTAGTATTACTGTTTGATAATTATTTTTTTCGTATTCGCCGTAGGAATACTAGAGAGCTTTCGATATTTTTAGCAGCATCGAATCTGCCATATTGGTGGCTAGATCGAGCTTTTTGGAAAGTTCTTGGTACGATTGTTCTATTTGAGTGTATTTGTCAGCGAGTTGGTATAAAGCAATTATCGATTTTTGAAGGAGAACTTTTGGATCTACAGGCAGAGGGGAGCCATCCTTTCCTTCCGACAACACATTAGACACAAGATTTCTCACTTTTTCAAAATATTCACTGTCCACATCGGTGTCTATCTCAAAAAGAGTGTTTAGGTGTTTTATGGCCTTACGCAATGGTTTTACCGAGAAGAACCTGGAAAATCAAACAAAGAAAAATTGTTCTGAGTATTCTCGTCTTTTTTGGGTGCATTTTCAGAATTTGAAACGTTTGGCTTATTGTCAAAACTAGCACTCCAGAGAGGTGAATACTGGGAATCTGAACCATTTTCTGCTAGAGGTTCGCTCCTTGTATCGAAGTCGAGAGCAACAGCATCAACCACCACCGTTAATTCCGTTTTTTTGGCTTCGCTGCCATTTTCCGCATCTATCTGTGTAGAAGCGTTCGAGTTTATCAATTGCTTTTCTTCGAGAGCTTCGGCCACTGTTTCAATGTTGGTTTCGAGTTCTTCTGAATCTGGTTCGCTGGATTCATGTACGTCACTGGATTGAGTTGCATCACCCTCATCGCCGGATGGTTTGACATAATCGTCTATGAATGAGGTCGTTTCCTCTTTCAATGCAAGGGTTTCGTCTTGTTTTGGAGATTCATCAGCCGATGAGTCTGTTTCTTTATTGGAAAAATCAAAAAAGTCATCGTTAGGTGATTGAAATTCTATTTCCGGATCATTTACCTTCAAGGCTTCACTCAAAGAGGTAGCAGAATCTGTATTAGATTGAGTTTCTGTTGAAGAAAAGTTTTCTGATTTAGGCGTTGTTGTATCTATTTCAGAAAAGGAATCTTTTTTGTTCGATTTTTTTTCAAAATACTCAGAGGCTCTTTGTATTTCTTTATCTAGTCTTTTCAATGCTGCATCAGAGTTTGACAGTACCTTTTCAACTTCCTCGGCATTGGTTCCAAATGAAGCTATTTTCTTTTTGAGCTCACCAATGTTGTCCGTTTGGCTGGTTGCCTGCAAGCTAAGAGATTCATTTTTGCTACGTAATCGAGCATTCTCTTCACGCAAGTCCGCGATGCACACTATGGCCTCATCGATTTTTTTGTTTATTTCAACTAATTTTTGTACATCCATTAATCTCCCCTTTAACTATATGCACAAAGTACAAGAATTGGTTTGATCTTCTTAACTGGTTAGGATCGAACCTTATTTAGTAATTCAACAAACAGATTGGGTTCATTTACAACCATGTAAGCCAATGTTTTCCTGTTCAATTGAATATCGTTTTGCGACAAAAGAGCAATAAATTCAGAATATCTGAGTCCATGTTCTCTGCAGGCTGCAGAAATTCTTTGTATCCAGATACTTCGAAAAAAGCGTTTTCTTTGTCTTCGATCACGGTAGGCATAGACGAGAGATCTTCTTGCGGCGTCTTTTGCCGATCTGTACAGATTACCCGCACGACCCCGGAAGCCCTTTGTGATTTTGTGTATTTTCTTTCTTTTGTTTTTTCTACTAGGACCATTTATTGATCTAGGCATAATATCTCCTACCCATTTGGAAGCATTCTTTGAACACGTTTGGTTTCTGCTGAACTGAGTATGCCGGCCATTCTAAGATGTCTTTTCCTCTTTGTACTTTTTTTGAGGAGTATGTGGCGAAGTCCTTGCTTCTTGTACACAACTTTTTTGTTGGCGGTGAAACTAAACCGTTTTGCAGCGCTGCTTCTAGTCTTTATTTTCGGCATTCTCGGTAATCCTTGTGGCTTTCTTTTCGGGAGAAAGAAGCATGGTCATCATGCGCCCCTCCATTGAAGGCTCTTTTTCAATTTTAACAGGAATCGAAAGAATTTCAAGCACTTTTTTTAGAACTTGCGTACCCAACTCGGGATGAATAAACTCTCTTCCACGAAAACGGATACTAACCTTTACTTTATTCCCTTCACTAAGAAAAGACTGAACTGCCTTGGTCTTAAAGGTAAGATCATGTATGCTGATTTTTGGTTGCATACGGACTTCTTTTAATTTTGAAGACTTAGAGTTTTTTTTGAGTCCACGCATGCGTTTGTTTGCATCGAATACGTATTTTCCATAGTCTAGTATTTTGCATACAGGTGGACGTGCAAGAGGAGCAACCTCTACAAGATCAAGCGATTTACTTACCGCCATTTTCAGGGCTTCTTCGGTTTTTATCACTCCTAATTGGGCTCCCGATTCGTCGATGAGTCGAATCTCTGGGACGCGAATGCGGTTATTTGTTCGTGGCTTCTGTGAGGGCACTAATTAATCCTTCATACATAGCCTCCAGTATATGTCTCAACAGATCAAAATGCAAGACTAGAAATCTGACCGTCAAGGTGCTACACTTCCATAGCTTATCATGCGCATCATATTACTTTTTATTGCACCTTTGGTTCTTTTATTTGTTTGTTTGTACGATAGAGATAGAGTATGGGAGAAACGATCTGCCCTGTCCTATTTCTTTATAGCACAGATGTTGCCGATTGGTATTCTTTTGCCCGTCGTTGTTGCAGCGCTAATTCCGACCAATCAGATCGGCATCATAGGAGGGATGCTAGTACTGATTCGGGAAGTCATTGTTCCGGCTGGTACCATATATATTTGTGTTGTTAGGTCTATGAACATGTGGAATCCTTATACGCAAGAGAATAAAAAAGAAAATCACGAGAAACTATTTCTTCATCTGCTCTATTTATTTTTGAGTGTCTATAATATTGGTCGATTCTTCGTAGCGCCCCAGCATGAGCAAGTTGGTTTTTCAGCTGTGGTATCACCAATATACTCTTTGTTTTTGCCGATTATATGCATGGTATTACTCGAAGCTATTGGATTTCTTGCAAATCGTGGAAAGCTGTATCTATATGGACACCTAAAAAAAGACGAAGTGAACAACCAAAAAACCGGAAAAGCATCCATTTTTTCTCGAAATATACTACTGAAACTTAGAAAATCAACGTTTTTTGAAAAAAATATCCGGGCGAATTCTCTGGATTATTTCATATTTATTCTTGTGCATTGTATATTTGTAATGACAACATCACAAATATTTCATGGATATTCCTATGGACTATTTACTTTTCTCGGTCTTGGATACCTAGTTGCTGTGTATCTGTTTTGGCGAATAAGGGTGTTGTCCCATACGGTATTTTTGCTCACTGGCTCGGGACTTAGAGGATGATTAGACTCAAATACTTCTTGCTTCTTTTTCTGGTATTTGGAATTGTTTCCTGCGGGGGGACAGTGATTTTATTCGATCCGGATATGGCTATTGCCTATCCTGGTAATCTGCGTCGAGATACGCGAAAAATATTGTCAGAGATAAATTCTGAGGTAGCTGATTTCCATTATCTCACACATAGTATTGTCGTTTTGGGTGAATCTGAGTCTTTCTTTTATCCGCTACAAATCCTGCGTTTATTTCATGCAGATAATATTGTTTATTTTTCATCTTCTTACAGAGAACTTGCAACTCAATTTAAAGCATTTCAACCTACGCAGGAACAACAGCACGTACATGTTCAATCAGTACAAATGTATGAACAAACCGGAGGAATTCCAAACCCACAGATGGTGGCAACGCAAGATATAACAGACGGATTTCCGGAAGACCCCGATGCAACTCCTGGACAACAGGCTCTTCTTCTCGATCGGCGTGCAGCAATATCTTCAATGATAGATTACATCTTAAAGGATATTGAAAGTAGAGAAGAATTATCATCTCCGTATATTGCCTTATTCCGGATAGAAGAAGGCTTATCCGCGGATGAGTTCGCTATTATGAATGATGAATTGCTATCTAAAGGATCACTGATAATCCGGGATTACGTGTATCGTGACAAGGAGACCATAGATGTGAGGTTGAATCGGGATGTGAGTTCACACCGAGATACACCATATCTTTTGTTTTTTGTGGGCCCATATGTTAGAGATTTGGGAGTCAATATCAATGACCTCGAAGGAAAAATATTTATCGAAAGTTACTTCATTACCAATGCTGCCGCCTTAGGTGCGGACATGAGTATTGGATTTACGTTACGGGATATAATAAGTACAGCGGTTAACAGAGAAATCGATCTAGACGTTGGTTATGTTCCTGCGATTTTTTACCGATACTAAGCTCGAGACGTTAGGTCGAGTATACTCGGTACGAGGAGCAGGTATGAACCGAATAATTATAATTTTGATATTTTTAGTTTCAATTGGAACGATTTTTTCTGAAGACGTGCTACGATACAGGTCTCTCACGTTGGATACTTTCGATAACCCCAATCAGTCAATAGGTTGGGAAGTACGAGGAAGTAAAAACATCGCAGAGGATTATCCAAGAGTTTCATTCATAAACACCTGGCCAGCAGCATTGCACGGATACAATAGCGATCGTGAACGCGATTTACGCGCATTAGGGGTCGAAGCTGCGTTTACACAACGTGGTTATAATTATCTTGAAATTTTCCCCACTGAACGATTGGCTGATGGTAGCTTTATAAATCGGTCGATAGAATTGCCCGGAGATACTATAGGCTTGTCAGTATGGGCGTGGGGATCAAATTATGATTTTTCGTTAGAGGTCCACATTAGGGATTATCGTGGCGTAGTTCATCAAGTTCCTTTCGGGAAAATTAACTATTACGGGTGGAGGCAACTGACGGCGACCATTCCGACAGCGGTTCCACGCAGAAGCCCTTATCAGTTTAATTTCGCTGATTTGTACGTAGACAAAATTGTATTGTGGACAGAGCCACAGGAGCCAGTATCTGGTTTCTTTTTATATCTTGATGATCTACAAGTTCTTTCGCGCACAAACACGGAAGTTGTAGACGGTGGAGAATTGTTCATTCCAGAGATACGAGACAGTCGTTGGGAAGAATCTAGTAACGGTACAGAAGAAACCAATTAAGGGAGAAAAAAATGAAAATACTAATTTCTAGTTTATTGATTAGCTGCATCGCATTTGCGAGCTTTGGTCAGGTGGACATAGATCCTGCCTTGGTTGACCAAGGAAATTTCGCTCCAAATCTTCAGGAAATATCTATCGACAAATTCGAAGATGCTGGATTTTGGCGAACGTTGATTTCTATTGATGATGGTGTTATTCAGCATCGTTCGTTGCGAGGTACACCTGATGCAAAGGATCCTCTTATTCTTGAGACTGCTCTTGCTCCTCAGAGTTCTGCTGATGATTATGTACTCGGTGTTAGAACCGACTTTTTCAGAAGGACATATTCTACGCTCTCATTGGTACCTGCTCGTCCTATTCCTATTCCAGGTATTGCGAGTAGTTTATCCATATGGGTTGCTGGTAGAAACATTCCATACGAATTAAAAATTTTACTGCGAGATTCTATCGGTCAAATAAGCGTTTTGAGTTTTGGAAAACTTCAATTTTTGGGTTGGAAGAAACTTGAAACCATCATACCACCAGACATACAGGATGTTCGTTACACAGGTCTCGGGAGAGGATTGGATTCAAATACCGGATTAGAAGTGATAGGACTCCAGATTGAATCTTCTTTGATGGAAACCTATGGTAGATACTATGTCTATTTTGATGATCTTCGTGCTGTGACAGATCTTACGGTCTTGTCCCGTGATCCAGATGACATGATTGATAATTGGTAATAATTTCCCATACGAATTGTGGATAATATTTCTTAATATCACGGGTAGATCTGATGAAAGATTTACCCGTGGTGTTACTACTGCGTTCCCTCAATATTGCTTGCATTCCTTCGTGTATCGTGCTTTCCTGAACATAAAGACGGTTTTTTAAATAGTTAAAACTGTATTTCTATAGTGAATAATGAATAGCACAATAAAGACACACGAATCACACGAAGACTTACAAAAATTTTTAGCATTAGTTGGTGCCTCTGCGCTCTTTTTGTCCAATATTGAATATCTCATTCCAAAACCGTACCCTTTTTTTCGGTTGGGGCTTTCCAATATACCTCTAATAATTCTGATCTCTTATGCACGCAAACGGGATTTATGGGTCGTTCTATTCTTAAAAGTGTTGGGGCAAGCGGTTATACATGGAACATTGTTGTCATATGTGTTTTTTTTTCTGTTGGTGGAAACGTTGCGGGGTTGTTTTCGATGGTTTTACTACGCCCCTTGTTACGAACTCGTAAGATTTCATTTGTTGGATTGAGTCTTTTTGGCAGTTTGGCAAGCAATGCCATGCAGATGCTGCTTGCGATTGTATTCGTGTATGGCAACGGGGGGAGGTATTTGTTGTTTCCATTTTTTGTTGTTGGAACGATTGGTGGAATCTTTGTTGGATATTTAGTTGAACGACACCATAGCGTTTTTGATTGGGCTAAAAACTATTACAGAGCAGCAATATCGAATTTGTCATGAAAAAAACATCATGGGTATATCAACAATCAAAAACGCCAGCGAGTAATATTGCAGCTATTTGTCATTTGAGCTGTGGAGTTTTGTCTTTTTTGTTTTTTGTCACACAGCAATCGTTGATAGTTCGATTTTTATTCATCCTTCTTTTTTATGTATGTGCCCGATTACAGGGTAAACGAATACGTCACATATATTTTCTGATAACATTACTCGCAGTGGCAATAAGCCATCTGTTTGTCCCCAACGGGGCTGTTTTGTTTTATGTTTTTTCCTTTCCTGTTACTATTGGAGCACTTACGACGGGAGTATACCGGAGTCAAACATTTGTTGGGATGGTATTCTTCTCGTTAGCGAGTGTTCATAGGAGTATACATTTACCAAGCAAATTTGGAGCACTCCTCGTGCGTATGCTGGGCTATTTTGAATCGCTTTTTGTGCAGAAGAAAGATTTCACAAGAAACAGAGGCAATATTGCGCACACAATAGGGAAAAAACTATCTGCTCTACTGTATACACCAGCAAAAGAGATTACACGCACAAGTATTCCACCATTTTCGTATATTTTTTGTATATGCTGGACGTGCATAGGTCTCCTGCTGATTGCCAGTAATAGTATAGTAATATCCTATATCTTCTGATCTATAGCACGTTCGTTCCTTTCTCGCTACACTAAAGTACGTGAGTGAAAATGCGGCAGAAAACAATAAAACATATACAGTAGGTGGTATCCAACAGGTCGGTATAGGTGTAGAGGTATTATCCTCTGCCATACAGTGGTATGGACGCTTTTTTGGGTTCAATGCACTTATGTTCCACGACTTTAATGTGGCGGAATTAATGGGCCCATATACGGGAGGAGAAGTACATTTGAGAGATGCAGCTCTTCTTCTAAATCTTGCAGGCGGAGGGGGAGTAGAGGTCTGGCAATACACAAGTCGAAGACCTATATATCCTATTGAGACACCTATCCTAGGTGATCTTGGCATTTTTTCTGTCGTTTTACGTACCCCCCAAGTTCTACCAAGTTACGATTCTTATTTTGCTTCTGACATATACCTGCATAGTGAACCAAAGGAAGACCCTTTAGGATTGCAGAACTTTTTTATATCCGATATGTATGGGAATGTGTTCCTCATTAGAGAAGATTCTTCCTGGTTTCTTCAGCCAAAATATTTCCCTCCCACAGAAAACTCAACCGCCCGCACGAAAAATGGGGGAATAAGTGGAGTCATTATCGGTGTTTCCGATATAGATGCTTCGCTTGTGGTGTATCGAGATCTTCTTGGCTATACAGATGTTGGATATGATCTCACGGGGAGTTTTGAAGATTTTGAGAACCTGCCCGGAGGTCGCAATGAATTCAGACGTGTCCTATTGCGAAAAAAAGCAGAAGGTCCCTTTAAGCATTTGTTGTGTGATTCTACCATCGAGCTCATTCAAGTGCTCGATAGAGTCCCAGAGAAGATATTTGGTGGCAGACTTTGGGGAGATATTGGATTTATCCATTTGTGTTTTGATGTATGTAACATGGATCTTCTTCGAGAACGTTCGAAGGAGCTTGGTTATTCTTTTACGGTAGACAGCAAAGAAACCTTTGCAATGAATGAAGCTTCGGGTAGATTTGCCTATATTGAGGACAATGATGGCACGCTCCTTGAGTTTGTTGAGACATTAAAAATTCCCATCACCAAGCGTTTTCATTACGATATAAAGCCCAAACATCAAGAAGAAGGGCTCTCCAGATTGTTTTTGAGAATGCTACAATTCCGCTCGCTCCAATGGAAAAACAACCGGTTGAAGTTGGATTTTTAGAGCAAACAAAATATGTGAAGGATTACTTCACTCGATTTAGTCGATTATAGGTCCATACAATTGCTCTAGTTTTGTACGGTCGTCTTTTTCCAGATTTAAGTCTAGTTTTAGAGTATCGCGCATATGTGTAAATTTTCTTACAGTTTCTTCCACATCTTCAGAGGTATGCTCAGTAGTGGGTATCAGTCTGAACATACATAGACCCAGTGGAATCACCGGATACGCGACAACGGAAACAAAAATTCCTTCGTCTCGCAAGAATCTCATACAGTTTTGAGCCAATTCAACAAGATCTCTAGAATGTAGGGGGAGAAATACGCTACATATAGGAGATTCTCCTGGTCCGACAAAAAAACCGGCATTTCGCAACCCCTTTTTTAACGTATTACTGGTCTTCCAAACTTTTTCACGTAAATCGCCACCTTCAATGATGAGTTCGAGCATCTTTCTCATGGTGGCTACATAGATCATGGGGAGGCTCTTTGCAAATACTTGGGTTCTAGCATTGTATCCTATCCACTCGATCACATTCTTGAGAGAAGCTGCGAATCCGCCAATGCCCGCAAATGATTTTGCAAATGTTCCAAAATATATGTCTACGTCTTCCTGTACGCCCAAATGATCTGCTGTGCCACGTCCTTGAGCTCCCATAACACCACACCCGTGCGCGTCATCCACAAATAGTCTTGCGTTGTATTGCTTCTTTAATGCTACTATGTCGCCTAGAGGGGCGAGATCCCCGGTCATGCCATATACTCCCTCGGTGACGATGAGGGTCCCCTGCGATCCATCTTGCGGGATACGTTTTAGTATTGATTCCAAACTATTCATATTGTTGTGCCTAAAGATACGGATCGTTGCCTGTGAAAGGAATGCCCCGTCGATTATGCACGAATGGGCCAATTTATCCATGACGATGATGTCTTGTTTTGTTGCAATGGCAGCAATAACTCCCAACACGCCCATGTATCCATAATTAAAAAGATAGGCTGATTCTTTTCTTGAAAATTCTGCGAGGGCTCTTTCAAAAGCAAGATGGTGCTCGGTGGTGCCACTCATCATACGCGAGCCCATCGGATTACTGACCCCATATTCCTGAACCGCCTGGTTCGCAACCTCCTGTACCTCGGGGTTGTTTGCAAGCCCAAGGTAGTTGTTTGCGGACCACATAATACATGTATTGTTATTGAATACGGTAGTTCGCCCGGTGTTTGGGGAAAGTGTAGGTCTGGTAAAAAATCTATCCCCCTGTGCTCTAAGATCACCAAAATTCCCTTCTGTTGTATTGCATTTTGAAAAAATGTCCATTATATCTCCGATTGTTGCACTTTTCTGTGTTAGGAATTTATTTTCATTCTAACGATTCTTGTCTACTCTGATAACATAGTTTCTAATATATGTCGTTCTATTTTTTCTACAGGCAGGACCCAATGGGGAGGAATTTCATGTATATCGTACGCATCGTGTGCAATTCTGTATCCTGCTCCGGTAATGTTTACCATGCACGTGTCTGATGCTTGTATTGTTTTTTGCGATATAGCCTGCTTTAGACTTGCAAATGCCACCGCGGCTGCAGGATCTATATCATAGCCTTCTGTTTGCTCGAAGAGTTTTTTTGCTGTTACTGCCTCTGTATTGTTTATTGCGTACATGTGCCCATTGGTTTTTTGTAATACATCGAATACCCCACCTGTGATACTGTAGACGGGTTTGCGATTTGCTAAAACAGGAGCTAGGATTTCAGCGCTATGTTTTCGTTCAAGTGAATCAGAATATTGAATGAGATTTCGTTTGCGAGTGGCCCATGAATCAACCAGCAATGTGAACGGGGAATTTTGGGAAAGATGCAATGTGCAGCGTTTATCCGAGTCTTGCATATCACGGGCTATTCTTCTTTCTACAGCCTCAAACGCGGCTATCGCACCCGTGCCGCTACCAACGGCTTGGAAATAATGCTGTGGTATTGCTCCAATGTATGAGATTGCTTCGTGCATCGTGGTCCCCATACCATCACGCCTTGCTATATTCTTTGCTCCGCCTTCTGGGAAGAACCCTTCTAAAGAACAAATAACAGTTGCTGCTCGTATAGCATCAAAGTAGTCACCCCCTTGGATATGGAGAACACGCGTAAACTGGGTGTTCTTGTGTGGGCTCCAGAGGGCAGAAGAATTCCGCTCTGGAATAACAATAATAGTCGGTTGTTTATAGAGTTCAGAGGCGTAGGCAAACGCACGAGCGGTATTGCCAGCCGAAGCAACAACTAGTGTTTGTGTTTTCATACTGTCTGGCATGCGAGCGAGTACAGACATGGCTTCACATTCTTTAAAACTTCCTGTGATATAAGCACTACTCCTATCGGGGACATACCCACTAACCGTTATAAAGAGGTTGGATAGCCCTAGGGCATCGCCCAATTCGATAGCGTGATAGGTAGCAGAACGAGAGCTTTTGGCCAGGGGTCTGTTTGTAGGAAGAAATTCTTCATATCTGCTGAAATCTTCTCGGTTGAGATGTATTTTTGATTTTTTCGGGTAGACAGTGCGTATGAATGCCTCGTCTGAGTGGGTTGGATCAAGCAATAAAAATCCTTCACCGGTGAAAACATCCTTGAATGTTCTACCAGTCGTGAGACTTTCGATACGGTAGTTATGCATATTTTATAGTAGAATAATAGTCGACAAAGTTGTTTTCAGCAATAGATTGACAATATACAAGATGAGGGGCTACAATTTTATTGTCTGGTGTATCGGTCGGACAAAACTAAACGGAGGAAGTAGAATGGACTTTTTTATAATTGTCTATGTTTCTCTTCCTCTCCTGGGAATCTTGGCCGGTTGGTTCTTTCGTTTGTTGTACGCAAGATTCCAACTGACATCTGAAGAACAGAAGACTGAACGATTAAAACTTGATGCGGTTAAAGAAGTTGAGGCACAAAAGAAGGAGATAACACTTAGAACTCGAGAAGAACTTCAAAAGGAACGCATAGAGCAAGAGAGGGAACTGCGCGAGGTCCGTGCAGATTTAAAAAGACAGGAAAAAAGGCTCTCTGGTCGTGAAGACTCGTGCGAAGCTCTAGCACAGTCTCTTCAAAGAAAACAATCAGTACTTGATTCTCGTGAGAGAAAGTTGATTCAGGGAACAAAAAAACTTGAGCAGGACATAGAATCCCTGCGTAAGAGACTAGAACAGCTCGCTGGATATACACGTGAAGAAGCGAAAACCATGCTTGTGGACTCACTTGAACACGAAGCAAGGCGAGATGCCCAATCTTTGATAAATAAGATAGAACAAGACGCTAATCAGGAAGCAGAAAAAAAAGCTCGACGAATTTTGGTTAGTACCATGCAAAGACTTGCGCCGGAGGTATCGAATGAAACCACTACGGTTTCGGTTCAGTTGCCAAATCAGGAAATGAAAGGTAGAATCATTGGTCGTGAAGGTAGGAATATCCGGGCATTGGAAACATTGACTGGAGTTGATGTAATAATAGACGATGCAGCTTCGGAACTTGTTTCACTTTCTTGTTTTGATTCGGTGCGCAGAGAAATAGCTCGGCGCTCCTTGGAATATTTGGTGACGGATGGGCGAATTCACCCGGCACGTATCGAAGATATAGTAGAAAAACAACAATCTGATATTGAGAACTATATTCTGGAGTTGGGAGAAAAGACTTTTTTTGATCTTTCTCTACAACCGATTGCCCGAGAGGGAATGTCTGCGGTGGGGCGTTTACATTTTCGAACAAGCTATGGACAGAATATGCTCACGCATTCTATCGATGTTGCTCGTCTGGCTGCTATGTTCGCATCTGAGCTAAACGCAGATGTCAACACAGCGAAACGTGGAGGCTTGTTGCATGATGTTGGCAAAGCGCTTACCTCAGAAAACGGAGCGAGCCACGTAGAGCTTGGTGTAGAACTTGCTAAACGTCTTAAAGAAACAGACGAGGTCATAAACTGTATCGCCGCTCATCACGGTGATGTTCCCTACACATGTGTGGAAGCTGTTCTTGTCCAGATTGCTGACACAATTTCTGCTTCGAGACCTGGCGCCAGAAAAGAATCTCTTGAAAAATACATAAAGCGATTACGGGGTCTTGAATCGATTGCTCTTGAATTCAAAGGAGTTCGACAGGCCTATGCTATCCAGGCTGGTCGCGAACTTCGTGTTATCCTTGATCATGATATCGTAGCCGACGGTGATTCGAGGCATTTGGCACGTGATATCACTCGAAGAATAGAAACAGAGCTAAGTTATTCTGGCAGAATACGAATAACACTTATTCGAGAAACTCGAATAGTAGATTATGCCCGATAAAGAACTTTCTTTCCTTATACTCGGGGACATCATTGGTTCCCCGGGTATGCGGGCAGTGATTTCTTCATTGGGCAAACTCAAAACACTCTATCGCCCCCATTGTATCATTGCCAATGCAGAAAACGCCCATAAAGGGTTTGGTATTACCAGTGAGGTTGTGCAATTGTTGCAGCACAATGATGTTGATGCTATCACAACCGGAAATCATGTATGGAGACAAGAGGGTGTGGCTGAACTCCTCGATCGTGAAGAGAACGTGCTTCGTCCAGTGAATTATCCTGCGATTTGTGCGGGCAAGGGCTGGTGCCTTCTAGAAGTTCAAAGGGCAAAGGTCATGATCATCAACGCCCAGGGTAGAAAATTGATGACAGCAATTGATTGTCCGTTTCGAACGATCCAAAGTACGGTCAAAAATCACGGTGGACAGGCAGATATTATTATTGTTGACTTTCATGCTGAAGATGTAATGGAAAAACAGGCCTTGGGTCATTATCTTGATGGAAAGGTTGGATTACTGTATGGAACGCATACACATACCCAAACCCGTGATGCTCGGATTCAACCACAAGGGACAGGATTTTGTACGGACATAGGAGCCTGTATCCCAAGGAATAGCGTTATTGGATTCAATGCACAAGCGAGTATCGATGGAATGATAACAAATGTGCCGTATCCGTTCATAGTAGAAGAAAATACTGCTATTATTCATGGATTGTTTGTGACCATCGATTCCGCGACAGGGCATTGCACTACCATACAAACCATTCGTTACGAATCAACCGTCTAGTTTAATTCGGATACAGGGGGCTCCCGATATAGGCTCCGTCTCCAGAAAGAAATTCTAGCTGTTGGCCATCGATAAGAATTTGAACCGCATCAACCGTTGGAAACTGCGTTGCCGTATATACAATTTGGCGAATCTGCGCATAGGCTCCTTCTTTTCCGTATTGATTGAATCGGAATGGAACATTGAAATTCAAATAGGCAACCCTGTCTTGTACCCAAGCAGATATGAGCCTGCTCTCTTCTGGTATAAGACTCAAGACGCCCCGCTGTTGCTCTTCGGATGTTGGTCCAGACAGTAATCTCCGGATATTCTCTGATAGAGGGGTGGAACTTTTTGGAAACGTTCTGTCCATGCGGGCTAGTTTAAGAATTCCTTCTTCTTGCGTAACAAAATACACGTGCAACAGATTGTTGTTTTCTTCATTTGGAGCAACGGCATTCACGAGAGCTTGCCTTTCTTCTTCTGTTTCCTGAATCGCGGGTTCTTCGTCGGTTATGGGTTCCGGCTCTTGAGTTATCTGAGATTCAGGCGCTGTGCTCTCGCGTTCGACTTTATTGGGTTGAGGGCTTTGTTGTTCTTGATTTTCTGGAAGAAGGGTTGTTGTGGAAGGATTAGAATCTTGTTCTGCAGATTCCAGACTCAGAGTATCCTCGGTACTATCTTGTCTATTGCTGATTAGTTCAAATATCCGTGTGTTTTCAAGTACTGTGTCTATTGTTTTCTTGTTGACAAAGAACATAATCGTTCCTAGCGTAATTATGATCGCCCAAAATGTCCACGCTGAGGATCGTTTGTTTTTTTTTGTTCCCATATGAGTATATCGGAATATTGTAATGCATTTGGAGACATAAAAGGCTATACGTATTTAAATGTCTTTGACTTTGCAAGTCTTTCTCTCGTACAATATACGAAATGGAAGTATTGAGCGGAATCGGTGTATCCAATGGCATAGCGAGAGCAAACGCTTTCGTATTACCGTATGTACCGATTCAAACCATACCAAGACACGTTATTGAAGAATCGAGCATTATTAGAGAATGCTCACGGTTGGACGTTGCGGTGCAAGCAGCTATCCAAGAAATCGAACTTATTCAATTGAGAAACACCGTGTCAAAACATGAAATTGAAATACTATCGGTGCACATTGAAATGCTGAAAGATGTGTCTCTCATAGCGAATGTAAAACAGCGGTTATCTGAGTTGAAACAAAACATAGAATCTGTTGTGTACGATTATATGGAAGAACTGGGTCGACAATTTGCAGATTCAGGAGATCCATATCTTCGCGAACGAGATGTAGATATTTTTGATGTTTCAAAAAGAATATTGGAACAGTTACTCTATCAGAAGAGAACAGAAATTTCTCTTGATGCACCATCGATTTTGATTTGTCATATGCTAACCCCAATGGATTTTATTTCTATTGATAAACGCTATTTGAAGGGTATCGTGATCGAAACTTCAGGAAAGAATTCGCATACGATGATTCTTGCACGATCACTTGGTATCCCCTGCGTTGGTGGTATAACCGATGCCTGTGTACGTGTACGAAGAGGAGTTGAGTTAATAGTCGATGGAAAGGCCGGAACGGCAATTGTTTCTCCAGACACCGAGACGAAGGACTATTATGCCCTGCGTCTTGAAGAGTATCTGCTTGAAAGAAAAAAGCAACGTACGAATGTGGTTCTTCCCTGTGAAACAAAGGATGGGCTACCTATTTCATTGTTGGCAAATATTGAATTTCCCGAAGAGGCAGCAATAGCGAAACAGTTAGGAGCTCAGGGAATAGGTCTGTACAGATCAGAATATCTGTTTTTACAGAAAACATGGCCAACCGAAGAGGAGCAATATCAAGCCTATTTAGAGGCTACGAAGGCCTTCGAATCTTCCACAGTGATTATCAGAACACTTGATATCGGGGGGGATAAATTGTCTCCTGGAGTTCGTGAAGAAAACCCGATGTTAGGCTGGAGAGCTGTACGTTTTTCTTTATCTCACAGGAGAAAATTCACGACCCAAATTCATGCGTTGCTGAGAGTAGCTTGTATCAGGAAAGTCGATATACTCATTCCTATGATTTCGAGTTTGGAAGAGATCTTGTTGGTGAAAGAAATCATAAACGATCAAGTTGCGGCGCTCAACGAAGAAGGCCATTCTCCCGAATTTAGTCTTGGGATTATGGTTGAAGTGCCTTCTACGGTATACATATTGCCAACAT
Organism: Spirochaetaceae bacterium; assembly: GCA_011524535.1. GTDB lineage: Bacteria > Spirochaetota > Spirochaetia > WTKD01 > WTKD01 > WTKD01. The sequence continues at coordinate 46,653 of WTKD01000001.1, forward strand.
TGGCTTCTCATGTAGACTTTCTTTCACTGGGAACCAATGATCTTATTCAATATATTATGGCCGCCGATCGGGGCAATGAATTTGTTTCGAATTTGTACTCTCCGTTTTATCCTGGTGTTTTATTGGCTATAAAGCAGGTTTTTAATGTCGCTCAGGAGTATACAATTCCTATATCTTTATGCGGTGAAATGGCAGGGGATCCTATGGCAATCCCATTGCTCATTGGCATGGGATTGCGCAAATTTAGTGTCTCATTGGATCAGTTGCCACAGACGAGGGCGATTATCCGAAACACAATGGCACGTGATACTATCGCACTGAGAGGTGAACTGTTTGGGCTAACTATGAAAGAAGATATTGAAGATTTGCTTAGGGGATTTATTTCAGAATATAAGTTAATCTAGAGCATGCATAAAATTCTTGTCATTGGCAAGCAAAATGTAGGCAAATCTACTTTTATAAATAGATTGCTTCGTAAGAGGAAGAGCATACAGGCTTCCGTAGCTGGTGTTACTCGAGACTATATTTCTTATCCGTGGCAGGTTGGTTCTCATCATGTCTCCTTAATCGATAGTGCGGGTATCACCACCGATGCTGCTGACAGCATTACAAAAGATGCCATTGCTCGCACCTTTGCTCTCTTGGATTCGGCTCATCTTATTTTATTCGTACTCTCTGTTGTAGATGTAACGGGGGAAGACATAGAACTTTCTTTGCAATTACAGCCATATCGTGAAAAAGTAGTTATCATTGCAAATAAAATAGATTTGTCCGGGGATCTTTCAGATGTATATTCACTTGGATTTCCAACGATTCTTTCGATTTCTGCTGAACACAATACCGGTATATCCAAGCTGATGGATTTTCTAGAGCTTCGCATTGGTGATATACACGATGATTCCCTTGAACAATCCCAGCCGGAGAGTGCGGCAAGTAGTGAAGAAGCATCAAATGCCGGTTTTGCTGACAATGCCGAGCCTACTGATATTGCAGTTCCGGAACAAAAATCGGATCAGAAAGTAACCCCTCGTGTCTGTGTGGTGGGACGCCCAAATGTCGGGAAATCAAGTTTGTTGAATGCTTTGGTTGGATTCGATCGGGCCATTGTTTCTGATATTCCAGGTACTACTAGGGACAGTGTTGCACACGCTGCGGTCTTGGCGGGGACCGAGCATACTATCGTTGATACTGCGGGCATTCGTAGAAAAAGAAGACATAAGAGTGCTATTGAGTTTTATTCACAGGTTCGTTCCGAGCAATCATACAGCGATGCTGATTGTTGCATGGTGCTTATAGACAGTTCGGAAGGTGTTACCGAACAAGATATGACAATCGTGCGGAATTTGGAACTTCTCGGTAGACCGTATGTTGTTTTGTGCAATAAATGGGATTTGATACAAGAAAAAGAAGGGTATGCAATGATTCGCAAGGTTAAAGATAGGCATGGATTATTCCGGTATGCGATGATTTTTCCTTGTAGTGTAAAGAATAGGGTGGGGCTAGAGTATATCCCTAGCTATATACGCGACCTATTAAGCGAAGCAAAACGAACGGTCACAACGGGGACCCTCAATTCTTATCTACAACGATGGATTAGGCAGAGTCCCCCAAAGAGTTCAAAGACAAAAAATATTACCATACGTTATGGGACGCAGACCGGAGTTAATCCACCGCAATTCGTATTTTTTGCAAATAAATACGCTAAGGAATTTAAAACCTATGCGCGGTATATCGAGTCATGCCTACGTAGAACCTTTGGATTCTTACATGTGCCAATACGAATCGAAATACGAACGCCATCAAACGTGCGCCGTCGACGAACGTAAACAAGAATACTTTTTTATCCGACAATAGGTCTGATGATGAAATACTTTACATTTATTCTTTTGATTACCATTCTGTCTCAAGCCCTAGGATTTGAAAATGAGGCAATAGACTCCACCCTTTCATTACGGAGACAGGCTTTTTCTGCGATGTTCCCTGCTGCATATCCGGGAGCGCCCCAAGAAATGGAAATCGAACGTACGACGGAATTATTGAAAAATCAAAAACAAATAAGCATCAGGCATGAAACAAACAAAATGCTTATTGATGTTGCTGCTTCTAATAAAATTGGCGCAGAAGATCTTGTTTCTGCGAGTTACACGCTTGAGTACGACCCTTCGGAGCATAGATTCACGCAATTACACATCTATCTTATGGATTCTCCGGATTGGGGACTGGTTATTCACATATTTTCTGAAAATTCTAAGCAATATATGAACGTACTCTTCGATAGCAAACAATGGTTTTATCGAATTCCGCTGGGGTTGAGTGTTGAACAAGTGTTTCTTTCTCCATTTACACATCTGATGGAGAGAACTTCGATGTATGTAAACTGGGACCATGTATTGCCAACGGGCAATTATAATGCCTACGAAAATATAATTGCATTGAGTAAGAATATTCGATCAAATTTGCATCATCTGCCGGACGCAGAAGATGGAGCAATAGACGAGTATGGAAATCTTGTTTTTATAGAAACCAGCGATATTATGGAGGATTTACCTGGATTCAATTGTTCAGGTTTTTGCAAATGGGTTATTGATGGAATGTTGTATCCAAGTACAGGGGAATATCTTGCTATTGAGCCGCTGAAGGAATCAACGTATACAGGAACGCAATTGAGTCAGCCGCTTGCTGAGATGCGTGATCCTTATTTTGGTTTAGATTGGACCAGAAATCTTGGAAAGTCCTTGTATGAAATCTATGATGAGCTGCCTTCATCTGCTTCGATTGATGTTTCTGACGCTAGTATAGGGGATTACCAAGCACATATAGGATATTCAATTAACACGTTGTCGCGCGTCTTATACCAGCTTGCTTTGAAGGAGCCTGGGAATTTGTATCTGGGTAGCGTTAACAAGCCCTTCGGCACGGGGCCAACGTTGAGACAACATGTGCACGTGGTCGTTTTGATGCCTTATTTTGATGAACAGGGCTTGTTTCATATCAATGTGTTCGAACGTAATGTTGAGTCATCGATGCAGTCCTTGAAAAATCGTTATTCTTCAGAATTCATGCACCTTGTTCGCATTCCTGCAAGGGAGGCCTTTAGTCCATGGTTGCCTACCAGTAATAATCTACAATAGATAACAGCGAACTGTTCTTGCTCTGCTTACAATTTGACGGAATATATTGTAAACTAGGGCTCAGTGAAAAAAATGTGTATCAAGGCCGTTGGATTTGATATAGACGGAACGCTATATCCATTTACCATGGCGAAAATTCTTTCTATTCCGCTTGTGGTCTGCAATCTTAAATTTTATGTTGCATTTAGAAATGTCCGACATAAACTTCGAGAGGTCCGACACATAAAAGATTTTGCTTCCTTGCAAATCTCAATGCTAGCTAAAGAGCTCTCTGTCAGTGAAACAAAGACCCAGTCATTGTTAGAAAAGGTGGTATATTCGCAATGGTTTGCTCTATTCAAGTATTTGCGTGTTTTTCCTCATCTGAGGGCCTTTTTGGTTTGGCTAAAATCAAAGGGGGTGAAAATAGGGGTCTTGAGCGATTTCATAATCGGCTCACGATTAGAAAACCTGAAATTGGGGAATGTTTGGGATGTTTCATTATCTTCTGAAGAATCAAACTATTTAAAGCCTCATGCAAAGCCATTTTTACATATGTGTGAGCAATTTGGCACTGAGCCAGGTGAAACATTGTATGTTGGTAATAGTGAGAAATACGATATTGTGGGAGCTTCACAAGCAGGATTGCTCTCAGCTCTCTATACTCGATGGAATTTGAGCACAAGTAAAAGCAATGTGCAGTTTTCATCGTATAAAATGTTGCAAAAATGGTTCGAAATGCGTTGCACCTTTGACTAATCTATCGGTACAATGACCTAACAAAGTTGGTTGGGAGGCCACAGTGTTTAGTGTTGGAAATTTAGTAGTATTTTCTGTTGTCCTTATTATCGTTTTTATTTTTCGCAGGTTGGATAATGCGAAAACAAATCCCGAAGTTGTAAAAAAGCGTTTCAATGAGTTGGTGGGTCAGTTAGATGAAATAGCAGCCCAACAGCGGGAAAAACTCAGAAATCTCAAATTAGAAATCTCTTCTGAACAAAAGACCACGGTCTCATTACTCGAACGTTCAAAAAAACTGAGTCAAACGGTACTGGACCAAGAACCAAAAATTGTTTCTTTACAAGAAAGACTAAATGAATTTGATTCTCTGCTTCCTCAGCTCATGTCCATGACCGAGATTGCTCAAAAGAATATCGTAAATATTCAAAAGGAATCGGAATACATTGATTCGGTAGGCAAAAGGATAAAAATGGCACAGACATCTCTCGGAGCAGTGGAGACAGAGCTGGAACAGATACATACGCATTTTGATCAGAAAAATCAAAAGCACCTGCAAGAAACAGAAAATCGTGTATTGGCCGCCTCCGAAGCACGGGGCTCTACATTGCTCTCCTCGATTCAAGATTCTACAGATCAGGCTAGCACCATTTTGGATGATGTTGAAATGACGATGCAGTCTATAGAAGAAAAGGAAGGGGCTTTGCGGGAATATATTGATGATATTCTTGAAAAAACCGCTGAAAAAATTAGAGAAGAAGCAACAAAGAGTTTCGATGAATCTAGCAAGAGAATGGATGAGTATGGACAGACCATTGTCGAAAAACACAAAGACACACTTGAAGATGTGGAAAAGAATGTTGCGGTCAATGTCGGAATTATAGAGAATTTGAGCACTGTCTGTGAAAATAAATTGGTTGAAAGCGAAGAACGTTTCCAGACACTGAAAGAAGCATTAAGTGAGCAATCAGAAAATCTTGGAAAGATATACGAGAAACAGGCTATGGACCTTTCGGATATGGCAGCCGACAAAGAAAGGGCATTCATACAGTCCATGAAAACGGTTCAGGCAGAATACGAGGAACTTGTGTCCAACACTAAGGCTTCTTTGTACAATGAAGAAAGAGAAGCACAGTTGGGGTTGCAGGGGGTTGCCAAGGAAATGGAAGAAAATCTCGTTGGTTTGTTGGGTTCCATGCGCGACACATCGGATGACATAGAGGAAAAGTTCACAGGATTAGTGCAGGGTGCAGAGCAAGACTTGAGTGATCTTCATGAAAAAGTAAAAACTATCGAACACGATGCCTTACAAGAACTCGAACATGAATTTCAGGAAAAGCTGAATGTCGTTCAAAAAGATAGAAATAAGGTTATGGCAGATTTTCAGGCGATTCTGGATAATCTTCATATCGAAAAGAGCACCATTTCGGATACCGTGGTTACGGAAATGGAAGAATTACGTAAGGTATTGTATGATCGTCAATCTCTGATACAGCGACAGCTGCTCGAAGACTTTGAAAATTCAAAGCGCAAGGCTGTTCAGGAGGTTCGTGATAAATCTCTAGAAGTATCTGAGGCATTACACAATGTTATTTCTGAGCAGCAATCCGAGATAGATAAGCAAAACAGAGAAATTCGGAAAGGGTTAGAGCAGTCGCAAGAAAGGTTGCAGGGTTGGAGAGAGGAAGTTAGCACTGAGATCGGAAAACAAAGAATCGAAATAGTGAAAGAGATGGAGCAATCGCATGAACGCTTGCAGGATTGGCACAAACAGGTTAATTCCGAGATAGACAAGCGGAACGTGGACATCAAGAAAGAGATAGAAGAATCTCAAGAGCAATTGCAGAACTGGCGAGAGCAGGTGAACGCCGAGATGGGAAAGCAGAAAGCCGAGATTTGGAAGGAGATGGAGCAATCGCAAGAAAAATTGCATCAATGGCAAGAAGAATTCACATCTAATATCACCATGATGGATCAGGTGATTTCTGAAGCAAAACAAAATTCTCATCTCCAAGAAGAGGCAATGAAAAAAAATATTGCCACATTTGATGAAAAAATGGATGCGATGCAAAAAGACCTTGAAAAAGCCGGCAGCGATTTGTCTGAATCCCAAAAAACTCTCTTGATGTTTTCAAAGAGAACCATAGACGAACATATACTCTCCTTAAGTGAAGAAGTGCAGGGGAGGATTCTCTCTTCAGAACAGGTCTTGAGCGATCAACTAAAAACAAACATGGCTTCGCTGGAAGAAACTCTGTCTTATCGCGTTAAACGTCTTGAGGCTATTCCAGATCAACTCAATGAATTCGAAGGGTCATTGAAAGAAGCAGTCAAAAGGACCCATGACGAAGTGAGTGAAAGACTGGTTGAAACGCGATCAAGCATCGAAGAAAAACAGGCTCAGGTATTAGGTGAACTGGATAGGGTAAAAGAAGCAATGTCGAATGCTGTTGAAGCCCAGCGTCTAGCAATACGAACAAAAGAAGAGGACTTGGCAGGTGAATTGAGTCAAATTAATGCCAATATTCATGCTAACATCACTACCTTGGACACTCGTTGTGAAGATGCACTGAAAGAACGAGAGTCGGTGTTAAAGGATTTTGTCACCGATTTAGCAACTCAATTACAGAAATCTCTCGAAGGACAGATAGAAGAGCTAGACAAGACGTTGAAGAATAATACTCAGGAAAGATATCAATCTACCAAAGCAGAGGTATTCGATACATTGACGGATCTGAGAAACGAAGTAATGGAGTTGCGTAGGAGGAATGACCATTTGATCAGTGAATCCAATGATCAAATTCAGCAATACAAAGAACAATTTCACGAACTCATGTCAAAAACAACCATTGATTTTCAGAACTTTTTAAACGAAGGGTTTACGCATAAGGAAACAGAATGGAAAAAGAAATTTGCTGAAAGATTCCAGAGTATTACAGATACATTTACGGGACAGGAAGAGCAATTTCTTGAGCGTATCACCAAATTACAAAACGAATTGATAACCATTGAGCACCATGTTGAATCACAATTGAATGAATCATCTCGAAAACAGACAGAGTTTTTTGGTGAAATGGAAACAAAAAAGTCGGCGTATTCCGAAGAATTGCTTACTATAATGCAGGGTATGCGAGATCAATTTGTAGATATACGCACCAGATTTATTGAGCAGTTTACTGCTGAAAGCCAAATGCTTGAACGTCAAATAGAAAAACTCGAAAAAAAGCACGATGGTTTTGTCGAACAAACCAAGATTTTTGACAGGGTCGAACAGAGAACCAATGAATTAAAGCGCTTGGTGGTTGATATACAAAGTGAAATAGAAAATTTGAAGCAAGAACGAAAATGGTTGCTTGATTTGGAAAATCGTCTACAAAAGACAAAGAAAAGTGTACGGGATACCGAACAGCAGATAGGGAAATTCTTGAACGAGAAGCGAAGGGTTGAGCATTTAGAAAAATCGTTTGCAGCATTGATGCAACAGTCTCAGAATATAGATATCCGAACACGCGAAGTTGTCGCAAAAAGCGACGATATTGACCGAATTCAATTGTTATTGCGAGACTTGAAAAGTATAGAGACAGAAGTTGATGAGCGCAGCACGCGCCTTCTTGAAAAGAAAGAACTCATCGACACAACGATAGAAAGTGCCCAGGTAGGATTTAGCAATCTACAGAAATTGGAGAAAGACCTTGAGGCTTATGGAGAAAAACTTATCGCTGTACCAATGCAGATTGATGATATGCAAAGAGTTCTCGATCGGGTTGAAGACCGTCAAACTACGTTGGAAGAATTGGCAAAACGTACCGACAAGATGAACGAAGTTTTGCAGGATTCAGAAGATCGAATAAAGAAATTAGAAACAGCAAGAGAATGGCTCGCTCAGGAAGAAACGCGATACAGCAACATGAAACGTCAAATTCAAGATCAATTGCAATCATTGAATCATCTAATACAGACAGAGTTGACGGAAGTACACAAAGAAGCGGGGGCGCCCAATAATAGCTCTCGAAAAACGGTTATGCAGCTTTCGAAACAGGGATGGAATTCTGATGAAATATCGCGGGTCACAAAGTTGAGCAAGGGTGAAGTCGAGCTCATACTCGAAATGACAACAGAATCGATTGGATAAGCGTTGACAATTGTATTAGTATGCGTCACAATACTATGACTGTTTCGTTGTCAAGGTTTACACAAAAACAAAAAATAATATTTATCGAGGAGCAGACCAGTTATGTCTGATGATAAGCAGAGCGGTGTTGAAGAGGAACAGCAAAACGATGCTTCTGTAGAAGAAGAAGTAGAGCAAATTCAACCCGAAAAGAATGATGTAAATCAAAAATACAGTGAATTACAAGAAAAGTATGTACGTCTGTATGCAGATTTTGAGAACTTCAAGAAGAGATATGCGACAGAAAGAGAACAAACAATTAAACAGGTGAAGGTAGATTTAGTAATTAGTTTTTTGCCTTGCATTGATGATATTGAGTTAGCGATCGATTCAGCAAAATCGCATAAATTGGATTCAGCCCAAATGAGTGAAGGCCTTTCAATGATGCACAAAAAAATGATTTCTATCCTAGAGAATTCTTGGAATATTCAGCTATTAGGTACCGAGGGGCAAGAATTTGACCCTGTTTATCATGAAGCAATCGGGACAGCAGAAAGCACGGAACATGCAAGTAATTCGGTGCTTCAAGTCTATCAAAAAGGATATCAACTTCATGATAGAGTCATTAGACCTGCCAAGGTTTTAGTTTCAAAGAAACCAGAAAATGAAAAAAAACAAAAAAGCAGTATAGAGGACGTGAAGGAGTAAAATATGGGAAAGATAATTGGAATAGATTTAGGAACAACAAATAGCTGTATAGCCGTAATGGAAGGTGGTGAGCCAGCTGTATTACAAAATGCAGAAGGGCAACGAACGACTCCATCGGTTGTTGCATTTGTAGATAAAAATGATAAGAGAGAGCGATTGGTTGGACAACCTGCGAAAAACCAAATAGTTACAAACCCTGAAAAAACGGTATATTCGATAAAGCGATTTATGGGGCGCAAGTTTGAAGAGAGTCCAGAAGAGACTCGACTGGTTCCCTATACGATTGAGAAGAGTTCACAGGGCTTATCTTCGATCAAAATAGGGTCTGAGTCTTTTTCGCCACCCGAAATTTCTGCCATTATACTTCGCAAAATGAAGCAGACAGCGGAAGATTATCTCGGAACAACCGTTAGCGAGGCGGTGATTACGGTTCCAGCATATTTTAATGATGCACAGCGGCAAGCAACCAAGGACGCGGGAAAAATTGCCGGACTTGAAGTAAAGAGAATTGTAAATGAACCGACGGCTGCGGCCTTGGCCTATGGATTTGGTAAAGATAGTAAAGATGAAAAAATAGCGGTCTTCGACCTTGGTGGAGGAACATTCGATATATCTATTCTCGAATTGGGTGACGGAGTATTCGAAGTGAAATCTACAAATGGGGATACGCATCTTGGCGGTGACAACTTTGACCAAGCGCTTATTGATTGGTTAATCGCTGAGTTCAAAAAGGATAGTGCTGTCGACCTCGGTCAAGATCGTATGGCTTTGCAGCGCCTCAGAGAAGCCGCAGAGAAAGCAAAAAAGGAACTTTCAACGGCTCAATCGACCGACATAAATTTGCCTTTTATTTCTGCAGATTCCTCGGGTCCGAAACATTTGCAATACACGATTACCCGGGCACGATTCGAACAAATGATTGCTGACCTTGTTGAAAAAACGCGTAAACCCTGCGTGAACGCTTTGAAGGATGCAGGGTTATCTGCTAGTGATATTGATCAAGTTATATTGGTAGGGGGTTCAACTCGTATTCCAGCTGTTCAAAGTATTGTTAAAGAAATATTCAAGCGAGATCCGCACAAAGGTGTGAATCCTGATGAGGTTGTTGCTGTCGGAGCAGCCATCCAAGGTGGTATTCTTGGGGGTGATGTGAAAGACATTTTATTGTTGGATGTAACCCCCTTGTCCTTGGGTATTGAAACGCTCGGAGGAGTATTCACCAAGCTCATTGGGCGAAATACGACAATCCCAACAAGGAAGAGCCAAATCTTTTCGACCGCTGCAGATAGCCAAACATCGGTGACGATTCATGTTTTACAAGGAGAAAGAGAAATGGCCACTCAGAACAGGACGCTTGGTCGATTTGAACTGGTTGGTATCCCGCCCGCCCCGCGAGGAGTTCCGCAGATTGAGGTTGCTTTTGATATCGATGCAAATGGTATTGTTCATGTTTCAGCGAAGGACATGGGGACCGGAAAGGAACAAAAAATTAGGATTGAAAGCTCCTCTGGATTGAGCGAAGAAGAAGTAAACCGCATGGTGCGAGATGCTGAGGCACACGCTTCTGAAGATAAAGAACTACGTGAAAAAGTAGAAAAGAGAAACGAGGCCGAGACATTAATTTTTAGTGCTGAAAAAACATTAAACGAAAACAAGGAAAAAATTCCTGAAGACGCACGAACAAAGTTACAATCAGCGGTTGATGCGACAAAGGAAGCCCTGAAAACAGAAAATTCTGACGAGATACAGAGTAAATCGGAGAGTTTAAAGCAGGTCATATACGAGGTTTCAGAGAGTTTGTATAAAGATGCCTCAGCCAATGCAAAACAAGACGCTTCTGGGACCGAGGAACAGGCTAAAACCGATGCAAAAAAACCTCAGGCAGAAGATGCTGATTATGAAGTTGTTGACGAGGACAAATAGCTAGTTTCGTGGCAAAACGTAATTATTATGAAGTACTCGGTGTTTCAGAGAGTTCTTCTCTCGACGAGATAAAAAAGGCGTATAGAAAGGTTGCGGTTGCAAATCATCCAGACCGCAACCCTGGTAACAAAGAAGCTGAAGATCGCTTTAAAGAAGCAACCGAGGCCTATGATGTGCTTTCAGATTCCGAAAAAAGACAGCGCTATGATCGGTTTGGATTTGCGGGTGTTGATTCCTCTGGTGGGGGCAGAGCAAGTTCTGGTTTTGATTTTTCGCATATTTTCAGAGAATTCGGTGATATTTTTGGTAGTGAGAGCATTTTTGAAAGTTTCACTGGTGGTCGTTCCTCTAGAGGGGGAGACATACAGCGAGAATTGCGACTTGATTTTGTGGTGGCGGTTTTTGGTGGCTCACAGGAAATTCGTTATCAACGTTTGATCACCTGTAGAACATGCAAGGGCACATGTTCGATGCCTGGATATTCAACAAAGACCTGTAGGACTTGTGCTGGCAGTGGACAAGTTCGCCAGAATTCTGGTTTCTTTTCAATCGCAACGGTCTGTCCCACCTGCAGAGGAGACGGAGTTGAATTGGAACGCGCTTGTAATGCCTGCGCAGGAAGAGGATCAGAAGAGCAAACTCGTAAGTTGAGAATCACCATACCAAAGGGAGTAGAATCAGGGAAAACAATTGTGTTGGCGGAGGAAGGTAATCAGATAGGGAATAATGCTGCGGGAGATCTTTACCTCGTAGTTCGTGTTAGCCAGCACAAGTATTTTTTTCGAAAAGGCTACGATCTGTACTCTGTGATAGCTATTTCGGTGACTCAGGCGGTTTTGGGTTCAGAAGTGACCGTTGATGCTTTAGATGGTGAAACGATGCGACTGAAAGTTCCTGCTGGAACGTATCAAGGAAAGGTATTACGCGTTAGGAGTAAAGGTGTTCCGACGGCTTCGTTTGCGAACAACCGTGGGAATTGGTACATCACTATACAGATTCGATTGCCAAAAAAACTAAGCAAACAAGCACAGCAGCATTGGCAAGAGCTATCAAAGCTACCAGAATACAATGAAACCATCGAGTCAATTCCCCTTTCAGACCTCGAATAAATCTCGAATATTTGTAGGGCAGGTACATCCTGCCTGCCTAGCAATTCATATGGGGCATGCTCGCTGTTTGTTTCACATGAGTAGCGTTCCTTCGGTCGTGTTTTCTCTTGCAAAAGAAAAAGACATCAGATTGGTTCCAACCGATTCAGAGACCCTCTACAAAATGGACAACAAATCCAGGCATTTCTTATTGGAATGTACTGTACCCACCGGGCTTCCTCTACAACAAGTAGATTTGCGTCGCACGAAGAGAATCGTTTTACTGGATCATATTGTGGACCCTCACAATATTGGAGCAATTTTCAGGACTGCGGCTGAATTTTCCATTGACCTCTTGCTTATACCAAAAAAACGTTCTGGAGGCATCACGCAAACTGTTTGTACGGTCTCAACGGGAGCGGTGTTTGTGCAACCATTTTCTTATGTGCAAGGTTCTATACAATTGTTGAAATGGTTGGGAAAAGAGGGATTTACCATTGTTGGTACTGCGATGTCTGGACATAATATGCGTTCATATGCCTTCGATGAGCGAACGGTTCTTGTTTTGGGAAATGAAGGGAAGGGGATATCAGATTCAGTTTTGAAATACTGTCATCATACGGTGTCTATTCCAACCACCAACAAGGTTGATTCTTTGAACGTCTCGGTGGCCGCAGGAATATTCATGTATGGAATGTCAGCAAGCAGGGATTAAATCTTGGTTTTGCGAAGCCAGATTTTGACAATGTTTCTGCTTTCTTGTTTTCAAAGATAGAGTCAAAAGTCTCGATATATTTGGATGAAAGGTAATTGCGCAACTAGAAACGCAAGGATTGCATGGTTGGTTTTAACTGGTCCGCGGGATGTCTCTTTTTCTATAAGAGGGCGTTACTCAAAGCTGTTCTCACACGGACACGTCAAAGAATTTTTCGCTGTTTAAGAAAACCTGCTCTGTGAATTCCTCGAGGTCTTCGTTTCTTAACTTAGCGATGCTCTCTGCGGTGTCGATAAGGTATGCAGGACGGTTTCTCTTTCCATGCCTCTTAGATGGCGGTATGAATGGAGTTTCACTCTCAATAAGAATCCTTTCGATAGGCAAATTAGTCGCGGTTTCGTGGAGGTGGCGAGCATTTCTGTATGTGACGCTTCCAGCAAAAGAATACATAACATTTAAATCAAGAGTTTTTTTTGCGAACTCCCAGTTTTCTGAATAGCAATGAAAAACGACCCCGCGAGGAGGAATACGTTCTAGTAAAATTTTTAGAATATCTTCACCTGCTTCGCGATTGTGTAAGACGACGGGAAGATCGAGTTCTCTCGCTATATCGAGTTGTTGCATGAATAGTTCAATTTGTTCACGCTTGTTGCCGTATTTTCTGTAATAATCTAAGCCCGTTTCACCAATTGCGACAACACCTTTGCGGTTTGCGATATGCGCAAGTCTCTCTTGCCAATTTGGAGGCAGTTCTTCAACAGCTGAAGGAGAAATACCTACAGAATAGAATACCGATTTTTCAGATTGTAAGTCTTCAAAAGTTTTTTCAAAGGTATCAATGTTGCTGCATATAGTAACTATTGCATGAACATTGCTCTTTTTTGCCTCGCGAATAGCAATAAGCTGTTCTATTGGATCGTCGTCAATCAAACTTATATGTGCGTGTGTGTCAAATAGTCTCATAACATTGTTATTCCATGTGTATGGCGTTTACTATGTTGTAAAGTATTCACTTTTTGCTATCGTTAGTAAAGAACATTTGCCAAGAAGAATGGCTAAAAATGTAAGAAAAAGCAAAATCCAGTATTATCTTGTACTGGTACGTATGAATATAGATTTACAAATTACAATAAACATTATTTTTAAAAAAGAAAAAGTGAATAATGAGAGAGGGTGATGACCATTCGATAAGAGAGAACAGGTGTTATGTGTAATTCTTGTCCGGCTTGATTTATTGACATAGAAATCTAATCGATGATATCCTTAATAGGAGCTGTAAGACGGTGCTTGAATCTAACAGAAATATCTTTCAAAAATTGAAATTTTGGTTCAAAGACCGCATTCTACTTAGATACACTATTATCCTTGTCCCCCACAGTGAACGCTCTCCATTCAAGTTCCAGCTCAGCGTCTTTTTTCTTCTATTACTACTTGCGCTGGTTGTTGGTGCTGGAATCGCGTTTTATGTAAGCTCGGCAAGATACGTAACCGTCTCTCAAGAGGCTAGCGTAGCGAAAGAGGACTTAGAACAGGTTGAAGCAAGTTTTTCTCAGTCTTTGGAGGGAATGAGTGATTTCGTGCAAAGTTCTGATTTGTTTTTCTCTACATTGTCTAGTATGTTGGACGAGGTGGGGGTGGAAAACGAAGCTTCTTCATCACAGTTCTATGTTCCCCAGGTAAACGACTTTAATACGATAACACAGTTGCAGGAGGTGACAGCCAATGAGCCAATAGAGTTACTTACCTTACGCTCTGTTGGTACAAAACTCCAAAAATCAATAACTCCTCTTGAGGAGCTAGGTCAACGCCTTGCTTCGCAGCAAGGATTACTCCAAACAATTCCAAATCATTGGCCCGTTGCGAACAATCATGGTCGAGTTACTATGGAGTTCGGACCGAATATCCATCCTATAACTGGACAATGGTACCTTCACAAAGGTTTTGACATTGCAGGGGTTCCAGGAGCGCGAATAGTGTCTTCTGCGGCCGGGAAAGTAGTGGAAATAGGTTATGATCCGGGTTATGGATTGAATATCTGGATCAAGCACAAGTATGGATTTAAAACACATTATTCCCATCTTTCGCGAATATTGGTAAAAGAAGGCGATGAAGTAGAACAAAATGAGGTCATTGGTCATTTGGGGAATACGGGAGTTTCTACTGGTCCACACTTAGATTTCCAAATCGTTATAGGAACAGATGTCGTTGACCCTGCTATGTTTCTACAAGTTTCCAACACGTTTCAACGCTGGTCTAGCAGTCAATAATGTACACAGAACGAGAAGGAATAATTACTTCCTTGGTCGGAGCTGGCTCTCATTTTAAAGGGACGTTGGTTCTTTCGGGGATACTCCATGTAGATGGTTATTACACGGGGAACATCGAATCGGACGGACAGGTTATTATTGGACGATCTGCAAAAGTCGTCTGTGATGTAGTGGCAGCACGTGTTGTTGTGGGGGGGGAATTCCTTGGAACAATAACTGCAACCGAGAAGGTATTCATACTTGAGCACGCTGAAGTGAATGGGAGAATACATGCGCCTCGTTGTGTTGTTGAGTCGGGTGGGAAAATAAATGGCGAACTTTCAATCATGTCTATCAAACACCGTAAGACAAGCAATTATGTAGAATTTTTCATGAAATCTAAGGATATAACCGATGCCAGTGGGGAAAGTACGAGCAAAATCTAGCCAAACAACTTTCATTCACAAGGATTCTTCAAAAAAACAAGCTCCATTCCCGTTTGAGAAAATTGTGAACGATGGAAAATTGAATTCTATCTCTTCGAAAGGAGTGATCCAAGAAAAAGAATGGCCTGAGGGAGCATATACTCTTGAAGGTATAGATCGTATAGCATCCCAGTTAAGGGCCTCTCCAACGCTATCAAATGCGCTTTCATTTCGAGAAGCTATCAGCGGTTTTTTACGGAATTTCTTGGCCGATGCTATTACTATTGAACACCATTTATCTTCCAAACAAATGCATAAGAGAAAGAAATTCTCACTTATCGTGGAAATTCGGCAAGATACAGACTTGTTAGTGGCAGAAATGGAACAAAATCTTCGCTCTGAGTTCTCTTTTTTGGAGCGTTTAAATAAGATTAAGGGAATGTTGGTAGACCTTTTACGCTAGTCTTTTTGTTTTCGTTTCGGAGTCTAGCTTTTGTTTTGCTTGGTTGATTTCTTTTTCTAATTCTTCCAAAAATATGTTACATTCTTTCTTTTTTGTAGGTACGGTATGTAAGTCTATTGCTTGTGCGGTGTAATGGTTATCTGGATTTCTTTTGAGCAACCCTTTCAATTTTCCGATTGAACTTCCTCCAGTGATTGCGACCGACACGATGGGAATACCAGGAAGGTGATTGATGAGCATTCTTATTGCACCTGTTTTAAAGGGAAGGATATTTTCTGTTCGAGATCTCGTGCCTTCTGGAAATACGATAAAGCATGTTTTTTGAGAGAAGTTTGTCTTATTGGTCATACGCTGGATTTTTTTCTGAATGATTCTCATGTCTTCTCTGGAAGTTACTTCTCGATCTATTCCTGCCGATCGCTGTGAAGTGAGATAGGCTCGAGTAACTGGTGTTCTTGTTTTTAACGTGTTTTTTGCAATAAATCGTGGTCTGTGTGGCCAGAGTAGGATCGTAAGCGCCACTATGTCGAGAAATGTTTGGTGGTTGGCAACCGCTATGAATGTATCGGGGAGTTTTTCTCTGTCGACCGAGAAGATGAGTTGTCCTTTCATGACCCCCAAGGCTTTGTATATCTCGAAATGAAGTTTTGCGTGCATGCACATCACTCTGTCACAAAAGGCGCGAGCAGCTCTGTTTGAAAATAAAAATATTGTTCCAATGATTAGATCTGTAAGAAGGTCAAAAGCACCTATGATAAAAAATACAATTAGGAGCATGATGTATTGTATCCTGTAGTAGATAGAGCAGGTAGTGGGTTACGATTTTTTTGTATTCTCGATATAATTCGATAAGCCTATGGACATGGTATCTGCAATTGAAGCAGCAGAAAAGTATGTAAGTGATGAACATGAATTGACGTTTGCTGCAGAGGTATCTAGATTAATAGCGGAACGTTCTCCTGAATTAGCTGATCGATTTTACCAACCGCTGTCTTTTGGGACGGGTGGTCTTCGGGGAAAAATAGGTGGAGGAACCAACAGGATGAACCCTCTTGTGGTTGCTCGCACGACGCAGGCTATTGGAGAGTATCTTCAGAATTTTTATTCTATTTTGCGTGTGAAGATTGCTATCTGTTACGATTATAGGCGGCATTCTCGTTATTTTTCAAAACTTGCATCATTCGTTTTGGCACGCATGGGTATAGAAGTATTCCTGTTTTCATTTGCAAGGCCAACTCCTATGCTCTCTTTTGCGGTGCGTGAGAAAGAATGTCATGCCGGAATAATGATTACAGCCAGTCACAATCCCCCTGAATACAATGGATACAAGGTTTATTGGTCCGATGGGGCCCAGATTGTTTCGCCCCATGATTCGAATATTGAGAATATCATTACTTCTCTGCACGGACCAATATTCAAAAAATCGGAAGTTTCTCTCAATCTTGATTATTTGTACAACGAAGTAGCAAGATATCACCGCTCTGGTCTTATCTCTTATTCAGATGACTCACTAGACAAGCAATTTCTGGAATCTGTATTGTCTCAGCGGAGGCATAAGGATTTGTCTTTGTCTGAGGTTTCTATTGCTTATACTCCTTTGCATGGGGTTGGGATCACCGTAATTGATGATTTGGCAAAACAACTGAATATTGTTCTTGCAGTAGAGCCCCTTCAAGGTATCCCTGACGGTGAGTTTTCACACACAAAAAGCCCCAATCCAGAAGATCCCGTTTCTCTTGATCGAGTAACTGCTTTATGCAAAGAAAAGAGTTGTGATGTTTTGGTTGCAACCGATCCCGATGCCGACAGACTTGGTACCGGTGTACGTAATGATGATACCATAATCCTTATCGATGGAAATCAGCTTGGTGCATTGATGATCGACTATTTGCTTGCTCAATCTTCTCCAAAAGAACAACCGTATGTAGTAGTCAATACCATAGTCACTAGCGATCTTCAATCAAGCATTATTAATTTTTATTCAGCTCAGCAGATACAAACATTGACCGGATTCAAACATATCGCAGAAGTTTTACGAGCCTTGAAGAAAAAAAATGAACTTGATCGTTTTCTTATGGGAACCGAAGAGAGCTATGGGTTTCTTATTGGAACTCATTCTTGGGATAAGGATGCTATAACCGCTATAGCGGTGTTTTCAGAAATGGTTGCATATTATGCTTCTCGAGGGTGTACTTTGATCGACAGACTCCACGAACTATATAAACAGCATGGGTATTTTTTGGAGCGTACGATATCGTTTGTCCATGAGGGAAGCGAAGGATTGGAGAGTATCAAAAATAATATGCAAATGATTCGTAGCACGACAAGAAAGATGATTGGTACATACCCAGTAACACGCTGTATTGATTATTTGAAGCGATCTATCACGCATAGAGATGGGCGGGTTGAACAATTCGAGGACACACCAGCGTCAAATGTATTGAAATGGTATTTGGATGGCTTTGGGTGGTTGTGTATTCGACCTTCTGGAACCGAACCCAAGATAAAACTCTATTTTTCGTATCTAGATAAAGATTGTGTGGATGTAGCCGCTTCGCAAAAGAAGGCGATTCAAGCAATAGAAGAATTTAAACCCATAGTTTTGAAGGATTTATCGATACATGCTTGATTCATCGGTGACCGAACACGAGTATACTGCATTCGATTTTGAGACAACGGGATTCGATTCAGAAGAAGATCGAGTTGTCGAATGTGGAGCGGTTAGATTTACCGTGGATGGACTGGTTAGTACGTTTCAGTCCCTGGTCAGCCCTGGAATCTCTATACCGAGCCAGGCAACCAGTGTCCATGGGATCACCAACCAAGATGTTGCGAATGCCCCAGATGCAAAAACGGTATTTAGTAATTTTCTATCGTATATTGATGGAAGTATACTCATTGCGCATAATGCAAGTTTTGATCTTGGCTTTTTGCGTGCATCCCTTTCACGAATCAATTATGTAGAGCCGCTCGATAATCTTGTATTGGATACTTTGTTTATTGCGCGAAAAGCATTCCCCAATCTAAAAAGTTATAAACTTTCTGATTTGCAAACTTCGTTGTTTTTAGAAAAAAAACAGTCCCATCGCGCCCTAGACGACGCCTATACATGTATGGAAGTATTTCTTGCGGGGGTCGAAAAAATGGGATATTTTGGGGCTCTGCCCATTAAAGAACTCACTGTCTAGACTAGGGCTTGGTTATGGAAAGTATGTGCATGGTTATGTATAAAATCAAGTACTGTTTAAGGGCTCGCTTGTTGGATATCTGATTAAAGACCTTGTCTTCCGATATTTGTTCAGACAAGTTGTTGATTCTTTCTAGGTTCAGAATTTTTTTGCTCTTTTTTCGAAATAGCTTTCGTATGGTATCTCTACATAACGAATTTACATCTTTTGTAAGATTGGTTCGTGCGGGCTCTGTACTGACCAAATTCCACAGTCTTAGATAATCCGCCAAGTTCTTTTGCGTAGCTTCTTCTGAGCCCATAAATTCTTGTAGTTCCGCAATGATAGCTGCGGTTTCTGGTGAAATTGCCGGAGTTGCTTTCGGTTTTTCTACGAGGTTGTCATTGGTATCAAATGTTTCTTCCTTCAAAGAATTGTCTGACTCTGCCAATGACATATTCGAAATTACTGATTTTGTAGAAGATGAACCACCAACGCCTTTTTTTGATCTGCCTTGCTCTTTTTTCAAAAAGCGTGCGAATAGTTTTATTATCGATCGGATGATATAGCCGAGGAGAGGAATCATAATCCAAAATGGCAATGTCTTCTTTACGTTCTCATTCATTTTTTCATTATCTATTTCGCAAATACTAGAATACGATTGTAGCGTTTGTGTATGTTTTTCCAGGAGTTCTTCCAGCATTGCTTCCTGCTCGGATCCAATAAATTCTGGAAGATACTTTTTTGATTGTCCGATACTTTTATTGATGGTATTTGCATGCAGAAGTGTATATAGGCGAGGAAATTTTGACCGTAACCGTGCTTCCAATTCATATTCAAGGGCCTCGGGGTCACCTATAAATGGGTAATGTGTTCCTTCTTTGAGTGATTTTGAGTAACAATTGTGGTAATATTTTCTGAAATCTTTTCGCATTTCTCGCAATTGTGGTATGTATATTTCCGGGAGAGAGAGTGTCAGCGCGTAGTATTCATTACCATCCAATCCATCAAAGGATATAATGTTCGGAAGTTCTTGCTGGGGGGTTCCCTTGGTAAATAGTT
Organism: Spirochaetaceae bacterium; assembly: GCA_011524535.1. GTDB lineage: Bacteria > Spirochaetota > Spirochaetia > WTKD01 > WTKD01 > WTKD01. The sequence continues at coordinate 66,409 of WTKD01000001.1, forward strand.
GAACCATAGAATGTAGTTCACCGGGGTTGCCTGGTGGTATAGTGTGTTCCTTTAATTTTTTTTCGTATGCATCTTGCATGTCCGTGAACGTAAATGCATAGGGTTCATTTGACAAAACATCTACCAGTATTTCTTCTTTTCTCTGTTCGGTTTCTTTTTGTACAGTGATCTCGCGATAACTGAGGATTATTTCATAGGTTATAAGCAATGCCTGAAACTGCGCTTCAGCTCCTTGGTTTACAATAATACCACTACGTGAATCTTTTTCAACTACTGTTTTAATTGATTCCCATAGGGCTAGGGTCATTTCATCACCCTGTGTGATCCATTGAATTTCTTCCGTGGGGTTATTTTGAAATGCCTGCAGACGTTTTTTTAGATCTAGATCCAGGTTTTCTCCGGGGGGATTTATCTGTTTTAGGATTTCATCGGTCAATTTCTGCTCAAGGATATATTTACTAATCTTAGACAGACATAGGGAAAGTAAATCCTTCCGTAGCAATTCACTGGAAACCATTATCTCATGTAAGTTATCTGAGAATTGCAATAAGATCAGCGAATCTTCTTTTCGCAATGAATGATACTGATTTCGAAGTTCGTGGATTGGAATTTGCATGTGCAAATGCAGAGGAATGGTGGCCTTTAGAATTTGAGTGCTAGGAAAGGGAGCGTCGATATCACTGCGTATACGTCTATACCAATGATTGGTTGCGGTAAGGTAATACCCCTTGTATTCGATTGTTATTATCTCATTTCTTGAGTTTCTTCTTATATCAAACTGATCATCTGCTACGAGATCCTCAATGATGCGTTCTATAGTCTCTTCAGTGTCAGTAAGCACCGCCGAAAACATAGGGCGTTCTGAATGGAATCTTTTAGCAAAGTCACATACGAGAGAGACAAACCTTTGATATGAGATCAACACCTCCTTGCTCTGCCAGGTTGACGCAAAAAGAAGTTTCAATATTTCGGTTTTTAATTCTTGAATATCTTCGTTCATGTCACATGCGATAAGTAATATATAGTGTAGATATAAGAAGAGATTTTTATCATTTTATACCATGTATTGCACAGCCCCATATGGCAATAATCGGCAGTTTGCCCTATAATATATATTACAGCATGCCTATGCGAAATGTATGCACGATTCTTTGTTCAGATTACTCTATCAAAAAAACGTTACGGTGCATCAGTATTTTGATCACTTTAACTTTTTAGATCATTCAAAAGCTATACTGGTTGTTGGTCCGATGGGCAGTGGAAAAACTGAGTACGCCAGAAGGGTATGGAAGGACTCTCAGGTTGCACGTAGAAAATCTCAGTACATTGCTGAATGCACATCGACAGGCAGTAGAGATCGTCGACGTGTCATTTATTGTCGCTCTGCCCTCGATCTTTCCCGATTTGAACAATATCCCAAGGACATGCTTGTCTCGCGGGCTGGAGTCGAACGAATGGGGGATGAACTGGTCATTACGAGAAATTCATTTGATATTGAGTCATTGATTGACAGAAATAGCCAGGTTGGAACATGGATCATTGATGAAGCAGGTTTTTATGACGATCGTTTGGCGTTTGTGATCGAACATGCGATTACCACAACACAATCAAATTTTGTGTTGCCCACCCTCCTCCTCAATTTCCGCAATCAATTGTTCAATAAAACAACCGAGCTTCTTATTTCTCGTGCTAGCGATATATATTTATTTACTGCATATTGTGAACATCCGAATTGTCTAAGTGCTTCTCACTGCACCTACCGGTATTACATGATAGATGGAAAAGAATGCCCAGCACCGTATTTTGATCCATTAATATTGATTGGAGGAGATAAGAAGAGCGGACTGCAAACGGTTCCGAACTATGAAACCCGATGCGAGGCTCATCATTATCTGCCTGCGATGAATTATTGCTATCTTTTTCTAAAACCTGCGGCGGTCCAGGCTTCGAGTGGGTATCCCGAAACCTTGTTAAAAGAATTTGAATTTGTGGTTAATGACATAGAAAATAGCGAGCTATATAGTTCGGTTGTCCAGGAGTCTATGTCCAAAGGACAGGAAATACTATTAAATTCTCTTAATGTCCCGTTATTAGCAGAACGAATGCTTTTATACTTATATCTTGAGTTGCAACTCCTCTCAGAAGATATGTTTATAAGTATAGTTCGAAGATTTTCACTACAAGAAGATTATTTACACAAAAGATTTGCGGAAAATTCACTCCGTCAGATGCCACTGGGTTTGGAAACTTCTAGCTTTTAGATTGACTAATGTCCGGGTGGCTAGTACAATGCAAACTAAAATGATTTAGGAGTCTATTTTGAAAAAAAATTTATTTGTTTTTCTTATTTTGTTTTTTGTCTCAACGTTTGCTTTTGCTGCAGGAGATCAAGAAGGTGCTGAGGATGCAATTAAAATTGCGATGGTTACCGATGTTGGTGGTGTAAACGATCAAAGTTTTAATCAGTCGGCATGGGAAGGTCTTCAACGAGCTCGCGATGAACTTGGTGTAGAGATTAGCTATTTGGAATCTGCACAAGATGCAGACTATATACCCAACCTACAAAGCCTCATAGATGGTGGAAACGATCTTGTTTGGGGGGTTGGATTTAAAATGGCAGATGCTTTGTTGCAGATGGCGAAGCTGTATCCTGATCAACATTTTGCGATCATCGATTTTGCATATGGACCAGATGCACCTAGCAATGTAGTAGGTGTTTTGTTCAAAGCTGAACAAGCCTCATTTTTGGTTGGTTATATCGCAGGGAAGGTAACGGAAACCAATACAATTGGTTTTGTTGGAGGAATTGAAGGGGCTATCATTGATGCTTTTGAATATGGATTTCTTGCAGGTGTTTATATTGCCAACAGGGATGCAACCGTCTTAAGTCAGTACGCTGATTCTTTTGTAGACGCTGCAAAGGGAAAGAGCATAGCCACTCAGATGTACGTGCAAGGTGCAGATATCGTATTCCATGCAGCAGGATCTGTTGGCAATGGTGTTATTGAAGCTGCTCGTGAACAAGACAGATGGGTTATTGGAGTTGACCGAGATCAAAACGACCTCGCTCCTGACAATGTGCTTACATCGGCTATGAAAGAAGTTGGTGATGCGATGTACAAAGTTGCGAAGGATCTAAAAGAAACAGGTGAATTTCCTAGTGGAGGAGCGCTCATATTGGGTCTTTCAGATGGTGCTGTAGGTATTGCTCCGACTTCAAATGTGCACGTTCCCGCAGATATTCTAAGCGAGATCGAAGAAATGTCACAGAGAATTGTTTCTGGTGAAATAGCTGTTCCATATAACCTGGAAACATTCGAAACTTTTAAATCAGAAAATTAATCTTTGCAATTGAAAATTCCCACTCGGACTTTTTCAATCTTCACGTGGGAGGGGGAACCCTCCTGCTGAGTTTATGACCGAAACCGATGCAGTAAAACTTACAAATATTACCAAACGTTTTCCTTCCGTTCTTGCAAACGATAATATCAACTTCGTTTTGAAAAAGGGTGAAATTCATGCTCTTTTGGGAGAGAATGGTGCTGGAAAAACTACCCTTATGAATATTTTGTATGGGTTACAGCGGGCTGATAGCGGAACCATAGAAGTATATGGAAGACCGGTTTCTATACATAACCCAAACGATGCACTTTCTCTAAAGATTGGAATGGTACATCAGCATTTTATGCTTTTTGAACCATTCACCGTGATCGAGAATATTATGTTGGGGAGAGAAATTCACCAATGTGGGGTTCTGGATCGAAAAAAAGCTCGCAAAAAAGTAGTTGATCTAAGCGAAAGTTTTGGTCTTACCGTAGATCCGGATAGTTATATTAGTGAAATATCGGTTGCAATGCAGCAGCGTGTTGAATTATTGCGCATATTGTATCAAGGGGCAGATATACTCATTCTTGATGAGCCTACCGCTGTACTGTCGCCTCAAGAGATTGTGGAATTTGGGGCCATTCTTAGGAAACTAGTGACATCTGGAAAAAGTGTCATAGTTATTACTCATAAATTGAAAGAGATAATAGATTTTGCCGACCGGTGTACGGTTGTTTCCCGGGGTAAGGTTGTAAATACTCTGAGTGTGTCAGACGTTGATGCGCATGCCTTGGCCAGTATGATGATTGGACATGAACTTCAAGCACAGGTTCAGTCACATAAAAATGCTCCTGGACCACGGCTTCTTTCTTTGCAAAATATATATGCAGAAGATGACAGAGGGCATACGGCGGTCCAAGGTGTTACTCTCGATGTGCACGCTGGAGAAATTCTTGCTTTGACAGGGGTTGATGGCAATGGACAGCGGGAAATTATCGAGGTGCTTGCGGGTGTTAGAAAGGCAAGTAGTGGTTCTATATTGTTGAGAGATCAAGAGATTCAAAACTATTCTCCCCGCATGCTCTATGAATCAGGGTGTGCAAATATCCCCGAAGATAGGCATAAAGATGGTTTGGTATTTAAATTTACCGTTGCAGAGAACATAGCTCTTAGGACGTATAGAAACTACGTTGAGGGGCCATTCCTTCGCTTCGACAAAATGAATCATGATGCTGTGAGTCTTATACAAGATTTTAATATTTACCCAGCTGATCCAATGCATGCAGTTGGCGAGATGTCGGGTGGAAACCAGCAAAAAGTCATTATAGCTAGGGAGTTAGTGGACAACCCAGAGTTCATTGTTGCCGCCCATCCAACGAGGGGGCTAGATGTAGGAGCTGCAAGTTATGTGCAGCAATCCCTTGTACAGGAAAAAGAAAGAGGTGCAGCAATTTTGCTTATTTCTTTTGACTTGGATGAAATTTTACAAATCGCAAATCGTATCGCAATCATATACAATGGAAAAATCATAGCCGTCAAATCAGCAAGCGATCTCACCAGAGAACAACTTGGATTGGGTTTTGCGGGGATAGCTGAGTGAAAAAAAGAAACCTTACACGAACAATAACTCTTGTTTCAGCAATACTCCTAGGTTTTACAGCGGGGGGCATATTTTTGTTTTTCTCTGGGTATAGCCCGCTGAGAGCGCTTGAGAAATTGTTTCTTGGTATATTCGGGCGTCCTCGTTACGTGATATGGGTTATGGTCCGTGCTGTGCCCTTGGTGCTGACGGGGCTCTCGGTTGCTGTTGCATACAAGGCGGGGCTTTTTAATATTGGCGCCGAAGGGCAATTTATCATTGGAGCTCTAGTAGCTGCATTAGTCGGGTATCATGTGAGATTACCGATGGTGTTACATATTCCCTTCGTTTTTTTATGTAGTATGATTGGAGGGGCGGTATTCGGGGGCATTGCAGGCATTCTAAAAGCTCGCTACGGAATACAGGAAGTCATATCAACGATTCTTTTGAACTGGATAGCATTGTATAGCAATAACTTTCTCTTGAAATTTCCGGGAATAAAAAGACCAGACAGCGAAGCAAGTTTTCAAGTGCGAGAGACCGCACAAATAGATCTGTTTGCTCGCTTTAAAACAAGTGATTCTTGGATTCCATTTCAAATGGAAAATCCGGCTATTGCCGATGCATTAAAAGCCTCGCTATCGATGGGGGTCTTTGTAGCGATTCTCGCTGCAATCATTGTCCATTATTTGTTAAAACGAACTACACTGGGGTATCAAATACGAGCTGTTGGATTTAATGAGAATGCCTCTCGCTATCAAGGTATTCCGGTAAATTGGATAAAATCAGGATCTTTGGCAATATCTGGTGCTTTAGCGGGGCTTGGTGGTTCTCTGCATGTGCTTGGTGTTACAAAAGAAGTGTCACGATTGGCAATTATGGAAGGATTCGGATTCGATGGAATATCGGTGGCCCTTATTGGAGCGAGTAATCCTTTGGGAATATTGCTTTCTAGCTTCTTTTTTTCTGGTATACGGTATGGAGCGGTGAGCGTTCAACGGGATTTGGGTACTCCGACCGAGATAATAAATATTACCATAGGAACCATAGTCTTTTTCGTGGCTATTCCATACCTTTTTGAACGAATAATGCTTGCAATAAAAAAGAGAAAAGAGCAAAAAAATGCTAATTGATATTGGATTCATTCTTGGAACTATGTTTATGTATGCGACACCTTTGTTGTATACCGCCTTGGGTGGAGCTATTTCAGAGAATTCTGGGGTGGTGAACATTGGACTCGAGGGCATGATGACCATTGGGGCATTTTCAGCGGCTACTACAAGTTATTTTTTGCAGAATCCCTGGATTGGATTTATTTTTGGCGGGTTTGCGGGAGCTTTACTTGGTTTGGTGCATGCTGTTGCTTGTGTTTCTTATAGAGCTGATAATGTTGTTTCAGGAATTGCGATAAATTTTCTTGGACCTGGTATAGCATTATTCCTCGCACGTCATTTCTTCGGAGGAACAACACACACCAAAATATTGGATTTAGACAAAAAAATGCCTCGTCCATTTGACGGTGTTTTTGAACAGAATAGCTTTTTTGATTTGATTCTAAACCAATATGCAACTATGTTTATTGCTCTTTTTCTGGTTTTTGTTGTTCATTTTGTTTTCTATTATACCCGTGTTGGACTTAGATTACGTTCGGTTGGGGAAAAGCCGACCGCGGCTCGGACAGTGGGGATACGCGTAGTCCTGTATCGCTATGGTGCTGTGATTGTTTCTGGTTTTTTCGCAGGACTTGGGGGCAGCTCATTGAGCATCGCGATAGTTTCACATTTTTGGCATCCTCTTATATCTGGTCAGGGATTTATCGCTTTGGCTGCTATGATATTTGGAAAGTGGAAGCCTATTCCAACAATGTTTGCTTGTTTGATGTTTGGATTCTCACAGGGAATAGCGGTTTTTCTGGGAAGGGTTATTCCAGCAACCTATACAGAATTGGTTTCAATGATACCATATGCCCTTACCTTGATAGTGCTCGTATTATTTGTCCGTCGCAGCAGGGCTCCATCGGCCTTGGGGGGACAGGTAGATGAATGAGTTGTATATACTACTAGAACTTCTTGCCTCTTTTGGGGCGGTGCTCCTTTTATATCGATTTTTTGGCGTTGCGGGATTGTTTGGTTGGATAGCGTTTGTGATCATAATTGCCAACATCCAAGTTCAGAAAACGGTTATGATGTTTGGTATAGAAACAACATTAGGGAATGTTGCATACGCATCATTATTCTTGGCCACCGACATACTAAATGAAAATCATGGTAGCACGGTTTCCCAAAAATCGGTGCGATTTGGGTTTGCCATATTTGTACTGGTAAATGCGATAATCATCATAACGCTTGCCTATACTCCCAGCGTCACCGATCAAATGCACAGTACGATGCAGGGAATGTTTGGTTTTTTTCCAAGACTTCTTATTGCAAGTCTCATTGCTTATTTTGTTTCCCAATCACATGATGTATGGCTTTTTGCCAAGATTAAAAAAATGTTGCCTGGCACAAAATATTTATGGGTTCGCAATAATATAAGTACGATTCTAAGCCAGATTATTGATTCTGTTCTTTTTACTTGTATCGCCTTTTTGGGCGAACGTTCTTTTTCTGTTATCTTCGCTTCTTCGGCTATTACCATACTCCTTAAGGTTGCAATTGCCTTTTTAGATACACCAATTGTGTACCTTGCACGTAGATTAAAACATTCAGGGCTTATTTCCAGGGAAATATAAGATTTTTTAGGGAGCGAGTGCCCAATATTTCTCGTTCTTTCTTCAATAATACATTCCAATCCGGTTTTATATTTGGCTCATCTCCCTCGTACTTTAAAAGTCTGAGTTTTGTGGCGCAACACAAGAAATATGCGGTGCCTGCTACTCCAGGGAAAAGGAATGCGGTCAAGGTTGATAGGAGCAATAGAATTCCTGCGAAGATCAACACGGAAATGGTATAGATCGGGTTATCGAAGGCAAGGAGGAAGGATTTTTTCAGAGTTTTTCGAATAATGTTCTTTTGTAGGCAATGAATAGAAAACATATGGACAAAACCGAGGAGATATAGAAAGAATGCAAACATCAACAAGCCGATCGCTATAGGCGTATAAAACTGATTAATGGACGCATAAAATTGAAAAGAGATAAAGGATAGAAGTACGATAAGAGCATTGTATATTCCAAATACAATACCTGCTCGGATGTGCATTTTTAGAATATTTCTAATAGATTGGCGCTCGATCAAGTTGCGCCAGTTGTACTCGGTAAGATAGGTAATTGCAGAGAGAATAATATAGGATACGAGGATAAAAACTGTGATTACAATTAAAGTTATAGCAGCGATTTTTGAAGGAGTCGTGGGCAAAGCAGTGAGTGTTGTTTGTATGTAAACAAATAGAGAAACCCCCAGGAGTGTTATGAGATTTATGACTAGGATACGAAGCATGGAATCCCAACTCTCGTAAAACCATTTTTTTATGAGAAACAGAAACATGTATCATTCATCATAGAGTGGCACATGCTGGGTGTCTATATCTAATCTAGAGGGCAAGGCCTGGTGGCTCAGGCGGGTGAGAATGGAATTACCTTTACAAAGGAGAGTATAGAAGTGTCTTTTTCTACTTTGATAAGCGAATGGTGCAAGAGGTGATTGTAAACATCCTTTGGTGCATACAGAATATATTTTGAGTTTACTTTCATCTGATGGAGTTTTTGTATTATCTGCAATGAAATATCGATCGCATTGTTGCCTTTAAAGAATACCTTGGAGCTAAACCCGATGGCGAAAGCAGAACTTTCGTATAAGGCGTATTCTGATTTTGTTGAAGTGAGTCGGATACCGAATGATCCAGATATCGTATAGTTTTGTTTTCCTTCTAGGGTTATCTCAAACATAGGGAATTCACATTTTTCATCGTAGGTGAGAAATAGCCCGTCATGTGACCAGCGAAGTAAATAAAGATAAGTGTCTGGAGTATTACCATAATCACCGTTTACCGATGAGATAAGACTATTGTTCTTGAGATAGGTCATAAATTCGGAATGTGTGGAGAGAAAAGAATTATCGACTGCTTCTGCAATTTCTACACAAGAGTTCGTGAATCCTGGTATACGACCAGATTTTTCTAGATTTACCCTCAGTGGTTTGCTAACATCTATATGTACATTAAAATTTGAATTATTCTCTCTTGCAAAATTATATCGAATGGAGGTAAGCTGTGCGTTTTTATGTGTGGGGCATAGCAGGGCAGAGCTACCGATCACCGATGAGTCTAGAATTACTTTTTGTAGCTTTTCGTACATGGGATTATTTTTTTTCTGTAAAAAAAGTGCATTATCTGATAAATTTCTAAAATCTCCAAAATTCATACACTCATTATAAGGGGTATCAGTCATAAAAGTAAACATATTATATATGTAATATCGCATTGTAAAATATAATATTTATAGCTAACAGCTGTGGTTGTTATATTAATTTTTTCTAGTAAAGAAATTATACCTGTTATGTGTATTTTTGTAAGGAGTGTTTATAGAATAGGATGGCTTCGGAATAAGCTTTGTACATGCCTTCACTGTTGCTGAGTGCATGCTCTTGCCCAAGTAATGAAAACACACTGCGGGCGGCGGATTGCAATAGAAAATGTATGAGCGGTATAGCCTTATTGCGTGTTATCAATGCATCACGTTCAGATATTTCTGTGAGTTTTTTTGCATTGATAAATGAGTTTTCTTGTAGGCTGGCAATGTCAGCGAGTTGTAAATTTACCAGCGTTTCTAGTTTTTGTAGTGCCTGAAGAATGTCTATAATTCTTTCTTTCCGCTTGTCGAGAACCGTTTGCACATCCCTGCGGGGTATATCTCCTATTGTTTTTTGTATTTTTCTTTTTTCTTGTAGTATAGGTGGCATTGTTTGGGCAAATGATATATCTTCAAGCAAAACGGAATCTATTTTTCGTGATATGGAGGATAGGGTTTTTGTCGGTATTCTTCGTACGGCTTCTGTAAACCAAAAGGAATACAATTCTAGGCGAGCATCGCTGATTATTTTATCACCTGTATAGTTTTCTACATATTCTGGAAAAGCGCTAAACAAGGATTCAACCATTGGATAATCGATGGAATGTAGCCTCGTTGCATCTTTTGCCCACAGGGAATCATACAATGTGTGGCTCGCATGGGTCCGGTGCAGGGGATATCCGAGGTCTAGACCGATATAGTAAACGCAGGAACATCCTATATAATTGCATAAATCAAAGGCACTCGTACTTACAGAACCTCCGGCGCCAAGTTTCTTTTTGTGTTCGGGATTCAGGTATTGTGCAAGAGGAAAATGCGAAGAAGAAAAAAAGATTGGGCAGTGATATTTGCTTGCATTGCGGACAATGCGCGGAGACGTTGAAGAATCCATTATGATTGGAATATTTGAAATATCATAGCTGTCTAGATGTCGTGAATTCCAATACTGAGGGTCCATACTTACGATAAAGTCTGGAGGATAGCCCAAGGAACACAATTTTCCTGCGATGGTATCGACCGCAATTACTATTGCTTTATCGTGCCACTGGGAAAGCAGAGGCACTATGTGATCGAAGCTTGGCCCAGCTGCGCATAACAGGGCGGGGAGTCCTTTTGCAACATTGTGCAAATGTTCAAGCGCTAAGACCTCGGGACTATCGAGTAGATTTTGTGTGCAATTGCGTATCCATCTCTTCGCAAATTTCATCATTGTGTTTCTGTTTAACCGACCTTGCGCACAGTACCGGTAGAGGATTTGAGAGAGTTCATTGAAATACTCCTGTTTGTGCATGATAAATACGGATTGTTCCCATACATAGGGTATGCGCATGGAAGTGTTTTTTATGGTTTCAAAACAGATCGATAAATTTTGATCGATTAGTACGGTTACATTTTCTTGTTCTAGTATTTGGGTGAAGTCAATTATAGCAAATAGAGAGACGAGTCGTTCTAAGTTTGGTTCTACGATCACGTGTGGTAGGGTTGTGAGGCGCGGGATAGTTTCTAGCAAATGATATCCCATGCCGATGCCTAGATATACAATGCCATCATGTGCCCCCCGTTTTTGTTGGGCAAGTATTATGTCTGCGATTCTTTTGGCTTCAATGCCAGGATCGTATCCGCTGCATAACCGTTTGTTTTTGTAGGTCGCGGTGTAAAAAGATGTGTTTTTGCTTTTTTCTAGCTGTAATTCTTTTTCCGGGGAATGGTTTGCAAGCAGTTGTGTAGTCTTTTCGTCGCAATGCATGCGTATTGCTGTAATATTTTTTTCTAATATATTCAACACTAATATCCAAACGTCAATGAAATAGTAGAATATTGCTCTATGAGGACATCTGGGGGTGGGTCCTGTGAGACAACCCAGCCATTGCCCGACATAGTGATATTGTATCCATGTTTAGCAGCTAATTGAACGACATCGCGCTTCGCAAGCCCTATGAAATCGGGTATCCGGCCTGGCGCAATCGATGGTGTTATAGGGGAATATTCAGGCAATTCACGGGCTAGTACATTATCGGTATATTCTACGGAGGCATAGCTATCGAAGAGGGAGATTATATCGTGTGCAATGGGGGCTGCGACCTGGCCACCGTAGAATTGTCCTTCACTAGGTTCATGCACTGCTACGTATAGTATATAGGAGGGGTCGTCGTATGGAAAAATAGAGAGTATCGAAGCAACATACCGTGAATCAGAATATCTGGCTAGAGCCTGATCATATATTTCTGCGGTTCCTGTTTTTGCTGCTATACGTACCGGTGCGTTTTGGACAGCACGGGCTGTTCCTCCCGGCTGAGTTGCAGCATACATATAGTCTAGGAGGTCTGTCGAGACTTTTTCGGAGATCACATAATCGCTAAGCTCGGATGTAAATACTCTTTGTGTCCCATCGGCGGGAGAGACTATACGATCCACGATTCGTGGAGAAATCATAGTTCCGTTGTTTGCGATCGCGGTTGCGGCTTTTACAATTTGCAGAGCAGTTACTGCGATTTCTTGTCCGATTGCTATTGTAGCTTTGCTCCGATGCGACCATTGCTCCGGATTTGAAAAAATGCCGATGTTTTCCCCATTCATGGCAATTCCAGTGCTGGAACCGAATCCAAATTTGCGTAGCATCTCGTACAGGGCTGCGGAGCTGCTTTTTTCGGCAGCCTTTGCGGTACCAACATTACTGGAATATTGTATAATCTGCTTGGTTGATATAAGTCCATAGGCATTTATATCACTGATTTGGAAGGAATTGTCTGCGGAGACATAGGGACCTGAGGCATCGTATCGGGTTTTATCAGTAATACTACCGGTTTCAAGTAGGCTGCTGATACTAAAAACCTTGAAAACGCTTCCCGGTTCATAGGCGTTTCGCAATATTCTGTTCAATCGCTCTTCATCGGAATAGATATAGAATGCATTCGGGTCAAAGCTAGGAAGGCTTACAGCGCTCAAAATTGCACCATCTTGTGCGTCGAGGAGGATTGCATTTATGTAAGATGCACCGTGCTCTTCGAATTTTGATTGCAAATATGTTTGTATGAGTTGCTGTAGACGAATGTCTAGGGTGAGGTGGACCGTGTTGCCCTGTTGTAGGTCCTTTTCGTATACGTATTCAATCCCATCCAAGCCAACATTATCGATATTTACATAGCCCACGAATGGTTCGGCAAATCCCCTGAAGGGATAGTTTCGCTGCAAATTTGGTTCAAGATGAATGCCTTCTAATCCTCCAGAGTCTTTTATAGTAGTAATGTCTTCTGCCTGCTCGTTTGAAATGGAACGTACCAAGAGAACATAGTTTCGCGATACGGATAGTTGGGAACGGAGGGTGTTTCGGTCAATATCTAAAACATTAGACAAGGTAATGATTGTTTCGTTTTCATCTTTTATTTCAGGTTTCCATGCACTTACATTGTAACTTGGTTTTTGTATGGCTAGTATTTCCTCATTTTTATCGAGTATGGCACCACGAGCGGTAGGGGAAATGTTTTCGTCTATTATCTGGGCTGTTCCACTATTCTGTGATATAATAATATTAACAAATGCCAAAACTATTGTGATAGTGAACACGGAAAGTAGTACTAGATATATAATCATCCTGGATTTTTTTAGAGGTTTTGTCACGGTACAAACAAGTATAATGCTAGCCACCATTGTTGTCGATACAGTTATATGCAGAAGATTCTGCAAAGTCAGAATAAAGACGTGATTCGCAGGTATTATCCGTCTAGAAAACAGTTGAAGATAAAGAAACAAAAGGTTGTCTTCGACTGGAAGTCTGGTGCAAAGGCTTATGAGAATATTTGGAAGTCGGTTACTTCCTCAGAAAAACGCACTTGGCTTGATTATATTGAACGTTTTGCAGGCTCGTTATTCACAATTACGGGAGACCTCCCACTCCTATTTGCGATGGTGAGCTTGCTTTTATTTTCCATCCTTCTGCCGTTTGATTATTACGAAGATTATATTTTATCCATGCAAACAATAGAACGGGTAGATGATTTCCAAAATCTCTACGAATCGGAATACATAACCGTTGTACATAAGGTGAATGAATCCGATGAGGCCTTTTTGTCTAACATGGTCCTGAACGATGTCGGAGATAGTTCTCTTACCGAATTTCTAAACACCGACTATGACGGCAAGGGCGGTATATCGGATGCATCGATACGGTCGTTTATGCCCTTGCGCACCGTTTCCCATGTTGTACAAAACGGAGATACTCTGTCAAAAATAGCGGGGTCTTATGGGTTGCGCTTAGACACCCTCGTTAGCTATAACAACATACAAAATGCCCGAAGGATGCAATTGGGTGAATACATTTTGATACCTGATAGGGATGGGATATTGTATCGAGTTGAATCAAACGATTCTCTTAATGAAATTGCGTCTACGTATGACGTCCCGGTTACAACCATTCTTGATGCAAATAATCTCAAGACGAACGAATTGAATTCGGGGGCGGTTTTATTTATTCCCGAAGCAACCATGGGGGATAAGGAATTGCGTCTTGCCTTGGGCGAACTGTTCCGGTTGCCAACCTATGGGCGGATTTCTTCACATTTTGGCTATCGAAACGATCCCTTTACGGGTATTCGAGCCTTCCATTATGGTGTGGACATCGCAAATTCCTTGAACACGCCAATCGTGGCGGCAAATTCGGGATATGTTGCTTTTGTAGGATCCAATGAACGCTCATATGGCAAATATGTGATCATCAAGCATGATAATGAATTTCAAACCTTATACGCACATTTCAATGACATAACAGTTTCTCGAGGTGAGTACGTGCAAATTGGGCAAACCCTGGGGTATATGGGAAGTAGCGGTCGCAGTACGGGACCACATCTTCACTTTTCCATCATCCGGCGGGGCACGTTTGTGAACCCGAGTGACTACATTTTTTAATATACTGGGTGGCAATCACGACGTAACGATTGAATCCAGCGAATAATCAAAGGAATTCTAAAATAAGCTCATTCGCTTTTTCCATGACATTGCTTGTATTTCTTACCGCTGCCACAGGGACAGGGGTCGTTTCTTCCCACTTTTGGAGTGCTTCTACGCACGGTCATCTGTTGTGTCTGCGTCGATGAAGATCGTTTTTGGCTATTGAACGAAGTAAGCGATTGGTGTTGCGTTTTGTAAACTTGTTGCTCTTTTGATTCGGTTGATCGATTTGTGACTCTGGTTGCGATCATCTGTTTGACTATAGTAACACGGATGCGTTCAACCATCGCATCGTATGCATCAAATCCCTCAAGTTTGTATTCAAGGAGTGGGTTTTTTTGGGCATAGCTCCTCAGATAGACAGCTTCACGTAATGCCTCTAGAGCACTGAGGTGCTCGCGCCAATTCCTATCTATGAGAGATAGATACGTATGGCGAATATAATCATTCCAGCGTTCTTTTCCAACCAATGTCATTTTTTCATTCAGTGAGGCTTCGAGTTCCGCCGTAATGGCTTGAACGGTTTGTTTGCGGTCGCTGCCTTGCTTGATTGTTGTTGCAAAAAAGAAGCGTTGTTTTAATGTATGTACCGCGGTATTGAATTCGATGGCGTCTCCATCTTGCATATATGTTGAGAACAGCTGTGAAATTTCTTCATGACAGACTTCAAAAATTCTTGTTTGTAGGTTCTCGGAATATAGAATTTGATTTCTTTGGGCATAGATGCGGTCGCGCTGCGTATTTAACACATCATCAAATTCCAGAAGGTGTTTTCGTATGTCAAAGTTTCGTTCTTCAACGCGTTTTTGCGCTCTTTCGAGGCTTTTTGTAATCATTGAATGATGGATTGCTTCTCCGGGTTCGAGGCCCTTGCTCAAATAGTTTTTCAAGGTTTGGATACTTCCGCCAAATAGGCGCATCAGATTATCGTCCAATGATACAAAAAATTGTGATCGGCCTGGATCACCCTGTCGCCCCGAGCGTCCACGCAGCTGGTTGTCGATTCGTCTTGATTCGTGTCGTTCGGTTCCAAGGACGAATAGTCCGCCAAGATTCTTCACCTCATCGTATTGCGCTCGCCATTGTTCATATTCTTTTTTGTATACACGTTCGTATGTTTCTAAATCACCGTCGGGACCAATTTTTGTTCTTGTACGGAATTCTGGATTTCCGCCGAGCTTTATATCGGTTCCACGACCCGCCATATTTGTTGCGATCGTCACGGCTCCCTTTGCCCCGGCTTCGGAAATGATTTGGGCCTCTCGTGCGTGATTTTTTGCATTCAGGACTTCATGACGGATTCCATACCCTTGCAAGAGTTTAGATATCACCTCGGACATTTCAACCGATACGGTTCCTATCAATATTGGTTGTCCGATTTCGTGTACGGTTTTAATTTCTTCACAAATTGCGATGAATTTTGATTTACTTGTGGGAAAAATGAGGTCTTGTTGATCATTTCTATTTACCGGTCTGTTGGTGGGGATTTCCACGACATCAAGACCATAAATTTTTGTGAATTCGGTGCTCTCCGTCGAAGCGGTTCCCGTCATGCCGCTCAGTGTGCGATACATACGAAAATAATTTTGGAGCGTGATCGAAGCGATGGTGACGCTTTGGTTTGCGGCCTTGATTTTTTCTTTTACTTCGATGGCCTGGTGTAATCCATCAGAATACCGTCTGCCGTGTAAAATACGCCCCGTGAATTCGTCGACTATTTCAACCTTGCCATCTCGCACCACGTATTCCCTATCCAATTGGTAGAGCTCTTGTGCACGCACCGCCTGAGTCACGAAATGTAAATAATCGAAATTCTCCGCATCTACCAATGCCCCGTCGATATATTTTCTTTTTTTTAGCAATGCTTCGATGCTGTTGAATCCTTCTGTTGTAAATTGAACCCGTTTTCCTTTTTCGTCTAGCGTGTAATCCCCTTGCGGTTCTTCCGGATAGGTTCCAGTGTGTGGGTCTTTTTCACATTCGCGAAGCGAGTGTATGATCGAGTGGGCGTTGTAATATTTTTCGGTATTGGTTTTTTGAGACCCAGATATGATCAAGGGTGTTCGAGATTCGTCGATCAAGATTGAATCGATTTCATCAATGATACTATAGAAATGACCTCGCTGCACTTTTTGTGAGGCTGCATAGGACATATTATCCCTGAGGTAATCAAAACCAAGTTCATTGTTTGTGGCGTAGGTTATATCCTTATTATAGGCATTGCGACGTTCCTGTGGAGCCATATTCGATTGGATTACTCCAACACTCACTCCAAGGTATTCAAATACAAATTGCATCCACTCGGCATCTCGTTTTGCAAGATAATCGTTTACCGTAACAATATGTACCCCTTTGCCCTCGAGAGAACGCAAATATGCAGCAGGGACGGCAGCCAGGGTTTTTCCTTCACCTGTCTTCATCTCTGTAATTCTGCCCTGGTACAGGGCTATCGACCCATACAATTGCACGTCGTATAATCTTTCTCCGAGTATCCTTCGGGCAGCTTCTCGTGCGAGTGCGAATGCCAGTGGGATAAAGCCATTGGTATGTTCCCCTTGTGAAATCTTTTTTCTTATAGTGTTTGTTTGTGCAAGAAATTCGTTTTGATCCATCGAGAGCACTTTCAATTCTTCTTCATTTATCCTGTTTATATAGGGCGTTAGCTCCCGCAGGTCTCGTAGTTGTTTTGTGCCAAATAGCGACTGTAAAAAAGACATAACTGACTCTAGCCTAGGTGAACCCACTGGTCAACTATAACACCATCGGTAACCATTGATAGTGGTGGGGGATGATTTCGTTATCTTGCTAACAAAAAAGGAACATGGTCGATTGTGATGAGTACGGGATCAAGATGAAGAGACTGTATACATTATTGGGATTCGGCGAGCCTTGAGTCTTTGAGTGAAAATATGGGAAGGGGTGGAGCTCCTGTCGATGGGCATTATCAATTTGAGGATGACATAAGGTTTTCTGATCTTCAAAATAATCAAGAAGCGGGCTTCTTATCGATTGGTTCACGAGAAACCCCATTCCGGGGCACTTTTGATGGAAACGGTCATACAATCTGGTAAACGGTTCATCAATATACCAGATAGCTTAGAGATTGGTCTTTTTGGTGTAGCAGAGAGCGGGTACTAACTTTGTTGGTGGGTTTTTAGGGGGAGGCTGAGTTTTTGCATATGAGGAAGCAGGAGAGAATTTTCAGAGGGATGAAGAATTAATCGAAAATGTTATTCTTACAATGACAACTACTAATAGCTATGCAAGTGGGACCGTTTCAGGAGATTCTAATATAGGTGGGCTTGTTGGATTTATCGGGGAAGACGCAACAGAAACCTTCACGAATGTCTATTGCAAGCAGCAAGGGACTTCGGCTCTTCCAGCAATTGGTAATCCTGAGGGGAATCCTGGAGGAACAAACGCAATTGCCGTGAGTGGGCATACTCAAAGAAACTTTGGAAGTTTTAGTTTCAACTCTTCTGGTGATGACCCATACTCGGTGGTGAAGTCCGGTGATTCTTGGTCGATTTTTTCATAGCAGATCGACTGAGGGAATCTTGAGCAAGACCTGAGAACCATAACAAGCGTGGAATAACCAAGTTGTTAATGTGAAGTGCTGTATCATCCTGACTATGAATGGGGCGGTGCAGCATTTTTTCACTAAGATTCATCACTAAGAACAGCATAATATCCCCAATTATACGTAAAAACAAGAAAATATTTCTAAAAAATCGTCTTTTATTGTATATAAGCACTTGCAAATATATCTGTTTATGTGATATGTTGATAATCGTGTGATATAAGAAAGGAGAACACCATGATGAAGAAAAAAGCAAAGTATATAGTTGCAATGATTATTGGTGCAATGATTATTGGTGCATGTAGTAGTAATGGTCAATCAAGTGAAAGCATTGATTCTGGTGGCTTTGAAACAAACCACGATAGTAAGGGTACAGGTATTCAAGACAGCGTTTTTACTGATCTGTCGGATTCGTTTACTCTCTGGGAAATAGAAAAAATAGATGCACTTACTACAGACGATGAAGGGAGATATCTTATTCAGACCTGGCGAGACCTTGAATTTTTGAGTGAAAATATTGGATCAGCAGAAGCCCCCGCTGATGGGCATTATCGACTTGTGAATAATATTGAATTTCCTGATCGTGCTAATATTCCTGATAGTAGCAAAGATGAAGATTATGCACAGAAGGCAGGGTTCTTGCCGATTGGGTCAAGGGGGACACCGTTCTCAGGGATTCTTCATGGGCATGGGCTCAGCATAAGCCACCTTGTAATAGATAGACCAGAACAGAATAATATTGGACTTTTTAGTGTCGCAGCAAATGCTGCATTCAAGAGCATACATTTGACGAATGTAAATATAAAAGGAGATGAAAATGTTGGTGGTCTTGTTGGAGATGCAGTAGGAGACATTACTATAGAACATATCCACATGACAGGAAATGCTATTCGAGGAAGCAGAAATACAAGTGGTCTTATTGGATCAGCACAAAAAGCCAATTCTACTATTTCCATCACAAGCAGTAGGATAGATTCCTACTCCTACATAGAAGGTATTATAAATACTGGGGGACACGTTGGATATGCAGTCAATGTTACGATCAACATAAGAAGTAGCTACTCCTGGACTACTCGGGTTATTGGTGATGCTAAGGTTGGTGGGTATATTGGGTACGCTCATTCTAATGCTGTTGCTAGCATCAGTGATAGCTCTGCTACAGATTTTGTTGTAGGTAACCAGTATGTAGGTGGGCATGTCGGACATGCAAGAAATGGAGCTAAAATCACAGTCACTTATTCTCAGATAAAAAGCAGTATCGAGGGCGATGCTAACGTAGGTGGGTTTGTTGGATCTGCAGAGGACAATACCATAATAAAAATAACAAAAAGTTATACTCCTCAACGTATGCAGGTTTATCCTGGTTCAAATCTGGGTGGATTTATTGGATCAGCAAACAACAATACTACTGTTATAATCACAGGAGGTCTGATCTTTGACGGTCTTGCCCAAGGCAGGACAAATGTAGGTTGGTTTGTTGGAGTTGTAAACAACAGTTATATTACTATAAAAGGTAGCTATGCGCTTGGTGATTTTACAGGTAAGAACAATCTAGGGGGTTTCGTTGGATTGGTGACGGGTAACGATGCTTCTGTCGAAATTGAAAACAGCTATGTTCGTGGTAAGCTATCGGGTAATGTCAATGTAGGTAGTTTTTTTGGATCATTACGGTCAAATGCAAAAATTACAACTAGTTACGTAAGAACTGATGTTTCAGGTAGTTCGGATACAGAGGGTTTGATTGGAGCTATTTCATCAGATGGAACAATAACGTTCACTCAGTCTTATTACAAAAAGCAGAAAAATCTTGATCCTGCATCAACGGGAGATCCAATAGATATTCTTGATGGGATAACTGCCCTTGAAGAGGGTAAACTCACTAGGAACAAAAGTAAAGACAACTTCGAAGGTTTTGAATTTGATTCTTCCAATGGCAATATCTATTGGACGATGAAGTCTGGTGACTCTTGGCCGACTCTTGACTGGTACTGGTAAGGGAGAAGGAAGAGTAGCGAGACTTGAGAAGTAAAACAAGCAACGTGGAATAACCAAGTTTCTTAATGCGAAGTGCTGTATCATCCTGACTATACTAGGGCGGTGCAGCATTTTTTCACTAAGATTCATCACTAAGAACAGCATAATATCCCCAATTATACGTAAAAACAAAAAATATTTCTAAAAAAGCGTCTTTGATTGTATATAAGACCTTGCAAATGTATCTGTTTATGTGACGATGTTGATAATCGTGTGATACAAGGAAGAAGAACACCATGATGAAGAAAAAACTATATACATAGTTGTTATGATTGTTAGTGCAATGCTCGTTGGTGCATGTAGCGATAATAGTCCATTAAGTGAAAGCATTGATTCTGGTGATTTTGGCAGGACCCCCTAATAGAGGCACGATAGTCAAGATGGTATTTCTATTAATCTCGTGAGTTATTCTTCTCTCTGGAAAATAGAAAAACAACCAAGCTCCATACAAACAATAGAGGACCCATATACATTATTCGAACCTGGCGAGATCTTGAATTTTTGAGTGAAAACATTGGAGCAGCAGAAGCTACCTGGTGACAGACAATATCGCCTTGTGAATAATATAGTACTACCCCGCCGTCGTAGCTTTCTCTAAACGCTGGGATATCGAATATATACTATGAAAAATAATTACAAAACAAAAAGACTACACAGATAACCATTAAAATAATACCATAGAAGACACGTAAGAGTATTAATAAGAGTATGT
>WTKD01000010.1 GCA_011524535.1 Spirochaetaceae bacterium
CCCTGTCGTTACCGAACTCTGGGAACCCGGCGAATACACCGATGATGAGGGGACCTCTGTCACCGCCGCCTACCCCATCGACAACTGGCGTCAATTGCAGTTCATCGGTGAAACGTTCTTGGAGGATGATACCCTTCTCACCCATACCTACTACCTCACCGATGATATTACCTTCCCTTCTCGCGATGATGTACCTAGTGAATATATAAACGATTATTACGTAGTAAATGGGTTTACTCCCATCGGAATAACTTCCGGGAGATTCCTGGGTGATTTCGATGGTCAAGGATACACTATTTCTGACATAAGCATTATTCAAAACGTAAACGACTCTAATGACAAGTATATTGGACTGTTTGGTTACATTGGAAACTATCCTTCATATGATTCAGGAATTATCCCGATGATACAAAACCTCACCCTACGCAATGCACAGATAACAGGAGGAACCCACACCGGTACACTAGTGGGTTATGCAACGTATTCTGTCATAAAAGGAGTCACTGTCGAAGGTGGAGCTGTTCAGGGAGAAAATACAGTAGGTGGGTTAGTCGGAACTAATTCTAATTCTATCATATCACACAGCGGTGCAAGTGCATCAGTAAGCGGAAATACTTACGTCGGAGGACTCATAGGGTATGTATATCAATCGAATTCAACACGAGCAAAGGTGATGTCAAATTATGCTACAGGGGATGTCACAGGAACAAGCACCGATATAGGTGGGTTAATTGGTTCAGTATACAATGTAAGCAAAGAGAACGGTATAATAATAGAAAATAACTATTCTCTTGGAACGGTTAGCTCAACAAACAAGCAAGTCGGTGGATTGATCGGTAGTGTAGGACGGATTAATGATACTTTACAAAAATCTACAATCACCACCAATTATTCACGTTCAGAAGTTACCGGAAGCGTAGACGTTGGTGGATTAATTGGATATACCTATATGTATATCCAAAATAGCAAGCTACCGGATACGGATAGTAGCACGCTAACGAATAACTTCTGGGATCTATCGGCAAACAGCGGTAACCCACCAAGCGGTATATACCCGTCCTATGGGGTCGGTAATCCAGCAACTAACATTAATGCTACCTCATTAACACCAACAACCGCAGATGATTTTACCGGGTTTGTATTTAGCACTACCGAGGGTTGGAACACACCCGCAGACGGTGCATGGCCCACACTGTACTGGCAAGAATAAACCACTCACTCATTCTACACACGAAAGCATAACCTACCGCACACACCGGTCATCATCGATCGGTGTGTCTTATTTCGTTTCAACAAAAATCACACTTCTCCCTATGAATATAGTACGTGCACACCCTAAAATAACGTAAAAATTGTTATATCAAATTGATACATTAATTTACATGTAGCATGATTACGTGTGCTACCTGCACACAAGAGATATTACATGAAACATACTACATATATACTACTCATGCCTGTCGGTGCGTGCGCTCTCGTTCTCGCAGGCTGTGAAGCGCTTGCCAACAACGTGGCGGATGCTAGCGGTTTGATTAGGTTTATAAATTTTAGCACAAATATCACCATTGAAAAGAATTACAGCGATAGCCACAGTAACCACTCCACAAGCTATTACTGGAGGTCTCATTGTAGGGAATTCTAGGGATTGGTAGTGAAAACGATATTGTTATTACAAAAATTATACAACCGGCGATGTAGAGGTAGCAAATAGCAACACTGGCGGTTTGATTGGAACCCTTGCGTTAATAACAGATATTACCATCGCAGATAATTATACAACAGGAGCTATAGCTGAATCATCAGCCATTACTGGATTAATTAGTAGTTCTTACAACGTTCAAGAGGATAATTACTCGTAATTATGCAAGCGGTGAAATTATTATGACGCTCCAGAATGAAAATGGACCGCATTATGATGTTGGAACTGGGATAATTGGAAGCTTCCTGGCGACAAGTTCTACGACTACATACAACTATTGGAGTCAAGAGATTCAGCCCTCCTCCAGGAATTTCTTGAATATGCTGTATGGGTCTAGAACGAGAGTTCTTAGCCAACACTTTTTTGACAAGAGGCTAATTAGTAATACAGTCTAATTTTTGTCGGTGAATACATCCGATTATAGCAGCGGGCGAGTCATCTTGGCGCGGTTTTTTATTGATTCATTCAAGTCAGTGTAGTCATACTGTGCAATCACGGAAATGCATTATTTATAATTCACTCTTTAAATTATACGTATTATTTACATTAATGTTTATATAAATTATACTTTTATTTAGAAGATGTTACCCTCTTCTGACTATTCTGATAGTGGATATATTTCCACACACCATATAAGGAGTTTTTTATGCAACAATTACTCATCAGTACACTGTTTTGTATCTTTATATTTACTGCTTGCGGCACTGCATCACCGAGTAGTGATTCTAATGGAGATACTATCGCTGATCCAGACCCAACAGATATATCTACGGGAGAGTTTTGGAGTATTGGTCCTACATCCGAATTACGTATGGAGACAATGAATAATGAATCCATATACTTCATTGACACCTGGCGCGATCTTGAATACATAAGTGCTAATTTCATGACCACACCCGATCTTTTGACCTATACCTATCACATAACAAATAATATACGCTTTCCTAATCTTAAGGACTCCGCTATCCCGACAACCCCTGAAGCAAGAATAGATACCGAATACGAAAGTTTTTATGTCGATAATAATGGTCTCATTCCCATTGGTTCAGACGGAAATCCTTTTACAGGATCTTTCGATGGTTCATACGGGAGTAATAGCCATTCTATTGCAGACCTTGTAATCACTCAACCTAATCAAACAAATGTCGCTCTCTTTGGTGTTATCGGTTCAGATTCTACAGGAGCTACTCTCAAAAACATACATCTGAAAAATATCACTGTAATAGGTGACCAAAAAGTTGGAGGACTAGTTGGAAGCGTACTTGGAGAAAACATCATAGTCGAAAACAACTCCGCTCAAGGATCGATTTCAGCAGAAGGTAATAATTCTGGTGGTCTTATTGGGTACATTGATTCAACAAGAGTAGACATAGAAAACAGCTATACGAGCGGTTCTATAGAAGCAAATAACAACTCCGGTGGTCTGATAGGATTCATATCGAGCAGTATGAATATAACCATTAAAAATAATTACAGTTCTAGTATGGTCACTTCGCGGAGTACAGCTTCTGGGGGCTTCATTGGCTATATCGATACTAGCGATAATGTTGTCATCACAAAGAATTATGCAAGCGGTGATGTAACGAGCCAAAAAGGAGCAAGCGGTGGATTCCTTGGAATAAGCAGTTCGTTGATGACGAACAGTACTATTTCGAATAATTATGCAAGCGGAAATATAGAAACAACTTCCGGCACCGCCGGTGGATTTGTTGGTGATTTTTACATTAACGGAAGCAATGTACTCACGAGTAATTATGCGCGTGGGGCAGTAACAAGAACAGGTGTGACCGGTGACCCTGCAGGTGGCTTCATAGGAGCTTTATACACATCTAACCCACCCATAGCATACAATTATTGGGATCAGGAAGCTCAACATTCTCCAGGTGTTTCCTATGGGATCGGATCACTCACAAGTAATACCGGAGCGACCCCTTTGCAAGCCTCTCCTCAGAAATCAGACTTTCAAACATGGAATTTCGATGGTGAGGGTGCCGTATGGGTTTGGAATGAAGGCTCTTGGCCAACACTTGCATGGGAAGATGAAAGTTAGTAATACATTCTAATACTCATCGGTAAATAACGCCGATTACAGAAAAGCTGGGTCACTATTGGCTCGGCTTTTTGTCATTACTACATTCTAACAACAGCAAAAGTACGTAAAAACTATCTATAGATTTCTAAAAAGACTCTAAAATTTCGGCGATAAAGCAAAAATATGTTCATTCACCTATCATTTTCTTTCTACACTTACTCACTACTTATATTTTATTTAATTAAATGTACAATTTATTTGTATTAATATTTAAATATAGTATAATTTAATTAGTAGATGTTACCCTTCTGCTCCATTACGATGTGGATACATATTCCACACACCATATAAGGAGTTTCTTATGAAACAATTACTCATTGGCGCAATACTCTGTGTCTTTTTATTTGCTGCCTGCGATGTCGTTTCGACTGTCAGTAAGCCTATCGACGATATAGTCGAATCAAACAATGATGATCCAACCTTTGACCTTACCATTAACCCAAGCCCAGAACCAACAGATATTCCTGCGGTTGACCCCTGGAGCCTTGGTATTACAACCGAATTACGCACGGAAATGATGAATGATGAACCCATATACCTCATCGAAACTTGGCGTGATCTTGAATATCTCAGCGCCAATTTCATAAGCACAACCGATCTTTTAACCTATACATACCACGTAACAAAAAATATCCGCTTTCCCGATCTTACTGATTCCGCTATCCCAGAAACCGCGGAAGAAAGGACGGACACTGTATACGAAAGTTTTTACGTAGACAATAATGGGCTCGTTCCCATTGGCGCCAATGGCAATCCTTTCATAGGAACCTTCGATGGTCTGTATGAAGGGTATACATATACCATTACCGACCTTGTGATAAATAAACCTAATCAAGATAACGTCGGATTCTTCGGAGTTGCTGGCAACAGTCACAAAGGAGCCTATTTCAAAAATGTTCAACTGGAAAACTCTACCATAAAAGGAAGAAACTATGTCGGAGGGCTTATTGGAAAAATGAGTGGCGGTAACTCCTTAATCGAAAAAAGTTATGTCCACGGCTCTGTAACAACACAGGGGTATATCGGCGGTGGTTTAGTTGGTTATATCGGTCAAAACAACTCAACAACAATTGTTCGCAGTCATTCTAGCGGTTCCGTAACCTCTCTGGGCAGCAACTTTCTTATTAAAAGTTATACCGGTGGATTGATTGGCTCAATTATCAACTCTCAAATGATCACTATAGAAGAAAGCTATAGCACCAGTGATGTAACAGGTTTTAATGACATAGGTGGTCTGATCGGAAATATAGACGCAGAAGAAATCAGTATAACCAAAACGTATGCAACGGGTAACGTATTCGGAAAACAACGGGTAGGCGTGACTGGATACGCAGGCGGGTTGATTGGACACGCGATCATGCAAGATTCCACATTCAACTACAATTATGCACATGGTAACACAGCAAGTACTTCTGGACATCATGGTGGGTTATTTGGATACTTTTTTAGTCTAAACACCGATTTCACACAAAATTATGCGACTGGAAGTATGTCAAACGGTACTAACATTGGTGGGCTTGTTGGATTTTTTCGCCAAGACTCAGCTCCTGAATACAATTATTGGAATGAAGAAGCTGCAAACACGAATGCGACACACGGTATCGGGCTTTCAGCAGAAATATCTGTGCCGAGCAACGCTGGGGCAGAACCCCTGTCATCCTCCCCTCAGCAGTCCGATTTTGAAACATGGGATTTTGATGGAGAAGATGCTGTATGGGTTTGGAATGACGGTGAATGGCCAACCCTTGCCTGGCAAGAGAGCAACTAATAATTGCATTATATATGCTGATCGGTGAATACCACCGATTACAGAAAAGCCGGGTCCATAGCGATTCGGCTTTTTTTATTATGTGTTCCCATGAATTATGTTCTATATTTGACTACCGTGATGGTTTTTGCGGCCTTCCAGGGTTTTCCACGACAAATTTGCAGTGTTACCTGGTAAGACCTCTTTTTTTTCTTTTGTATTTTTTATTTTAAATTGTTTTTTTATTTACATTAAATTTTATATATACTATACTCTTACTTAGTGGAGGTTACCTATCTTCGCTATTCTGATGCGGATGTATACGTAACACCCCATACAAGGAGTTCTCTATGAGACAATTATTCATTGGCGCAGTACTCTGTGTCGTTATATTTACTGCTTGCGATCTCGCTTCAAATGGCAGCCTTCCTATCGACGATATAGTCGGATCAAACAATGATGATCCTAATATCAACCCTACAATTGATCCACCAACAATCGATCCATGGGCCTTCCCCGTCGTTACTGGGCTCTGGGATCCTGTCGGCTACACTAATGATGCGGGCATATCTGTCACCGATGCCTACCCCATCGACAACTGGCGTCAATTGCAGTTTATCGGTGAAACGTTCTTGGAGGATATTACCCTTCTAGCGCATACATACTACCTCACCGATGACATTATCTTCCCCTCTCGTGATACTGATGTACCGGATGAACACAGCAATGATCCCTATGTCGTAGATGGATTTGTACCCATCGGAACCTATGACGAAAGATTCCTTGGTAATTTCGATGGTCAAGGATACATTATTTCTGACATAAACATTATTCAAAACGTAAACGACTCTAATGACGATTATATTGGACTTTTTGGTGTCGTTGGAGATATAACTGCAAACCAAGCAGGAATTACACCGGTGATACAAAATCTCACCCTACGCAATGCACAGGTAACAGGAAACGAACTTGTCGGTATACTAGCGGGTTCAACTCGCTATGCTACTGTAAAGAATATTACTATTGAGGGGGGATCTGTTCAGGGAGAATCTTCAGCAGGTGGATTAGTTGGAGTGAGTGTTCATGGAATTGTGTCGTACTGCGGTGCAAGTGCATCGGTGAGCGGAGATTATGTAACCGGAGGACTCATAGGAAGGTCAACTTATACAACAATTGAGTTAAACTATGCAACAGGAGATGTCACAGGAGCACTCCGTACAGGTGGATTGATTGGATATACCTACGAAGCAACAATAGAAAACAACTATTCTCTTGGAACGATCAATGCACAGGTAAGCCGAACCGGCGGATTGATTGGGCATGCACAAGGATCTAGAATTGCCACCAATTATTCACGTTCAGAAGTTACCGGAAACGTAGACGTCGGTGGATTAGTCGGATATTCTAGCAATGACATACTAGAAAATAACTTTTGGGATATATCGTCAAACAGTGGAACGCTACCAAGCGGTATATATCCATCCTATGGTATAGGAAACCCAGAAAATAACACTGGAGCTACAGCGTTGACATCACCAACATCAAGTAGCTTCATTGGCTTTACATTTGGTAGCACCACCGAGGGTTGGAACACACCCGCAGACGGTGAATGGCCAACCCTTGCCTGGCAAGAGAGCAACTAATAATTGCATTATATATGCTGATCGGTGAATACCACCGATTACAGAAAAGCCGGGTCCATAGCGATTCGGCTTTTTTTATTATGTGTTCCCATGAATTATGTTCTATATTTGACTACCGTGATGGTTTTTGCGGCCTTCCAGGGTTTTCCACGACAAATTTGCAGTGTTACCTGGTAAGACCTCTTTTTTTTCTTTTGTATTTTTTATTTTAAATTGTTTTTTTATTTACATTAAATTTTATATATACTATACTCTTACTTAGTGGAGGTTACCTATCTTCGCTATTCTGATGCGGATGTATACGTAACACCCCATACAAGGAGTTCTCTATGAGACAATTATTCATTGGCGCAGTACTCTGTGTCGTTATATTTACTGCTTGCGATCTCGCTTCAAATGGCAGCCTTCCTATCGACGATATAAGCGAATCAGGCGATGATCCCAACATCAACCCTACCATTACAACAGATATTCCGGCGGTTGATCCCTGGAGCGTTGGTATTACAACCGAGCTACGCACCGAAACAATAAATAACGAAACTGTATACCTCATCGATACTTGGCGTGATCTTGAATATCTCAGCGCCAATTTCATAAGCACAACCGATCTTTTAACCTATACATACCACGTAACAAAAAATATCCGCTTTCCCGATCTTACTGATTCCGCTATCCCAGAAACCGCGGAAGAAAGGACGGACACTGTATACGAAAGTTTTTACGTAGACAATAATGGGCTCGTTCCCATTGGCGCCGATAGGAATCCCTTTATAGGAACCTTCGATGGTTCGTACGAAGGATACAGCTATGTTATTTCGGACCTTGTGATACATCAGCCAAGTCGAGTAAGTACGGCTTTCTTTGGGTTTGTTGGTTCTAATCTTGTCGGAGCAACGTTCAAAAACGTGCACCTCGAAAACATCGATGTAACGGGCCACCAAGTCGTTGGGGGTCTGATAGGTCATATACTTGGAGGAACCACCATGGTCGAAAACAGCTCCGTGCAAGGAACTATCTCAGCAGGAGAAAATTTTGCTGGTGGTCTCATTGCTTATATTAATGCCTCAGAAGTACATGTAAGAAACAACCACACCAGCGGTTCTGTAGAAGCATACGAAACATCTGGTGGGTTGATAGGACTCATATCGAGTAGCACAAATATCACCATTGAACATAACTACAGCGACAGTTCGGTAAACTCTTCAAACCTTGCTGCAGGAGGGTTCATTGGGTATATAGATAATAGCAACAATGTTCTCGTCACAAAGAATTATGCAAATGGACATGTATCTTCGTCTAAGGGAATAAGTGGAGGTTTTCTCGCCTATATTGGAGTTGAAACGAATAACAGCACCATTTCAGATAATTATGCACTCGGAAATGTAACTACCGCCGTCGATGGGGCAAATGGTGGGTTTATCGGCAATTTTTTTGATTCTGGAACCAGTACCCTCATACGAAATTATTCACGCGGTACAGCAACAACAACGAATGGTGATTACAGTTTTGCAGGTGGGTTTATGGGAGCTTCACTCTCAGGCAATCTATCTATTTCATACAACTACTGGGATCAAGATGCTCAATCTTCTCCAGGAGCTTCCTTTGGAATCGGATCCCTCACAAGTAATACCGGAGCGGCCCCTTTGCAAGCCTCTCCTCAGCAATCAGACTTTCAAACATGGAATTTCGATGGTGAAGATGCTGTATGGGTATGGAATGACGGAGCTTGGCCAACCCTTGCATGGCAAGAGAGCAACTAATAATTTCATTCTAATCCTGATCGGTTAATCATTCCGATTACACCAAAAGCCGAGTCATTATTGGCTCGGTTTTTTGTTATTTGTCGCCATACCAATAAATCATGTAATACGTTTGATCACCTCGATAGATTTCTGAGCCCTTCTACCCCTTCTCAAGAAAAAGTCAAGAATATTTCCATCTGCCTAACTTCTTTTTTTACGTATTTACTTTTTATTTGTTTTTAAATTTACATTAATTATTACATATACTATACTCATATCTAGCAGATATATCTTTCTGCACAATCTTGATGTGGATATATGTTCCACACACCATATAAGGAGTTCTCTATGAGACAATTACTCATTAGCACAATGATTTGTGTCTTTGTATTTGCTGCCTGCGACATCTCAGTATCAGGCACCGTTCCTGTTGATAATATAAACGGATCAAACGATGATGATCCCAGTATCAACCCTACCATTGATCCTGAGCCAGAACCAGATGAAATCCCTACGGGTGATCCCTGGAGCATTCCCATTACAAACGAATTAAGTATGGAAACAATAGACAATGAATCCGTATACCTCATCGAAACCTGGCGGGATATCGAATACATAAGCGCTAATTTCGAAACTAACTCGGATTTATTAACCTATACCTACCACGTAACAAAAAATATACGTTTTCCTGATCTCACCGATGAGAACATTCCGACGAATGCCCAAGATAGATCGGGAACAAAATACGAAAGCTTTTACGTAGACAACGACGGACTTATTCCTATTGGAGTAGTAGCCAATCCTTTCACAGGAACCTTCGATGGATTGTATGAAGGAAATACCTATATCATTGATGATCTTGTCATTGATAAACAAAATCAAACTGATGTTGGTCTTTTTGGTGCAGTAGGATCTAATACTACAGGAGCGACACTCAAAAACATAGTGCTGAAAAATGCCACAGTACATGGAAATGACTATGTTGGAGGGCTGGTTGGGAGTATACACGGAACAAATACCGTAATCGATAACAGTTCTGTGCAGGGAGACATAACAGGTCGTTTGCATGTTGGCGGACTCGCTGGGTTTATCAAACAGGGAACAAGAATAACCATAACCAACAGCCATACGAGTGGTTCCGTGAAAATAACAGGAGCTGTTGGTGGCGGTTTAATAGGATCTATAGATTCTAGTCAGATGATCGCTATTAGAGATACTTCCAGCAACAGTACAATTACCGGTACACAAAATGTAATCGGAGGTCTCATTGGATTTATCGCTGGAACGGAAGTGTTGACCATTACAACGAGCTTTGCTAGTGGTGATGTATCGGGCTCTGATGATGTCGGAGGTCTCATTGGCACTATGAACGGAATAGGGGACGGTAACGTGTCAGATAATTATGCAACAGGACAGGTAACATCAGGTTCTCGTAATACTGGTGGACTGATTTCTTCTTTAGACAATATTAGTTCCTCCCTCTCAATCACACGTAACTACGCAGGTAGTGCGGTGAAATTGTTGAACAATCAATATGCTTATGCAGGAGGCATTATTGGGGTCAGTGATCAAGAATCTTCAATTGATTCACTCATACACAACTACTGGGATCAAGATGCTCAGTCATCTCCAGGGGTTTCTTATGGAATTGGGAAAACAACGGAGGGTTTTTTAGGTCAATCGAGTAATGCAGGAGCAGCGCCATTGCAATCTCCTCAACAGTCCGAATTTGAAACATGGGACTTCGATGGGGAAGATGCCGTATGGGTATGGAATGACGGAGCTTGGCCAACCCTTGTATGGCAAGAAGAAAATTAATAATAGATTCTATATGTTGATCGGTGAATACCGCCGATTACACCAAAGCCGGGTCAATAACGATCCGGTTTTTACTTCTATGTAGTGAAAAAAAAATCTCTTTTGAAGAAAGCGTTTTGCGATTTTTCTAGAATGGAGGATCTCATTGATGCTCTATTGCCTGTTCATCCTATCCATGAATTCTTGCAAATTGATGAATAACATTTGAGAGTTCTTCAGCCCATTCAAGGGGCACCGCGTTATAGAGCGATGCACGAATGCCACCGATACTTCGATGCCCGCGCAATCCAACGAATTTCTTTTCTTTAGAAAAATTCAAAAATACATTGGTTTGTTCTTCTGACTGAAGCCTCCAAACAATATTCATAAGAGACCTATTGCATTCCACCGTGCTATATACATCAGGGTACTCGTCGAGGGCGTCATAAATAATGTTCGCTTTTTTTGCATTTGATTTTTCAATTTTTCTTACACCGCCCTGCGATTGTATCCATTGCAGAACAAGGTCTAGAGCACGCACCGCAAATACCGGAGGCGTATTGTACAAAGAATTTTTTTCTACATGGACCCCATAATTCATATAGGCAGGAACATCATCGGGAATACGAGCAATCAGATCATTTCTAATAATCACAACCGTAAGCCCTGCAATACCGATATTTTTTTGCGTGCCTCCATACAAAAGAGCATATTGTGTCAGATCGATTACCCTACTACCAATATCGCTCGATACATCAACAACCGTATCTAATCCATCGCACGATGGAATACCTCTCCATTGTACCCCTTCGATGGTCTCATTGCTTGTATAATGAATATACCCAAGCGGTTCATCGCAGTGCAAGGCTTTTGGAAAGGGCTCATCCTTATGATGTTCCCACACAACTTTTGCAGAGGCAACCCGTTTCATATCTTGATAAGCCTTTTTCGACCAGCTGCCCGTTATTGTAATTCCCGCCCCCCTATCTCTAGCAAAACAATACGGAATCACACCAAACTGCAAACTTGCCCCACCCGCAAGTAATAACACGCTATGTGTATCTGGAACATCGAGTATGGTACGGATACCTTGTATTGCTCGGGTGTGCACCTCTTCATACACAGCACTGCGATGCGATGTACACAATAGGGAATATCCCTGCCCCTCAAAATCAAGCATCTCGCTTTTCAGTTGCAGAAGAACCGATGAAGGAATTGCAGAAGGCCCCGCTGAAAAATTATACACCATTACACTAATCCAATACGTCGTGCCATGTTATACAGTACCAGGTCAGATCTGGGATCATGCAATATTTGATTCGTCAGCCGTTTTCCTAGTTGCACCCCTTCCTGATCAAAGCTATTTATGTTCCACAAAAACCCTTGGAACATGATCTTGTTTTCAAAATGTGCAATAATACTCCCCATGACCTCTGCGCTGAGAGAATCCGCCAGCAATAACGTCGACGGGCGCCCCCCAAGAAATCGTTTGTTTGGATTTTGATTCTCCTGTCCCCGCGCGAGTGCGACCATTTGTGCAGCAAGATTTGCATTCAATAAAGACTGCTTACGCTGCGAATCCTCCGAAGAATCTAAGGGGTTACGCATACCAACAAACTGCAATGGGACGGTTATTGTCCCTTGGTGCAAAAATTGAAAAAAACTATGCTGAGCATCGGTCCCTGGTTCCCCAAACACGATGGGCCCCGTTGCATAGTCAACCAATTCACCGGTCACATCGCTCTGTTTTCCATTGCTTTCCATGTCTAACTGCTGGAGGTAGGCGCTTAATCTCTGCAACACATGCACATACGAAATCACTGCGATCGCAGGATATTCACGGGCATTGCGATAATATACTCCAAGCACAGCGTCTAACAGAGCCGCATTTTCTGTGATGTTTTCCCCATGACATAATACATCGCTCCGCTCCATGCCTCTCAAAAATGCAAAAAATTGTTCCGCTCCATACACCAAAGATATGATACAAGCCCCAATGGGAGAGGAGATAGAATATCGTCCTCCTATAGATTCCTCCATGTACAGAACCGACAGAAAATCGTCTGGTCTGTCCAAACTGCTTTTCGGCGTTGTGATTGCAATTACTTGTTTTTTACTATCTATATTCAATGACTGAAGATTCGCGTTCGTCTCTTGGGTTGTCCCACTTTTACTCACAACCAAAAACAATGTTCGCTCGGGATTCAACCCCTTCATCGCAGAAATCAAGGCCTGCGGGTCAACATTCGATACAACACGAACTATGTACCGCTGAGGCAGGTATGACAATGCTTCCATCACTAGTTCGGGACCCAATGCCGAACCTCCAATACCAATATGCACTACCGCATCAAAGCGCTTTTCTTGCCATAATTCTTCCGCGAGCTCGCACGCACGCACGTTTTCCACACGAAATCGTTTCCATACAGGAGATAAAGATGCATTCGGGGCGCTCTGTGCACGAAGCAAATGATGAAGCACCGACCTCTGCTCGCCTATGTTTATTCGCTCTCCGTTACACATGTCCGCAAATTTTTCACGAACACGCATATCATCCACAATAGAGGCAAAATGGTCGATATGTTCGTTGCCAATACCGGCTGTAGCCCAATGGAACTCAAGATTGCCCCCCGCCGTCACGCGATGAGAATCATCCGTTGCATTGTACAATCCCGAGAAATCGAGTGGCATAGAACACAAAGCATTAAAAGAAGAAAGATCATTCAGTTTTTTGGTAAGCACAATTCATTGTCAAACATTTCATCGTTAGTGTGAAGTCTCAAAACGACTGCGTTTACTGCATAGAACGAACACTGTACAGTGTATTATGCTCCTCAAAAATTTCGATATACACATGCAAAACCTTCTGTCTATCCCTGATTTTACCAGAATAGACCCAGGATTGAATGGCATCCAGGTTGGCGACATTTCACAACCCATCACATCAATAATCACAGCGGTCGACGCCTGCCAAGCAAGCGTTAAGGCCGCCATCGAACACAAAGCACAGGTATTATTCGTACATCACGGTATATATTGGCAAACATTACCCGCAATCACAGGACCTCTTTTTTCACTCCTGCAGGCATTATTCGTCCACAATATCGCACTCTATGCCTGCCATCTCCCTCTTGACGCCCATCCAGTACATGGAAATAACGCCTGCATAGCAACTATGATGCACCTAACCGCCACAAAACCTTTTGGCATCTTTTCAGGGGAATCCATCGGTATTCAAGGATCATTGCCAAACCCAATGAGTCTGCAAGATATACATCAAACATATTTTCCCCAGGCATTGGCAACACACAATGCAAGAAATAAACCAATAAAAACCGTCGGAATAATATCCGGAGGAGCAACCCGAGAACTAAGCCAGGCGATTTCTGCCGGGCTAGACCTGTACATCACGGGTGACGCAAACCACCTCATGTACCACAGTGCACAAGAGGCAGGAATTGACTTTATTTGTGGGGGACATTATGCTACAGAGACACTTGGGGTGAAAAGCATTTCGAATTATTGCAATAATGAGCTCTCCATCAAAGCAGAATTTGTCGACATCCCCACAGGGCTTTAACCCATGAAATCTTTTGTTTCGAAAAAAATTGCTGTCATTTTCTTTTCGATTTTGCTCGCTACCTTTGCTCTCGACCAAATAAGCAAAATTATTGTGGTACAGACTATACCCTCCTATCCAGAAAAAGGGTCTATAGTTCCTCTTGCAGGAGATTTTTTACGTTTCACCCACGTCGCAAACAAAAACATGGCGTTTAGCCTTGGTTCAAATCTCCCCCCAATACTAAGAAGCATCCTTCTATTTATCCTACCCATAGCAGTCCTAGGATGGCTCATATATACCGCATTATTCGATAAAAAACTATCACCCATGCTTAAATACACCCTTGGGATCATCATAGGCGGCGGGTTTGGAAATCTCGTAGATCGTATATTCCGCCCATCGGGCGTTGTCGATTTCATCGATGTGAAAACATATGGGTTGTTTGGATTTGAACGATGGCCCATCTTCAACGTCGCTGATATTGCCGTAGTGGTCGGCGTTATATTATTTTTGATTCTTACATTTACTCAAAGAGGAGAAAAACATGCTCGGTAAGACAACAAGGGTCGTTTTGTTTATTATTCTAGCATCAGTCGGAAACATATTGCTCATGGGAACCATTTTTATCATCCTTATGTCGTTGTACCTCTCTTTCCTTGCTCCCTTGTTTCCAGTTGGAGTAAATACAACGCTCGGGCTGGTATTGTTTTGTGCCTCGGTGGTTCTTACTTATATCGTATACCAGCAAGTATTAAAAAAATTCGGCAAAAAACTAAAACTTGATACACTTGTATCAAAAAAAAAATAGCCGCCTGCTAGTACATCGAAGACGCGCCACGAGTTATATCTTTTTTATATAACTCGCGGTACACATACCCCATGTTTCGAAGCTTTTCTCTGAGTTCTCTCGGAAAGGGTAGGTATCGCCAGAATACCGATCGAACGTCCCGTGATAATTTCTGCGTGCCTGTGGATTC
This sequence comes from Spirochaetaceae bacterium, assembly GCA_011524535.1. Lineage (GTDB taxonomy): Bacteria > Spirochaetota > Spirochaetia > WTKD01 > WTKD01 > WTKD01. Next base: position 15,260 of record WTKD01000010.1, read on the forward strand.
CTTGGTCATCCAGAGCACATAATCAGCAATAAAAGATATGCGAATATCCCCCTTGAGCTTTAGGCGCGTGAAGCATTCGTAATATTGTCCTGTAATCCCTTCTTCCATCCAAAACCGGTCGGCCTTCTCTTTGGCCACTTGCCAGCGTAGGTCTCCCAATGCAGTAATAACCGCAAATTTGAGATCCCTTGGAAACATCGGAATTGCCAGCCTCCCCTTGCTTGAAGATCTACTGTATTTGTCGAATGGCTCCCAACAAATACCCTGCGAACCATAACAAGGAATCAAAAGAAAATACGGCACAATACGCGTTGTGACCCCCTTGAATGTTCGCAAGAACATCCCTCTATCGAGATATTCTAAATCTACAAGGACATTATTTACGTTCTCACGTGTAGCAATACTAGATTCTGAAGAAGAAAAATAAGAATTGATAAGAAAGGGAAGATGATTGCCCGATCTTCCAACACACATTTTTATCATATTTCTGATATTTTGTACTTCTTGTTCGACGATACTCGCGCTAAATGTTGTCTTGGACGGAGTTTTTTGTCCAAGATCTTCTTGATACTGTTGTGCTTCTTTTTTTGTGTCTAAATAATCTGCACGACTATTTTTAAACTTCCGATTGGCCAAAATAAGCTCTTGGGCTACCTTTCCCAATGTCGTCAGAGACATTGCTTGTTCTTTGCTATATGAAAGACTAATATTTTCTCCTGGAGTATTTCGTTCCCTTTCGCAAACACTAGCGATAATCTGTTTGAGAACTTCTTCCAGGCGCTCCACTTCATTCTGATGGGCTTTCGCAACCGTATGTTTGTGGCTTACCTCACCAACGACTTTCTTTTTTTTCGCTTCCTCGCGTTCTTCTTTTGTTTTTCTGTATGTATTTACTTCATCCCCACGAGTAGCTGCGATTTCTTCGCGTCCTATTAGAAGTAGCCATTCATCAAGATAGTAAAAAGGATCTTCCATCTGTCGTTCTTCAACAACCGTCGAAAGAAAAGATATTTGCTCCTGGGTGAGCAATTGTCCGGAAACAAGTCCGTATCGCAATAATAATTTTAAGGTATCATTACCAAAAAAGTTTTTCTTAACGATATGCAGGAGCATATTCCAATACGCAGGAATAAGGCGTAGACGCAATGTTGATCTTTCGCCTGTATCTTCCGTCGAAAGAAACTGCTTCAACAAAGTATAAAATGTTTTTCCCTCAGATTCTCCCAGCTGTATAATTGTTTTTAAATGTTCTTGTTCGTATTCTATTAATACGCGGGGAGGAGTGAATAATGTGCTAATTTTGGAAAACTGTTCCGTCGGGGAGACCGAATAGTCATTGTCAAAATCGCTGTTTGTAGGAGCGTCTACGCTTTCAGAAGAATCACCCGATCCACCATCATCGAATGATGGATCTTCTAAAAAAAGATCGTCTATATCAACCATTGAATCATTGGAGGTGACGGGACTTGAACCCGTGACCCCTTGAATGCCATTCAAGTACTCTAGCCAACTGAGCTACACCCCCTACTCTTCCATTTGTAACACACTGCATACAGTAAATCAAGCTACTATGGCTTATTGATAGACATTCTGAAAATTTTAGCAAGAATTTACTTCCTACATTAAAAAGATAAACCTAGGCCTGTCGCCCATCGCCTCTCATACCAAAAATTGCTTATTTTATACACAGTACTCATTATACTTCTAAAAAAACAGCTACGTGACATCGATTATTCTCTGTCTCTACGCACAAACATGCGCCTGCAATCTTATAAAAACCTAGTCCCGAATACCTAACATATACCGATAACAGATTCGGGCTGGGCGGATTTGAACCGCCGACCCCATGTCCCCCAGACATGTGCGCTAGCCCCTGCGCTACAGCCCGCTTTTTTATTGTAGCCTGCACCCTTATGCGTGTCAGTTAGAAAAGTTCTATTGTTTTTTCTCACCTTGAGTACTATAGTAAAAATGCGTCTATACCCAAAGTATCACATGGTGGCTATGAATCAATCATTTCAATCATATCAGTCGCAAAAGCAACAACAAGGATTGCACCATGTCCAAACCCTTCGAATCGTACAGATGTCAACCAAGGAATTGATTGAATCTATACAAACCGAATTGAACACGAATCCAGCACTTGAAATAGACCCTACCAAAAATAAATCATCTTTTTATCGTGACGAACATGGAAACATTGTTTCGCATGAAGAACCCCAGCACAAAATATCATTCCAGGGCTCATTGCCGACCGAATCGATGCCGGACCAGTTCGCAAATATACCACAAGAACAAGACGGAGAATCGCTTCACGATCATCTCATGTTCCAGATAGAACTATGCCAATTCACCCCCAAGGAAAAAAGACTGGCGACCATAGTTATTGAAAACCTGGATGAAAATGGGTTCCATATTCTCCCCCCACATCATATAGCAGCAGGGTATTCGCGAGATATCGTAGACCGGGTTCTCAACGCTCTACAATCGCTAGACCCCGTTGGGATAGCGGTTACAAATACTATCGAATCATTGATTGTACAAGCTCATCAAACCGAACAGTGCCCCGAACATTTCGATGCCTTCCTCCGCTCCTTGTTTTCTACAGAATCCACTCAATCCAATACCCCTAGCCGGCTCTCTCTCTCTGAAACAGAAAAAACACAATACATGACATTCCTACGCACATTACACCCTTTTCCCGGAAAACTATTTAGTTCAAAAAAAGTACATTACATCAAACCCGACGCAAAAATAATCATCGATAAAGAAACCGTCTCCATCGAATTCACGACCCACAACGCACCCCCTATACGAATAAACCCCAAATATCAGGAAATGCTCGAAAAAAAACATACATCGATCGACGATGAAGAAACCCAAAACACCTCTTTGGATAGAAAATCAGTACGCTCCTATATCCGCAAAGGAGAACAATTTTTGACAATACTTGCGCTTCGAGAAAAGACGAATGAACGTATTATTACGCGAATTATTGAACATCAAACAGCCTATTTTTTGCATGGTCTACGCCATCTCAAGGTTTTGAAGATGTATGTATTGGCAGATGAATTGCAATTGAGCACTTCAACGATTTCTCGTATCGCAAATACACGCTACGTGCAAACGCCAACCGGTATCCACTCCCTGAGATTTTTCTTCTCGCTCGGGACGAATACCCCTCACAAAGCAATTTCAAGAGCAGCCATCAAGGATGAAATAAGACTCATTCTCGAAAAAAATGAAAAACGTCCCTCAGACGAGACCATTCGAATCCATTTAGAACAAAAAGACATTTTCATTGCACGTAGAACCGTGGCAAAATATAGGAAAGAACTAAACGTATAAGGAGTATGCATGACATCAACTATAGAAGGAATTCATTGGGATTTACCCGATGAGGTATCAGAAACATTGCAAAAAAAACTTGCAAAATTGGAAAAATGGGATCAGGCATTACAATCAATAAATGTCAAAGTCATCAAAGATTCGAATGAATATGTTCTCGAAGGAATTGTTACATTCTCATGGGGGAGCAATGCAATCGTGAAAAACTCTCATCACTACATCAAAGAAAGCATAGATGCTTTTGTCGATTCTCTCAGCAATAAAATCAGAAAAGAAATAGACAAATCCCACAACAAATGAAGTGATGAAAGTATATAGCTTATTAAGCCTCGGAGAGAAGCATAAAGAAAACTTCTCGTTTAAAGTATTGGTTCATGGTGAAAACCGTAATTTATCCCACGCAACAATGAATCGCCCTGGATTGGCATTAACAGGAAACTTTCAGATTTTTTCAAACAATAGAATCCAATTGTTTGGAAAAGGAGAGACCGCATTTTTGTATCAGGAACAGCACAATCCGGGTCTTCTTGTGAACTGCAAAAAACTCATGCAGGAGCCGGTACCATGCTGGATATTCACCCATGGCCTGTTTCCTCCCAAGGCTATCATTGATTTAGCCGATGAAATGAAATGCCCCGTATTCTCTTCGAACCTTTCTACCTCGCTATTCGCGATACGCTCAAACCAGATACTCACCGATGAATTTGCCCCGCGAGGAGTCGTCCATGGTGTTTTAGTGGACATATTTGGAGTTGGAATTTTGTTAACGGGTAAAAGCGGTATCGGAAAAAGCGAAACCGCCCTAGAACTTATCCAACGTGGGCATAGACTCGTCGCCGATGATGCCATCGAAATAAAGAGCATCAAGGGAGGCAACATATTACTCGGCGCAGGAATCCGAAAGGAAGTTGCTCATTTTATGGAAATACGAGGGCTTGGCATTATCAATATACCCCATCTATTTGGTACAGGAGCCGTCCGGGAGTCAAAAGTAATTCAACTTATTGTGTATTTAGAAGAATGGACCGACACAACAACATTCGATAGATTGGGAATCGAACGCCATTACAAACAACTGCTCGATGTAACCGTGCCTTTTCGCAAAATACCTGTGCGTATCGGGCGAAATATTGCAATTATTGTGGAAGTTGCTGCAATGAATGCACGCCTCGACAATATGGGATATAATGCGACAAGAGATTTGGACGATACTATGAAGCGTTATATGGAAAAAAATAAATAAAAGGGTACGTATGACAACCGCAGAAATAACTGTTCTTAATAAATCAGGAATCCATGCAAGACCTGCAGCGCTTATCGTTCAGATAGCCGGAAAGTTCTCTTCAGATATTCATTTTGCCCGCGATGAAGACAGAATAAACGCAAAATCAATCCTTGGAGTGATTGCACTTGGTGCATCACACAATACAACGCTTACCATAGAAGCCGACGGACCCGATGAAAAGGAGGCCGTCGCCGCACTTGTAGAAATATTTCAGAGCAAATTTAGTTCCTAATTTCCTATCTTTCCCCAAATACTCGTATAAATTTATACAGTTTCATTTTATGTTCTTATTTTTTATGATAGAATGAACTAATTAATAAGACAAAATTATTCCAATATGTGCTATGTAAGTAGTTGGAATACGTTACTGCATGCGTATATAAAAATAGTACAAAAGAGGTTACCATGAGAGACTTAACAAAAAGACAAGAAGAAATCTTGAATTACATCAAAAGTAATATCATGACTAATAAAAATGCCCCAACGTTTCGGGAAATCGGAAATAACTTTAATATATCCGTAAAAGCCGCGTATGATCACGTTAAAGCGCTAGAAAAGAAAAATATTCTAGAATGTCGCCCAAACCGTGCGCGCAGCATCAGCCTTTCAGAATCGGTCAACGAAAATCTTATGATTGAAATTCCACTGATTGAAAAGCTCACCCCCCACAAAAGCATCACATCAGAAGAAAATATTGTGGATGTGTTGCGGGTTCCCCAAAACTTTATTGGTGAAGGTATATATTTTGCAATTCGAGTTATGGATGATGCCATGGTCGGGATTGGCGTAATGGAAAGCGATACTGCCGTTATTCGTCACCAAAATATAGTCCGTAATGGCGAAATAATAGCAACATCGATAAACGAAAAGCTAATTTTGCGAAGGTATTACGTAGAAACAAACCGGATAAAACTTTCCGCAGAAAATGAGAAATACAACGTAATGTATACTCACGACGTAAATATCTTGGGACGACTCGCACATATAATACGTTCTTATTAGAGAGTATATGCAATCTGCAGTATATGCGTTCCTTGGTTCCGATCATGGAAGAAAAAGGAATAGTATTCAGCGGATAAGGAAAAAACACCCCGATGCAGATTTTCTTTCTTATTCGCTCCTGCAAGGTGAACTAGAGCAGGTAATTGATTCTTTAGAACACAATACTCTGTTTACATCTGAACGTGTGATTGTGGTGAGTGGAGTCGATGCGCCGATAAAGAAAAGCCATCTAACCCTATTCGCCACACACTGCAAAGATCCAGGCGAAAACACAATCCTCCTACTTCTCAGTGATGAACCAACACTTCCCCCTCCCCTGGCATCGGTGATACCAAGAAACCATGTACGGATATATTCTGAATTCAAGAAGCTAGAACGCTTTGATTGGATGATGAAAAAAACCCAGGAAAAAGGCATTGAAATATCCCCCCAGGTTTGCGAACAACTTGCTGAAATGGCTGGAGGTCATCAGGACGATCTTGAAAACATCCTTAGCTACCTGGTCTCATTGGATAAGAAAAATATTTCTTCCATAGATACCATTCTTGTCAGAGAATACGCATCGCAGAAACATGTGTTCGCCATCGTCGATGCCTGCTACGAAAAAAAAGCCTCCGAAATTCTCAGAATACTAGAACAACTACGTATCCAAAAAGAATCAGGGGTTTCAATTATAACCCGAATACGATCACATTTTCGCAAACTCCACGCCATTGCAATAGCCATACAAAGCGGAACAAGCGAATCTCGGGCCTGTTCTGAACACGGGCTCTTTAATAGATCCGCGGTTAGGGCAGCAATTACCTACGTGAAAGAACGAGGCGTAGCGTCCTTGAGCGCAACCCTCACCACATTTGCAATAACCGATACATTGCTGCGCAGCACTCCACTACCTTGCCACCATACCATCCTCGAACTGTGTTTTCTCCGTATCGTGAGAGACCTTCCTTTAAAAAGAATTTTTCAACCCGGAAAACAAACAGCACATATTGAATAGCGCTTCATTCTCTATGAATATTCTTAAACATTACTTGCCTTCAAATGAGGAATTATTCAAATGCTCCTTGATCTTCTCTTGCATGGTCACAGCAGTATCAGTCGATATACCGAGTGTTTTTGCAAGGATTTCAGGTGAAATTTCAAGCGTTGCAGACAATCGTTTGAATTCTCGTAAAATCTTTTCGGCTCTTTTTTTCCCTATATTGGGTATGGATAGCAAAAACCCTGCACCTACATCCTTGTGCTGTCTTCTAGCGCGCGCCTTTGTCGCGAATCTGTGTGCTTCATCGCGTACTTTTTGAACAACCCGCAATGCTGGATGTCCTTCGCGAAGTTTGATCCCCACCTTCGAAGCAGGGGTATACAAGCGTTCTTCACGCTTTGCAATCGCAACAAGTGGTATATCCAATTCGAGTATATGCAAGCCATCGAGAGCTGCTCGCAATTGAGCTATACCCCCATCAATCACAATGAGATCTGGTAATTTTTTTTGTTCATTCTTCAATCGTGTATAGCGCCGGATAACACATTCCTTTATAGATGCAACATCATTGGGCTTTCCATCTTCTATACTTCGCAAACTAAACAGGCGGTGTTTGCTAGAGTCTACATTCCCCTCTATGACGCTCACCATGGCTCCCACGGTGTGTTTGCCGCCTATATGCGCAATATCAAACCCCTCGACTACCTGAGGCGGACCTGGCAAATCAAGAATTTCTTGGAGAACAATAAGATCACTTTTTGTTCCAATATCTGTTCTTACCTTCCGTATCTCCCCCCATGCGTTGTTAATCGCCATATGCACCAAGCGCGCATCTTGTCCATCCTTTGGCAACCCAATCGATACTTTTTTTCCATGTTCCTGTTGAAACCATTGGATGATCATATCATTGTTGCCTAATTTCTTGTGTGTATATACATATTCCGGAACATCACGTGCCCCATCATAATGCTGCATAATGCATTGCATGATCACATCGTCCGTATCGTCTATTGAATTTGTAACGATATATTGATACGTTTCGTCCAGTTTTCCGCCTTGCATATGTAAGATCACACAGGCCCCTTTGTCATCTTCTTCAACATAGGCAAGATAATCCCGGCATGCGGTATTAAAATCCTCTATACGTTGCTCTATAAGCAATGATTTGATCGATTGCAAAGCATTTCTATATTCCATTGCTTGTTCAAATTTCAAGCCATCCGCAGCCTCTTTCATTTTTTGTTCCAACATCCGCTCGTATCCTCCCGAAGATCCGCGGAGCAATTTTTTTATCATACTCACACGAGCAAGATATTCATCGTTTGTGATTTTCTGAGCGCATACAGCCGCACAGCGCCCAATATGATAATACAAACAAGGCGATGTACGGGGTTTGATTTTCTTACATCGACGGAGTGGCACAGTTTTCCACAAAATTTCGAGATATTTATTCAGCGCGTCTACATTTGGATAGGGTCCAAAATAATCCGATCCATCTTTCACGATATTTCTGGTTTTGAACACCCGGGGATATTCTTCCGCAGTGATGCGTATCACCGGGTAACTCTTTCCGTCCTTCAAAAAAACATTGAATCGTGGTTGATGTTTTTTGATAAGATTATTTTCAAGCAATAAAGCCTCGTATTCATTGCTGGTTACTATATATGAAATGGTATGGAGGGATCTAAGGATAAAAGAAACTTTGTATGGTGCACTCTTTGAAAAATAAGAAGAAACCCGATTTCTCAACCGTTTTGCTTTTCCAATATATATTATGGTCCCATTGCTATCCCGCATGAGATAGACTCCAGGTTCGAATGGAAAATTTTTTATTTCATGTTTCAAAGAAGCAATATGGTCAATATTTGTCCCTTGTTCTGACACCGTGCCCTAAGAATATCATATTGAATAATATATGTGACAACCTCTATAACAACATACTCATTATCTCGACTAAGAAATAACTCGTCATATGTATACATAATATGTGTACAATGTTGCTTGAGAAGCTTATAGATTAGATTTATGCTTCACTATGCAGTATTCGCACGACATAATAGTCATCGGAGGAGGCGCCGCTGGGCTGGTATGCGTTTCCGGATGTGCACAGCTAGGAATGAAGGTAGCACTTGTAGAGCGGGCTTCTCTCGGGGGAGATTGTCTTCATTTTGGATGTGTACCCAGTAAAACTCTCCTTTCACAATCTGCTGCCTACCAGCGAAGTGGTGCATCGGACCTATCTGCGCGGGATATTTTTTCGACGATTGACGACACAATAAACACAATCGCGGTTCACGACAGTAAAGAACGATTTGAATCACTCGGCGCCGAAGTGTATATGGGAGAGGCAAAATTCCTCAACAAACACACGGTCGTAATACAAGAACATACAACCCCAGCATATCTTTCAGCAAAAAAAATAGTTATCGCAACGGGGAGTTCTCCAAAAATTCCTCCCATAAAGGGACTCAAATACGCTTCATATGTGACAAATAAATCCATTTTTTCTTTGAATTACATTCCAAAGCGCTTGGTTATTCTTGGGGGTGGGCCCATAGGAGTTGAGATGGCACAGGCATTTATTCAGCTCGGAAGCTCTGTAATTCTCATAGAGGCCGCCGACGATATCCTGATGAATGAAGACCAAGAAGCCATTGAACTAATTACCGAGCAACTGATTCACCAAGGAGTACGGGTATTAACCAATACACAGGTCCAGGAAGTGAGCCAGGAGAGAACAAAAAAAATAATTCACATATCGGATGGTTCTCCCATCAGTTGTGATACCCTACTGGTAGCAGCCGGCAGAAAAGGAAATACAGACCGGCTGGGACTTTCAGAAATCAACGTTGCCACGGATAGAGGATTTATCCAAGTCGACAAAAAACTACGCACTTCTCAGAAGCATATTACAGCAATAGGCGATGTTAATGGGCAGTGTCTGTTTACCCATGTGGCTGAGGCTGAAGGCTCTCTCGCGATACGACGATTGGCACTCCGTCTTGGTGGAACCATGGATTACACCAATGTTCCCTCTGTCGTGTATACGAATCCAGAAATAGCAAAGGTCGGGTATACCGAAAAAAGAGCCAACCAAGAAGGGCTTGCCTATGATGTATATCGACAGCCATTTTCCTCGGTGGACAGAGCTCATGCAGAACAAAATATCCAAGGCTTTTTGAAAATCCTCTGCCATCGAAGATCAAAAAAGATCATCGGTGGACAAATAGTTGGACCACAGGCCGGAGAATTGCTTACCCCACTCTTGTTTGCGGTGTATCGCAGGTGGCGAGTTTCAGATTTTCGTATGATGTTTCCCTATCCCATCCGCTCAGAGATATACAAAAAATTGTCTTCAAAATACCTCCACCCATACCTATTTAATAATCGTGTTCGAGGAATCCTTCGCTTCTTTTTTCGCTATCGAGGAACTCGATTCGAGAAAAACTAATCCGCTTTTGCTATGCGATTGCTAGACCATTGCACCGAGTTAACCGGACAACGGGTCTATTGCTCTACAGAAAATTGGTGTACTGTACGCTCGTGAAATTGGACATCGGGCCCAAATATAGTATTCGGGAAATGGTCGTGATTAACACTATCTGAAAAATATTGGGTTTCAAGACAAAGAGAATTGTGTTTTTTGCCCAGCGTCCCATCTCGTAACGGAACATCCCCCATATTATTTGCTGTATATACCTGAACCGCAGGAAAACTTGTAGATACAGCCATTGCAATACCCGTCTTTGAACTCCTTGCTCGAGCAGCATGAGAGAGTTTAGATGCAAGTGTTTTTTCCTGGTGTATCACATAACAGGTATCGATACCCTCCAAGCCCGTTTTTTCGCAATCAGAAAGAACATCATTCAGACAACGCTCTCGCTGCATATCGTAAACTGTGTCATTCACAGAAAGAATTTTCCCAGTCGGTAGGGTATTTTTATCGGCTTCAAGGTATCTATCACAGGGTATTTCAAGATAATGACCGCCTATCGACTCTCTTCCTTCCTCCCCGTCAAGATTCCAATACGCATGATTTGTCAGATTTAATGGGCATGGGGCATCACAAAGGGCATGAAAATCAAATACCAATTCCCGTGTATCGCGGATTTCAATAGTATACGTGACATCTATGTTTGCCGGGTACAGGCCTCTCTCATATCGATAATAGCAACTGATTCCTTTAAATCCATCGCCCGAATAGGGCTCTACTGTCCACTTCTTGTTGTGAAATCCAGATGATCCACCATGTATATGCAGGTCTCCATGATTGGCATCTAAAGCATGCCAGGAACCCCCAATATCAAACCCTCCCCCGCTGATCCGATTCGCATAGGGCCCAACTATAGTACCAATATACTGTCTGTCATCCATGTAAGCTGCGGCATCCCCGTATCCAAGGGTTACCTCGACTGGGCGATTGGAAGCATCCATGATACGCACCGAGGTCAGACGTGCCCCGAATTCACTGATCGATATGCTGTCCCCTCGCAAAGATTGTACTGTTATTTCATGTATCGCACCGCCATCTTTCCATTGGCCGGTTTGACGAACGCTGTGCTTGTTCATAGAACGTTTCTAATACTTTCTGTACAGTGTATCCATATGCTAAAAACTATTCCAGATTGGATTATAGCTATGCTTTCAATCGGATACCGTGTTGTAGTTCCCACTCGTGCCTGCGCTTTATTTTATCGCATGTATCTCTTAAGAAGTGGCAAATGCACCGTATTAAGAAAACAATCCATAACTACATTCGATGAACTTCGATTGCCCCCTGGCATGACCTATGCAGGAAAAACAGATAGGTTATTATATGCCCTCGTTTTACTCGAAGATAGATCATTGATCAAACCTCTGACCGAATTTTTTGAATTACCAACTACAAACCCCAGCATAGTGCTACAATATCTTGCGCAAACCCTTCCCTATCTCGTAGAGTGTGCATCGTCATCGGATTTTGTTGCTCGGCATCCCTGGATAACGAATATAGCGGAAAGATACACATCCATACTGGCATCCCAAAGGATGATCGATCCATTGCTCCCAGACAGCCGGATGCCTGTGAATTCCAAAGAAAACAATCAACAAAAATCACCTACAGCCTGTTTGTTTCCCAATCTCCAAAGAACAGAAGAATGTCCCTCCCTACACCCAGAAGAACTTACAAAAAACACCCTCAAAAGCACTATATATTCATCCTTTGAAGAAGAATGCGCCCATGCCTGTTCACGCATCGCTGCACTCATTGCAGAGGGCATCCCCCTGTACGATATTGTTGTAACCGTCTGCGATTTACCAAAATTGCGCGAAACCATCACACATATCGCCGCCCTGTACGATATACCCGTGCATCTCGTGCAAGCGACTTCGATGAATGAAATTCCAGGAGCTCGAATCATAGCATTGCTAGACAAAGTCATTCATAGTAATTTTAGCGTTGAGTCCTGCACTGCCCTGTTTCTCGATGAAAGCATACCTTGGAAAGAAAAAAATGCATTGACAACCCTTGTGCAAATCGGGCTGGAACACGATCTCAAAGAAAACCATCATGGATCAGATAGATGGGAATATGTTTTTTCACAGGAAAAATACAAACAATTACTCACCGTCTACAACACAATTCGTTCCTGCATTACCACAGTGCACCAAGCCCCCGACATAGACTCCCTCCTTGACTCGTTTCAAACCTTAATCACCGAACATCTAGATCTGCGCGTATACCAAATGGAGTATAAATACAGTCGTGCGATAAAAAACATTCAGTACGTACAAGCACAATGTACGATGTATGCAAAAAAAATTGCCAGCATACAGGCAAGCTCAGCCGTACAGACTCATGGCCCCTGGGAATTATTACTAGTCATATACAACCAATTAACCTACGTTCCCGACACAAATGCCGATGTTGTGTTTTTCTATTCTTATCCCATAAGCGCCGGTATCGCCCCCCGATTTCATTTTTTACTGAATCAAAACTACACCGATTCGCGTATCTCTGGCATCATTTCGGGCAATGGCCCCGACCCCATACTTGCCAAACTTCCAACCCCACAAACCATCGCACAAAAAGATTATATCACCTGTTATCAGCACAGCGGAAACGTCATATATTCCTCATACAATACAGGAGGTCACAACAGCCTACCCAATGTACTCATTGATGCCCCGGAGACAAAAAAAACCTGGGAAGAACTCAAAGCCCTCCAATTATCGCATCAAGAAAAACGCCCGCGTATGCCAATTACCTTGCTCAATAGCCTAAAAAACTATGCCCACAGGATGAGCCAAGAAACACAATGCTCAAAAGGAAACGCTCGGAACCATCCATTATCCCATGTAAAAAATGTCCTCGTTTCAGACAGGCCAGAAACAAAAAACACCCTTTCCGTAAGCGATTTAAACACTTATTTGAAATCTCCATACGCATTTTTTTGGTATACACTCGGCATCCGTCATTCTCCGAACGCCTTCATGTCGCTCATCGGGGTAATGTATCACGAGATACTATATCAATGCATTAGAAATGATCTCGCCTCACAACTCGACCAGAAAAATATCCCCTCTGTGGAAATTATCCATACCTATATTTCAAAAGAAAAACTCGGAAACGTAACGCAATTTAGTAATACCCTAGGTCGGTTCATGGCAGAAAAATTATACGAAACGCTGACCTATCTTTGTAAGACATTTCCAGGTTTTCGTATGGGTAGCGCAGAAGAAGAACGCACCATACCATTAGCCTCCTACACCCTGCGCTCCAGGATCGATATCCTTCTTGAATCTCCCGCCAAGGAAAAATGTATTCTTGATCTAAAATCAAAATTCGTGGTAGAAAAAAAACAATTTTCAGATATCACTACCTATGAATCAATCGAAGAGTTTTCCGATTTTCAAGTCCCTTGCTATCTCTACATATTCCAAGATGAACGCCTGTGCCATGCAGGATACCTTTCTATAGAAAGAGAAAAAAATAAACACACCCCCGTATTGCTAGATTCCTCGAATGCTCAAGAGCATCATACGAAATTTCTCGAACAATTTACTATGTTTTTAGAAAAAAAACTGGACCTGCTAACAAAGGGAAATGTTATGTGTCCTCCGCAAGGTTGTTTATATTGTCCAATACCCGGAGTATGCAGAAATTACCTGCGCATCACATCTTCTACCCCGCCTCAATCTCCTCAGGTAATTCGTTCATGAAAACTGAAATACATCGCCATCCATCACTCGATGTACAACAACAATCGTGCATGTCCAATGATCGCAATCTACTTATTCATGCAAGTGCTGGCAGCGGAAAAACAACCGTCATAGTCGAACGATTTTTACATCTTGTGCAATTGGGAACTTCTCCAGAGCGATTGCTCCTCCTTACATTCACAAACAAGGCAGCAAAAGAAATGTCAGAACGTGTATTTTCCCGATTATTCGCCGAGCCATATGTAACGCTGCCGCATGTGAGAACAGCGATCGAAGAAGGGCGCATTTTTTCAATACAAACCATCGATGCCTTTTGTGCCAATCTTGCTCGAAACTATGCTCATCGAATGGATATACAGCATTACACCTCTCTCTCTTCACACCAATTCGATATATCGATTACACGCATCTGTCGTACCTATCTTGCACAAAATCAGCAGAATCCCATCCTAATGCGCTTTTTACACGCAATGAATCATAGAAACAGTGAAAAAAAACTCCTTAATGCACTCCTTGTTCCTATCGCAAAGCGCATGCGTCCGCTTAAGTCGGAAACCTGGCTCACCCGCCTAGACACTATCATTTCATTTCTTGAAACAGAGCGTTCAACTCTCAAAAAAACCATTACCGCCTCGGTCAAAGAAATTACGACCGAAGAACCCAGCTCTCCGAAATCGCTTGAGTTTATAACACAGTGCAAAGAACTCATCTCCGACCATTCAGAAGATACTTTTTTTCAGCTCTGCCAACTTTTATGGAATGAAAACCTTAGGTCCCATAGCAAATCTCCAGAAATAAAAAAACAAGTGCAGTTTCTCCGAGGAGAAAAAAAATCTCCCCGTTCTCTACTTTCTAATTACACCCTTTTGTACCGATACCATAAAAATCCCGAGGAGTTACGCGATGTATGCACGATGCTAGATGATTTTGAGCGCTACATACGAAAGGCAAAAAAAAGAGAAGATATATACGGATTTTCCGATACCTTTTCGCTCGTTTTGACATTGCTTAATCGATATCCTGATATTCTTGCTACCATACACTCACTATTCGACCACATCATGGTTGATGAATTTCAAGACAATAACAGCGAACAGTTTGATTTCATCCAATTGCTGTGCGGAAATCCCCGACCCCAGAAACAAGGAACCCCAGAACCAATGCGCACACTCTGTTGTGTAGGGGATGAAAAACAATCAATCTATGGATTCAGAGGAGCAGATTTACAGGCCTACGACATCCTGTGTGCCACCATGCTAGAACGTGGAGGCGAAAAAATAGAGCTCTACAACAATTACCGTAGCATTTCTTTTCTTGTTTCGTTTTTCAATGACGTATTCCCTCGAATATTTCCAACCCTTGCTGAAGCGCCCTCTCAAATATCAACGAAGAACGATCCTCTACCAAAGGGTATAACCTATACCAAGGTCCAGGCAGTTCGTGACCGGGGCCCTCTCCATAATAAGATACACATAGCCATAGCCCCGTATTCTTCAGAAGCTCATATGCACGAAGCTCGCTGGGTAGCAAGTCATATTTCCCTCTTATTTCAAGACCATATACACATCGTTCATGACGCCGGTGATCGACCCATCCGCTACAGCGATATAGCTATTCTTTTTCGAAAACGAACCCATAGCCTACAGTTTGAACGCGCCCTAAACCAGGCTCATATCCCATTCATTAATCCATTTACCAAAGGTATCGAAGAAGAAGAATTTTATCATTTCTTTTCTGCTTTCCTGGAACTTTTTTCTTTCCAGGATCCGCTTTCAATCGCCTATCTTACTATTCTAAAGTCGCCCTTGATCATGATTTCTGACGAAACAATTGCAAATATCCTTGCACAACATAATCCAGTATTTTCTACTAACGCCAAATCTATCATAAAAAACCCCGAAGAATCTGCCCTTTATGTACAAGCCTGCGCGCACTGGGAGCATCTCATACTCCATACATCCTCTCCCTTGTACATACTTGATTATATTTGGTACCGCTGGGGCTTTTTTTGGTATGCAAGCGATTCTGCGCCACAACTTATCCATCATTATCAATATCTTAGAGAATTGGTACAAGAATCAAACATTACATCTGCTGCAGCCTTCCACGTATTCCTGCAAGAGCAGCGAGAACAAGGTATTTCCACACAACCCGGGGCAAATATGTCTACAAAGGATATCGATGCGGTGCAATTATTGAGTATCCATGCTGCCAAAGGCCTTGAATTTCCTGTAGTGTTCATCGCAGATGCCCAAGCCCACTCTCGAATAACCAGTAGTCCACAATTATTCGCTCCACATGCTTGCGGGCTCATCCCAAGCATGCCCTGCCTTATCTCCGAAGATTCAGAGTTCCAAAATATCCCTACACAAAACACATACATACATCCTCAAGATGCTCGTGCTCACCAAGAGCTTGAAGATGCTGAAACAAAGCGATTGCTGTACGTTGCCCTTACCCGTGCGATGCAAATGGTATTCATAAGCGGAACATTTCCAAAATACAACACGCATCATTCCACGCTCTTGTCATTGTTATGCGATGCGCTCGATCTTCCTATTGATCAGGTTTTCACAAAAGAATCTCCTACAAACACGGTACTCTCTTCGCCAAGATGCCCTGATGTATGCATCTATTCCATCCCAGAAGAAAAGCAAAACCCTACTGCGAATAACGCTCAACCGTCTATACCCGAAGTTTCTAGTACACCGCCCAAAGAGCAGCCTATTTCCCCGAACATACTCTATCGCAGCATATTCTCTGAAATTCCAGAGACTTCTTTTCTCCCTACTATTCCATCTACCATCATACGGTTCAGCGTCACTCAGCTTGCATTGGTAGATACCACCAATAAACACCCCCTCAAACATACCAACGCCCACAGCCCCTCGCGCGATAGCGCAAAACTTTTCGGAACCTGCGTACATACCTTGATCAACCAAGGAATACACGATGCAGTACTCCGATCAAGTATCCGTCAATTTCCCCAGTCTCGAGAAAAAACCCTCTCATTGATTACCTCAATCCTTCAAAGTTATAACCCTCTTCTCTATCAAAACCCCGACAACCCAAAACCAATCTTAGACAAGATTATAGAACACGCACAAACTTTCTTTAACTCCGTGTGTTGGCGAAATTATTCAGAACACGTACTCGCGACCGAAGAATCCTTTTTGTTTGGATTTCCCCCGGAAGACCCTCGACATACAATTGAAGGAGTCATAGACCTCCTCATCGATCCAACATCTACATCGAACCAATCCCTACCCTTATGTGCAATAAAAACCCCCGAACAATCATCCGCATCCCCACTCATTTTGGTAGATTATAAAACCGACGCCATAAGAAATTCGATGCACCACCTTTTTCAATTGGAAACATACGCATACGTTATTGAAACGTTGTTTAATCGCCCCTGCGATATGTATCTGTTTTATACACGCCCCAATTCTATTTCTAGCCCGTTTGTACATGTCGAAAAGCATACAAAGGATCTACCCGCAGAAATAGCAAAAAGAATATCCCGTTACGAAAGTCTTGGTTCATAGCGCCGCCCCTACTCCTGTAACTGCGCGGCCTCAAGATCGCTGTTCGTCACATATCCGAATGAGATATACATGTATCTCATTTTCTTATGCGCGTAGAAGATAGTTTTTTATTGGATGATTTTTTGAAATACTAGCTATGTATTTCACATAAACATCCATGACCATTCGCCGATGGCTCTCGATCAGAAAGGATTTGTACATTTTTATCACCATGATCAAATATAACCAGTCCAAAAACGATCGGGAGAAAAAATACAATGTAATGACTAATGCCTGTGCTTGTCTCAAAATCTAATTACAGAAGCCCCATAACTAAAACCAGCACCAAATCCAAGAACCAACACAATGGAGCCTTTTTTGATTACTCCTTCGGTAGCTACATCCACCAATGCAATCGGAATACTGGCTGAAGAAGTATTTGCGTATTCTGATATGTTAGAATAAAAAAGCTCCCTAGGAATCGAATGCATCCTGCAAGTAGCTTCTATAAGCCTCAGATTTGCCTGATGCGGAACGATAACATCAATATCACCAATCCTAAGTTTCTCACGTTCTAATACTTCTCTTATTAATTTGGGGATTATTTCCACCGCAAAATTGAAAACTTTCCGACCGTTCATTGCGATATAGCTGCAATCGAGGGGGAATTCTTCAGCCTGCATGGGAAACTTACTTTCGCCCGCTTTGCGCACAAGTGCCTGCGATTTACTTCCATCCGTCCCGAGTATTGCTGTCGAGATTTCTCCATACAAACCTTTCTCAGATGGCTCAGAAGAAATTAAAACCGCCCCCGCTCCATCGCCAAACAGGATACAGGTGTTCCTATCTTTCCAGTTGACGATTCTACTATAGACTTCGCTGCAAATAAACAAAACCCTGTCCACACTCCCAGAAACCACCAAGGAACGCGCAACCTCCAACCCATAAACAAATCCGCTACATGCGTTGCCAATATCCAAAGCAGCAGCATTACTCGCTCCTATAGCGTCCTGTACAATGCAGGCCGTTGCAGGTAGATTACCCGGATAATCTGGTGTGGAGGTACTGAGTAGCAAAAAGTCTATACTGCCGGCTGAAGTATTCGATATCTTCAAGGCCTCCTTTGCCGCTCGTATCGCAAGGTCCGAGGTAGACTCTTCAGCATCAACAACATACCTCGCACGAATACCCGTATGTCCGTATATCCACTCGTCGCTGGTGTCTAATCTGGAAGAAAGTTCATGGTTGGTGACTCGCTTGTGTGGAATATACCGAGCAAATCCTGTTACGTACGCCGAACTCATAGCAAGAGATGTTAATTACAAAAATGTGGTAGAGAATTAAATACTATATGTCGAAAACTTGCATGAGCTTTTCAGCTACAGATTCAAGGACATCCATGTTTTGAGAAAGCTCTTCAAGCCTATTTTTTGCGCTTTCAACTTTATCAGTACGAATATCTGGTGAGTCCTTAACAGCTCGATGAGCATAATAATTGCTGGATTGCTGCACGGCCTCTTGAGATATAGAGATGGAGTCGAAAGATTTCTTTTCTTCTACTGCTTCCCTTTTTTCTGTCTTATTTAATTTTCGTACGTTTTCTACTGGACCGATACCTTCAATAGTCATCTTCACAACCTACATAACAATATCGTCATATTCTACCAAACAATTAACCAAACTATGCGCCTTCACTCAACCTTTCGATAATTTCCTCACGAAGACACATATAAGATATACTATAAACCATGAATACTATATTTGACAAGATACTGAATAAAGAAATTCCTGCTGATATCGTGTATGAGAATCAATATGCACTGGCATTTAAAGATATCAATCCTCAAGCCCCTGTGCATATCCTTGTTATCCCAAAAACTCGTTGCAAGACCTTGTCCGAACTTTCACTCATCGATGACGATTCGCAACTGGGCTATCTCCAAGGCCTCGCTGCAACAATTTCACTACTTGGGTTGACCTCAGGATATCGGGTTGTATTTAATGCAGGAACGCATGGACAACAAACCGTGGATTATTTGCACGCGCATATATTGGGAGAAAGACAACTTAAGTGGCCTCCAGGATAATTCCCATATTTCTCAAGTGCTCGCGAAAACCTAGCCATTTCCTTCTAGATTTTTTCGCCATGCACGGCGCATGTCGATCCATACCCCAGCCCGCGGTTTCTATACAAAGGGCCATATATTCGCTACCATGATTTATATATAGTCGATAACTTCGTATGCTACCATTCCGATCAGAATCTTTAACCAGAAGCCTCATAAAAACGATTTCCTGGCGTATTATTGCAACCACTACGACTATATTGCTTGCCTATCTCGTAACCAAAAAATGGAGCCTTGCTCTTTCGGTAGGAATCCTTGAAACTATTTCGAAAACGATACTCTACTATCTTCATGAACGGGCGTGGAACAAAATAAACCTATTCCCTACAATCAAAAAGGATATCTCCCCTTTAAAAGAAAAAGAAGCAGAATCCCCGAAAGCATGAAGAACTCTGATATACTTCTAAAACTTGAATCTATAACCGAAGCCGAAGAACTACTAGCGCGTGCTGCGGCTGAATTTGATCAACATCTCCTTCTAGCTTCCAGTCTGAGCGTAGAAGATCAAGTTTTGACCCATATGTTTCTAAATATCACACAAAAACCCCGAATTTTTGTTCTCGATACCGGGCGACTCCCGCAAGAAACATACGATACCATGGAAAAAACCATGATCAAATATGGCATAACGTATGAAGTATGCACACCGCCACAGGATAAATTGATGAGCTTACTTACAGAAAAAGGACCAAACTCGTTTTATCACAGCGTCGAAAACAGAAAGGAATGTTGTTTTATCCGTAAAGTCATTCCTCTTCAAGAGAAATTAAAAACAGGACAAGCATGGATGACAGGACTGCGACAAGAACAGTCCCCCCAACGTAACTTAGTACCCATGGTCGAATGGGACACCCCCCACGATATGATCAAATTGAATCCGCTCGCACACTGGACGACAGAAAAAGTATGGGATTATATTAAAAAAAATTCCATCCCGTACAACCTCCTACACGACAAAGGATATCCAAGCATCGGCTGTGCCCCCTGTACACGGGCCATTAAATCAGGAGCGCCCATGAGGTCGGGACGTTGGTGGTGGGAAGACCCCACGCACAAAGAATGCGGACTGCATACAGGTACTAGATCATGAATTATCTTTCTCAACTCGAAGCAAAAAGTGTGTATATTTTTCGTGAGGCGTACAAGTCCTTCAAAGATTTATGTATGCTATGGTCCATAGGAAAAGATAGCACTGTTTTACTTTGGCTGGCAAAAAAGGCATTCTTTGGACATGTTCCGTTCCCCTTGGTACACATTGATACATCCTATAAAATCCCCGAAATGATAGCCTATCGAGACAAACTCGCGATGGAATGGAATCTTACAATGATCGTGGGACAAAATGAAGTAGCTCTAAAAAATAAGCAAACCTTCCCCGATGGAAACGCTACTCGCCTGCAATGCTGCAAGAGATTAAAAAGTGATGCTCTTCATCGGACTCTCGATGCAACGTACCCAAGGAAAAAACTCAATCTCGATACCGGGGAATACGAAACGGAAAAAAACGCTATCCCATTTACAGGGGTCATAGCTGGCATACGCTCGGATGAAGAAGGGAGTCGTTCGAAGGAGAGATATTTCTCTCCCCGTGAAACGACAAACGATTGGAACATAGAAGAACAACCACCCGAGCTTTGGAATCAATTCAACACAGATTTTGCTCCGGGTACACATATTCGCATACATCCACTCCTCGATTGGACCGAACTCAATATATGGGAATACATACATCAAGAAAACATTCCAATCATCCCACTCTATTTTGATCAAGGCAAAGGTACTCGGTATCGTTCCATCGGCTGCGCACCCTGTACTTTTCCTATACAATCAACCGCAAAAACGGTCCCCGATATCATTGAAGAACTACGTACGGGAAAATTATCGAATATTGCTGAACGCTCTGGTCGTGCTCAAGACGCCGAAGACGGCGGAGGACTCGAAACCCTACGGCAAGATGGCTATATGTGATGCTTGAACAAAAAGAACGCATGGACATAGTCATGGCCGGACATGTGGACCATGGCAAAAGCACTTTGATTGGACGGTTGTTGGCAGATACGCATTCGCTCCCAGAGGGAAAGCTGGAAGCCATTCGCGCTCTATGCGAAAAAAATTCCAAACCATTCGAATACTCCTTCCTCCTCGATGCCCTAAAAGACGAACGTTCACAGGGCATCACTATTGATTCAGCACGCTGCTTTTTCGAAACAGAAAAAAGATATTACATCATTATCGATTCACCCGGACATATAGAATTTCTAAAAAACATGATAACCGGAGCAACCCGCGCAGAAGCTGCAATCCTCATAATAGATGCTCAGGAAGGCATCCAAGAAAATTCACGTAGACACGGGTTTTTGTTGTCGGTTTTGGGGATATCCCAGGTGTTGATTGTTGTAAACAAGATGGACCTTGTCCAATACAACAAGGAACGCTACGATTCCATCGTGCAAGAATATGAAACCTTCTTGAACAATCTAGGAGTCCACCCTAAACAATTCATTCCTGTTTCCGCTTTTTTGGGAGAAAATCTTGTTACTCAATCTACACGTATGCCCTGGTACACAGGCGACGCATTACTTCCTTGTATGGAGGCAATACAAAAAGAAACCGCCCGAGATAAAAAAGATCTACGATTACCCGTCCAGGATATCTATAAATTCACCGCACAAAACGATACAAGACGTATCATCGCCGGCACTATCCAATCAGGGACATTGACCGTTGGGGACACACTCACCGCCTATCCATCCATGAAAGAAACCAAGGTAACCAGCATAGAACGATTTTCTTCTCCAAAACTAGAAACAGCTCTTCCAGACGAAGCCATTGGCATTACCTATAGTCCTCAGATATACCTGAAACCCGGAGAAATACTTTGTAAACGGGAAGAACTTGCCCCCCTCATCGACACACTTTTTCGCGTCCGTATCTTTTGGATGGCACAAACTCCAATGCAAACAGGCAAGACATATACATTAAAATTGGCGACCATGCGGGTGAATGTATCCTTAGAAGAAATTGTGCATGTTTTTGATACTCAACAGCTGACCCAGACAACCGGACATACTAGGGTCAAACGATACGAAGTAGCCGAATGCATCCTCACATCTACAAAACCAATAGCATTCGATATCCCCGATGTTTGTCTAGAAACGAGCCGTTTTGTCCTCGTTCACAACCACGCCATTGTTGCAGGTGGGACGATATCCGCATCGATTCATCATTCACAAAACTCGGAGGTGCATGAAGCTCTGCAAGGAAACACCCAGTTTTCTTACGGGACAATAACTCCAGCTCAGCGAAAAAAGCACCTTGGTCATGAAGCAGCAACCATCGTGTTCTGCGGAAAAAAAGCAAACGACTATGCGCGTTCCTTTGAATATATCCTATACACCCAGGGATATACGAGCGCAAGCATTATTTTCGAAAAGCAAAAAAACGTAACGCGGGAAGTAGAATCTCTCTACGGTTCGCAGCTGCGTATCACAATAAAAACTGCCCTTTCTGCTGGTCTTATTTGTGTATGTGCGGTTGATTCGGCAACCCTCGAAGAATTAACACACACTCAGCTCGGTCCCCTTGGTCTAATCAATTGTAACGAGTCTCCCTCTCAAGAATCCAGCTATCATTGCTCATCGCTCGACGATCTTCCAAGATTGGTCAAAGATCTCATCGCTGACAATATCATTTCGAATATCGAGAAATAACCCTCGCCCAGACATAGATGCCCGAGTCATTTCTAAAAAATAGCGATTTTCAAAAAATGTAGCCTCTAGAATCCTTGAATCTGACTAGTCTTACGTTAGTGGCAGAAATTATCGTATTCGTTGTGGTATGAGTGAAAACTAATTGGTTTATTTTATTAAAGCAAGAGCAATACCATCGAGACCTTTTTTTGATACCAATGGCAAAATAGTTGCATCAAGCTTTGGGTGTTTTGCGATAGCTTGATTGAATTGATGGATTCCTGAAGCCATTTCGTCGTTTTCCTTAGGCTCAATGACATCTTCTGAAAAAATAACATTGTCTGCAACAATAATCGATCCGGGACGAGAGAGGGAAAGAGCATGATTCAAATATTGCTTGTATGAAGGCTTGTGAGCATCGAGAAACATCAAATCAAATGGAGCTTCTTCTGATTTAATCATCGATTTAAGAATGGCTAAGGCGTCTCCAATACGAATATCAACTTTCTCTTTCATTCCTGCTTCTTCTATGTTTGCACGTGCTGTGTCTGCGTAATTTTCTTGCCGTTCTAGAGTAACCAATGTCCCATCTTCTGGCAAAGCCCTTGCCAACCAAATCGCACTATACCCACCCAATGTCCCAATCTCAAGAATACGCTTCGATTTGCTAATCTTCACCAACAAGGACAGAAAGTGACCTAGGTTCGGGTAGACACTTATTTGTGGCATTCCTGATTTCTGGATAGATGTTATTGTTTTTTCAAGAACCGCATCGTTCTTTAAGAACAATGATTCTACGTATGTATCAACGGCATCATATCCATACTCAAAGTTATTACTCATTAGTCGCATGTTATGCTATCCTCACGCACAAACCAACTCAAACCATTGAAAAAATAATAAAGGAACAAAATACTAATTCATAGCTTATTAGTGATTCCAAATATAGTCAATAAAAGTGGCTCAGCGCTGTATTTAATACTCAAAACCCAAACAAGCTTGTTCATTCTATACTTTGCCCATTGCATGACACAATCGGCTCTATAGAAACACAGGAATAACTCCTATTTTCACCATCAAGAGATAGAGGGAACCATACAATGAGCTACCGTTTCAGATTCATACCATTCTATGCAACATCCAGTTTTATCGGCCTTGTCCATCGCAAGTAATTCTTGAAAAATATTTCCGAATTCATCTCGATGGTCCATGTAATTCTCTATCCGCCGGGATATGTATACTCCTTTTGGAATAACCATCGTGGTAAATTTGCTCGCGTCATCACTTGCAAGCAAGGGGGTTCCTACACGATATGTAATTGACCCATCTGTTTGCATAGCAGAATACCCAACGTAAGTAATGCGTTTATCTACATCTGGGAGTATTGTGAATATTTTTTGCCAAACAGCATCGATTCCATCTGGGAAAGAATCAGCTTGAATATATATAATATTTATGTCTTCGTGTAACGTTCGTGTTTCCATCGTTAATTGTACAATATCTGTGTCTTTTCTTGCATTACTCGTTGAAAGAGCATCCCTCGGATCCTATGCATATCATTATTCTTTTCTGCCAACCAACTCATGGTTAAGGAGCCAGGCTTTCCGCTCAACCCCTCCTCCATACCCTCCTAAACTGCCATCTTTCCGTATCATCCGATGACAGGGTACCACAATCGCGATACCATTCATTCCGTTTGCGGTCCCCACAGCACGACAAACGTTTTGTCCGAAGAGGTCGTATGCGACATCACTATAGTTCCTTGTTTCTCCCCATGAAACCCCAAGCAAATAACCCCACACTCCATTTTGAAATGTAGTACCAACTTGGCGAATCGGAATAGTAAATCTGGTCAATCTTCCTTCAAAATAAGCATTCAATTCACCATGTGCTTGTTCAAGAATTGCGCTTGTATGCGAGCGTATGCCTAGGGCATATTTTTTTTGGAGATATTTTATTCTCTTTCCAAGATATGGCCGGTCTATATATTCAAGAAAATATAGATGTTCAGATGTCGCTATCGCGATCATAGTCCCGATCGGGGTAGATAATAACGCAGCTGAAGCCTGCAAGATTTCACTTTCCGTACCGGAGGGAGGAGCCATGCACCAAGCCCGCGAAGAACGAGGCAAATGTTCGAAGCGATACACCCCTGCGCATATACGCCCTACATCGCGTACTCGAAGATACCGTAAAAGAGAAATTCCATGAGCATTTTTGAATTCCTCGTTTGCAATCTCGTACCCTTTTTGAGACAGTAATCCCTCTGCAAGCAAGTTACCTGTACTCAAACCTTCTTCTATATACCTCAAAATACTAGCAAGAAGATTTGAGCATGCGAGGGGGTGTAGGGGTGTGCAACGTTTGCAGGGCCGAAATCCCTCCAACATACTGTCTTGTACATTCAAAAAGAAGATACATCGATCGAATCCTGGCTTCCTGGCGCTACATTCTGGGCGACAAAATATCCCTGTGCTCCGAACTCCAACAAAAAATTTCCTGAGCCCCAAGGAAGACCTCGCAAGTAGTGCCGAATAATATTCTGGATATTCTTTTTGATCTATCCTATATGTCGTATGCACATATTCCATCGATTTCTTCTTCGTGTTTATTTCTTTAGTCATCGACCAAAAACATCTTTTTTACTCTGTGTTGTACTGCACAGTATCATATTGCATCCCAATTAGAATAATTAGATAAAGACGAGCATCGTAACACTTATGATTATAATCGCCATACCAATAATTTCATGGCGGTAAATTTTTTCACGGAACATCAAATAAGAATACAAAATAGATAGGGGCATTTGTATTTGCGCCAATGCTTTTACGTAAGAAGCATATGCCGTTGCAAAAGCCATAAACCAAAATACAGACCCTATGCAGCTGGTCAGACCGACCATCGTTGATTTTTTCATGTATTTGGCGATCATAGAAAAAGAATTTCTTTGACGAATACACAGATAGGCGAATAATATCACCACCTGCATAACAACCACAACAACGAGGGTTGTTGTCGATGCCATGAACACACTCGTTGCGTCCAGTTGCAGAATGGCCTGACGAATGCCCAGGGCGGTGAGAGCAAAACACGAACCGGTCAAAATGCCAATCTGTGCTCCTTTATTTCCTCTTATATCAAGAAAGCTCTTCACACTCATCGAATCTCTTTCCACAGAGACCAACAAGACCCCGGCAAATCCAGCAATCACCATAGCAAGTTCCAAAATACCCAGCGCCTCTCCAAACAAGACCCAGCCCAACAAAGCGGTCTGAATACTATCAGATTTTCCGTAACAGGTGCCAACCATGAAACTGCGGAGGGTAAAAACCTTGAGTAGGAGGTTCGTAGCAACAATTTGTAAGACTCCCGCTGCGATAGAATACAACCAAAAGAGCAATGTAAACGAATAGACTTGCTCACCAAGTCCCCATAATACCGCCCACAGGATGAGGCAAAAAGGCAGTCCAAAAGCATACCTCACCCATGTAGCTGCCAATCGAGGAATACTGTCGGCAAGTTCTTTTTGCAATGCAGTACGTGTTACCTGAAATCCGATCGCAATCAGTCCATACATCAACCACATATCTACAAATACTTCACTTTTCTACCATAAAAACAATCTCATATATACGAACACATCCAAACTTTTCCCACGTAGCATGCCGATATATATCGTCTCATATTAGTGCATTTTGTCAAATATAAGAATCATACGCATTAGCTAGATTCATTGTTCCTTTAACCACACCGAATAATCTCACTATGCAATGAGAGCTATCAAATAGCTTTACTGGAGAGGATCAGCGCATTATAAGGAAATATAACAAAACAAATATGGGCAGGCTAAGTAGCATATTGCTGACCCGTATTTTTTTTAATTCCAAAAGATTTATTCCGAGCCCCATAAGCAAAACGCCTCCCACCGCGCTTATTTCTGTTATAAATCCATCGGTCATGAAGGGCTGCACCGAACGAGCCATCAAGGCAATGCTTCCCTGAACGATAATAAGCGGAATGGAAGCAAACAATACCCCGTTTCCAAGTCGTACAGAAAGTATTATTGCTGCAATCCCATCCAATAACGACTTTGTCAGTAATATTGCCATGCCCCTACCGAGCCCTTCTTCCAGGGGTCCGAGAATCGTAAGGGAGCCCACACAAAACAAGAAAAAGGAATCTATCAGCCCTTCAGAAAATTTTGGATTATTTTTTGCAAAATGACGTTTGAGAAAGGAGCTTACATGTATTATTCCATTATCAAAACGTATGAGCTCACCAATGAAGGTGCCGATTACCACCGTCATAAATACGAATACAAGATTTTCAGATTGTAGGGCCATTGAAACGCCCAATAGCAATGTACACAACCCAATGGCGTTGAATAAAGATTCGACCAATTTTTCAGAGAGTGAGCGCTTTAACAATAACCCTATAAACGCCCCAATAACAACGGTTGTTCCGTTTAATAATGTACCTATCATAGTTTAATGCACCGACCAGTTGGTATTGTAACAAGCAAGGCTAACTGCTTCAGTACAGAACCTCCTTATAAGGACAGCAGCCAATCTCCACTATACTTCGCCCCACCAACGCAGTATCTATCTGGCTCATTTTTACCCTTGGCATTGATCATTATAGCAGATAATCCTGTCGATTAGAGGCTGTTCATCAGGACGATAATGAGGAGTATATCTCAAGCGCTCTCTTTCTCGAGGTAGCCAGATCAACGATAGGATGTGGGTAATCCTCGCCTAACACAATTCCGGCATTGCGCAACACATCTTGAGGAGCTTCGTATGGGGCATGTATGTGCTCGACCGGTAACCGAGTAAGCACGGGCAGATATTTGAGTATATAATCAGCATTGGGGTCGAATTTCTTACTCTGCAATACGGGGTTAAATATACGGAAATAAGGCGCAGCATCGATTCCAGACCCGGTAACCCATTGCCACCCCGCACTATTATTGGCCAAATCAGCATCAAATAAACAGTCCCAAAACCAACGTTCCCCATGATGCCAATGCATGCGTAGGTTTTTTACCAAGAACGATCCAACCACCATCCTCACACGATTATGCATATACCCGGTTTGCCATAATTCCCGCATTCCTGCGTCTATCAATGGAATACCGGTCTCACCACGCTGCCAGGCCTCGATCTGAGCATCGTTTGATTCCCAAGGAAAATCATCAAACATCGGACGAATATTTTTCTTCGGAAGTTCAGGATTAAAATATAGTTGGTTGTAAGAAAATTCCCGCCAGCCAAGTTCGCGACAAAATCCCTCAATGTGTAGTTTTTCCACTGTACCGGTAGAAACCGCTTGTGCCGCATGCCAGATTTGGTGTGGGGATATTTCCCCAAAATGTAGATGAGGAGATAATCGGGACACCGAACACTTCCCCGGCATATCTCGACCCCCGATATAGCTATTCAGTCCTTCGTGCAAAAAAGTTTTTAATCGGTTTTGTGCTCCTAGTTCACCCATTTTCCAGTGCAAAACCATTTTTTTGTCCCATCGAATAGTGGGTAATAAGGATAATTCATCTATCGTCTTCGATGCATTATCTTTTTCGAAATGTGCTTTATCCGTCTTGGTCACGGGCATTCGAGGAGGCTCGTATTGGAGACATCCCTTATTGTAATAGGGTGTAAAAACGCGATATGGACTACTATCGCTCTTTACAATGTCCCAGGGTTCCCAAAGCAAACTTCCATTGTAACTGTATACGGGTATGTCTTTTTCACCTAGCATTTTTTTTATGCCGGTATCTCTTGCAATACGCCACGGCTCATAACATCGATTCCAGCAGACCCCTCGTACATCAAAGCGGGAAATTAGTTCTTCGAAAATAGCGCTGGCATCACCACGATAACAGGAAAGCATTCCTCCCAAGGATTCGCTCAAACTTGTCAAAGAATGATGGAGCCAAACACGACTGGCGGAGCCCATAGCGTATTCACCGGCATTGATATCATCGAAAATATATATTGGTAACACGCATCCTAGTTCAGATGCCTGTAGAAAGGCTGGATTATCATTCAGACGAAGATCTTGTCGAAACCAATGAATATACACCGAAGCGCTCATGCAGATAGTATATAGATTTTCATCGAAAGCATCCCTTTGACGGTGTTACTGGGTGATAACTACTGTCCTTGAGAATAGTTTCAATAATAGTGGATGTGTTCATACGTTCCTCCGTGAGATTTTCTCTTGTTCTACAATCCATCGGTCTATCTCGCTTTTACGAAATCGCCGTGCACTACCCACTTTGAAGCCCGGCACCTTGCCCTCAAACGCAAATAGACAGGACGTCTTTTTAGCAATTTTGAAGTAATCGGCGAGTTCCTTCACGGTCATAATGTCATCATTGGGCATAAGTTTACCGTCCTTCTCAGGATATATGGATTGAAAATAATAGAAAATGGATGAATAATCAAGTAATTTATCGAGGAAATCACGTGATAAGACATGATCATGCAACAATCAGATTCTTTATTCACCATCGGACTTTTCCACCTTTTTTTGGAGGGGCGCAATGCAAGCTTTTTTGATGTGAAGGCGCTGCGCGAAGATTTAGACAAGTTCGATACCGGCACTACTGCATACTATTTTTTACAAAAACGCCACTACTGTATTTTTATGTTTGGTACGCAGACCATTTCGTGATACATTACTAGTAAAAGCAATCGAATTACAGAGTTTTATCGGGATGATCTTGAAGTTAAAAGATATAGCCATGGTTTCATCGAGTGTTACGTTTCGCTCTCGAATTGATGCATCTAAGGGTGGTGCCGTTAGAGTACTCAAATGAAAGACCTTGGTGACGACAACTTCATGCACCTGAGCAAAAGCATCCACATCGACCACACCAAGCCTAAGCCCAATCAACTTACCAAGCTAGGGGATATTATTTTCCGCTCTCGTGACCAGACAAATACCGCTGCACTACTGAATGAAAATATGGAGAACACAATTGTGGCAGCTCCATTATTCCGTGTACGGTCAGATGTAAAAAAGGTTGTGCCAAAATTTTTGCTTTGGTGGATCAATCAACCATCTTCGCAGTCGTATCTCGCATCCAGATCAAAAGGCACCGTGGTAAAAATGATCAGTAAGCAAAGTTTGGAAGATTTAAAAGTTAACTTACCATCATTTGAGAAGCAAGCAACCATAGTTAAACTTTTCAATCTCTCAATGCGAGAGCAACAGCTTTTAGAAGAAATTAAAAACCGTAGAGCGATCTATACCCAAGGAATTTTGATGCAGATAGTATCGCAAAACACAAAAAAGGTAACGGGGGCACAAAGATGACAAATGAAGCAATTAAACAACAAGACGTAAATAACGCTGCATGGGCTGCTTGCGACACCTTTCGTGGCGTGATGGATGCAGCTAGTTATAAGGATTATATCCTGGTGATGCTATTCCTGAAATACATCTCGGATGCATGGAAGGATCATTATGAGGAATATCGCAAGCAGTATGGTGGTGACGATGTGCGTATTCACCGCAATCTAGGGCGTGAGCGTTTTATTCTGCCGAAAAATGCAAGTTTTTACGACCTCTATGAAAAGCGCAATGAAGCCAATATTGGTGAGCTGATTAACATCGCATTGGACTCAATTGAGACATCCAATAAAAGCAAGCTGGAAGGCGTATTTCGTAATATTGATTTTAACTCAGAAGCTAATCTGGGCAAAACCAAGGACCGTAACCGCCGCCTGAAAATGCTGCTGGAAGACTTCCACAAGCCTCAACTTGATATGCGCCCAAGCCGTATTTCTGAAGATGTTATCGGTAATGTTTATATTTACCTGATCGAACGATTTGCCTCTGATGCAGGTAAAAAAGCTGGGGAGTTCTACACCCCGCACAAAGTCTCTGAACTGGTTGCCAAATTGTGTAAGCCAAAGGTTGGCGCTCGCATCTGCGACCCGGCATGCGGTTCGGGTGGTCTATTGATTGAGGCTGCCAAGGCTGTCGGTGACCGCAACTACGCTATCTACGGAATGGAAGTAAACGGCAGCACATGGGCTTTGTGCCGCATGAATATGTTCCTGCATGGGGCCGACTCAGCTCGAATTGAATGGTGCAATACGCTGACCTCACCAACATTGGTGGAAAATGATCGCCTGATGAAATTCGACAATATCGTCGCAAACCCGCCATTCTCGCTTGATAAGTGGGGCGCTGACGAAGCTGAGTCCGATGCATATAAGCGCTTCTGGCGCGGTGTACCGCCAAAATCAAAGGGTGATTATGCCTTTATCAGTCACATGATCGAGGCAGCTGTTGAGAAAAAAGGTCGTGTTGCCGTTGTTGTACCGCATGGGGTTCTGTTCCGTGGTGCTGCTGAAGGGCGCATCCGCGAAAAGCTGATCGAAGATAATTTGCTGGATGCCGTCATTGGCCTGCCGGGTAATCTGTTCCCGACCACATCCATCCCGGTCGCTATTTTAATCTTTGACCGCTCCCGCGAGAAAGGCGGCGCCTTTGAGGACCGCAAGGACGTTCTCTTCATTGATGCCAGCCAAGATTACCAACCGGGTAAAAACCAAAATGCCCTGATGGATGAACATATGAAGAAAATCCTGCACGCCTACGAAGCGCGTGAAGAGATTGAAAAATATGCTCATTTGGCAAGCTACGACGAACTGAAAGAAAATGATTTTAACCTGAATATCCCGCGCTATGTCGACACCTTTGAAGAAGAAGCAGAAATTGACATCGAAGCCGTTCAGCAAGAAATCGATACGCTCGAAGGTGAGTTGGCAGAAGTGCGCGGCAAGATGGCTAAGTTGCTGAAAGAGGTGAAAGCATGAACCAAGTAACCAATCAACATCGCCAAACTTTTGAGGATATTCGTCAGTACAGAGAAGAAGGCCGTGAATTCTGGTCTGCCAGAGACCTGCTGCCTGTTTTGGAATATAGCAGCTGGGACAAGTTTGAGGCGGTTATTCGCAAAGCGATACAAGCCTGTGATAACTCGGGCATTCCATCGGCAGACCATTTTTCCCAAGTCGGGAAAAAGGTCACCATCGGATCAGGAGCCGAGCGTCATATTTCAGACTATGACTGTCATCTCTCAAGATATGCCTGTTATCTGATTGTTCAAAATGGTGATCCGACAAAGCCAGTTATTGCGAACGGTCAGACATACTTTGCCTTGCAAACGCGCAGGCAGGAATTGGCAGATGATTTAGCTTTCCAGCAACTGGATGAAGACAAAAAGCGTGTCTTCCTTCGTAATGAGCTGAAGGAGCATAACAAGCAGCTTGTTGAAGCCGCCAATCAGGCAGGCATTGAAAGCGGGTTGGATTTTGCGATCTTCCAAAACCATGGCTAT
This sequence comes from Spirochaetaceae bacterium, assembly GCA_011524535.1. Classification (GTDB taxonomy): domain Bacteria; phylum Spirochaetota; class Spirochaetia; order WTKD01; family WTKD01; genus WTKD01. The sequence goes on from WTKD01000010.1 coordinate 47,780, forward strand.
CAAGGTCTTTATGGAGGACTGGATGCCAAGGGTATTCACCAGAAAAAGGGCCTAAAGAAACGTCAACAAATTCTTGATCATATGGGCAGTACCGAATTGGCAGCAAACCTGTTCCGCGCAACGCAGGCAGAAGAAAAGCTGCGCCGTGAAGGTATAAAAGGCAAACAGAAGGCTAACCAAGCCCATTACGAGGTAGGCGCAAAAGTACGCCAAACCATTGAGGATTTGGGGGGCACCATGCCAGAGGAACTTCCAACACCAAAAACAAGCACCAAATCTCTTGAAAAACAACATAAGAAGCAGATCGGTGCGGGCGGTGGGGATGAATAACCAGAATTTACCAGATGACTGGAAAGTACTTCCTTTGTCTCAACTCGGTTCATTTTCAAAAGGGAAAGGCATTACCAAGTCTGATTTGCAAAATGAAGAGCTTCCATGCATACGATATGGAGAAATATATACGCTTCATCATCATTCAGTAAAAAGATTTCATTCGTTTATCAATACTGATGTAGCTAGAAGTAGTAAAAAGTTAAAGTTTAACGATTTGCTTTTTGCTGGATCTGGAGAAACGCTTGAGGAAATTGGAAAAGCTGTTGGCTATCGGCTAAAGCAAGAAGCTTTTGCGGGTGGAGATATAGTGATTTTGAGTTTAAAAGATCAATATAGAGCCGATTATATCGCCTACTATTTGAACACTTTGGGCAGAAAACAGATAAATAAACTAGGCACTGGACATTCCGTTGTTCATATTTATTCGAGGGCTCTGGAAAAAGTATTTGTAATTTTACCTCCTCTTCATATTCAAGAATCTATTGTGGAGTATATTGAACAATGGGACACAGCCATTGAAAAAACCGAAGCGCTGATTGATGCCAAAGAGCGCCAATTCGGGTGGTTGAGATCTCAACTTATAAAATCTTGTAGCGGCAAAATCTATAAACTTGAAGAACTTGAAGCCTTAAAGATCATAAAGCTCGGGCGTGGTGACGTCATTTCTAAAAAAGACTTTGAAAAGTATCCAGGAAGTTATCCAGTTTATTCATCTTCAGTGAAAAAGAATGGTGTTTTTGGCAAATACGGCAAATTTATGTTTGAACAAAAACTTATTACATGGTCGATAGATGGAGGTGGTGACTTTTTCTATAGACCGAAACACAAGTTCTCAGTGACGAACGTATGTGGATATATGACTGTAAATGAAGAGAAACTTGATTATGCATTTTTGACAGCACAACTTCAGTTACTACATGCACGTTTAGTTTTTGATTATCAGTACAAGGCACATCCAAGTGTGATTAGAAAGATTTATAAGGCAAAGCTTCCATCTCTGGAAGAACAAAAACGCATTGCCCATATCCTCAACACAGCTCAGCAGGAAATCACACTCCTCAAAAAGCTTTGCCGTAAATATCGCACGCAAAAGCGTGGGTTGATGCAAAAGCTACTTAGTGGACAACGGAAAATTAATCATGGATAACGGAAAACAAAAAGTAAGATTACTTACTTACAGTGAGCTTCTGGAAAAACTCAGTACTGATTCACCTAGTCACTTATTGCTTGGAAATGGTTTCAATAATTCTTTGGGTGTAAAAACCAATTATTCAGAAATTTTTGCACAAATGAAAAGAACCTACTCAGGCTATGAACAAGTTGAAAGCTATCTTAAGGGTGAATATTTCGATATAGAAAAATTGATTGGTTATTTAAAAGGGCAGATTAACCATGATAATGAAGACTTTTTGCCAAGTTACATTGAAAGAAAAGTAAAATTGGACTTTATGAATGCAACAAATGAGATTATTCAAGAAAGTATAAAAAACGTTTATCAAGATAATAATGAAAGTATTCATTTACTGCTGAAAAATTTTACGAATTACTTCACACTTAATTATGATCCATTTTTATACCTTCTCCTGATGAAATTTAAAAAAGATGATGAAATTAAAAATGAGGTGTTAACGATTCAAAACACCTTTCTCTTTCAAGAAGAAGACTTGAATCAGGCTCAAAACAATATTTATAAAAAAATTAAACAGGCTAAAACAAATGGTAAGCTCACTATTAATGTAAACAACAACAATAAAACTGTAGATTTAAAATCGGTAAAAAAAACACAGTTTGTTTTATCAGTAAAAACCTATTTTCAAGATGAAGCATGGAAGGGTAAAGATATAGAAAAAGTCTGTAATCAAATATGGAAAGAAGAAGCTAAGCAGTCAAAGCTAAAAGTTGATGACGGGTTTCGAGGAGAACAGTTAAAATTATATCAAGAAACTGAAGAACAAAACCTCTATTTTTTACATGGTGCTTTTCATATTGTTAAAAACAAAACCGATATTCAAAAAATTATAGCCAAACAGAATAAATCTTTCATACAAAAATTAGAAAAGGCAATACACAGTGAAAGTAAAGATATTGTGTGTATTTTAACGAATAACTCCGAAGAGAAAAAAGTACAGATAGAGGAAAATAAATATTTAGAAAAATGTTTTGATGCTCTGTCTAAAATTGATGGAGCTTTAGTTATCCTAGGAAGTTCTCTGGCAGAAAACGACAACCATATTTTTGAACAAATCAACAAAAGTTTTATAAGCAAGGTTTATATCTCTAGCTGCGAAGAAACTCACACAAAAGATTTGAATCGTGCCAAGGATGTATTCCCTAAAAAAAAGATAATCTTATTTGATTACAAAACTATTTCTTACAGAGAGGAAAACCAAAAATGACCACCTTCCACCACACCGAAAAACATCTTTCCAAAATTCCCGCGCTGCAACTGCTGGCTAGTTGTGGCTATCAAATCCTGACCCCTCAAAAAGCCTTAGAAGAACGTAAAAACAAATACAGTAATGTGCTATTAGAAAATATCCTTCGTCAGCAATTACAGAAATTCAACCGCATCCACTACAAGGGTAAGGACTATCACTTTTCAGAAGCCAATATTCAGAAAGCAATCCAGAAGATCAAAAAAGTCAAATATAACGGTCTGCAAAAGACCAATGAAATTATCTATGACCTCATTACCCTTGGCACCGCACTGGAGCAGACGGTCGAAGGCACCAGCAAAAGTTTTAACCTGAATTATATTGACTGGAAAGCACCATTTAATAACGTGTTTCATGTCGTGCCGGAATTCGCTGTAGGGCGTAACCGTAGCGTTAAAAAGATTAGACCAGACATTGTTTTGTTCGTCAACGGCATCCCTTTGGCGGTGATTGAATGTAAATCCCCTACGGTGGAGGTTGAGCAAGCTGTTTCGCAAAACATCCGCAATCAGGGTGATGAATACATCCCAAAACTGTTTACCTATGTGCAATTGGTGATGGGTGTGAATAAGAACGCGGCTCAATATGCGACCACAGGTACACCTGCCAAATTCTGGGGCGTGTGGAAGGAGTTAGAAGACAAAGAAGACAAGATCACTAAAATCATCAATACGCTATTAGGCGATGATAAAAAAAATGCACCATTCTCCGGTGAATTTGCACCTGCGCGTGGGCTCTTTGATGCGTTAGAAAATGAAGGTGAGCGCATGCTTACCGAACAGGATAAAGCACTTTACAGCCTTTGTCGTCCGGAACGATTGCTGGAGCTGACCTATCGCTTTACGCTATTTGATGCGGGGATTAAAAAAATTGCGCGTTATCAACAGTTCTTTGTGGTTCGCTCTACGGTTGATCGTATTAAGCATCGCGACAGTGAGGGTATCAGAACAGGCGGTGTTATCTGGCACACACAAGGCTCTGGTAAATCCATCACCATGGCGATGCTGACACGCGCGCTCACTTTGGACATCGAGGTTGCGAATCCGCGCATCATCCTTGTAACGGACCGAGATGATCTGGATAAACAGCTGAATAATACGTTTGCCGCCTGCGGTCTTTCTAAAAAACGTGCCACATCTGGTCGTAACCTTGTGAAACACCTGAAAGAAAAAATTGGCATTATCACCACGCTCATTCATAAATTTGACAAAGGCTGGGCGTTCGAAAAATACGTCGATGAATCTCAGGACATTTTTGTACTAGTAGATGAAAGCCACAGGACAAACTTTGGTTCGCTCGCAGCCAGAATGCGCCAGATGCTGCCAAACTCCTGCTATCTGGGCTTTACGGGTACACCGCTTCTGAAAAAAGAGAAAAATAGCTTCTTAAAATTTGGCGGAATGATCGAACCGCATTACTCCATCAAACAAGCGGTAAAAGACAAAGCAGTACTGCCATTGCTCTATGAAGGTCGTCACGTAGAAATGGAGCAGAATAGAGCAGCTATCGACTTGTGGTTTGATCGCCATACATCAGATCTAAACAAAGATCAGCAGGCTGACCTGAAAAAGAAATATGCCCGCGCCGAGAGACTGAATAGATCTGATCAGGTTATTTATATGCGGGCCTTTGATGTCAGTGAGCATTATCGCGCCAACTGGCAAGGCACAGGCTTCAAAGCCCAGCTTGTGGCCCCCAGCAAAGCAGCAGCGATTAAGTATCATGAACACCTGAAGGATATTGGATTCGTTACATCTGAAGTTATTATTTCACCACCGGATATTCGTGAAGGCTATGAAAAAGTAGATGAAGGACCAACAGATGAAGTTGGCAAGTTCTGGGATAACATGATGAAGCGCTTTGGTTCCGAAGAGGAATATACCAAACAGGTCATCAACCAGTTCAAATATGATAAAAAGCCGGAAATTCTGATCGTTGTTGATAAACTACTGACCGGATTTGATGCTCCAAAAAACACAGTTCTCTACCTTTGTCGCACGCTGCGCGAGCACGCTCTGTTACAGGCCATTGCGCGTGTGAACCGCTTACACGAAGGCAAAGACTTCGGGTATATCGTTGACTATGCCAGCGTTCTAGGTGAGCTGGATAAAGCCCTAACAATGTATGATGCGTTCGAAGGTTTTGACGAAGAAGACCTTTTGGATACGCTCGCTTCGGTTCACTCAGAAGTACAAAGGCTTCCTCAGCGCTATTCTGACTTATGGGATATCTTCCGAAAAGTAAAAAATAAGCATAATGAAGAGGCGTTCGAGGTTCTTCTGGCGGATGATGAGTTGCGTGATGACTTCTACGAAAGACTGGCTGAGTATAGTAAAACCCTCGGGATTGCGCTTTCAACTGACAAATTCATCAGAAAAACGGATGAAGCCAAGCTACAAACTTATAAGGGTGATCTGAAAAGATTCCAGAACCTGAAAAAATCAGTAAAGCTACGTTATGCAGAGGCCATCGACTACCGTGATTACGAGCCTAAGATTAAAAAAATGCTCAATACGCATATTCAGGCCAATGAAGTCATTCAGCTCAATCCGCCTGTCGATATTTTTGACGATCAAAGTTTTGATACGGTCAAAAAAGGGCAAGGTATTCACCTTGGTACATCAACAGCTGCCAGAGCTGACACCATCGCCCATGCGACGAAAAAGGGCATCTTTAAGAAAATGAATGAAGACCCTGCGTTTTATAAGAAGTTTTCAAAACTGATCCAGCAAGCCATTGATGACTTTAAAGCACGTCGCATCTCTGATCTCGATTATCTTAACAAGGTTAGTGATATTCGTGACTCAGTGGTTTTGAAAAAGCATGATAATGTCCCTGAAAGCATCCGCAACAATGATGAAGCATGCGCCTACTATGGGATGATGAAAGATTATTTTGCCAATGAAGGCCTGGAAGTGAAAGAACAGGCTATTGCCTATACGGCAGCGAATTCTCAGAAAGCATTTGAACAGGAAAAAATGGTAGACTTTTGGGATAATGAAAATGCTATCAACAAGGTTAAAGGAAAAATTGATGATTATCTTTACGACGAATTAAAAGACAAACAAGGTATAGAATTGACGACAAAACAAATGGATGAAATCATTGACAAAACGATGCAGATAGCCAAAAGTAGGAGGCATGCATAATGAAAAGTATTGCCTGCACCATCAGCTACGGAAAAACAGACATTGACTACGAACTGTTGCTGATGAAACGCACATCGTTAGAAATTGCGGTCCATCCTGACAAAAGTGTCGTGGTCAAAGCGCCGAAGACTTCAACGCTTGAAGCTATTGAAGGCAAAATCAAGAAAAGAGCCCGATGGATTAAGCGGCAAATTGCTTATTTTAACCAGTTCTATCCAAGGACCCCGGACAAGAAATATTTAGGCGGTGAAAGTCACCTTTATCTAGGTCGACAATACTTTCTTAAAATAGAGGTGTCTGACAAAGATACGTTGATTGTGGGGAATGGGCATTACTGTACCGAGTCGATACCCGAGAAACCGGAACATATAAGAAATGGATATTTTTTTATCGAGTCGACATCCAGCAAACCGGAACATATAAAGAAGATTTTAGATTCTTGGTATAGAAGACAAGCGAAAATGTATCTACCCAAAATTTTTAATGATTGCTGGGATGGTTTCAAAAAAGGAGCCCTGAATAAACCAAATCTGAAATTACAAAAAATGGATAAGCGCTGGGGCAGTTTGTCAATTAATGGCAGACTGACACTTAATGTCAATCTTATTAAAACGCCCAAGGAGTGTATTGAATATGTTGTTATTCACGAACTTTGCCACCTCATCCACCATAATCATAGTACCGAGTTTTATAAACTACTCGACCGCACATTGCCTGATTGGATGAAGCGTAAACACAAGCTCGAAATGACTTTAATCTAGACATCATATAACTCGGTCTCGACTACCCGTTGCCGAACCGACCTTTCGAGCTTACGACCACCAGCCCAAACCCAGCGTATGAATTGCTCCGAAACTTCAGCATTTTCCTCGCGGCTGATTTTGTTGAGCGTTGCTGATAATGTGTTCCGGTACGAAAATCAGAGGAGTCAAGGCATGGAGCTCACCTTGGCGAATGCTGTCGTTGAAGTTTTACGGCAAAAATCGGAGTAAAAACTTACTGCTCAGGAAATCACCAATTGAACATTGAGACTCCGCTAGATAGTTTTTCAACGTGAGATACCTCCACCGCCTTTCCCAAACCAAATACGATCCTCTTTAGGCAATTGCAAAAAGACAGATTCAATACTTTTCCAACACCGATCTTTTGACAGCTCATAGACTATTTCATAAGGAGTTGTAATTGAATACCTTTTGATTCGGGCGAAAATCTCATACTGTATGATCTATGGATCCTCAGAAGCCACTTGAATCAAGGTCTAGGTTTTTGTAACCTGTCTTTTACTTTTCTGTTTTTGGAAATTACTTGAGTATTTTTTTAAAAGTCGATATATCATGTGCATAAACTAAAGTATGGTCGTGTCCGGCTCCAAGTGTTGCACGCATACCAGATGACGTCCCCTTTTACCAAATGACGTTTGCAACAAAGTTTTTGTGACCAAACGCCGCATCACACAATACCCTTAAGTAATGCGCCTCATTATCATCTACAGAAATCCACAGAGCTCCTTTGTTTGACGACCAACCTTCTGAGCAATGGAAGGCGTTCTCACATTAAACCGAGCCAAATTGAATGTTCTAATCCGCCATCGTAATGTTCAAACGCAGCTCCCGTATTATATGATGAATCTATATAGATACTGCTTGACCTTGCCTGTATATTCTTGCTCTAGGGCTTTTAGGGCTAGGTGGTCATCCAAAAAATTAGCTTGTTTTCTGTCTCTTCATCAACAGTGTAGGATAAGCCACTTATCTTCCAGCAGGGTGCACGTTTCTAACTTTTTGCGATCCTTTTTCTCCATCCATGCCAGCTCAATTTTTTTCTATCCATTGTCGTCTTTTAGTCCTATGGTTATCTTGCGGTCATTTTTGAGGAAGTCCGTAATAACATATCGCACGACCCATGCAACAGATAAATCATGCTCTTTTGCCATCTTCAAAACTTGCTCATACACATCCTGGGATACAATAACAAAAAAGCACGCGGTTTTATCGTCAGTGTTTTTTAGCATCTTTTATTTTCCTTACTTCTGTAAGCTAACAAAGATATTTTATACAATGGAAATGTGCTTTGCACTAAAAAAATGATAAAGATCAAGATATGAAGCTGCAAAAAATAAAAATACAAAATTATAAATCCATCAGACAAATTGACTTTGAGGTAGTCAAATGTGGAGATAGCTATACAACCGTTCTACTTGGAAAAAATGAAACAGGAAAAAGTAATATTTTAAGAGCAATGGCACTTCTCACCTGTCCAAAAGACGAGGTGGATTTTTTAAAAATCCGAAATCAAGATGCTAAAACTAACATCGTTTCATCCTCGTTTGAAATGGAATGCGATCAAGATAATGAAATTGCAGAGTATAAAAAATCTATATCTAAAAAATCTAAACTACCAGAAGATATCGTCTCTCGCATTAGAGTTAAAAAAGCTGTTAAAGAAGTCTGCATAGAAGAAAACGAAGTTCGATTTTCTGAAAAGTGGCATTTTGAATTAGATACAATACCACTAAATGCCTATGTTTACAAAGGAAATGAAGAAGTCGCGCTTAAAATTGGAGTGGCTGATTTAAACTCATATCAAGAGCTTACAATTGAAATACTTAAAAGAATGATTGAGGTGCCTTTAGAAGACTTCTTTTCGACACATGAACCAAAAGTATCTTTCTGGAGTGCATCTAAAAATCACTTAATTAATGGGAAAATTTCTTTAAAAAATTTTGCCCAAACGCCGAATACGTATCCTGCGTTAAGAAATATGTTTTATTTGTGTGGTTTCGATACAAATCAAACAATAGAAACACAAATAGAAAACGCTGACAAAAATGATAGCCTTAGAATTCGTCTTCAAAAAACTTTACAAAAGAAAACGACCGAGTATATAAATAAAATATGGCAAAAGCATCCAGTGAAAATTGCAGTAGAAATACTTTCTGATAATGAAATGAATGCAACTGTAACGGTTCAGGATGAGGGTAATGATTATGGAGTTTATGCAATGTCTGATCGAAGTCAGGGATTTCAACAGTTTATTTCTCTTATCTTAAGCTTATCGATTGCCAATCACACACAGAAAATCAAAAACCAGCTTATCCTTATTGACGAACCTGAAACCCATCTTCATCCTTCAGGCATTCGTTGGATGATGAAGGAACTTTTGAAAATCGGAGCAAATAATTATCTCTTTATTGCGACTCATTCCAACTTTATAATTGATCAGAAACATCCAGAAAGACATATTCTTTTGAAAAAAAATAGCGTTAATGGAACATACAAAAAACACATCGAAAACAATCAGAATATGTTCGATGATGAAATATTAAAAGATGCATTTGGAATTAATGTTATAAGGGATTTCCTGTCACCTCAGAAAATCCTTGTCGAAGGGGGCTCTGACAAAGTACTTATAAATAAAGCATTGAAATGTATAAGTGGAGAATCCAACATAACGATTTCCAATGGAAAAGGAGATAATCTAACCGCCGCCGCCAGCATGTTGGCTCTCAATGATATTTATCCATTAGTAATTACAGACGATGACAAAAAGGGCAAAAAAATCAAGGACGATATTATCAAAATTGATGGGAAGTTTTCTACAGAAAATGTATTCACAATTCGAGATCTGAATGGCGATCTTAACGAAGGTAGTACAATAGAGGATACCCTTCCTAAGGAGTATGTCCTATCAAAAATAAATCAATGTCTGAAACATAATTCTGTTATTGAAATTAATGCTAAAATTTTAGACGACAGTAAACCCTTTATGGGTCAGGTTAAAGCGTTCCTAAATAAACATATTTCAGAGGGTGATGGCAAAAAACAAAAGAAAGAAAAAGTATCTTCTGTTTTAGAGAATATAAAGATAAGAGTATCTGAAGATTATAATGCTAACGCTATTGCAGAGAAAGCTCCACTTTTAAAGACTCTCGCTGAAAAAATTCTAGAACATGTAAGACGTCTTGAAAATTTTTAATCTTCGTTTCTTAACCCACCAGCCTCGCCATTTGAATATGCAGAGTGGTGTTAATGTTACTTTGCATTTCAACAACTAGAGCGACGGATGTCGATATTTCCAAAGTATCATCCCGCTTTTGTAAAAGATTTGTTTTGTAAAGCTCCAGCAGCCCTTCGACGAACCTTTCGGCTTCATTGCGGTGAAAGCACCAAGCACTGGGTCTTTTTGCATCGGATCACTTTGGGTGCAGCGGGTTAAAGTATAAACGCTATAATCTATCTTCTATTGATGTATGCACCACTTGCAGTAGGCATACACGCTTCCTTCACGCCTTTTATCAAGTCAAAGGCGAATAAAGTATGTTTCACACCTGAACGCAATAAATCTTAGGATTCCCCCAGAGGGCGAACAAATAAGAAAACAAAAATAGAGACCACTTACTCGTATCTACTTTATTACATTCAAGGATATTCTTGAATGTGATAGTATCGGAATTCTCAACTCGGATTTTGAAAATATAAACAGTAAGCTAAAATCTCTGAAGAGCACCATGACGGGATCGTCAGTCGCACACTTTTTGAACGGGCACAGACTGTCTTACGCAACAACAAAAAGACCACACGAAAAGAGATGTAAAAGTCCAAATCTCATTTTTATGTGGCTGGTCAAATGCTCCCGCTGCGAACGACCCATGTCACTCGCTTATACCAAAAAAAGGATTATATCTACCGCTATTATTTCTGCCAAAAGGCATTTAAGAGCGGCTATAAAAGCCGTCTCCTGGAAAACATACTAGCATGGGATATCGAGGATTTGACTACCGTAAGACTCAAATTTTTTTCGAAACGAGAGCTTGATTGCAACCGTCATTCAAAAGGTAAAAGCCCTTGATAAAAACAACCTCGACATGGATGAAAATAATGTCATCCAAAACATCAATCAATTTGATCAACTTGGAAATGAGCTCCCCCAAGGGGCAAGAAGAAATCCCGCAGATGCTGACCAAAGATATCGCGATTTCAACGAAGAACGTCTGCACCCACTTAATATACAGAGCTTTGAAAAGATTGCCAAAGAGCTGGTCGCAGCCAACAAAAGACGGCAAACCTTACCCAATCTATGGCAGGAAGAGTTGGAGTTGTTTGGATCTATATAAAACATTTGCAAATTGCCATTACGATCCTAAGAGGAATACGTTAAAAGCGTATTCCTAGCAAGCTTCCTGTTTCATCTTCATCAGAAAGTTTTAGCTTAATATGTTCATCGAAATTGAAATCATCATGGAAATCGTCGTATGGTACCCTATCTGAATTAATTGCCATGATATATTGGAAATTGTATTTTTGTGCTTTCTGAGCGGCCTGCTCAATAGCATGAGCAATTTGACGTTCATCTACACCTTCATAAATGATACTATCATGGACTAGAAAGTCGATATTTCTTCCCAATATTTTTTGCATACACATAACCGTAAGGTCGTAACAAAAAATCATCATCTTTCCGATTCCAGCACCACGGCCACCAGGAATATCTACCTTAAAGTCATATCCTTTTTCAGAAATATCGATTATAAACTCCCCAGGAATACCATACAAAGCTTTAGCTGACTCGTTAAACAATCTGATGACCTGTTCCCAGAATTCTCTTTTTTCCTCATAGTCAATGGTAGCATCTTTATCTAGTTCCAATGTCGATGACTTAATTTCTTTACGTTTTTTTGTTATGTTTCGAATATCTTCTATCTTATTCGAAAGATGTTCACGCTTTTTATATATCTTTGCATGCTCTTCTTGCAAACGAGAATGTTCCTCAAGTGCACCATGAGTTTTAAGTATTTTCATGCGAGAGGCTCGTTTGTCGGTCAATGTTCGAATAAGACCTTCTCTTTGAGATATTCCATTCTCGATTCGGGATATTTCGGCATCTAGAAAGTAGGCACGGTTCTTAATAATTTTCTCATGAAAGACCGACGCTTCCTTCAAAGTACGCTTTACTGACTCTGGAAAAACCAACCCCGTTTCTTCATAAATAGCTCCTAGTTTACCGTTATCAGGTGGTGTCTCTTCAGATATAGAGCTTTTATACTGTTGAAGCTTTTGGGACTCAACAACATTCTGATTAGCTAGCTGGTGCAATTCGTTAGTTAATTTGTTGGCTTCAACTTGAATGTCTTTGTATTTTTCATGAACTTTAAAGTTCGATAAGATTTTTCGGCTCCTTGACAGCTTTTCTTCAAGTTCTACTTTTTTCGCCTCAAGTGCACCTTGTGTTTCATATACCCCAGCCTTGATTGAAGCATCCAGGTTTCTAAGCGCTTTGTCTTTCTTATCTAACTTACACCACTCATTGGCATACTTGTGATCTAATCCAAAAAAGAACGCATTATTGACATATGCACTGTTATTAGCCTGGCTAGAAAAAAACTTTAATGGCTTACTATATGCATCGTTTCCAGAACGCAAGAAATAAGATAGCAGACTGCGAACTGAAAGATCGCTATCTTCTGGCAGATGAAAAAAAGCTTGACCAAGCAACTGTTTCCACTTATCCAACCTAAGAAAGTGTGTATTTGTTTCCTCATCAAGATCAGGTTCAATAGACCAATTATTGGTATGACCTTTGATGAGAAACTTTGTTGGATTGTCAATTGCACGTGTTACTTGAACACGATTTTCTAGCAATGTAATATCGATGGTAAAATCCCAGCCAGATAGCTCGTCGATACACAGACCGCTTCGAGCCGCATCACTGCCTAGGCAAAAATTTATAATTACAATTAAGGTCGATTTGCCTCGACTATTCGTAGTTTTCTTCTGACCAGAAGTTTCTTGCCTTTCTGCAATAACAACATTCAGCCCCTTATCAAACTCAATGTTTTTAAAAGAAGACTTATTTGAAGAAATACCGTGAATCATTTTTCAACCCTCCTAATCAGGAGGTTATCCAATTCTACGACTCCAATGATATAAAGCATATCAAGCGTTAAAACGAAGCGCTCATAATTTTCAATCGAAGAAACCTCTCTAACAACTTCCCAAAGTGCAGACACAGATTTTGGGGTGCGTAATTCTTGTAGAATTACCGCACCTGCTCCGATCAACGCTTGATTTGTTGGAATATGTTTGGTTGGTAAAATCATTGTTCAAACACTTCACATATTTCAAACAGGTGAACTACTATCATCTCCCCGGCAGCTCTTAGGTTGAAGTCATGGGAGTTACCACTTGCAAAGTAAACCATGGATTTGAATAAATCGTCCGAGAGAATATTTTCATCTACAAGACGATTATATTCTTTTCTAAATCCCGCTTTCAATCTATCAGGGAAATTTGCATCTCTTTTCGAGCGCGCTTCAATAAACTGTCCAACTACATGGCTTCTGCTTAATCCCCTAGCGAGAGAGGTATGTGTGCTCTCTGTGAGATTATTTTTTTTTATTTTTTGTCGTAGAGGAGTAAGTGCAAAATTTTCTTCCTCCGATGTTAAATTGAGCTTGGGAATTGCCTTGTTGAGAATTGCCTTGATAGTCAGCTCTAGTTCTTCAAATCCAATGTTCATCCCTGCTACGGTAAGCGATTCGACTACCCATGATTCATGGTCTTTTTTCATCTTACGTAGAATTTCTGCAGTATATTTATCCTCTGCTCCATCGATGGTGTCATGGTGTGTGCCACACAACAATATCCAGTTATCATAGGTATCGAGTTTATCTTGAGGATAAGAACTATCGGCTCGCGGACCATTCTTACTATGTGCAACTATATGAGCTATCTTACCAATCTGCTTCTTCTCTCCTGACACATCTTCTACTTCTAGAATGATCTGGCAGCCTGGAAAACTACAGCGTAAAGCAGCATTTCCATATAAAATTTTTACGTCTGATTGTGGATATTTTCTCCCCATACTCAAGTCCGTACTCCACAGTTATTTTCACCATACACTATCATTTTCAATGATTCAATTTCTTTAGAGGGTTTTGTTATATTTATGATGCTTTAAAATGCACAGGATCATTAAAACCCGAGGGAAAACTCTTCTGGTTCTTAAAATTCTTGATCCGAAAATTAATCGTTAAGTATCTAGCTATGTAGTGCTCGTCTTAGTATAAGAAACGGTAGTGTAATCGAATAGCACTATTTTTTTATTCCCAAAAAGCTCTTTGGCTCTTTTTTTGTCTTCTTCATAGCTTTCCGAACAACTAGAAAGGTAAATCGTTTCTACCGCGCTTTTATTGATTTGTTCAAAAATGTGATTATCATTTTTGTCTAAAGAGCTTCCAAAAATGGTTAAGTCACCGCTCAGGGTGGGCAGAACGTCAAAACCTTTCTCTAAGTACGTACTGTTTTGTATTTGGTTTTTCTTTTCCTCAGATGTCCCGCTAAAGACTATAACCATCTTCTGCCATCCGGTATACACTTCTTGAGCTACCCGTTCCTGAAAAGTACTTTTCTCTGTTCGCGTTATTCTCTGGATGGTGTTATTCCTTTCAACGATGTGAAATGCTCCATGCAAAAAATATAGATTTTGCTGGTTTGATGCGTCAAATGTGTATAAATATTTTTCCTTTCTGGAAAATCCGTCATAAGGGATAGTTTCTTTAGAAGATTCTACTGGGGGAAGATCAAACAAATCAGGCGTTTCTTCTGCATCATTGTGTGTGTGAGATGCCTGTGCATTATCACCGTTTGAGTTTTTTTCTTCATTTGTAAGATGATCATAAGATTTTCCTATCAGGTAGTCAGCGTAAATAGCGTAATCAGACCATTCCTTTTTTGCCCAATCTCTCATTATTTCAAAGTAAACCCTCTTTGAATATTTATATACAGGGTGTATATATTCCCCTTGGTCTGATACGAAGAGGTTTTTATTCATCAATGCTAAAATTTCTGGTAATTTAATTTTTTCTAGCAGTAAAAGATACAAGAGTGGGTCGTAATTCAGTGTAAAATAATTCGTGAAATGATCTAATAGTTTGAAAACACCTTTATTGGAAAAGGTTTCGTCTTTTTTATCAAATCCTTCAGTTATTATCTTCATAGCTGCATATATAAAGTCTTGTTTAATTTCATCCTCAAGACGTCTTTTTATGAATTCATAACGACTCTTAGAGGCATTCGAGATTACTTCCATCAATTGGCGAGGCAATTTTTCAATGTCAAAATTGTCTTCTTTGAGCCTCGCTTCTATGCTTAGATATTCTGGATGAGATTTTTTAATTTTTGAAAAAATATTTTCATAGCTTGTGTCGATCTTCAGGGAAATGTTAAACCCGTTTCCAAGCAGCAAATGATGATCCCGCTTATTGTTTTCTAATCTTTGTAACAATCCGTCATAAGTAATTAGCTTGTTTTCTTCTTGAGCGATATTCATCGGTGCGTGTTCTTACTCCTGGAAAAGATTCTTTTCTTGGGAGAGCATAGCCTCGCTTCGCGTAAGGGATGTTTTGCCAGGGGCTGTAAAAGTAGTTCTTTCAGGTTCATTGCTCCCCAAAGGAAAAGTTATATTCTCAAACTTCCATCGGTTGAAGTTTTTAATGCATTATATAGGCATACATAAAAATATTTAACTTTAATTACACTGTATAAGTATCACCATTTTTATGTCAATAGGGTGTACGTATGTATAAATCTATATGCGGTGCGACTGATAATGCTATCATCCACTGAGATTCCAAGAATGTTCTTTGATGACATAGTTTTTTCTACAATCGTGACTTTATAGCTTGGAGTGGATATGAACTCACAAACTTCTTCTGGCTCGACGGAAAGCTTAGTTTGTCCTAACTCTTCGAGCAAGACGTTCAGCCTCATTTACGGGGTCAGTCATTGTTTCGTTTCTTAAGACTTTTAGCCAAATTCAAAATAATTTTCTAGTCTTTCTCGTAGAACGGTAAGGAATTTTTTTATAAAAAACTTTTGGTAGACAGAATTAATATTAACGAAGTCAAAAACAGGGTGCTTTTTTCCGGTATCATTGCCGATCGATGCCTTTTTCTAGATATTGTACTGCTTTTTTTGCGGTATCAACGTTTAAGTTGTTACTTACAAACAGTAGTTCTCTTACTCTATTTCCTGAAGATCCGTATCGTAACTTCCAACTTAATTTTACGTTGCACGTACGGTATAGATCACGTATAAGTTCATTGTCATCATAAGAAAGCAACCAAGGAAATTCGTTTTTATTTGAAAGCAGAAACTGGGCTATGTTTTTGTGTCCATCAGAAGTGTAAACATTCATGTAGAGGGCTTTAGCCTTTTCTACGTACGGTGGGTCCAAATACACAAATACGTTTTTACATCCAGACAATAGATCCAAAACATCTTTGTTTTCAACTGTTATCCTATCTTTATATCTGTGTATTTTTTCGATTCTGCGTATCAAAGATCGTTTATTAAATCGTGCATCCATTTTGTATCTTCCAGATTGATTTTTTCCTCCTATGACCCCTCCCTTGATCACACCAGACACATTAGTTCTATTCAGATAAAACGTTGAAAATCCCAGGTCGAACAAATTTGCATGTTCTTTGTTGTTTTGTATTTCTTTTTGTCCATACCATGTTTCCATAGTGATTTTGGTTTCATTTATTTTTTGACACAATCGTTCATTTTCGTGCACGGTGCTGTGCCAAAAAGCATAGATAGAACGATCAAGATCATTGATGGTTATTCTCGATGCATGGTCATCGAACAGCAGAGACAGTGCAACGCCAGCCCCGCCAGCAAACGGTTCGACATACTCACATCCAACGAGGTTGTTTTCGTGAAGTAAAGACGCAATAAAAGGAACAAGTTTTGTTTTCCCCCCGGGATATCTGAACGGCGAGTAGAATTTATTTTCCATGACTAAGTTCTAGCATCTTTCCGATTATAAGAGATAGAGCAACGGTTTGATCTAAGTTATTGGTTGCAGTGTATCCGTGAGCTCCAATATGAAGCAATGAAAGTATTCTTTTTTTATCAACTTTTTGAGCAAAAAGAGTCGATTTTTCATCTTGAGTAAATGTTATGCGCGGATCTTTCTCATATTTATCTAAAAATTTAGATATTTTTAGAGGGCCTTCTTCTGTAGAAACGTCCTCTGCGGCAACTTCAACTAGTAGCCTTAGTCCCATACGGATGATCATGGGAAAATGGCCAGAATACTTAGTCCGTTCTTTGTATATACTTCGCAAATCTTTGTATAAATTATTAACAGATCCAGCTCTTAGAGGGCGTATAGTACCGAATAATTCGGGCTTTTTTGCATTTACTCTTTTCGTCATTTGGGCAGAACCCTCTCGAGTTAATTGAAAAGGAGCCTCTGTTCTTTCCACGGGTGTACCAACATTTCCTTGAGTCGGTAGTAAAGACAATGGATTGTCTTTACTACGTAATTTCTGTAATATCTCTTTACACAACGAATCCTCGTATATTTTTTCCATGAGTACTTTACGATTTTCTCGAGTATCCAGTTTTTTGTTTTTTACTAAGGACACTATGGTGCCTAATATATGGTAAGCATCTTCATCGTTTTTGTGGTTCGATTTTAGAACACCATCATCGGCATAAAAGCCCAATGTTTGCAAATTTTTCCGGGTAAGAATCTCTTCTTTAACAAATCTTTGATTCATCTTTGGCATATTTGAGATGATTTTTGTTGTTTCGTCGAAGATAAGGAACAAAGATTTGGGCATTTTCATGTGGACGTGATTAAATATATCGCGTTGTAAATGTTTCCAAGAACTATCATCCTTATGTTTTCTATACACGTGCTCTAGGGCTGTTTGTTTATCACAGACATTGCAGGGAATCATCTTAGGATAATCAAAATTACGAAAATAATTAGCATCTTCATTTTCCACACAACCATGGATAATTTTTCCAATTATTATTCTTCTGTTACCATCGTAGACCACAGGTTTACTACCGTGATATACAACCGTGGGAAGTTCACTTAGATCGTAACGATTTCCCATTGTTTTAAAAAATTTTTTTAGCTTCCATCTACTTTCGTCATCGTTATTAATCGCGCGGTTTGCGATGGTTTGATCGGATGCATTAGGATCAACACGATCTCGTGGGTTTTCTGTCCACAACACTAAATCTCTGATGTGTATATCTCTATGTTCTTGTCCCATATGTTCACTGTTTCTCTCTTTTTAACAAAAGATAAGTGTTTAGGCGCATACGCTCTCTCTGAGTTCTGGTGGCTGTTTGACGCGTATCGAATACCCTTCTTGTAGCGTAAAGATGAACTCAACGCTGCCCCAAGGCGGATAGCGCAGTTCCGAGCAGGGGTATCCTCGATGCTGCAGTGCTGTTCTTTTTTCGGGAATGCCCTTCGTGCATATGACAATTTCAAGTCCCATTCCCCCTGTTCCAGGATCGGGAAGGTCTTCTTTTCCCGATCGAGAGATTGTCGGTGCGATCAGCATGATGTCATAATGCTTTGGGTGTCGTAGATGACACCACCCTGGGCTGTTTTCGATGGAATACATTCCAAAAACTTCCTCAAACATGTGAGCGATTTTCTCTACATGTGCAACACATAGTTCCAATTGAAGCCGTTCGCCTTCTTGCTTCGTATGGAATTTCGTGTATTTTTCTTGTTCAGCCATTGGTCATGCCAATCATTGTTTTATGATACGTGCTGGATACCTTCTATCCTAATCTGTCAAGCCTGCAATATCAATCGATAGACAGCTGGCAACTCATTTTTCTAGGCATACCGAACTAGCACTATGGTGTTTGATACGCCAATATGATCATCTTTCAACATTGATGAACAATACTATAAAAGACTACAATTTTTGAAGGTTCCTATATGATAACTATGACAACCACACCGACAAATAACACCTTTCCTAAGATTGCTGTCATTGGAGCCGGATTATCGGGCATAACTGTTGCACGCTCGTTGGAGAATGATGCTGAAGTAACAATTTTTGAAAAATCTCGTGGTGTGGGTGGTCGCATGGCAACGCGTCGTAACGGACCCCATGCATTTGATCATGGAGCACAGTATTTCACAATCCGCAGTCAGGAATTCAAAGCGTTTATACAGCCTCTCATAGAAAGCGGGATAATAGCCCCTTGGGAGGCCCAACACGCCCAATATGATGGCTCCCAGATCGTCGATACGGATCGTTGGAAAACCGGTGAATCACGATACGTTGGGGTTCCGGGTATGAACTCCGTGGTTAAACACCTGAGCAATGGGATTACCATATTGCGTAACACAAGAATCACATCACTGACGAAAGAAGAGAAATGGATACTCAAAGATGAACAAGACCAACGCCATGGCGAGTTTGACTGGGTTATATCAACAATCCCCGCTCCGCAGGCAAAGCTTCTGTTACCGCCTACTGCTTCTTATTATGCAGATATAGCAGCGGTATCCATGCGTTCTTGCTTTGCCGTAATGCTCGGATTCGCGGACCCCCCGCCCATCACGCACCAGGTCATCCATATAAAAAACGCAGATATTAGCTGGATCGCCCTAAACAGCCACAAACCAGGACGTGCTAATACACACACAGTGGTGATTCATTCATCCGAAGAGTATGCGGAAGCCCATAGCAATGCCGACCACGATAAGATCAGCAAACATCTATGCTCCGAAGTGCAGCGCATCACCGGCATTGCCCTCGATTCGGCAATACATACCGCGGTTCATCTTTGGCGATACGCGAATAATGCAACGAGGGAACCCCTCCCGGTGTTCATCGATTATGATTTGCAGCTCGCTTCTTGTGGGGACTGGTGTTGTGGAGGTCGGGTTGAGGGAGCATTTACCTCGTCGTATCGAATCGTTCAAGAGATAAACCGCGTCTTGTAAACGCGTGTGGTGGTCTAGAGATATGCATTGTATCGTTCACCGTAGAGACAGATCCCTATGATTTGTCATTGTTGATTTTGCTATGCTTGAATTGTACTATATACTTGTGTTTTTGCACGAGTGTGTATCCACTGCTTTTGGATCGATCAAAAAGGTCATGATGTGCATACACTATGACACTGCATGGGGGAAATTGTATGAAAGACAAAGCAATGTCTGTTGTAATTATAGTAACGGCTTTTCTTGTACTGGGGTGTGTTACGGCTAACATCGAAATACCAACCTACGAAGTCGTTTCTAGTTACGAAGACATAGAAATAAGGCGCTATGAACCCATGATTATTGCGGAGGTCGAGGTTGGTGGTGATCGAAGGACTGCTTCAAGCCGTGGATTCAGCCTCCTCGCCGATTATATCTTTGGTAACAACACCAAAAAAGAAACCAGTGAAAAGATCGCTATGACGGCTCCCGTCCAACAGCAAGAAAGTCAAAAAATCGCCATGACGGCTCCGGTGCAGCAAACACCGACAGACCGTTCGTGGAAGGTCAATTTTGTGATGCCAGCAGAATATACCATAGATACGCTTCCCACGCCTAACAACTCTCGCGTGGTACTGAAAGAGCTTCCTTCAAGAACATTTGTAGTGATTTGTTTTTCCGGCGGAAACTCCGATGGAAATATGCGTACACACGAAGAGGAATTAATGAACTATATCGAACAAAACGATATTTCGATTGTTGGCGCTCCCGTCTATGCGTTCTATGACCCGCCGTTTACCCTGAATGCGTTTCGCCGCAATGAAATTATGCTGGAGATTGTAGAATAGTGGGTATGGAAGTAGCCAGGCACACACTGCGATCGTACGCAGGTAGTATTTGAGCTCTATCGACTTTGTGAATTGTACCGATGTTCCGTATATAAATATAGTGTAAAAAGGGCATTGGGTTAATCTCAATGTGCTGTAAATCCTGGATCCAATCATGCCTTCCTACCTCATCTGTTTTATAGAACCTCCAAACCAACTTGATGTATTCAAACTATGTTCTATAAAACAAGGACTACCGCATTTTTGCGGTAGTCCTGTTTGAATCTATGGTATAGACCCAGTTGGTATGGGTATGATTCCATGATTTTCTGGAATCTGCTATGAATCTGTTTTCTATTCTAGCGCTTAGTACGCATTTCCGTTTTCATCCCAAAATGTTGAGTTTGAAGGAAACGCCTGCCTAAGAACTTCTGCTCCTAGTCTGTTGTATGCCCCTCTTGGTATGGTGACGTTTTTGAGATCAGGATTCGCTCCAAATGCATCCCTACCAATGGATGTCACTGAAATCGGTATGGTGAGTTCTGTAAGTTTGTTGTCGTAGAATGCAGACTCTCTAATGGATGTCACTGAATCCGGTATGGTGAGTTCTGTAAGTTTATTTTTGTAGAATGCATATTCACCAATAGTGAGAGACCCGGATGTGGGTAACTTCAGTGTTGTAAG
>WTKD01000004.1 GCA_011524535.1 Spirochaetaceae bacterium
TCTCTTATTATTGACGTATCCCGCTCTCTCCCTTCCCTTCTTCTCTCATTGATCTTATCTGACACATTTTTTGGCATATATTTCCATTGATGGTCAGATCCACTATCTTACTCGAAGGAGCAGATTCATACAAGACAATTCTTTCACTATCACAAATTACCTTTATAGATCTCGTACTGCATCAAATTTTCATCTAGAAAAAATGCTTAATGCTAAAAAACTATTTGAATCGGGCCGATATCATGCGATTTTGCACTAAATATTCATGAGAGAAAGTTATGATGTATACGGGAGGTAAAAAACTTGATACGATGAGGCATATCAATACCACCAAGTGGAGGTCCTATCTATGAAGAAATTTTTGGTTATTTTATTTTTATCCCTTGTTTGCTCTTTCCTTAGTGCGACAGGATTTCCGGAACAGGAATCCTCTCAAGACGTTAATAATGCTGACGAATTCGGGATTACGTTCTTGCACAGCAACGATGGAGAATCAGCTTTTCTAGCTAATGATTACTCAGGTTCGGTTGCACAGTTTATTCACAAAATCCAGTCCTTGCGGGACAATTCCCCCTACCCTGTGATAACTATCTCAGCCGGGGATAATTTTCTCACTGGTTTGCAATATGCAGCTGCTGATGGAACGGCTGACTCACATGTTTTAAATCTCGCTGGATACGATCTATCTGCCGTTGGAAATCATGAATTCGATCTTGGCATTGACGGTTTTGAGCGCTTCTTAGCTGGGGCAAATTTCAAAGTCATTTCTTCTAATTTAGATTTTTCTGAAGAAGAATCCTTAGAAAAATACATTGGAACAACAATACTCCCTTGGTATGTTATGGAGGTAGAAACTTCTTCAGGAATGAAGAAAGTTGGATTCATAGGAGCAACCACCGAATCAATCTCTTACATATCATCTCCGGGTGATGTTCAAATCTTTGATGTCGAAGAAAGTCTCACACAAGCAGTAGAGGATCTACAAAAACAAGGCGTTACTATTATTGTTTCCTTGTCACATTTACAAAATGTAGATGAAGAAATCAAGCTTGCTTCTGCCGTCGATGGTGTCGACATATTTATCGCAGGTGGTGGTGACAATTTGCTTGGTAATGATACCAACGATTATTTATTCCGAGAAAATCGAGACGGAGAAGTGCTCATTGATCAACCAGAAGGTCCTTACCCATACGAAACACTCTCACCCAGTGGCGAGCCGGTTCTCGTTGTATCGACAGAGGGTTCTTACAATTATATAGGTCGTTTAATGGTCACATTTGACAACAACGGTATTATTACTGGAATAGATCATCGATCTGGACCAGTCGGCATACATCCCAGCGATCCTAGCGATGCGGAAGTTGAAACTCAAATTGTTGAACCTGTTACGGAAGCCATCACCGCTTTTCAAAGCCAAGTGATCGGTAGCACCGCGGTACATCTGGATGGAACAAGAAATCTTGTACGCAGCCAAGAGACAGATTTTGGTAATTTGATAACAGATGCGTATGTTGCCATTAGTCGTGAAATGCACGATCAACCGGTCGATTTTGCGGTAACCAATGGTGGTGGAATCAGACAAAGTATCGTAATTCCAGAAAATAGCGACATAACAATGTTCCATGTCCTCACTGCACTTCCCTTCAGCAACACTCTTACGGTTATTGAATCTATGGGAGCAAACGAAATAAAGGATGTCTTCGAACACTCGATAGCAAATTTGCCAGACCCAAGCGGGCGATTCTTACAAGCCTCGGGCATCGAAGTTACCTATGACCCTTCACGTGAAGCAGGCGACCGAGTCAGAAGAATAAAGATTGGCACCAATGTTCTAGTCTCTAGAGGCAATGTTGTTGATCTGGAGAATAGCTACAACTTTGTCACCAACTCCTTTCTCGCAAGTGGAGGAGATGGATACGAAACACTAGCAAATCATCCATCTACACTAAAATCACAATTGGGCATATCTTACGCCAATGCACTCTACGAATTCGTGGATCAAGCACAAACAATAGACTCCTTGAGTCCTCCGAATCCTAGACTCATCGAAGAATAACTCACTGTTAATCCAAAGAGAGTGTTACACAAGGCAGGAAGAAACATTTTTTCCTGCCTTGTTTTTTTATCTCCTCTACAAGCTGCAGAGAAACATTACACTTCCTATTTCACTCTAGCTAATGCTTATTGGTTTATTTAGAACTAGTTCGTAGTATCACGCTTCATCAGACGAAGATGTATCGGGCTTTTTTCTGTCGCGTTTTTTTTCTGCGTCTTGCTTTTTGTTCGCTTCAGACGCCTCTTCATTGGAAGATTCTGCCTTCTGAGTCATTCTTGCTTTATGAACGGCAATAGATCTCTCAACCTCCGTAATAGCGAGGACAATTTCCTTGATATCAACCTGTGACTGAGATACCGATTGTTTTGAGGTCTTAAATTTACCGAGAACGATTTCACCAAGATCCGCCACCAATCTGTCGTATTTCTTTTGTAGCTGGAATACCTCAAAACGAGTTTTACTTTCTTTGGCTAGCTCTTTTGTTTTCTGTGAAAAAACTTTCACGACCGAAGAGGTCGTTTTTGCACTTACATTTAATGATTCTTTGAGGGCTTTTACAAACTTTCCCCATTTTTCTGACGCCATGAAAAAAGTGTAGAAGTATTAACCCCCTGATGTCAACCAAGACTTTCTGAAGGGCTTCAATTATGCTATTCTGTATCATGCATCACACGCTTGCGAATATTCGCAACTGGCTCACCGATCATGATTCGAGTGTAGTAATATGCTCGGATAGCGACCCCCACTGTAGCGAAATTCCTTCAAAAGCCTTCTCTTTGAGATCATATATAAGTGGTTTTGAAGGGTCTTTCGGAACTATGATCGTTACAATGCACGAAGCCTTATTGTGGACCGACACAAGATACTATCTCCAGGTACGTGAAACATTACCTCAAGTAGGAATCACACCGCGTCTATTAACAGAATTAGACACCCCTCAACATTGGATAGCCACTAATACACCGCACGAAACATCTTTGCATTTTTTTCATATAAGCGTTTCAGAATTCAGAAAATACGAACAGCATTGCGCTCCACGAAATTGCAAAAGTTACCTCTATTACCCTGAAGAATTATGGCCCGATCGTCCTCCCGTGGATTCAAAACCTATTCGCGTTCTCGATTCAGGCTCCTCTTCACAGGTCATCGAAACGATCGATGTGATCAGAAAACAAATGGAAAATGTTGGTTGCTCAATTCACTTGATATCTACTTTGGATGATATAGCATACATAACCAGACTCCGAGCCAGTGAATTACCCTATCAACAGGTTTTTCATGCCTTTTTGGTCATCTATCCAGATAATGTTCAGCTATTTTTACGTGATGGTGGACAGTTAACTGTTGAAGCCATGAGGCGTATAGGAGAAACTGCTATAGAAATAAAACACTATTTTGATATCGTTGAATGTGTACGTGCATTTCCTCCAGAAGCCCGTGTTTTGATCGACCCACAAAGAACGGATGCTGGTTTCATTCCGTTCATCTCTTCAGATATTGCATACAAAACCCAGCCCAGCTCGACTATCAGGGCAATAAAAACGAACGATGAAATTCAGCATCTCAAATCGACCCATATTTTGGATGGAGTAGCTATGGTTCGCACTATACAAGCTATTCACGAGGCAGATATAGACGCCATGACAGAAATCGATGTAGCGCAAATATGCACTCAATATCGGGCACAGAATAGCGATTTTATTGAAAATAGTTTTGCTCCGATCTGTGCATCGGGCCCACATGCTGCAATGCCTCATTTTGATACCGAGAATAATTCTTCTCTGCTCAAGCACAACAGTGTTCTCTTGATCGATACAGGGGGGCAATACGAGCATGGAACAACCGATATAACCCGTGTTCTCCGTATTGGGAATAGCTCAACCGAAGTTCAGCGCGACTATACACTGGTTTTAAAAGCGCATATTCACGTGTTAACGCAGGAATTTCCCATCGGAACAACGGGTAGAGACCTTCATATAATTTGCAAATCGTTGATGTGGCGTCAAAAAAAGAATTTCCTTCATGGAACTGGGCATGGAGTTGGATTTGCGCTCGGCGTACACGAATTTCCTCCGAATATTTCTACCCGTAATGGTGATACAGTTCTTTCCTCTGGAATGGTTTTTTCAATAGAGCCTGGTCTTTACATTGAAGGATCACATGGTATCCGAATCGAAAATCTGGTATACGTAGCTCCGAGCGAATCTTCACCCGCGAATGCTAACTTTCTTCGACTCGTATCACTCACTCTCTGTCCGTATGAACGTGATCTTATTTGTTTAGAAATGCTTTCTCCACAAGAAATATCTTGGATCGACTACTATCATGAAGAAGTATATTCTACACTCTCTGCACACCTCGAAGAGAAAGAACAAAAAAAACTTAAGAAATTAACCGACCCACTACAAACCAGCTAAGAAGTTACCAAGATATAAATCATTTTTGTGCTTATTCCCGTCATATAATCCATGGTGCAATACGTTTTTGGCTGTTTGGTTCTCTTATCGATCTTTGGGTGCAATATAAATACACAGACATTTGCAACCAATGTAGATTTCACTCCTCCACAATATATTTCACATGATTTTTCAGATGCGAACACATTACAAATACTGTACTCAGAGGAAATAATGTTAACCTCTGAATTAATGGTTGATCCAGATATAGGAGTTATCCCCCAAGCAACAGAGAATCTCGTTGAATTGTCTTTTAGTGAAAAACCAAGGGCTGGAAATAAATACATAGTTTCATTGGAAGTCACTGATTCATTGGGCAACCGAAACAGGCTTCACATCCCATTTTTTGGCATAAATGAACGGCTTCCACGCTTGATTATTTCTGAGTTCAGCCCCGAAGGCAGTAAAAACAATCCAGATCGCATAGAACTCTATGTCCTTTCCGGAGGAATTATGTCAGGCATCGCATTTTATTTATCCCACCCTTTGGAAAATGATCCAGACTATATCTTTCCTGATATTGAAGTCAAAGCGGGAGAATTTATCATCATCCATGCTAAGAGCCAAAACATCCCCGGAGAAACACCAGAAATTGATAACAAATCGGTCGCATCATCAAAAGGAACCCATGATTCCGCCTGGGATGTATGGCTTCCTGAAAGCCCCGGTCTTTCAAACACAACCGGTTCGATAATCATAACCGAATACCCGAGAGGTCCGATAATAGATGCCGTCAGTTATACCGTAAAAACACTGGATGAAGCTCATCGATACTTAGGGTATGGCCGTAAAGGAGACCTGGAATTACTAGAATATCTTGTCCATAAGGAGCATTGGCAAAAACAAGAAACCCCTATAGGTCCACATTTAGCTATATTTTCAGAACTAAGCACATCAACCCGCTCGATCAACCGATACAGTGACCGTGACAAGAACTATGTAGACAGTAATTCTGCAAGCGATTGGTATATCGTTCCAAATCGATCAAGTAGTTTTGGAGAAAGAAATAACCCTGATGTGTACGCACCGTAAATCTATCTGCTTCCTAATGAAAATATCTAGAAAAGATGGAACTATCTTCGCATTACTTTATTTGTTGTTAAGAAAATATACTGCTAATCGGTAGAATCATACTCTTGAGCTCGAGAAGATACACTCGGGCACGCCCCCATTACCTATGCTAGAAGAAAATATATACCGATACATCATTCTTTCTCCTGTTTTTCTATTGAATGAGAATGCAATTAGTGGTGCGCTATGATTATTTCTGTCAATTACCAGAAATTGTATCTTATTCCCAGTTTGGCTCAGGATCGATGAGGGTACCGAACTGGAGCCCAACTATTCGTTTCTCCGCTTTGTTTTGCGGCTTCAATTTGAGCAAGCCCATCCAAACCATCTTCATAGGAGGGCATATCAAATTCTGAATGAGGTTCATTGTTTTTGTCGGCTTGAAGCGCTCGAAAAAACTCTACATATAAGTTTGCCAAAGCGCAAAGATATCCCTCAGGGTGACCCATCGGTAGGCGCGACCAACGCGATGATACCGGAGCATCGGAACTTCCCCGATAAATATAGGTATCACTCCCACCGAGGCCTGAAACCTGTATCCGTTCAAAATTATCTTGCTCCCAGGAAAGACTTCCCTTTGATCCATAGATGGATGTCTGAATAGAATTACGACGACCGGTTGAACATTGCGAAATACTACATTCTCCAAGGACATCCTCATCAAACCGCATAAGCATGGAGACATCGGTATCTAGAGGGTTATTGCTGACTCCTCTTCGTATTTCAGAAAATATTTCGGTGATACGCAACCCCGTTATATATGACATAAGATGAAATGCATGCGAACCTATATCACCCAGGGCAAGTGCGCCCCCAACCGTTTTCGCATCAAGCCGCCATATATCCGGTATTTCGGGGGATTTTTCCAAAAGCTCTTGAAGCCAACCCTGTTCATATCTCACAACAACTCGATGTATTTTACCGATTTCACCGGAAGCAATCCGAGAGGCACACTCTTTGACCATGGGGTATCCACTATAGTTATGGGTAAGCATACATCGGTGCTTGTCTATTTCAAACTTTCTGTAAGCAGAATAGGCAATTGAAAAGTTGTTGCCAAGGGGTTTATCGCAAACAACCGGAATACCAGCTTGCACCGAAGCGATAATGATAGGAATGTGTTCATCGTTTGGTGTAGCTATGATAACAAAGTCTAGTTTGTCTTTTTCTTTTTGTAGGAGTTCGTGATAGGAATCGTATACTCGATGGGGCTCTATTTTCCATAATTGCCCTGTTTTTTTATTTTTTTCTGAGTTTCGCGAAAATACTCCCGCAACCAGACTAGCATGCCCATCCATTGCGGCAGCCCTGCGGTGGACTGGGCCCATAAATGAATCGAAACTCCCCCCAATAATTGCAAATTGATACATTTGCGCATGTTCTGCTGTAATCACTGTGTCCAAATTTAATTCCTTCTTTCCCTTTTACCAGACGTAACGCGTACTCCGCTATTCGAAAAAGTAACACGCCCATTATACACAAAGAATATTACTATTCTTCCGTATTGCTTTTTTGTATATGCCAGTTATATTATAAAATAAATCTTAAAAATAGGTCACCCATGTAAAGAAAAGCTTAAAATGTATGTATGGCTGTAAAAATGGCGTAGTCCTGCGTCTTATCGCGCAATCCATTTTCTCAAGTGCATACGTATTGGATTACTGTTTTTGCATTCACGGCTATTCCATTGTGACCTTTGCCACGTGTTGATTTCAGGACATCTCATAACGACCAGAACTAGTTTTACAACTGGTTCCTTGCCTCTATTTCGCTTGATTCTATATTTACAGATTTACTGCTAGCCCCAAGCATTTCTAGGATTCAATGGTTCCGAATATATCCTTCATACAGAGCATTCATAGCATCGAGTAATAAAGGTTCAGAAGAATGGAACAACTCTATATTCCATGCATGTAATAGTCCATTTTGTAATTCCCCATATTCGTCATAGCTGGATACCATAGGTAATTCTTGTATCCTTGAATCATATTCTGCATTTTTGTTGAACGGATATAGGTATATATGCGCATCTTGCAAGAATATAGTATGCGAAGCAGATATCTCATCACAATGCATGCGTTTCGGAAGCCACGCGTTTTGCGGAGACCATCGTTCATATATATTACCTTTGGTTTTACTTTTCTTTACAGCGAGAGAATCTGTCATGCAGGTTCCCCAATAATTGGCATAGGGTTTAGAAAACACAAGCAATGGGATGGAAAGACTTCGCGCCAAACGAGGGAAAGGAGTGTTTTCTTTCAATTTTATGCAATGATATTCGGTTCGATCGTCGGATTTGGTATTACTGGTTTTTTTGTCGTTATTTCCAATATCCGTTGGGCTCATTTCGAAATATTCAAAGGGAACAACAAGTGTTATTGTAAAAGGGATAATCCTTTCTTTTCTAAATTCCGCAACAACATGCCGTATCCAAAACTCAATATCAGAAGAATCACAATCGCTATAATAATGAAACAATATGTCTCCATATTCATCCATCAGTTGTGCCAAGAGTCTATCTTTTTGAATTATGATACTTGCATGTGAAATTATTTCCCTTGTTCGATACGCTTTTTTGTCACGAATAGTTACAATATTTCTGCGTTCAAGCTGGAAAATGCATCCCTGGCGAAGTTTGTTATATGCCTTTTGATCTACCTCACTCGGCTGTAGTGGATTTACGCGGTCAATTTCACAATATTGCTGCGTCTGTAATTCTTGCAATAATAATTTGAATACACCATGCCATGAAGGCGCTCCCAATTTACCCATATGCTTGATTGTAGTAACCAACAACTAACCATACAATGGAGGCATGCAACTGGATCATGTAAGACTCGATCATAAAAACGACCGAGAAATTTTTCACACTCTTGAAAAAATGTATCATCTATGGGGGTATACTCTTGCATCAATCCCATTGTTTGATGAAGCTGATACGTACAGAGATCTTCTAACCAAGAAAGAATACGAAAAAACCGTTCGCTGTATCCACGGTGATGGAAGAATTCTACTCCTTCGCTCAGACATCACTCTTTTTTTGCTAAAATTCATTACATCGCAGGTTGTTCACAAATCATTGCCTTTGCGCTTGAGCTATCTCGATGAAATAGTAGGTGTGTACGATCAGAATGGAATGTATGAGAATGAAACCATTCAAAGTGGCGTAGAGCTTATTGGGCTCGGCGGAATCGAAGGTGATGCAGAAATAATTCTCCTACTTCAAGAAAGCCTGACCGTACTCAGCAAAGAACCTATATGCATCCACATTGGTTCTTGTCCAGTCGTAAAAGCAATTGCTCATTGTTATGCATGTGATTATTCTCTCTTACTAGAAGCAGTACGTGCCCGCAATAAGACGCGTTGTACTAGCCTCCTTGAAGGAATTCCAGAGCGATCACTCGATGCGCTGATGCAGCTACTATTTTTTATTGGCTCTCTCGAAACCTTTGACTCGCTTGTCACCAAACTACATCGAGCATGTCATCAAGAAGTACTCGATGAATGTGAATATCTTATCAAGGTGTGCACTATGGTACAGAGTTGCGGATATGATCTGGAAATGCGCATCGATATTTCAGAGCTTGGAAGACATACCTATTACTACTATTCTGGAATTGTATTTTCAGTATACCAGCAGGGAGTCGCCTATCCCCTTGCTTATGGTGGACGATACGATGATCTATTGTCTGAACTCTCACACTGTCATACAACTGCGATTGGTTTCTCACTCTTTCCATTGAAATTGTCGTATAATCTACAGAAAAAAACCTCAGCAAAAAGGATTGAAAGCGGGACATTTGAAGAACGTTTTCAAAAAGCTCGTGAACTTCGCTCTCGAGGAAAGGCCGCGGTTCTCTGAATATGTTACGTATCGCACTACCAAAGGGGCGCCTATATTCTCGTTGTATCGACCTTTTTCGTATGTCCGGGCTAGACCTTTCGGTAAAAAGTCGGGAATTTGTAGCAACCAATGAAGAAGCAGGTATTCAAGCAATCATTGTCAAAAATCAAGACCTTCCAAGATATGTCTATCATGGAGCTGCATCCATGGGCATCTGCGGGACAGACATTATAGATGAATATTCATATGATTTTTTCACCCTTCTATCTCTGCCCTTTGGAACAGCAAAACTATGCGTAGCAGTTCCAAAAGAAACCTATCCTCTCGATTACCGCATCTCTGGGTTAAAAATCGCAACCAAGTACGTTTCGATTACACAACAGTACTTCTATGCCATGGGGATAATGCCCCGTATCGTTCCTCTCAATGGTTCGATCGAAATTGCACCATCTCTTGATTTAGCGCATTGCATCGTGGATATCGTAGAAACTGGCTCTACATTAAAGGCTAACAATCTCGTTATCCAGGACGAGATTAAAACTACTGAGGTTCAACTTGTTGCAAACCGTGCACATTACAAGTTTCACTTTCAGACCATTGATGACCTTGTCGCACCTATAGCAAAGGTATTATGACATTATGCACATTGATAGAAAAACAAAAGAAACATCTATCTCATTATCAATAAAACAAAATAGATCTGATGGAATATCCATCGAAACACCCCTGCCATTTTTCTCGCATATGCTAGAAAGCATGTTTTTTCATGGTGATTTTGCAGCGCATTTAGTAGCCGATGGCGATGTTGACGTAGATCCCCACCATCTTATTGAAGATTGTGGCATTGTTCTGGGACAGGCTATTAACCAGTTGGCTGAGGAAAAATATTTCCACATACACCGCTTTGGGTATGCAATTATTCCCATGGACGATGCTTTATGCGAAGCTATTATTGATATTGGTGGGCGTTCTTACCTGTCTTATGGGATCAATCTTCCCCAGCAATTCGCTGGAACTTTCTATCTCCCCCTCGTTAGAGAATTTTTTCTTGGCTGCACCCAGCATGCCCATATGAACATACACCTCTTGTCCCGATCGGGAGAAAACGGACATCATATCGTGGAAGCAACATACAAGGCCTTTGGTAGGGCGTTATCGCAGGCTTTAGGAGAGGGGCATGAAACAATTCCCTCTACAAAGGGCAGTGTATAAACTGTATACGTTATACCGATAAGTATTGAAGAATACCTGTATGAGTAGACTACGATCATCGAATGAATTTCTTAGAAAACCAAAAAGACCTCCACGAATCAGCAAACAGGATCGCGTCGCTCTGATTCGCAAGGCAAACGTGCTCTACAACGCCGGCAAGCACCCCTTGGCAGAGCGTATATACGAAACAACTGGCTATGCAGATGGTCTTATCAGAATCGCAGGAAGAGAAGAAAAAGCGGGAAATTTTCTAGAAGCCCTAAGGCTTTATTGGCTTGCAAATGACCATCGAAAAACCAGTGTGATGAGCAAAAAACTGGCTCAAGGCATACGGTATTTGATGAAGAGCGATACGATGAAAGAGATGGGGAAACCTCATTCTTAGAAAATTATTGGTCTACCAACCATGCCTTACCGATGCGACTAGCGCTAAATAGCTTGACCGCACACCTTAAAAATTAGCACCAATACTCTCGAGAAAGCCTGTCTTTTATTCCAAAACAGCCTTGATACGTCGCACTCCCTTTGAGGAAGATTGCTCTTTCTGAATACGAAATTTTCCCAATTCTGATGTATTCGAGACATGAGGGCCGGCACAAACTTCTTTTGAAAGCGTTCCTATACTGTATACAGATACAATCTCATCATATACATTATTAAAAAAGGCCAGCGCTCCGTCTTCTTTCGCTTCTTTCACCGTCATGGTCGTCGATGTGACGGGCAATTGCGCTTCAATCGCCTCATTGACCAGGGCTTCAACCCGTTTTAATTCTTCTGGTTCCAATTTTGCATGATGCGAAAAATCAAATCGAAGTCTCTCTGGGGTTATATTGCTTCCTTTTTGTTGCACATGTGATCCCAGGACGGTTCGCAATGATTGATGCAACAAATGGGTTGCTGTATGTAATGCCGTGGTTTCTCGAGTATTGTCCTGTAAACCACTTTTGAACACCCCTCCGCCCACAGTTTTTGACCGTTCTCTATGCTCTGTAAACGCTATCTCAAAGCCAGCCTGGTCAAGGGTCAAACCACGCTCGCGAGCCAATTCTTGTGTCAGTTCTACGGGAAATCCATACGTATCATATAATCGAAACGCATCCTTGCCCGAAATAATCCCCTCATTTCCCACAGAAGACAAAATCTTTTCAAATTCTCGCTCACCTTTGTGAAGGGTTTTCTTAAATTGTGCTGTTTCGTCGATCAAGACTGATTCAATTTCATCTTTCTTTGTTCGCAACTGTAGATTATCCCTGGAGTGAATTCCGAGGAGCACGTCTATGAAACGGTGGAGGTTACCCGATTCATCACCCAATCGAACTAAGGACCGAACCGCGCGACGAATCAGGCGACGGAGAACATAGCCCTGTCCCAAATTTGAACAATGAACACCATCAGCAATCATAAAACAAGCTGCTCTCACATGATCGGTGATTATCCGCACGAGACGCACTGTGTTAGCATCTTCGCGAGAAATAGTTGGAAAATCATGCCATACCGATTGATACAGAGGCGCTATGCGGTCACATTCGTACACCGATGATTTTCCCTGCAGTATCATAAGGGTTCTTTCCAAGCCCATACCTGTATCCACACAAGGAGTTTCTAGGGGCAATAAAGACCCATCTTCGATTTTTGAATACTCCATGAACACATTGTTCCACAATTCGGTGTATCCATCGGGGAAAGAACGATCCCCACTCATTCCCAAAAACATTTCAGTGTCGGGACCACAGGGTCCTGTTTTTCCAGCGGGCCCCCACCAATTGTCTTCTTTTGTACATCGGTACAAACCACCACCTAGCCCCAAAGCTTGCCATGCACGTTCAGATGCATCGTCTCCATCGGTAGTATCATCGCCAGCAAAAACAGTAACTGCTATGTTTGCGGGGTTCAAACCAAGATATTTGTTATCGGTTAGAAACCGGTAACTCATTTCTATGGATTCTTTTTTAAAATAATCACCCAGAGACCAATTTCCCAACATTTCAAAAAATGTCAGATGTGAATCATCACCCACCATGTCCACGTCGCCAGTGCGTACGCATCTTTGAATATTGACCAGTCTTTTCCCAGCAGGATGTGGTTTTCCTTGAATATAGGGCACAAGAGGGTGCATACCTGCCGTTGTAAACAATACGGTTGGGTCATTTTCAGGAACCAAGGATTTCCCTGATATTTCAGCGTGTCCTTGAGAGACAAAAAAACCAATATATTTTTCTTGTAGTTCTAGTGAATTCATAGCAATAGCGGTGACTTATTTTACATAATCGCTATGCTCTGGACAAATACTCTATGCGAAGAAAAGAAGCAACGATTTAGACCAAATCATCATTGATACTTAGAAAATGTATGAGCCCATCGGATTCACTTTGTTCCAATTTCTGCAGAATTCTGTGCGTCGCCTGAACCTGTCGCTTTGGAGGTACTCTACCTTCGAGAACTAATTCATCCTCTATAATCTTTTTTCTACGATTCGAAATATTTGAAAAGACAAGGTTTCGTATGTCCTGTGGAGCGGAATGTAAAAATAAACTAAGGTCATCATTGGGAACTGTGTGCAAGAATTCTTTTAATTCTTTAAGAGAAATATCGTATAGCATGTCGGGGGTAAACAACCTGGAATAGATTCTCTTAGCAAGGTCTGCGTTTTGACCTTCAAAGGAAGTCAACATTTCAGCCCTTTTCTTAGGAGGCATCGTTCGCAAAATTGCGACCAATGTTTCTGTTCCATCAATCGTCATGGTTTGTTCTCGGTCAAGTTCCGATAATTTTGTTCGTATGGGTGTTGCGATTTGTTGTAATAAATCCATACTTATCTCGCGAACACAGGCAATATGCTTTACAATCTGCAATTGTTGATCGAGAGGATAGCATCGCAATGTTTCAGCAGCCTTTTTTCTAGCCACATTAGACAGCACAATTGCAACGGTAAGGGGTAATTCTTCATGTATGAGTGAGTACAAGTCCTTGCCATCTATTGGATCAAGAAATGCAAATATATCTCTAACATTAAGTACACCAGAAGTTCTCAGTATACGATTCGCTGTACTTGTATCGAATGCTTGTTCAAGTATGGTACGAGCGGTATGTGGTCCACCAATCGCCGGGCTTTCCGCATTTGATGACTGGAATTCCATCTGAATATGAGCCATTTCCTCCGAGGAAATTGGTTCCAAGGTCGCTATCGCTGCACTAATTTTCTCTAACTCGCTGTCTGACAAGGATTTGAGCAATTGTATGGCTTCAGGCTTCGGTATAGCCATAAGAATATATGCAGCCTTCTCAGTTTTTGTAAAGTTTTTCCTTTTCTTTGTGCCAGAGGTGGGGGCTTGTTCAATAACAAGTCCAGATCGATCCTGAACCGCCATTATCATAGACTGAAGCACATCATTTTGTTTGCTTTGGCCAAGTGTATTTCTACTAGCGTTTTTTTTGTTCTGCGTTTTTTTTGGTTCTTTTGTCGTTTTTTGGTTTTCTTCTTTTTTAATTTTACCAGAAGTATTCGAAGTCCTTCGGGCAGACAGTGTACCTGCCTGAGCATACGCCATAGCCACTTGATTTGCTTTATTGTTTGGCTCGACCCTTCTCGCACTCATGTCAACATCTCAGTAAATCGAACCTTAGCGAATTTGTCAACCGTGTCACCTATAAAGCAGCTTAATATTGACCTTTCTGAGGCAAAACGTATACTTGTAACAAGGAGTAATCCATGAGTGAAAACATAACTGGTAGTACATTTGAAGAAAAAGTATTGAAATCAGATATTCCTGTTCTTGTAGATTTCTGGGCTGAATGGTGCGCTCCATGCAAAATTGTCGCCCCAGTACTTGAAGAAATCAGCACCGAATACGAGGATTCTCTACGTGTTGCGAAAGTAAATGTGGACGAGAGCCCCGAATTGGCTGAAAAATATCAAATAGCAAGTATACCCACCCTGCTTTTGATAAAAGATGGCGAAGTACTAAAAAAGCAAATCGGAGCTGTTCCAAAAAATACAATCGTAAACATGGTCAACGAAGTACTCTAGATACCTCGTTCACTTGTCCAATTTTCTGTACAGCTAACAATAGAAAGTTATATCCCAATGTTTCCCCACTGAGCTGCATAACTCAACGCTTGTTTCCAGCCTTCATAGAGACGCTCACGTTTGTCGTCACGGACAGATGGCATGAAGGTCTTTTCAACCGTGAACAATGCCTCAATCTCCTTTTCTGATTTCCAGATGCCGAACTGCAATCCTGCCATATAAGCAATTCCTAGCACCGTCCTTTCCCTATTTACCGGGCGAACCACAGGAATTCCCAGTATATCACTCTGGAATTGGAGCATGAGTCCATTCCTAATTGCGCCCCCATCTGCCCTTAATTCACCGATTTTTATGTCTGAGTCCTCTTCTATTTTTTCAAGAACATCTCGACTTTGATACCCCAAGGATTCCAGAGTAGCTCTGACGATATGATATACGCAGGTATGTTGATTGATACCAAATATAGCCCCACGAGCATGCATATTCCAATGAGGAGCTCCTATTCCTACAAACGCAGGAACAAGATATACGCCTTCTGAACTACTTACACGAGAAGAGTAATACTCCGAGTCAAATGTGTCATTAATCAGATTGATATTATTTTTTATCCAGGAAATTGCCCCACCGCTCACAAACATTGGCCCTTCAAGGGCGTATGTAGCTTCTTTTTTGGTTCCCCATGCAACAGTACTCAGAATGCCCGATTTCGTATAAAATTGTTCATTTCCAGTATTCATCATCAAAAAAGCCCCGATTCCATATGTGTTCTTTGTCATTCCCTTGCGAAAACAGCAAGAACCAAATAATGCAGCCTGCTGGTCACCCGCTACCGCAAGAATTGGAACATCATGATGTGCAAGTGAGGAGGTTTGAATACACCCGTAATTGTGCATAGTTGGACGAATATGCGGTAAACAGGATCGGGGAATACGCATAAAATTCAGAATTTCATCATCCCAATCCAACGTCTTGATATTGAACAACATAGTCCTGGAAGCATTGGTATAATCTGTAACAAAATGCTTTCCCTTTGAAAACTGCCACATTAACCATGTATCGATAGTCCCAACAAGAATTTCTCCCTTCAACGCACGTGTATAGGCTTCGGGAATATGATCAAACAACCAGCGTATTTTTGAAGCAGAAAAATAAGGATCAATCAAAAGTCCCGTTTTTTTCTGTATCGTTTCTTCATACCCTGCCGTTTTCCATGCCTCACATATATCTATTGTACGTCTATCTTGCCAAGAAATGGCGTTGTGAACCGGGCGACCTGTTTCTTTCTCCCACATAACAACCGTCTCTCGCTGGCTTGCTATACCTATACAAGCAATTTCATTGGGAGCAATACGTTTTTGTTTTAGGGCACGCTCAACCAAACTAATTTGAGTTGCCCATAAAGACAATGGGTTTTGTTCCACCCAACCTATTTGCGGAAAATTCTGTATCACATCTTGTTGCGCAATGGAAATAATTTCTCCATTTGCATCAATGATTGCTACTCGAAGTGTTGCTGTTCCGCAGTCAAACGCAAGAATATATCGTTTCATACAGTATATTAACATATATATACGCATGTTTGTAAAGTTATTTAAATGATTATTTTCTTTTTCTTTGCAATTCTGCGGATATGGGAAACAACGAAAGCTAGTATATAGATGTGGTGTTGACCTTTTGCGCCAAGATCGAACATACTGGTTTATACAATTTAGCCGCTGTAGCTCAGTCGGTAGAGCAGAGGACTGAAAATCCTCGTGTCATCAGTTCGATTCTGATCGGCGGCATTCACCCCTACTAATAAAAGTCCTAAAATATCATTGCTTTTTGAATTATTTCTTATTGTATTAGAAGGTTTGGTGCCGCTACGATGCGGCGCCCAAATCTTTAATCACGCTCTGCCCAGCAACAAGACGTGCTTGCGGTACTCGCAGAGGAGAACAGGAAACATAGTCAAATCCCTGTTTATATACGAATTCAATAGAGTCAGCATCTCCTCCATGCTCTCCACAGACACCAATTTTTAGGTCCTTCTTTACAGAACGCCCTTTTTTGAGTCCTATATGTATCAAAGAACCAACGCCGTCTGCATCGAGGGTCTGAAAAGGGTCTTTTGTGAGAATACCTTTTTCAAGATATTCTGGGAGAAAAGAGTTGATGTCATCACGCGAATATCCATAGGTCAATTGAGTAAGATCATTGGTACCAAAGGAAAAGAAATCTGCATGTTCCGCAATTCGATCGGCGGTCAACGCAGCTCTAGGAATTTCGATCATTGTACCAATAACATAGTCGATATCCTTGTTTCCTTCGAGTGTTTCACTGGCAATGGCTTCTGCACGAGCTCTCAAATCTTTGAGTTCTGCTTCTGTCCCAACCAATGGAATCATAATTTCTGGTCTCACCGGTATCTCTTTTTTTGACACAGAGAGAGCGGCTTGCAGAATCGCACGGACCTGCATATCGTAAATTTCCGGGTAGGTAATTCCTAATCGACATCCACGATGTCCTAACATTGGATTCATTTCGTGGAGTGATGCGATGGTCGCACGAATATCGCTTTCTCCGACCCCCGTTATGTTCGCTAATTCTTTTATTTGGTCAGCATCTTGCGGCAAAAATTCATGCAATGGGGGGTCAAGCAAACGGATCGTTACTGGAAACCCTTCCATCACTTCAAAAAGATCTTCAAAATCCTTTTGTTGATATTTAAGCAAAACAGCAAGTGCTGCTTTTCTTTCTTCTACAGATGATGAAATAATCATCCTTCGAAAATGAAGTATACGTTCTTCACTAAAGAACATGTGTTCGGTTCGGCACAGTCCAATACCTTCTGCCCCAAGCTTGCGTGCATTTTCAGCCTGCTCCCTGGTGTCGGCGTTTGCTCGGACATTGATATTTGGTCTCGAAGCGCGAGGGCTCTTTTTCCTGTACTCATCAGCCCATCGCAGAACAATGTTTAGTTCTTCACTTACCTTGGGCTCTTCCAGAGGAAGTTCTCCTACAAAAACTTCGCCCGTATTTCCATCAATGGTGAAATAATCTCCTTCATTGTAAATGGTATCTCCGATGATGAGTTTTTTATCCTCAATGCGGATATCTCGACATCCAGCCACACAAGGGCGCCCCATCCCTCGGGCAACAACCGCTGCGTGAGATGTCATTCCACCCGTCGCTGTTAGAATACCTTGAGCAACATTCATTCCACCAATGTCTTCAGGAGATGTTTCATTTCTAACCAGCAGAACTTTTTTTCCTTGTTGTACCCAGTCTTCTGCATCTTCTGCAGAAAAAACGACCTGACCAGCGGCGGCGCCCGGTGAGGCATTCAACCCCTTAACTACCGATCTAAAGTTTTTTCTTTTCGATGCATCAATCATGGGATGAAAGAGTTGATCGAGGTGCGCACTAGTCACGCGGAGTACTGCTGTTTCTTTTGAAATAAGACCTTCAGAAACCATGTCTACAGCAATTTGCACTGCAGCCTGTCCAGTCCTCTTCCCGTTTCTGGTTTGAAGAATATACAAAACACCTTCTTCGATGGTAAATTCAATATCTTGCATATCTCGATAATGTTGTTCTAATTGTTTTTTCACCGCGACAAGTTCTTTATATTGCTGCGGTTTAACCTCTTCAAGCTTTGCAAGTGGTTCTGGGGTACGGATTCCTGCAACAACGTCCTCGCCCTGAGCATTTATAAGATACTCACCATAGAAATAATTTTCTCCCGTAGAAGCGTCTCGTGAAAAACATACCCCGGTTCCCGAATTATCCCCAAAATTCCCAAATACCATAGCTTGGATATTCACTGCCGTCCCCTGCAAACCAGAAATATCGTTTATTCTGCGATACTTGATGGCGCGATCGTTATTCCACGAACCAAAAACAGCCAAAATAGCGCCCGTTAACTGGTCAATTGGGTCGCTTGGAAAGCTGGTTCCGGTCTTTTTGAGAACAACGGCTTTGTAACGCCTGATCAATTCTTCCAGATCATCCACCGTAAGATCGGTATCAAGTTCTATAGATCGTTCTTTTTTGAGAGATGAAATTTCATGTTCAAAATCTCCATGTGTCATGCCCAAAACGACATTCCCATACATATTAATAAATCTCCTATAGGCATCCATCGCGAACCGTCTGTTCTTTGATCGCTTCGCTAACCCTTCGGTTGTCTTATCATTGAGCCCAAGGTTTAGAACCGTGTCCATCATTCCCGGCATGGAAACAGCTGCTCCTGAACGCACGGATACTAGGAGTGGATTTTCTTCATCTCCAAACCCTTTTTCTGTCAGGCGTTCAAGTAATGCAAGGTTCTTCTGTATTTCATTCAGAAGCCCCTCTGGCATAGTTTTGCCAAGTTCATAATACTCAGCGCAGGTATCGGTGGTAATTGTAAACCCCGGTGGCACCTGTATGCCAAGCGATGTCATCTCGGCGAGATTTGCACCCTTACCACCAAGAAGATTCTTATCCTCTGCTGACCCTTCTGTATGTCCTTTTCCAAAAAAATAAACCCTTTTACTCATCAATTCCTCTTTTGTTGTTTTGTATACTGTAGCTTTTGAAGTAAGGCCCAGTCAAGATATATTTGAATAGACACACAGATATATCTGATATTTTTCTCTTCATTAATTATGAATTATTAGCAAATTTTTATATCTTCATAGTGCATTCTTCAGAGATACTGGAAACTACTTCACATTGACATATATCGTTTATATAGATAGCATTATCTAATAAACAAACAAGAACATAACGGAGGAAATTGTGAAGATTACACCACTTGGTGATAGGGTGCTGCTAAAGCCATCCCTCGAAGAAACAAAAACCACGTCCGGAATCATCATTCCTGACACCGCTAAAGAAAAAACTCAAACCGGTGAAGTGCTTGCTATTGGTGACGATTCGGATAAGATCAAGATAAAAAAAGGGGATCGAGTTTTGTACGACAAGTACGCGGGAACACAAGTAACCCTGGATGATGAAGAATATTTGGTCGTAAAAGTAGAAGATGTACTCGCCGTTATCGGTTAATTGTCTCATTAGCTAGTATCTAAATATTTAGAACGTAAAAAACAGCGCCCCTGGCGCTGCTTTTTACGTTCTTTCTCCAACATTTTTTACTATGGAGAAAAATTACAGTAAGGTAGCTTCAAACCACCACAATTACTTACCTAAGCCGTCTGTTGATTTTTGGCACCTTTTTTTAATGAACCAACCATCACCGCCGTGACAACGGTACCTATGAGAATAGCCAATACATATGGAAACAACCCATTTATAACATTTGGAATAGCCAAGACAAATATGCCCCCATGCGGTGCTTGCAACGTTACATTAAAGAGCATAGATAAGGCTCCCGTAACCGCAGAACCTACCATGATCGATGGTATGACTCTGAACGGATCTTTAGCAGCAAAAGGTATTGCTCCTTCTGTTATGAAAGAAATCCCCAAAAACAGTGCTGGTTTCGCAGCTTCTTGTTCAGCAGGATCGAATCTATTTCGATACATGAGCGCAGCAAGTGCAAGTCCAAGCGGAGGAGTCATACCTGCAGCCATTACAGCCGCCATAGGCTCGAGAACACCACTCGCGATTAATCCGGTTGCAAAGGTATAGGCTGCCTTGTTTACAGGACCTCCCATATCAAATGCCATCATAGCACCTAGCAATAACCCTAATAACACCGAGTTTGTACCGCTGAGATTTTCGAGCATCCCAACCATCGCATTGTTCAAAGCGGTTACAGGTCCACCAATAACATAAATCATCAATAGTCCAATTACAGAAACAGCGATAACGGGAATGATCAAGACTGGCTTCATTCCATCAAGGCTTTTAGGAAGTTTGATCGATTGTTTTAAAAATTTGGCAATATATCCAGCCAAAAAGCCAGCAATGATACCGCCAAGGAAACCGCTTCCTCCCGATGCCGCAAGCATACCACCAACCATACCAGGCGCTATTCCTGGTCTGTCGGCTATCGAATACGCAATGTAACCAGCAAGTATTGGAATCATAAGCGCAAACGCCGAACCACCTCCAATTTCCATTAGGGCGGCTGGAAATGTTCCCTCATTTCTAAATGCCTCTATGCCAAAAGCAAATGAAATGGCGATAAGGACTCCTCCA
Source organism: Spirochaetaceae bacterium (assembly GCA_011524535.1). Taxonomy (GTDB): domain Bacteria; phylum Spirochaetota; class Spirochaetia; order WTKD01; family WTKD01; genus WTKD01. The sequence continues at coordinate 20,796 of WTKD01000004.1, forward strand.
GCAACCACGAACGGTATCATAAAGGAAACTCCTGTCAAAAGATGCCTATATGCACCCGTAGTTTTTGATTTTCTTTCAGATTTTATACTCTCAACCTTGGAAATGAAATCCTGTGCAGAAGAAAATGCTTCTTCAATCACCGATGCCGGTGATTTGACTGCTTTACTAACTGAAGTTTCATAGATTTTCTTTCCTGAAAACCTGCTCTTATCCACATTGGTATCTGCGGCAATGATCACAACATCAGCCTGAGCTATATCTTCCTCGCTGAATGTATTTTCAGCCCCAACTGACCCTTGCGTTTCAACCTTGATAGAATATCCCGCGTCTGCTGCAGCTTTACGCAATGCTTCTGCAGCCATAAATGTATGTGCTATTCCTGTTGGACAAGAAGTAATAGCAATAATCTTTTTCATACTCCCTCCTAGTAATGAAGTACCTGTTCCTTGTTTATTTCTCCCGTACAACGGTTGAAATAAACCCTATCTTGTTATGAGCGAATTTCTGTGATACTAGTCATATCCACAGTCGTATTGAGGATCTCATTATCCAGTTTTTTAGACTGTAAGAATCGCTCTTTCCTTTATTTAAAGAGTACCACCTGCAAATGCTCACAGTGACGGCTTGTGTTTACAGGTATCACTGAATATGTTTCTGCTTCTGAATATTTTTGCTCTGCACGATTAATGTATAGTGTGATTATTTTGATTCGCAGCTCTACAGTCATGCGAACAATTCCATTGAAAAAGCAGTAACCATAATACCCCCAAAGCTCTCGGCATCTGAGTAGTACAGATCGTTTACCCTAAATGAACTCTCGAAGAGCTTTCTTTATTATAACACTGACCGCAATGCTAACACAATGCGGTATATTTTTCTTAGTTAGTGTAATTCAGTTAGATGCAAGCTCTGTCCATAGGTCACAATCTCCGACCATGAGCCTGTTTCCATTTCATTGCGAGAAACCCGAAATGTGGCTGTTGCAACCGCTGTACGTAGACAGTCCATCGGGGTCATCCCTGTCTCAAGAGCATGTGCTAGAGCAGCTACCATGGAATCACCAGCTCCCACCGTATTGCGAACTTCTACCTGCGGTGCCGTACACAGCGCTGCGCGCCTATCATGCACGAGCAAAGCTCCTTCAGAACCCAATGAAACCAATACATGCATATTTTGAGGAATAGAACCTACTATCGCCCAATACAATTCATCGACAGTGCAGTTTTCAGTCAATTCAAAGTATTCACAAAGTTCGTGTTTGTTTGGCTTTATCCAATCAACACCCTCGTCTATCAACGTTCTGAGGTGTTCTCCAGACATGTCCCCAATGATAGTAGCTTTTGGTACATAATCACGAATAATACAGATGCATGTTTTTAAAAAATCGTCTGGCACATTTGAAGCCATCGAACCAGAAAATATACAATATTTTGTTTGGGCTACATTACTCTGCAGTTTTTTCTGAAATTCTTCGTATTCTTCTATCTCTGGTGGTAAGACTTGCTCGTTTATCTCCGTACATATTCCATCTTTTTCTTGTTCTATAATTTTAAGATTGGTTCGGACTCTACCCTTGCCGACAACGAACGTGGCATCGATATCGTTTTTTCTTAATTCAGAAAGAAATTCGGAAGCTCCAAACTTGCCCATGATTCCCATGCACAGTGTTTTATGTCCCCAGTTTTTTAAAAATCGAGCCACATTTATTCCCTTGCCTGCAGCGTGCACAGGCCCCTGAGCCACTCGATGCAAGGTGCCTGATACCCATTGTGGTATCGTTATATACCGATCAAAGGAAGGAGAAAATGTTACTGTGACTGTTTCCATTCATACAACAGCTGGTCAACTTCTTCTACCCGCAAACAGTTCATAGCATTATGAGCAAGATCACGACAACTCTCGTAGGAATAAGCTCGAATATTTTCTTTTATAACGGATACAAGCGAAGGGAGCATGCTCAATTTTTGAAATCCGAGACCAACAAGAAGTGGTGCTACCTGCACATTCCCACCCATAGCACCGCAAATACTGAGCGGTTTTCCACCTGCTCCTTCTACACATCGAAACAAAGCTCTAAGGACTGCAGGATGATGATCGGGAAAAGCCAGTTCGGGGGCATCATTTCCTCGGCCAGCAGCAAACAGGTATTGAATGAGGTCATTTGTTCCTATCGAGAAAAAATCTACTTCTTTTGCCATTTCGGGCAAACAAAACAGTACCGAGGGAACTTCGATCATAACACCAACGTTGCATGCGTTGCCACCTTCTTCCACACGTATCGTTTCAACACGTTCTTTTGCCCGGAGATATTCATCCACGGTACTAATCATTGGAAACATAATATCTATGTTCCCGGATTGATTTGCACGAAAGATAGCACGCAATTGGTCATCGAACAGGTTTGGATAGCGAAAACACAAACGGATTCCTCTCACCCCTAAGAATGGATTATCTTCCGGCGGTAATGAAACATAGGGAATCATTTTATCTCCACCTATATCCAGTGTTCGAATAACTACTCTGTATGGAGCCGCAACTTCAGAAATAGTTTGATATATCTTTGTCTGTTCTTCTATATTTGGTGCACTGTCTCTGTCGAGGAACAAAAATTCTGAACGGAAAAGCCCTACCCCTTCTGCTCCAGATGTTTCAAGTTGAGTGCTATCCGCTACGGAACCTAGATTTGCCTGAACAGTAATGGTAACGTCATCTTTTGTTGTTGCAGAATCATGCGCATGAGATCGCGCCTTGGTCACAAAACTCAAATAGTCTTTTTCTCTTTTGGTCGCCAGTTTTTTATCTTTTTCGGTAGGATCAAGCACAAGACAGGATGCTAGTGAATCAAAAACGATAAGTGCATCATCATATTTTTCGATGAGTTCCTGATCCTTTGGATGCAATCCTATGAGGGTTGGGATCGCCTTGGATCGAGCTATTATGGCTGCATGCGAAGTGGCTCCACCCGACAGAATTATGAGCCCCTTGGTCACATTTCGATCGAGGTGCACGGCTTGAGAAGGGAGCAAATCTTTACAAAGCAAGATACAGGGCTTTGAAGGCATTGGGGTCGCTGCGCTGTGCGTTCCAATTTTTACCCCAACTCGCAGCAACAAATCATCAAAATCCGCAGCTCGTTCATTGAACAAAGGATCGTCCATTGCGAGAAATGTTTGTTTTTGTTCTTCCATCACTATTTCCCACGCGACGCCTGCTCCCATTTTTTTATCAAAAATTTTCTGCTTTATCGCCGCTAGAAGTTCTTCATCTTCTAGTATGTCTATATGACTTTCAAAGATATCCGCCAGCGAACTATCGGAGTTCATATCTTTGATAAGCGATCTGATCTCATCCTTGACCGATTCTAAACCCACTTCAAAAATGCTCCATTCTTTTTCCGGACTGGATACTTTTTTTGTTTTCAGTTTTCTCGCAGCATGAACAATATAAATACGTTCTTGTGTAACTCCATCATATACCGAGGTTGCCGATATCATAGACCCTTCATATTCCACCTCGTTGCGCTGATCAAACACTGGTTCATTCGCAGAAGACTCTGAGAGGGTTTTATGGTCTACTTTTGTCGCATCATTAGATGTTGAGTCATATTCATTTCGAAGAAAAGCTTGAATGGTCTCCATCGCCTCTTGCGCATCCTCCCCCTTGGCTCCCACATAGATTTCTGTTCCGCTTTGTGCCGCCAATCGCAATATCTGAGGCAAACTTTTTGCGTTTGCACGACCTTTTCCATTTGCAATTGCTATTTCAGAAGTAAAGCGTTTTGCCAAGCGAGAAAATAGCGAGGCTGGTCTTGCGTGCAGGGCTTCGGTTTCTGGAATGGTTTGCTGTGTTACATGGTCATACTCCGACAACAATTCTTTAGGATCACTTTCTGGTTCTTTTTCTTTCTCGTCCGAAAGCGCACGTAAGAAATCTTCTTTGCTTGTTGTTTTGGTAAGAGAGGTTGCTAATGCGCCATCAAGTACAATATGGGTTAATTTTCTTAAAATTGGGAGGTGTTCATCGTTGTTGGCGGCAATCGCAGCGACGATAGAAACATCATTGTCTCCCCATCGAATAGGCTTGGCGCATTGAATGACAATGACCCCTGTTTTTTTCACTAGGTGAGAATCTTCTCTCACTCCGTGTGGAATAGCTATACCATTGTCAAGGTAAGTTTCCGTTTGTTTTTCTCTTTTTTTTAAACTGCGTAGATAATTTTTATGCGTTAATTCTTGTTCGTATAATTTCTCCGCAGCAAATTTTAACGCCTCTTCCTTGTTCCTCAGTGGAACAGAAAGAAAGATGTGATCCTTCTTCATATTCGGGTACGGCTCTCTTATTGTCTAATTTGTTGTATTTTACTACACGGCTGAAACCTCCACAAGATATAGTATTCTTCCCACCTGGGGCTATTTAAGCCGCAGGATTATCTTCACACTTCAGTAGGCAAAACAGATCCTCATCTCACCATCCCTTGAGGAATCTCTCCTACTCTTCGGGGTGTATTGCCCCAAAGGAATCTAGGAATCCACGCACCTTTATTGCCATGTCTGCAGAATCGCGAATACACAATTTTGAATGTGACAAAGCGTCTGTGAATTCTTTCCACATCAAAACGCGCCTATCCCCAATAACGATTACACCAAAATCCTCTTCTGTTCGTATGAGTCGCCCAATCCCCTGTTTTAGTTTCTGCACCGCCTCGGGTACACTAAGGCTTCGAAAAGGATCGAGCATTTGCGCTCTGATGTGCTCGTGTCTTGCTCTTGAGTACACACCTCGGGGAGCCTTGAAAGGTAAGCGTGCAATGATCAGCATCCGAAGCGTGTCTCCGGGAAAATCGATACCCTCCCAAAATGTATCGACACCAAATAATATACATGCTGTTTCTGTTTTGAATCGACTGATCAGTCGTTCTCTTGTTTCTTTTTTGCTCTGGATGAGCAAGGTAAATCGCTTTTCTATGCCTCCAGCCTTTAGTTGTTGTATGCAGTCAAGCATCATATTGTAAGAAGTAAACAGCACTAGGGTTGATCCTTCTAACATCGATGCAAATGCATTGATCATACCAGATAAAAAGCCGGTGTATCCTTGGACGTCCTTCTTTATATTGGGGGCATCCTGGGGAATCGCTATCAATTGTTGCTCGTCATAGAGGAAGGGAGAGGCAACCCGAATAATCTTTTTTTGTGATGGATCAAGATTACGCTGCCACATATGGAGTACCGAACTGTCGCTGAGTGTTGCGCTTGTACACACTATGGTTCTAATCGGTTCGAGTAGAATACGATACATTGTATCGCTCAAATCGAGAGCCATACGATGCATCTCAATTTTCTCTTCTTCTTCTCGAACAAAGAGAACGTGGTTTTCGACCTCATCCGGATTACCAAGTTCTTTAAAAAAAGAATGCATGGTTCTCACGCTCTCAACACACCGTTCCCAGAGATATTGATCATGCACCGATACATCCGCAAAATCCTTCGAGAATTTCTTTACATCTCTAAAAAGCGCTCGCAATCTATCCAATGAGATAGAAATACTCTCAATAAGTACAGCAATGGGTTTCTTTACGATACAATCAGCGATCAAGAGTTCTTTTGTATGTAGATCTTCAACGCGTTTTATCGAGGTCCGTATTTCTTTTCTAACAAGATCCTCATACTCATTCAAAGACTTTAGGATGTAATCCATAAGTTTCCGAACGCGGGCGGTGATATTACGAGCTTGCTTCCGTTCTTCATTTCCACCAGAAGAAGGGCGCAAAATAGTAGTTAACCGCGTTTTTTTTGATTTTCCATGAATCCGTGCAAACACACGTTCGATGGTAGATTTGCTCATACTATTAGAAAATACCGATACTCCTATCTCAGACAATCTATGGGCTTCATCGACAATGACATGAGAATATTCAGGAATAGCACCACCCGATTCATTCGAAATACTTCGAATATTACGATCCATAAGAAATAGATTATGATTCGTAACAATGATTTTTGCTTCTTCCATCCTCTCTCTTGCTTTTCGTAAAAAACATTTTTCGATATGGGGACAGGCATGACGACTACAATGATCATGGCTTGCTGTCACCTCTTTTATTATCTTTTCTGCCCCAGATAGCGACATTTCCACAATATCACCTGTGTTTGTTTTAGATATCCAGTCAAACACCTCCCCAGCAAGAGAATCCTGAGCTATCGCCAGCGCCCCCTGTCTTTCTATATATTTTTTATAGCACACATAATTATTTATACCCTTTGCAATACTCGCCGTGATGGGAGCATTCAATGCCTGCAGAACCATGGGAATATCTTTTTCTATCAACTGCTGCTGAAGGGAGATACCCGCGGTTGAAATAAGTACGCGTGTATCATTTAATACAGCAAAATATATGGCCGGCACAAGATAGGCCAAGGATTTTCCAACCCCTGTTCCTGCTTCTATTTGAACAACATTGCCCGTGTTTAATGCGTTAATGACATGTGAAGCCATCGCGAGTTGCCCTTCACGAACCGAAAATTTTGAAAGTAATCTCGAAAAGGTCCCATCTTCCGCGAAGACATGCAATATCTCATCGGGTTCTAGGGCTCGCCATTGTGTTGTGTCGATTGAGACGCATTCACAATTCTTATCGATAAAGGCTACTGGTATGGGGAAATCTTTTTCTTGGAATAGGTCTAGCTTGGATAGCGATCCTTTTTTTAGTGTTGGGAGATACACGACCAAAAAGGCAGAAGAAAATTGTAGGGTCGATATATCATGGCCAAAAAAAGAGACCACCGACAATACATCCTTTTCATCAAAGTCAACTCCAAACTGACAAAAATAATCCTTATGTGTTTGGCAAATGTTCTGTATATATTCGCAGGCCTCCTGCGAAACCATTTCAGAAAGGTTCATTGATTGTGTATAATAACACCAGTATATACAATATCCAATATGAAACGTATCCCCGTTGGCATACTTGGCGCAACAGGCGCAGTAGGTCAAAAATTTGTGAGACTCCTTGAGCATCACCCACAATTTTTTTGTGCTGAATTGGTCGCATCTGAGCGTTCTTCTGGAAAACGCTACACCGACGCCTGCAATTGGATAGAAGACACCGATATACCAGAACAGGTACGTTCCATGACAGTAAAGGGAGTAGACGAACCTCTAGAATCGCCTTTGCTATTCTCGGGCCTCGATTCATCGGTTGCAAGGGATTTCGAGCGCACGTATGCAGAAAAAGGGCATATTGTCATAAGTAACGCGTCATCGCATCGTATGGAGTCGGATGTCCCCTTACTCATACCCGAAGTAAATATAGATCACCTACGTCTGATTGAAAAACAGACCACCCCGGGGAAAATCATCACCAATAGCAATTGTGTTACAATGTTCCTGGCGCTGGTATGCGCCCCTATCCATCGCGAACTTGAAATAACGAGTATATACGTAAGCTCTATGCAAGCGGTTAGCGGTGCCGGATTTCCAGGAGTGGCATCCCTGAGTATTCTCGATAATGTCATTCCATACATTAAAAACGAAGAAGAAAAATTGGAAACCGAACCCAGGCGCATTCTGGGAACATTGAAAGAAGACAGGGTTGTTCCCGCCTCATTTCCCATAAGCGCACAATGCAATCGAATTCCCGTCATTAATGGTCATGTCATGACGCTCAATATATCGGTTAAAAATTCTGTACCCGTCGAAGACCTGTCCACTCTGCTCTCTGAATTCAGCGGATACCCACAGAAACAAAAACTTTTTTCCGCTCCTACATCTCCAGTCATCGTCCACAAGGATCCCTTTTCTCCACAAATCCGGAAATGCATCTCTCACTCGATGTCTGCATCGGTTGGGCGAATACGATCATGCTCCAATGTTGATTACAAAATGGTTGTTGCTGGCCACAACACCGTACGTGGTGCAGCAGGAGCAGCTTTGTTGAACGCAGAAGCCTATCTCGCAAAAGGATATACTCTATGAATTCATCCCTGAATGATATCTATCATTTTGGGATCGAGTAAGATTTTTTCTGTACCAAAATGACCCCATGATCGTATTAAAATTTGGTGGAACTTCAATAAGAAATTCCACCATGATCCAAAGAACCCTTGAAATTGCATCAAAAAAACTCCCCAAAAAAGTCGTCATTGTCTATTCTGCGAGTGGGAAAACAACAGATCATCTGGTAACCATTGGAGAAGCTGCCCGCAATGGAAATAAGGAAGCCTATGAATCAACCCTCGAACAAATCATCACTCACCATAAGAATATATGCAACGACTTATCCATATCACAGGAAACGGCAGACGATTTATTAGAAGAACTCAGGCATTTTACTCAAGGGTTATTGCTACTTAAAGAAGTCACCAAACGTTCCTTCGATTCCCTTCTTTCTTTTGGTGAATTTCTTTCCACTCGTCTTGTTTACGCCTATGCGATGTCAAAAAATCTTTCCGTAGAATATCATGACAGCCGAACTTTCTTAAAAACAGATAATACCTTTGGAAATGCCCAACCAAATATGCCCCGAACCAAGGAACTTTTGAAGCAGCGAATTGGATCATCTTCCGCCTCGATCCACATAGTCCAGGGCTTTATAGGAAGCACCGAAGGAGGTGTTTGCACCACCCTTGGTCGCGGAGGATCAGACTATACCGCTTCATTATGTGCCGCGGCACTTGATGCTGAGGTTTTAGAAGTCTGGACCGATGTACCTGGAATCATGACCAGTGACCCTAGAATAGTTTCAGATGCCCAGCCTTTATCCGCGCTATCCTATCAAGAAGCAGCCGAACTCGCCTATTTTGGAGCAAAAGTTCTCCATCCTGCGACCATCCAGCCTGCTGTTGAGAAAGCAATACCTGTTGTGATAAAAAACACGAACGAGCCCGAACTTCCAGGAACAAATATCGGTCCAAACCACACCCCTACGATAAAAGCCCTCACCTCAAAGTCGTCGCTCACCCTCGTTCAGGTTCATTCATCACGCATGCTCAACAATCATGGATTCCTTAGCGGCATGTTCACCATTTTTAATGAGCACAAAATATCCGTGGATATCGTTGCAACCTCGGAGGTGTCAATCACTGTCAGTTTAGAAATTGCCCCAGACGATAAGCTACTCAACGAACTCTCGCGTATCGGGAAGATAATTGTTCTACAAAACCAAACCTGTTTATGCGCGGTCGGTTACCGGGTGTGGCGAAACGCCAACCTACTTTCGAAGGTTTTTTCTGCGTTCGGAAAAGATATTCCCATAACCTTGATTTCACTCGGGGGTTCTGAGAACAATCTTACCATCGTCATACCAGATTCAAAACAACAAATAGCTCTTGAAAGATTACACACCGTTCTCTTTGGTTAATCATTCAAGATGATGGCTAATAATTTTATTGTGTAATGTCTTACGACCAATCCCCAATATCTCAGCGGTCTTACTTTTGTTTCCGTCATAGGTCATCAGGGTCATTTTGATCATTTCGCGTTCGGCTTCTGCTAGAGTTGATCCAATTCTCAGTTCAATACTAGATTCTTTTTCATTATTTCTCACCGATGCCGGTAGATCCTCAATTTCTATAATATTTCCCTGACATAATACTACGGCGGATTCAATACAATTACGTAGTTCACGAATATTACCAGGCCATTGATATTCTTCCAATGCTGTTCGAGCCTTGCGAGTGATGCCCTCCACCTGTTTGCTGTTTTCTTTGGCTGCTACAGAGAGAAAATGCGCAATAAACAATGATGTATCTTCTTTTCTTTCTCTCAGTGGCGGAACATGCACATGCACAACATTCAACCTATAGAATAGATCTTCTCGAAAACGCCCTTCCTGCACCTCTTTATACAAATCTCGATTGGTAGCCGAGACAATGCGAACGTCTACCACCAACGTTTCTTCTCCACCAACACGTTCGAATGATTTTTCTTGCAATACTCTGAGTATCTTTACTTGTGTACTCTGGCTGATTTCCCCAATCTCATCGAGAAAAATAATCCCCCCGTCGGCCAGTTCAAACCTTCCGCGTTTTCTTTGGATCGCTCCAGTAAAAGCCCCTTTTTCATGACCGAATAATTCACTTTCCAACAAAGATTCGTTCAAAGCAGCGCAATGAACCTTCACAAGTGGTTTGTTTTTTCTATCAGAATGTGCGTGTAAAGCATTAACAACCTCTTCCTTTCCAACGCCACTTTCACCAGTAACAAGCACCGAAGCTCTGGTCAATGCAATCTGCTGTATCGAAATCATGAGGTGCTGCATCGCAGCGCTCTTACCAATCATGATACGATCTTTTTTGTGTTGATTGAGTTCGTTTACCAATTGTTGATTTTCACGGATAGTTTTGCGAAATTGCAATGCCCTTTTCACGATTAAAGAGAGTCGTTCTAGATTTATTGGCTTGGTGGCAAAATCATAAGCTCCCCTCTGCATAGATTCAACGGCCACTTCTACACTTCCAAACCCTGTAAGAATTATGACAGGAATTAATGGGTAATCTTGCAAAACACGTTTCAGCAATCGATCTCCCGACATACGCGGCATTTTTAAATCTGATAACACAATATCAATATCTTCGACGGCGAGAATATCCAAGGCTTCCTGGCCATCTTCGGCCTGTACCACATCAAACCCCTCGATTGAAAACGCATCGGCTATGCCGATACGGATGTTTTTTTCATCGTCTACTACGAGAATTTTCATACTGGATGCCCTTCTTTTTCTATCAATGGATTTGCCGATTGCGGTACGGGAAATAGCAAAGTAACCGAGGTTCCTTCTCCCTTTTTTGAGCGAATTGCAACATCTCCACCATGATCTTTTACGATCTTATACACCATGGTTAATCCAAGTCCACTACCCGATTCTTTTGTTGTATAAAATGGCTGGAAAATATTTTTCATCGTTTCAGGATCAATACCAATGCCATTATCCACTATAGTGATTCTAATGCTTCCCTTTTCTTCCTTGGTGGTTACTGAAATGCTTGCCTTGCCCTCGGTCATCGCAGATATTGCGTTTTTTAGAATACTGAGTAAGGATTGTTTTACGTATCGATCATCTATCGCAATCTCCGGGAGCATCTCAGCAAGGTCAGATTGCACCCGTATCGAATGTTCTTCAAACTCATATCGTAAGAATTCGAGAACTTCTATAATCACTGTGTTGATATTCTGCTTCACCGGCTGAATGTTTACAGGACGTGCCGCAAAAAGAAAATCGACAATTGTTCTATTCAAGCGATCGATTTCTTCGCTGATAACATCTAGATGCTCATAGATAATATTTGCTATTGAAACATCCTGTATCTTTAATTTTTTTTGAATTAACTGGAGATGAATACTCATAGATGCAAGGGGGTTTTTTATTTCATGCGCAACCCCAGCCGTCAATGTCGTTAACGAAGCAAGATGTTCGGCTTGCTGCAACTGAACTTCCTTCATTCTCTTCTCGGTGATATCGCGTATGGTTATCAATGTGCCCACTATCGTTCCATCCTGCACCAGGGGTAATACACTGAGTGAAATAATGCGCGCCCCTTTTCTGTCGTTGGTTATGCTAAATTCTTTCTCAATAACGTTTGATTGCTCTGCGACAGCGGTTTTTAGAAATAATCCGATATCCGGATCAAGAATCCCCTCTTCTATTGGAATATTGGTTTTTTTGCTCATCGAGATAAGACGCTGAGCCGGTATATTTACAAATTGTATCAAATGATCTTCAGTCAGAACCACTATTCCCTCCTGCAAGGAATGTAGCACTATTTTCATCTGCTCACTCTCCTGCATCATTTCTATGATGAGGGTCTGTACCTGTTCTTTATCTATCCGATGTATGTTTTGAGCAAGTTTTAAAACAAATTTCTTGTCGCTATTTGACATGCTGGTATACTTCTTCAATAGCGCTACGCGAAGACACATTACGTTCATGTATGTTCTGCAAAGATTCTTTGCACACCCTTATGAGAGCCGGTAGCTTCGGTGCGTATTTACCGGTGGCCTTGGATGGAAGTTTTTTTAATATAGCCAGAGAAATTTCTTCTGATTTTTTCAAATCCATGGTATGCATCAGCCTCCAAAATTCTCCATTTTGATTGTCTAATTCTACAAAAAAAGAATCACATAGCTGTTCAACAAAGGTCGAAGTGTCAGCATCTACCAACAGGGCCTGTAAGGAAGATGCCTCTTTTCCAAAATATGACGTGCTTACCATTTTTTGTTCCTCATCACTGCGTGTGGACAAATACAACCAGTGAAATCGAGATGCCAAATTCTGGGCATGTCTAGGGCGTTCTTGGGCCGTGGCGATGATATGCAGACTTTCTGGTGGTTCTTCGACAAATTTCAATAACGTATGCATTACAGTCATGGACAATGTGTTTAGGTTTTCAATCAACACAAGTTTGTGCTTGTTAGATCCCCTGTAATAGCATTGTTCCTGAACCAGCCTGATCGATTCTACGTCTGGGGTTTGATATGCCGCTATGCTATTCACCCCTCGGTGTATGCTTTCCAGTGAAATAGGAAATTCATCTGATAATGGTGTGTGGAGGCATTCAAATAGCTGTTGATATACCGTCTCTACCTGGCTTTTTCTTTTCTTTGACAAAATTATTGTATCAAAACGTTTCAGAAAAATTGCCAATCGCAGCATAACCATCTGTTTTAATGTGTTACGTCTCTTATTATGATTTTCTGTACTTATAGTTTCGCCATGCGCTTGTGCGCTTGTTCCCTGTGCATTTGCCAACGCTTTCAAAAAATAATGAATATCTTCAAGCGTGCTTCTCTCGCCAATAATGTACAGTTCCTGATTTCTAAGCAGTTGGTGCTGAACGCAGCGACGGCATGAACATGCAGCTGCTCCGTGTTCATCGCAATGGAGCAATCGAGCCAATTCAAGCGCCATGGTCATTCGAGCACTTAGGGGTGATCCAGAAAACACCAAGGGTGTTTGTATAGTGCCCTGTTTTATGTCTTCTTTTAAATGGCGTTTTATCTCCGCATAGCCAACAATGTGGTCAAACATAGGGTTTCATACATTCCACAATCGGAATAGCCATGGTAAGAACGGCCCCAAGATAGCGTATGTAATACTTTGTTCAAGCACATCATCCAAAATAACATAGGGCTGAATAAACAAACCCGCAAGTAATACATACCCAAACAAAACAGCTTCACAAAGACCAATGAGAAACCCCAGCACATGATCTATCTGTACCAAGGATTCATTTGAATGTAGCCATTCGCGAAGAACATTACCCACCAAGCGCAACAGCAAATATGCCACCACGAATACAATAATGAAACTCATCATCGGCGTATTTTGGAACGTACTTCGATTTGATATAGCGGTGGAGAGCAAAGGAGACAGAAATAATGCCCCTAGCAGTGCAAACAACAAAGAGCCCAGTCCAAACACTTCTCGTACCGAACCACGTATGCTCGCACGTACAACCAGTAACACGCCAACAATCAATACACCAAGGTCAAACCAATGCATACAAACCTCCTATCCTGTACCATACCGCTTCTTCTCATCATACTGTATATCGAATACGCACACTATCGTCTTGTATACACTGAATTAATCAATTCCGCGATATTACGAGAAGCTTCGGGCATCGCAGACTCTCGCATACGCCCTCTCATCTGCGCGTAGACCGATGGGGAAGAAATAATATCATGAAAAACAGATAAAAATTCTTCCGCACTTGGGTGGATCAACATACGCGCTGCTCCAACCGATTGCATCAATTTTGCGTTCTCAACTTGCTCTCCTCTACTGATAGCTCCCGAAAGAGGAATAAATATCGCTGGGATTCCCATCGACGCTACCTCACTGACCGTTCCTGCACCAGATCTTGAAACGATTATATCTGCTGACTGGAGCGTTGGTATGAAAGAAGAATCGTATTGGGACATAGGGACATAATTTTCTGCTGTACGAGAAGGTGTCCACCCGGCGCCGTGCTGGTGAAACACTTTGTGGCAGAAATCAAGTTTTTTGAGCACATCGGAAACCAACGTGTTTATCTCAAGCGCCCCGAGACTCCCTCCCAAGAAAATGACGATCGGCTTTTTTCGCGGTTTCTGATCTTCTTGATCTTTTGTGGGCGTACAAAAGAATTCTTTTCGAACGGGAGACCCCGTGTGCACTATTCGAGCATGGAACCTATATTTTTTCATGGGTCGCCAAGATACACAGATGATTTTTGAAAACAGTGCATTTATACGATTCGCTAATCCAAAACTCGCATCGGATTCGTGCGTTATAACGGGGATTTTCAACATCGCAGCGGCAACAACGACCGGGACCGTTACGAATCCTCCCTTCGAAAACACAACCCTAGGTTTGAGTCGTATCAACAAAAAAAATGCCTGTATACACCCAAAAACTACCTTGAAACCCTCAGTAAACAATCGAAAAACACTTTTTCGATCTAATTTCCCCGCTGTAATGCCGTGATACGGCATGTCGTGATTATGTACTATCGAACGTTCTATCCCATGCCTTCTTCCTATCCAGGCAAGAAAATACTTTGCCTCTAAATGCATTGCAACGGCCAAGGCAGGATACACATGACCACCCGTTCCGCCACCGGTGAAGACGATCAGATTTTTTGTCTTATGTAAATCTTTTGCTACTCGATTAGGCATATCCTAGAACACGTACCTATTTTGAATTTTGAAGCATTGGATATGCCCACGCTCGGATTGAATAAGTCTATTTTTCATACAACCTCATCTATGTAGTATAGTGATCGACTCTTCACACCAGTAGTTAAGAATTCTATTCAAATACAAATAGTCATTTTCCAAGCTCTCTTTGCATCGCAAACATCCTCTTGAGTAGGGTGTGTTTTTTACTTTTGCAAAATCATGACGCTTTTTCTATAGAAAACATACACAAAATAGATAGAAATCGTAATTAATCAGCCACATTCCATACTCATATCCTATATTTGACCTGTAACCTTGCAAGATATTAGTATAGGGCGTGTTTTCAAAAATATTATGTATAATGGCATGCGCTACAGTCGTTGCGTTTTCGCAAACAGTCCCTCTTCCACGCGAATTACGAGACGATCCTGTACGTTATAGAAATTTTGTACAACCGCAGAATAACCGAAGCGCCCGCGTTTCGAATGCCTACGTACAAGAAAAAATACGCGAATACGACACTCAGATAGGGGCAGAGGCCACCGTCGAAATCCAAAAACCAGAAGGCTTTTCACTAGCCAGTATCACAAACAACGTCCTCAACGTATCTTTGCTAGCAGAACTAGAAGCCTACAATAGCGAAGAGGAAGAGTTTGAGGTCTTCATTAGGGATGCGTATAGATTCATAGGCAAGAGAAGCCGTATTGGAGCTCCTGTATTTGCAAGCGTGCCAGATGAATACACCCAGCAAATCGTAATGGATACCGAAGCCTATGGTGAAGCTGAATACGGATATACCCTAAAAAAAGAAGGAAATGGTATCGTTGTGGAGATAATTAATACAACCGATCTGAGATTACGTGCGTTTTCGTTGATACGGATTGCAAAAAAAGAAGAATACAAAAAACTCATGTATATCGAAGAAAGAGAAGATTCTCTCATCTTGTATGCATTCACTGGAATACATAGCGATCAACTCAAACCCGATAAAAGACTTGCCCCAAAAGAAACTATCCGAGACACCCTGACTAGTCAGGCAATAGCATTAATCTCTTGGGTGAAGAGCAATTTGTAATTTTAATAACTCAGCGGGAGGTGATGTTATAATTTTTTTGAGACGCACTTAACTAGACATATATACAAACAAATATTCTTTAGAAGAGGTAATCTTATATGAAAAAATTTATTACAAAATCTATTATTGTTGCTTTAATCATCTCCTTTCCTGCTTTTGCGGGTGGATCAAATGAGAATATTCAATCCGATGAAATGGCTTGGAAACTTTCAGAGTCAGACGATGACATTCTCCCTGGCGTTGACCCTTCGCTTGTAGTCGGAGACATAATTTCTGCTGGCAGTTCAACGGTTTTCCCCCTTGCTGAAGCTCTTGGAACCCGTTTTCGTGATGATGGGTATGCATATAATCTGACAATCGACAGTATCGGAAGCGGTGCTGGGTTTGAACGGTTTACCGTCGCTGGAGAAACAGATATTTCAAACGCAAGCCGGGCTATAAAATCAAGTGAGATTGAGCAGGCTCGTACCATAGGACGCGAACCCATCGAAATTCGTTTGGGCACCGATGCCCTAACCGTCATTGTGCATCCCGATAACACATGGTCCCAGGATCTCAGCATGGAACAACTTGTACAATTGTTCACCGCCGATAACTGGAGAGATCTTGATCCTTCATGGCCAGACGCTCCTGTTCTTAAATTCATCCCAGGAACAGACAGCGGGACATTTGACTTTTTTATAGAAGAAGTATTCGACAAAGATCCTGAACCACTCCTTTCATCTTCAAACATTCAGGCATCAGAAGACGATAATGTTCTCGTGCGCGGTGTTGTAAACAACATCAACGCGGTTGCTTTCTTTGGTTATGCATACTATGCGGAATCCGCCGATGTCTTACAGGCTATTTCTATCGATAGAATTGCACCCACACAAGAAAATGTTGATTCAAACACCTATCCTCTTTCGCGACCTCTATTTATGTACACCGATGCAGATATCATCAAAGAAAGGCCACAGGTTGGAGCTTTCTTGATTTATGCGTTAACCTATGTAAATGACGAAATACTCAATGTTGGTTATTTCCCTGCGCCAGAAGCAGACTTAACCGAAGCAAAGAGAAAACTTCTCGCCATATTACAATAGGACTTACACATGGCAGATAGCACTACCAATTTCTCACAAAAACAAGCTTCGCTTGAAAAGAAAACAAGAATTGGAGAATCTTTAATTCATGTAGTGCTATTTGCCTGTGCCCTATGTTCGATCTTTACTACTGTCGGGATCGTCGTAATACTTGCAAGCCAATCAGCCTTATTTTTCGCCGACCCGCAGGTAACCTTATTAGGGTTCTTCACATCTTTCGAGTGGCAGCCTAGCATAGGAAAATTTGGCATCCTTCCACTCCTCAACGCAACTCTTCTTACCAGTTTTATTGCCGTTGTATTTGCAACTCCCTTTGCAATACTCGTTGCTATTTTTCTCAGTGAATTCACCAAACCACGAATCAAAGCAATAATAAAACCCATCCTAGAAGTACTTGCGGGTATTCCTTCGGTCGTTTATGGATATTTTGCCGTTGGGACGGTGACTCCTGTACTTCAGAGAGTCTTCGGTTCTGATACCGTTGAATTTTACAATACCGCTTCTGCCGGTATAGTCATTGGCATCCTTATTCTTCCAATACTCATCACAATGATTGATGATTCACTCACCAGTGTTCCAAATAATCTTCGTGAGGCGTCATTTGGACTGGGAGCAACTCGTCTGCAAACCTCTTTCGGCGTAGTTATTCCAGGCTCCTTCTCGGGAATAGCCGCAGCATTTATTCTCGGATTCTCACGAGCTATCGGTGAAACAATGATTGTTGCGCTCGCTGCGGGTGCAGGTTCGGCATTGACTTGGAACCCCTTTCGGGGAGCAGAAACGATGACTGGGTACATCGTTCGAATAAGCGGTGGTGATATCAGTTATAATTCGATCGACTACAACAGCATCTTTGCCATAGGACTGGTGTTGTTCTTGGCCACTTTAGGATTAAATATCATTAGCAGACGTATTGTGAAAAAGTATCAATGGAACGTATAACTTCTCATTCCTCTAAACACAGCGAAGATATAAACAAGGCTCTGCAATGGCAGCCAAAACCATTACGCACACGAAAAAGAAACGAAACGATAATGCGCACGCTCATGCTTATCGCGCTTTACTGCACTATATCGTTTTTATTCATACTTGCGGGCAGCATCATAAACAATGCATTCGGATATGTTCTATTTACGTATGAAATTCATCCGACCGAATTTTCTCAAGGTGGAGAAATAAATGAACTCTCACATGCTAAAAAAATAGCAATCCTAAAAGAGAACCTTCGGGAAAGGGTTTATATCACCCTAGACAGAAAAAAACCGATGGAAAAACGATCTAGCCAAGACCTCTCTGCTATCATTTTCTCTCGTGTACTAAAAGCCTCCGTGCTTGAGGCTTACTCTCTATTTGAATCACTTTTCCAACGAGGTCAACTAATTGAAAACGCACTTACATATCCTAATGCAGACTTGATATTTCGATCTTGGATTTCTCCACGCTTCATCCGGGGCGAACAAAGCACAAACCCCCTAGAAAGTGGTATTTGGGGAGCAATTACCGGCTCCGTGGGCGTTATTTTGGTCACTATTTTGTTTAGTTTTCCTCTAGGCATTGGCACTGCGGTGTATTTATGTGAGTACATGCCTCGATCCCGCTGGAAAAATCTCCTGCAAATAAATATCTACAACCTTTCCGGAGTCCCTTCAATTATTTATGGATTGCTCGGACTCGTTGTATTTGTGCGTGTGTTTTTACCCATCACAAGCGGACAATTATTTGGATTTACATCGGGTGCTGCTACCGATAGCGGTAGAACAATCTTGTCTGCTGGACTCACCCTTACTTTGCTCATACTTCCCGTAATCGTTATCAACACACAAGAAGCCATACTTTCGGTTCCAACGTATATAAAACAGGCTAGTTACGGACTTGGAGCAACCAAATGGCAAACCGTATGGCATCATATTATTCCTTATTGTATAGGACGTATTCTCACGGGGACAATCTTATCGGTATCCAGAGCCATAGGTGAAACCGCACCCTTGGTGGTGGTCGGAGCATCCACATTTCTAACCATTGTCCCAAATTCTATTTTTTCGAAATATACCACATTACCCATACAAATATATCAATGGTCAGCCCGCCCACAACAAGAGTTTCAAAACCTTGCCGCTGGTGCCATCCTCGTATTGTTAACAATTATGCTCACGTTGAATTTTATTGCAATCATGTATAGAAAAAGAGTTCAGAAAAAATTGGCGAGACTATGAAATCGATAATACAAATAAAAAACTTCAACTTCTTTTATGGAGAATCACAGGCTTTACACGATGTCACATTAGATTTTAATGAAAACCAGATAAGCGCATTGATTGGCCCCTCGGGTTGTGGGAAAACAACTCTTCTTCGCTGTATCAACCGTATGAATGATCTCATAGATGATACACGTTCGGAGGGAAACATAACAATACACGAAAAAAACATCTATCTTGCGGAAGTCGACCCTGTGGAAGTAAGAAGAAAAGTAGGTATGGTATTTCAAAAACCAAACCCCTTTCCAAAAACAATCTGGGATAACATCGTCTGGGGCGCAAAAATAAATGGATATACCGGAAATCTAGAAGAGTTGGTAGAGAGTACTTTGACCCGGACCGCCCTATGGGACGAGGTGAAAGATAAACTCCACACGAATGCCCTTTTTCTCTCTGGAGGCCAACAACAACGACTGTGCATTGCTCGCGCAATCGCAATAAAACCAGATGTTATATTGATGGACGAGCCAACCTCAGCCCTCGACCCCGTAGCAACCGCACGCATAGAAAGCCTCATTACCGAATTAAAAAAACGCTATTCCATCGTGATAGTTACACACAACATGCAACAGGCAGGAAGGATATCCGACTGCACATCATTTTTATTAAATGGCGTTGTTGTCGAGCATGGAAGAACAAAAGAAATATTTCTGAATCCCAAAGAAAAGAAAACAGAAGAGTATATTTCGGGAGAATTCGGTTAATAAATTACAAAAACATACTCACTTACCCCATATGCACTAGCAGTATGTACTTAAAACAATAATAATAAGAGATGATGCAAATGAAGACCCCTTTAGAAACGGAAATCACACATATTGATAAAGCTGTACAACAACTTGGAGATATGGTGCTTACGAATGTACAAAAAGTTATGACTATGGTAAAAACACAATCCACAGAAAAATATGATTCTCTGATTGAAAGCGACAAAAAAATAGATAAAAAAGCTATTGATACTGAAGAAATGTGTACTTCTCTGATTGCAAGAGGTAACCCAGTGGCATCAAACCTGCGTCATATCGTCAGTATTCTGAAGGTTTCAAGTGAACTTGAACGTATTGCGGATTATGCAAAATACATTATCCGAGACCTTAAAAAAGTATCGCCCGACTTCTTTATGCAAATGAATATATTAGTGGGTGAGATGCTTGAGATTGGCACCCATATGGTTCAAACTTCGATCACAGCATTTAAAGAAGATAACATAAAAAAAGCAATTGAATCCGCAAAGGAAGACGATCGATTGGATACATTGCATAGATCGCTCTACAAAAGAATAATAAAAATCACCAAGAACACCGAAAACGATCACATCCTCGAAGAAGCTTCTTCGATGTTTTTTATAAACCGTTTTCTTGAGCGCATCGGAGATCATTCTACAAATATCTGCGAATGGTTATATTATGCGAAAACCGGCGAGCGAATCAATCTAAATTAGCCGTTGCAAAACATCTCCTTTAACAAGTATACTCTTTTTATTATATTTTTAGAAAAATGTCGGAGGTTATGTGAGTTTTTCTGTTTCTGTGAATCCATGGGTGTGTCATGCAAAATACAGCGAAGGTCTTTGGCCAACAACGTGGCAAATGAAGCCCTACTCAACCCTTGAGAAGGAGGGGAAAGCCCAATCAGGTCATGATCCCATCGATCGTAATTCGTTTCCTGAGTTACCACTTATAAACTATACTACCCAATACGGACTGGGCTGCTTTGAAGGAATCAAAGCCTATCCTCAGCAAGACGGCTCACTGCGCATATTTAGATCAGACAAGAGCGGTGAACGTATGAAACGTTCGATGGAAGGTCTGATGATGCCGGGATTTCCTGTAGACAAATACGTAGAAACCATAACCAAATTGTGCAAGCAAAATCTTGAATTTTCACCATCCTACCAACCGGAATGGGAAGCAAACAATTTTGGGGCTGCTGGATCCTTGTACATACGCCCTTTCAGCTACACAGAGGCTGGCATCGGAGTTAATATCAGTTTTAATCCGTGGGTGGTATTTGTGACCACCAATGTTGGATCATATTTCACCAATAATGAACAGGCTCGTGGTACAACGGTATTAACCTGTCGCGCGACACCGGGAGGTACCGGCTCACTAAAATGTGCTTCGAATTATGTAATATCTGCAATAGAACGTGAAAAAGCATTGCGAAACGGGTTCATGGAAGTTGTCTTTTTGGATGCATTCACGAAAACTTCTATCGAAGAAGGGTCTTCTTCAAATTTCTTTGCCGTAATGAAAGATGGCACTTTGGTCACCCCTTCCCTAGGGGATACCGTTCTTGCGGGGATTACCCGAGATTCCGTGTGTATACTAGCAAAGGATCAGGGAATACGCGTAGAAGAGCGAGAACTACCATTGCAAGAAGTTCTGGAAAACGCAAAAGAAGTGTTCCTAACTGGAACAGCTGCTGGAATATCTCATTTGTCTTCGTTGACCCATCAAGGAAAAGAATACACCTTTGGGGACGGCACCATCGGTGAGCTAACTCTCTCGCTGAAAAAAACTTTGAAAGGTATTCAATACGGTCTGTTGGAAGATAAATACGGGTGGACTATTCCTGTCCATCCCTAAAGAGATTACTTTCTTTCTTCAAGCATCTATTGCGCAAAAGAATACGCAGATTCTGGCAATTGCTCGGAAATAAATTGATCAAATTGTATCTCGGATAAGCTTGCTGGGAGAACATTATCAATCGAAACATCAAAGGAATCTTGCGGGTATAGAACTTCACGCAAGTTTACATAGGGTAAACTTTTTGCCAAAGAACGTTGAAGATTTTCTTGTGATCGATTGAAATCTTCGAATAGACGAATCGCCTGTTCGAGCGCAAGTACCGCTTGCGCCTCTCTTCTTGGATCCTGTTTTCTCTCAGCAATTCTGTATCGAGAAACTCCAAGGCCATTGTATGCCTTTATCATGTACAATATCAGCGAATTGTGTTCGGCATTTTCAAAGGGAGAAAACAATCGAATTGCATCTCGTTTTTCATCTAATAATTCGGTAAGCTGGAAAAAATAAGCTTCGGAGGCAGAGTAATTTTCGAGATGGTACAATGCGCTTGCCGTAGCGAGTAATCCAGCTGCATCGCGCGGGGGATGTGTCTCGGTATTGAGAAATAGTTCGACAGCAAGAGCATAATCCTCTTCTCTGTACATAGTATTTCCCGTCTTATAAAACAGTTCCCTCGAGGAACGCCCTTCTTCGAGCGCTCGCTCAAAATACCTTCTTGCTTCTTCAAAATTCTTGCTATAAAAATAGCGTATATCCCCAAGACCTTCATAGAACCGCGCAAGGTGCGCATCTTTTTCTAGAGTATTGGTCTCTAATCCAAGAACATATCTTTCGAGCGATTTTTGATACAGCGATTCAGCCTCAAGTGCGCGATCTCTGTCGTATGCCAACTCAGCAATACGATTGTTGGAATCGATATACATCGACAATTTATCCCAGCGAAGGGGTTCGGAGGCTTCCAAAATAGCTATCGTATTTTCTAATTCGACACGCTCTTCTGTCAGCATCCCAATCATACGAAAATATTGTGCCGACCAATAATGTCCTCCAGCCTCGTAAGGGTATTCGTCCCTCAATTCTTTTAGCAAGGGGGCTACATAGGCAAGTTCATTGTTCTCCATGAGGTATTGAGCAATATCCGTAAAGATAGGTATGACAATTGGTGTATCCGACAGCCGATCGGTTATTCTTGGCAATAACTCTCGGAGACCAACAAGATTATCAGATTTTTGCGCATACCATGCTAGGCGTATGTTTAATTCATTATCGATTCCATGCTCTTGGATAATTCGCTGATACACTGTGCCCGCATTCAATAATTGACTAGGATCTTCCTCTGACCACCGGACATAGTTGTCACCTTGCAAAATCAATGCATTCCGCTCGTATGGCTCTTCCACAAGGACAACAGATAACAAATCATCGGCGCGAGCAAAATCATGAAATTCATTTGATTGCAGGAGCGAATGTTCAAAAATGCCCGTTTTGTTCACATTAACAAGATCAATCAGTCTAACGGTCTCACTCCCGAGATCGTATTGATCAAGTAAAACCCTTTCCTTGGTTTTTTGCTTCAACAAGTCACTCAGGTCTGTATCTATTCCATAAATCAGCTCATCATATTTTTTTGATGCAAGAAAATATTCGTGTATCTCTGTATAGCTTTGCGCATAGCGGAGTGCCCAAGAATCATTCTCCCACTCCGTCCAGGCTTCCTCAAATAATGCATCACTTTCGCTATACTCTTCCGCCAACAGGGCCTCATGACCTTTTTTATACAAGGACCTGGCTAAGAGGGGGCGATAAACAAAATTGAACAATATCAGCGAAAACAAAATCATTGCCGCAAGGCTTCCGGTGGTCACGGCAAGTTTTCTTATAAACTTTCTTGCAGGACTATTTTTCTTTTCTTCGGTTTCGCGGAAATACTCTGCCGCGGTACCTTTTTCGTATCCATACGGAAGTTGCAGGTGACTACCAGTATATCTATTGAGCATACGCACAATGAGATTTTGGCGACCTCCATTCTTTAGAAGGGTTACAATATTTGAAACATGCTCTTTTTCGCTTTCTGGGTTTGAAATGAATTCTGCACACGCGGCTCGGACATCAAAGGGTAATGAATCTACATTTTTTAGAATTCGATTGTATTCTTCTTCTGTAAACGTTTCTCCTTCTTTTTTCTCATGTTGTTCTCTCGCGTAAACATTCGATGTATCGGCACCCTCAGCTTTTTTACTCATTCCCTGGGTGGAGGATACCCCCGAAAAGTTTAGGTCGAGCGAGCTTTCTATGTCCGAATCGATTTCAGGAGCGCCCAGTCTGAAATCTTCACTTGTGCTTGCGGGTGCGGGCTCTTCAGAAAATTCTTCTTGAAATTTATCTAGCGATTCCTTCCTATACGTTGCACTTGCAGACTGTATATCATCACTCTGCAGATCTTGCTCACGCATAAGTTCAATTAGAGATTCAAGGTCTTCACCGCTTTCTCCCTCAATAGGAGATTCCTGTTCCTTGGGAGGATCAGTTTCAAATCCGGCAAAATCATCTTCTATCTCGGGAATAGATTCAGAACCGCCCTGGTCCATTCCGGTGGAGCTAATCTCAAAAGATTCTTCCTCTTGGACATTAGGTTTATCGTTTGTTTCGATACGTTCATCATCCCCAATAGATTCTGAATCCGATGATTCTGCAAAGAGATTAGACAAATCAAAATCATCGCTCTCAGATTGACTATTTGCATCAGAAATTTCTTCGATTTTTTCTGGAGGAGAAAATTCTACAGGTTCATCCCGATTAACACTGGAAGCAACCTCTCTCACCGAGGGGTTTTCTTGAGAAGACAACAAATCAGCAATTTCCGATTGCCCAATGCCAAGACGGGACTGAGAATGGGAACTCGAAGATGGTGTATTTTCTAGTTGTGATTCCTGAAATTGTCTTGAATAATCAGAAGCCTGTTGCCGTTCTATGTCGGTTGAAGGACCTGCTGACGTGTCCGAAGAAAACTCCATTTGTTCGTATTTTGGAAGTTCAACCTTTGCAACTTCTTCCCCACGTTCTCTAAGGACTTCTGGTTCTTTTGCAATTTGAAATAACTTTTGTGAAAATTCTTCTACTTCGCGTATTGATGGCATACCACTACGATCTTATAGTCGACAACTTAAGCATCCAGTTGAATAGAATACCTCTATTCATATTCATAAACATTCCGATACTGACGTGTAATGAAAAAGAGCGTATTTTATCTCCTGTTATGCCTCACATCTCTTGGAATGACTGCAGAAACATACACCCCTCGAACAGATGATATCACATTATACTTGTATCTTGCCGAGCTCAGTGGAGCAAGCGCTCCTTATATACAACAATCGCACGTAATTTTTACGTATCATACCAAAAGACATATACGAGGGATAGCTGTTTCATTTAAACATGAATCTTTTCGCAATCGCTACGTATTTACCAAGAGTTCCACTACGAGCGGTTTATATTACCTGGCACTCCCCATGCAAGATTTCCCCTCTACCGAGATCTATTATCAATACATTGTAGATGGGGTAAGAATACATGATCCTAAAAACGAACAGATGATGCTTCTCTCTTCCGGCGCCAAAATCTCGGAATTCACATTTTCTGAAACTAAAAACCAGCTTTATGGCGATATCAATGAATCTCCTCGAACACAATTCACTATTGATTTCTCCGAACGAAGCAATACTGCGGTGAAAACTATCTTCGATACTTATTATATTTCTCAGGACGCCCCTTCGTATGTGTCGGTAGTGGGTAATTTTAACGGGTGGGAGCCATTTTTTACCCCTCTTACCAAGGAATCAGCGAAGCAGTTTTCGGTAAACGTACCAAGGTTATCTGGAACAATTTATTATTATTTCTTCGTTGATGGAGAGAGAATTCTAGACCCACAAAATACAAATATCGCACTCGATAGGGTTAGAGGACATCGAGTATCTGTTTTAAAATTGCCATGACCATTCGATTGCGTATAAAACATAAAGATGACCACCAACTCATCGCAACTTTACATCCTTATTTTCGGGTGATATGTGGAATTTTGGCTGTAGTGCTGAGTGGTGTAAATATTGTGTCTGGCACCATTACTTTCCTCCCGGCCACTTTGTTTGTTTTTTCCTGTCTCTCTATGTGTTATCACGAGACATGGGTCTGTGACCGTGACAGGCGCATTCTC
This sequence comes from Spirochaetaceae bacterium, assembly GCA_011524535.1. Taxonomy (GTDB): domain Bacteria; phylum Spirochaetota; class Spirochaetia; order WTKD01; family WTKD01; genus WTKD01. The sequence continues at coordinate 46,604 of WTKD01000004.1, forward strand.
ACACAAAAGATCGGTGTAATTCTTCCATTTAGAAAAAAGACCATCCCCATCGAAACTATAAAGAAATTCGGATGTATAACTATCTCACAAAAAAGGGCATTTAGATCGAGACCCCTTTCACGCTCACTCATATACACACATGACGGGAGATTGATAACCATAGAGATAGTTCCGAAGGAAACTCCTTCGATGGCAGAACTATTTGCCCAGTTTCTTGACCTCGAATTCGATGAGCAAAGCAACATCGAAAAATAAAGTATCTACAGTGAATCTATTCAGAATTGCTAAAATCAACGCGACTGTGGTGCAAAAAACAAGCAACTTTATGATTGTCTGTCATTCGAGCTCGATACGGTTTCTCATTCTTGCAGCGTTCCATCCGGTTTGCACAGCGCTCATAGAACACACACCCTTTATGCAATTTGTTCGGTGATGGAACTTCTCCTTCTAGGGGTATTCGTTTTCTCTTTGACTCTAATTTTGGATCGGGAACAGGAACAGACGACAAGAGTGCTCTTGTATAGGGGTGCAAGGGATTATTGAACAATTCTTCGGTGTCTCCCTCTTCAACAATTCGCCCTAAATACATTACTGCAACACGATTTGTTATATATCTGACTACTGCGAGGTCGTGCGCAATAAAAATATACGTAAGTTTGAAGTCTTCTTGAAGTTTACGGAGTAGATTGATAATTTGCGCTTGAATCGACACGTCGAGCGCACTTACCGCTTCATCTGCAACCAACAATGTGGGGTCAAGAGAAAGAGCCCGCGCGATACCAATCCTCTGTCGCTGACCTCCAGAAAATTCATGAGGATACCTGTTTTCATAATGTGGGGAAAGCCCAACCATGGTCATAAGCTCTTTGACGCGCGAACGTATCTCACTTCCGCTCATCGATGCTTGAGCCCTTTTATTATATATGTGCAGAGGCTCTGCAATGATTGAACCTGCGGTCATACGAGGGTCCAAAGAAGAATAGGGGTCTTGGAAGATCATCTGTATTTCTTTGCGAATGGGGAGCATTTCACGAAAAGAAAGAGGTAAAATGTCCGTTCCTTTCCAGAATACGCTTCCAGAATGAGCAGGTACAAGTTTGACGAGCGATCGTGCAGCACTTGATTTACCACAGCCAGATTCACCTACAAGCCCGAGGATATCTCCTTCTTCCAAAGTGAACGAAATAGAATCTACTGCGTATATATGACCCACCGTACGTTTAAACACAGTCCCGCTAAGAATTGGATATCTCACGGAAAGGTTCTGTACTTCTAATAATTTTCTACTCATTTGCGTCATCCCCATATAACCAACAGTGTACGTTTCGTTCATGCGAAAAATTGCTAATCGGCGGATAACTTACCGTACATTCAGAACGAACAAATTCGCAGCGAGGGGCGAATGGACAACCATCAGGAAGAGAAACTAACAAAGGAGGCTGACCAGGAATTGTATACAATTCTCCCTTTATTTCGCTGTCTGCCCGTGGTATGGATTTCAAAAGCCCCTTTGTATAGGGGTGTTTTGGGTCCTCAAATAATTCATTTGTCGATGCTTTTTCAACGATCTTTCCAGAATACATTACGTGCACACGATCACAGAATCCTGCAACTACACCAAGATCATGGGTGATGAGGATAATAGATGTATCTAGTTGGTCTTTCAATTTGTGCAGTAGTTCCATTACTTGCGCTTGAATAGTGACGTCGAGCGCTGTTGTTGGTTCATCTGCAATGATAAGAGATGGATCACAACTGATAGCCATGGCAATCATTATTCTTTGCCGCATACCTCCCGAGAACTGATGAGGGTAATCATCAACTCGTTGTTTTGGCTGTGGGACACCGGTCAATTGCAATAATTCTATCGCTCTGTCTTTTGCATCCTGCTTCGATATATCAAGATGACGGCGCATTATTTCGATGAGCTGTGTTGAGATACGCAAGAATGGGTTCAATGAGGTCATTGGGTCTTGAAATATCATGGCTATTTTCTTGCCGCGAATATCTCTCATATACCGCTCTTTTTTTTCGATCAAGTTCTCGTTACCAAAAATAACATCACCGCTAACCGAGACATTCTTACCAATCGGAAGCAGCCCCATAATACTCATCCCCATTACGGTCTTTCCGGAGCCAGATTCACCAACAATTCCCAAAACTTCGCCCTTCTTCAGATCAAAACTCACATCGTCAACTGCCTTAACAATACCAATATCCGTTTTAAATTGGGTGCGTAGATGCTTTACTTCAAGTATTGGTTTCATCAGTTTTCATACCTACTCTTTGGATCAAATGCATCACGAACACCATCACCCAAAAAATTGATCGACAGCAAAAATGCAGACATTATCACAGACGGGAAAAAGAGCCTCCAAGGGGCCACGTCCATAGCAGGAACAGCGTCAGCGATTAATGTCCCCCAAGATGCACTCGGCGCGGAAATACCAAGCCCTAAAAATGATAAGAATGACTCAAGCAGAATGAATACTGGGATACGCAAGGTTCCAAAAATGATTATCACACCAATAGAATTCGGCAGGAGATGTTTCCAAATAATTTGAAATACAGAAGCTCCAGAGCAGCGCGCAGCGTGTACATATTCAAGGTTCTTTATACTCAAAACCTGTCCTCTCACAACCCGTGAAGCGGTGAGCCAACTCATGATAGCAAGCGCAAAAAATAAATTGAATACACTACTGCCAAACATAGACATAAAAATGATAACTAAAAGCATGTAGGGAAGACCATATAGAATATCAACAACACGCATAATCATTGTGTCTAAAAATCCACCAAAATAGCCCGCAAGAGAGCCAAAAAAGACCCCTATGACCATAGAAGTTAATGCTCCTATAATTCCAACGGCGATGGATACCTGACTTCCAAAAATAACACGACTGAGCAAATCACGCCCAAGGTAATCGGTTCCAAAGAAATATACGCGATGGTGAACCAATACCTCTTCTCCATCAATGATCGCTGTTTCGGTATCGATTCGTGAACGAATATCGGCAAGTTTTGCCTGCTCTTCTTCGGTCAACTCGCGGTTTTCTTTTTCTGCAAAACGTGTCAAAAGGTCTTCTTCTCGTTCGTACCACAACTCACCTGCAATCTTTCCAAATGAAGGAGGAAGATCACGGTGTTCAATAACCTGATATCGATACGAGTATAGCGGTAGTATCGGAGCAAATATGGCTATGAGAATATATATCACTACGATAGCCAGTCCAACCATCGCCAAAACATTCTTGCTAAGGCGTCTGAACGCCTCCATGGTCAAACTGCGCTGAGGGATGTTAGATTCTCCAACGATCTGTGCAGCCCTTTCTTTATTTGATGATCCAGTCATTTCGCTTGGTTTATTCATGAGTAGCTTATCCTGGGGTCCAATATACCGTATATAATATCAACCAAAAGATTCATTACTATAAGAACTGTAGAATAAATAATGACAGTCCCCATGATCATTGTATAATCTCGATTGAAGGCAGACTGTACAAAGAACACTCCTATCCCGGGAACACGAAAAATAGTTTCAATTACAACCGATCCAGTGAGCATTGCAGCAAAAGTTGGGCCAAAATAGCTCGCAATGGGTAACAATGCGCCCTTTAAAACATGTTTTGTCAAAATATACGAAGGGGAAAGCCCCTTTGCATTCGCGGTTCGTATATAATCGCTTTGTAACACTTCGATCGTGCTTGCTCGAGAAAGCCGGGCCATGGTCGCAACATAGTATAAAGCCAGTGATATCACCGGTAGAACGAGTGTAAGAACGCCCGCGCGCCCACTCAACCAGCCGGATGTCGGTAATAATCCCCATTGCAAAGAAAAGAAATACATGAACAAGGGTCCTATCACAAAACTTGGAACAGAAACCCCAAACACAGCAAACAACATAAACGAATAATCATAGAGCGTATTTCGCTTATACCCCGCAATAACCCCTGAAGAGATCCCTATCATCAAGGCAATCCCCATGGCAAGGCTCGCGAGAAGCATAGAGTTGGGGAGGCTTCTAAATAAGTATTCGCTAACACTCCTGTCTGCATATCTAAAAGATGGTCCCAAATCACCGCGTAAAAGGCTGTATACATAACGTGCATACTGCACGACTATTGGTTCATCAAGATTGTATTTTTCTTCTATATTTCGAAGGATATTTTCTGGAATCGCCTTCTCTCTATCAAATGGACCACCCGGGGCCAATCGGATGAAAAAGAAACAGATCGTCACAATAATAAACAGAGTGGGGATTGTCCCCAATATTCTTCGTATTACATAACCGGACATAGAAACTTACTAAAAGTATGACACCCTGCGAGAAGGATGACAATAAGTATCCTTAAAAGAATTCACCACCCCTTCTTATTAATATACACAAAAAAGCCTCCCTTATATAAAAGAGGGAGGCTTTTCTTTAGCTTGTTCTAATTTCTAGTAAGAAGCTACGTGACCAACTGGGTGTTGATCCATTACGTTTCGATACCAACCTGACCATTCATTAAGATCAATAAGGTTGTTAACCGCGTAGTAATATATCGGAATAATCGCTTGATCTTCTCCGATCAAGAGAGATTCTGCTTCATTAAGCATTTCAAGACGTGATGCATCATCTGTCTGCTGCAATGCCTCGGTGATTAATCTATCGTATTCTAGATTTGAATAACGACCACCATTCATGCTATTACCCGAAATAAACAGATCAAGGAATGTGTTTGGATCGTAGTAGTCACCTGCCCAACCAGCACGTGCGATTTGAAAAGTACCTTCTCGACGTGTGTTAAGATAGGTTGCCCATTCTTCATTCTTCAAAACTACGTTTATGTTCAAAGTTTCAAGCCATTGCTGCTGAATGTATTCTGCAACTTTTTTGTGTCCTTCGCTTGTGTTGTACAAAATTTCAAGTTCAGGAAATCCTTCACCATTCGGATAGCCAGCTTCGGCGAGTAATTCTTGCGCCTCTGCAACATTGAGCCTGTTTCCTTTCACTTCTCCATAACCCGAGATCGGTGGAACGAGTCCATCAGCAGGAACCTGTCCTCCGCGTGTGACTTCGTTTACAAGTTTGACTCGATCGATAGCCTTTGACAAAGCAATTCGAACCCGTGGGTCATCCAATGGTGGTACTTCGGTCTGCAACACGTAGTAGTAAGTAATGAAAGCCGGATTGTTGTGGTAGTCATCCTGAACTTTCAATTCATCAATTTGCTCACTTGGAACCGTAGTTGCCCAATCCATTTCATCATTTTGGTACATGGCAAGCATGGTACTTTCAGATTCAACTGGCAAGAACACTATTTGATCCGTTGAGGCTTTGTTTGCATCCCAATATGAATCGCTCTTTTCGAGGACCAATCGCTCTTGTGGTGACCATTCTGCCAATGTGTATGGTCCATTCGAGACTATATTTTCTGGTCGAGTCCAATCACTACCAAACTCTTCTACAGTGTGGGTTGGTACCGCCCAGAATGAATAATGGGTCAATGCTTTCACTACATATGGAGCTGGTCCTAATGTTTCAAATTGGAAAGTCTTCTCATCTAGGGCTCGAGCCTGAACCGCTTCAGGACCTGCTTCTCCACTGTTGTATGCTTCAGCACCTGCAATTAATTGTGCAGGAAACCAAGCATAGGGAGCCGCTGTCTCAGGGTTCAAAATTCTCAACCATGAATCAACAAATTGCTGTGCGGTTACGGGTACTCCATCGCTCCATACCGCATCATCCCGAAGGGTGAAGGTATAGGTCTTGGCATCATCGCTAATTGTCCAACTCTCAGCAACGCCAGGAACGGGCAAGGCTGTCTCTGGATTGGTGGTTACCAAACCCTCGAACAAGCCCATTACGATTCTGTGTTCAGGAACACCACTCATAAGGTGGATATCTAGAGTTTCGGGCTCTGTTCCGTTACCAAGTATAAAAGGTTCTTCGGTTTCTACGCTTCCTGGTGTACAAGCAGAAAAAGCCAAAAGAATAAGAATAAAAATAATTGCTTTTTTCATATAGTTCCTCCTGAGTATTACTACTCAATCAAAATAATATCAAAAAACAAGCACAGTGGATAGCTGCTTTTTTTCTTTTTTTTTTACGATCAATCCAACATGTTATCATTTCTAATTCTGGAATTTTGCGCCCTTGTTTATATTCTTTTGCATATAAATAAGGGGAAATCAATGATCTGCATTTTTTATTCTGAAGCTATTGGAGTCAATCTCACAACAACATCTCTATTGTTCTGACCTCTGAGATCTCCATTTGAAGTTCCTATATATAAGCTTCCTCTGTCATCACTGCCAACCGCACGAATGCGCCCAAACGTTCCTTCGAGCAAAAATTCCTGATCGATAACTCGATCTTCTGTTATTTTCAGCCTAAGCAGGGATTGTCCTCGAAGATTCGCAACGAATAAATCGTTTGTCCACCAAGGCGCAACCCGAGATGTATAAAAAATGCCTGCACTCGGAGCGGTTGCGGGAGTGTACTCGACCATGGGGGTCACCATGTTTCTTCGCTCGAGTTTGTGATGTATGATGGGCCATCCAAAATTCTCACCCGGAGAAAGGAGGTTTATTTCATCTCCTCCTCCAGCTCGGTCATAGCCAGAAGGACCGTGTTCAATGGCGTATACTCGACCCGTCTCTGGATGAACCGCAAGTCCTTGCGGATTCCGATGTCCATAGGTGTAGATTTCATTCAGTGCATTTTCATTCTTTATAAAAGGATTGTCACGGGGGACTCTGCCATCACGAGTTAAGCGAATTGTTTTACCATGCAACGTTCCCAAATTTTGAGCGAGGTCTAAGTTCCCCCTTTCTCCTAGAGAGAATAAGAGGGTTCTATCTGGCAAAAGAGTCACCGCACTACCATAATGTTTATTCGCCCCGACAGGATCAGCATCATACAGTATAACTTCGTTGGTCCACCCCTCTGTAGTATCGGTAAACCGTGATAGGCGTGTCACTACTCCTTTTCGCGTTTCGGTTGTGTAGACAACAAAGAGGATACCCGTATTGCTATAATCTGAACCCAGGGCAATATCCAACAGTCCCCCCTGTCCAACTGCATATATATTCTCTATCGTATGATGTTCTTGAACGGCAGCTTCTGTTGGAGGGTTTTCTCCGATAGTCACATGCAATACCCTTCCACCCCGCTCAGCAACCATAAGCACATCGCTATTGATTTGTTCGATATCACCAACTACATGTAATCCTTCAACAATGACATCTGTTTCAAATAATTGGTCACCAGAAATGGTTCGGGAAACACCGGTTTCCTGCGCTGACAATATCTGCATTATGCAGAAAAATAATACTAGACTTAAGAAGTGCCAGTTCATTTGTATTTTAGACTTGTACTCAATATTCTTACTAACCATACATAATCATAACCTAAACTCCTCGAGAGTAGTACGGAGCCGGTTTTTTGGCTCTTTTGTGCATATTATCCCTTCAGAAATACTTCATACTCTATAAGTCAGACTTTCTCACGAATACTATCCGTTTTTAACGTGATTCTTTGCATAGCTTTGTAGGATATATTCCCGAATCCCTGACTATTTTCATATATAGATCGAAACTTAATCGAAACTTATTTGATAATACTCAATCATGGTCTCCTAAAATGTGTCAAATTGACACAGTATTTTTACCTCGATGAGCTCGATTGCGAGAAAATGACCCAGCCCCATATATGACACGGAAGAGAATAATTGGCGAGCGCATCTAACTATATATAACAATTACAGTTAAAGATTTTTTTATTTGGCATGAATATTGCATATACATATATATAAGTGATACCAAAGGAGGTAAAAAATGGTATTTACCAAAGTCATAAGTCCTTTTAGAGGACCAGTATTTAGAAAGAATGTTGATGATTTGCTTCACAATATGTTTGATTCTCATGGTTTCGATAGCAGTTGTTGCACCACATTTGATTCAGGCATCGATATAGAGGAACGCGATGATTCTTATGTTATGTCGGCGAATTTACCTGGTGTAAACGAAGAAGATATAGAGATCACGATTGAAAATAATCGATTAAAATTATCGGTTGAACAAAAAAATGCAGGAAGCGATGAGAACAAGCGGTACATCCTTCGTGAAAGAAGAGATGTGAAACTTCAAAGAAGTTTTCCATTGGCATCAAATGTTGACGCTGAAAATGTGGAAGCACAGTTTGACAATGGGGTGCTTGAGGTTGTTGTTCAAAAAAAGGAGGAAGATAAGCCCAAAAAAATTGAATTAAAGAAAAAAAACTAAGAAACAGTAAACCTAGATAACGAAAATAAATCGAGAGGTCCTTTTGGGCTTTTCGATTTTTTTCTACTTTAACAACACCTTGTAGCAGGCTAACTCTAGTATTGTACCGAGTGCGGGTCGAGCGACCGCCAGAAATACCAGGTGGCCACGGTTCGAAATGGTTTCCACCGCTCCGAAAAATCAATCGCATCCTTTTTCGTGAGCTTTTTGTCATACCATTTGTTCAATGCACGTACGAGCCCAAGATCACTGATGGGAAAAATATCTGGATAATTGAAATGGAAAATGCCAACCATCTCAACGGTCCATTCGCCAACTCCCTTGATGCTTAGTAAATCTTTAGCGACATTTGGATAATCGTCTCGATCCATATTCGAAAGCTGCGGGTTTTCCAAAAACGCCTGCGCAACGGTGTGGAAATACAATGCTTTTTGACGCGATAGACCGAGACTCCGCAGAACATCTTGAGAAATTGCTATTACTGTTTTCGGTGACAGAGGATTCATACGAGCAAGGAGTCGCCCCCAAATAGCCGCCGCCGCTTTCACCGAAATTTGCTGGCCATTGACCGATTTTAGCGTTACTTCGAAGGCATCGGGGTTGCATTTCAAAGAATCATCAGAAAATCGATGGATGATATCTGCGAGAACGTCATCGTTTTTCGCAAGGACCTTGCAGGCCTCGTCCCAATATTCTGGTTTTTTGTCTATGATGCTCATAATTCTATTGTTTTTCTGAACGTTCTGTAGAAAATATTCGATATCCGATACTATCGGTTATGATTATTCTGATGATTGCTCGGTGGTTCCTAAGGCCTCCAACGCTGCATAGGGATCAAAATCCTTTCCATCCAGTTCCTCAAACGCTGCAATAGCATTGATTGTTGTCACTAGTTTTGATCCAAGCCTCACATGTGCACGCATAAACGCATCTTTATTACCAAAATAGATCGAGTATAAATCGATAAATGCGTTGTTTATCTGTATGGATGGGAGATTGCTAAAACGATCGGTCTCAAATGTTTCGGAATAATTTCTTGTGAAATCCGCCTTGAAAGCTGCTATTACTCGTTCTTTTTCGGAACGTTTTGCGGTTGTTCCAAGATCGGATTCGTATACTTCTTCTAGTTGTTCACGCAAAGATAATATCTCTTCAACAAAACGTTCAAAATCCCGCAAGAAAACCTCGTTGTCTGTAAGAAGTTGCGCATCACTCCCGTATGTTTCAGTGATATAGAGTTTTGCACCCTCCATACCTACAAAACTTGCAAATTCTTCGTTGAACTGGATGTTTTTATCCAACCATAACTTTGAATGCGCTAATTCATGCAGGACAAGTTCTGCAATTCTAAATTCTGTGTAGGATGCCATAAAGGAATACACAAGCTCTGGAAAATAACCATGCGAACTAAACGCGTCTACCTGACGAACATAGACATCGTATCCGTTTTCTTCCAAGCGCTCAGCCTCAGCCTGAGCATCTTTTAATCGATAATAGCCACGATAGGGTAAATCCCCGAATATTGGATACCACCAGGTATGTCTTTCGAAGGAATCAGTTTTTACTGCGGACACAACATCCACCAAATAGGATCGATCCACATCAACATACTTTGTATAGCTCTTGGTCTTTTTCAAATCAAGAATATCTAAGCCAAAAGTCCTTACACGGTCTACTCGATCAAAAAGTTCTTGAACATGCTTGGTTGGTTGAACTTTGTCAAATTCGACCGCATCAGAATGGTGCGATAAGTACTCGCTTGCTTGTGCGGTCAAATAGCAAGAAGAGCACAATACAGCTACTAGTGTTACGATGCATACTTTAATCATTTGATATCCCACTATTGATTGTACTCGACTCAATCAATAAGCACTATTGTATCTATGCGATATTGTATGCCCATTTCCAAAATCGACCCTTTTTTCTTCTCTTGTTCCAGATTCTAATGCCTGTTCATAAGCAGCCATATCTTCTGTAGGATCAAATTGCGTTGTATCGATGGGAACTACCTTGGGGCTTTTTAACATTTTTGGCACCGATTCATATAGACGTCGAGTATATTGGTGGCGATGATTAAAACTAATTTGTTCAGCAGACCCTTCTTCAACCAATACACCCCGGTACATGACTCCAATACGATCCGCCACGTAGAGCACGTTGGAAAGATCGTGTCCGATAAACAGGATAGATATTCCGTATGTTTTGCGTAACGTGAGGATTATTTCAAGGATCTGCTTTCTTATTGTTGAATCCAAAGAGGAAGCAATTTCATCACAAATTATAAGTTTTGGGCGCGTCAGTAAGGCTCGAGCAAGAGAAATACGTTTGCGTTGTCCTCCCGAAAGGGCTATGGGTGATCGTTCAAGAAACGATTCTTCGAGAGTTAAAAGGTCGAACAAGGAGGCTATCTCCTTATTTGCTTTATTTTTTCCTTCCCATCGCGATGTGTAACGAATGCTATCATATAGTATAGTACGCACCGAAAGGCGTGAATTTAATGATGTTGCAGGATCTTGAAATACATATCTAACCTGTTGCCGGTATTCTTTTTTTTCCTTGCTTACGTAGGGGCTCCATTGCCTTCCTTTGCCGTTTTCCAATACTATCGTTCCGATATCCACAGGCACCAATCCAACAAGCATAGACGCAAGTGTTGTTTTCCCCGAACCGCTTTCTCCAACAAGTCCGTATATCTCACCTGGGGATATGCTCAAACTCACCCCATTTACAGCGTATACATGCTTCAAAGAACTGCTAAAATATCCCGATGCAAGATTGTACCTATGAAAAACATTATCCACCCGCAGCATTTTTTCTCCCCTCCATGGATATGACATTACTCAGTAGCATTTTTGTATATACATGTTCGGGTTCTGTTATCAATCGTTTTGTTTCATTTAATTCCCGAATATTACCCGCTTCCATGACCATTATTCTGTCTGCAATACCGCTCACTAAGGAAATATCATGAGATATAAATATGATACTAAGCCCATGCTTTTTTTTGAGTTCAAATACCAATTGTACGATTTCTGCTTGAATGGTTACATCCAAAGAAGTTGTAGCCTCGTCGGCAATGAGAATTTCTGGTTTCTGAGCCAAGGCCAATGCAATCATCACCCTCTGGAGCATACCCCCCGAAAATTGATGCGAATAGTTCTTGATTCTGCGCTTGGGCTGGGGGATGTGCATCTCTTTCAAAAGTTCTACCGCACGATCTTCCAATATATCTGGTGATTCATCCTCATATGTATTACGTAATGTTTCTATCATAGTTTTTCCGATCGGATATATCGGATCGAATGCTGGTCTCGGTTCTTGAAAAATGTATCCGATTCTTTTCCCTCTGAAGGTCCGAATATGCGGAGTAGAAAGCAAATCGGTGCCGTCAAACAACGCGGTGCCTTGTATTATTTCTGCTGCAGGGGGAGTCAACTGGAGCAAGGCAAGACAACTAAGTGTTTTTCCGCTACCACTTTCTCCAATGATCCCCAGAATTTCTCCTTTTTGTAGTTCCCAGCTCACATTGTCGACAACAATTCTTTTTTTTTCTTTTTTTCCAAATGCGATACTAATATTTTTGACACTCAAAACGGGCATTTTTCTATTCCTTTTTCTACACAACCGGTGCTAGACATTCCTTGTTTACGCATGATGCGGGTCAAAATAATCACGGAGAAATTCACCAAAAAATGTGAATCCGAGCGTTGCTAGTAAGAGCATGATTCCTGGGGTTAATAGCCAAGGGAAGTTTTGAAGAGTACTCAAAGTCGTTGCTTCTCGACTCAACAAAGACCCCCAACTCACTGCGGGTTCTGTAATACCAAGCCCAAGATAGCTCAGCAATACTTCACCAAGAATAAAGCCCGGAATACTGAGCGCCGCACTTACGATCAAAATTGAAGATAAATGGGGCATGATGTATACGAATAGAATTCGAATGGTCGGGATTGATTCCAGCTCTGCGTTAACAACAAAATCCTCTCGTTTTATGCTGTGTACCATTCCCCTCACCAGACGTGCTGATCCTGGCCAGCCAACAAACGACAGTATCGCGGTAATAACAAGATATGTTTGTCCTGAGTTTAGCTCGCTCGACAGGACAGATCTCAAAAATAGGATCAAGTATAGCCCGGGAATTAAAATAATCAATTCTGCCAAGCGCATGATAACCCAATCTACTGCTCCTCCAAAATACCCTGACAATCCCCCAAGCAATAAGGCTAAAAATGTGGATATACTTATCCCAACGAATCCTATCGAGAGAGAAATACGTGATCCGTAGAGAATACGAGAAAACACATCCCTTCCTAGTCCATCCGATCCCAGTAAAAACACCGGATAAGACAAAGATTCTTCTTCATTATAAGAGGTCGTTGTACCAAAAAGATGAATATTCGCCGGTAAAAGTCCAAATAATCGTATTGGCGCTCCACTCGTGAATATTCGGACCGGGTGATATTTTTCTGGAACACGTGCATACCGCATGTCTAGCGGTCTAATGAGTACAGTTTCTTGTACTTGTAGGCGGAATCCTAATTCTTTCGAATAAAAACTTAGGTTCGGTGGATGATATACATGTTCAGAAAACTGGGTTTGAGAAGTATAGGGAGCAAGAAATTCGGCAAATAGTAGCCCCGAATAGAGTATAACGAGTATTGCCAGAGAAGTTATGGCGAGTTTGTTTCCTAATAAGAGCGTCTTGAATGGTTTCATTTGTTTTTGCTAAACCTAATACGCGGATCGACCAGCGCGAGACAGATATCCGATACAATTATACCAAATAACACCAAGAAACTAACAAACATTATGCTCGCGAGCACAAGATTTACATCTTCAGAAACGACAGCCTGATAGGTCAATCGTCCAATACCTGGATATGCAAAGATAATTTCTAGTATCAATGATCCAGAAAATAAACTAGCCAAAAGGTTTGCACTTGAGGTGATATAGGGGTTCATCGTATTTCTAAATGCGTGCATCCATCTAATACGTGATTCATTAATGCCCCTTGAACGCAATGAAGTTACATAGGGTTTACCCAGTTGATCCAGCATAGTGGCTCTTATAACACGGAGCGAAGAACCTATCCCAGATAGAAATGCGCCTATTAATGGGAGTAAGATATGATGTATATAGCTAAATACAAACTGAATACGTCCTTCGGAGGCTGGAACAGAGGGATACGCCGTCACTGGAAATAATCCGGTTGTTGCGGCAAATAACTGCAATAAAATCAACAACAATAGGCCTGGAAAGGCGTGAAGAAATAATGCACCGATGCCCACCCCTACATCCAGTTTTGTTCCTGCCTTGGAAGAAAGATAGACACCCATCGCAAACGAAATAACAGTCAAGAAAACAAGGGAGATGAGATTAAGGATTAGAGAATTAACCAATCGTTCTCGTATCAGAAACAGTATCGGCGCTCGCGTAATGAGGCTTCTCCCAAGATCTCGATCGACAACGACACGTTTGAGCCATAATACGTATTGAACATAAAAGGGTCTGTCTAACCCCAATCTCGCCCGAGTTTCTTCGATCGCTTCATCACTAACGTTTGTATCGCGTTGATAATCTTGGCTTTCAAGCAAATAACTCAATACAAACCTATCCACGATATCGCCTGGCGCCAAACTCATGAGTGCAAATACAAGAAATCCAAGCACAAAAAGAGACGTGCAGAGTGCGAGCAATCGCCAAAAAACAAACGGGACGAGAGGGTATTTACGAATGAATTCCCTGTATACATGTAGCAGACGATTCAATCCATTTGCCTGTTCTTTGCTATGGGTGTTCATATTCTATTCACTAGACATTTTGAAAAAATTCCGAACTCAAATCATTTCAATGCTATTCAAGATACAGTCGACTCGGTCTGTAAGCGCCAAGTGCATCAAAATATACGTTTCCCCATTTCGAGCGGATGGCTAAAAAGGAATTGGGATATACTATGTAAAATAATGGCAGTTCTTCCAATATAATACGCTGATACTCATCGTAAATGTCTTTTGCTCTCTCTCGATCTATCGTGAATCTTCCCTCATTGTACAATTCGTCAATCCTACGTTCCCAATCGGTTGCTGGTGATTCCTGCAGAGGATACCAGAGGTGGAAATTGCCAGAAGATTGCCAGACATTGCTTCCACCACTCGGCCAGTAATTGGCGCCTAGTGTAACAGTCACCATATCCCAATCATAAGTATTTGTAAGGCGCCCAACCAAATTCTGAAAATCTATGGGTTTCTGAACCGCTGTGATTCCTAACTTGCGGAGTTCTTCAACAAAGATCGCAACTATTTTTGTTCCTACATCGTTTTCTACACCGTGCGCAATATCAAATGTTACGTGGTTCCCATCTTTGTCGTACAAAAGATCGTCTTCTCTTTTTTCCATTCCCATATCTTCAAGCAAAGACATCGCCTGCTCAAGATCATAGGTATACTGCAATTTTATTTCTGGATTGAACATGGGATTTGCGGATATGAAAAAATAATCAGCAGGAACTGCCAATCCTCGATACACATCTCTCGCAACACGTTCGCGATGGAGAGCAGAGCTCATTGCCTGTCTGAATTTCTTATTGCTAAACCACGCAAATTTCACCGGGTCGACGGTATTAGGGTTTTGGTTCAAGACAAAAAAGGAGGAAGTAAGCGAAGCTCCTCCATCGTATACATCGAAATCACGATTTTCTATCTCCAACAGGGGTATCAAATCTTCTGGACGAGGGCTGTAAGAATCGGTTTCACCGTTGCGAAAAACCAAGTATTCTGTGTTATTGTCGGGAACAATACGAATAATTAGTTCTTCAGAATAGGGTAGCCCTGTTCCTTGATCATCTTTTTTCCAATAGTTCTCATTTCTTTTCAAAACGACGCGGACACCGGGGGTATACTCACCTATATGGTAGGGCCCCATAGATGGAATATCAACAACATCTGTTTCCACACTAAGTGCGTCTAACATTGCTGCAGCCCCATCGTTTTCTTTTATTTCTTTGAAAATAAAGGCCGGTCCAAATCTCGCCATATTGCTCGATAAAACAGGATTTGCAATAATTCTTGGAAAATTGAATGCAAAAGTTAATCTGTCTATTTTTTCGATAGATATCCGTTCTTCTGATCCATCTGGCATGGTCACGAATTGAGAAGCATATCCGGGTTGCTGGAGGGTTCTATCTCCAGCAACTTCGTCGTACCAAAACACAATATCATCGGCGGTGACCTGCACCCTTTGTTCTGATTCTACAAAAGTCCAATAGAGATCATCTCGCAACGTATACACTACTTGCACCTTATCGAGTGCTTCATCGACGATTATTTCAAAATCTGCAATGTTTGGAATGAATTCACGCGTATACGGGTCGTAATCAGCAAGTGATTCACCAAATAAAGCTGTAACTACCGCAGCCGTGTCTGCATCACGTGCGGTCATTGGATTAAAGGATTTTGGATCGTCATTGATGACAGAAACCCTAAAACCTCCCACGGTTCCGTCGGTAAATTCAGGCGGCCCAGGCCTACGTATGGTTTTTGAAAGAACCGGATGATCTTGCGTATCTTGATCAATTTCATCAATAGTATCTATACAACCAATTAAGGCAATTAGAGTTAAAGAAACAACACCAAAAAAAATAACGTAACGTGCCATTTTTTTAGCCTAGACCTCAGATCGCATCTGTGCAATAAAAAATGATACTTTTTCTATAAAAAGATTTTCGGTATTTGAATGACGGCGATTGCGTTTTCGAATCACTTTTCTATCCATTGTTGCATTGATATTCATCATGATACTATTGTACATGAATATAGTAATAACCGGCACATCGCGTGGCATTGGTCATGCTCTCGCCGAGCGATACCTCGAAGCTGGTGATACAGTATATGGCAGTGCTCGCTCGAGTGATCCCGAAGGACATCGAACACTGAGCGAACGATATCCAAACAATTTTTTTCCAACAGTTTTGGATATAACCAACGATTCTTCGGTTGCTCTTGCAAAAACATTTATTGAATCACATTGTGATTCAATCGATGTTCTCGTAAATAATGCGGGAATTTATCCCGATCACAATTTGTATCCATTTGATAAAAGTAACTTAGCAGCCTTGTCAGAATCATTCGAATGCAATGCCGTAGGTAGTATGCGATTTTCTATGGCGATGTATTCCCTATTAAAACGAGCAGATGATCCAAAAATATGCAATATTTCTTCGATGATTGGAAGCATAGCTTTTCACAAAACAGAATACGAATACTCGTATACCACTTCCAAGGCTGCTTTAAATATGATTACCCGTCTTATGCAGCTTCAATTGAGGAAAGACGGCATATCGGTACTCGCCATGAGTCCAGGCTGGGTACAAACCGATATGGGTGGTCCAAAGGCTCCTCTGACACCATTACAATCCTCCAAAAGAATTTATGAACAAATTACCGCTTGGGATAACAATGACCACCCGTTTATCGCACAAACCGGTAAAGCAATTGATTGGTAGTTTCTACAAGAATCAAGGAATTCTTTTTCTCACTCATGGGTCTTTTTGTAAGATTTTGAGTCATCGATGTGTTCTATAACGCCCATAACGGTAGAAAAATCATCGTGTGGCGTATTCGCAGACCAGCCGTATTGTTGTTAGCCGAGATTGTGCAACTCCGCGGTCAGCGATTTGGCTTCGGTATCAAGAATTCTTACGGGCATTGCCAGTAATAGTCAGAATATAATACCGCTCCGCACTTTTCTAAAATGTGTGCACCGAAAAGGTACATTCGATGTAAAAATTGGCATTGTCTGCGCAATAGAAGTCACATTAGACTATACAAACCTTGCCTTCACTGAGCTCGTTTTATTCTTCACGCGGTTTTCCGGATATTAATCAGTTGCGTTCTACTCCACTATGTCGTCTGTATCGTGTTCACGCCCACTATAAGATAGAAATTCAGCGGATGTCTTTGGTTGATGCCGAGTTAATCGGCTAACTAAGGCATTATTTTGTTCTAATTATCCAGCTGCCATTTCAGGATCGGCCATTTTCCATTGCCTAGCCAATGCCAATCTTCATATTTATCATCTCCGTCAAAATCCCAGTCGACAAAATCTTCCCTTGTAAAGTCCTTTCCCACTCCGGCAGACCTCAACTCAACTAAGCGGACATCTAGCCACACATTCATTAAAGAATCCTTGTCTCCTTTTACAAAGTTGTTCGAGAGAGCCAATGAAATATGACCTCCGTTGTTTTTTATCCCTATAAAACGATTTACCTTTTCTTTTCCACTGACATCTCCTATCGAATAATTCCTTTCTATAAACGCGTATCCATTTGCCCCTTCTATTGAACCTAAGCGGTGAGATGATTGTTTTTTGGTGGTGATGACAGTAATACTAGTGAACGGGCACAATACATGGTGGCGACGGTAAACTAATAGTAGCGACTGGGAGCATTCATACTAGTAGTAATAGTATTCGGCGGTGTTAGTGAGTTCTAATACTAGTAGCGTGATTTCAGAAATTTAGAAACGGGTCCATTTTCATGGGTATATACGCACTAATGCTTATTTCTGAACTCGCTTTCTTCTGTCTTGCTTGCCTTGTAAGAAGGTATCTCTTAAAAAATCTATTCGTTCTTGTTTTTTGTAGAGCGGAAACACATTTTTAAGTAATTCCATACATATATCGATAAGCGGTTTTATATAGCCCACAGAGCAATATCACTTTTCTAAGAATGCAAAATTCTTGAAAACGCACTGCGGGTTAGTTACCTTGGGCTTCTCGCTGCCATTTCAAAATTGGCCATTTGCCATTACCTAGCCAATGCCAATCTGCATTCTCTCCGTCAAAAGTCCAGTTAGCGTCTGTGAAACTCTTTTTTGTAAAAGGATTCGCCACCCCTCCCACAAGAACGCCAGTATGATGTATCAATACAGAGTGCAAATTGTTATCTTCTCCCTGTACAAAATTTCCCGGACTCGCTTGTGTCTGATCTCCCCCAGTTCTCTTCAATCCTATAAAATGTCTTGCCTCCCCATTAACCCTTCCCGTCGCATAACTAGTACTTACAAAGGAGGTGCTTGATACCTCACCCACCAGTCCACCTACTTTACTAGTGCCCTCGACTTCCCCCATAGCATAACTAGTCTTTACAGAGGAGGTGCTTGATACCGCACCCACTAGTCCACCTACTTTACTAGTGCCCTCGACCTCCCCCATAGCATAACTAGTCTTTA
>WTKD01000012.1 GCA_011524535.1 Spirochaetaceae bacterium
TCGAAGAGGACAGTATTATTGTAGGCGTGTGGAATATAAAAAACAACGCAGCAGCACTCAGATTCCTTGAAGAAAGAGGACTCCCGAATGATGCTGATAGAGTAATTATCAGAAGAATTCTTAAATCAAATGGTAAATCTTCTGCATTTATTCAGTCACAGCAAGTTACATTACGGGACCTTGAGTTGTTTGCAGGGTTCATGGTAGATCAACATTCACAACACGAACATCAGTCACTCTTTTCGTCGCAAACACAACGTTCATTGCTTGATGCGTATGCGAGGTGTACTAGCGATGTAGAGAGAGCAGGAGAGACATTTAGAGAATGTCGAACTTTGGAGCAGCAATTGATGACTTTTCGAGACCAAGTTGCTACCTTGGAGGAAGAGAAAGATTATCTGAGTCATGCAATTACTGAAATCACTGCTGCTAAACTAGAAGAGAACGAAGAAGAATTACTAGAACAAGAATTGAGCGCTCTTACACACAGTGAAGAAATACAAGAATTATCTGCTAAGTTGCTTGAATTATTTGATCGTGAGAATGGCATTGAGAGTGGTATAAAGCAGGCTCTTCGTATTTTGCAACTGTTTGCAGGTAAAACTCATGCGTTCGATCAGTCAAACGAGCGATTGACGGCCTTGCATATAGAATTGCGTGATATACATTCTGATATTACCGGTCAAACTTCTAGCCTCGTATTTGATCCATCTCGTCTAAATGAGGTCGAAAAAAGGTTGAGGGTTATAGATCTTCTTAAGTCTAAGTATGGGAAATCAACGAAAGAAATACAGACGTTTTTGGTTAATGCTGAAAAGAAGCTTGCACGATTGCACAACAGCGAAACAAAGAATAATGAGTTAGAGCAACGGCTAAAAGAACACGAACAAGCCTTGATAACATTGTCAAAAAATATCTCACTAAGACGGACCGAGGTTTCAGAAAAACTAACCAAGGAAATAACCAAGCGCTTGTGGGATCTTGGAATGCCACATGCAAGTCTTATAGTTCAAACGAAAATCAAAAAGAATGCTCAAGGAGCGGTGCAATGTGGGCCATACGGCATAGACGACATTTCGTTTCAATTCTCTGCGAATGCAGGTGCGAAAAGCGTTGCCTTAAAACAAGCAGCATCGGGAGGAGAACTCTCTCGAATCATGTTGGCGATTAAGTCGGTGTTTGCGCACGAGGATTCTATTGCTACATTAGTGTTTGATGAAGTTGATGCGGGTATAGGTGGGGAAGTTGCCTTGCAGGTAGCGAAGCATATTAAGGAATTGGCTAGTGCGAGGCAGGTCTTATGTATTACGCATCTGGCTTCCTTGGCTACATACGCCGAAAGGCATTACAAAATAGCAAAGATCGTTGACGATAAGAGAACCATGATAACTGCACAGATTGTCGAACAGGAAGAACGAGTGACAGAAGTAGCTCGAATGTTGTCTGGAGACAGCGAAGAGAATGTGTCACGAGATCATGCAAGAGCATTATTGGAAAAGGTAAGACAATGAGTAAAAATATTCTTGAAACTTCAATGTATATTGAACACATGAAAAAGTTTCGTTCTTTGGCTTTGTTTTATGAACGGAGAGCGGAACAGCATTTACTGGATGAATCCAAAGCAGAGGAATTGAGAAAACTACGATATGGTGAAGACACGCTAAATGCTATTTCTTACAAAATTGCAGAGTCTGAAACTGCATTGTCAGAATACAAGGTGCGGAATTTGCAGATACTAAATGAGTGTAGGAAATCCTTGTACGAAGTGTGTATGCGATTTGAATCGGTTGTAAGTAACTACGTAGATGTACCTATTAGTGAAATAATGACCTATCAAAAACGTTTTAATGATCTAGATGATGTTCTTCGATATCATTTGACGAGAAAACTCTGCTTTTCCGTAGATCACACAAGACTTGCTTTTGGGGAAAATACAAAATGGAAATGGGCTTTCACCGATTTGCAAGGCCGAGCAACTATTATCGGGAAAAATTTATTGAATTATCGACGCGTGAGCGCCGGTATGCAGCCCGAGAAGTTACACTATAGAGAATGTTATAATCATCTAAAGCTCGTATTAGATAGATTAGAGCACATGTCTGACACTTTGTTGTCAAAATTCGAGCTTTTAGGTAGACAGTTGAATGATATCCAAAGTGCGATTCAGTATCTTAATGCAACACTACAACTGACGCATTTAACAGGAGATAAAGAACTTTCTGATACACTGAGACGCAAACTTGCTAATTGGAAACAAAGGCTGAGAGACGTCAGCTATGACAGGTAGTTTTTTTATTTCTAGATTTTTGAAATATGTACTGATGTTTGTTTGTCTGTCTTTGGTGTTGCTATTATTTCCGATACCGCAAGAAGGAGAATATGCTATTTCACTGCGATGGATTTCTGACATAGAAGATCTTTTGCAAACCAATCCTCACAACGTTGGGGGAGAAAGGCGGTCCTTCCACACTGGGGAAATATTTGGATATATCGATTTGCTTACAGGAAAAGGATATGCCTTCCAAGAAAATACCGTTGTTGGGATTTCCGATGATCTTTATGTGCGGCGTGAAATGAGTGAGGGGATTCCCTTATTGTTTTCTTCTTCCTCAGAGTTTATACAGGCTATACCTGTACGAGGGCAGGTTTTTGTACATGATGATGAAGTATTCGTTCTCGAGGAAAACCAGCAGGAATTATTCCGTATAAGGCAAGGAACTATAGACCAATTCGACGTTTCTGATTCTGTTATTTTGAGATTATTCCCAGCGACAGAAGAAGTATTGATCTCTTTGTTAGCATTTGGGTTGGCTGATCTTAACACCAAAGAGGTCTTTTTTGAACATACATCACCCATCGTTGATTACAAAGAAGAGGGATCCTTGATCGCAATGCTTTCTGTTGATGAAAAGAATTTTCTAAATACTGTATTGGAGATATATGACACCGACACCCAAAATACACCGGTGTTGCTGATATCGGAGCAATTGGGTCAAGGGCCAGCGTATATTGAAATGAACTCGACATATACACTGCTTGCATATGATGGATTTCTAAAATTTTATGCCCTTGGAAGAATGGAGCGGGAAGTTGATATTCAAGGTGAGGTGCAAAGGGTCTTTGCTACAGATATGTTTTTTGGAGTTGTGGCACGCGATGTGAACGCTTCTAAGCGGTTAATGCTATACGACAAGCGGGCAAATTATATTGGAACCATATTGCTATCAGAAGATGCCAGAGTGTTATCTGTTGCGGATGGCATGGTATTGTTCGGGACGCAAGAAAGCATTTTTTTGCTTAGTTTGTAGTATATGGTGATGCGTTTTTTTTCTTTCTTACTATTGTTCCTTTGTGCATTGTCTTTTTCTGAATGGCGGATTCCAGTTGAAGATGGAGAATTTCTGACTCCATTTTCACGGAATACTCATTTTGTCAGTATCGGTTATTCGGAAGAAAACACCAAAATATATCCAATCGCCTCTGGCAGAGTATTGAAAAATTTTGAAATGAATTTGAATACTAGCACAGTTACGAATGTTGCCAGTACGGCAAGGTATCAAACTATATGGATTGCACACGATAACGGGTTTGCTTCGGTGTATTCTGGCAATATGTACTCACGACAATATGATGGTTTGGTGAACACCAGCGACGTTATAGCAGAGGCACAGGAAGGAGAAAGTATTTTTTTCGGAGTGTACGACCTTTTGCGTAAAAGTTGGATTAATCCATACTATATATTTCCTGACGTACGTACTGATAATGCTGACACATATGACATCGTTCTCCGGAGTACCAATGAATCCATGCGTGATCGTGATGTGTTTCGCGGTGGTTCGTTATTCATAGTTCGTCGCTCACTGTATCCTTTGATCAATGTACCCATAGTAGAACAATTACTTGTGGA
This sequence comes from Spirochaetaceae bacterium, assembly GCA_011524535.1. Taxonomy (GTDB): domain Bacteria; phylum Spirochaetota; class Spirochaetia; order WTKD01; family WTKD01; genus WTKD01. The sequence goes on from WTKD01000012.1 coordinate 3,908, forward strand.
TGATACTTTGCAAGCGATTCGTTTTAATACCTATATACCTACACGTTTCGAAGAAAATCCGCTGGAGAATTTGCTGCTTTTTAGTGCGCCACATGGAGAAAATTCTCGAGTGACCATTCTCATTCGTTCTTTCTACTCGGAAAAAACTGAAACTTCTCAACAGTTTTTTTACAGAGTCTCAAAATAAGCTGTTAGATTTCTTGCAAAAACCGACCAACGAAACTATACTTAGTGTTGTGGGAAAGAGTGGGGAAAAGTAGAGGATTGTGGATATATGCTGACGGGTCAATACAAAACAACAATTGATGAAAAAGGACGAATACTCATTCCAACCCGATTAAAGCAAGATATCCCGGGAAATCATATGATTATCACCGCTGGTATTGATTCTTGTTTGTGGCTTTTTTTGCCCTCTACTTGGCAGGTGTTGTCAGACAAAATTATGGAAACATCGCTATTTTCTCACGGTGCACGATTGCTACAAAGAAGAATCATTGCACCTGCGATGGAAATTGCTTTAGATAAATTGGGGCGTTTACTTATTCCCCAGAACCTAAAGGATACGGCTTTGATAAAAAAGAACTGTGTTTTACATGGTTTGAAAAAATTTATTGAGATATGGGATGCGGAGAAGTATGAGTCTTATCTCAAGGACAATGAGAATGACTTTCAAAAAGCAGCTGAAGAGTTGGGAGGGACCGTCATCATATGAGGAACACATACCATTCATCGGTAATGGCAGGGGAAATAGAATCATACATGCGAAGTATGGAACGTCCCAGTGTTTTTATAGATGCTACTCTTGGTGAAGGCGGTCATTCACTGCACATTTTGAATGCTTTTCCGCATATTTTTTGCATCGGTATCGATGCCGATGAACACATATTAGAGCGAGCAAAGCAGCGTTTAGAAGGATTTGCGAATCGCATTGAATTCCACAATATGTGGTTTGATGATTTTTTTTGTGATCAAAAATCGATTAAAAACGTTTCGGGGATTCTGTTTGATCTAGGGATTTCTACATTTCACTATGGGGCTAGGGAACGTGGGTTTAGTTTTGATTCCGATGATGCTATTGATATGCGTATTTCGCAAAAGCAAGAGCGCAGTGCTGAAGACATTTTATATGAAACTTCAGAACAGGAATTGGCCGATATTTTTTATTATTTCGGAGAAGAATCACGAGCAAGAAAAATAGCCCGATCTATTTATAAGGAATTGATTGAACCTGGTGTAACCCCAATCACCTGCGAACGGTTGGCTTATACTGTGAAAGGATGTTTTCCAAAGGAAAGAAGATATAAATTCCCTCATCCAGCAACCAGGGTGTTTCAAGCTCTTCGAATAGCAGTGAATAGTGAATTGGACCGTTTAAAACGTGTGCTTCATTCTGCTTTGCTATCACTTGAACATTTGGGTTTGTTGATGGTTATATCATTTCATTCCCTTGAAGACAGAATAGTTAAAAATTTTTTTAAATCATACGATGTTCAGAAAAGTATAGGTACGGATTCTGAAGAAAAACCTTTGTTGCGTATTGTGACAAAAAAAGTCCAACGTGCAACTCTGGAAGAGGTAGAAAAAAACCCTTCTTCTCGGAGTGCGAAATTGAGAGTTGCCCAGAGAATAGTGCATGCATAGAAAAATTATGATTATTTGGAGCTTATTGACGTTTGTCGGTGTCGTGCTATTCGGGTGGCATGTTTTTTTGGCTTGGGAATATCAAATGCTTCTCGAAGAACTCGAAGCTTTGCACACTACACTAGATCGTGAATATCTTGCATATAACAAAATAATTTCAGATAGAGCTGAACAGATGTATCGTGTAAGAGAAACGGCAAATGAATTGGTGCTCACCAACGTTTGGTCTTCTACGTCTAATGAAAATAGCGTAGAAAACCCGGGGGGTCGTAGATGATTAGTTACAAGTTAATGCACACTTATATGCTTGATGCAGGGTGTAATCCTGTAATCATTGGAAATTTTTCCAAGAGTGTATTGAATCAGCAATTTGAATTGAAATGGGACTCGCGTGAATGTGGAGAAACAACTATGTTTGCTGCCCTAGAGGGGCAGGTAACGGATGGGCATAGGTTTGTGAGAGATGCTCTACATAGTGGGTGTAGTGGGTTTTTATTGGGGAGAAAAAGTATTGAACGGTATTCGATCGATATAGAGGAACTAGCTAGGAATGGCATCTGCTTGGTAGTTGATGATGTGATGATGGCAATCGAATATGCAGCAAAAAAATATAGAAATGAGCATTCTGCTTTTCGAATCGGCATTACTGGAAGCGTTGGAAAAACGAGTACAAAAGAGTGGCTATACACTCTGCTCAAGAGATGTTATTCAGTTATCGCTACCAAAAAGAGCTTAAATACGAAAATAGCTATTTTGGCATCTATCTTTTCTATTAGTAAGGAAACAGAGATATTTATCTGTGAGATGGGCATTGATCGGGTAGGAGAGATGGATGAATTGGTTGATTTAGTGCTGCCACATATGACGATTATCACTCGAATAGGCAGTGCGCATATTGGTAATTTTGGATCCCAGCTTGTATTAGCAGAAGAGAAAGCAAAAATTCTTTCAAGATTATCCGAAAGTTCCAATGAAAAAACCGCAGTTCCATACCATGAGAACAGACCTACTGCTTGGTTTTCAGACCAACCTGCTTTTTTTGAAGTATTCGAGCAACACGCAAATGGCGTATTATTTGAGAAATTTTGGGGAACGACAATCTGGAAGCGCAACAACGCGGTTGAGAACACGGGAAAGAAGGAATATACCACTACTATTATTGGAGATCCCATAACCGCCAAAGTTGATACCAGCGGACATCTGCATTCATTGACTATGGCCCTACAGATTGCGCATTCGTTGGGGTGTTCTGCTGTAGAATTGCAAGAAGGTGTTTCTGAGGGGGTGTCATTGGTAGGTAGAGGAAAAATAATTCCATTATCCAATGGTATATTGATCGATGATGCATACAACGCGTCCTATGACTCTGTTGTAGCTGCGCTGTTGGATCTTTCTGAACGTGGGCGTAGTGATTACACGGTTGCGATTCTTGGATCGATGGATGAACTGGGTTCGTATTCTACAGGATATCACAAGATGATCATTGAATTTATTGTTTCAAGCGCCATAAGAAGTGTGATATTTGTCGGAGACGTGTGGAAAAGATTTTCCTTGGACTTTCCTCATTTTGAATATTTGAATTCATTATCTGAAGCGTTTTCCGCCTATAGTCTAATGACGAGAAAGCGAAAACATGTTGTCTTAGTGAAGGGCAGTAGGTCACACGGATTGGATCGATTAATAGATGATATTCTCGATCGGCAGGATAACCTACTAAAAATGTCGATATCTCGAAGCGCAGTAAAAACATATCGCTTGGAAAATGCTTTTTCTTCAAGAGAATTAGATACCTCGGCTATATGTACGATGAATACAACCATTTGGGGAAGTGAAACAGGCGGTGCAAAATGGTAACCTCCTCTCCAACTATCTTTGTAACCCAGACGAGGGGTAGATATGCTACGTGAGATATTGTTGCCATTGGTTTCCTATTTTTCTGGATTTAATATATTTCGGTATATCACGTTTAGATCTCTTATGGCTGCATTAACTGCCTTTTTGGTTAGTCTTCTCTTAGGCCCATTCCTTATTCGTTGGTTAACTTCTTACAAATTGTCTCAACAAATCCGCGATGATGGACCTAAATCGCACAAAAAAAAGGTGGGGACCCCAACAATGGGGGGCTTACTTATTGTGTTTTCGGTGTTGTTGGCTTCAACTCTTTGGATGAATGTTACTAATATGGCCAGTTGGATCGTGATAGGGGTTATGCTTGCATTCGGAGGTGTTGGATTTGTCGACGATATGTTGAAACAACGTCAGCAAGGATCCAAGGGTCTAGAAATGCGTTTCAAATTGTATAGTCAGATCGTGATCAGTCTTATTGCCAGCGTGGTTATTTATTATCTGGGAGATAGTTCAACGACAGAGCTTTATATTCCTTTTTTTAAGGATGTATCTATTAACCTTTCCTATATGTATATTCCTTTTGCAAGTTTGCTGTTGGTTTCTACATGCAATGCTGTAAATTTCACGGATGGACTAGACGGTTTGGTTTCTGGGCTTGTCGTTATGGTTGCTATTGCTTTCGCCCTGTTTGCGTATATCAGTGGCCATATAGAAATTGCTGACTACCTACAGATACCTTTTCTCGCTACTAGTGGCGAGTTAGCGGTAATCTCCTTGGCCTTGGTTGGTGCAACGGTGGGATTTCTTTGGTTTAATGCACATCCTGCACAGGTGATGATGGGTGATACGGGTAGTATGGCTCTTGGGGGCATGCTTGGGGCGCTCGCTATTTTGACAAAAAAAGAGATTTTGCTCATTGTTTGTGGAGGTATATTTGTAATAGAAACATTATCTATCATTATTCAAATCATTTCTTATAAATTTTTCAAAAAACGTGTGTTCCGTATGGCTCCCTTGCATCATCATTTTGAGTTGTCAGGATGGTCAGAACCACAGATCGTACAACGTTTTTGGATTTTGGGTGGTATTTGTACAATACTCAGTTTGTTAACGTTGAAAATCCGATGACCACTACACTACAAAGTAAACAGTTTCAGTTATTTGGTTCCCTATTTCTGCTTATTGCTGTGGGTTTAATCGTCCTGTTTTCGGCTTCTTACCCGCGTGCAAACGTATTATTTGGAGATTCTTTTTACTTTGTGCGAAGGCAGCTCATATGGATTTCGATCGGAGTATTGGCTGGGATAGGTCTTCAGTTGATTCCGTTATCCGTTTTGAGACGTATATCACCCTTTTTGATGGGGCTTAGCATTCTGGCATTGTGTTTGCCCTTGATTCCTGGTATCGGAGTTTCCGTTCTCGGTGCTCGTCGATGGATATCTATTTTTTCATACACGTTGCAACCATCTGAATTTGTTCGATTGCCCTTAATTTTTTATTTGGCTCATATGCTTTCAAAAAAGAAAGAGCAAATGGATGATTTTTACAATACGGTGCTTCCATTGCTTTGCGTGATATTTGCTGTAAGTGCTATCATCTATTTGCAGAATGATTTTTCTTCGGCAGTCTTTATTATGTTTGTATCTTTTTCAATCCTGTTTGTGGGTGGATTACGATTAAGATATATTCTAGCCTGCATGGTTTCTAGTATTCCCCTCATTGTCGTTTTTCTTTTCACCCATGAATATAGAGTGCGTCGGCTTTTGGCATATTTCTTTCCAGAAATGGATGTCTCTGGAACGGGATTCCAGGCTTATATTGCAAAAGATGCGATAGCCCGTGGAGGCCTATTCGGTTTGGGAATTGGACAAAGTGTTTCGAAACAAGGAGTCTTGCCAGAGGCACATTCTGACTTTTTGGCGGCCATATTATTTGAAGAAATGGGGCTTTTTGGGCTTCTAGGTCTTATTACACTGTTTGCTCTCTTTGCCTATCTCGGGTATACCATCTCGATGGGGGCCAGAACTGATTTTATTGCATTATCAGCTTTTGGAATAACAACTTTTATCGTTTTGCAAACCCTGGTCAATCTTGCTGTTGTTTGCAACTTACTTCCAACAACTGGGTTGCCATTGCCGTTTTTTTCGGCGGGTGGATCCTCTATCGTAAATTCGATCATGCTTGGTGCGATGTTGATAAAACTATCACTTGCGTCGAATGGGGAGGGGATAGAAAATCATGCCTAGTAAATTGAGCAAAAGCGGCGGAATCGCACTGTTCGTCTTGAGTGCGGTGCTTATGATCCTTGTTTTCGGGAATATTGTTTTTACAGTTCTTATTGTTCCAGCAACAAAAATCAATAGAATTGTATTGCAAACCGAGATGTCTTTGGGGAAAGAAGAATTGCTGGGAATGATGCAGGTAGAAGAACCTTTGCTATACTTTAAAATTGATAGTGAGCGCGTAGAAACCGTTCTGGGCAACCATCCTGAAGTCGAAAATGCAATCGTTACAAAATCTTTCCCAGAAACATTAGAGATAACCTTGAGCGCCCGAGTGCCAGTAGCCCAGGTTCGTTACGAAGATGATATAGTAATGATTGACAAAAAAGGGATGGCATACACGCCGATAGTACATAATACACAACGAAATGTACCTGTGGTCACCTCTACAAATGAAGGTCTCCTTGTTGAAGAAATCGAAAAGGTAGCATCATTGTTGTATGATCTCAAAATTGGATATCCTGATTCTTATCAATTAATCTCGGAGCTGGTACTTCTTTCAGATCGAGAGATGCACATTTATCTCATGGAAAAGTTTCTTCCTATACGCTCATTCCTCGCGGCGAAAGCTGAGAATGTTCATGACGTTATTTTTCAAACACGCCAACTATATGGAGTAATTAATCCTACCGAATACATTGAAATAGATGCACGAAGTAGACATGCAATTGCACGGGGAACCAGACTATGATTATTGCAGGGTTGGACATCGGCAGTAAATCGGTTCGCCTGGTGGTTGGAGAGCTAGCGGAGGAAGGCATCACATTGATTGATCTCATACAAGTGCCTTCGGAAGGGGTGAAAAAAGGTGTTGTGGTCAATTTAGAGACTATCACCCAATGTATACGTAATGCTGTTCTACAAGTTGTTGAAAAGCATGATATTCAAATTCAAGAAGTGATACTTGGCTTGAGTGGAGTACAGATAATTGGGCAAAACAGCAAGGGTGTGGTAGCAATAGAGTCGCGTCAGAAAGGAGTAACCGCTTCAGATATCGAGCGAGTTCTAGAGGCAGCCAGTGCGGTCCCGATGACGTTAGACCATGAGATCATTCATCGCATACCAAATGAATATACCATAGACGGCAAACAACATGCATCTAATCCAATCAATATGCTAGGGGTTCGCCTCGAGCTGAATGTGCATATAATTGCGGTGTCATCCACGGGCGCACAGGGTCTTGTGATGGCTGCAAATCGAGCCGGTTTGGTAGTGTCTCATTTGATGTATTGTGGGTATGCGTCTTCAAAGGTTGTTCTTACTGCAGATGAATATTCCCTTGGTGCTATTCATATTGTTATCGGCCACGATACGACAACTGTGCTTTGCGTGAAGGATGGCGGGGTTTGCAGCAGTTTTGTTATTCCAATTGGAGGTAAGCATATTACCAATGATCTTGCCATAGTGCTACAAACATCGGTTGAGGAAGCGGAGCGGATAAAATTACAGCATGGAGTGTGTTGTGCGGGAGTTATTGATAGCAACGAAGAAGTGCTCATACAAGGAATCGGAATTCACCGACCGCGTCTAAGCACTCAGCTAGATATTACCAGGATTATTGAGGCTCGTATGAGAGAAATTCTATGTGTGATATTGAATTTTGTTCAGCGATCGGGGCTGAAAATAGAAGAATTTCATACAGTTGTACTGGGTGGCGGTGGCTCGCTACATATTGGTATTACGGAGTTGGTTCAGCAGGAATTGAATATTGCTGCACGTGTCGGTATTCCGAAAAGGATGTCGGGTTTGGATGCAAACACCAGGACGCCATTTTGGAGCACCGCCTTGGGTTTATTGATCGATGCGCGTGAAGCGTTATCGGTTCAGGTAAAAAAACAAAAAAAGTCACATGGCGTTGTGTCTTGGATAAGAAACTTTTTTGAGTAATCAGATAACTACTGTGGGAGGTGACATGAAGATTTCGATAGTTCAAAACGAAGATTCGGTGATATCAAAGAAAACGAGTATTAAGGTTGTTGGTATCGGTGGTGGAGGCAGCAATGCGGTAAATAGAATGCTAAGTAGCGGTATAGATACGATGGAATTTATCGTTATGAACACCGATTTGCAGGCCTTAACGAGTTCGACAGCAAAAACAAAGCTTCCTCTTGGAGAGAAGATAACAAACGGGCTTGGGGCTGGTGGAGATCCGGTTATCGGGGAAAGGTCAGCAGTAGAAGATTGCGAAACTATTGGAAATCACCTGAAAGGAACCGATATGGTGTTCATCACCGCTGGGATGGGAGGTGGCACGGGAACCGGAGCAGCTCCAGTAGTTGCGAATGTTGCAAAGGAGATGGGAATTCTCTGCGTTGCGGTTGTGACCAAACCATTTGACTTTGAAGGCAAAAAGAAACAAAGAATAGCAGAAGAAGGAATCAAAAAACTACGAAAATCCGTAGATACTTTAATCACAATTTCAAATCAGCGATTACTTCGCATCGTGGATAAATCCACGCCTATACAAGAAGCCTTCCTGATTGCAGATGATGTATTGAGACAGGGGGTTCAGGGGATTTCTGACCTCATTACAAAAGAGGGTGTGATAAATATAGATTTCGCCGATGTGAATACGATAATGAAATTACAAGGCGATGCTCTTATGGGTGTAGGCATTGGTCGGGGGACCACTCGAGCGGTCGATGCTGCAATGGAGGCTATAAACAATCCAATGATTGAGGATATAGATATAGCTGGAGCGACGGGCCTGCTTGTGAATGTAACCGGAAGCGAAGATTTATCATTGAGTGAGTACAACGAAATAGTCAGTGTTATTACTGCAAACGCGGATGAAGATGCATTGGTGATCTCCGGATGGAGAACCGATGAAACGTTGAGAGAAACCGTTGCGGTTACGGTTATTGCAACCGGATTCAAGAAACTAGCGAATGCGCCATCTGCTGAACAAGAACAAACACATTCGGAGTTGTTTTCGCTATCAGAATGGACAGAAATTACCAAGGGCTCTGGGCGCATAGCTGAGCACCCACTTGAAACAAGCGAAGAACTTGAACACGCAAAGCCTGCCTTATACAGAATGCGAAAAAATGAGACCGAAGTTAAGGGATATGACAAATACCATTGATAGATACTGTGAGCATCTTTATTATAACCTTGGTCTATCACAACAGACGGTAGAGGTATATATTTCCGAGGTGCAAAGATTTTCTTTATTTTTTGTGCAGGAAAATCTGCAGAGCATTACCAGTGATCATGTATATTCGTATCTTGCTCATCGAAATTCTGATAATTCGTTGGAGAACAAGACAGTTCAGCGGATTATTTCAAGTTTGAATAATTATTTCCGTTTTCTGTGTGAGGAGAATATTATTGAATCCAACCCGATTGATTTTATTCAGCGGCCTCGGACGACTGATTCTTTTCCTTTGGTGCTCACCGAAGAGGATGTGGAAACGTTGTTAGATTCATTAAAAACGGATAATATACTCGATCAACGGGATAGATGTTTGTTTGAACTCATTTATTCTTGTGGATTGCGGGTTTCAGAAGTTATAAGGCTGAAGTTGGTGGATGTTTTTCTTGAAGATCGTGTGGTAAAAGTAACAGGAAAGCGCGAGAAGGAAAGATTAATTCCCTTGGTAGATGCGACAAAACTTTGTCTTGAAAACTACATGCTGCATGTAAGACCAAAGTTTCTTCGAATATCTTCGGATATGTTGTTTCTGGGTAGACGCGGATATGGTCTTTCTCGGAAGGGAGTATGGAAACGATTTCATCAATTATGTGAAAAGGCGGGGGTTAAGGCGCATGTACATACACTTCGTCATTCATATGCAACACATTTGGTGCAAAATGGGGCTGATCTTAGAGCTGTTCAGGCATTATTGGGGCATTCCAGTATAATTACCACCGAGATATATACGCATACCGCAAAAAAAAATCTACAAAAAGTCTATGAAACCTATCACCCAAGCGAGATTGAAGGCAATGAACGAATATTTTAACGATATTAAACAACAGTACGTAGAACAAACGGGGGTTTCATGGCCAAAAAAGCCAAGTCTTCACAGAATCAATGAAGAAAACATTGCTCGCTACATCGATCACACAAATTTGAAATTGGATGTGGATAACGGAAAGATTCAGACATTATGCGAGGAGGCGATGACACATGAGTTTTTTTCTGTGTGTATACCACTTATATTTGTTCCTCATACACATACACTTCTAGAAAATACCCCCGTCAAAATATGCACGGTTATCGGGTTTCCATTTGGATATCTTCCTACTAGTAGCAAGGTAGAAGAAACCAGATACGCCTTATCGGAAGGAGCAGAAGAGGTGGATATGGTTGTATGCGTAGGGGACGTGAAACAGGGATTATACATGCGGGTTTTTGATGACATTGCTACTGTAAAAGAAATTTGTGGCGATCGTTGTGTGAAGGTCATCCTCGAATGCAGCGAATTGACCGATGAAGAAAAAATACGGGTTGCTACGATAGCGATGCTTGCGGGGGCTGATTTTGTAAAAACTTCAACAGGATTCGCCAGTGGGGGGGCTACGTTGGATGATATATCTTTGCTTCGATCGGTCGTGGGTGAAATCGGGGCGGTTAAAGCATCGGGGGGAATCAGGGATATTTCTTTTGCATTGGCATGCAAAGAAGCGGGAGCGGATCGAATTGGCTCTTCTTCTGGTCTACGGATTATCGAGCAGCAAAAGGATTTGTAAGTAGAATGCGTACTACGGTTCTCATCGGTCTATCCTTAATGATGTTTTGTGGTTGTGAGGTGATCGAAGATACTTGGAATCGGCTACTTGCATATGGAACTCGAAAATTACCCGAGAACGTAGAAGAAAAAAATCTTGAAGAAGAATTTTTACAATTATCACAAAAAGTAAGGGACGCATTAATAGCGATCAATGATGTTCGTGATGTGCGGATGGAATTGGTTGATGAGCTTATAGCCCAGGAAATGTACGGAATGGCAATCCCACATCTTGAAGAACTACTGTTTCAAACTCCTGAAAACGCAAGAATCCATTATTTGTATGCGGTTTCGATGGCAAAAATTACAAAGAATATTGATGCTACAGCATTTCCAAGCGAAAAGATTACATTTCATTACGATCAAGCTCATACACTCGCCCCTATGAACTATCTTTATGGGTATGGGTATGCTGTGTATCTGATTTATGAAGAGCAGGAGTATGAAAAAGTCCTAGCTATTTGTGAAAGACTTATATCGATCAATTCGGGGGATCCCAGAGGATACTTCCTGTTGGGGGCTACTCACTATTCACTAGGTGATTTTTCTGCGGCTATTGATGCATATGAGAGAATTCTTAGTTTACGTAATGCAAGTGATGAACAAAAAGAACAGGCGCAAGAAAATATAAACAACATTAGGATTCGACAATGACCAAAGAACAACGATTATATTGCATATTACTAATGAGTTATCTACGTTCTCGAGAAAAATTTTTGTTGTCGCAATACATTACTTCGGCTGATCAATTCTTTTCACTCACGAAAAAAGATGTTGAAGCATGCATATCACGAAAACTTAGTACATATTTGTCACCAAGAGAATTATTAAAAACATGTGAGTTTGATTTTTCTATGATGGAGCGGTATCGCGTTCAGTGTATTCCGTATGATGATGACAGATATCCTCCCTTATTACGTGAAATATATGACCCTCCAGTATTATTGTTATGCCGCGGTAATGTGAATGGTTTGTTAGATTATGTATCGATTGTGGGTACGCGGCACGCAAGCAAAGAAGGGTTAGATGCGGCAAGTAATTTTGCTGAATCTGCGGTGGAGGATGGGTTTGGTGTAGTATCGGGATTGGCAAAAGGGATAGATGCGGCGGCGCACAGAGGGGCACTCGAAAGCAAAGGTGTTACTGTGGCGGTTTTGGGCTGTGGAGTAGATGTTGTCTATCCAAAAAACAACAAACAGTTATTTCAAAACATTATTGAGCATGCAGGCGGTGTGGTGAGTGAATACCCGCTAGGTACACCACCCCTGAAATTTCACTTCCCAGAACGAAATAGAATTGTGAGTGGAATGAGTAAGATCACCGTCCTGGTCGAGGCCCCAAAACAGTCGGGTGCTATGATTACGGCCAGGCTTGCGCTTGAGCAGGGACGCGATGTTTTAGTGCATCGGGCGGGAGTGGATAGCGAAGGCATCCAAATATTAGTAGATCAAGGTGCACAGGTGGTGAATTCTATGCGGGAGGTTTATGAAAAACACGGATAACATAATAGCCGCAACAAAGACAACAATGATCCGTACTATGCAGGAACGGGTTGAATCATACTTGCATCACCTTGCTCACCATGTTCGTTTGAGTGATTCAACTCTGCGAGCCTATGAGCTTGAATTAAACAGATATATAGGATGGTTGGAAGCCAAGGAACGTGCAAAAGGTAATCCTTCTGAATCGCAGAGTAGAAAAGAAAGTTCTTCTGCGAACATGACGAGCAAAGAGAAAGAAACAGATATTCCGTCTGAAAAAAGAGATGTTCAGGAGGTCCGTTCATTTTTATTGTATTTATCTCGAAGGGGATTATCCTCGCGTACAATAAATCGCAGTATATCGGTACTCAGAGGTCTGTATCGGTTTATGTATGAAAAAGAAATAGATGGTGTAAATACGGTAGCTACATTGAAACTTAGGAAGAAGACTGAGCGCATACCCGATCTATTATTCCATTCGGAAATGAAGCAATTGCAATCTGGTAATCAAACGGATGCATCCTTCTTTGAAATAAGAAATACTATCTTGATTGAGTTTGTCTACGCGACAGGAGTACGCGTTGGCGAATTGACATCTAGGACTATGGAGGAGTTAGAGTCTGTACCAAAATCCCTTCTTATTCGAGGCAAAGGATCAAAATACAGATATATATTTTTGTCTGAAAAACTACGTTCGTTGATTCCTTCCTATATCAAACGAAGAAAACAGTTTATAATTGCAAACAGCTTGGTTGAATGCGAAGCCTTTTTTATAAACAACAGAGGTAATCCCTTGAGTGTTCGAGGGGTGCAGAAAATATTTAGGTCTGAATCTCAACGAAGAGGATTGATGAAATCTGTGCATCCGCATATGATTCGCCATAGTTTCGCTACGCATATGCTAGAATCTGGGGCAGACATACGGAGCATCCAAGAGTTTCTTGGTCATTCCAGTTTGGCGACCACTCAGCGCTACGCTCATGTAAACCTTCGGTATTTGCAGGCGGTTTGTGATAAAGCTCATCCACATGGGAGGGAAAAGAGTAAAGAATGAGAATTGACGGAACAACTGTATTGGCGGTAAATAAAAACGGTCATACAGCCATTGCAGCCGATGGTCAGGTAACCTTTGGTGCGAATATACTAAAACAAGGTGCAAACAAGTTACGCAGATTACACGATGGACGTGTGCTTGCGGGTTTCGCTGGCTCTACTGCAGATGCCCTAACTCTGTTTGAATTATTTGAAACAAAATTGAAAGAATATTCTGGCGAGCTCAAACGTGCGGCTGTAGAAATGGCAAAGCAATGGAGAACCGACCGTGTATTACGTAGATTAGAGGCATTTATGGTGGTAGCCGACACTGAGAGAATTCTTTTGCTCTCGGGAATGGGTGATGTGTTAGAGCCCGATTACAGCATATGTGCCATAGGTTCTGGTGGAAATTATGCATATGCGGCAGCCAAGGCCTATTATGAACAAAAAGAACTCAGCGCAAAAGAGATAGCGACAAAATCTCTGCAAATCGCTTCGGAGATATGCATATATACGAATAATAATATTAAGGTGGAAGAACTATAGTGAATGGTAAAGAGCTCACGCCAAAAGAAATGGTGAACTTGCTGGATAAGTACATCATAGGCCAGTCGGATGCGAAACGGGCAGTTGCTGTTGCACTTCGTAATCGATATAGAAGAAAACGCCTTTCCCAAGAATTACAAGACGAGGTTGCTCCTAAAAATATCATCATGATAGGACCTACAGGAGTAGGAAAGACAGAGGTTGCTAGGCGACTATCAAAAATAACTCGGGCCCCCTTTGTTAAAGTAGAAGCGACGAAATTCACCGAGGTTGGATATGTTGGTCGCGATGTTGAGTCAATGATACGAGACTTGATGACTGTGGCGGTCAATATGGTAACGGATGAGCTTCGTGGCCGAGTACAAAAGGATGCAGAAATCAGGACAGAAGAAGTACTTATAGATCTTTTGGTGCCTTCACAAAATACTTCCTTTCCTCAACAAAACAAGGACGCATCTGAGATTGTGGTTCCCATCGATGCGAGAGAGTTTATAAGAAAACAACTCAGAGAAGATAAATTAGATAAAAAGCAAATCGAAATTGAGGTGAGAGGAAAATCACCATCGATAGAAGTTTTTTCAGGTACCAACATAGAAGAGATTGATTTTAAATTTGGTGGATTGGGTAATATCTTTGGAGGCACAAGCAAGAAAAAAAAGACTACTGTCAAGCAAGCCAGAGATATTCTTTTTCAACAAGAAGTAGAAAAATTGATTGATCAAGATCAAGTCTCTGAACTGGCTCGAGAGAAAGTTGAAAACAATGGGATAGTGTTCATAGATGAGATAGATAAAATTGCGTATAGAGATGGAGGCGGGCATGGCCCCGATGTGAGTCGTGGCGGGGTACAAAGGGATATTCTTCCCATCGTTGAAGGGTCTCAGGTAAATACAAAATATGGGACGGTAGATACCTCACATATCTTGTTTATCGCTGCGGGTGCTTTTACTCATACCAAGCCAAGTGATCTTATGCCCGAACTGCAGGGACGTTTTCCGATTCGTGTTGAACTCAACGCTCTTACCAAGGAAGACTTTAAACGTATATTGATAACTCCTCAGAATGCTCTGATTACTCAATACAAGGCATTGTTATCTGTTGAGGGAGTTACGATTGATTTTACAGAAGAATCTATTGATTATCTTTCTGAGATAGCTGTACAAGTTAACACAAAAACAGAGAACATAGGGGCCCGGAGATTACATTCCATTTTGGAATATCTTCTTGAAGAACTATCATTTGAGGCAGATGCTCTCAGTGGGCAGACCATACAAATAACAAAGAACTATGTAAGTGAGAGACTAGATAGCATTGCTGAGGACACAGATTTATCTTGTTATATTCTCTGAGTACAAAAAAGAACTTTAAAAAGGTTTTTGATTGCCGAGGTTAGTAAGAGGCTTTTATGTTTGAAACGACTAATTTTGGAAAGTTTACTGATATTGTTCACAGGTCAATGGATACGAATGCATATAGAAGGTCAGTTATTGCCGATAACATCGCCAATGCTGATACCCCAGAGTTTAAACGAAGCGTAGTCAATTTTGAAACCATGCTCGGATATGCATTATCGACGGAAAAACAACCTCGTTTTCGAACGGCGGTGACTAATGAACGTCATATAGCATTTTCTCGTAGTATGGACTATAAAGAAGTACGACCACGAAGAATTCTTGATTTCACAAATTCCACCAAGAATAACGGCAACAACGTGGACATAGAACAAGAAAGCGTTTTGGCGATGCAAAATCAACTGAGCTATGAACTCATGATACAATCAATGAATAATTCTTTTGACAGAATTAATATGGTAATAGGCGGGTGAATTAATAATGGGCTTGTTTAGTACAATAAATACAGCTGCTTCGGGGCTCACAGCACAGCGTCTTAGACAGGACGTGATAGCGAACAATATTGCGAACGCAACTACGACGCGTACTACCGAAGGGGGTCCATTTCGAAGAAGTAGAGTTCTTCTTAGACCACGGGTTGATCAGCCGTATTGGCAAAGCCCTTTTTTGCCCCGACCATTGGATCATGGTGTAGGCAAGGGTGTGCGTGTAGTTGAAGTACAAAAAGATTATGATGCACAAGTGAGGTTGGTGTACGATCCAACTCATCCAGATGCTATTGTTTCGGGTCCACGGGCGGGATATGTTGAAATGCCCAATGTAGATGTCGTTACAGAGATGGTTGATTTGATCTCAGCTGCACGATCCTATGAGGCAAATATTGCGGTTATAGACGGATCAAAAACGATGTATCAGCAGGCTCTACAAATAGGATCATAATAATGAGGAGGATATATGATATTTCTTGATCAAAATCAGGCACAGGGTGATATTTTTGTGTTGAATAGGACGCATGAGGCGCATTTTGCGGGCAGGCGAGATTTGGATGCTTTGGTAAGTGGGGCGGAACCTCAGAGGAGTGCGGTGGTGAGCGAATTTAATTCGTTACTTCAAGATGCTATTGAAACTCAAGATACTTCACTTATAGAAGCGAGCATGCAGGGAGTGGAAGAAGTGAACAGACTCCAATTGGAGAGCGATGCACTAGCCTTACAGGCCATCATTGACCCCGA
Organism: Spirochaetaceae bacterium; assembly: GCA_011524535.1. GTDB lineage: Bacteria > Spirochaetota > Spirochaetia > WTKD01 > WTKD01 > WTKD01. The sequence goes on from WTKD01000012.1 coordinate 20,058, forward strand.
TTCGGTTGATGCACATGATGTTTCTATTGCTGCTGCAAAAGCACAAATGAGTTTGCAAACCACTAAAACGATTGTGGATCAGGTGTTACAGGCGTATAGATCTATTATTAGTATACGATAATTTGGCTTAGGCCAACGTTCAGTGGGAGGTGAACGTATGGAATGGTTACGAAATCTTTATTCGCAAATTAGCGAAGCATGGTCCAAATGGAGGACCTCACAGAAAATAATTCTGTTTAGTATAGTTGGTGTGGTGGTCATTGGCTTCGTACTTGTTGCGTTGTTCAGTTCAAATCCGTCAACGTATCCCTTGTTTACACGTGGTATTCAAGATGAGAATACACTTGCTCAAATTACACTTAGACTTGATCAAGAGAACGTGGAATACTCGGTTACACCAGATAACATTGTCCAATTAACGAGTCGTTCAGACGCTCTTCGTATGCGAGCATTGTTAACAAGAGAAGATCTCGTGCCGCTTGAGGTAGATCCCTGGGAACTATTCGATATTCAACGTTGGACGCAGACCGATTTCGAACGTAATGTGAATCTCAGAAGAAGTATCATTCGTGAACTCGAACAGCATATAGCAGCTCTGAGTGATGTTGATTCGGTAAACGTTACCGTAGTATTACCCGAGGAACAACTTTTCCAAGAACAGCAAAATCCTGTTACTGCATCTATCATTATTACCCCAAAACCGAGTTCAGACATACGAGAAAACAGGGCGAAAATTGAGGGAGTTGAAAAACTCATTCTTCTTGCGGTCGAAGGTCTTACCGCAGAAAATCTTTCGATTACCGATCAATATGGTATAACGCTGAATGATTTCGAAAATCTTGCAGAATTTGACAGACTGGAATTAACTAAGAGAGAGCGCGATTTAATACAAGACGAAGAAAGGAAACTCAAAGATTCCATTGTTACTGCTTTGTCGAGTATTTTCAGCGAGGATAGAGTCGAATTAATCAACATAACGGTTGACATGGATATGAGTCGTAAATCGCAGGAGACTCAAGAAATATTTCCCATCGAAACGGTCCCAGACAATCCTCTTACTCCCTATTCAGAAAGAGAGTTTGTCTTGACAGTACCCCGATCAACCGAAGAGATGGAAGAGCGATACGAAGGAACTGGGTTTAACCCTGAAGGTCCGCCTGGACTTGAGGGGCAAACCCCGCCAGCTTACAAAGATTTAGAAGGTATCATTGGACGATGGTCGAATGATGAAAATCGTATAAACAACGAGATGAATATGAAGGTCATAACGGAAGAAAAAAGTCCAACTATTTCACGGATTACGGCTTCTGTTGCGATTGATGGTGTTTGGAGATGGGTGTATGACGAAGAAGGAAATGTTGTTGAAAATCTAAATCGAAGTATAGAACGAGAATACATACCGGTGAGTGACGAAGCGCTGACAAAAGCCTTGGAGTTAGTGAAAAATGCGATTGGCTACGACGTAAATCGAGGTGATCAGGTTAGCGTTGAAAATATTAGTTTCGATAGACGAGCGGAATTCATGGAAGAAGATGACGCGTATTTTCGTGCTAAACAGACACGATTATTGAGCATATATCTAGGGATAGGAGTTGGTTCTATGTTGGTATCTTTTCTCATTGTTCGTTTGATTACCAAGGAAATTGAACGAAGGCGAAGGCTCCGTGAGGAACGTCTGGCACGACAATACCAGGCAATGCGTGAGGCAGCCCTAAAAAGAGATCAAGCCGAAGATGAGGGGCCAACCCTGGAAGATGAAATTATTGCATTGGTACGCGAAAGACCAGCTGATTCTGCTCAAATGCTTCGCACGTGGATAATGGAGGAAGAATAATGGCAGATTCGTTTAAAACTCCTTCATCGGGGGGAAATGTAACTGTTGGTGGACGCAAAGGAGAAAAAGTTCTTACTGGGCGACAAAAATGTGCAATTTTTCTCATTACGATTGGTGCGGAGATATCGGCAGAGATATTTAAACATCTGCGAGAAAACGAAATAGAATCCCTGACATTTGAAATATCACAAATAGAACGTATCGAGTCCGCTCAAAAAGAAGCTGTACTAAAAGAATTTCAAGAGTTGATGGCTGCGAAGGACTTTATTACGTTGGGGGGCATAGATTACGCACGTGAGCTTTTGGAAAAGGCGGTTGGTTCTCAGAAAGCTGGAGATATCATAGGCAAACTGACATCCAATATGCAAGTCAGGCCCTTCGATTTTATTCGTAGGACGGATCCTTCACATTTATTCAACTTCATACAACAAGAACATCCTCAGACAATAGCGCTTATATTGGCTTATCTCGAGCCTGAAAAAGCATCACAAATACTGGGAAGCTTGTCTCCAGATATTCAATCGGATGTAGCAAAACGAATTGCAACGATGGATCGAACATCTCCTGAAGTGTTGCGTGAAATTGAATTGGTATTGGAAAAGAAGCTTGCAATACTTTCCTCCGAGGATTACACCTTGGCGGGTGGTATCGATAACATCGTTGATATATTAAACCTGGTAGATCGAGCAACAGAAAAATTGATTATTGAATCGCTAGAAGAAGAAGATCCCGAACTAGCGGAAGAAATCAAGAAGCGTATGTTTGTATTTGAGGATATTGTATTACTCGATGATCGATCGCTTCAGAAAGTGTTGCGTGAGGTTGATAATTCAGAACTTGTTAAAGCTTTGAAAGCCGTTGACACAGGTGTTCAGGAGAAAATATTTAGAAATCTCTCGAAACGTGCTGCAGGTCTTTTGAAGGATGATATGGAGTTTATGGGACCGATTCGCATAAAAGAAGTAGAGGAATGTCAGCAGCATATTGTATCGCTCATTAGACGTCTGGAGGAACAAGGAGAGATCGTTGTTGCTCGACCGGGAGAGGATGAATTGGTGATCTAATGCCGAGGAATGTAATACGAACACAGAATGTGGTGAAACTGGCTGGAGCAAAAATTATTCCAAATCAGTTGTCTTCTGAGATAGACAATCAGGATGCCGAGGTCACATTACGATCATATAACGATCGTGTAAGAGAGCTTCGAGAAGAAACTCAAAACATTGAACGTAAAAATAAAATTCTTCTTGAAACATTGGTTGCGAAAGCAAAGGATGATGCTGCAAAACTTATCGAAGAAGCGAGCAGACGTGGGGAATCTTTGCTTGAAGGGAAAATAGCTGAAACCGATATGGTTCGCGACGAATTGGATAGTAAAGCAGAGAGAATTATTGCGGACGCAGAAGAAAAAGCAAAAAAAACCTTAGAATTGACCCAACAGAAAGCAGAGAAAATGGTTTCGGAAGCGCATCAGAAAGGGTACGACGAAGGTCTAGCGCAGGGGCTCGCGAAGGGTGAATCTGACAGTGTTCAGATTGTTGAGCAGCTGCATGTTATGCTCAATAAAGTGATTGAACGTCGTAACGATATGGTAGAGGAGCTCGAAGAGCAAATAGTGGACATTATTTTGCTCATGGTGCGCAAAGTTGTAAAGGTAATGAGCGAACGCCAGCAGTCTGTAGTGATTGCAAACATCAAGCATGCCTTGGCGAGGCTCAAAAGACAAGTAGATGTTATTCTTCGTGTAAATATTAAGGATTTGAATATTGCAAATGAACACAAGGAAAAGATATTAAAATTCAATTCACAGATTAAACGATTAACCATAGTCGAAGATACCACCGTTGATCCTGGTGGTTGTATCGTTGAAACTGATTATGGCAAAGTAGATGCACGAGTTCGCACGCAATTGGAGGAAATTGAAAAACAGGTTCATGCGCTGAATCCGGTGAATACAAGTAAATAGATGTCTCTCATCGACAAATATGTACAGGCAATTGATAATCTCGAAACCTTCCGTAGTTTTGGTCAAATTACGAATATTGGTGAGATCATTATGGAAAGTAAGGGCCCCGATGTTGTTTTGGGAGAATTATGCGAAATAGAACAACACGATGGAAGTACGGTATTTGCTGAAGTTGTGGGGCTGCGAGAAGATCGTGTGCAGCTTATGGTGTTTTCAGAAGCTAGAAACCTGCAATTAGGGGCCCATGTCTACGCTACCGGTGATAGTTTGCGCGTTCCGGTGGGTGAATCTGTCCTTGGGACAATCATTACTCCGCGCGATAGCGTTCAACACAGCATAGGGAAAAAAACCGTTTCTATTCACAATACTGCTCCGGCAGTAGATCAGCGCGCACCCATTGATCAACAATTTTATACGGGCATTCGTGCGATAGATGGTCTCATTCCTATTGGGAAGGGACAGCGGATGGGCGTTTTTTCGGGTAGTGGTGTAGGTAAATCGACGCTTCTTGGTTCTGTGGTGAAAAATTCTACTGAAGGAATAAATGTTATTGCACTTATCGGTGAGCGTGGGAGGGAAGTTCAGGAATTCATAAAGAATATCCTTGGTCCCCAGGGAATGGAAAGATCCGTGTTGGTGGTGTCCGGGTCGGATGATCATCCAATTTCACGCGTACGTGCAGCCTCGATGGCCATGCGAATAGCCGAATATTTTCGCGATGCTTCACACGATGTATTGTTTGTCTTCGATTCGGTAACACGTTTCGCACGAGCGCTTAGAGAGGTTGCTCTTGCAAGAGGAGAAGTGCCTGCATTTCGTGGTTTTCCACCATCGGTAGATTCGATGATTCCAAAATTACTCGAGCGTTGCGGAAAGACCGATAAAGGTACAATCACGGGGTTATTCAGTGTTTTGGTTGAAGGAGATGATCTAGACGAGCCCGTTTCTGATATGCTCCGGGGAACTTTGGATGGTCACATAATTCTATCAAGGAAATTAGCTCGTAGGGAGCATTATCCGGCTATAGATGTGCTTGGTTCTGTTTCTCGATTGGCATCGGTTATTTGTAATGAAGAACACAAAGCCTGCATGAGGCAAATCAGACAGCAGATGGCCATATACGATGAATCGGAAGATCTTATTCAAGCTGGAGTTTATCAGGCTGGGAGTAGTGAACGTTTAGATTATGCAATACATATTCGAGAGAAATTGTTACAATTCTTGCAACAATCCACCGATCAAAATGCCTTCAAAGGGACTGTGCTGCCTAGTATGCAGCAAATAATAACGCCATGAGATCGGTTCGTGCACTAACACTTATTAAATCCATACGCGAACACGAAAAAAAAGAGGCGGAGAGGCTTCTGGCGCGGAGTGTACAGTTAGTGGAGAAATACAGAAGATCACAGAATCAATATTCTACACTTTTTAACTCAATAGTCTCGACAAAGAAGATTTCAGCTCAATCCCTGTCTATGATGCATCACATGGAAGAAGCACAATTCGCCATGAATGAAATGATAACACAAGAGAAAGAAATAATAGATAAGAAAAAAGAGGATTATATCCAGAAAAAAAACAAGGAAAAAGTTATTTCCAATTTATTAGAGATAAAGGAACGAGAACAAAAAATGGAACGTAACAAACTTGAACAATCATATCTAGATGAAATCGCACAGATAAGTAAGAGAGGAGGAAATCGATGAGGAGAATTCTTGAAGGCTTTTTGTATATTTTTCTTATTGCGATTGTAGTATTGGGATTTACTGTGTGGTTTGATTATCTCGAGGTAATACAGGCTCCTCGTTTTCTTGACTCGTTTTTGCAACTGATAGGATTGCAGGAGGAAAGCACCGAAGAGACTCCAAATCTCTTGGGCATGGAATCGCCCTGGGTTATCGAGAGAATTCGATTGGAGAAAGAACGGGAAGAGTTACAATCTAGAGTGGAATCCTTGGAACAACAGCAGTTGGAAATTTCAAATAGGCAGAAAGAACTTGATGCTCTCCAAACTTCCCTGCTCCAGGAAGAAACCTCGCTCGAAGAACAAAAAAAATTGCTTAATCAGATTTTGAATAACTACGAAGATAAAGATGCAGTGATACAGCAAAATACAGAAGCTTTGCTCAATATGCCTCCGGTTGATGCCGTTGAAATCCTCGTAGAATATGAGGACCAACAACTCATAAATGTACTCCGTATGGCTGATAGACTCGCAGAAGAAGCTCGAAATGCATCTTTTGTGCCGCTTTGGCTGTCGCTGCTTCCACCAGACAGAGCAGCGCAGGTACAGCGCAAAATGACGGTTAAGCCGCAGAGTGAATAATATAACCGATACCTTTTTCTACTCACAAACATTACATATTTCGGATATATCCCAGTTTCAAACGAGTTCAGTTGTGCAAGAAAACAACTTTCTATCCGATCAGGATGGAGAAAGTCTTTTTGAGCGTTTACTCCGTATCGATAATGCAGAAAAAGAGAAAAGTGAAGAAGCAGCAAACAAATCGATCGAATACGATCAAGAAAAAGTAGAAAAAGCGAATACTACAGACAAACAGGTGGATGCATATCTCAGACAAAAAGACAATTCATCTCATTTGGAGGTCGTGGAAGAAGAAATTTCTTCTATTAGAACAGCAGTAGATGGTGATGAAATAGATGACAACGAAACCCTTGCAGAATCTAATGACGATAATGCAGAATTTATTTCCTCCCAGCATACATCTACAGAGGTACAAGAAAATGAATCGGAGCCAAACACAGTAAGCACAGAAACCATGGTGGCAAGATATGATATACCTACCGAAGAGCAAGCAATAGCAAACCAGGAACGTGCGAGAAAAGTACTCTTTGTTGACAAGAATGTCGAGAACAAAACCATTGAATCGCAGGAAATCGATGCTTCTGTGATCAAGTCATCGATGGCGGCATTAGAGAACAGAAAAGCCAGTAATCGTTTAGAAAAGGAATCCAATGCGAAGGATGTAGCTGGTGATCGATTGGTTCAACAATTCGATCCCGAAGCAGAGACCTCTGAAAAACAGATTCATAGGAAAGATAAAGAAACACTCCCGAAACATTTGAGAGAGTTGCGACAAGAAGAAATGAAAATTGCTCCGTCGAATAAAGAGTCTTCTTCCAGGCAATCCATGTCTAATTATTCCCTTGGAGGAGACCGGAACATTACGCAAATCAGAGACGGCGATATAGGGCATCATCCCCTAGAAATAAATGTGCATCTTCCTCGTCAGCAGGCATCTTCTTTGGGAATGTCCGCAAGTAGCACAGGTTCTTCTTTGACAGCGCTTACGCAATTACGAGATTTATTATTGGGTGATTTGGGAGCCACTATTGCAAAAAATATGAGCATTCAGCTTTCAGAAATGCAAAAAGGAAACATAAATCTTGTTCTACATCCACGAGAATTTGGTGAAGTCCACATTGCATTGGTAATGAAAGAAAAGAGTGTAGTAGGGCGCGTATGGGTCGATAACTCAGATGTGCAACAAGTTATACGAGATAATATTGAAAGTTTAGAGCAATCATTCTTACAAAAGGGCATTGATTTACAATCTCTAGATGTTTTTCTACGCGATGAACAATCTGAGCAAAATTTCAAGGAACTGTTTCATCCTTCATCTCAGGGAGCGGGGTACGAGGCAGAACAAACCCATGGATTTGTGCAAGAAATTGATGTTGTAAATAGCTCGTTAGTGAATGTACTCATATAACAAGGAGAGAACCGATGGATGAGATAAATGTAATGCAAACGCCATTAACCAATAGTTTGATGGGAGCACGCACCCCCCAAACAAGCCTAGGGAGGGATGATTTTTTGAAGATTTTGATAACGCAATTGCAAAATCAGGATCCAACCGCTCCTATGGAAGATAAAGAATTCATAGCACAGATGGCGCAATTTAGCGCTCTTGAGCAAATGACTCAAATGAGTAGTGATTTTCAACAACTAACACAGAATATGCAATCACAAAATGCTTTGGATTTGCTCGGGCGTAGCGTAACGGTAGCGGCTGGTGATCAATATATCACGGGTGTAGTGTCTGCGGTAACCACGGGCGGAGCTCCACAAGTACAAGTACAAAATCAGTTATACGGATTGGATAGCATAGCAATGGTTCATGAGGGGGGTACACAATAATGATGAGATCGTTGTATTCGGGCGTTTCTGGGTTACAAAATCATCAGATACGAATGGATGTCATAGGAAATAACATCTCAAATGTTAATACTACTGGATTCAAGAAAGGTAGAGTGAATTTTCACGATCTTCTTTCGCAGACAATTCAAGGAGCTGCCAGACCTACAGAAGAGGTTGGCGGAGTAAACCCTAAGCAAGTCGGTCTTGGAGTAGCAGTTGCCAGCATAGATACGATTCATACCCAGGGATCATTACAGACTACAGGGGTGAAGAGTGATCTCGCCGTACAAGGAGAAGGATTCTTTGTGTTGCGAGATGGTGATCAGGAATTTTACACACGAGACGGCGTATTTAGTGTGGACAGAGATGGTTTTTTGGTTAATCCGGCAAATGGTTTTTATGTACAGGGATGGCAAGCAGAAGATGTAGCTGGTCAATCAATTATAAATACATCCTCAAGACAAGAGGATCTTCTTATTCCCGTTGGAACCAAGGACCCTGCATCTGAAACAACCGAAGTATACTTAGCATCAAACCTTAGCAAGGTAACGCCGGTGATTCCCCCTGGAGCGACCGATGCAGAATTGCTGAATGGAACATGGACCGTTGAATACGATATATATGATTCTTTTGGAAGTACCCATGCCCTTCGCATTGATTTTACTAGGGTAGCGGGGGTTGCCAATCAATGGCTCGGTACGGTAAGTGTCAATCAGGATTCAGAAATTCCTGTAGATCAGACTGTTGCTATTAATGGTATTCAGAGCATCGACAACCAGACATTTTTGCTCGAATTCGATAATAACGGAACTCTGCTTTCTGCAAGCAATCCAGAAGGCGGGCTTGTAAACACGGGTGATGTGTCTGTCCAGATTGGATTCGTTGTACCCGAATCATCAATACCAATTGATCCAGCAACAGGATTGCCGGGTGGACCAGAAATCCAAAACCTTAACTTGAACTTAGGAACCATCGGTTCTGTACTAGACAGTATGACTCAGTTCGATAGCTCATCATCTACAAAGGTGTATGAACAAAATGGCTACGGGATGGGGTATATGAACGATTATCGTATTGATCGTAGTGGCATTATTACGGGGATATTTTCAAATGGAAACACTCGGGAACTTGGACAGATAGCCCTTGGTAGTTTTGTTAATCCCGGAGGTCTAGAAAAAGAAGGAGAAAATAACTATCGGCAGACGATCAATAGCGGTTTGGCAAATATTGGTTATGCAGGAAGTGCTGGCAAGGGATCGATTATTGCTGGAACTCTTGAAATGAGCAATGTAGATCTTGCAGAGCAGTTCACGGACATGATAGTTACTCAGCGCGGATTTCAGGCAAATAGTAGAACAATACAAACATCAGATCAGATGTTACAAGAGATTCTAACGTTGAAGCGATAGATTTATGATTGAACTTACCAAGTTAGACGGAACACAATGTTATATTAACCCCCACCAAATTGAGCGTATCGACATGAATCCAGATACGACGATCATCATGATGAATGGTAGGACATTGATTGTTTCAGATCGCTTGGATGCCGTGTTGCTTCGTATTCAAGAATATCGATATTCGATATATAACGAAATGCGGACGAAATAAAGGAATATACGATGGATACTTCAACAGTAATAGGAACAATAGCTGGTACAATCGTTATTGCATTCGGAATATTTTTTGCTGGGATAGGTATCATACCCTATTTGAGTATTTCATCGGTATTTATTACGATCGGTGGATCATTTGCAGCAGTAATGATTTCTAACCCCATGGCGCGTGTACGTTCACTGCCAAGGTTTTTCCGTATTGTGTATACAACTAGGGACTTACAGATTTCACAGACAATAGTTTCCTTGGTCAGCCTCGCTGACCGAGCGAGAAAAGAAGGAATATTGGCTCTTGAAGACAGCATAGAAGGGCTCCAATTGACTTTCATGAAACAAGGAATACAACTTGTCGTGGATGGTACAGATCCAGAAATTATCCGTACGATCATGTATGCTGACATGCAAAAAATGAATGATCGTCACGCACAAGTTCATAAACTATTTGACGATTGGGGTAAATATGCCCCGGCTTTTGGTCTTATTGGCACGGTCATTGGACTGATTGCCATGTTAGGGAGTATTGGTGGCGATATAGCCGTTATCGGTCGTGGTTTGCAGACTGCGCTGGTTACTACGCTATATGGAGCGATTATGGCGAACTTCATCTTGATTCCTATTCGCTCGAAACTCGAAGACCAGGATCAAGAAGAGTCTTTGCTTCACGAACTTGTAGTTGAAGGTGTTCTTGCTCTCCAATCGGGAGATAACCCTCGTATTTTGTTAGAAAAACTTCTTGCCTACCTTCCGGATGTTACCCGTGCTGAGGTTAGAACGGTGATAGATAGAGAATTTTCTTATGGCAATTAGTAATTTTGGCAGACCTTCAAGGAAGCGAAAGAAATCAGAAGGTGCACCCGATTACATGGTTACCTATGGGGATGTGGTTACTCTACTGCTTACCTTTTTTGTTATTCTCCTTTCTTCAACCGAGGTGAATGTGGAAGAACTGAGGCTTATTCTTGCGGCATTTCCTGGATTGGGGCAATTGTATGGAGGGAATACCTTGGAACAAGGACGACTGGCAGAATTAGGGAATACAATAGAAGCACTTCCTTCGCAAGAACAGGGAAGGGCTCTGGATGAGGCGGTAAGAACAGCTCGATCCATTTTTCAACCAGAAGTTTCATCTGATAAAGTGCGTATCTCTTATGACGAACGAGGCTTGGTAATCAGTTTGGCGGGAGATGTTTTTTTTGAATCGGCCAGTGCAAATCTTAATATAGAAACTTCGCGCAATATACTGCAGAAACTTGCAAGATTTTTGAGGTTACCGGAATTGATCGATCAATCGTTTCGTATAGAAGGGCATACGGATAGTGTTTCGATCGATCCCGATGGAGAATGGTCAAGTAATTGGCATCTGGCATCAGCCCGGGCATTGTCCGTGCAAGAATATCTAATCGAATTGAGTGTTCCTGAGAAGGATATGCAGGTGATGGGGCTTGCAGACACAAGACCCTTTTATAACAATGACACTCCCGAAGGTCGTGCATACAATAGACGTGTAGACGTTGTTATCCTTTCGGATGGGCATCTATGAGGACCGAACATGGCAGAAAATGATTATATAGAAGAAGATATAGACGAGTCTGCTCTTCCGCAATCGACGCAGAGAGGACGCAGGGCTGGCATACTCATAAGTCTTTTGAAATGGGGTGCTATTTTGATTGCAGCGACCGCATTCATTATTGGAGTGGTTGTGGTGACATTGTACGTGTTAGATGTTGGGCAAATTGTGGACAGAAGCAATCCTGTGATCTCAGAGATAGATGAAAGTATTCCAGATATTCTAGACTGGTATGAATTGCTGGATGAGATACGGGGATCAACGAATGACGTTCCACGTAAGACCTATATCGTCGAACCCTTTATTGGATACGAACAAGGTTCTGAAATAGTACTTCAAGAACTCATCAGCAGAGCTCCACAAATAAAGGAACGGATACGTCTTTACTTTACCTCTAGGAGTGCTACCGAACTCGAAGGTGAATCAAATCAACTACGCATAAAAAACGAACTACGAGAACACATCAACCGGATCATGCGAAACAAAATCCGTGAGGTGGCATTCAATCAATATCAGATTTTTGATTTTTGAACTTGGTTAGGTTTTGTCTTTCATTGCTTGAAATTCTTCAAAAAGTATGCTAAGCATATATATAGTGGAGTTCTATGACTGAAATCCTTGCTCAAGACGAGATTAACCAGCTCCTTTCGGCTATTTCTTCAGGTAGCGCCGATATGGAAGGGAGTAGTGCGCAAGTTCAAGAAACGAGACGCATAAAGATATACGACTTTAAACGTCCCGATAAATTCTCAAAAGAACAAATTAGGACATTTTCGATGCTTCACGAAGTGTTGGCACGTCTAACTACAACCGCACTTAGTGGGCAGTTGCGCAGTCTTGTACAGGTACATGTTGCTTCGGTAGATCAGCTCACCTACGAAGAGTTTATTCGATCTATGCCAAATCCAACGACCCTGGCAGTTATAAACATGAATCCATTGAAAGGATCTATAATTTTTGGGATAGACTCGGCAGTAACTTTTTCTATTATCGATAGGCTGTTTGGTGGGCAAGGCAATGCCACGAAGGTCCTACGGGAACTGACAGAAATTGAGAAGACGGTCATGGAAGGGATAGTAGTCCGTATGTTGGGGAATATACGCGAATCATGGGGACAGGTCATCGACCTTCGTCCTAGATTGAGCCAAATAGAGACAAATCCACAGTTTGCTCAGATAGTTCCACCAACAGAAATGTCTGTCGTGGTTACACTGGAAGCCCGCGTAAAAGACATTGAAGGAATGATGATTGTGTGTATTCCCTACCTTACCATCGAACCAATAGCTTCCCGGCTTTCTGCGCAGCATTGGTATGCATCTTCGCGCAAGGGTGCGGGATCAGAATACACTAATTCACTGCGGGATCGCTTGCATTCCATTGAAATTCCTATTATTGCAGAGATTGGCCGTTTACAGGTAAGCATGTCCGATGTTCTAAGTATGCAAGTTGGAGATGTGTTTCGTATGTTTGATACAAAGATAAACGATGCGATTATGCTCCAAGTTGGAGATCGAATGAAATATTCATGTCGACCTGGATGCGTTGGTAATAAGGTTGGTGTTCAGATTGTTGAGCAACTAAAGAATGATTCAGGTGATACACTTGAACAACAATTTATTGAAGATATTGAGGAGGATGAGATAACCAGTGAGTGAAGGTACCCTATCACAGGATGAAATAGATGCGTTATTAGGAGGGAGTGAGTCTACTATTCCAGGTGAGACCGCTCTAAGTTCCGAGGGATTTGGACTAGAAACTGGATCTCTGGGAGGTGGCTCAGAAAGTAGTCAAGAAAGTGCTCTGCGATCTTTTGTAGAACAACATATTCAAGAAATGCAACAACATTTTGTTTCGACCGTGTCTGATTCATTTAGATTGACTTTGGATTCTATTTCGCGACAAGGATCATTAAATACAGAAAAAAGTGTTGTTGTTGTTGCTGCAGATATGCGTGGACCGCTTTCTGGTATGCATTCTTATATTATTCCAGAATTAGATACTATTAGATTAATATCTCCTTTGTTGGGGGCGAACCTCACGGAGATTACGGATGCTTCTCTTGAGGCCCTACAAGAAAACTTTGAGCAATTAGCCAAAGTTCTTGGAGCAGCGTTGAGTTTTCAATTTGGGCGTGTTACGACCAATAGAGTGCAAGTAACCAAAATGGATGCAAATTCTGCACTGCCCTCAGGGGATTATTATCACGTAACCTACCTATTCGAATTTAATGGTGGCTCTGGTATCATGTATGAGGTTTTTGACGACTCGATTGTTAATGCAATGGGTCAGGGGGGAGAGACACAGAGCAGAGGTTCATCGATGGCTGGGGCTGGTATGGGATTAGGGGGTGGAACGTCACAAGCTCAAAGTGGAACTCCGATTCAATCGGTTCAACTTCCGCAATTACAACAAATTGCAGGTGGGGGGGACGCTGGAAATCTTGGTTTGCTGATGGACGTCAGCATGGAGATGACAGTGGAACTTGGAAGAACCAGGAAGCTTATTCGTGAAATATTGAGTATTGGTGAAGGAACAATCATCGAGCTTGATAAACTTGCAGGTGAACCAGTAGATATACTTGTGAACCAAAAACTCATTGCAAAAGGTGAGGTTGTTGTTATTGATGAGAATTTTGGAGTGCGTGTTACCGAAATCGTAACTCCAATTGAACAGTTTCAAAAATAATCACAACTAAACATCCAGTGTTCTAAATGGGAGGAGAGCACCTTGGGAAGTAGTACTACACTTAGCGGAACGTCTTATATCATTCTGTGCATATCGATATTATTGTGTGGAATGCCTTTGTTTTCTCAGACAGAGGAGATAGGTGACGTGTCGCCTGAACCGACAGAAGAGTCTTCTGCGCTCTTTACACCAGATGAGTCAACTCTTACTTTTTCGGACTCTTCTGCTAGTGGCGAGGATGCTTCTCCAACATCGATCGGTAGTTTGATACAAGCAATTATTTCCTTGGGGGTAGTTCTTCTCCTCATCCTTGGCGTTTTGTACGGTATTCGTCGCCTCGGCAGGAATAAGGCCGCTAGTTCGGTTATCTCTGTAATAACGACCCAAAGTATCCAAAATAACAAGAATCTTTTTGTTGTGAGCATCGCAGACATGATGTATTTCATGGCGTCCTCCGAAGCCGGAATCCAACTTATTTCTGAAATTCAAGACGAAGATACAAAAAATTATATACGGACAAACGCACAAACCGACCCGGGGAAAACATTTGGCTCTCTACTGTCGCGCTATTTCCCAGGTAAAGGCAATAAGCCCGATATACATGCACAAATGCAGGTATTACGTAATCATACGGAAAGGTTGAAAAAACAATGAATAAAGAGCGTATTGTTTTATCGATTATCGTAATACTATTTTTTGGTGGTCTATTCACATTTGGTCAGTCTCCCCTTGATCCACTCAATCCGGTAACAGGGGAAGAATCTTTATCGATTCCATTTATTGACATTCAAGTTCGTGAACCGACGGGTGGGGAAGAGGTAGCTCTTTCTTTGCAGCTATTATTGCTTCTTGCGGTATTAACATTGGCTCCATCGTTTTTTATATTGCTTACTTCATTTGTACGAATAGCCATTGTTCTTGATTTCGTGAAGAGGGCTATGTCACTGCAACAGGTGCCACCAACGCAGGTGCTTTTGGGAATCGCATTGTTTCTTACATTGTTTATTATGTGGCCAGTATTTATGGACGTTTATGAAAATGCCTTTATCCCCATGTCAGAGGGAGAGATTGGTATTACTGAGGCGTTTACACGCTTTGAAAGACCGGTGCGGGTATTTATGTACAATCAGATGCGTACAGATTATTCATCTATTGAATTATTCATGCGCATGGGAAATCTTCCTCAGCCAAACAATCTCTCTGAGGTGCCAACCTATGTCCTAATACCTGCTTTCATTCTTCATGAATTATCGGTTGCATTCAAAATAGGGATACTATTGTTCATACCATTTATTATCATAGATATGACAATTGCATCTACCCTGATGTCAATGGGAATGATCATGGTTCCCCCAATTATCATTTCTTTGCCATTCAAATTGGTGCTATTTATCATGGTTGATGGATGGAACTTACTGGTGGAGCAGCTTGTTGCGAGCTTTGGAGGAGTGTAGGAGATGGATCTTGGTTTTGCAATAAGTGTTGCGCAAAGTACAATCGTTCAATTGATGATATTAACAGTACCAATTTTGGGAGCGAGTATTGTTGTTGGATTGGTTGTATCTATTTTTCAAGCAACAACTTCGATCCAAGAGCAAACACTTACGTTTGTGCCAAAAATTGCTGCGATTATTGCAGTTCTCTATTTTCTTGGACCGTGGATGGCCACATCAATTATTGAGTTTACACGCACCATTTTTAATTTTATTCCTGAGGCGGTTCGATAGTGTTTCTTGCTCGATTGGTAGAAAATGCTCCATTGTATTTTCTCATTACCGCACGTATATTTGCATTTCTTGCTGTAATACCAGTATTTTCATCAACGGCGATACCGACATTGGTCCGAATCGGCATTGCTGGCTGCACTGCCGTTGTTATTTTCCCTACATTACTCTCATATCCTCTCCCCAGTGATGGAGTCGGCTTTTTTTTGGTGTTGGTCGGTGAGGTGCTCATCGGTTTAATCGGTGGATTTTTTGTTTACATCATATTTTCTGCGTTTCTACTCGCAGGGGGATTTCTGTCACTTCCTATGGGGTTTAGCGCATCTCAAGTATTTGATCCATTGGGTGAACTAGAGGTTCCACTTGTTGGACAATTTTTTAACACCATGGCGGTATATGTGTTTGTTGTTTCCGACGGGCTACGCAGAGCATTTTTTGTTAGTACGATAAATTCATTTAACTCATTTCGGGCAGCAGATCTCGCAATCGTGCGAGATGATGTGTTTCAATTCTTACTTCGCGGATTTTATGATGTTTTTGTATATTCGCTAACTCTTGCATTACCATTTTTGGCGGTATTGTTTTTAACCAGTATTTCGATGGGACTGTTAGCAAAAGCTGCCCCCCAGATGAATCTGCTTATTTTAGGATTTCCCATATCAATTGGTATCAGCTATTTATTGCTCTTTTTATTTGCGGGCACGCTACTTTCGGTGTTTTCAAACATATTTACGGTTATGATCGATCAATTAGGGGGGCTCTATCAACTGCGAGAAACAGGATAATATGATAGGCATAGGTCTAGCTCCTCCAATTGCCAGTTATTTCCAGCTCTTACTATGCAAGGCTGTTCATGTATCGAACTTTTTTTGTTCGACTCTAAACGTTTTGCTTACTATTAGCCTTCAGAAGAAGATGCGTTCAAGTATTGCTGATGAGCATGCGCTGGAATTTCTCACCGAAGGCATTAGAGATTCAAAGATGGAAACACAGTCGACATCCATCGCTGGCTTGCAAAATATGCACTTGCAGTGGTTTGCGGCGGAAGACGAGGGGAGAACCGAAGCTCCAACAGAGCGTAAGATCAGAAAAGCCCGCGAGGAAGGAAAAGTTGCTCGATCGGCAGATCTTCCAGCTGCGGTTGTTTTTGTTTTTGTTCTGGTGCTGCTTGGTGCATTGGGTGGACAAATATTGGAAGTATTTATCGATATGTTTAGATATTTCTATGGAAGAGCTTCAGAACTCGATATCACCAATACATCTCAGATTTTGGAACGTTCATTGAGTTATTTTCTCCGCATTACGATTCCTTTGGGGAGTATTGCCGTTGTAGCTGCGTTGTTTGGAAATATTATTCAAGTTGGATTTCTTTTTAGTGTGAAAGCTATTACTCCAAGCTTAAAGAAGATTGTGCCAAAATTTGGCGAGTATTTTAAGAAAATCCTTTTTTCTCGAGAAGGCGTATATAACCAATTCAGGTTGTCTGGAAAGATACTTATTATAGGAGCGATATGTTACATCAATATACAATCGAACCTTGAATTGTTTGAACAGTTTATGTTTCAGCCCTTTCAAAATGTATTTTTTCGTACCGCGACGCTTACTTTCATAACCCTTCTTGAGGCTGCAATAGCCCTACTTGTTCTTTCAATTGTTGATTATGCCTTTCAGCGGTATCAACATGCAGAACAATTGCGTATGACTCGAGAAGAGGTAAAAGAAGAAAGAAAAAGTGAGGAGGGAGATCCTCTCGTCCGATCGCGACTGCGCCAAAGAATGCGAGAGTTACTGAATCGAAGTTCGCTTGAACGTGTTCCCAAAGCGGATGTTGTGGTGACCAACCCAACCCATTATTCGGTAGCACTTGAATATGACAATTCTCGTATGACTGCCCCTGCGGTATGTGCAAAGGGTGTAGATATGCTTGCCCTTAGGATACGTCAGATCGCCGGGGATAACGATGTGCCAATCATCGAAAATAAGCCCTTGGCCCGCGGATTGTACCATGATGTAGACATAGGGGACACTATTCCTGAACAATATTATGAGGCGATGGTGATAGTACTAAGAGAAGTATATCAAATGAGAGGGCAAAATAATGGCTGAAGGTTCAATGCCAGCGGCAATCATAGGCAATAGGAGTGACTTTTTTGTGGCTCTTAGCGTGGTATTTGTCGTTGTCATGCTCATTGTACCCTTGCCAACGATATTGCTCGATTTTCTTATGATTATCAATGTGACGCTGAGCCTGGTCATTATACTGGTTGTTTTGTACACCAAGAAAGCCTTGGAATTCACCATATTCCCCACAATGCTTTTGGTTAGCACCGTCTTTGGTTTGGCTTTGAATGTTTCTTCGACACGACTCATTCTCTCACAAGGAAGCAGTTTCAATGGAAGAATTATCCAGGCTTTTGGACGATTTGTTGTTGGTTCGAGCGGGGTTGATGGATTAGTCATTGGTATTATTATTTTCATAATACTTGTAGCTGTTCAGTTTTTTGTTATTACCAAGGGGTCAACACGTGTTGCTGAAGTCGCCGCTCGTTTTACACTTGATTCATTGCCTGGTAAACAAATGGCGATCGAGGCTGAATATAATTCTGGAACCTTGACTGAAGAAGAAATGACAAAAAAGAAACGCGAACTCGAACGAGAAGTTGATTTCTACGGGGCCATGGACGGAGCCTCAAAATTTGTTTCAGGAAATGTTCGGGTAGGAATACTGATTACTCTTGTAAATATTATAGGTGGACTTGTTATCGGTATTACTTTGCGCGGAGAGAGCTTGGAGATTGCGGCAAATACGTACATCGCACTTACAATTGGTGATGGACTGGTAACACAAATACCGACGCTGCTCATTTCAACTGCCACAGGTCTTATTGTTACACGTGCTGTTTCTGATGGTAGCTTTGGGTCCGATGTGAGTGTGCAATTTTCGCGTCAAAGTCGTGTGTATGCCATTACGGGTATTTTTCTCGTCGCTTTGTCTGTTTTGCCCGGATTTCCATGGTATATTTTGCTGCCCTTGGCGGGCTTATTTATTTCATTGTCCGTCGTACTGAGTAGGCGAAAAACAAAGGCTGGTACTGTCGCTGAGGTTATCAAGGAAAAAGAAGAAGACGCGGAAATTCCGATTGTTGCTCCACTCGATCCGATGTCACTTGAAATAGGATACGCATTGGTACCCTTAGTCGACAAGAGCAAGGGAGCGGAATTGCTTGATCGAATCACAGGAATACGCAGAGAGATCGCCATTGAATTAGGGCTGGTGTTACCGCGCATACGTATAGTTGATAATATGCGACTGCAGCCATCTGAATACTCGATAAAAATTCGAGGAGTTGAGATATGTAAAGCGACACTTCGCATAGGAAAATATCTCGCAATAGACCCAGGAAATGTTGAATCGAAGATAGACGGAGAAAAAACAAAAGAGCCTACATTTGGACTCGATGCTTTGTGGATACAAGAATCAGAACGTCATAGAGCCGAACGCAGCGGATACACGGTTGTCGATGCTCCATCGATCATAACAACCCATTTAACCGAAATAATTAGAAGGCATGCGAGTGAAATACTTGGCAGACAAGATGTCAAACAGATGATCACAACATTGAATGATACGTATTCAGCGGTTGTAGAAGATGTAAACAAGCAACTTTCGACGGGTGAAATTCACAAAGTTCTACAAAAACTACTTTCAGAGCGGGTGTCGATACGAAATTTGGTATCTATTCTCGAAGCTTTATCCGATTTTGCACCGGTTAGCAAAGATACGGAGTTTTTGGTCGAAAAGGCTAGGCAAAGTCTAGGAAGGCAATTATGTGCACAGTATGCCGATGAAAACAATCAGATACATGTATCTACCTTGGATCAATCGCTTGAAAAATTGATTATTGATTCACGAGTGGAGAGTAGTTCGGGCGTAGTACCGGTCCTCCAACCTTCACAATACCAAGCATTGATTAGGGATGTTGAACTTGCAATACAACAGATGACCAAGCAAGGGCTCTATCCAATTTTGCTCTGTTCAGAATCAACGCGACCTCTTTTGAGAAAACTTCTGCAGATAGACGTAAATCAGCTGAGTATTTTATCAACACGAGAGATTGTCTCGGGATATACGATACTCACTGTACATCGGATCCGAATTGGGGCTGAGGTTTCTTCATGAACGCCTTTATAGAACGTGGTCGGAGTGAAAAAGAAGTTAGAGCTCTTATCCGCAGGAAATATGGAAATCTTGCGAAAATCATGTCCCGACGTGAATATAGAGAAGGTGGTTTCCTTGGATTATTTTCAAGGAAAATGGTTGAACTATCTGGATACACACAGCAAACAGTCTTTACAAAAAGAGAGGCTCAAAAAGGCGATCGTTTTCAAGCTAACAAAGAGGAATTGTTGCAGTCCTTGAATCAGGAAAAAAGTCAGCCACATTACAAGAAAATTTTAGAGGAATTCCGGGAACTACGTTCAGAACTCAACGAAAAACTAGAAGCATCTCGGACGGTGACTGAAAAACACCCCGCAGTAGATCGTGTTTCAAGTATTTTGAGAGATAATGAGTTTACTGAAGAAATTTCATCTGAAATCGAAGAGATGCTGGTGAAAAAATTTACGCTTGAAGAATTAGAAAACCATCGCGTTGTTGATCTATGTGTATTTCGTTGGCTATCCGAACACATCAATGAATGTACATATTCAAACGATCAGAAAACACCAGTCACCATCCTTATTGGTCCAACCGGAGTAGGTAAGACTACAACAATAGCAAAACTTGCTGCGCTGTATGGCATGAAATACAAGGAAATAGAAAATATTCGATTGATAACAATAGATAATTATCGCATAGGGGCAGTAGAGCAAATAAAAACGTATGGCAAAATTATGAACATACCTGTATTTACCGCAGATAGTGCCGAGGCGCTCAAAAAGATTGTTACCATGTTCGATGACAACGAGTTATTATTCATCGATACGATAGGAAAGAGCCCCAACGATTTTCAACATCTCGGTAGTATGCGGGCTGTGCTTGGTGTCTGTATCCCAAAAGCACATGTGGCTCTGTGCATTTCTGCAACCACTAAACTTAGTGATGCCAGAGAGATAATACGTCAATACGATATTTTTACTGTGGGGTCTGTTATTGTAACCAAATTAGACGAAACTGCTCATGTAGGAGAGGTGCTCTCACTCCTGATCGAATCTCAGAAACCCTTAAGTTATATCACGGTTGGTCAGAAAGTTCCGTCCGACATTTTCGAGGGAGGAAAAGTTCGATTATTAGAGCGAATACACGGTTTTTCACTCCAGCGAGATGAAATACAGTCGATAATTGAACGGGCAGACATAGAGGTATAACTAAACATGAGCGATCAAGCAGAAGTATTACGAGAATTGATGAGAACAACAACAGGTCAACCCGTAGAAAGCAAACAATCGATTACTGAGAACAACCAAGAACACAAAACAAGGGTTATCACGATCGCTAGCGGCAAGGGGGGGGTTGGAAAAACAAATTTTGCGACCAATTTGGGGATTGCATTAGCTAGTTTTGACAAAAAGGTAGTCCTAATGGATGCAGATCTTGGGATGGCGAACATAAATGTCTTACTTGGATTTATTCCGAAATATAATTTGTATCATCTTATACGGAAACAAAAAACACTAAATGAGATCATAGTAAATACAAAATATGGCGTAAAAGTTATTGGCGGTGCTTCGGGGTTTTCACGAATAGCAAATCTTTCGGATGCAGAACGTTATACGGTTGTGAGTGGTTTATTGGCTCTTTCAGAAGCGGATTATCTCATCATTGATGCTGGTGCTGGAGTTTCGAATAATGTATTAGCATTTGTAAATGCAGCCGATGAGTCAATTATAGTGACCACCCCTGAGCCAACCTCGATCACCGATGCCTATGGCATTATAAAAATAATAGCGACCGAGTCCGACAATTGGTCTCCAAAAATCCATTTGGTTGTTAATCGTGTGCAAAGTGCTTCGCAGGGGAAAAAGGTGGCCGAGCGAATGTCTTCCATTGTGGCCACATTTCTTAATACGAAGATAGAATATCTTGGGTATGTTTATGAAGATTCAAAAATTTACGAAGCCGTTCGGAAACAAAAACCCTTCTTTGTATACGCTCCTCGTTCCAAGGCTTCACAATGTATCTTACAAACCGCAAAAATAGTGGGTAACATTACGGAATTAGACAATAAAGGGATAAAGAGTTTTCTTCGGCGTCTGGCAAAACATACAGCCGTTGACATGAAGAGATAGCTTTTATACCGTGTCGATACGATGGTTTGATATGCGATCAGCACTTGGATTATTTTTTGCAGGAATAAGCATGATTCTCTCACTTGCCGGAGGACTTCTCGGTGGAGTGTCTTTCGGTAGAATTATACTAAGAGCGCTCCTCAGTGGTGCAATTTTTTTCGTTCTAGGGATTGGAGTGATGGCCTTGATTGACATACTAACAAGAAAAGTTTTGACCCAGGATGGGTCTGTGGATGAGAATCATCTGGGCAAGAACATAGATATCGTTCATGATAGGGATACAGGGCTTGATTCAGATGAAGAGCAGACAAACAGTGGTATGACTTCTATGGCAAGTTCTTTCTTTAACGCATCAGAAAAATATGATTCTGAGGAAGTCAGTGACATGATGCTCATGGAGCTTCAGAAAGAAGGTCCAAAGAATATGGCAAAGAGCATACAAACGATTCTAGAGTCTGAGCAAGGGTAACATGCAAAAAAAACAGGCACAACAAGTAATTGATACGGATAGAGAGTATGAACTCTGGTTAGAGTACAAGCGTACGCTTAACCAAGAGATACGTGAAAAGATAATAAAGCAATACGCTCCGTTGGTAAAGTACGTTGCTGGAAAAATCATCGCGGGGATGCCTGGGAATATTGAATTCGACGATCTTGTTGGGTATGGAGTGTTTGGTCTGTTGGATGCAATTGAGAAGTTCGATCCTGAAAAACATGTAAAATTCAAGACCTATGCGGTTACGCGGATCCGTGGAGCCATCTTTGATGAACTTAGAACGCTAGATTGGATTCCTAGGTCGGTGCGTCAGAAGGCACGGGAGATGGAGGACACTATCGCTCGACTTGAAGCCCAGAAGGGAGGTTCTTCCTCTGATGTAGAAATTGCAAAAAGCATGGGGCTAGACGTTAAGGATTTTCAGAAATTGGTATTGAAATTGAGCGGAACAACTGTCTTATCGCTCAACGAAATGTGGCAGGGTCAGGAGTCCGGTGAAAAAATTGCAATTATTGACAACATCGAAGCTCCTAAAAATCTTAATCCTGAATTTATAATAGAAAAAGAAGAAATAAAACACGTTATTGTGACCTCAATAAAGGAGCTTCCAGACAAAGAAAGGAAAGTTCTTATATTGTATTATTACGAAGATTTAACTCTCAAAGAGATAGGGGCGGTACTAGGAGTAACCGAATCACGTGTATCGCAGCTACACACCAAGGCTGTTATGCGACTACGAGGTAAACTGGGGAACTTAAAAAAAGGCATCCTGTGAAACGGTATACACTTCAAAATCTCAGAGAAGCCATGAGGGATATTGCTCTCGTGGAGTCTAGCACTGAACGTATTGAAGCAACCGGCAACACCTTAGATGAAGCGATTCTTGAAGCCGCAAAAAAAGCTGGGACTTCCCCAGAGACGTTGGAATATGAAATAGTAGACCGCGGGGCCAAGGGCGTCGCCGGAATTGGAACCTTCCAATATAGAATTCTTGCAAAAATAAACAACGAACTACAAAATTCTCATAGTGAGTATAAAGAAAAAGAAGAAATTCTTGATGGATCGTATCGAATACGAATGACCGCAGGGAAGGTGTATCTTAAGATTATACCACCAAAAAAGGGAGGTAGATCAGTATCTGTATATGAGATAATTGAAGTATTACGAGGCAGAACCAAGGCAAAATTTGATAGGAAAAAGGTTGACTCCATAGTAAATAAAGAAGGCAATAAATTTGAATTCTTGGCCTATTTTGAGAATGACCCAACACAAGATGCCTCAGCAAAATGTAGTATTTCACCAGACGAAATGTCTGCATCAATTATTCTGTTTCCTCCTGGTATGGATGGTATTGACATTACTTCACGAATGATCCAATCCCATTTGAACAACGAAGGACTATATGACAATATCGCTGAAGAGAAAATAAAGGATTTGGTTGATAATCCGGTGTATTATGAACCAACCGTTGTTATTTCTGGTAAACCTCCACGGAATGGTGAAACAGCACGAATTAAATGCCATTTCGAGATATCTCCTCCTGAGTATGTGTTGCGAGCAGACAAAGACGTTTTTGATACCCGTGAGTTCGCAAATATACAAAATGTGAAAAAGGGCGATGTTATAGCTGAAAAAGTACCACTTACTTTGGGGACTCCCGGGATAACGGTTACGGGAAAATCTGTTCAGGCTACTGACGGAGCAGACAAAACCCTATTGGTAGGTGCGAATGTCACGTTGTCCGATGATGAAACAAAGGCAATTGCAGCTATCGATGGGCTTGCAAGAATGAGTGGTGATCGAGTAGTTGTTGATCCGGTCTATACCGTCAACGGGGACGCAGGGCTCAAAACGGGCAGCATTAAATTCGTTGGATCGGTTGTGGTAAAAGGGAATGTAGAAGATTATGGTGAAATATACGCAGATGGTGATATAAATATTCTGGGGACGGTGGGGAATGCAAAACTGAAGGCATTGGGTAATATATACGTTCGACGTGGAATTTCTGGTGGAGTCGATTGCCAAGTGACTTCTGGGGAAAGCATTGTTTCTCGATTCGTTGAAAACTGCCAAGTGATGGTAGAAAAATTTCTCATCGTAAGTGATGGTATTGTGAATTCTGAGGTCGTTTCTCTTGAGAGCATTGTTTGCCGCGGAAAACGTGCTTCTATTGTAGGGGGAAGCCTTTCGGCAGCAAATGCATTAGATACCAAAACCCTTGGTTCTGTTTCGGGTTCTCGAACCATGGTTGAAGTTGGAATCGATCCTCGCCTTCGCCTGGAAGAAAAGCGCCTTTCTCAATTGGTGCAGGATGCAAGCAAAAAAATTCAGTCGCTGAAAGACATGGTTCGCCTTTTGGAACGTAGGGTACACCAGGAACGTAGTATGAATAAAAAGCCCGAAGAATTAAAAGACGTTTTGTTAGAATTGAAAATTGCAATTGAACAACTAAATGAACACATGGCAGAGCGTAGGGAAAATGAATACAAACTTGAGGCGATTCGTACAGAACTAGAAAGCCAGGAAAGAAAGGGTAGCGTAAATGTATATCGATGGGTATATCCTGGAGTGACGATATCGGTCTGTGGAGAATCATTTAAACTACAGCAAGAGATGATGTTCAAAACATTTGTATATAGAGATGGTATTGTTAGCGTACAACCATATGAAGATCCAAAAATAGAAGGGGCAAAAAATAAATAATGTCTTTTCGTCCAATAGATGTGCAAACGTTGTTGCTACATATTCAGAAACTGGCTCATGAGGCCGTTGCACAAGAAAAAACAATAAAACTGAAGAACGAAAGACAAGGCGAAAAGCTAATTAATAAAAGCAAACAAACCAAGGAACATGTAAGTACAATTTCAGAAATAGAGGATAGCGCCATCCAAGATGAACGAGAGCATGACCCTGTTATACGTTCTTCTCATGCAAATAAGCACACCACCAAAGAATACAAAACGATAGTAGACAAAACTCTTGGGAAACGTGTTGATATAAGTAGATGACGTTTTTAGCGTTTTTGGTGACTATTTCTTGTTCGGTACTTTCCGGAATTATTGTATACGCTGTTATGCAAAGAAAATTGCGTTCATCTGGACATATAAAGCAGATGTTGAAGGTAGTGCAAGATGAAATCGCCGAATTGGTTGGAGAAGTTAATTCTGTTACAGACAGAAATATTACCATGGTTGATGACCGAATGAAACAGTTGCGTTTATTATTGCGACGTTCGGAAGATATTGCGAGAGAACATAAGGAACAACAGGATGCACTCACTTCTGTGTTGAGACATGCGCAAGAGCTGTCTCTAGAACATACTGAAATACAAGAAGAAAAACCAGATAATAGGATTAAGGTACCAGAACACATTCAATCAAATATAGAACTCGAAGATGAGATTTCAGATCAGCCTTTGGATAATCTCATTGTCAGTTTATATTATTCACAGGGCCTGTCTGCTCGTGAGATAGCTAGTGAACTCTCGATTTCTGAAACAGAAGTCGAAACAGCTTTGCTATTCTACGAGTACAAACACAAAATAAAGAAAGAAGGAACCTGATGATGGCTGAATTTCAAGTAATATTGGGGGGAATTGTAGGGGTATTAGCGGGGTGGCTAGTGGGATACTATGTTATGCGCGGAACATTCCTCAGGCGTGAAACAGAATTACGAGAAACAATTGCTCATCTCAAAGCAAGTAAAACCAATGTTCAAGCACAGTACGAACGACAACAAGAATTGTTTAACCATGTCCAAGAGAGTTTAGGAAAGCAGTTCAAATTGTTATCCATGGAATTGTATGAAAAGAAAAGCAAACAAATGGAAACCCAGAGCAAGCAGACATTGGGGCAAGTTCTTGAGCCATTTCAACTGCAATTGAAACAATTTCAAGATGTTGTCAGGCAAAATAGCCGAGCCGAAGCAAACGAACGGGGGCAGTTGAAACAGGCATTGAGCCAACTCCTTGATTTAAACCAACAACTCAGCAGGAGGGCAGAAAATCTTACGAATGCCCTGACCAGCTCTTCAAAAGTACAAGGAACCTGGGGGGAAATTCAGTTAGAGCGCATACTTGAGACTTCTGGTCTAACGAAAGATCGAGAATACCGAACACAAGTTACTTTGAAAACAGGTGAAGGCAGGGTGCAAAGACCCGATGTTGTTGTATATCTTCCGAATAAACGTGAGATCATCATTGATGCAAAGGTTTCCCTAACAGCGTATGAACAGTATATGTCCACGGAAGAGTTAGAAAAGAAAAAAATGCATATAGATATGCACGTAAAATCGGTTAAAAACCACATACAAGAGCTTACGAAGAAGGAATACCATACTTTACTGAGATCTACAGTGGAAATAGTATTTATGTTTGTTCCGATAGATGGAGCTATGATTCTTGCTAGCAGTCATGATCCAGATTTATATCAATATGCTCTAGAAAGAAATATAGTATTGCTTAGCCCGTCCACTTTGATTCCGGCACTTCGTATCGTGGAGCAAATATGGCGACATGAAAAGCAATCTGAGAACGCCAGACTTATAGTAAAGAGCGCCAGTAAGATGCTCGATAAGTTTTCTTTATTTGTCGATGATCTCACCCAAGTAGGTAAGCGATTAGAATCTGCTCAGTCATATCATTCCACAGCGATGAAGAAATTGGCTAGTGGGAGAGGAAATCTCATTCAGTCAGCAAAAAAACTCAAAGAAATGGGCGTGTCTACTAGAAAATCATTGTCGATGGAAGAAACTTCCTATGAGGAGGCATCTATTGGCGTGTTAGACGATTCTGAAGACGAGGAAAAGTCGTTGTTTTAAGATTCTTGGGGGTGCTCTGAGGACCAGTGAATACTTGGGATCATGTCGATCAATTGTTTCCCATATATTGAGCTTGGTTTCTGGAAAAATGTTCGGGAATTGGCTGATTCGACAAGTTTTCCTTTATTCAGTACCACGATGGTCTCGCACATCGATTGGACGACCGGAAGGTCATGACTTATAAAAACAAGTGTAAAACCGATTTGTTTTTGTAGTTTCTTTATAAGATCGAGTATAACTTGTTGTACAGACACATCTAGAGCCGAGGTAGGTTCGTCGCAGATCAGTATTGTTGGATCTACCGAGAGTGCCCGTGCGATGACAATACGCTGTTTTTGCCCGCCTGAGAATTCTCTGGGCAACCTCCTCATAGATTGCTCTGGCATCTCAACCAATCTCAATAGCTCAGTCGATTTTTCAAACAATTGTTTATGGGTAAGAGAGGTGTTGCCCTTGTGTAAAGCTTCAAACAGGTGCTGTTGAATTGTCATTCTTTGGTTTAGTGAGGAATGAGGATCTTGAAATACCATTTGAACCTTGGTTCTAAGATTCTTTGGAAAATTTGCTTTACTTTTAACCTGGGTGCCTGCAATGGTGAGGTTTCCTGACTGAATGCGCTGAATTCCTGTGAGTAATTTCGCTATTGTCGTTTTTCCTGAACCCGACTCACCAACAATGCCCACCGATTCACCCTCATGAACCGTCAAATTAATATCGAATAATGCCATTTTTTGAGATCGTTTGAATAAAGAAGAATCTTTGTATGCATGGAAAAGATTCCTGATCTCAATAATGGGTTTTTCAAAATTGCTTGTTATACCGCTGCTGCTGTCAATTTTAGGAACAGCCTGGATTAGTTTTTTTGAATAGTCTTCTTTTGGGTGAGATAAAACATGGGATGTCTTTCCTCGTTCAACAATATTACCATCTTTCATAACTAGCAACTTGTCGGTGATTTGTGACACTACCCCCATGTTGTGGGTAATGAGTAAAATTGCTAGTTTTTCCGACCTACTAAGGTTATGCAGCAATTTTATGATTTGGTATTGAGTCGACACATCTAGGGCTGTTACTGGTTCATCAGCTATCAGTAATGCTGGATTTGCTGATAATGCGAGGGCAATTACAACTCGTTGCCGTTGTCCTCCAGATAATTGATGAGGATAGGAATCCCGAATACGCGCAAGGTCTGTAAGTTCTACTCGAGACAGGAGATTGCTTATTCGCTCTTGCAATTGGGGTTTAGTCAGTTGTGATTCGTTCACACGAAGCGTTTCTAGCATATGTTCTTCGATTGTTAACAAGGGGTTGAGCGAAGTAGTGTGTTCTTGAAAGATTATGCTCATTCGCTTTCCGCGTACAGTATGCCATTGTGTTTCATTGAGTGAGTGCAGGGGAATATCTTCAAGATATATATTCCCTTTCATTTCGGTGCGTGTAGGAAGCAATCCTGCTACGGCGAGACCGATGCTTGATTTTCCTGCTCCTGATTCACCTACAACGCCAAGAATTTCTCCTGAATTCATTGTAAGATCAATGTCTTTGACGGCTTTCGTTTGGGATGCCCCGCTAACATAGGATATTTCAAGAGATTCAATCGAGAGTAATGACATTATCGCAGAAGATCTCCGGTATTTAATTGATGAGCAAGCCAATCGGCCAATATGTTCAAACTGAGGATGAACAAGGCAAGAACCAGGGTGGGAAAGACGATTAGCCACCATTGTCCCGAGTATATAAAACGGACCCCCTCGCGAACCATACTGCCAAGTGAGGGAACATGTGGGGGAAGGCCTACACCGAGAAAAGAAAGGGTTGACTCAAGAAGTATGGCTGTAGCACTTTCAACGGTTGAGATTACAATAATTGGGTTGATTACATTGGGTAGTATATGCCGAAGAACGATGCGTGTATGAGATAATCCTAGGAGTTTTGCAGCGTGTACGTATTCTTTTTGTGTTTCTATCATCGTCGTGACACGAACTGTCCTGGCGTATAAAACCCATGATGCGAAAGCGATTGAAAATACTAGCACTGGAAAGGCAATATTCTCATGACGCTCTGGAGGAACGAGAGCTCGAGCAATGCCGTCTGCCATGAGGGCCATAAGAATTGCTGGTAATGCAAGTTTGATGTCTACAATACGCATCAACAACGTATCCAGGATACTTCCCACATATCCAGCAAAGAATCCAATAATGCATCCTGCGATGAGAGCGGTGGATACACTCAAGAAGGCAACGAGGGCCGAAAGCTGAACACCGTAGATCAACATCGACAATATGTCACGCCCAAGATTATCTGTACCAAGAATAAACCGGCTATCTGAATTTTCGAGCCAGAGGGGCGGAAGATTTGCATCGGAGAGATCGTAACTTGTTTGTGACGTTACGTCGTGGGGAGCGATCCAGGGGGCAAATACAGATACGATAATAAATAAGCATTGCAGCACAATTGTTATCAATACCAATACAGGAATTTTTCTTATTTTTGATATGAAATTTGCTACCATCACGAGCCTTGCAAGGCCTTTGCTGAAAGCCTAGGGTCTAGAAAATAGCTAATAATATCCACACATAAAGTGACCCCAGTGAAAAAGAAGGCAACCAACATTAAATACGTGGACATAATTGGGATATCTACATTTTGAACAGCCTCAATAAACAATAATCCTAGACCGGGCCATTGGAATACACTTTCTGTCACGACCGAGAATGCTATAAGAGATCCAAACTGAACACCTAGTATATTTAGCAGGGGGACAAGTGTATTTTTTATAACATATTTCTTTCTGATTTGAGGCCAAGGAATACCACGGGCTCGCGCAAATTGAATATATTCTTTTTGCAGGATACTCAACGTTTCACTACGAGTAAGGCGTATAATTATTCCTGCCTGAAAGCAGCCCAATGTCAGGGAAGGTAGAATAATGGAACGCAAACCAGAAAGACTGAGCAAACCAGTCTTCCAGATCCCCAAATCGACTACCATCCCGCGCCCAAATGCAGGAAATATCGGAATAATCACAGCGAACAGAAGAATTAGACATGCTCCAGTAACGAATGTAGGGGTCGACATCCCGACTAGAGAGAACAATATAAGAGCAGATGAACGCTTTGATTGGTTTTTAATAGATGTATATACACCTATGGGGATACCAATGACAAGAGAAACCAGCATAGCGACAATCGCTAATTCGAGTGTGGCTGGAAGCCTGTTAAGAATAAGTTCAGAAACTTCTGTTTTGTAGAAAAATGAAACGCCCCAGCGACCATTGATGACGCTAAAAAGAAAACGTAAGTATTGAACTATGGGAGAGTCTGTTAGTCCAAGACTCTCCCGTAATTGCTCTCGCTGTTCAACGGTCATTTCAACCGAAGTAAGCACCGAGAGAGGATCACCAACGTACTGAAACAGCGTAAAAGAAAGGAGTCCAACAGCAAGTACCACAAAAAAAGACTGTAGGATTCTCTTTCCAATATACGCTGAGAAGTTCATAATGTTAGTTTACTGTAACGTAGCGCAAGTCCAGAGTATCGTCAGCCCTCAATATGGCATCTATATTCTTACTTACTCCCCATAATAAGGGTTGTGTATACAAAGGAATATAAGAAAAGTCTTCCTTGGCGATTGATAGCGCCTCTCTAATTAGAGAGTTCCTTAATTCAGAATCAAGCTCTGAGCCAACTTGCTGCGTAATCTCGTTGATTCTTGGGTTTTCATAAGCTCCAATATTGTATACTCCAAGACCATCGCCTATCGTACGCGAAGAAATCAAATCGGATAACACGCTATAGCCGTCAAGCGCAGCTGGACCCCAGCCGAGCATGTAGAAGCTAGTATTATAATCGCCTTGCCGGAAAATCCTCGAAAAATGCTGTGTTCGAGTTCGAGCTGAAACGGTTACGTCGATACCAATCTGTCCGAGGTAGTTTGCTACGGCCTGACCAACATCTTCATCTTTCACATACCTATCATTGGGTACGTCGAGGGTGACCGAAAATCCATCGGGATATCCAGCTTCAGCGAGTAGGCTTTTTGCTTTTTCGGGATTGTACTCATATGGTTGGTTTAATTCCTCGTCATATCCTGTGGTGCCCGGGGGTAACAAAGTTCCTGCTGGTTTGACGGAGTTGTAGAATATTTTTTCGTTGATTGTATCTCGATCAATTGCTAGATTGACAGCTTCACGAACGCGTATATCTTTGAAAGGATTGCTACCTTGACCCTCCCCACCAATCAATTCTTCACGTAATTGGTCGAGTCCAAGAAAAATGGTACGGGCTTCAAGGCCTGTTAGCACATCGATACTGTCATTATCTTGAAAATTAACCCAGTCGCTTACAGGAAAAGGAATGATGAGATCAACATCGCCGGAGAGTATAGAAGCCACTCTGGTGCTATCTTCCCCAATGGCTACATAGGAAGCGCGGTCGATATTGGTTACAAGGTCCTCAGCACCCCAATAGCCTTCAAAACGTTCAAGATGGATGGTTCCTGAAGGATCAAACTCTGCTAGGGAAAAAGGACCTGTACCGTTTACGTTTCTTGTTATATAAGATGTTTCGGTATCGGTTGCAGATGCTGGTTCTTCGACGCCAACTTCCTTTGCCCAGTCTTCATCAATAATAAGCAAGCTCGCAATCGTTGCAGGAAGAATTGGGTCTGGAGTTCCCGTGTCTACGATTACCGTATAATCATCTTGTGCCGTAACATTTTTTATACGTGCGACAACAGATGCTGGATCATCGGCTTTTTTTGCACGTTCCCAACTAAAGACAACATCGCTGGCGGTAAAGGAATGTCCTTCGTGGAATGAAACGCCCTGACGAAGGGTGAATTCCCATTCAGAATCTGAGATCGTTCTCCATGATGTTGCCAAGGCAGGTACAATTTCGAAGGATTCTGAATCACGAATGGTGAGTCCTTCATAGACATTTTGTAGGAAGCCAAGAACAAAGGTTGACGCAATATTATGGGGTTCAAAACTTGAAAATGCTCCCCTAGTGGCCCATGTAAATTCTTTTTCTGCAGCTATCTCTTGCGATCCTGCAGAAACAAAGATGAAAGTTGTAGCAATCACCAATACCAATAAGATACTATCTTTCTTTATCATATTTTCCTCTATAAATAATATATAAATTTGATGGTACTTTTTAAAATTTCTATTTCGTATTTTTTATCATTGATGACAGGTTTTCTGCCTTGTTTATATACATTGTGTCCCAACAAAGGGACATTCAAAAAAATGGAGAACATTTTTGTATACATTAGATGAGACCATATCGATATATTCCAATATACGCTGATAATAAACCTAATTGGTTCTTTTTGTCAATTGTGTGTGTACCCAAATACCTATCTAAGGGATATACTTAGGATAACAAATAAAATTTGGGGGATTTATGAAATATTCTTTTTTGTTGATAATCTGTGTATGTATTGCACCTAGTTTATTGTTTGCAAATGGAGCAAGCGAGACAGAGGAGCCGGAACAATACACTATTGGGTTTTCAAAAATTGTCGCACATCCTGCATTGGATGCGTTGGAAAAAGGTGTACAGGACGAGCTCTCCGAACAGGGAGTATCGGCTCAATACGATTCACAAAATGCTAATGGAGATATAAATGCGGCTATTAGCATAGCGCAGAAATTTAGTTCTGACTCGGTTGATCTTGCTGTAGGGATAGCAACACCAACTGCTCAGGCATTGGTTCAAGTACTTGAAGACACTCCGGTTGTATATACAGGAGTTACAGATCCGGTCGCTGCAGGCATTGTGAGTAGCTATGACAGAGGAGAAACAAATGTTACTGGAGTATCAGACAAAACGCCAGTAGAGGCCCAGTTGCAACTGTTAAAAGAGCTATTGCCCAATATGTCGATTCTCGGTCATGTATATACAGGTAGTGAAGAAAATGCTGTACTGCTCGCCAAAGAGGCAGAGGCGGTTTCAGAAAAAATGGGACTTGAGTTTGTCAGCACAACGGTTACGAATTCTTCTGAGGTCCGTTCGGCTGCTGAGTCAATTATTTCGCGAGTCGATGCTATTTATGTCAGCACAGATAATACGGTAGTTTCGGCATTGCCATCCATCATAGAAGTGGCAGAAAACAACGATGTACCAATTCTATCGGCAGATCCTAGTTCAGCAAAGGATGGGGGTGTGCTTGTTGCCTGGGGCTTTGACTACTATAAGATGGGTCGAGCAACGGGTAGAATAGTTATAGATATCCTGGTGAATGGAGTGTCACCCGCAGAAATCCCAACCCAATACATGGTTAAGCCAAGCGATATTGAATTATTGATAAACACAAAGGTTGCAGAAACCTTGGGTATAACCATACCTACCCCGTTGCTAAATGAAGCTGAGATTATTGAAAAATAGTCGATGATTTTTTCTATATTAACCGAGGGGCTCCTCTATGGAGGATTAAGCCTCTCGGTGTACCTATCGTTTAGATTGTTAAATTTTCCCGATCTTACGATTGATGGGAGTTTTCCCCTCGGTGCTGTTATTGCGGCGAGCATGTTTGCTTCAGGATATTCAGCCATTGCCATATATCCGTTTGTTTTTTTTGCTGGTGTACTGGCTGGTATGATCACGGCAGCTATTCACAACAAATTTTCGGTTCCGCCCCTATTGGCTGGAATCATAACTATGACCATGTTGTATTCTGTAAATATCAGGATACTTGGTAATAGATCAAATTTTCCACTTCTCAGAATAGATACCGCAATTTCTCGTTTCACCAACTTTGTTGAATCTTCTTTGCCAGAATTGTTTCAGGTTCTATCAAAAAATGGAATTCGTCTTTCTTATGTTCTTTTTGTGATAATTCTAATGATCGCCGTCGTCATATATCTGTTGTACACTCGTTTGGGGTTGGTGCTCAGAGCCATGGGGGACAATGAAAAGGTTGTTATTTCTTATGGATATAGTGTACGAAGGTTGAAGCTAGTGGGGATTGGGCTAGCAAATGGTATCGCTGGTCTTATCGGTGCTCTGGTTGCTCAGAATCAAGGTTTTGCCGATGTAGGTATGGGGCGGGGAGTTATTATAGGGGCTTTGGTGTCGGTACTCATAGGCGAGTTCATATTTAAAACAGACAAAATTTATTTTCAGGTATTACGCGTATTTATAGGAACAATTTTGTTTCAATCTATACTGTTCCTGGGCCGTTATTATGGATATACCGTGCAATTGATACCCACCGATCTCCAACTACTTGTAGGGTTAACAATAATTTTTCTCCTTGCAATACAACAACTGCGAAAGAGGAACGCCTGATGCTCCGAATAGAAAAAGTAAGCAAAATATTCAATGAGCATAGCAATTTTCAGAGACTTGCTCTCACAGATATAACTCTTTCGATTAATCCAGAAGACGTAATTACTATTATCGGGAGCAATGGGGCAGGTAAGAGTACCTTGTTTGCGATTATCTCTGGAGCGCTAAAGCCTAGCACTGGAGTTGTTTATTTTGGCGAAGAGGATATTACAGCCAAAGAAGAATATCAACGTGCGGGTTTCATTGGGAAAATGTTTCAGAATCCACTTCATGGAACAGCTCCACAGCTAAGTATCATTGAAAATCTTACGATTGCTATCAATAAAACATCTTATGGACTTCGTCGGGCAATTTCGAAGCAAATACGTGCAGAAATACAAGAAAGATTATCAATACTGGGAATGGGGCTTGAAGACAGATTGAATGCGAAGGTTGCGACCCTTTCTGGAGGAGAACGACAAGCATTGACATTGCTGATGGTCATCCTAAAAAAGCCAAAACTTTTACTGCTGGATGAACATACGGCGGCATTAGACCCTCAGTATTCTGAAAAGGTGTTGCAGCTTACTCAACATTTCATATCAGAAGAAAAACTAAATGCGCTTATCATAACTCATAACATGAATCATGCTCTGTCGGTGGGAAATCGATTGTACATGATGCACCGAGGTCGGATAGTTCGGCA
Organism: Spirochaetaceae bacterium; assembly: GCA_011524535.1. Taxonomy (GTDB): domain Bacteria; phylum Spirochaetota; class Spirochaetia; order WTKD01; family WTKD01; genus WTKD01. The sequence goes on from WTKD01000012.1 coordinate 55,191, forward strand.
ATTCGCTGGTCAAGAGAAAGCAAATCTGAAAGTCCCGCAATTGGTGGACATGTTTACAGAAATACACGATGGTATGGCGCATGACGAAATACTGTTGCAATAATTTTTCTGATACAGGTAGCGATCCGAAGCCCAATAGCCCTCATGAGTTCAAGGATGTGGTTTTCAGCAAGATGTTTCTTGAAGAATTTCGATATTCACGAACCCTCTGCATCATTTTCTAAAAAATAGTTCACCCTTTAGAAGTTTACCTGCAATCAGTAAATGCCCATAAATCTTCACATGTGACTTTTTTAAGTTCATTTTTCTAATGAAACATCAAGTTATAGAACTTCTAAACATCATTTCGATTTTTGTGCAATAAGGTGTTGGAATGTTCAAAAAGGTGCTGGAATGTTCAAATATGGACAAGAATATATCTAAAAAGTAGTATAAGTAATATATCTCTATTATGAAAAATTCAATATTTACACTTACAGATGATGATAGAATATTCCATATTTTAATGACTCTCACGGCATTTTTTGTTCTTGGATCTTGTGGAGATATGACCCTTACTACTGACATTTCACTAGAATTACAAGAAGAACAGCCGGTTACCGTTCGGTCGCTTAGTATAGATGAATTTCTAACCATGGAGGCAGACGGAGATAATAGGTATATTGCAACCACAACGGATTCGCCTAGTATTTTCGTACATGATCATGATTCAATTTCAATTCGGGAGGATGTTATATTGACAGCGGATATTATAGAGGATGAAGAAGCTATAGTTTCCGTTGCTGATATTGCGTACGATGATTTGCAAAATACATATGTTGTTGAGTTTAAGGTAGGTGCTTCGGGGTACAAGAATCAAAGGATCACCGCATATGTTATCCGTGAAATGTTTTGGGTAGATGAGATACGCATTGGAAATGATCTAATTACTCGAGAAGGAACTTTTCCCTATAGATTTCAATATTTTACAGATGCTGCATATTTCTCCCAGGGGAACAATGGAGACCCAATATTTGATCGCAGTGTAAATGTTAGCGCCACGGTTCTACCGGAAGGGCTCGAAACCATAGCCGAAATAGATACATCTAGTCTTTCCTATGATGAAGCCTCTGGTCGATATTCATTCATTGTAGAAGTTTCTTCCAGGAACTATGAAACGTTACGAATAGAGGTAGAAGCCAGCAAATCCTCTATCCACGTTCTTGGTGTAAGTAGCGCAGACAAAAATGTTGTTTACAAAAACAATGGAATCAATTTTATTCATATTGCAGATGACATATCGGATTACGTAGCCACCCAAGGCTCGCAGTATTATTGGGTTGCTGGTCGGTTTTCAATCATGAGCGATCCACCAGACGCCACCCATACCGTAGGAGCTGTGGAATATAATGAAGAAACAGATATGTACTCGGTTTTGGTCTCATTACGTTCTGGTTCAAAGGAGAGCACAATCGTGGTCCAGGTTACAGAAAAGAAGAACATGATTGTTAGTTCGCTATCCGTAGGAGGTGTTCCTTTTTTTGCTCATTCAGAGATTAATTCCGATAATTCCCTTTACGACTCCTACGAATACAAGGAAGAAGATTTGAGCTCGGTGATCTCCAGTACGAGGTCACCGAGACTCTTGTACCCCGTTGTAGTAACGGCAATAGATGAAGAAAGCACCACGATTATCGATGACCTAATTGTAAATTTCTCACCGGCGGTAAATAATCTAGGGATATTTACTTTTACCATATCCATACGATCGAAGAATATTCGATATGCTCCAAAAATAATCAATGCAGAAATTATTAAAACACAAAGGATAGCTTATAAATACGATTCTCATCTTAGGCGGTATGATGATGTTTTTTCTATTGGCGATTTAGATAATGAGCGTTTGCTTATCGCGGATTCTGATCACCTTCAGGGCCTAACTCTCAAATACAGCATGTCTATTATGCTTGAAAATCAGGTGGTGTACTCTGTCATAAACGAAGAGAAAGACAGTCAAGAAGATGGGAGTTTCCACATAGGTCTTCCAGCTCTTTCTGATGAAGGATTCGCTCTTTCTCCGTCCAGCCCTTCCTTTGAATACGATGAATATCGAGCAGGTTCTCCGCTTACGATAAGCATCAGCGATATAACCAACAGCAAGGGAGAAACGGTAATAGAGGGAAACGTTTTTGATCTTATTACCGGAGGAGATGGCTTTATATACACTTGGAGGGATTTGCAGAATATGCGTTTTGATCTCTCTGGAAATTATATATTACAGCACGATATTACCTTTCCTGAATACAACGAAGAAGGTTTTCCTGCCTATGGATTTAGGCCAATTGGCGACTACATCGTTCTGTCTGGGCAAACAGGTTCGGATTATCAGTTGGAAAGAGCTTTTAGAGGATCTCTTGATGGAGCAAACAAGCGCATTATTGGATTCAAAATTTTATCCTCAAATGCAAGTCAAAGGAATTATCTTGGATTATTTGGGTTTGTTGATTTTAGTAATGCGACGCATTCAACGTTTCTTAGAAATATCACCTTTGTTGATCCTTACGTACAATTAACGGCTTCTGATCCAGAACCGAGACCCTCTTTTGTATCAGAGAATTCTTTTATTACAGTTCCCATGGTAAATAGTTATGTTGGGATCCTTGCTGGTGGAGTCATTGGAACACGAAGCATACATCATGGAAAAGAAGACAACGATATCGAAATAAGCAATGTATACGTAACTACAAATAACAAAGATCGTAATATACAGACCCCCTTCGTGGAAATTATTCAGGATACATCGAGGACACATTCTGTTTCCTACGTAGGTGGATTGATTGGAGCGAGTGTAGGGGGAGTGAGTATACGCTTTGGGAGAGAGGATGTATTTCATACAAGAATAGCGATACAAGATGGAGATAGGGTTACTTCAGGCGGGGCTGTGGGAGGTGTTGTAGGATTTGCTGGGAGCACGAGAATTATTGCCGAAAAACCAACCGATGTAGAGGGTTATGTAGATCTCGTGGGGGGATATGTAGATCCACAATCGAGCAGTTCTTTATCGGGGATAGGAGGCATAGTTGGGGAATTACATGCAGGAATGGGAGCTTCTTTCGTTGGGGCCAATGATAGTTCTACATTGATAGGTTCGGTATCTGTTTTTGGTGAGAGCGGAACAGGAGGGATGATTGGCACAGTGCATGCTGGTAATGGTCCAATCGAAGAGATAGACCAAACAATGACCACTTCCATCCGCAATGTGGAACTAAGAGGCTCTACACATTCTAATTCTAGATTGAAAATAATCGGAGGGAAGTCTGTGGGTGGAATTCTTGGCGAAATCCATACAGTCCCTTGGCTAGCAATGGACAATTGGAAAATTAGTGGGCATGTGAGTATCGAAGGGAACGGTAATGTGGGAGGCTATATAGGTACATATACGTCTGTAGGTGGAAAAATAAATAGTATTCTTCATCGGAACACAGACACCATCGTTAGATCATTGTCCGCAGGAAATGTTGGAGGAGTGATAGGTTATCTTTTGCATGATTCTGAAAATAGGACTCTGCTAGAGTCTTTACATTTTTCTGGACAGGTGTACTGTCAAACCGTTGATAGTCGTATTGGATCGGTTGGAGGTCTTATTGGAGGAAGTGATGTTTCAAAGAACGTTGATCATCCAGTTGACGATTTCTTGCTTACGCTACGTAATGTCTCGGTACACCATGAAAATGCTGATGGTCCATTAAGCGATTCACAGAGAGGAGAAGCGTACATAGGCGGAGTGTATATGAATGCAGAAAACATTGAATCACAGCTCCACAAGGCGGGAGGATTTATTGGTGAGATTACTCACCCTGTTTTGATTGAAAATGCATTCATGCACGGGTATGTACATGGTTTATTCGCAGGAGGATTGGTTGGAAATCTTATATCCTACGATGACGATAATAGGGAACCAAATACCAAATTTCGAAATATACGTGTTGCCGGGCAAATTATTGGCGGTAGCGTGGCGGGTGGGCTAATCGGTTTGAGTTCTGTACCAAATAACGCAGAAGTGACCATAGAGACCGAGAATATCGTTCTTGATTTGGGCAGGCATGGATTATTTCTGTTTGATGCAGGGAGAATAGGTCGGGCATCGTATGCGGGTGGAGGTGAATTTGTCTATAAGCACAATGGATTTTATATCAACCAAGAAATTTCAGGGTTTGACGTGGGTACAGAAAAAACAATAACACTAGCTCCAGAGAACAGACTCTCTGGTTCAAAGGCACTTAAAACAAGCAAGATTCCGATTTCTGATACTTTGTTCGATGGACCATGGATAGAAACCGATAGATTTCCAGTTCTTAAGGCAAATTCGGGAGTACCGCACCCAGAACTTCAATAAACATCTACTTAATGAAGAAAATATCTAATAAGCATAATAAAATATATAATTAAATTGACATATATATTGCATAAATATACAATAATATTGACATATTTGTGGTTTAGCCACTATGCAAATCTAATTTCAGTTAGGAGGTTGCTGTGAATACAATTACAAGAATAGGTGATCCAGCAAAATTTTTATTCGTGATATTATGTACAGTTTTTTTCTTTTCATGTGGAGCTACTAGTGCTGGCTCTGGGATCAGCGATGATTCATTGAACTCCGAAGAGCAAAATGATGAGCAACTGTTAAATGATGTGGAGCCTAATGACAATCAATCATTCTCTGTAAAATCCATGACTTTTGATTTGTCGTCAAATGATGACTTCGGTCCAGTAGAAGGAGAAATAGACGCAAACGATCCAAACAAGATCACGTTTACTCTTCCCTATAACATCCTCACTTCGACAGGAAACTATTATGTCGACACAGATATTAGAAATATATTGTTCTCTTCGGCTTTTGTTGTTAATGATCCGGCTAACGCATCTCTGAAGGAACTTGTTCCAATTAACGGCAAAGAACTGTATACAACAACCGCGGCAATCGACGTGTTAGAGGTGATTGTAAGAATTAAACAAGGCACGAATTATGTAGATATGCATGTTTATATAACTGAAGGGGAAAACACGCAAGATTAATTGCGGTCAGAAATAGGTGGAATAGATATAGAAATATATGAGACATATATCTGATATATATTAAGTTTTTCTATAATATAATATGTTACGTGCAAATTATATTAATAACAAATAAATTGATTTTTTAAAGGAGTACATAATGAGAAATATTATTACAGAAAAATATTCCATAGGTTATATAAACCTGTTGGTTTTACTAGCTATATCCATGGTTATTTTTGTTTCATGTGGTGGCATAAGTTTTGGCACTAATAGCGTGGCTTCACCGAGCACCGATGAGCCAAGTGATACTAATGACACAAGTGATGTTGATAACACAAGTGATGTTGATAACACGAATGATGGGGGTTTGGTTCCTGGAACGCTTACGGTCTCATTCATAGGCTTTGATGTTAGAACTGACGACGAGATAGGACAGGTGTCGGGCACCCCTGTAGCTAATCAAAGCGTGCAAACCTACAGGTTTGACGGAAATATACCACCAATAAAAGATGATTTTGGTAACAATTATGTAGATGCACCTATAGAGACGATATTAGAAGGCTCTAAAGTAGAGGTTATTAGACCAGAAGGTATTACATTTGTAAAATACCTACCGGTCACTGGTAAAGAGAGATATA
>WTKD01000011.1 GCA_011524535.1 Spirochaetaceae bacterium
ACTTCTGCTCCTAGTCTGTTGTATGCCCCTCTTGGTATGGTGACGTTTTTGAGATTAGGATTCGCTCTAAATGCATCCCTACCAATGGATGTCACTGAAATCGGTATGGTGAGTGTTGTAAGTTCATTGCCCCGAAATGCACCAGCACCAATGGATGTCACTGAATCCGGTATGGCGAGTGTTTTAAGGGCATTGTCTTCAAATGCATCTTCACTAATCGTTGTGAATGACTCGGATGTGGGTAACTCCAGTGTTGTAAGGTCATTGTCCCGAAATGCACCAATACCAATGGATGTCACTGAATTCGGTATGGTGAGTGTTTTAAGGGCATTGTTTGCAAATGCATAGAGACTAATGGATGTCACTGAATTCGGTATAACAAGCTCCTGGATCATGATCAGAGGTAGCATACCCCAATTGGTGGTGCCAAACGATCCAAGTTCAATGGTGGTAGTACCGTCCGCTATCTCCAACCTCTTTGTTTGATCATCACCGCTTACCTCCACGATCAAGGTATGTCCTCCTAGGTTATGTTCCTCATATGTGCCTGTGAACGTTGTCGTATCTGTATCTTGTTCATCGTTATCTGTGATCGGTGTCTGATCTGCACCTTGTGCACCGCCACCTGGGGTCGGTGTCGTATCTGCATCTTGTGCACCGCCACCTGGGGTCGGTGTCTGACCTGCACCTGGTTCACCGCCCGATGGGGTCGTATCTGTATCTTGTTCACCGCCCGATGGGGAAGTTGATGAACAGCCAACAATCACCACGACACACAGCCCGAGCAATATTTTTTTAAGAGTAGTGTATTTTATTACCATAATAAATATCTCCTTTATGTAAAGTACTATACACTAGTACAATGTATAGTATATCTCAATCTTTTTCTATACTTTTTTCTTTTTTTTGAATCTACGACAGAGACAGAGCTTTTTATCGGTTTGATCGATGTGTTTGAGGTGCTACCGCAGCCTCTTCTAAGCGGTTGCGTGTCGTGAGGAAAGACTCGTTGTCTGTGGGGTAAGAAGCACCGGAGGTATTTCATAGTGTGCATTATTTTTTATGTGTGTAGATGTCCGTATGCGAGACTATAAAATGCTCAAAGCATGCCATTAGGTTTGCGAGGGGTGATTTTGTCTGTATTGATCTTCTACTCGAGTAAAGAGTATACATAATTTGTACATGCAATCGCACATCAGCCGATACGTGAAAACGTATAACCCATGAAAGGATTTACATACATACTGAGATGCGCTGATGACACCCTGTACGCGGGAAGCACCACCGATGTTGAAGTAAGGTTGCAGAAGCATCAAGATGGTAGCGGCGCAAAATACACAAGAGGACGTAGACCTGTACAATTGGTGTATGTTGAAACGTTCGATTGCTTCAATGAGGCTTTGCGCCGTGAAAAACAGATTCAGCGTCTTTCTAGAAAAAAGAAAATGGAACTCATCTCTGCTGGTGCTGATGGACTTCGCAGAGTAAAGATAACGAAAATTCCCTAATTCACTATAAACTAACCACTTCTTAGATATCGTTTTGATATTTTTGGGAGCGGGAACTCTGTTCACAGATGTACTTGGTTTCAACAGATCAAAGTCTAGTAAGAAAAGTTTTCGAAAACAATGCGTGTTTTTGAAACGCCCATCAATCGTAATATGCTGACAATGCTATTGCGAACCGTAGGTGATGAGCATATGTAATACACATAATCAGATGCATTCCCTGGAAGCTTGGCAAAATGACTTGAAGAAATTCGTGATTGCTGTGAGGTTTCTAGACAAAGCATATTGCCTATCAGACCAGAATCGGTGCGATGTGCCTTAAACTCTTCTTGTTCAGAAGAAATCTCTGGTTGAAATCCGTAAATACTCGGAAATTCTTTCGCATTTCGGATGCTGAAAATTGCAAACAATGAATGGGGTGAGTACTCCCGTGATGTCAAAATTGACATTAGTGGAACAACACCGATACCCGTTCCAACTAGACATATTTTTTCGTTGGAATTTGGACAAAACGCTCCATACGCACCGTCTATTCGAACCATCGAACCGAGTGGTACGTTTGCAAGTCTTTCGGTAAAATCGCCAGAAATTTTAATCCCGAATGAAACAATGGTTTTTCCTTGTTGTGGAGATGAAAGAAATGAAAACGGGTGAGAACCAACGAGGGTTTTTATTTTGGGAAATTGTAAATAGGCAAACTGTCCAGCGCGGTACCGCAATGGTCGATCGAGTGTTACGTGAAGAATGAAAGACTCTTCTTTTTTTTCAATTCCGGTGACTGTGCCACGATGTCTACGTAGACGGCGAATAAAGCTGTACGCAAGGAGTATCAATGTGGATGCAAACAAAATGAAATAAAGCGTTCCTGACAGTATGCTACCTTTCTCTTCGATGCTGCTGTTGTTTACGTGAATGTACATCAAGACTGTAAGAAGATAGAACCCATATTGATGTATAATCTTCAACAAATCATATTCACGAGACGGATCGTGTTTGAAGACAACGCGCATAATCCATCGTACGACCGAAAAAACAGGAATACGAATCCAATACCATGACAACAAAAAGAGTATTACGATGAGGGCAAACAACGACCAAGTGAGTATATCGATGACATAGCCGCTAAAGATTTTTGTAAAGGCATGCACGAGTACAAAACATATAATACCAAAACTCGATAAAATGTGGAGCTGAATACGAGTATCATAGGGGAAAAAACGTTGCAAAGTTGGAATTTTTACGGTGAGCACAACATTTCCGAGCATCCACACATACAATGCAATGGGTATGAAATAGCCCATTGAACTAGTGACTGTTGGGTAAAAACTTGAAAAGTATTGATCAAGTACAAGAATAATCGGTATGCCGATGTACCAAAAAAGGCTTACGCCATAGCCGAGAGCATACCGACGGTTCATTTTATCTACTACTCAATAATGCAACAATTTCACGAAACCAAGCTTTATGCATTTCTCTTAGCGTCCGTCCGCCCCAACGAGTGGATGCAGTAACAACATCGACTCCCAAATCCGATACCTCGGCAGTATCTATCGTATAATCTGTGCTGTTGGATCTCGGTATCAATCCAATAAACGTCATACGCACATCGTTTTTGAATTGTTCTACAAACTCAAGAAGTTCTGGGTCTCTTCCATTGCTGTCTTGCGTACTGAGTACGATAACCGCATCATACGCGCTTATATCAAAATCATCAGCGATATCCTGAATTCTCAACCCAGAATAACGAATATCATATTCTCTGCTCCAATCGGGAAAATGGCCCGCCGCCTCTCGGTCCGCACGCCTACCCTGGCTCACAACAAGAACATTTACTGGTCCCTGTACAACTTCTGATTCGTGTTTCCCCTCGGAGTTGTTATGGTCACGCTCAGAATCATGATCGCCTTCTGAACGGGTCTCTTCATTCGAAGAACCTTCTCTCCCGCCAAGTGCATGAAGAGATTCCATAGAAAACAGTCCTGCCAGTACAAACACAGAACAAATCATATATTTTGTAAGCGTAGTAAAAATAGTATAAAACATAGTGATTTCCTTTTTTAGTAATAATAAACATCGGTCACTTGACTGAGAAATTTTGGAAGTATTGCACGCATCAAGAACTCGCAATGTTAAACAATTATATCAGCATATCGGGTACGGTCAAGCAAAAGTCTTCTAAACCACAAGATCAAGTAATTCACGCTCCCTTTCTTGCGTATATACCCATCAAACCTCTAACAATTTCAAAAAATTCACTAAGTCCCTACATCGCAGCTTTCATGGCAAGAGACCTTGTAATCGGCTCATGTACTTATCTAGCTATTCTGATTTGTCTGATTGTCTCCAGCATTTTGAGCTCTTTGGTTAGCCTGTGCTTGATTGGTCATGGTTGCGTTGTATACCTGGACCTGAGAAGACAATGTGATCAAATCGTAAATAATGCCTATAGCAAAAAGTCCACCTGTGAATAAATACAATATCCCTGTCCCGATTTTTTTCAGATAAAACCGGTGAAGGCCAAGATACCCCCCCAAAACAAGAAGAATGTATGCTATACCAGTGTCTTTTTGATCGTTCATATTTTAGTATACAAAGTTAAAATATGTATAATCAAGCATATTGCGGATAACACTCTGTTTTTAATCAGCTCAGACCCTTGCTAGACGTTTTAAGCGTTATAGATCATGAGGTAGACCGTAACAGAATGAAACAGAGCAATGCCTAGGTTACTCACAACAACAGGGTTACGCAGGGTCCTAGTAGTAATTGGCGTTATGAGCTTATAGAAAATCTGGAAGACAAAAAGAGCAAGGATGTATTGTTCGTATTGTTCATCCTGAAAAAACAAGAAGCCCACCGAAGCAATCAAAATCACCATATAAACCGCCAAAAGGATTCGGCGTCCTGGAGAATCTTCCCCGTAAGCCTGTTTGACCCACTCGGTATTTCTTATAATCCCTCCGGTAACCGGGATTAAAACGAGGATGTTAAGAATAAGCGACGCAAGAATCATTGTACACAATAGTACTTCCTTCGAGTCTATACGTCTAGAAACATGATTTCCTATTCGCAGAGGTTTGTTCTCAAGATTCTGAAGTCCTAGAAGACCCCGTTTGCGATTTTATAGTCTCGCATACGGACATCTACACACATAAAAAAATAATGCACACTATAAATACCTCCGGCGCTTCTTACCCCACAGGCAACGAGTCTTTCTTCACGACACGCAACCGCTTAGAAGAGGCTGCGGTAGCACCTCAAACACATCGATCAAACCGATAAAAAGCTCTGTCTCTGTCGTAGATTCAAAAAAAAGAAAAAAGTATAGAAAAAGATTGAGATATACTATACATTGTACTAGTGTATAGTACTTTACATAAAGGAGATATTTATTATGGTAATAAAATACACTACTCTTAAAAAAATATTGCTCGGGCTGTGTGTCGTGGTGATTGTTGGCTGTTCATCAACTTCCTCATCGGACAGTTCGCCAACCCCAGGTGGCGATGAACAAGATACAAAGGTGCCAAATAACACAGATGGTGAACAAGATATAGCTCCGACAACGATCCCAGATGAAGATGAACAAGTTGCAGCTCCGAAAACGTTCACAGGCACATATGAGGAACATGCCCTAGGAGGACATACCTTGATCGT
>WTKD01000009.1 GCA_011524535.1 Spirochaetaceae bacterium
ACTCTTACGTGTCTTCTATGGTATTATTTTAATGGTTATCTGTGTAGTCTTTTTGATCGTTTTTATATTTCATTTCTGGTGGATTCATTATAAAAAAGATTTCTGTGATCATCTGTTGCATTTGCCTGTTGAACTCAGTAGCTATTGTGAGTTCTCTATTTGCTTCTTTAATAAGACCTTCATTAGCTTCACGGTGTTTTGCAATTTTTTCATAGACTTCTCTAGCTTTCTTTTCTCGATTTTTTGCTTCTACAATATATTGTCTAATTTGCGCAATATCTTTTTTTATTTTGTCCATCGCTTCAGTGTCGATGGTGAATTTTTTAGGGGGCGCTAATTCTTCTGGTGCATCTGCACTCTCTACTGCCGTTATTTTTTCTATTAGTTTCTTGTTTTTTTTACTTCTCGATCCATACAGACGTGCAGAAAATACCGTTATTATTTCAAGTACATCGGTTTCTAGGTTTTCTTCAAATGTTGCAGCAGTATCTTTGTTGATAATCACAATTTCTACGTTTTGAGATTTGCAAATAGAAAAAATGAGTTCAGCTCCAAATCTAAGAAGTCTATCCTTGTGAGTTATCACCAATCGATGTATTGTACGTTGTAAAATAGCAGTAACAAGTTGTTGTAACCCCTTCTTCTTGTAGTTAATGCCACTCCCTACATCGCTGATAGTTTCACATTCCCATCCCTGAGATACGCAGTATAACTCTAGTACTTTTTTTTGTCTGTCTAAATCTTCTTTTTGATCTCGGCTGGAAACCCTTGCATAGGCTATAGTTTTTTCTCTTTTTGTGAGTATTTTTCTAAATTAGGGCATATAGAGGACAATCTATATCTTCTTTGGTTGCCAGTTGTTCTTTCATCGGGTACCAATACACCTTCTTGATCCCAACGTCTTAGCGTAGACTCAGACACCCCCAATACGGCTGAAGCTTTTGAAATACTTAATAACGTGTCCACATGAATAGTTATAATATATATTTTATCTCAGTTTAATATTTTGTATTTATTGTAGTCAAAGAAAACTATATTGTAGAAAGAAATTATTCTTATTATCCAAGAAATGTATATTTTTTTTCTTCTACACATGCTGAGTACTGGATAATACTCGATTTAAATCGACAAGAAATATATGAGTCTGTACGCTAACTACATGACAAATACGTTACGCATATTCTGAAGTTCCTATATCGTATGTAAATTCTTTTGTCCTACTTCTTCAATTATATATTGTCTGAAACTTCATTCTCCCGTATCTATAGCTATACTGACGAAAGAATAAAAACGTGCTAGTCTGTCGTATGAAAGATCGCTATTCTAATAAAGAACTTCTTGAACGTATCACCAAATATTTCGACATTATTGCATACTTACAGAGCGATAAGGGGTGTCCTTGGGATAGGGATCAAACGGTGGCAACGCTCATACCTCATCTCCAGGAAGAATTATACGAGGTTCTTGCTGCCTTTTCTGAGAATAACGATGAACACCTTGCTGAAGAGCTTGGAGACCTCTGCCTCGTTGTGTATATGATGCTCTTGCGAGGTCAACACGAAAAAAGATTTAGTATAGAGGAGCTTTTCAAGCGGGGTACTGAAAAATTGATACGTAGACATCCACATGTATTCGGACCAAAAAGCAAAGACATCGCAAATACCCCAGACAAGGTAAAGAAACAATGGGACAAGATAAAACGAGAAACCGAGAAACAGCCTCATATTGATGCACCAACACATTTTCATCCCTTTGAGCGTTCATTCCGTATCCAAAAACAGGTAGCGAAGCTTGGATTTGATTGGAAAGATTCAAAAGAAGTCGTTTCAAAGATGCAAGAAGAACTCACCGAACTAGACATGGCAAAAACAGCGGAAGAGATTCAAGATGAACTTGGAGATGTTCTTTTTGTAGCTATCAATCTTGCCCGAAAATACGGTGTCTCCCCTACTCTTGCATTGCACCACGCAAACGAAAAATTTATCGCTCGGTTTGAATGGGTTCTTGCGCATATTGATAAGGAAGTACTGAGCGAAGATTCATCTCAGAGACGTACGCAACTCGATAAACTTTGGGAAGAAGCCAAGACTCATGTCTGAGCAATACTATAAAAATAACCCATAACGGTTATAAACAGTATAGCTCCCTGGATTTTTAGTATCCTTATTGCCTGATTGCATTTCCACGAAGCCGTAAGTCCAATGATCCAGAGCACAAGGAGCAATAAATACGCAGAATCGAATAACAAATCGAAGGTAATAAATACCGGTGAGAAAAACACCGCTATTGGGAGTATACACAGCATGTTTGCAATACAACTACCAACAATATTACCCAGCATCACTTCATATTCTTGCTTTTTTACAGAAACAAGCGATGTAACCAATTCGGGCAAACTTGTTCCAATAGAAATGACGCTTACCGATAAAAATCGTGCGAGTTTCGTGGTGCGTTGAGTGCTATCCAAGATATCTCGAATGGCAGTCACAACGATTTCACCACCATAAGCCAGCATAGCAAAAGATACAAATATCAAAGCACTATGTATCACATAAAAGCTGCCTCGAGTGCTTTTTTCCGATTGAACCGACTCCTCTATTTTTTCAACTTCCAAGCTGGCACTTCCAGAATGATTTTTGAAAAGAAAAAAGATATACAAACAATAAATAAAAAGTAAGAATACCCCTTCCCCAAGGATGATGGCGTTTGGAGTAACTGCAAAAGCAAGCAATATCGGAAAAAGCGCAGAGAGCAAGAAAAAAAGTCTATTTCGGAGAGATATTCTGAATACCCCGCGTGCAATTTTCCAGCGAGATCTCTGGTTAAGGAACAAAAGCCCAATACTCAGAATAACAGCAATATTTACTATGTTGCTCCCCATTAGCGATGAAAATACAAGAATCCCTTCTTCTGCACGTGCAGCAGCTACTGCAGAAAACAATTCGGGCAAAGATGTGCCAAAGGCTACAATCGTACTACCAATAATATATCTTGGGATCGATAAACGAATAGACAAGGCTATACTGCTTCTAATGAGAAAATTACCACCAAAATATAATAATACTAACCCTACTGGTATCATAATAAACCAGTCAAAACTGCCCATATGCCTCTAAATTGTTCTCCTCATAAACCAGTATAACAAGATAGCCCACTGGTCCATACATATTACACATTAAAATTTACGAATAGCAAAATATATATATTAGATTCTATCACTTCTACAAAACTTCAAAAAATAGCACACATTACTACCGTACAAAAAGCGTATCCATGAGCTCCTATGACTACTATGTCTGCAGTTATTACAGAAGGAACTTTTCTTGAATTCTGGTTGACTCATGCGCTATTGATAAGCGGCTAAACGCTGGCGGGTTGATTTTCACGCTATATAGTTCATGCTCTTTAAGGAGCGTTTTTTACTTTCTTTGCATGCGCCGTTATTTTTTCCCTAAACAGAAAAAGCTCTCTCAGGCGCTAGCTCTTTATACAGCATTTCTCCGCTTTTTCGGCCCTCCCCTCTCTCCCCATTCAATATTCTAAGTATTTTAAGTAAGATTACTCACATTTCATGTGTAATATAGCGATGCGCATAATAGAGCAGCGTAGCGTATTCGAGATTTCCAGTCACGATAAAGACAATTCGTCAGAGAGAGCATGATGCAATACAAGTAAAATCAAAAGGAACTATCATTATCTTTTTATGTTTGCTATACTGAAAACATAGTATGAGTGAAAAAGCGCAATTATTTTGGCAACGCGTTCTGTCAAAAGTTGACTCTCAGCAAGAACTTGCTAGAATGACTGGAATAAAACGTGGAACCATTTCCACGCAAATATCTGGCAAACGGTTCCCAAAACTTGAAGAAGCATTAACCATCGCACACACGTTAAAAACTCCTCTCGAAGAATTTGTCGGAATAGAACCTATAAAAAAGACGCCTTCGATCGCTAGTATGGCAGACGTGTCCAGTCGCCTGGAAGCCTTAAAAAAACAAACCGAGCATTCATTAAAACTATTGCTGAACTCTCCCCTCACCCAGCTGACAAAGGAAATGCACGAATTGGTTCACACGTTAGAGCGCATGCTTCAAAATTATACAATTGGTCTCGATGTCATTGAAGAAACGGCAGAAACAGATACCGGAAAATACAGTATAAGCGCCTTTGACTCACCCCCTGAAGAACATAAAATATGGGATATTCCCAAGGCTATTCATCAGGTTCCTTCTCTCTATATTCCATCTGGCAGCCAACAAAACTATTTCGTGTTTCATTCAAACGATGAAAGTATGGCAGACTCGGGTATTGAAAAGGACTCCTATTGTCTCATTCGCAAAAATGACAAGGCGGAGCATGGCCAAGTCGTAGTAATTAGAATTACAAACGTATTTATACTCAAACAATTTCTGAGAAATAAAGAAGGACAACCCCTCCTTGCCTATTGCGACGGAAGTAAACGTGCTATTTCTTATACATCCCGTATGAATATAATTGGAACCTTGGTCCGCGTCTTAAAACCTTCAGTAAAAACGTAAACAAAAACAACAGAATTTTGACTTCCTCGCAGTTGCATTTTTGAAGACCTTGATGAGCAGAACTTTTTGAATACCTTGGTTGTTACCTGTTAGTCTAATCGGCAACTAGTTTTGTGGTTTTCTATAGGGGAATAGTAAACCAAAAGCTATCTTGTGTGTGTGAGGGGGGAGATCGAAAGTAGGATATAAACCCTGTAAAAAAGAAGATTTAATCAATCTTTTGAAAAAGTGTAATGATACTATTTGGGAAGGCTTTGCATTTATGTATAAAAAAAGTTTCAGAAACAAGGTATGGGCGATAGCGGACTCGAACCACTGACCCCTTGCATGTCAAGCAAGTACTCTAACCAACTGAGCTAATCGCCCTTGAATGCCATTCCTGTTCCACATATGCTTGTTCTTTTGATCAAAAAGTTGCCCGTGGATATGTCTATGGTATCGCCTAAAAAATGTAATGACAAGTAAAATCTTTTTATTGAACGTATAGAAAAAAATAAAAAGTATTCTTTTCTCATAGCCCACATAAAGGCTCAATAATAACATACAAGGCGTTTTGAGATAATTAGATTCTATGCTCATTATGGCATAATGCTCATTATGGCATAATAAATTTTCACTATAGTAATCGACATCGCCTACCTGGCTGGCGCATTATACATGAGAGTAACCAGCCAGGCACCTTGGAAAAACTATATTATCAGATCTGAAAAGCTACCATAATGAAGAGACCCAAATCGCACGACCCCTTCTATCTGCATTTTCACAAAGTTTACAAAGTTCAGAGTTATTTTCAGGCGTGAATCCGCGCCCTCTGTATTTGATCCTGTTTGATAAATTAGATCGGTGCTTTTGATTAGGAATGAATTCCCCACACTGTACAATTCTTCTGAAAAAAGTTCTCGAGGTTTTTCTTCCGTTATTTCATCTATAACATATATTGGATGCCACGTTTGCATGGCTTCGCTGTAGTATACACGATTTTTATATGAGACAAATCCATACCAGGTTCCAATATACGAGCCAGGATGATCGTTAGCAAACAGGGAAAAATCAATCTTAGGGCGTTTTTCTACAACCACATATCTTTCTTCATTTTTGGTTGTTCCATCTTGACCTGTGTATTCTACTTCTAAGCGATATAAAGTATTGAATTCCCCGTTTCTTTGAAGGAAATACTCCAATTCTTTTCTCTCAGATATCGGTTGATCTTGAATTTTTTTGATTCTCATTCCTGGCTTGAGACCAGCTCGCTCTGCGGGACTGTTGCGAAATACATAGGTTACAATAGCTCTATCCCCAGCCGTATTGCCAATCACAGCACCAATCCAAGGATCCTTTCCACTTGACTCTGGAATCAAACGAAATCGAAAAAGATGCCCTATGACTCTGTCTATTGGTATTGCAGCATTTCTGTTCTCCGAACCAATCTGATCTCTGTTAATGATTGCAGCAGCAATACCTCCAAGAACATGTGTTAACCCTTTTTCTCCAGAGCTCGCCCTGTCTTCATGATGATTAAGCAGTATTGGACCACCAGAATTACCGTTGTTTGTTGCTGCGGAATGATAGAACATTTCACGTAATCCCTGATTGATCCATATTTGTGCATTCTCAACTTTCCCCTTGGTTATTACACCATCCTCACTTTTCGGATTACCAAGAGCTATTACTTTCATGCCCTCGCTTAACCGCACGAAATAAGGATACAAAGAAAGCGCCCGAGCATTGTGGGCATTGTTTTCAAAATCAGCAATATACAGTAATGCGATGTCTCGATCTTCGTCATATGATATCACTGTAGCTTTTTTTCTTGATGAATTTTTTGTTTGACTCAATTCAACACTGTTATCGTCTGCCCTATCTTTGATGACATGATAATTGGTCAGAAAATAGCCTTTTTTGTCTATTTTGAATGAAGTTCCAACTCCTTTTCGCCCCCCTGGAAGCGTGACTACGGTATAGAATACCGCATCTAAGACATCTTCCTCACTACAATAATACTCTCCTCCGTATAAATGCTCCTTCGCTGATTCAAGTGTAAAATTCACTCTGGGACCACCGGCCTCTACGTAACTTTCTATGTATACGGGACTATGACAATAATGACCGTCGGGCTTAACTTCTTCAAATTCCGTGTCGCTTAACGATTTTAATGCGTCAACAATATGTCGCTTAATCAAGATATAATTTACCGGATAATTTGCCCCAACATCATAATAATTGTACGCATCAGGAAGAGGGTCCAGTTTTTCGAGCAATTCTATTCGTCGTTTAAAAGAAAAATGCTCTCCCGAATTAATATCGCCTCTCTGGGTTAAATCGGGAAATAACGGATCTGTATTGGGGTCAGCCAGATCACGTATATGCGTAATATTTTTTATTGAATCAAAAAGAGATTTTCTTCTGGTTTTATTGGGTTCAGATTTGTACTCACTTCTGAGTAGAGTAAGTGCTTCATCCATGCGTGGGGTATCGCCAAACTCCTTTGCCGCCATAAAACCATCCTGATATTTTTCTTGTTTGAATAACCCCTCGATAATTGCTTTTTCTATCGATATCCAGGAGTTGCTGTGCGTATGACTTACATATTGTATAGGGTCCGATTTCTTATCTGGCAATAAAGGAAATTCTGTGTTGCGCATATGCATGATAACAGAAAATGCTGCTAAGTACTGCTCTTCTTTGAGCATTCTTTCCACTAATTGAAAAACGTTATTATCGAACCTCTCTGTATTAAGATTTCCAATGGTACGTTCATAGGCCAAAAAACTATAATTAGACACAAGATCGGTTTCGGTTTTAAGAAATCTAACCGCTTCATTGCTTTCTGTCCAAGCATCTATCGCCACAACCTCGGAAGACTGAATACTATTGGCGGCACATCCAATAATAAATATCCCCATTGAAAGAAGAAGGGCAATATAATTCAATTTCAGACATATGTCTCTTTCTTTTTTTTCGTTCATTTTATTTCTCTCTAAAAGTATTATATTTTGTAATTATTAAAATATAATCAATTAAAACAAGACAAATAAAATAATAACAAAAAAGTAATAAAAATGCAATATAAAATTGTCAAAAAATAAATATAAGGCGTTATGCAAGAATATACATTTTTCACAGACAACTGAGAAAGTTTTAACCACTACACAATGCCTTTTGCAAATATCTATAGTGGTACTCTATACTACCTGCTTTCTTTTAAATAACGCTATGTCTGAAACGATAGGTCTTGCTATATGGTCAAATATGAAAAACTCTCATAGTTTAGAGAGTTGAATTTCACTCCACCTTCTATATGGGAGGTTGCAGAATTTACAAAATGAAGTGTTATTTCCAATCGTACGGTCGGTTCACTTCCTGTTCTTCCGCTCCGAATAAGCTTTGTTGTTCGTATTAGAAACGAATTACCCTCACGATACAAATATGCTTTCGATAATTCCGGGGGTTTTTCCTGCGTAATTTTGTCGATTACATATATTGGCTGCCATTTTTGCATAGCCGAGCTGTAGTATACCCGTAGATTATACGATACAAATCCATGCTGTGCTCCTATATATGATCCTGGATGATCATTTTCGAACAAAGCAACATTGATTCTTGGTCTCGCCTCTGCAACGATGTATTTCTCCTTGGTTTCAGTGAGACCTGTTCGATTTCGATCTTGTATAGTTAAGCGGTAGAGGGCTCTGGAATAGCCCGATATTTGAAGAAAACGTTCTAGGTCTATTCTCTGTGAGACCCTGGTTTCTTGTATTTTGGTAATTATCATGCCTGGCTTCAGGCCTGCTCGCTCTGCGGGACTGTTCCTAAACACATAGGTTATGATTGCTTCACCTTGTGCTGTATTCCCGACAGCAATACCCAGCCAGGGATCTTTTTTTTGTTCGCCTGAAGATGAACGAAATCTAGCAAGATGATCGATGACCCTATTCATTGGTATCGCAGCATTCATCTTCTCTGCACCGGGTTCGATTCTCCGAACAATCGCTGTAGAAAGACCCGCCAACATATTCGCTAATTCATCCACACCCTCAGTTCTTGTTCTATCACCATAGGTAAATAGAACCGGGCCACCAGAATTCCCGTTGTTAGTTTCTGCCGAATGATAGAACATCTCCCGTACTTCCTGGTTGACCCACTGCCCCGCGTTCGTAATGACTCCTTGCGTCTTTTTGTCAATCTCTCCCCGTGGATTACCAAATACCATCACCGGCATCCCCACTTTTAAAGTCGCAAAATAAGGATACAAAAAAAGAGCACGGGAGTTATCAACAGTAAAGGGTTCTGTAGCCTTGAGTAAAGCAATATCGCGATCCTCATCGTAAGAGAGTACGGTGACCGATTTACGAGATACTCCGCTCCCAAACTGACTAATTGTGATGTCGTTGAATTCTCTTTCTATACTATTCTTAATTACATGATGATTTGTCAAAAAATAGCCATTCTTGTCTATTTGGAATGCAGTTCCAACTAGCCCATCTGCTTTGATATGATATACGGCATTGCGAATATCATCATCATTACAATAGAATTTTCCATCGGGTAAAAAATCGTCTATTGAGTGACTTCCAAAACTTCGCGTTCCTGCAGCCTTTGCATAACTCTTGATGTACAACGGGCTATAACAATAATGAGGATCTGGTTCCAACAATTTTAATTCACTTGATGTCAGATTTTTTAATGAATCAACAATGTTGTTTTCAAGATTCTCATATCTGCGCGACGGAATGCTTCCAGAGACATAATAATCGTTTGCGTGAAGAGAAGATTGCAGTTTTTCTATCACTGCAATACGATTCGTGAAATCAGGATGATCTTTTGAATTTTTAGAAGTATTCCCGCGTACCAAAGTAAGCGCTGGAAGATTTGCTGCTCTAAGTAGAGAATTCATGTTTTCTAATGTTTGAAAAAGAATTTTTTTCTTTAAATCATCTTTTGTTCTCTTACGTTCCTCATTAGTATCTAGCGCAATCTTTCTCATCGAATCACCATTACCAAATTCTTTTGCTGCCATAAAGGCCAGTGCATACTCTTCCTCTCTCTTTAGCCCCTCTATAATTATCTCTTCTATATATTTCCAATTATTATTTGAGTGAATATGGAGAGCATAATCTGCTTCTTGCCCGGTGTTATCTGGTATGATCGGAAAGAGAGTATTCCTTAGGTGCATAAGAACAGAAAACGTTGTCGAATATTGTTTTGGTTCTTCCTCTACCATCTGCTCAATCAACGAAAATGCTTTATCGTCAAATTCTTCTGCATCTAGATTGCCTATAGTACGTTCATGCACCAAAAAACTATAAGCCGCCACAAGACCGGTTTTTGATTTAAGGAATCTAGCAGAATCATCGGTTTCAGTCCAAGAGCTTAGAGGTATGCTTAAAGTAGGTTGCTCTACACCATTAAATACACATCCACTGGCAGTGAACATTAACAAGAACACAGCTGCCTGCATTCTTTTTTTTATTTTAAGAGCATCTATTTTTTTCATGGTTCCCTCCCAAGAATCTTCAATTCAACGGTGTCCTCTCCTCCGCATCTTTTTCCAGGTCAAAGAGGATATCACACCAATGAGAATAACACAGATATAGCTACAAGCAAAAGACTATTTTCTTATAGTGCAAAGTCAAGATTTGTGCTAAACCCACTAAGGTCTCATTTTCCATATCTATGCTACACAACACGGAAATCATGCGATTCTACGCAAACAGCAAATATAAATACACACTAGTTTCATCTCATGATTGTTTTTTCTGATTATCTGTAATTTCTTTTTTTAAGTATACCTTACAAAAGTAAGGATAGCTACATGTACCATCAAATTGGAAAGAATATGTTACTACGAACGGCAGGATGTTCAGGATTTAGACCGGCAGAACTACATTCTGAAGGTAAAATACTATCAAGAAGAAATTTGACACTCTACAAAGTCTAAAGCAAACTAACTTCATCCTTCAAATAACTTGCGATGTATTGTACAAAAACAAAAAGTTTTGAAATGCAAGTACAGTAAATCCTCAACCTTTTTATTCTTTTTATGGCTTCAGCTAGCATGTCATCCGAGATTCACATCCGAGTTTCTGACAAAGAACATGGAGAGATTTGCGTAATGCCAGATTCTACAGAACATAATTAGTTTGCTGGATGAAACATTGCAGGCAATATTTACATAATTAGATGTGCAATATCATCATAAAGGATAGGAGCAAATCGCACTGCTCTTTCTACTATGTCTGTCGCAGGGTTAACAAAATCAAATTGCATCAAAAGACTTTCCTCGATTCGAAGCTCTACATTATTATCACCGCCAGATTCAATAATTAAAGGTTGTATCGATGTAATTGCTGAACTTTTTATTAGGAATTTGTCATCTAGAGCAAAAAGATCTTCTCCAGAAGAAGATCGAATCCTTTCTTGTGTAATTTCGTCAACGGGATATATCTGATGCCATTTCTTCATAGCCTTGCTGTAATATAAATACGGTTTATAAGAAACTATTCCATTGATTGGACCAAAATATGCACCTGGATTGTCTTGAATAAACAAGGAGTACCCAATTCCAGGGCGGGGTTCAAGGACAAGATATTTTTCTTCCTCGGTATTTCCCCCAGGATTTCGCACCGTTACTCGATACAATCCTCCGTGACCACCCTCGCTTTCCAGAAAACGTTCTATATCGTATCTGTTTGATATTATGTTTTCTTCAATCTTGGTTATTCTCATTCCTGGTTTTAGTCCGGCTCGTTCTGCGGGGCTATCCCGAAACACATAATTCACAATAACTTCGCCCATTGCCGTATGTCCTGTAAAAACACCAAGCCAAACCTTATTCTTAGTTTTTTCAGAAAGAAAGCGATACCCAAACAGATGATTCATCGATGTTCGTGCCTGAGAAGCGAGATTAAGAGCACCTATTGTATTCAGTCCGTCACCGTATAAAATAGTGCTAACCCCGGCAAATATATGATTCAAGTTTTTTTCACTAGAAGTAATAGCATTATCTCCATGAGGATAATGCAACAAAACTGGTCCTCCCGAATTCCCCGGCCAGGTTTCTGCGCTATGGGAGAACATAACATTTAGATTTTGCGTAACCGTCACAGACGAATCAGCAACCTGTCCTATACTCTTTTGATCTACTTGTATGGCTCCCTCTTTTCTCTCTCCATTTTCAAACTCAATTTCTGATGGATTACCCATCGCTGTCACCGCTATACCCTTGCTTAATTCTTCGAAATAGGGATACAAAAAAATGGAACGTGGAGGTGCTCCAGTAGCTCCTATCAAAGATCCGTTTACTTTCAATAATGCAATATCACGTTCTTTATCATAAGAAACTATGCTCATAGTATTAACAACCGCGTTTGGATCGGCGATCTGCTCTGAATTTTGGAACACGATGATACTAACATCAGAAATTGGTTCGCCATTATCAGAGAGAGCGCTCGAAATTACGTGATGATTTGTCAAAAAATAGCCACCCATATCAATTATGAACCCGGTTCCAGTACCAATAAATTCACCGCTAATTTCACCAGCTGCAGCAGCTTCAACATCATCTATCTTTACCAAACTAACTACATATACTGCATTGAGAAGATCATTGTTATCACAATAATGGATCCCATTTGGCAAAAAAGCTTCGGCATCCGCTTGAGTGAAAGTTACTCCAGTTTTCTCGCTTGCTGCCCTTACATAACTTTGTATGTATAAAGGACTATAACAATAGCTAGCATTGGCGCTTGGGTTTAATGCATTCAGCTCTTCTTGATTTAATGTTCTTAGATTTTCAACAACATCATCCTCGAGATTACTATAGAGTAACATGGGTTCATTACCAGAAAAATCATAGTAGTTACCTATACTCGGGAGAGCCGGAAGTTTTTCTAGTGCTGATAAACGAAGTTTGAAATATGAATTATCGATCTCATCAATTTTTTCGTCGGTAATTGTTCTCTCAAGTAATCCTTCCATATTTTTTCGTGTTGCGAGAAGATTTCTCTTCCTCGATATAGTAGCTTCCCCATTATATGCAGTTACAACTGCCGAATATGCTACACCCATAGAATCTCTTCTCTTGAATTCCCTAGCCGCCATAAATGCCATAGCATATTCTTCTTTCTCCAATAATTTTTCCACAAGGGAATCCTCTCTTCCTCCCCAATCCTGGCTGTGTACATGCAGAGCAAACTGGACTTCATCTGCTGTGTTCTTTGGTACTATAGGAAACTCCGTGGTGCGCAAATGCATAAGCATTGAAAAGGCCTCTGCATATTGTTCGTTTTCTTCGCTAATCATATCGTCAAATACTTCCAAAACTTCGGTGTCAAAGTCGCCCATAGCTAGACGCCCTATATTCCGTTGATGCACGAGGAGGCTATAATCGGATACAAGACTATTGGTTTCCTTCAAAAATCTGGTTGGATCATCACTTTCTTTCCAATCATCGAGAGGCACCATCAATTCAAAAATAGTAGCACTCGGAATCTCCGCGTATACATCGGAGACCGCATTCGAAGAACACCCAATTATAAACATAAAAACAATCATCACAATGGCAGCTATTCTAGCAATTTTTTTATACTTATTCATTCACTCACTCACTATATTTCTTTCAGACACCTAATTTCAGCCAATATCTTGGTCCAAATTCAAACCTGAGGGGATACACAAAGGGACATTCGGCACAACGTGAATATCTATAGGTGCCAAATACGACATCTATACAAACATTTGTATACACAGTGTATTATTCACATATCCTGTCGGCAGTGCAAGTTCTCCAGGATACTTCTACGCATAACATATGCGAAGTCCCACTGAATTATCCTGCATGCTTTGCAATTAGTCTAGCTTGACAGAACGTAAAAACTTGATAATGTTAGTGTATGGGTAAAAAATCAGTGCAAAAAACACCCGCTAAACAAGAGCAAAAAAAATCAAAGAAAGTCAATTTCCTCTACATAGGAACTGTGATTATCTTTATAATCATAATTGTTACATTTATCGGAGGTCCGATTCTTTCTTCTCAGGTAGAAGGGTCCAGTATTTCCTTTGGCTCTTACGCCGGAGAAGAAATTAGATACATCCAAGGTTCTTATTTCGCCAACTCAGTTGCTCATTATAGTAACATTATAGGAAGAAATCTCTCGGTTGAAGATGAAAGTTATAATACAACCAACCGTTTCATTTGGAAGGAATCTTTTGACCAGACCGTGTCGTTTCTTGCAAGCCTCAATCTCGCAAAAGCATCAAACCTTCTTATCTCAGAATCAGAAGTGAATAATGAGATCATTAGTAGTCCGCGGTTCACTACCGAAGATGGGGTATTCCTCATGGAGAATTACAACAATATCTCCCAGCAGGAACTGTTTGAACTTAGAAAAGGCTTTTCAGAATCCCTAACTGTTGATCGCATTCGCCAAGACCTTAGTAACCGTTCATTCAGTAGCTCACAAGAAAAGCAATACATCCTCGATATGGATACAATACGAAAGGATATTCGCGCCGTGGAATTTACGGAAGATCAATATCCAGATGAACTGGTCATCGAATATGTTCAAAACAATAGCGCCCTCGTGCAAAGTCGAGAGCTTTCCAGCATCACAATACGAGATGAATTCGAAGAGGTAGAACGCCTATACGAGGAAATAGTCGCAAATCCTAGCTCATTCGAAGAAAATGCCAGACTATATTCGACTGATGAATTTGCTAGTCGAGGAGGACAGCGAGGTGAAATTTTTGCTTATGAGCTGCTCGATCTTCTCTCCGAAGAAGATGTATCCGATATATTCTCACCCGAACGCCTATTAGGCGATATAACAAACGTTTTTTCAATCCTTGAAACAGAAAACAGCTATGTCATATTCCAAATCGCTGGTGATATTCAGCCCTTTGACAACACAAACCAAGAGAACTTTGATCAAATCAGAGCATATATATCTTCCGAAGAGCCCGATCTCATAGCGGACTATGTCCAACAACAAATTCAAGATTTTTTGACCCTGGCACAAGAAACCTCCTTTTTAGAAGCCAGTATAGTCAATGATATTGACTATTTTGATTTTGATTCTCTACCATTGTCTTACAGTGCAAACTCTATCTTTGACCGAATTGACACTTCAGAATTCCCCACACTATTCACTGCATATCTACGAGACGATTTTCTCGAAGAATTACATTCTCTTGACGTAGGAGAAATATCCGTACCAATCGCTGTACGAAATACTACCCTCATCTTTACAGTCAGAGATATTCAAAATACTCCTCAAGAAGAAATAGACTTGTTAGCACTGGAATATGAGAACCGAAAAGACGCCTATATTCGCTCAGAACTCGAGGGCTTTATAGTTAGGGAAAATCTCCTAAAGGATAACTTCACAGAAACATTCAACGAGTTTCTACTCCATACCCCTACAGAAGATGAAATCAGCAATACCCAGAATGATGACCCACCTATCTCGGAAGATGACACTACAGAAGATAGTGAACCTTCCACGACGGATGAAACAGGCGCCGAAATAGACTCATCAGAAGAAACCGAATAACTGGTCTTAATAGGATATCTAAAAGTAAAAGAGCTCATCAAAGAGCGAGTTTACCTCTCAAAAATAAAAATGTTGATAGAGACGGTTTTCAAAAAAATTGCTACCATACCTCTATAGAAAGCAAACTGTCGTAGAAAATGCCCCTTGATTTCATTTTAGTTTCCAACAACAGCCTTCA